>NZ_JRVC01000019.1 GCF_000807925.1 Novosphingobium subterraneum | reverse complement strand
GGCATCCCCCATTTTTGTCCAGGCACCCCGGCCTGCGCCGGGAAGACCCCACAAGCCGGGGGTTGTTAAGGGCCTCCGGCTTTCCACACGCAAAGGCCCCGCCTCTCCCGCCCGCCGGAGTGGCGGGGCCTTTGCATGAGCAAAGCTGGAGTCCCTTAACGACCCCGTTCTTGTGTCGTCATCCCGGCGAAGGCCGGGATCCATGACAAAAGTTGGCGAATGCAACAGCGCAAATTGGCCTCGGCGTGCGGCCTAAACCTGCGGCGCCTTGGCAAACGGCGAAAAGTCGGTGTCCGTATCATAGACGTCCGCGCCTTCGCGCGCCTTCAGCCAGCCGACCACGGCATATGTCACCGGCGTCAGCACCGCCTCCCACACCACCTTCATCAGCCAGTTGGTCACCATCACGGTCAGCACCTGGCTCGTCGTCCAGATGCCGAGGAACGCGATGGGGTAAAACAGCAGGCTGTCCACCGCCTGCCCGAACACGGTCGAGCCGATCGTGCGCGTCCACAGCATCTTGCCCCCGGTCAGCAACTTCATCTTGGCCAGCACGAAGGAATTGACGAACTCGCCCGCCCAGAATGCCGTCACCGATGCCAGCACGATCCGCCAGGTCGATCCGAACACGCTTTCGTAAGCCGCCTGCCCGTCCCAGCCCGGCGCGGGTGGCATTTTCACGACCACGAAGCTCATGAACGCCATGAACACCAGCGCGAAGAACCCCATCCACACGCAGCGCCGCGCATTGGCATAGCCATAGACCTCGGTCAGCACGTCGCCGATGACGTAGGACACCGGGAAGAACAGAATGCCCGCCCCGAAAGTGAACCCGCCAACCTGCGCCAGCTTGGCCGCCCCGATCAGGTTCGACAGCAACAGGATCGCCACGAACGAGGCCATCACATAATCAAAGTAGCGGAAATGCCGACGCGCGCTGGTGGAGCCGTCGATTCTCGAAATCTGGGGATCGCTCATGGAGTGTGGTGCTAACCCGGTTTGCACGATCCGCAAAGCGTGCTTATGGGAAGCCGGCGCGCGCCCGTAGCTCATCTGGATAGAGCGCGAGACTTCTAATCTTGAGGCAGCAGGTTCGAGTCCTGCCGGGCGCGCCATCAACACGATCAGGTGTGTTTCCCCACCTACCATAGGCGCGCTGTCTGCGTTGACAGTTGGGACTTCTGGTCCATTACGAAGTCACTACCGCACAAAATCTCAATTCGGCAAAATCAATAACAAGTCTTCCCTCCTATCGATTGGACAGAAGGAGTCGGTCCCGGCAGAGGTATGAGACCGGTTTCACATTGCATGATCGCCGCTGCGAACAGGCGCGCCGGTCGATTGCAGCGTGAGAAAATACTTGCGAGGAGACGGATGCTGCCATGACAAAGCATCACATACCGAGTTTCATGACAGGGATCGCGCTGCTGCTGCCGATCACGCTCACCACGATGGCCGTCGTACTTCTTGCGCCTGTCGTACCCCAGATCATGGCAGAATTCGGTACAACCCCGGGACATGAATACCTTGTCCCAATGGTGTTGACCCTTCCGGCGCTGTGCGTGGCGCTGCTATGCCCGTTCGCTGGCATTCTCGGGGATTATTTCGGCCGCCGTAAGCTCTTGCTGGCCTCCTTCGTGATTTACGCGCTGGTCGGTCTGGCTCCAATCTTTCTGAAGGACCTGACTACCATTCTGGTGTCTCGCGTTGGCGTGGGAATTGCCGAGGCGCTGATCTACGTTCTCTCCACAACCATGATCGGCGACTATTTCAAGGGTGCCGAGCGCGACAAATGGCTTGCAGGCCAGACGGCGTTTGCCTCGATGTCCGCACTTCTGTTTTTCAATGTCGGTGGCATTCTCGGAGATTTCGGCTGGCGCACGCCGTTCTGGGTCTATTCGTCAGCTTTAGTGATGTTCGCACTTGTCTGGATCTTCACATGGGAGCCCGCAGGAGACGACGATGCGGATGAGGAAGCTGATGCCGCTCCTCACAAGCTCAGCTGGGCAGGTTTTCCGTGGGCCCGGATGGCAACGATTGTCGCCGTGACGATCTATGGCTCGGTATTCTTCTATACCGTGCAAATTCAGGCCGCGAGCGGTCTCACCGAACTCGGATTGACCAGCGCCGCCCGAATCGGCTTCCTGACGTCTGTTGCCAGCGTCGGTGTTCCCCTCGGCACCTTCCTGTACTCCCGGATCGCTCGCATCGGTGTGGGCAAGCTTCTTCTCATCGAACTCACGCTGCTGGCTATCGGATTCATGCTGATGGGCAAGGGTGGAAACGTGACGGGATTCCTTGCCGGATGTTTCATCAACCAACTCGGTGCCGGCATGCTCCTGCCAACCCTTCTCGTATGGGCAATGAGCATCCTGCCCTTTGAATTCCGGGGCCGCGGGACCGGCTTCTGGCAGTCAGCCTTCTCGCTGGGGCAATGGCTGAGCCCGCTCGTGGTGACGTTCGTTGCGCTTCGTGCCGGCGGACTTATGGGTAGCTTCCAGGTCCTGGCTCTGTTTGCCGGTGCCGGTGCAGCAATTGCTCTTGCGTCGCTGCAAATCAGCCGGAAGGCGCAATGATGCCTGGTCGTTTAGCCAACAAGATCGCCGTCGTTACCGGTGCCGGCAACGGCATCGGCAAGGGCTGCGCCAAGATGTTCGCTGCCGAGGGTGCCAACGTGATCGGTCTCGACCTCGGCGGCGCGGACACGACGTGCGACCTGCTCGACGAGGACGCGACACGGGCGACCTTTCAGCACATCGGCCAGAAGCATGGCCGCATCGACATTCTTGTCAATGCAGCCGCCTTCGCAGTCTTCAATTGGATCGAAACCATGTCCTATCACGAATGGAAGCGGACGCTTTCAGGGGAACTGGACATCGTCTTTCTCGCGACGCGGGCCGCATGGCCGTTTCTGAAGTCCAGCGGCAAGGCGAGCGTGATCAACTTCGCAAGCGCCAATGCGCGCCATGCTCTCGATGGTTCTCCGGCCATCGCGCATTGCGCAGGCAAGGGAGGCGTTCTTGCCATGACCAGGCAACTGGCCATGGAAGGCGCGCCGCACAACATCCGCGCCAACACGATCGCACCTGGCTTCATCCAGACCGAAGCCACGCGCCGTCATATGGAGATGGACCCAGGTCTTGAAGGGGCGGTCCTCAAGAAGAACATGCTCAAGCGTCTTGGTGACCCGGAGGACATCGCCTGGTGCGCCACATGGTTGGCCAGTGATGAGGCACGCTACGTGACCGGCGCCGACTTTGCCATCGATGCGGGAGCGACTGCCTGGTAATCATTCTTGCACGAAACCTGTGTCCCCGGACAGGATCCGCACAGGGCCAAAATCCGGGGACACAAACAGATTGCTATCAACCAGGCCCAAACGCCGCCTACGAAACCCCTGTTGTCAACCAAGGGGTGTCGCTCACCACGAGCGTCATCGCGGGGGAACCGTCAGTTCGCGGCCGGCGGACAGGGGATGGCCTCGCCCACCCCCTCGATAAGTGCGCTACGGACGCTGACCGTGAATCCCTTATCTGCGCTTAGTCGAAGGGGGGAGCCCACCGCGCCCAACTTCGCACCATGCTCCGCAAAGCATGTCAGTGGGATACGCAGGGTGGCAGCCTTGCCAAGAGCCCCAAGGCTCTTGCCGACGTCCAGCTTCACGCCCGCAAAGGCAACCGTCACCGGCCCCGACCCGCGCGCATCCAGCCGCCAGTCCAGCCGCAGCGCGAAGCCGCCGTTGAGGTGCCGTTGCATATCGACCACCGGCCCGTCGAGCGCGATGTCGCCCTTGCCGCTCCAGGTGAACTGCCGTGCGTCCTCCTGCGCTGCCACATCGACCGCGCGCATGGTGACTACGCTGTCCAGGCCGAGCCGCCACGGCTCGATCACTTTCCCAGCGCGGATGAACGTGGTTTCACTCAGCAGGCTGCCCACCTCGACGCGAGGGTCCTCGTTGACCCTTCCGACGCTCGCGGGCTTTGCGTAACTGAGGCCATGGCCCACCCGCCACAGCGGCTCCACAATCGGCGAGCGCGCATCGCGCGGCCAATCGAACGGCAGCGTGCCGGTGAAATCGCGCGGTGGCTTGCCGTCCTTGCGCGCGACCAGCACATCAGCCACGCCCTGCCCCTGGGAGCCCGGCTGCCACGCGGCGACGAAGGCATCGGCCACGTTCATCTCGGGTCCAACGAACATCGGACGGCCCGAAAGGAACACCGCAACCACCGGCACGCCTTGGGCCTTTAACTGCTTCATCAGTTCCAGTTCGCCCTCGCGCGACTGGAACAGAAGGTTCGGCACATCACCCTGAAACTCGGCATAGGGCTGTTCGCCGAACACCACGATGGCGACATCGGGCCTGACGCTGCCCTGAGCCTTGGCAATCTCGGCGGTACCGCCCGCTTTGGCCACAGCCTCGACGATCGCGCGACCGATGGTGCGGCCCTTGGGGAAGTCGGCGCCTGTCGTGTCGGTGCCCTGCCAGGTGATGGTCCAGCCGCCGGCCTGCATCGCCATGCTGTCGGCCCCCGGGCCGGTCACGAGCACCTTGGCGCCCGGCTTGATCGGCAGCACCGAACCTTCGTTCTTGAGCAGGACGAGCGACTTGGCGACCGCTTCGCGCGCCACATCAAGATGCGCCTGCGCCCCCACCGCCGCCGGATCACCGCGCTCGACCAGCTTCGGCCCCGTCAGGCCGAGCTTGTACTTCACCCGCAGGATCCGCCGCACGGCATCGTCAAGCCGCGCCATGGGAATCTTGCCCTCGCGCACCTGGCGCAGGGTGTTATCGAACAGGCCCTTCCAGCTGTCGGGCGCCATGTAGAGATCGAGGCCGGCGTTGATCGAGGCGGCGCAGTCGGTCGGCGTGCAGCCCTCGACCTGCCCGTGCCCGTTCCAGTCGCCAACCACCAGGCCTTCGAAGCCCATTCGGTTCTTGAGCACGTCGGTGAGCAGCGACCGGTTGCCGTGGTTCTTGACCCCGTTCCAGCTCGAGAAACTGGCCATGACAGTCAGCGCGCCCGCATCGATGGCTGGCGGATAGCCCTGCGCATGCAGACGGACGAGTTCGGGCTCGGCCAACTTGGCATCGCCCTGGTCCTTGCCCTGTTCGGTCCCGCCATCGGCAAGGAAGTGCTTGGCGCTGGCGGCCACCTTCTCGGCCGTCAGCGGCTTTCCGGCGAGAAGCGGCCCCTGCAGCCCCTCGACCATCGCCTTCGAATAGCTGGCGATCACCGCCGGGTCGCTCGAATAGCCTTCATAGGCGCGCCCCCAGCGCAGGTCCTGCGGGGCGGCAAGTGTCGGGGCGAAGGTCCATTCGATGCCCGAGCCGGCAACCTCGGCTGCAGTCGCTGCACCGATCCGCTTGATCAGTTCGGCGTCATGCGCCGCCCCAAGTCCGACGTTGTGCGGAAAGATCGTTGCGCCCGGCAGGTTCGAATGCCCGTGGACAGCATCGACACCAAACAGGATCGGCACCCCCGCCCCCGCCTTGCGCGAGGCTGCGCGGAATTCGTTCACCAGCTTGAGCCACTTGGCCGCATCGGCACGCTCGTCGCCATAAGGCCCGCTGTTGCCCCCAGCGAGGATCGACCCGAGCGGATAGCGGGCGAGGTCCTCGGGCTTGATCGAACTGATATCGCCCTGGATCACCTGGCCGACCTTCTGTTCGACCGTCAGCTGGCGGAGCAGCCGGGTGATCGCCTGCTCGGTCCGGGCATCGGTGATGGTCGACGGGCTGTGAGCAGTCGGCCAGTTCGCGGGATTGGCCACCGGGCTTTCGTGCGCTGCTACCGGCGCAGCGGCAAGCAGGAATGATAGCGCCACCACACTTGCCATGGCAGGACGCAGGCTTCCCTTCGACATCGACTTCCCCAGATTCTGTGAACGTTCTCAATCAGACGTCTCACACGTTTGCGAGTGGAAATCAACCCTTGACGAAACTGGTGTCAGGCAGTCCGTCGCAATCCGGCGAGAAGCAAGGTTGCGCAAAGGGCGAGCAACGCCAGAACCACGAAAAGCGCGCTGAAGCCGAGGCTTGGTACAAGAGCCAGCGTCAGCGCTGGCATCGCCAGCGACGGGATCGTGTTTGTCAGGTTGAACAGGCCCAGATCGCGCCCGCGCCGTGCACTGTCAGGCAAGACCCTCAGGGTGTGGGCGCTGTGCAAGGCCAGGAACGCCGAGGTCGAAAGGCCGAACAGAATGTACCCGGCAATCGCTCCGTCGCGTCCTTCGGCAAGCGCCATGATGATCAGCCCCAGCGCGGCCCCGATCGACGAGATCACCAGCGGTGAAACAGGCTGCCCGGTGCGATCCGCCCTGTCGCCCGCCACCAGCGCGACCAGCGCGCCGATCACCATCGCCGTCAGCAGCACGCGGGCAATGGCGCCATCGGCAAGGCCCGGATCGACCGAGCGCAACCACAGGTAGAAGAACGCGAACAGCGAGGCTTCGGAAATCTGGACCAGCAGGCGGGCAAGCCACATGCGCGTTGCCATGCCCTTGAGAACTTTGCGTGCAACGTCGCTTCCCTCGGCCGGCCTTGCCCGGGTTTGCGCGAAGCCGTCCTCACCCAGAAGCACGAGCGGGAGGACGCACAGCGCCACGATCACGCCCACGACGGCAAAGCGCGTCTCCAGCGAGAAGGCATCGCCCAGAGTCGCCAGTGCTCCGGCAAGGGCGCCCGAGGCCGGGGCGAAAGCCAGCAGGCCGCCGAGCAGCCCCTTGCGCCCATCGGGCACCTGATCCCCGGCCCAGGCAGACAGCGGCCCCAGCATCATGTTGAGCCCGACCTGCCACAGCGCGATCACGGCGGTCAGCGAAAGCAAGGTCCCGGTACGCGGCGCAATCTGGAGCATGACGCTGGAGAGCAGCAGCCCCGCCAGCACGAAGGGGCGGCGCCTGCCCACGAGGTCGCTCGCCCAGCCAAACGCGATGTTGCACAAGCTGGCAGCAATCGCGCCCAAAAATGTCGTTGCAGCAAGCCAGCGCACGGCCTCGCTTCCCGCCAGTTCGCGCACGTGCATCGGCAACAGCAGCGTCAGGAACGGGACATAGGCAATCGTCGATCCAGCCCACGCCAACGCATAGAGCGCCAGAAAGCGGTGCTCGCGGCCTTGTCCGCCAATCACGCCCCGCAGGCCGCTGCCGGGCCGGTAGAGCCGCGAACCTCGAAGCCCATCGGCAGGATCACCGCGCCAGCAACATCTTCGCCCTTCTGCGCGGCGATCAGGCTGCGCACCGCAGTGGCCGTCGTCTCGGCAATCGGCTGATCCACGGCTGTCAGCGCGGGCCGGGTAAAGCGCACCAGCGGAGTGTTGTCGAAGCTGACCAGCGAGAGATCCGACGGGATGGCAAGCCCCAGTTCGTCGGCGATCTCGACCGTGGCCAGCGCCATCTGGTCATTGCTGGCAATGATCGCGCTCGGCCGGTCGAGGCTGGCGAGCAAGGCGCGAGCGGCGCGCACGCCAGAGGCATAGGTGAAGTCCCCTGCCTCGAGCAGGCCCTCGGTGGGAAGTCCCGCCGCGTCCATCTCGGCTTGCCATCCGTCCACGCGCTTGGCCGAAAGCCGATACTCGGAAGGCCCCGAGATGAAGCCGATGCGCTTGTGGCCAAGGCCGATCAGATGCCGGGTCGCCGTGCGTGCGCCGCCTTCGTCATCCATCGAGACCATGATGCCATCGGGCAACCCTTCCTTGTGCACTTGCGCGCCAATGCGGGCGAACGGCACGTTGTGGCGGGTCAGCGTCTCGAGAATCTGGGGATTGTCAGAGTGCGGCGGCGTGAGGATCGCGCCATCGGGCTGTAGTGCCGCAATCGCCGCGCCCAGTTCGCGCTCGACATGGTCGTTGTGGGTGTCGACCAGTTCGAAGATCAGGCGATAGCCATGTTCGGCGCATTCGAGCATGCCGCCCAGCAGCATCTGGTCGACCCAGTCGGTGCCCTGGCGCGCCCGCCAGTCGGCAATGGTGCGTTCGCGGTCGTTGAGGGCCAGGATAAGATAGGAACGCGATCCGCTCATCCGCTGTGCCGCGATCGAGGGCACATAGCCGAGCTTGTCGATCGAGGCCTGGACCTTTTCGCGCATTTCCGGCCGGACATTGGCCTCGTTGTTGATGACGCGGCTTACCGTCTGCAGCGAAACACCTGCATCAGCCGCCACGTGCTTGATGGTTACCGCCTGCCGCCTTCGCGCCATGGTAGCTCAGTTACCCCCGCTCTTCGTTCCGGCGCCCGCGTTAGCGGTTTCGCTGGGCTTTTGCCATACGCGGACCCAGTCAACCGCCATTGCCTTGGGAAAGCCTGAAGCGTTGACGCCCGTGGTGTTGCGCCCCTCTGGCAAGTGACCGCCGATGGCGAGGTTGAGGATGAGGTGGAAAGGCTTGTCGAAGGGCGCACCGGGCTTGTCAGAGCCCAGCGTGTGCCATTCGTGAGGCATGCGTCGAGCGTATTCCTTGCCGTCAACGCGCCAGACCATGCCATCCTTGTCCCATTCGACCTCGTAAGTGTGGAAGGCGGTCGGATCGGGCAGCGGCGTTTCTTCCGAGATATAGCGATTGCGCGGTGGTTGGCCGCCGAAGTGGATCGTGCCAAGCACATGGTTTTCGCGGCCACCCTCGCAGGTCTCGCAAGGTTCGCCAAGATTGACCGCCTCCATGATGTCGATTTCGCCGGAGCGCGCCCAGCCGCCATAGGCCCAGTCTTCGGGCAGCATCCAGATCGCTGGCCAGGTGCCCTGCCCCTGCGGCAGGCGGGCGCGGACTTGGATCTTGCCGTAGAGCCAGGCAGCTTTGCCTGCCGTCGACAGCCGGGCGGAAGTGAACGGCTTGTACCGCTTGGCCTCGGCCTTTTCCATGCTGTCGCGCTGATCGCGCGGGAAGGCAGGGCCGGTGAAGTCCTCGCGCTGGGCGATGATCTCCAGCACCCCGTCGCTTAATCGATGGTTGGCCTTGCGCGCGGTGTAGCACTGGCGCTCCTCGTTGCCGCCGCCCCAGCAGTCCTCGGCCAGGACCCAGCGATTGCGGTCAAGCGTGGTACCGTCGAACTCGTCGGCCCAGACGAGTTGCCAATCGGGTTGGACCGCCGCTGCGGCCAGAAGCAGAAAGCTCATGCTGCGGCCGGAACCTCGGCGCCACAATAGCGCGCCACGTAATCGCCGTGCGAGGGCAGCGCCGCGACGGTGCGGCTGACCTGTTCGCGCAAGCTCCCGAGCAGGTGTTTCAGTTCCTCGTCACGCAGCTTGGCGGCAACCGGGTGGTGGCTTTGCGGATTGATCCCCTGCCCCATCATCACCTGCACCCACGAGTTCTCGGCGAAAAGCTCTTCGTTCTTGCGGAAAACGCGGCCGGTTTCGCGGAACAACTCGATCTTGTGCTCGAGGCTGGCAGGAATCTCCATGCTGGCGCAATGCCGCCAGAACGGCGTGTCACGGCGATCGGTCGCCTTGTAGTGCAGGACCAGGAAATCGCGGATCTGCTCCATGTCGGTGAACTGCTGGTCGTTGAATTCGTCGATATCGCGCTGGCTGATGGCGCCCGCAGGCAACATCCGCACAATGCGCAGGATGGCGCGCTGGATCAGGTGGATAGAGGTGGACTCCAGCGGCTCCATGAACCCGCCGGAAAGCCCCACGGCCACGCAATTGCGGTGCCACTGCTTGCGCCGCGCCCCCGTGCGGAAGCGGATATGGTTGGGCTTGACCAGCTTCTCGCCCTCGACCGTCAAGAGCAGCTTTTTGAGCGCAGCCTCGTGGGCAAGGTAGTCGCTGCAATAGACCACGCCATTGCCCTGCCGATGCTGCAGCGGAATGCGCCACTGCCAGCCCGCCTCGTGCGCGATGGCGCGGGTGTAGGGCACGGGCGGGCGCACGCTCGAAGTCTGGATGGCGATGGCGCTGTCGCAGGGAAGCCAGTGGGTCCAGTCATCATAGCCCGCTCGCAGTGCGCCCTCGATCAGGAGTGCGCGAAAGCCGGTGCAGTCGATAAACAGGTCGCCCGCGATGCGGCGGTCCCCTTCCAGCACCAGCGCGGCGATGTCACCGGTTTCACCGTCAAGTTCCACGCGGGCGATCTTGCCTTCGATCCGGATGGTGCCGTCGGCTTCGGCCATGGCGCGCAGGAACTTGGCGTAGAGGCCGGAATCGAGCTGGTAGGCGTAGTTCATCCGGTCATCGGGAAGATGCGCGAACTTGCCCGCCTCGGCGGCCTTCAGCTCAAGGCAGTATTCGCCATAAGGGGCGGTGTGACCGCGCTCTCGCCCGTTGAGCCAGAAGTGCTGGAAGCCCGCCGACCAGTGGTCCTTGCCGGTACCGCCGAACGAGTGGAAGTAGTTCTCGCCCGGCACCCGCCAATTCTCGAAATTGATGCCGAGCTTGAACGTCGCCTGCGTGGCACGCATGAACTCGGCCTCGTTTATGCCGAGCAGGCGGTTGTAGGTGACCAGCGGCGGGATCGTGCTTTCACCGACGCCGATCGTGCCGATTTGCTCGCTCTCGACCAGCGTGACCTCGGCCACCGGGCCCAGCGTGCGGGCAAGCGCGGCGGCGGTCATCCACCCGGCGGTGCCGCCTCCGGCGATGACGATACGGCGGGGCAGATGCGAAGCGGTCATTGGCTGAGGCTCCTCAGGATGAACTGGTGGATGCGGGCAGCGCCCTGCGCGTCGATGGGGCCCAAGGCGCCCTGCCCCTCTTCGGGAATGTGCGCGCGCGCTTCATCACCGCCCGAGAACACGTAGTAATCGAACAGGTCGCGCCACACCGCGCGGTCCGCCTCGGCCAGGTCTCGGATGGCGAGCAGGGCGTGGGTCAACGCCGTCTGCGGCTGTCCCATGTAGCGCGGGGTATCGCGCCACCAGTAATTGAGCAGGATGTTAAACGGCTCAGTCGCCTCGACATGGTGCCACCACATCGAAGGCACGAACAGCGCGTCGCCCGGTTCGAGTTCCGCCACCTGCCCGTGCTCCAGAGCTTCGGCAAAGCGCGGGTAAGCCTCGAAATCGGGCGCCGCGAAATCGACCATGCTCACCGCGCGGCCCGCTGGCGTGTTGTCGATGGGGCCGAGGTAGAGATTGCGGAACTGGTTCGGCGGGAACAGCGTGAAGCGGCGACGCCCTGCCACGCAGCAGGCGAGGTTGTCGGGGAAATCGTTGTGCGCGGCGATGCGCGTTGGCGATCCGATCCACAGGCTGGTGATGGGATCGCGCGAGCCGAGATCCACCCGGTTTTCGGTATCGACGCCGTGGAAGTGCGTCGGCACGTCGATCGAGCCGAGGTAGATCACGGGGTGATCGGCGCTGCCTTCGTTGGCATCGAAACCTGAAAAGATATCCGCCAGCTTGCCGCGCGCCGTCCTGAAATTCATCTGCATGGCAGCGTCATAGAACAGCCGACCACCGCAGCCGGGGTCGGCCAGCGAGACTGTGAACGGCACGGGTCGCGCCCTTTCGACCAGATAGGCGCGGGCGGCGCGGGCAGATTCAAGGCCCGCCTGCACCAGCGGCCACTCCCGCACCAGTCCGCGCAGCACGAACGGTTCGCGCGTGCTCTGCAGCAGGGCGTCGAGGCCGCCCGGATCGTCAAGCGTCCTTTCGGCAACGGCAGGAAGCTTCGGGGCGGTCGCTTCAGCCACCGGCGACCTTGGCGTTCTTGCGCGCGACCAGATCGCCGAAGTGCGAGAGCGAGGCGATGATCATGTAGATCCGCGCGAGGTGGCCGCTGGCCATGAGGTCCTGCAGCGCAGCGCCGTCCAGGGTCGAGAGCTTTTCCTCGTTGATGGTATGATAGCCGACGAGCGAGTTTTTCGCGCCATCGTCGAGCGTGACTTCCAGCGTGAAGGATTCCGCCAGTTCATAGCGATCGAGCGCGGCGAAGAAATCGGCGGATTCGCGGTGGGCGTGATCGAGGTCGCCCAGCTTGGCGGCGATGTCCTCCAGGTAAGGCGTGGGCTGGCCGCTGGCATCGAACACCCGCACACCCTCGCCCGTCCTGCTGATGCGAGGGTGGTCGAGGTCGACATGGACCTGGCCCACGCCGTCGGGCGTTGGCGCGCGACCGATCAGGAACGGGCGGATCGCCATCGACAGCGGGCGGTAGGGCGCATCCCACCTACCACTGCGCAGGAACAGGTTCTCGCCCGTCTCGAAGCCCAGCAGCGCCAGCGCCTCCAGCTTGCCGGTCGCAAGATCGCGGCGCAGGACGATGGGATAGTGCGCCTGAACCGAGCGGAACTCGGCCGGGACCGTGGCACAGGCCATGACGTTGTCGCCAAGTTCGGCGCTGGCGGCAGTGTCGATGCGCAACTCGCCGTGGTCGGCGGGATTGAGGACTGCGTGGTTGCTCATTTCACTGCCGCTCCGTGCATGGCGATTGGGGCTGCGGCCGCAACGGGGCGCAGGGCATCGAGATAGGTCCGATTGGACGGCAATGCCGCGGCCAAGGCGCGCGAACGCTGGCGCACTTCGGCAAGCGCTTGCGTGGCTGTAGCGTCGGCTGCTCCGCCCGGCACAGGGAAGCCCATGCCGTAGAGCACGTATTGCTGGCTGGCGGCGCAGAACAGTTCGTCCATGCGAGGGAAGTCCCACGCCGACGGCGGCTGATCGCGCCAAAGCTCCAGACACTCGGCAAGGCGCGCCGGGACTGTCGCCGGATCGCGCTGCGCCAGCCAGTAAGGCTCGGGCCGGCGGCTGAGGACGTAGTGCAGCTTGAGAAATTCGACGATGCGGTCCCAGCGGTAGCGGAACAGCTCGTTGAACCGCCCGGCGAGCAGGCCCAACGTATCCGAGCGGCGCGGAAAGTTTTCGGCCAATGCCTTGATCGACAGTTCGATGGTGACGATGGCCGAGGCCTCGAGCGGCTCGATGAAACCAGCGGAGAGGCCCACGGCAAGGCAGTTGCCCTGCCAGAAGCGTTCACGGTGGCCCGTGGAGAACGTGAGCTTGCGCGGGCGCAGGGTCTGCAGGTCAGCGGACGGTAGCCGCGCGGCAATGTAGTTCCGCAGCACATCCTCCGCCCGCGCATCATCCATGAAGCGCGAGGAGAAGACGCAACCGATGCCGCACCGCGTCGGCAGGGCAATGTCCCAGATCCAGCCCGCTTCATGCGCGGTGCCGATGGTCTGCGACGCAATCGGGCTGCCGGGTTCGACCGGGACCTGCACGGCAAGCGCGCTGTCGTTGAAGGACACGTCGGACCGGTCCACCCACGGCACGCCGCAGTGGTCACCGATCAGGATCGCGGCAAGCCCTGAGCAATCGATGAAGAAGTGGCCGGCTATTTCGCGCCCGTCGAGCAGGCGCAGACTGGCGATATTGCCGGCCTCGTCATCGGCAATTGCAATGACTTGCGCCGAAACATGCGTCACGCCGAGCCGCGTCGTCGCGTGGCGCTTGAGCAGTGCGGCGAACTTGCCGGCATCGAGATGATAACCGTAGTTCAGCGCCCCGGCATAATCGGGCATGGCCCTTTGCCTTGGTGCAAGGTTGTCCTCGCAGGCCGCAGCTTGTGGCGTCACCAGCGCTGCGAAGGACAATTCCGGTGCCTGTGTGTGCCACGCCTGCAGCATGGCAGCCATGTCGCCCGGCGGGGGCGGTGTGAACGGATGGAGGTAGCTGTCCTGCGCCGAACCATCGACCCAGCCATCGAAGCGCGAACCCTGCTTGAACGAAGCGTCGCACTCGGCAAGGAACTCGGCCTCGGGAATGCCGATGGTCGAGAGCGTTTCGCGCATCGTCGGCCAAGTGCCCTCGCCGACGCCGATTGTCGGGATGTCGGGCGCCTCGACCAGCGTGATTGCCAGCTCGGGCCGTCGCGCGGCCAGCAGGCACGCGGAGAGCCACCCTGCGGTGCCGCCTCCGACGATGACAACCTGCTTCACCGACCCGATCATCTCTCACCCGTTTCAGCCGCCGGTTGATCCGGCCAACCTGTCAGTCCTTGAAAACCCCTGCGGCCCGCACTGCCGAAGCAATACGGGCCGCCGGTTCCTCGTCACCCGAAGGTCATCCCCTCAGGCTCAGAAGGTAAACCGCGCACCGGCAGCATAGCGCGCATATCCCGGTGCCGCAAAGAACACGGTCTGGGTGTTGCGCTGGTAGCCCTTGCGGTCGGCGTTGGTGATGTTGATGCCTTCGACGAACACCGTCACGCCCTTGCGGATTTCGTACGATGCACTGGCGTCGAACTGGCCATAGGCCTTCACGTAGTACGGATCGAAGCCGTAGCCCGAGAGGAACCCATCGCGCCAGTTATAGGCAACGCGCGCCTGCAGGCCGTTCTTGTCGTAGAACAGCACCGCATTGGCACTGTCGCTAACCCCGTTCACCGCGAACTGCGGGATGGTGTAACGCAGGGTGTTGTCGAACTTCGTGTCGCTCTTCACCACGGTGTAGTTCAGGATCGCACCGAAGCCGGTATCCCAGAAGCTGTGCTGGACCGCGAATTCCCAGCCCCACAGCTTGGCCTTCTGATCGCTGTTGGTCGGCTGCGTGGTGATGAAGTTCACCAGCGGATCAGAGGCTTGGCCGATGACGCCGGTGACGACCCCGTTGTTGTCACGAATGACCGTCGAGGGGAAGTTGGCGCCGATGTAATCGAGCAGTTGCTGCGCCGTAGCATTGGGACCCAGCGCTGCCCGCGCTGCTGCGGCATTGGCACCGGCAGCAGCGTTGGTCAGGCCGAACGCGGGCTGGTTGACCTGCGTCTGGCTGATGAAGTTCTTCACGACCTTGTGGAAGAAGCCCACCGAAACGTAGCTCGCCGGCGCGTAGTACCATTCGGCCGAGAGATCGACGTTGTTGGACTTGTAGGGCAGCAGGCCGGGGTTGCCGCTCGAGGCCGTGCTGCCTCCGATGCGGATCGGCGAAGCCAGCGTGGTGCCACCCTGCAGCGAGGCATAGTCAGGACGGGTGATCGTCTGGCTATACGATGCGCGCAGGCGGACGTTGTCGATCGGCTCCATGTCGAAGTCGATGGCCGGCAGCCAGTTCTCGTACTCACCCTTGAGCGAGGCGGCAGCGACCTGCTGCGGATTGCCATAATCGATCGCGGTTTCGTTGCCGCCGGTCCAGATCGTGCGGACCGGGATCGGAACCTGCGCAGTGGAGTCGACCTTGGTCTTCTCGTAGCGCAGGCCGAAGCGCAGGTTAGCCGTGCCCGCGCCCAGATCGAACGAGTGCTTGGTCTGCAGGTACGGCGCCCAGGTCCGTTCGCGGACGGTGCGGTCGGTCGTGTACTTGGCAATGCAGGTGCCGGCAGTGACGGCGGTGCTGCAGATCCCGATCTTGCTGTCGAGCAGACGGATCAGGCCGTCCGTGTCGATGTTGAAGTAGTTCGGGATGATCGAGCCATCGTTTGAGCCCGACATGCCCGCCAAGTCCTTCGGCAGGTCACGGATCTGGTAGAGGTCATCCGGGGTTTCGGCTGCGGAAAGCGTGCCGCCCCAGGTATCGTTCTGGATAACGCCGAATGCAGAGCGCACCTTGTTCTCGGTGTAGGTGACGCCGAAGTCGAGGCTGTCGATGAACGAGGCGTCGAAATCCCAACCGCCGCGGAAAGTAACTTCGTTGATCTCGTCACGCATGTAGGCGGTGCGGAAGGCGTTGCCGGCAGGGCGGATGTTCGAGGCCTTGATCTCGGCCCCCGGATACATCTGAACGCTGATGACGGGCATGTCGGAGGTGTAATCGACCTTCTGCGACTTCACGCCGAAGATCGCGCTACCGACGGCAATGCCCGAACCATAAGGCTTGGTCGGCTTGCTTTCGGCGGTCGAGTGGTGACCATCTAGTTCGAGGCGCAGGCCGCCGGGGCCATCCCACTTGAGGTTGCCGCCGATCGACTGGTTGCGCGAGCGGTTAGCCGCAACTGCGCCGGTGATGGCGAGGTCCTTGTCGGTGCCACCGAAGTTCTCGGCATAGAAGTTCGGGCCAGCTGCCGGGCCATCGGTCCAGCTGCTCGAGGTGTCGCCGTGGTTGAACCAGACGCCGATCGAGTTGGTGCGGGCGTCGATGGTGTTCTGCGAGAAGGTGTAGTCGACGGTCGCAGTCAGCGTGTCGGTCGGCTTGACCTGCACCACGGCCTGACCGTTGATGCGCTTGCGGCGGAACGTGGTGAAATCGTAGCCCGCGTTCTGCGTCACCTGATAGATGTCGTTCGGGCCGGGGCGGTTCTGGATGTTGGCAGCGCCCGGCGTGCCCGGCTGTGCCAGCGAACCCCAGTTGTTTTCCGAGCCGAGATAGCCTTCGCGCCAGCCCGCGTTGAACTGCGCCTGGCTGGCCTTGCGATCCTGGTAGGAACCGGTCAGCAGAACGCCGATGCGGCCATCAGCAAAGGTATCGCTGATGATGCCCGAGACTTCAGGCGTGATGCTGGTGCCATCGAACAGCGAGGTGTCATAGACCGCCTTGGCGCCAATGCTGCCGTGGAAGCCTGGACGTTCGAGCGGCTTGGCGGTCTTGATGTTGATGACCGAACCGATACCGCCAGTGGCGAGCGAAGCGCGGCCCGACTTGTAGACTTCGACGCCGGCAATGCCTTCGGAGGCGAGGTTGGCGAAATCAAACGAGCGCGAGGCGGGGGCGCCGCTGCTTCCGCCGAGGCTGGAAGCGGGCATCTGGCGGCCGTTGAGCAGGACGAGGTTGAAGTCCGGACCGAAGCCGCGAACGGTCACGGTCGAACCTTCACCGCTGTTGCGGTCGATCGAAACGCCGGTGATGCGCTGCAGCGACTCGGCAAGGTTGGTATCGGGGAACTTGCCGATGTCTTCCGCCGAGATCGCATCGACCACGCCCTGCGCGCTGCGCTTGATGTCGAGTGCCTTCGACAGCGAGGCGCGGATGCCGGTGACGACGATGGCTTCGCCTTCTTCAGCGGGAGCAGCAGCATCCTGCGGCGCTTCCTGCGCGTGGACGGCTTGCCCTGCAAGTGCGAGTGCAAGGGCACCCATGCTGGCTGCACGAACGGCAGCGGAACGTGTCATGGAAACCTTCATGATCCTCCCCTTTTACAACCTCGGCACTGCCACGCGAAATGCTCGCCATCAGCGCTCTTGTGAACGTTCACCTAAATGAGAACGTTCACGCGGTCAAGGGCCTTCGCCGACAATAGCCGGAAAACCTAGTTCTTTTGGGCAATCCAGGCAGGCACTTGCGCGAAACCTGCGCAAATCCGTTTGGTGGTGCGCTGCTCTTGGCATAGCGTTTTGCCCAAGCGGCGGCGTCAATGGTGCCTTCTCTCCTGCCAGCCGCGTCAGGGATTTTCACCCATGCGCGACCATGACCTTCGAAGCAGGGCCGTTGGCGAGATGCACTTGCGGCGCTGGCCGCCCCTGCCGGTCCCTTGCCATATCGTGCAGTGGGTCCTTGCGATCGACGACAGCGAGCGTGCCGATGAACTGTCCGCGATTGAGGCGTTGACGGCGAGCAACGACAGCGTCGGCAACCCAACGCACCGCGAAGGCCGGATCAACCAAAGGGTCACCTTCACCTGGGAACGCCAGAGCGAAGGCAGCAGCCTGACGCTGTTTTGCGCGCCTTGCGATGATGAAGGCTTTCTCGAACCGACGACGGATGTCGAGCTATCGGCCGCAATCGCCTGGGCACGCACTCTGCCTGGCCAGATCGTGCGCAGCACGCGCGTGTGGCTGGCGCAAACCGATGCCGACGTCGAGCGGGTTCTCGATCGCCATCCGATTAATCGCGATGAACTTGTTTCCAGCACACTGGGCGGCGGCATCCGCATATGGTCGGACTTCAGGCTGAAGGATGACGGCTTCGGGCGATTGCTTGCAGCGGCCAACGGCATTGACCGGCGCGATCTCACCCGACAGATCCAGCGTCTTCAGGAACTGGGCAACTATCGCAACAAGGCGCTGCTCGGCCTGCCGGTCGCCCGCGAATGCTGGCCCAAGCTTGATGCTGCCGAAGAACGCCTGAGCGATCTTGCCAACCGTATCGCAGATAGCGACGCACGCGACGACAGCCTGCTGGAGGAACTGTCGCGCCTTGCGCTCGATCTTGCCTCTGTCGCGACTGCAATTTCGTTCCGCATGGACGCCACCCGCGCCTACGGTCAGATCGTCGAGGAACGTCTGGAACAACTCGATGTGCGGCCGGTCGGAGGGTACGCCTCGCTGGTTGATTTCACCCAGCGCCGTTTCCGCCCGGCCATGAATACCTGCATCGCCACCAGCGAGAGGATCGAACGCATCGGTGAGCGTACCGAGCAACTGACTTCGCTGCTGCGTGCGCGGATCGATACGCGGATCGAGAACCAGAATGCAGAGCTTCTGCGATCGATGGAGCAGTCGATCTCGATGCAGGCACGTTTGCAGCAGCTGGTCGAAGGCCTCTCGGCGGTCGCGCTAAGCTACTACGTCCTCGGCCTCATCAAGTACGCACTCTATGCTGTGCCAGACAGCGCATTGGGGGTTTCGGACGAGTTCGTGATTGGTCTTCTTGTCCTGCCGATGGTGCTGGGCGTGTGGTGGACGATGCACACCCTCAAGGACCGACTGATCAAGACTTCAGATCAGCGATAATTCCGCTTGTCCTGACGGCCATATGTGTCCACAGTTCTGGACAGATGGCGCGCTTCCCCTTCTCTGCGATCGTCGGTCAGGACGAAATGAAGCTCGCGCTCCTGATCGCAGCGGTCGATCCCTCCATCGGCGGAGTGATGGTGTTCGGCGACCGTGGAACAGGCAAGTCCACCGCCGCCCGCGCACTGGCCAGTCTGTTGCCGCCGATCATGGTCATGGACGGCTGCCGCTATGGCTGCTCGCCCGAAGCGCCGCATAGCTGCCCCGGCCCGTGCGAATCCAACAAGGCCAGCAAGCGGCCGGTGCCGTTCGTTGATCTGCCACTGGGCGCCACGGAAGACCGCGTGCTGGGCTCGCTCGATCTGGAACGGGCGTTGCGCACCGGGGAAAAGACGTTCGAACCCGGCTTGCTGGCGCGTGCGCATCGCGGGTTCCTCTACATCGACGAGATCAACCTGCTCGAAGACCACCTGGTCGACCTGCTGCTCGACGTGTCCGCCTCGGGCGAGAACGTGGTTGAGCGCGAGGGTCTGTCGGTGCGCCACAAGGCCAAGTTCGTGCTGATCGGCAGCGGCAACCCGGAAGAAGGCGAACTGCGCCCGCAACTGCTCGACAGATTCGGTCTTTCGGTCGAAGTACGCACCCCGCGCGAGATCGAAAACCGCGTCGAGATCATGCGCCGCTGCGCCTCGCACGATGCCGACAGCGAGGCTTTTGCCGCACAGTGGGCCGAGGAGGACGAGAAAGTCCTGCAGCAGATTGCGCGCGGACAGAAAAAGCTGGCGAAGATCGAGGTGCCGGACGGTGTGCTCGTGGACGCCGCCGGTATCTGCAGCGCCGTGGGCGTTGACGGCCTGCGTGGCGAACTGACCCTGATGCGCGCCGCGCGCGCGTTTGCCGCGCTGAAGGGGGCAAAGGTGGTCAAGCGCGATCACCTGCTTCACGTTGCGCCGATGGCCTTGCGCCACCGCCTGCGCCGCGACGTGCTAGACGAAAGCGGATCGACCGCACGGATTGATCGCGCGATCGCCGAACACTTCAGATGACCGAGGCACTGGCAGATGCGCTCCTGGCAGCGCGCCTGCTGGCCGCAGACCGCAAACTTGGCGGCCTGGTCCTGCGTGGCGGCGGACCGGCGCGCGATCTCGTCTTGCAAGCGCTGCGAGGATTGCTTCCGGCGGACACGCCCTTCCGCCGCCTGCCCGGTCATATCGACGAGGACCGGCTGACCGGGGGCACCGACATTGCTGCCAGCCTCGCCAACGGCACGCTCGTAAGGCAACGGGGCCTTCTGGCTGAGGTGGCAGGCGGCGTGTTGGTCGTTCCCATGGCCGAGCGTCTGCGCTCGGACACGGCGGGCAGGATCGCGCAGGCGCTCGATAATGGTCCCGGCTTCCTGCTCATCCTGCTTGACGACGGCGAAGGCCCGGACGAGCGGCCACCGCTCGCCCTGATGGAACGGGTCGCTTTCGACCTCAGCCTGCAAGACGTGCGCCCGGCGGACCTCCACTGCGAAATGCCCGAGCCGGGCGCTCTCGGGGCCGCACCATCGCTCGATAGCGAAGCACTCTCGGCCCTTGCCGCCACCGCAACGGCGCTGGGTATCGCGTCGATCAGGCCGCTCCTGCAGGCAGCGGCCGTTGCCCGGGCGCACGCGGTGCTTGGCGGCCGGGACACGGTTCACCGCGCCGACCTTGAAGCCGCGACGCGCCTCGTCCTTGCCCCGCGCGCGACAAAGCTGCCGCCGGAGCCTGAAGCGCCCGCTCCTCCAGAACCCGAGCATGAGCCGGAAGAGGCAGAGCGGCCGGACAATGACGAAGATGACGACGACAGCGCGCCCGACATTCCCGAAGACCTGCTGATCGAAGCGGCCCGCGCCATGATCCCGCCTGATGTGCTGGAACTGATCGCCTCGGGCCGCGCCCAGCGGGATGCGCGTGGCGGAGGCGCCGGACGCCGCACCGGTTCAGCACTGCGCGGCAAGCCCCTGGGTGCGCGGCCCGGCATGCCCGGCGGCGGTGTGCGCATGGCGCTGGTCGATACGATGCGCGCCGCCATACCGTGGCAGCCCCTGCGCAGGCGTGATCCGGCTCCCGAAGGCGCAGGTCCGATCCGCTTCCGCCGGGACGACCTGCGGGTCCGCCGCTTCGAAGAGCGCGCCACCACGGTCACGATCTTCGCGGTGGACGCATCGGGCTCGGCGGCACTCGCCCGCCTGTCGGAAGCCAAGGGCGCGGTCGAGTTGATCCTCGCCCAGGCTTATGTGAAGCGAGCCGAAGTTGCGCTGGTCGCCTTCCGCGGGACCGATGCCGACCTGCTGCTGCCCCCCACCCGCTCGCTCACCCGCGCCAAGCGCGCCCTTGCCGAACTGCCCGGTGGCGGCGGCACCCCGCTTGCCCGAGGCATTGCCCTTGCCCGGCAGCTTGCCGATGCCGTGATGTGCCGGGGCCGCACACCGTTCCTCGTGTTCCTCACCGACGGCAGCGCGAACGTCGCCGCAGACGGTACATCCGGCCGCGCCCAGGCCAATGCCGACGCGCTGACGGCCGCGAGGGGAATTGCCGGCGCCGGCCTTGATGCCGTGGTGATCGACATCTCGCCTCGCCCTCGGCCCGAAGCTGCCCGCATCGCCGAAGCGATGCGGGCGCGTTACCTGCCGCTGCCCTTCGCCGATGCCAAGGCGCTTAAGGCGGCGGTGACGCTTGCTGCCGAGCCGCAGAAGAAGCGCGCATGAGCGGGCCGCGCTGGGAGGTCGAAGGGCGCAACTGGCCGAACCGCGAAACAAGCCGCTTCGTGGAGACGCCGGGGCTCAAGTGGCACGTTCAGGTGGCCGGCGATGGGCCGGCGATCCTGCTGCTCCACGGCACCGGCGCGGCAACGCATAGCTGGCGTGACGTGCTGCCACTGCTGGCGCAGGACTTCACTGTGATTGCCCCTGACCTGCCCGGCCACGGCTATACCAAGGGCCGCCCGCGACAGGGCCTGACGTTGCCTGGCATGGCGAGTGCCGTGATCGCCCTGCTCGATACCCTTGGCCAGAGGCCGTCGCTGATCGTCGGCCACTCGGCCGGCGCGGCCATTGCGATCCAGACCGTCCATCTGCAGGGCGCGGCCACGCCCCTGATCGGCTTCAATCCCGCCCTGATGCCCTTCCCCGGCCTTGCCGCCAAGCTGTTCCCGTCGCTGGCCAGGATGCTGTTCGTGAACCCCTTCGTCCCGCGGATGCTGGCCGGCATTGCCCGCATTCCGGGCGAGACCGGGCGCTTTCTGCGCCGCGCCACCGGCTCTGCCATCGATGTGCGGGGGATCGCTGCCTACGAGGCGTTGATGGGCAACCATCACCACTGTGGCGGGGCAATGGAAATGATGGCCAGTTGGGACCTCGACGCGCTCAGCCGCTTGCTACCGCAGTTAATAAGCCGCGTGCTGCTGGTCCATTCCAGCGGCGACACAGCCGTGCCGCTGTCGTCTGTCGAACAAGCCGCGAGGTTGATCCCCGATTGCCGTCTGGAAGTGCTGCCGGGGCTTGGGCATCTTGCGCACGAAGAGCGCCCCGAGAAGGCCGCTGAACTGATCCGCACGTTCGCCTCCGCAAGTGCGAGTGACGAAAGCGAGGGAGAGCCAGGATGAATTCGATGAGCGAACACTTTGGCTGGGTGGAAATCGTCTTCACCGCCGTCATCGCGCTGGGCTTCGGCATTTACCAGCTATGGTCGGTCAACCGCGAGATCGCGAAGGACAAGGCGAAGAAGCAGAACCCGGACGACTAGCCACGCGGTATCCGATATGGCAGCATGAACTGCACGATCGGCGAAGAAAAGCGATCAAGATCAAGACTTTCCTGCACCGCCACGACGGGCTCTCCGAACAGGCGCGATGACAGGGTGGAGCGCGCATAGAATGGTGCGTCCTCCCAGGTGCGGATGACGCTGGCGTGGCCCCTGTCCGCCCGCGTCTTGCGCTCCATCTGCCAGAGCGTGTTCGGCAAGGGCGCAACGGGCGGCAGCGCCTCCTCCTCGTGCGGCACGCCGTCCGCGCCAAAGCGCAACGCGCTGGCAAAGCCCTGGCCATTGCGACGGATACCCTCGTAGCAGACCACCGATCCGCTGCGCCCATGGGCGCGGGACCAATGCCAGACGCGGAAGCCCTCCTCCAGCGATTCCGCGCCGAAGTTCGAATCGAGATAGGCGCTGCCCTTCCACTTGAGCCCAGGCTTTTCCATCCGGACCTCGATCCGCGCGCGCGGGGCAATGCAGTGCCAGCGGTGGCGCCCGGCCGGGTCCAGCGAGAAGGCGCGGTCGTTGGTCGCTTCCGGGTAGACGCGGACCTTGCCGGCGACACGCCGCTGCCAAGGCACACCAACCCGCTTGTCCATCTCCTCGATATCGATTTCGAGCGCGTCACCGGTCCAGCGAACCGAACTCGGCCCGATCTGCAGATTGTCGGCATCGCGCGCAACACTGCCACGCTCGCGCTCGGTCATGGTCCAGCGTGCGCCGGGGCCATAGAGCGCCACGTTCAGGGCGCAGTGCTGCAACGGATCGGCGCGGCCGCTCTTCTTGTAGTAGGGCGAGAAAACACTGCCGATGAATGCGATGATCGTCAGCCCATGGCGTCCGCATTCGCTGATCGCATCGACATACCACCAGCCATAGCCACCGGGCGGAACTTCCGCATCGAAGCGAGGTCTTGCACCACAGCCTGCATCGCCAGTTGTCCGGACAAGGCGGCCATCGGCACCCCGGCCCCCGGATGGGTGCTTCCACCCGCGCAGTAAAGCCCAGGGATCCGGGTCCGCGTGCCCTGCCGGAGGAAGGACGCCGCCCAGCCGTGCGAGGCCCGACCATAGATCGCCCCCCCGGTCGAGGGCAAAAAGTTCTCGAAGGCGTTCGGCGTCAGCAGCGTGTGGGGAAAGTCTTCCTCCAGCTCCAGTCCGCAACGCTGAAGGCTGCGCCTCATGGCCTGTGTGCACCGGGCCTTCTCCTCTTCGGTATAAGTGTGGCTGTCGCCATTGGCAGGCGCGTTGACGATGATCTGCAGACGTTCACGCTGGCCCGGCGGCACATCGGCCCCGCCCTCGCGATCGAGCGCGCAGACATAGACGCTGGGATCACATGGCGGAGCGCCGCCACGAATGTCGCTGAATTCGCGGGAATAGTCGGGCGAGAAGAACACGTTATGACGCTGCAACGGAAAGCCCGATGTCCGTGCATTAGCCAGCCAGACCATCGCCGAGAGCGAACGCTTGCGCACGCCATGCGATGGCACCGCCATGGCGCCCAAGGGGCCGAAGCGCCCTGCCGCCAAGGCCTCGGGATCGGCATTGGCGATAACCGCGTCGGCGGCAATGCGCTCGCCATTGCAGAGGATCAGGCCCGATGTGCGTCCTTGCGCGGTCTCAATCAGGGCTGCGCCCGTGCTGAAGCGGAACTTCGCGCCATGCATCTGGCCCAAGCGCATCAACGCACCCGCAAGCGCGCTCATGCCACCTTCGATCAGCCAGACACCTTGCGCTTCCACGTGGGCGATCAGCATCAAGGTTGCCGGTGTCTCGAACGGCGAGGACCCACAGTAGGTCGAATAGCGCGCGAAAAGCTGGCGCAGGCGCTGGTCGGCAAAATGCTGGCCCAACACCTTCCACATCGATTCGTAGGGCCGGATCGCCAGAAGGTCGCCCATGCGCCACAAGCCGATGCGCCACATCAGGGGGAGCGGCCAACTGACCTTGCTCCCGCGCATCATCGGACGATCGATGATGCCGTGAATGCGCGCGGCCTCCCTGCGGAAGGCACGAAAGCCCGCTGCGGCCGAAGCGCCGGCAAAGTCACCAATGGCCTGCTCGCTCAGCTCCGGATCGGCATGGAGATCGAGATGGCGCTCTGGATCCCAGGCGTGACGGGCAATCACGTCTGCGCGGCGAATGTCGACAAAGTCGGCGAGATCGGCGCCGCAAGCCGCAAAGATGCCCTCGAATACGTCGCGCAGGGTGAAGACCGTGGGACCGGCATCGATGGAGGCACCATCGACGATCAGCTGACGCGCCTTGCCACCGGGGTGCGCTGCCTTTTCTACGACGGTGACATCTGCCCCGCGCGCAGCCAGCAGCGCGGCTGCCGTCAGGCCGCCGATGCCCGCGCCGATGATCGCCACCCGCGATGCCAAGGCAAGCTCCTCTCCTGAAGGGAAACCCTCCGGCGAATACAATTGACCTTTACATCATAAATGTCCAATCTTTTGGACATATGCTGGACGTTGCCCCTTTCACGGATGCGCCGCCGGTGCCCCACCCTCCTGAACGGCCTCCCGAATGGCGACGCCGCTGGACCCATTGGCGCAACCGGGTTCTGGGCAGCCCGGTCTTCCAGGACTGGGCGTCGCGCCTTCCCATTTTTGCAAGCGTATCAAGGCGCCGCGCCGCCAGCGCGTTCGATCTGGTGGCAGGCTTCACCTATTCGCAGATACTGCTTGCCGCGGTCCAGACCGGCCTGCTCGACCTGCTCGACGCAGGGCCTTGCAACGCCGATGATATCGCCCGCTCGACCGCGCTGAGTCATGCCGCCGCGACTCGGCTGCTCCGCGCCGCCGCCGCGCTGGATCTTGCCGAAGAAGTTGCCCCGGGATGCTGGATGCTCGGCCAGCAAGGGGCGGCTCTGCGATCAAACCCCGGGGCGCTCGCCATGGTCGCGCATCACCCGCTGCTTTACGCGGATCTCTCCGACCCGCTTGCCCTGCTGCGGCAGGACCGACAGGAGCCGACGGCCCTGTCGCGCTTCTGGCACTATCACTCTGAAACCGATGGCGAAATTGCCGGTCGCTACTCTTCACTTATGGCCGCGTCGCAGCAGATGGTGGCGCAGCAGGCGATGGGTGCCTATGCTTTCGACCGCCATTGCCGCCTCCTTGACATAGGGGGCGGCCATGGCGCTTTCGTCAACGCGCTGGCCCCGGCATGTCCATCGCTGGAGCTGGGCATATTCGACCTGCCTCCTGTTCTTTCCGGTGCAACGAATCTGCCGTCGCGAGTCTCCCTTCATCCTGGTGACTTCTTTGCCGACGCCCTGCCCACCGGCTACGATTGCATAACTCTTTCGCGGATTCTCCACGATCATGACGATGATCGCTGCCTGCGGATCCTGCGCGGAATTCGCGCAGCTCTTCCCGAAAACGGGCGCCTAGTCATTGCCGAACCGATGGCCGGGGCACGCGGGGCAAAGGCCATGGGAGATGCCTATTTCGGCCTTTATCTCTGGGCGATGAACTCTGGCCGCCCGCGCACGCCCACTGAATACGGCGAGATGCTTCACAAAGCGGGCTTCCGGCACTGGCAACAGAAGCGAACGGCAACGCCGGTCATCGCCAGCGTCATTGTTAGTTCATATTGACAGCTATGACCGTCCAATCTGTTTGACACTCTTTGGCGTTAGCGTATGGTGAACACTGCCTGACAGTACCCATCCGGATACTGCGGCAAGGCCCGGATCACCGGGAGAGGGGAAGACCGGCATGGAGTCGCTGGCGGTCATACTGGAAGCACCGAGGCGCATCGCGCTTCGCAGGCTTGCCTTGACCTCAGGACAAGGCTCCGAAGCAGGCTTCTCCGCACTCGCTCCTTCAGACGTCCTCATCGAAGTCCAGTGGAGCGGCGTAAGTGCCGGAACCGAAAAGCTTCTCTGGTCGGGCGAGATGCCGAACTTCCCCGGAATGGGCTACCCGCTGGTGCCCGGATACGAGAGCTTGGGCCGCATCGTCGATGCCGGAAGCGAAGTCCAGACGCGCATCGGCGACTGGGTCTTTGTCCCCGGCGCAACCTGCTATCGCGATGCGCGCGGCCTGTTCGGGGGCACCGCGCGGCAGGTCATCGTCCCGTCCGCACGCGCCCTTCCCGTCTCCGAGTCGCTGGGTCGTGACGGGGTTCTGTTTGCGCTCGCCGCGACTGCGCTTCACGCGATGAACGGTGGCGATCCGCCCGATCTGATCATTGGCCACGGCACGCTGGGCCGCCTGCTCGCGCGCATGACCATCGCTGCAGGTGCCCCCGCCCCCACGGTCTGGGAGCACAAGCCCGCCCGCCGGACCGGCACCCAAGGGTACAACGTCATCGCTCCGAAGGACGACGATCGCCACGATTACGCGAACATCTATGACGCCAGCGGCGATGCCGATTGCCTCGACCTGCTCGTCCCGCGCCTGCGCAAGAAGGGCGAGATCGTGCTGGCAGGCTTCTACGCCAACCGCCCGAGCTTTGCCTTCGCACCTGCCTTCCGGGCCGAGGCACGCTTCCGCGTTGCCGCCGAATGGGGGCCGGATGATCTCGCCTCGACCCGCGCCCTGATCGACTGCGGCGCGCTCGATCTTTCGGGCCTGGTCTCGCACCAACGCCCGGCCGAAGAAGCCCAGGATGCCTATCCCGAAGCCTTCCTCGATGCCGACTGCCTCAAGATGGTCCTCGACTGGAGCAACTGCGCATGACGATGCTGGATACACATGCCGCTGCCCTGCGCGCTGAAGCCGCGATCGAGCCTGACGCGCCGCACACCGGCGAGGTACAGAAGGAAACGCAGATCATCGCGATCTACGGCAAGGGCGGCTCGGGCAAGAGCTTTGCCCTGTCCAACCTCAGCTACATGCTCGCCCAGCAGGGCAAGCGCGTGCTGCTGATCGGCTGCGATCCCAAGTCCGATACCACCAGCCTGCTCTTTGCCGGCAAGGCCTGCCCGACGATCATCGAGACGTCGTCCGCCAAGAAGCTGGCCGGTGAGGAAGTCCGCATCGAGGACGTCTGCTTCCAGCGTGACGGCGTCTTCGCCATGGAACTGGGCGGCCCCGAAGTCGGCCGTGGCTGCGGCGGTCGCGGCATCATCCACGGCTTCGAACTGCTCGAGAAGCTCGGCTTCCATGACTGGGGCTTTGATTACGTCCTGCTCGACTTTCTGGGCGACGTCGTCTGCGGCGGCTTCGGCCTGCCGATTGCGCGCGACATGTGCCAGAAGGTCATCGTCGTCGGCTCGAACGACCTGCAGTCGCTGTACGTTGCCAACAACGTCTGCAAGGCGGTGGAATACTTCCGCAAGATGGGCGGCAATGTCGGCGTCGCCGGCATGATCATCAACAAGGACGACGGCACCGGCGAGGCGCAGGCCTTTGCCAACGCGGTCGACATCCCCGTGCTCTGCGCCATTCCGGCGGACGAGGACATCCGGCGCAAGTCGGCCAATTACCAGATTATCGGCAAGCCCGGCGGGCAATGGGGCAGTCTCTTCGCAGAGCTTGCATCCAATGTCGCGTCGGCGCCGCCGCGGCAGCCCACGCCCCTCGACCAGGATGGACTGCTCGGCCTCTTCTCCCCCGAAGACACCGGAGGCAACGTCGAGTTGGTCCCGGCGACACAGGCTGACATGCGCGGCGGATCTTTCGAGCAGCGCCCCTCTCTCGAGGTGGTCTATGACGAGGTCTGAGGCATGACTGACCTCGCCGACAGGGCGCGTCATGCGCGCGAGCCGGACCGAATCGCTCTCGATCCGCCAGTCGAAGGTGGCGGCTGCCATGCCGGCGCCGATGTGTTGCGCGAGGCGACCAACAAGGCGCAAGGCTCGGAACTGCTCGATCGCTATGCCGCCGACTACCCGGTTGGCCCGCACGATCAGCCGCAATCGATGTGCCCCGCCTTCGGTTCACTCCGCGTTGGCCTCAGGATGCGCCGCACTGCCACCGTGCTCTCGGGCTCGGCCTGCTGCGTCTATGGCCTGACCTTCACCTCGCACTTTTACGGCGCACGGCGCACCGTCGGTTACGTGCCGTTCAGTTCCGAGACCCTGGTCACCGGCAAGCTGTTCGAAGACATCAAGGAAGCCGTCGAAGGCCTTGCCGATCCAGCCGATTACGATGCAATCGTCGTAACCAACCTGTGCGTCCCGACCGCCAGCGGCGTACCGCTGCGGTTGCTCAAGAAGCAGATCAACGGCGTGCGCATCATCGGCATTGACGTGCCGGGCTTTGGCATACCCACGCACGCCGAGGCCAAGGACGTGCTCGCCGGAGCGATGCTTGCATATGCCCGCGAGGAAGTGGCGCAAGGCCCGGTCGCGGCCCCAACCAACCGTGCCGACAAGCCGACCGTAACCCTCCTTGGCGAAATGTTCCCGGCTGATCCCGTGGGCATCGGCATGATGCTCGAACCATTGGGCCTTGCCGCCGGGCCGGTCGTCCCAACCCGCGAGTGGCGCGAGCTTTACGCTGCGCTCGATTGCGCGGTCGTGGCTGCAATCCATCCGTTCTACACCGCCAGCGTCCGTGAATTCGAACATGCCGGGCGCACCGTGGTCGGCTCGGCCCCGGTCGGCGCGGAAGGCACGGCGGCTTGGCTCGATGCCATCGGTACTGCCTGCAACGTGCCAGCCGAAAAGGTCGAAGCCGCCAAGGCGCGCTTCGTGCCGATGATCCGTGCCGCGCTTGCCGCCAACCCGATCAAGGGCCGGATCACCGTCTCCGGCTACGAAGGCTCCGAACTGCTCGTCGCCCGCCTGCTGATCGAAAGCGGCGCTGACGTACCCTATGTGGGCAGCGCCTGCCCGCGCACGCGCTGGTCCGATCCGGACCGCGAA
The DNA here is from genome assembly GCF_000807925.1 of Novosphingobium subterraneum. GTDB lineage: Bacteria > Pseudomonadota > Alphaproteobacteria > Sphingomonadales > Sphingomonadaceae > Novosphingobium > Novosphingobium subterraneum. The sequence goes on along the minus strand of NZ_JRVC01000019.1, from coordinate 69,562 downwards.
TGGCTCGAGGCGCGCGGGGTCCGTGTCCAGTTCCGCGCCAGCCTCGAACAGGACATAGCCGCGGTGAAGGAATTCCGACCCGACCTTGCCATCGGCACGACCCCGGTGGTCCAGCACGCCAAGGCCCAGGCGATTCCGGCGCTCTACTTCACCAACCTGATCTCGGCCCGCCCCCTGATGGGCGTGGCCGGCGCCGGCAGCCTGGCGCAAGTGATCAATGCGGCGATGGCCAACAAGGCGCGCTTCGACAGGATGACCGCGTTCTTCGAAGGCGTCGGCACTGGCCCGGCCGCCGGGATCTGGGAAGAGACGCCGCAGGATCGCCCGGCCTTCAAGAAGAAGTACGCCGCCCTCAACGAAGCCGCGCGCAAGGCGGCAGAGGCGGTGGGCACATGACCCTCGTCCTCGACCATGATCGGGCCGGCGGCTACTGGGGCGCCGTCTATGTCTTCACTGCGGTAAAAGGCCTGCAAGTGATCATCGACGGGCCGGTGGGTTGCGAGAACCTTCCGGTTACCTCGGTCCTGCACTACACCGATGGCCTGCCTCCGCACGAATTGCCGATTGTGGTCACCGGTCTTGGTGAGGAAGAGCTGGGCAAGACCGGTACCGAAGGCGCGATGAAGCGGGCATGGAAAGTGCTCGATCCGGAACTGCCCGCCGTGGTCGTGACAGGCTCCATCGCCGAGATGATCGGCGGTGGCGTGACGCCGCAAGGCACCAACATCAAACGCTTCCTGCCGCGCACGATCGACGAGGACCAATGGCAGTGTGCCGACCGCGCGCTCAGCTGGCTCTGGTCGGAATTCGGCCCGAAAACCGTCCCTGCGGTCAAACCGGTCAAGGACGGCGAGAAGCCCAGGGTCAACATCCTCGGCCCCAGCTACGGCATGTTCAACATGGCGAGCGACGTTCACGAAATCCGCCGCCTGATCGAAGGCATCGGTGCAGAGGTCAACATGGTCTTCCCGCTGGGCAGCCATCTTGCCGATATCCGCAGGCTGGCAGATGCCCAGGCGAACGTCTGCATGTATCGCGAATTCGGACGCAACTTGTGCGAACTGATGGAGCGGCCCTACTTCCAGGCGCCGATCGGGCTCGACAGCACCACTCGCTTCCTCCGCGCGCTGGCCGCCGAACTCGGGCTTGACCCAGAACCGTTCATCGAACGCGAGAAGCACACCACGATCAAGCCGCTGTGGGACCTGTGGCGCTCGGTCACGCAGGACTTCTTCGCCACGGCCAGCTTCGGCATCGTCGCCAACGAGACTTATGCGCGCGGTATCCGCCACTTCCTCGAAGATGACATGGGCCTGCCCTGCACTTTCGCCTTCTCCCGCAGCGCGGGCGTGAAGCCGAAGAACGAGGACGTGCGCGCCGCGATTCACGCGAACCCGCCGCTGGTGCTGTTCGGAAGCTACAACGAACGCATGTACAGCGCCGAAAAGGGCGGCCGGTCGATCTACATTCCGGCCAGCTTCCCCGGCGCCGCCATCCGCCGCCACATCGGCACGCCGTTCATGGGCTATTCGGGCGCGACCTACCTCGTGCAGGAAGTCTGCAACGCACTGTTCGATGCGCTGTTCAACATCATCCCGCTGGCCACGCAACTCGACGCAGTGGAAGCAACGCCCGCGCGCGCCACCCGCGAACTGGCTTGGGATGAAGACGCCAAGGCCCGGCTCGACCAGATCGTCGAGGCACAGCCCGTGCTGGTGCGCATTTCCGCCGCCAAGCGCCTGCGCGATGCCGCCGAACGTGTCACCCGCCGCAACAACGAAACCCGCGTCAGCGCCGACAGGCTCGCCGATGCCATGCTCGAGGCGCAGGTCACATGATCCGCACATCGATCCTTCCGCGCTCATCCCGGGCGCATCAGCTTGCACGGTCGCCCATCTCCGGTCGCCCGTGTTCCCCCATCCACGCGGGTCAGTTCCGCGCGGATACCGAAAGAGGTCTTCCGCCTCTCGCACATCAACAACGACTGGAGATTGGGCAATGAGTGATCATGACGATCGCTTCGGGCTGAGGACCTACCTCACCCCAGAGGAAGCAAAGGAATTCCACAAACTCTTCATGAGCAGCTTCGTCGGCTTCACCGCCGTCGCGGTGGTCGCACACGTCCTCGTCTGGATGTGGAAGCCCTGGCTCTGACGCATCCGCCTGCCCGCGGCGACAGCCTGAGGCAGGACCTTCAACACTTGCACAAGGACTAAGACCATGTGGAGGATTTGGCTTATTTTCGATCCGCGCAGGGCTCTGGTTGCCCTGTTCGCGTTCCTGTTCGTGCTCGCACTGGTGATTCACTTCATCCTGCTCAGCACCGATACGTTCAACTGGCTCGATGGCCCGAATTCGGCCCAGGGCATGGCGAACGCAGCAGCAGCGGCGCCCGCAGCGCCCTGACGCAACTGTGCGAGAGGCGGCGGCGCTCCCGTCGCCGCCTCCTGTGGCAGCCAATCAGAACACAGCTAAGCCCGTCGCGCCGCGGCGGGGAGGGGTAGAACCATGGCACTCCTTAGTTTCGAACGAAAATACCGCGTTCGCGGTGGCACGTTGATCGGCGGCGACCTGTTCGATTTCTGGGTGGGTCCGTTCTACGTCGGCTTCTTTGGTGTGGTGACCGCGATCTTCGCATCGCTGGGCACCGCCCTCATCTTCTACGCGGCCTCGCAAGGACCGACGTGGAATCCCTGGCTCATCTCGATCGAACCGCCAGACCTCAAATATGGCCTTGGCCTCGCGCCGCTGGCGCAGGGCGGGTTCTGGCAGGTCATCACCGTCTGCGCGCTGATATCCTTCAGCAGCTGGGCGCTGCGCGAAGTCGAGATCTGCCGCAAACTGGGCATGGGCTATCATGTGCCGGTCGCCTTCAGCATGGCGATCTTCGCGTACTTCACGCTGGTGGTGATCCGCCCCGTCCTTCTGGGCGGATGGCACTTCGGCTTCCCCTACGGCATTTTCAGCCACCTCGATTGGGTTTCCAACACGGGGTACCAGTACCTGCATTTCCACTACAATCCGGCCCACATGCTGGCAGTCTCGTTCTTCTTCACGACGACGCTCGCGCTCGCCCTGCACGGCGCGCTGGTGCTCTCGGCGGTGAACCCGCCAGAAGGTGCCGAAGTGAAGTCGCCAGAGTATGAAGACACCTTCTTCCGCGATCTCATCGGCTATTCGGTCGGCACGCTGGGCATTCACCGCGTCGGCCTTCTCCTTGCCCTCAACGCGGGCTTCTGGAGCGCCGTCTGCATCGTGATCAGCGGGCCGCTGTGGACCAAGGGCTGGCCCGAATGGTGGACCTGGTGGCTCAACCTGCCGATCTGGTCGTGAAGGAGCACTGAGCGATGGCGACCTATCAGAACATTTTCACCCAAGTCCAGCTGCGGGGCGAACCCGAAGCCGGGATCGCCCTTCCCCCCGGCAGCGAGCCGCGGATAGGCAAGGGATCGTTCAACCACCTCATGGGCCTGATCGGCCATGCGCAGATCGGCCCGGTATATCTTGGCTGGACCGGGGTGTTCGCCCTGATCTTCGGGTTCTTCGCGATCGAGATCATCGGGCTCAACATGCTCGCCTCGGTGGGCTGGAACCCGATCCAGTTCGTGCGCATGCTGCCCTGGCTCAGCCTTGAACCTCCGGGGCCGGAATATGGCTTCACGCCCTTCGTCCCGCTGGCCAAGGGCGGCTGGTGGATCATGGCCGGGTTCTTCCTGACCACCTCGATCATCCTCTGGTGGATCCGCACGTATACCCGCGCCCGGGCGCTCGGCATGGGAACGCACGTGGCCTGGGCCTTTGCCTCGGCGATCTGGCTCTACCTCGTGCTCGGCTTCATCCGCCCGTTCTTCATGGGCTCGTGGGCGGAAAGCGTGCCGTTCGGCATCTTCCCGCACCTCGATTGGACCGCCGCCTTCTCGATCCGCTACGGCAACCTGTTCTACAACCCGTTCCACGCCTTCTCGATCGCCTTCCTCTATGGATCGACCCTGCTCTTCGCGATGCACGGTGCGACCATCCTGGCGGTCGGTCGCTACGGCGGTGAGCGCGAGATCGAGCAGATCACCGATCGCGGCACGGCATCGGAACGCGCGGCGCTGTTCTGGCGCTGGACCATGGGCTTCAACGCCACGATGGAATCGATCCACCGCTGGGCCTGGTGGTTCGCAGTGCTGACGACGCTGACCGGCGGCATCGGCATCCTGCTGACCGGCACCGTGGTCGACAACTGGTACCTCTGGGCGCAGCAGCATGGCTATGCTCCGATGTATCCCGATACCGGGGTCATTGATCCCGCCACGCTGGGGAGTGCGGGCCAATGAAAAGGACAATCGCAATCGCCGCATTGGCGAGCGCTGCTCTGACCCTTTCGGGTTGCGAGCTGGGGCCGAAGCAGTCGGTCCAGAACGGGCATCGCGGCACCGGGATGGACCAGGTCACCTTGAAGAAGGTGGCCATGGCCAAGGACGACGTGCCCGCCCCGCCCTACGATCCGCCCTCGAACGATGGACCTCGGGCTGGCGCCGCCTACCAGAACGTCCAGGTCCTGGGCGACGTCTCGGAAGAGCAGTTCACCTACACGATGGCCGCAATCACCGCGTGGGTTTCCCCGGAACAGGGCTGCAATTACTGCCACAACCCCGAGAACATGGCCTCGGACGAAAAGTACACCAAGGTCGCCGCGCGCAAGATGTTGCAGATGACGCGCAACATAAACTCCAATTGGAACAAGCACGTGGCGAGCACGGGCGTGACCTGCTGGACCTGCCACCGCGGAAATGCGATCCCGGCCAACTACTGGGCGCTGCCGGAAGCTGGCAAGAACGGGATCATCGGCAACCGTCATGGGCAGAATAATCCCGTTGCGGCATCAGCTTACTCGTCGCTGCCGGAAGCGTCGCTGGCGCTTTACCTGACCGGTGATCCGAAGACGGACAGGTCGATCCGGGTCGTTTCCGACACCCTGCATCCGACCAAGGCCAACGAACTTTCCATCAAGGAAACCGAGCCGCAGTATGCACTTATGAACCATCTGTCGCAGTCGCTGGGCGTGAATTGCACGTTCTGCCACAACGCGCAGGCGTTCAAGCCGTGGAACATCAGCACGCCCAAGCGCGCCACGGCGTGGTACGGCCTGCGCATGGTCCGCGATATAAATGGCCAGTATATCAGTAGTTTGAAGGACGTCTTCCCGGCGCACCGCAAGGGGCCGATGGGTGATCCGTTCAAGGTGAACTGCGCCACCTGCCACCAGGGCAAGAACAAGCCGATGGGCGGGTACAAGATGGCCAAGGACTACCCGGCACTGTGGGGCCCACCGATGGCGATGCCGGCGGCAGCTCCGGCAGCGCCTGCGGCACCGGCGGCTCCGATTGCCGCTGCGGTATCAACCGCAACACACTGATCCCCCGCAGGAATGTGGGACCTGAAGGGTCCGCTGGAGCACTCCGGCGGACCTTTTTTTGGGTTTCCAACTCTCGGGGGCAGAGGGGCAACTCCCCCCTAACTCACCCCCAACTCTTGCAGACGGACGTGCGACTGTCAGAGGCTGCGGCGACGGCGCATGACGTCGACTATGTGCACCGGGAAGGACAGCGCGATCGGGGCCGAAATCCACGGCCAGTCCGCTCCGACCAATGCGGCGCGAAGTCCAACAACGATCAGCGCTGCGGGAAGCAGCATGGTGAGGAGATCCCCAACGCTCCAACCGCGCCAACGCAGCCAGAGCGCTTCGAGCAGGAGTGCGGCGAGGACAATGTCGGCGGCGTGGCCCGAGGCGAAGAGCGCTTCCATGGTGCCGGGCGAGGCCCTTCCCTTAACCGAACGGCGCGTTGAGGCGGACGATTTCCCAGTTGAGTGCGCCGGCAACGGTGACCCAGGCGATGTAGGGTAACAGCAGCACCGCCGATAGGCGCGAGATGCGGCCGCAATACACGATCAGCGTGGCAATCGAGAGCCACAGCAGGCAGAGTTCCCAGAATGCCCAGTCGGGCCGCTGCATCCGGAAAAAGAGCAGGCTCCACAAGATATTGAGGAAGCCGTTCAGGGCGAACAGGCCGATCACCGTGTCCGACGTGCGTGAGCTGCGTGCTGCGCGCCAGGCTGCGACTCCGGCGATGGCGCACAGGGCGAAGATCGTGGTCCATGCGATCGGAAAGACCGGGCGTGGCGGAGTGAAACCGGGTTTGATCAGCGAGTCATACCAGGGCCCGAGATCGGTGATCGTCCCGCCGACCAATGCCGTGGCGAAGGCGGCCAGCGAGGCGATGCCGATGGGAATGCCGGCAGGCATGAGCGAGGCGGGCTTCATCCGACTGCAGGCCTCAACCCGAGCAAGTGCGCGCAATCCTTGAGGAATATCCGCACGTGCGCCATCGGTTTGGCGCGCACGAGCTTCTTGTTCATGTAGGCCTGCCAGGTCAGTTGCTGCACGTCCTTGTCCGCGCACATTTCGACGAAGCGTTCGCGCCGCCTGTCGCTGGAGTACCAGAAGTACTGCATGATCCCGAGTATCCAGAACACGCGGCCATGTTCGCGCAGGAACGCCTTGCGCGCCCGCTTCAGCAGCGAAGGATTGCCGCTGGCAAGGAAAGCGTCCCCAGTTTGCGCGGCGATCCGCCCGCAGACCATGGCATAATAGATGCCCTCGCCCGAGGCAGGGGCGACGACGCCGGCAGCGTCCCCTGCGACCAGCACGTCGCGGCCATTGTCCCAGCGCTTCAACGGCTTGAGCGGGATCGGGGCGCCTTCGCGGCGGATCGTCTCGCAACCTTCAAGGCCGAGTTCATCGCGCATCTGCTTGACCGAACCGCGCAGGGAAAAGCCCTTGTTGGCGCTGCCGACGCCGATGCTCGACGTTTCGCCATGAGGGAAAACCCATGCATAGAAATCGGGCGAGAGCTTGCCCTGATAGAGCACGTCGCAACGCGAGGCATCAAACCCTTGTTCCGTGCTTTGCGGCGAACGGACGACTTCGTGATAGGCGAAGACGCACGGGTTACGTGTCGCACCAGGAATGTTTTCGCGCGCTACGCCCGAGCGCGCGCCGTCAGCACCGATGACGAGGCGGGTGCGGACTTTCCGGACTTCGCCGCCGCGCGCTTCATGATAGCACACGATCGCGCCGGGCTTGCCGTCACGCTCGATCCGTTCGTAGGTGCCGACGCGGCGGTCAGCTCCGGCCCTGGCGGCACGGGCCCGCAGCCATTCGTCAAAGTGATCGCGATCGACCATGCCGACATAGCCGATCTCGCCCACCGGCATGTCCACCGCCCGGTTCGACGGCGCGACCATCCGCGCCGATCGGGCGCGAGCCACGAGCAGCGATTGCGGCACTTCGAATTCCTCGAGCAGACGCGGCGGCACTGCGCCGCCGCAGGGCTTGATCCGCCCTGCCCGGTCAAGAAGCAGGACCTTCCGGCCCAAGCGTGCCAGATCCCAAGCGGCCGTGGCGCCCGAAGGTCCACCGCCAATCACGACGACATCGTATTCAAGCCTGTCGGTCATGCCCCTGCCGCCCCTAGTTGGGCGGGGATGTCCCGCCGATGAGTCACCCGCATCGCGAGGATTGCCGAGACGAGGAACAAGCTCGCCTCGAATGCGAAGATGAGCTGGAAAGACTCGGCCACCTGCCCCGTCGCGCCGCGCACGAGATCGACGCCCAGAGCGCCGGTCAATCCGCCGAGGCCGAATGCGGTGGCCTGCGCCGTGCCCCATACGCCCATGCGAACGCCTTCGCGGGTGCGCTTGCCCGCCCCGGCCAGTCCCATCATCGAGCCGATGGCGGAGACGGCGAAGGCACCGTTGAAGAAGCCAAGCGCGGCAATGTTCGCCGCCAGTGGCCAGACCGGACCCGCTTGGGCCGCCATGGCAAGCCCTGCCAGCGCAACAGCCGAGCCGACACAGCCAAGCATGGTCCAGATGCGCAGTTCGATGGGCATGCGCCCGGCAAAGGCACTGCCGCCAAGGCCCGTCACGATCATGCCGACGAGCACGCCGCCGTGCTGGAGGCCGGAAAGGCTGGTCGACTGTCCCGGCGACATCTGGAACACGAGCCCGGCAAAGGGTTCGAGGATCAGGTCCTGCATCGAATAGGCGAGCATCGAGACGAAGATGAACATGGTGAAGCGACGCGACTGCGGATCGCCGAGGATTTCGGCAATGGCTTCACGCAAGGACGCAGGGGGCTGACGGCTTTCCGCTGAAAGGGCGCCGGTGGCCTTGGCCTCTAGCCCGACCATCGCGATGCAGGTGAGCGTGATCGCCGCAGCTACGACGCACCCTGCGACCATGAACAGGCGCTGTTCGGTGAACGGATCAAGCAAGGCTCCGGCAGTGCCGGCGGAAATGACGATGCCGAAGACCATCATGATCCAGGTCGTGGCAGCGGCGGCGGCACGGCGTTCGGGAGCGACACCGCTGGCGAGAATGGCAAGCATCGAGGTTCCCGCTGCGCCAACACCGGCACCGATCAAGGTGAAGGCGACCGTGGCGAGGCCAATCCCAAGCATCCGCGCATCATCAAGCATCGTGGTCGCCTGTACCGCGAGCAGCGCACCTGTTCCGAGAACTGCCATGCCGCCGATGACCCAAGGCGTGCGCCGGCGGCCGAGATCGGAGCCGTGGCCCCATAGCGGGCGCGATAGCTGCACCATGTAATGCCATGCCACGAGACCTGCAGGCACGCCTGCCGCCAGGCGGTATTCCAGCACCATCAGGCGATTGAGCAGGGAAGTGGCGATCATCACCATCGCCCCGATCGAGGCCTGCACGGACCCCAGCCGGACAATCGAAAACCAGCCGAAACTGCGGTTCATCAGACATACCCTCCAAGGCCGAGTGCCGAGGCGAGCATGCCAAGCACGTAGAGTGAAACGCCGGTGGCATTGTACCAGGGGGCATGGCGCGCAGGCGCCGACACCAGCCTTGGCATGAGCGCGAGCTGCGCGGCGAGCAGGACTGCGACCACCCCTGCGGAGATGTGGTGTCCCCACATGACCATCAGCGCAACGACGATCGCTTGCGGGATGGCCATGACGGCGCTGGCCAGCAAGGCGGCTGGCCTTTCGCCGAGCACCACCGGAAGCGAGCGCAGGCCGGTCGCCCGGTCACCCTCCACGGCCTTGAAATCGTTGAGTGTCATGATGCCGTGGGCACCGATGCTGTAAAGCACAAGGATCACGAGAACGTGCATCGGTGGCAATGATCCAGCCATCACGGCGGCGCCGGTAAACCAGCTCAAGCCTTCGTACGTGAGGCCGACGACGGCCGGGCCGATCCAGCCGCTGGTCTTCAAGCGGAGGGGCGGCGCGCTGTAGCCCCAGGCGCAGGCGAGGCCGAACACGGTGGCGATCAGGACCCAGGGGCCGGTGAAGGCAGCGACCGCCAGCGACAGGACCGTCCAGCCGATGGCGATATAAAGGCCCCAGCGCCCGCCGATGCGGCCCGAGGGGATTGGCCTATCAGGCTCGTTAATCGCGTCAACGTGGCGATCGAACCAGTCGTTCACGGCCTGGCTGGTGCCGCAGACCAGTGGGCCGGCCAGAAGGATGCCGGCGATGAGGAAGGTCCAGCGGCTGAGGGGGGAGACGCCCGAAGAAACCACGCCGCACATCAGGGCCCACATCGGCGGGAACCAGGTGATCGGCTTGAGGAGTTCCAAGACGTCACGAGCCGCCGGAGGCGGCGTCAATCCAGTAGAGACTGCAGATTGCGCCATGGGCAAAGACTATGCCCATGCACCCCAAGCGTCAAATCAAATTGACACTCTATTCGTCAAGTGAATCTACCAGATTGCCAAGGCCATAGCGATGAAGCTTCGAATAGAGGCTCTGCCGGCTGAGGCCGAGGATTTCCGCGGCCGATGCGCGGTTGTTCGACGTGTATTCGAGCGCTGCCTCTATGCAGAGACGCTCGATCAGGTCGGTGGATTCGCGCACGATATCGCGCAGCGACATGCGCCCGACGAGATCGGTAAGTTGTTCGACCGAACGCGGGGCGTCTGCGGTAACGGGAAGATCGCGCAGGCGCCGCCCGATCGGGCGAATCACGAAACCGTAGTGAGTCTGGTCGTCGCCGGTCTTGACGGCGGAGAGTTCGACCGGCTCGCCATCGAAGCCATCGCGTGCACCGACCACCGTGCTGACATTGCGGGCAATGTCGTGCTTGGCAAGCTGGCCGTCGATCAGATCGAGATCGATGCCTGGGCGCCCGACGAAATCCGCCAGCGGTCGCCCGCGCAGCTGATCGACGGTGGCGGCAGAGACAAGTTCGACAAAGGCCGGATTGGCGGCCTGGATGAGCATGCGGGCGTCTGTCAGCACGAAGGCATCCGGCATGGCCTCGATCACGCGCATCACCTCGCCCGACGCGTGTTCGGCGGCGCTGGCAGCACCCGACAGGCGGATGAGCAGGAACTGCCCGCCGCGTTCGCGAAAGCCGCTGGCCGAAAGCATTACGGCATCGGCGCTGTTATTGGGCTGCACCTCGATCGGGAGGACGCCCGGGGAAACGAGTGTCGACCCGAGGAAAGCGATCAGATGCTCGCGCGCGGGGCGGGAGAACAGCGCGGTAAGCTTGGCTCCCTGCAGCGTGCCGTTGCGGGCCTGGAACAGCTGGTGCGCGGCGCGGTTGGCCTCGCGAATGCGGAAGGCTTCGGCATCGACGATCAGCACCGGGTCGGCCGACTGGTCGAACAACATGCGGTAGCGCGCTTCGAGCTGGCGCAGGCGCAGATAATCGCGCTCAAGCGATTGCTGCGCCTGGAGGACACGCTGCTGCAAGGCCGCGGCATCGCGCATGTCCCGACCGATGGCGATGGCGTTCGTGCTTTCACCGAGGCGAACCACCACGAAACGCAGCGGCACTTCGCCTTCATTCGTGATATGGTTGACCTGGCGCCAGTGCTGGGTCACGCCCTTGCGCGCATTGGCCAGCATTTCCATGACCTTGGCACGGCTTTCCACCGACACCGTATCGAGCCATTCGCGGCCGATCCACTGCTGCGCATCCGGAAATTCGCGCGGGTTTGCCGTCACGTCGACGATCCGCCCAGCTTCATCGAGGACCAAGGCAAGGTCGCCCGCCACCATCGCCAGGGTAGCTGCAGCGTCCGGCCCGAGCACCTCGAAATGGGTGCGGGCACTGGCGAAGGGCAGCTTCCCTTCGATGGAGTTATTGCGGGAAGGCATCAGTCGAGCCGGCTATCCGAGGGGAAATTCGGTGCGGACTGATCCGGCGCGTTTCCTGGCAACCAGCTTTTCAGCGAGGACAAGAGCCGATCGTGCATCGGGAGCGGTGCCATCGGCGCCCACTTCATCGACGATACCCGGATTGGCATTGACCATTCGTCCACCAATAAAGACCTGAACCCCGGGCGTCCGCGAGACGCTGCGAATGGAACAAATTAGGTCACTGAGATTCGCGTTAGTGCAATCGCAACTGACGGTCAACCCTATGACATCAAAGTGTCTTTCGGCGATAATCTGCAGCAATTCCTTACGCTTGGGTTCGATCAGCGCCTCGGTTTGCCAGCCGGCCCGGGCGAAGACTTCCTCGATCATCAATGTCCCGAGTGCATGCCTGTCACCGGGCATCGGGGAGAAGAGTGCGCTGCGGGCGCGATCCCCATCGGAGTCGTCGGCCGGAAAACGCAAGGCGACCTGTCGCATGACTTCCTGCAGCCGCCACAAGCCCATCGTCACATCGAGAAAATCGCACTCGTCCTCTTCCCAATGCTGGCCAAGCCGACGCGCGGAAGGGGCGAGCAGATCGACGAAGATCGATTCAATCGCGATGCCCCGCGCGATGAAGCCTTCGACGACCTCGAGCAACTCCTCCGCATCAAGATCAAGCGGCAGCGAGGCGAAGCTGGCGGCGTCGGCCGGATCGACCGAAAGCGTGCCGGTCACGCGCCCACGTTGCACGCCGGAAGAATGAGCAAGCAGGAGACGGGGAATGATCTGCTCCTCGATCAGGCTGTTGACCGACGCCGGGCCTCTGGCCGGCGAGGAACTGTGCCCATCCGTGTGGGTCGAACCTGGTCGCAGGCCCGGAGCACGCCTGCGACGTGTCCGCCTTGCTGCATTGGCGTTGGCCTCAGTCCCGTAAACAGTCGCCATGGCAGACCCCTCCGGCCTGTGGGCGATGATACGCCCGCCGGACTGTCGGATCGATAGTTCGACTCTGACCGGAGCCAACACTCTACGCCTGTAAAGTGTTGCTGACAAACCCGGATATGTCATTTTTATTTGTCGTCAAGATAGATTGACACTTGGACAAGGCGAGGCGTAGTCTCCGGTTCTCGAAGGCCTTGTGCCTCAGCCCGCGAAAGGGGCCGGATGAGAGGGGACGCGATCAGATTTAGAGCCGCAGGCCAAGGACTTGGCCCGCAGGCTGCGCGCCCGACGCTTTACACTGCGGAGGAACGCAAGAAGCGCGACTCCACGCGGTGGACGCTGGTGCAGGGCCTTCTCGCCCCCTTCCAGTTCCTGGTGTTTCTGGTCAGTTTGGCACTAGTTCTACGTAGTCTTGCGTGGGGCGAAGGGGCCATGGCTGCCGACGTCTCGGTCGTGGTCAAGACGTTCACGCTCTATGCGATCATGGTGACCGGATCGATCTGGGAAAAGGTCGTCTTCGGCAAGTGGCTGTTCGCCCGCGCGTTCTTCTGGGAGGACGTGTTCTCGATGCTCGTGATCGCGCTGCACACCGCGTACCTGGTGATGCTGCTGGGCCATTACGGCAGCTTCGAGCAGCGCATGCAGATCGCGCTGGCGGGCTATGCCGCCTATGTCATCAACGCTGGACAGTTCCTGCTGAAGCTGCGCGCGGCGCGGCTTGAAACCGGCCAAGCGGAGGCTGTAGCATGAGCGGCGAAAGCGTTCTGGGATGCGCTCCGGCAGCACAGCCGCAAGTCCTGCGCGAACGCGGGCAGCGCGAGGTGTTCTGCGGGCTGACAGGTATCATCTGGATGCATCGCAAGATGCAGGATGCGTTCTTCCTCGTGGTCGGATCACGGACCTGCGCGCACCTGCTGCAGAGCGCGGCAGGGGTGATGATCTTTGCCGAGCCGCGCTTTGCCACGGCGATCATCGAGGAGCGCGATCTGGCCGGGATGGCCGATTGCCAGGACGAGCTCGACCGCATCGTCGACAAGCTGCTGACCCGGCGGCCTGAAATCCGCACGCTGTTCCTGGTGGGATCGTGCCCATCGGAAGTGATCAAGCTGGACCTGGGCAAGGCAGCGCAGCGGCTTGATGCGAAGTTTGCCGGCTCCACCCGCATCCTCAACTATTCGGGCAGCGGCATCGAGACGACCTTTACCGAGGGCGAGGACGCCTGCCTGACGGCACTGGTGCCCGAGATGCCGTCAGCCGACGCAGACAAGGCGGCCAACCTGCTCGTCGTTGGCGCCCTTCCCGACATCGTCGAGGACCAGTTCAAGCGGCTGTTCGACGAGCTGGGCATCGGGCCAGTACATTTCCTGCCCGCCAAGCGCATGGCCGAACTGCCGAAGGTGGGGCCGAACACGGTGTTCCTGCTGGCACAACCGTTCCTGACCGAGACGACCGGGGCGCTGCAACGTCGCGGAGCCAAGCGGCTCGACGCGCTGTTTCCGTTCGGCGCCGAAGGCACGACCGACTGGCTGCGTGCGGCGGCAGAAGCGTTCGGGATCGACCGGATGCACTTCAACCGCGTTGTGGCTCCGGGCCGCGAGCGGGCCAAGCGCGCAATCGCCCATTGGCGCGAGCGGCTTGAGGGAAAGCGCATCACGTTCCTGCCGGATTCGCAGCTGGAACTGCCGCTGGCGCGCTTCCTTCACACAGAGCTTGGCATGATGCCGGTGGAAGTGGGCACGCCCTACCTCAACCGCGAGCTGAATGCGCGCGAACTGGCACTGCTGCCTGCCTCGACCCGGCTGAGCGAAGGGCAGGATGTCGACCTGCAGCTCGACCGCGTGCGGCTCGACCGCCCGGACCTTACGGTCTGCGGCCTGGGCCTTGCCAATCCGCTGGAAGCCGAAGGGCTTTCGACCAAGTGGGCGATCGAGCTGGTGTTCTCGCCCATCCATGGCTTCGAGCAGGCGGGTGACCTCGCCGAGCTCTTCGCGCGGCCTCTGCGCCGTCGCGACATCCTGAGGGTATAGACGATGCAGCTGGCGGTCTGGACATACGAGGGTCCGCCACACGTGGGGGCGATGCGTGTCGCAACTGCGATGCAGGATCTGCATTACGTGCTGCATGCCCCGCAGGGCGACACTTACGCCGACCTGCTGTTCACGATGATCGAACGGCGCGGCAAGCGCCCGCCGGTGACCTATACCACCTTCCAGGCGCGCGATCTGGGCAAGGACACGGCGAGCATCTTCCAGAACGCCGCACGCGATGCCTACGAACGGTTTGCGCCCAAGGCGCTGCTGGTGGGTGCATCGTGCACCGCCGAACTGATCCAGGACGACCCTGCGGGCCTTGCCGAAGCGCTGGAGCTGCCCTGCCCGGTGATCCCGCTTGAGCTGCCGAGCTATCAGCGCAAGGAGAACTGGGGCGCGGCCGAGACATTCTACCGCGTCGTGCGGCAGCTGGTGGATCGGGACGTGCGTCCCTCCCCGCGCGAAGGTCGGCGTCCGCTGGTCAATCTGCTCGGCCCTTGTGCACTGGGCTTCCGCCATCGTGACGATGTGCTCGAAGTGCGCAAGTTGTTGTGGAATCTCGGGGTCGACGTCAATTGCGTCGCCCCGCTGGATGCTGCACCGGACGACATTCGGACGCTGGGCCGGGCCGATTTCAACATCGTGATGTATCCCGAAGTTGGCGGGGAAGCGGCGCGTTGGCTGGATCAGGCGCTGCACCAGCCGGCGATCCGCACCGTGCCGATCGGGGTGGGCGCGACCCGGGATTTCATTGCGGAAGTCGCTGCGCTGGCCGGCGTCGACGCAACGGAGGCCTTGGCCGACCCGCAATCGCGCATGCCGTGGTGGAGCCGTTCGGTCGACTCGACGTACCTGACCGGCAAGCGCGTCTTCATCTTCGGCGATGCCACGCACGCCATTGCCGCGGCGCGGATCGCGCATGAGGAACTGGGCTTCGAGATCTGCGGCCTGGGCTGCTACAACCGCGAATTTGCGCGCGAAATGCGCGCTGCGGCAGCGCATTATGGCGTCGAGCCGCTGATCACCGACGACCATCTCGAAGTGGAGGACGCGATCCTCAATGCCTCGCCCGAACTGGTCTTGGGCACGCAGATGGAGCGCCATATCGCCAAGCGCTTCGGCATTCCCTGTGCGGTAATCTCCTCGCCGGTGCATGTGCAGGACTTCCCTGCGCGCCACAGCCCGCAGATGGGCTTCGAAGGCGCCAACGTGATCTTCGATACTTGGGTCCATCCGCTGGTGATGGGGCTGGAGGAACACCTGCTGACGATGTTCCGCGACGACTTCGAGTTCTCGGACGAGGCAGGGCCATCGCACTTGCATGGGGCGGCTCCAGTGGCACGGCAACAGGCGGAACCAGCGATGCCCTCAACCCGGGGCGAACTGGCCGAATTGCCGACCGCGACCACCATCGCGTGGACCGCCGAGGCCGAGCAGGAACTCAAGAAAGTCCCGTTCTTCGTGCGCGGAAAGGTTCGCCGCAACACCGAGGCCTTTGCGCTTTCGCAAGGGCGCGGCGCGGTCGATCTGGCCACGCTCTATGATGCGAAGGCCCACTATGCCCGGTAGCCGCGCCCCTCAGGTCCGTGTCGCGATCGTCACGCTGGACAACCACCTCAAGGCTGGCGTCGAACGCGCCGATGCGCGACTGCGGCAGGACAATGTCAGCGTCACGCTGCATGCGGCGACCGATTGGGACCGGCCCGGCAGCAAGGCGCTGGAGGCGACCAAAGCGGCAATTGCGCAGGCCGATATCGTCATCGTGACGATGCTGTTCCTCGACGATCACATCCGCGCGATTCTGCCGACGCTGGAAGCGCGGCGTGAAGATTGCGACGCGATGGTCTGCCTGATGTCTTCGGGCGACGTGGTGCGGCTGACGCGGATGGGCGGTTACCGTATGGACGCACCTGCCAAGGGGCCGCTCGCCATGCTGAAGAAGCTGCGTGGATCGGGCAAACCGGGCGCGAATTCCGGCGCGGGCCAGATGCGCATGCTGCGCCGCCTGCCCAAGATCCTGCGGTTCATTCCCGGCACCGCGCAGGACGTGCGCGCCTATTTCCTGACGTTGCAATACTGGCTGGCCGGATCGGACGACAACGTGGTGTCGATGGTCCGTGCGCTGATCGACCGTTATGCCGCGGGCGAGCGTCTGACCCGGCGGGGCATGACCGGGGCCGAAGCGCCGCGCGACTATCCCGAAGTTGGCGTCTATCACCCGCGCACCGAACAGAAGTTTTCGGACAGCCTGCGCTTGTTGCCAACCCGGCAGGGCGCGAATGGCACGGTCGGCCTGCTGCTGCTGCGCTCCTACCTGATTTCGAAGGACGCCGGGCATTACGACGGCATGATCGCTGCACTGGAAGCGGCCGGCCTGCGCGTCATACCCGGCTTTGCCAACGGGCTGGATTCGCGCCCGGTGATCGAGAAGTTCTTTCTCAAGGACGGCGAGCCGGTGGTCGATGCGGTGATCTCGCTGACCGGATTCTCGCTGGTCGGCGGGCCCGCCTACAACGACGCAAAGGCGGCGGAAGAGATCCTCGGCCGCCTGAACGTGCCCTACATCGCGGCGCATCCGCTGGAGTTCCAGACGCTGGAGCAGTGGGGCGCATCGCGGCAGGGGCTGCTGGCGCTGGAATCGACCATCATGGTGGCGATCCCGGAACTCGACGGCGCAACGATGCCGACGGTGTTCGGCGGGCGTTCGGACGGTGTGGGCAAGGCTTGCGCAGGATGCGCCAGGGCCTGCGTTTTCGAGAGCACCGGGCCGGTCAACGCTATGCGTGCCTGCCCCGAGCGGGTCGAAGCGCTGGCGGCGAAGGTCGTGAAGATCGTGGCGCTGCGCAAGGCTGAGCGAGCACGGCGCAAGGTGGCGATCACCATCTTCAACTTCCCCCCCAATTCCGGGGCGACCGGGTCTGCAGCATTCCTTGCGGTGTTTGAATCGCTGCATGAGACGCTGAAGCGGATGGCGCGCGAGGGCTATCAGGTCGAAGTGCCCGAAAGCGTCGACGCGCTGCGCGATGCAATCCTGAAGGGCAATGCCGAGCGGTTCGGCGCCGACGCCAACGTCTACACCCGCATCGATGCCGACGAGCACGTGCGGCGCGAGCCCTACCTGGCCGAGATCGAGGCACAGTGGGGCCCGGCACCGGGCAAGATCCAGAGCGATGGCTCGCACGTCCACGTCCTCGGCGCGCGGTTCGGCAACGTGTTCGTGGGCGTACAGCCGGGGTTCGGCTACGAGGGCGATCCGATGCGCCTGCTGTTCGACGGCGACTTTGCCCCGACGCACGCGTTTTCGGCCTATTACCGCTGGATCCGGGAGGACTTCGGCGCCGATGCCGTGGTGCATTTCGGCACGCATGGCGCGCTGGAATACATGCCGGGCAAGCAGGTGGGCCTGACCGGCAAGTGCTGGCCGGAGCGTCTCTTGGGCGATCTGCCCAACTTCTACCTCTTTGCCGCCAACAATCCTTCCGAGGGCGTGCTGGCCAAGCGGCGTTCGGGCGCGACCATGCTGAGCTACCTGACACCGCCGCTGGCGCGGGCCGGGCTCTATCGCGGCTTTGCCGATCTCAAGGCGAGCATCGAGCGCTGGCGCATGACAACGGACGAGGCGGAGCGCCGGGCGCTAGAAGAGCTGATCTGGGACGAGTGCGACGCGCTCGACGTGACGGCTGAGAGCGTGCCGGAACTGAGCGCCAATCTCTATGAACTGGAGCGCACGCTGATCCCGCATGGGCTGCATGTTCTGGGCAAGGCCCCTGCCGGTTCGGAGCGCGCGGAACTTGTTGAAGCACTGATGGAAGCGGGCGAGAGTTCGGCCGAAGCGATCGAGGCGGCGCTGGATTCCTGCGACGAACTTGGCGCGCTGATGCACGCGCTGGATGGCGGATACGTCCGCCCTGCCCCCGGCGGCGATCTGCTGGCCAATCCCGAAGTGCTGCCGACCGGGCGCAATCTCCACGGCTTCGACCCGTTCCGCCTGCCCACGCGCTTTGCCTGCGAACAGGGCAAGCTGCAGGCGAACTGGTTGCTGGCGCGCCACGCCGCGAACGGAGAGGCCGCTCCGGAAAGCCTCGCCATGGTGCTGTGGGGCACGGACAACATGAAGAGCGAAGGCGCGCAGATCGCGCAGGTACTCTCGCTGATGGGCGCGCGGCCGCGGATGGACAGCTATGGCCGCCTTGCCGGGGCCGAACTGATCCCGCTGGAGGAACTGGGCCGCCCGCGCATCGACGTGGTGGTGACGCTTTCGGGCATCTTCCGCGACCTGCTGCCGCTGCAGACGCGGATGCTGGCCGAAGCCGCACTGCTTGCTGCGAATGCAGACGAGCCGCTGACCATGAACTTCGTGCGCAAGCACAGCCTTGCCCATCAGGCCGAACATCACTGCGACATGGAAACCGCCGCACTGCGCGTGTTCTCCAATGCCGAGGGTGCCTATGGCGCGAACGTCAACCAGCTGATCGAAGGCGGCGTATGGGCCGATCCCGACGAGCTGGCCAACGCCTTCGAGACGCGCAAGGGCTATGCCTATGGCGTCAAGGGCACGCCGGTGGCGCAGCGCGACCTTCTGCGCAGCGCGCTGAAGGACGTGGATTTCGTCTACCAGAACCTCGAAAGCGTCGAGGTCGGGATTACCGATCTTGACCAGTACGTCGACAGCCTGGGTGGGGTGAGCCGGTCGATCGCGCGGGCCAAGGGGGCAGAAGCGCCGGTCTATATCGTCGACGCCACGGTGGGCGAAGCCAAGGTGCGCACGCTGGCCGAACAGATCGATCTGGAAACACGCACGCGCACGCTCAATCCCAAATGGTTCGAAGGGATGCTCAAGCATGGCTTCGAAGGGGTGCGCAACATCGAGCAGCACGTGACCAACACCGTGGGCTGGTCAGCCACCACGGGCCAGGTAGCGCCGTGGGTGTACCAGCAGATCAGCGAGACTTTCGTGCTCGACCCGGCGATGCGCGAGCGCCTTTCGCAGCTCAACCCGACCAGTTCGGCGCGGGTGGCGAACCGCCTGCTCGAAGCCTGCGAACGGCGCCTGTGGGAACCCGACGACGATACGCTCGAAGCGCTGCGCATGGCCAGCGACGAGCTTGAGGACAGGCTGGAAGGCGTGTTCGTGGGGGCTGCCCCTTCCACCATCACTTCCGCAATTGCGGCGGAATAGGAGTTTGCGATGAACCTGCTCGACCCAAGGGCGCGCTTCAGCCAGCCGGACGGCGAAGGATCGATGCAGGTCTCATTGGACCCGCGCGACGAGATCAAGGGCGCGAAGGTCTTTGCCGTCTATGGCAAGGGCGGGATTGGCAAGTCGACGACATCGTCGAACCTCTCGGCCGCTTTCTCCAAGCTTGGCCATCGCGTGCTGCAGATCGGTTGCGACCCCAAGCACGATTCCACCTTCACGCTGACCAAGAAGCTGATGCCGACGGTGATCGACGTGCTCGAAAGCGTCGAGTTCCATGCGGAGGAGCTCCGGCCCGAGGACTACATGTTCGAGGGTTACAACGGGGTGATGTGCGTGGAGGCCGGAGGACCGCCGGCAGGCACCGGTTGCGGCGGCTATGTCGTGGGGCAGACGGTGAAGCTGCTCAAGCAGCACCACCTGCTGGAAGATACCGACGTGGTGATCTTCGACGTGCTGGGCGACGTGGTGTGCGGGGGCTTTGCTGCACCGCTGCAGCATGCCGAACGCGCGCTGGTGGTGGCGGCGAACGATTTTGATTCAATCTTCGCGATGAACCGGATCGTCGCGGCCATCGGTGCGAAGGCAAAGAACTACAACGTGCGGCTTGCCGGCGTGATCGCCAACCGTTCTGCCGCGACGGACGAGATCGACCGCTTCAGCGAAGCGATCGGGATGAAGCGCCTGGCGCACTTCCGCGACGTCGACGCTATCCGCCGCAGCCGCCTGAAGAAGTGCACGCTGTTCGAGATGGAGCCTTCGCCGGAAGTGATTGCTGCGCAGCAGGAATACCTGCGGCTTGCACAAATGCTGTGGGATGGCGTCGACCCAGTTGTCGCCAACCCGATGAAGGACCGCGATATCTTCGACTTCCTGGGGTTCGAATGATGGCCACGCAATTTGCTCCCAACCGCTATGACAGCCAGCGCGAAAAGCTGGCCGCATACTTCGACGGCACGGCGCAGAAGGCGTGGATCGACCTGACCTCGACCGCGAAGGTCAGCGGCATTCGCGCAACCGTGCGGGCGGGGCGCGATGCGATGCGGGCGCAACTGCTCGGCTGGCTACCCGAGGATCTGCGGCGGCGCGACGTGCTGGATGCAGGTTGCGGAACTGGCAGCCTCAGCGTGGAAGCGGCCTGTCGCGGTGCCGTGGTGACGGCGATAGACGTGGCGCAGGGGCTGGTCGACATCGCGGCCGAGCGCGCGCCTTCCTATCTTGGCCATGGGCGCATCCAGTGGCGCGTGGGCGACATGCTCGATCCGGCCTTGGGCAGCTTCGACCATGTCGTGGCGATGGACTCGCTGATCCACTACACCTTGCCGGACATGGTCTGGGCGCTGTCGGCGCTGACCCGCCGTTGCACAGGCTCGATCCTGTTCACTTTCGCGCCCTACACCCCGCTGCTCGGCGCGATGCATACCGTGGGCAAGGTCTTTCCGCGCTCTGATCGTTCGCCCGCAATCGTGCCTATTGCCGAAAGCCAGCTGCGTGCAGCGCTCAGCCAGTTCGAAGGGTGGGAGGTCCGCCGCTCCGGCCGGATTTCGAGCGGGTTCTACAAGAGCCATGCGATGGAGCTGGTGAAGATCTGATGGCGCAGCGGCAGGCCCTTTCTGCGAAATGGAGCAAGGTGGCGCTCACCTGGCTGCCCTTCGCCGATGCGGCCAGCGCCGAGATCCCGCTGTCACGCCTGCTGCGTCTTTCACTGTTCCAGGTGAGCGTGGGCATGATGACCGTGCTGCTCAACGGTACGCTCAACCGCGTGATGATCGTGGAACTGGGCATTCCGGCATGGCTGGTCTCGCTGATGATCGCCATTCCGCTGCTCGCCGCGCCATTCCGCGCGCTGATCGGGCACAAATCGGACGTGCATCGTTCGGTTCTGGGCTGGCGACGGGTGCCATTCATCTGGTTCGGCACACTGATGCAGTTCGGCGGCCTTGCGATCATGCCGTTCGCGCTGCTGCTTATGGCGCGGCCCGAGCTTTTCGCAATTGGCACTGCGGCGAGCGCGCTGGCGTTCCTTCTGGCAGGCTTCGGCATGCACACGACGCAGACGGCTGGCCTTGCCCTGACCGGCGACCTTGTCGATGACGAGCGCCGCCCCCGTGCGGTCGCCCTGCTCTATCTGGCGCTGCTGGCGGGCATGATGATTGCTGCACTGGTGATCGGCGGACTGCTGGCGCACTTCACGCCCACCCGTCTGGTGCAGGTGATCCAGGGTTCGGCGATCCTGACCTTCTTCCTCAACGTCATTGCACTGTGGAAGCAGGAGGCACGCAGTGCGACAATCGCTTCGGCTCAGACGCCGCGCCCCGCCTTTACCGACGTTTGGCAGAGCTTCGTGGCCGAGCCGATCACGATGCGGCTGCTGGTCGCGGTCGGGCTTGGGGCCACGGCATTCTCGATGCAGGATGCGCTGCTCGAGCCTTATGGCGGCGAAATCCTTGGCCTTTCGGTGGGCGCGACCACGTTCCTGACCGGTGGCTGGGCCTTGGGCGCACTGGCCGGATTCACGCTTTCGGCCCGGTGGCTCTCGCGCGGGATGGACGCGCTGCGGATTTCCGGGTTCGGCGCGGTCGTGGGGATCGCAGCATTCATGCTGGTGATCTTCGCCGCACCGCTCGCCAGCCCCGTCGCCCTGCTTGCCGGTGCGACCGCGATCGGTGCGGGCGCCGGGCTGTTCCTTGTCGGCACGCTGACCACGGCGATGACCTTGGCAACCGACAAGACGTCGGGCCTTGCCCTGGGCGCCTGGGGCGCGGTGCAGACGACGTTTGCCGGGCTTGCCATCGCCATGGGCGGGGTGCTGCGCGATATGGTCTCAAGCCTTGCCGTCTCGGACGAGCTGGGCCTGACGCTGGCCAATCGCGCCACGGGATATGCCACGATCTACATCATCGAGATCTGCCTGCTGCTGGCCACGCTCGTCGTGCTGGGCCCGCTCGTGGGCCAGACCCCGGCGGCTATCCGGCGGGAGGGACGAAGCTTTGGACTGACGGAATTCCCCACATGAGCAGCAGGGGCACAGGGAACGCGAAGAGGACACGCACATGAACTACGGCAATATCGTCGGCACGATCGATGCCGCTCAGATCGCGATGATAACCTTCATCGGGTTCTTCATCGCTCTTGTCTTCTGGCTCCGGCGCGAAGACCGGCGCGAAGGCTATCCGCTGGAGGATGCGCTGACCGGGCGCCTGCTCAGCGAAGGCGGGCCGCTTTCGGCCGCCGCGCCCAAGACCTTCATCCTGCCATTCGGCAAGGGCACGAAATCCGTGCCCACCGGCGAGCGCGATCCGTTCGAAGTGAACGCCAAGCGTCGCGAGAACTTCGGTGGCGCACCGCTGAGCCCGGTGGGTGACGTGTTTGCCGCGGGCGTCGGCCCGGGCTCCTATGCCGACCGTGCCAAGTGGGCAGATATCGATGCCCACGGCAATCCGCGCCTCGTGCCGATGGGCCTGGTGCCGGAAATCAGCGTTGCCACGGCCAGCACCGATCCGCGCGGGCTTCCCGTCTATGGCGCAGATGGCCTCAAGGCTGGCGTCGTCACCGACATGTGGGTCGACCGGGCCGAGCACTTGGTGCGCTATCTGGCGGTCGATACCGGCGGCAAGACGGTCCTCGCTCCGATGCCGATGGCAGTGGTGAAGAAGAACGCTGTGATCATCGACGCTATCAACGCGGCCGACTTTGCCGGGGCCCCCTTCCCCGCCAATCCGGGCGAGATCACCCGGTATGAGGAAGAGCGCACGGTGGCCTACTTCGGCACCGGCTACCTCTATGCAAACGAAAACCGGCTGGAACCGCTGATATGAGCGAGTACGACCACGAGCCGATCCGCGGGCTGCCGGGCGATCTGCCCGCCGGCGAGAGTATCCTGTGGCAGGGCTCGCCCGATTGGCGAACCTTTGCCCGCAGCGCTCTGCACACCCGCTGGGTCAGCGGCTATTTCGCAGTGCTGGCCCTTTTCGGCCTCGCCAGCGGCAAGCTGTTTGGCGCGGGCGCGGCCGTGGTCGGCGGGGCAATCACGCAAGGCTTGCTGGCAGTGTTCGCGATCGCCGTGGCGAAGACGACGGTCTACACGATCACCAACCGCCGCGTGGTGCTGCGCATCGGCGTGGCGCTCAACAAGTGCGTGAACCTGCCGCTGGCGATGATCGGCTCGGCGGATCTACGGCCGCAGGGCGGCGGGCATGGTGACATTGCGCTGACACTGACCGGACGGCACCGGCTTGGCTTCGCCATGCTGTGGCCGCACGCGCGGCCGTGGCGGCTTGGCCAGCCCAGCCCGATGTTGCGCGCCCTCCCCGACGCGGCAGCCGTCGCCAAGGTTCTCGCCAAGGCCTGCTCGGCAGTGGTGCCGAACGAAGCAGCAGCGTTGCGGTCCAAAGCTGTGCCGGTGCGTGACCATGGCCTGCAGGGAGCGGCGGCATGAGCTCCCACCATGGCAGCTTGGTCCATGACCACGAGAACACCGTCCCCCGCCCGGCGCTGATCCTGGCAGGGGCGCTGGTGGCGACAACGCTGGCGCTGACCGCGCTGGTGCGCGTCGGGGTGCTCGAGCGGGAGGCGGTGCCGGCCGTGGCACGCGCGCGGGATAACGTGGCGGCGCTGGAGGTGCGGCATCTGGCATTCGAGGACCGGGCGGATGGAGCCGTCATGGTCAAGGATGCCGATACAGGGTCGACACTCGCCGCGATGATCGGCGAGAACGATGGCGGCGGGTTCGTGCGCGGCGTGATGCGCGGCATGGCTCGCGAAAGGAAGATGAAGGGGATCGGCCCAGCGGCACCCTTCGAACTGACGCAGTGGGAGAACGGATCGCTCTCGCTGCGCGACCCGGCGACGGGGCGTTCGATCGAGCTTGGCTCGTTCGGCGCGACCAACCGGGCCGCCTTTGCCAAATTCCTCAGTGGAGCCAAAGCAAAGGGCAATCAGGCATGATTCGCGCCCGCGCCTTCGAAGTGCCCTGTCGCATAGCGGTGGAGCAGAGCGAGGCGCATTTCCACGCGCATGTCGAGCTGGCGGGCAATCTGTCTGTCGAGCCCGGCGACAAGGTTCGCGTTCATGGCGAACCAATCCGCGTGGCCTTCGGCGAAAGTGCCGTGTTCGAGCGGACGGCTACCGTCGTCCGCGCAGGCCCCCTGCTGCGGGGGTGGATGCGGATTGTCGCCTACCTTGGCCTGACCGAACTGTACGAGGTCAGCTTCAATCCTGGGAGCCTGAGATGAACGCGATCACACTCGAACGTCCTGTGGCAGCGCCCGAACGTGCGCCCAAGCCCGATGTGCACAAGATGGTGCAGCATGAAACAGTGCTGAGCCCGCGCTTCTACACCACCGACTTTGCCGCGCTCGATTCCATCGACGTCTCGCTGGTGCGCCAGGAATGGGACGAGCTGATGGCCGAGATGGTGAGCGATCCCAACAAGAAGCACTTCAAGCGCCAGGAAAGCTTTGCCGGGGTGATCGAGGGGCTGGAACCGGAGCTGCGGGCCGAGTTCATCGACTTTCTGGTCAGCTCGCTGACCTCGGAGTTTTCGGGCTGCATCCTCTATGCCGAAATGGCGCGGCGGACGAAGAACCCCGACATGAAGCTGCTGTTCAAGCTGCTGGCACGCGATGAAAGCCGCCATGCCGGGTTCATCAATGAATCGCTGAAGGATGCCGGGATCGGCATTGACCTCGGCTTTCTGACGAAGGCCAAGAAATACCATTATTTCAAGCCGAAATTCATCTTCTATTCGGTCTACCTGTCCGAGAAGATCGGCTATGCGCGCTACATCGCAATCTATCGCCAGCTGGCCGCGCACCCCGAACTGCGCTTCCATCCGATCTTCAACTGGTTCGAGAGCTGGTGCAACGACGAGTTCCGTCATGGCGAGGCCTTTGCCCTGCTGCTGCGCGCCGACCCGAAGCTGCTGACGGGCATGAACAAGCTGTGGGTGCGGTTCTTCCTGCTCGCGGTCTATTCGACGATGTACGTGCGTGATCATGCGCGGCCGGTGTTCCACAAGGCGCTGGGCCTCGATCCCGAGACCTATGACTACCGCGTGTTCGAGATCTGCACCGCAATCAGCCGTCAGGTGTTCCCGGTCGAACTCGACACAGATGATCCTCGCTTCCGCCGGGCGATGAAGCGGCTGCTGGTGGCGAGCAGGAAGATCGAAGAGGGCAAGAAGCGCGGCGGGCTTTCGGGCGCGCTGATGCGGGCTTCGGGTGCTTTGGGGGCCGGCGCGAACTTCGCGCGGATGTACCTGTTGCGCCCTCGCCGCAACGAACTGCCTACCACGGTGCGGATGCAGCCCGCGTGGTAAGCTGGACCGGCCACGTCCTGCCGGTGATCGCCACGATCGTGGTCTGGTTCCTTGCGACCGGCCTGATCGCTTGGGCGGACAACCGCGAGCGCCGCACTTTCCCGCGCAGCCTGAAGCTGGCGGGAATCGCGGGCGTCGGCGGGCTGGCAGTGGTGGCCTGGTCGATGAACAAGCCGACGCTGATCGGGGTCTATGCCGCGTTTGCCGGAGCGATCCTCCTCTGGTCGTGGCACGAGATCAGCTTCCTGACGGGAGCGGTGACCGGTCCGAGGCGCGAGGCTTGCCCCGCCGAAGCGCGCGGGCTGGAGCGGTTCTTCCACGCCGTGAGTGCGGTGGCCTGGCACGAGATCGCGCTGGCGCTGAGCGCCATCGGGTTGATCTCATTGAGCTGGAACGCGGCAAACCAGATCGGCGCGATGACGTTCACGCTGCTGCTGGCGATGCGGCTTTCGACCAAGCTGATGATCTTCTTCGGCGTGCCGAACATGAGCACCGAGATCTTTCCGCCGCACCTCGCCTACCTCAAGACCTATTTCGGGCCGCGGCGCTTGGGAGCGGAACTTTTTCTCGCGATTGCAGGGACTTCCGCTCTTGCGGTGTGGCTCGGTTTGATCGCGATCAATGCGCCGGAGGGCAGTGCCAGTGCATCGGGCGCGAGCCTGCTCTTCGCGCTGGCCGCCCTTGGCGCACTCGAACACCTGTTTCTGGCCCTGCCGATCCGCGACGGGGCGCTGTGGGGTTGGGCCTTGCCCAGCCGCCGCCCTGCCAACTGACCGCAAAGAAGAATTCACGAAGAGGACCGACGACCATGGACTACGAGGGCTACTTCAAGGGGGAACTGGACGCGGTCCGGGGTGAAGGGCGCTATCGGATCTTTACGGAGATCGAGCGCAAGTGCGGCAATTTCCCGCACGCCACGCGCTATGTCGATGACCGGACCGAGCAGGTCACGGTGTGGTGCTCGAACGACTACCTTGGCATGGGGCAGCACCCCGCAGTTCTTGAAGCCATGCACAACACGCTCGACGAATGCGGCGCGGGCGCTGGCGGTACGCGGAACATCTCGGGCACGAACCACCATCACGTGCTGCTGGAACAGGAACTGGCCGACCTCCACGGGAAGGAAGCGGCGCTGCTCTTCACCTCGGGTTATGTCTCGAACTGGGCGGGTCTTGGCACGCTGGCGGCGAAGATCCCCGGCTGCGTGGTGTTCTCGGACGCGCTCAACCATGCCTCGATGATCGAAGGCATCCGCCATTCGCGCGCGACCTGCCGGGTGTGGCGCCATAACGATGTGGCGCATCTCGATGAGCTGCTTTCGGAATACGGGCCGGACGTGCCCAAGTTGGTCGCGTTTGAAAGCGTCTATTCGATGGACGGCGACATCGGTCCGATCGCCGAGATCCTCGACGTCTGCGAGAAGCACGGCGCGATGAGTTACATCGACGAAGTTCACGCGGTGGGGCTCTATGGCCCGCGCGGCGGTGGTGTCGCAGAGCGCGAAGGCCTGATGGACCGGATCACCGTGATCGAGGGGACGCTGGGCAAAGCGTTCGGCGTGATGGGCGGATATATCGCGGCGTCAGAGGCGCTGTGCGACTTCATCCGCACTTTCGCCAGCGGGTTCATCTTCACGACTGCGCTGCCCCCTGCCCTTGCCGCCGGTGCCGCTGCCAGCATCCGTCATCTCAAGACGAGCGAGATGGAGCGGGCCCGGCACAAGGAGCGTGTGGCGACCGTCCGCCGCCGCCTCGACGCGATCGGGATTCCGCACCTGCCCAACCCCAGCCACATCATTCCGGTGATGGTGGGCGACCCGCACAAGTGCAAGCGCATCAGCGACTGGCTGATGGACAACCACGGCATCTACGTCCAGCCGATCAACTACCCGACCGTGCCGCGCGGGACCGAGCGCCTTCGCATCACACCCTCGCCGGTGCACAGCGACGGTGACGTGGACAAGCTGATCCATGCGCTGAGCGACATCTGGTCGCAGTGCGAATTGGCGCGGCGTTCGGCTGCCGCCTGATACTGCTGCTACGTTAAAGGGGTGCGGACCATGATGGTCCGCACCCCTTCTTGCGACCCGAAGGGACCGAGGTCAATTCGGAGCCTTGAGATAGGCAATGACGTCGGCACGGTCCTGCGCCTTGGGTAGGCCGGCAAATGACATCTTGGTACCCGGCACGACGCGCGCGGGCTTTTCCAGATACTGGAACAGCTTTTCCGCAGACCAGGTGATGCCGCTGTTCTTGTTGGCGGCCGAATAGCTGTAGCCCGCCTCTGAACCCGCCTTGCGCCCTACGACACCGGCGAGCGACGGACCGATCATGTTCTTGCCCGCTTCGAGCGAGTGACAGGCCTGGCACTGAGCAAAAACGGTCTTGCCATGCGCGGCATCGCCGGTCAGCGAAGCGAGCGTCGCGCCATCGAGCGTGTCTGTCGAATCTGCTGTCGGCGCAGCCGCGCTGGTTGCTGCTGCAGGGGCTGCGGCAGTGGTTGTTTCAGCAGGCTTTGCCGCCGAGTCGGCTGCGGTCTTGTCAGAGCTGCCGCCACCGCCGCAAGATGCGAGGAGCAGGGTCGCAGTTGACAGCGCAAGGTATTGAAAAACTTGCCTCATATGCATCCACCCTTATTCCGTGTAGCAGCATGATTGGACCACACGGCGGCAAAGTAAAACACTCATCGTAGCGCTCCGCAACACGGTATTTCGGGCCGGATCAAAGTCTGTTCTCAAGTGTTGTCGTGAAAACTTTTTTGCCCGTCCGAACGCTCACAACCAGCTGTGCTGCAGGCTTTGGAACGCGACGGCAGCCATGTCATGGCGGGGGCCGACAAGCGACTGGACCGCATTTTAGAAGTGCCGTCGCGAACCGCTCATGACCACACGTGGTTAACGAAGTTTCTTCGGCAATGGCTACCTGAACGGAAGCTTCTGCCTAGTAACAACAACTATATCGCGGAAAACGTAAAAAGAGCAGATCGCAAGCCATCAGTCATGTCGTCGGCCGGAACGGGCGGAGGGAACATGACTATCCCGATTGGCACTATTGCAAACCTGAGCACCGCCCCGGACATCCGCGAGGCGATCCTCGACGAGCTGAAGATCCATTCCTCGATCGAGATCGATTGCTCGAGCGTGGTCGAAGCCGACCTCACCTTCCTTCAGATCCTCGCGGCGGCGCGCAAGTTTGCCCAGCGGGAAAGCAAGAGCATCTCGATCGTGCCCGCTGCCGATCCTGCCGTTGCCGGCCTGATCGAGCGCGCGGGCCTTGCCGGGCCGATCTCTGCGATCTGTGAAAATCTCTGTGCGACCGGAGCCACCGAGCAATGACCACCATACTCACCGTCGATGATTCCATGAGCGTCCGGATGGCAATCCGGATTGCGCTGTCGGGAGCCGGACATCAGGTCGCGGAGGCAGCCGATGGCAAGGAAGGGCTCGAACAGGCCAGGTCATCGAAGTTCGACATGATCATCACCGATCTCAACATGCCGAATATGAATGGTCTGGAGATGATCCGGGAAATCCGCAAGCTGCCGCTTCAGGCCGGTACGCCGATCATATTCCTCACGACGGAATCTGATGAGGGCATGAAGCAGCAAGCCAAGGCCGCAGGCGCGACCGGCTGGCTGGTCAAGCCGTTCGTTGCCGAAAATCTGCTGAAGGTAACCCGCAAGGTGCTGGGGCAATGACCGGGCAGGACCCGATCGAAGCCTTCCGGATCGAAGCCGGGGAGCTACTCGAAGCGACCGAGCAGGCCTTGCTCGATCTCAGCCACGACCTGACCAGCCGGGAGCTCATCGACACCGTCTTTCGCGGGATGCACACGCTCAAGGGCTCGGGCGCGATGTTCGGCTTCGATGCTCTGGCCGCATTTACCCATCACTGCGAAACAGCCTTCGACAAGGTCCGCAAGGGGCAGGCCCGCGCTTCGCCAGAGCTGGTTGCGCTGACGCTTTCTGCCATGGACCACATGCGCACCCTCATCGACCAGCCGAACAGCGATGGCGTGGACAGTGAAAGCGCCGATCTGCTTGCGAGGCTTCAGGCCCTGCTGGACGGAGCAGGCGCCCCTGCAGCCGTGGACTGCGGCGAAGATGCCGGTCACGACACGACAACGGCCACCACGATCACCGCCGGGCCAGGTCAGGGATGGCACCTGAACTTCCGCCTGCCCGCCAATGCACTTGCCACCGGAACAAACCCGCTCCTTCTGCTCGACGAGTTGCGGGAACTGGGCGCCACCGATGTGGTCGCGGATTTTGACGCTGTTCCTCCACTTGACGAGCTCGATCCCACGCAGTGCCTGATGGGCTGGTCGTTGAACCTGCCCGCCAGCGCGACGCGCGATGTCATCGAAGATGTCTTCCTGTTCGTGCTTGACGACATGGAACTGTCCATCACGCCGATCGCGGATGACGAAGCCGCTGCCTTGGCTGAAGGCGGTCCGCCAGACACTGCTGCTGTGGCAGTCTCGCCCGCGCCGTCGGAGCATGCGGCGCTGGCCATCGCGGAAGTCGCCAGCGCAGAACCTGCCAGCGCGAAAGCCGCGCGCGGCCCCAGCGAAAGTGTGCGCGTCCCGGCTGAACGCCTCGATCTCTTGATGGACCGGGTGGGCGAACTCGTGATCGTGCAGAGCCGCCTCGCCCAGCTTGCGGGCAATGGCATTTCCGGCCCTGCGGGCGAACTCGCGCTGCGCTCGATCTCGGAGGAAGTCGAACGACTTGCCAATGAACTGCGCGACACGATGATGGTCTTGCGCATGGTGCCGATTGCCGCGTTGTTCGGACGGTTCCGCCGCCTGGTCCACGACCTGGCCCGCGAGACCGGCAAGTCGATCGAGCTTGTGACCGATGGCGAAAGCACCGAGATCGACAAGACCGTCTCCGAAAGGCTCGCCGATCCGATTGTCCACCTGATCCGTAACGCTTGCGATCATGGACTTGAGACCGAGGAAGAGCGGCTTGCCGCGGGCAAGGCCGCGACCGGTCGCATCCGGCTTTCGGCCCAGCAGGCCGGGGGGGAAGTGCTCATCACAATCGAGGACGATGGCCGCGGCATCAGCCGCGAACGGGTCCGCGCCAAGGCCGAGGCCAATGGCCTGATCCAGCCAGGCCAGGTGCTGAGCGACAGCGAGCTGCTGCAGCTGATCTTCCAGCCCGGCTTTTCCACCGCCGCCCAGATCACCAATCTGTCAGGCCGTGGCGTCGGCATGGACGTGGTCAAGCGCACGATCGAAGGCCTGCGGGGACACATCGACATGACCAGCGAACCCGGCAAGGGCTCGGTCATAACCCTGCGCATTCCGCTGACTTTGGCGATCATCGACGGGCTGCTCGTGAGGGTCGGGGATAACAACTACGTGATCCCGCTGGCGGCGGTCGAAGAGTGCCTGGAGCTTAGCCTGGAGGAAGACATCCGTTCGCGCGGGAGGAGCATGATCCAGTTGCGCGAACGCCTGGTGCCCTTCCTGCGCCTGCGCGAGCTTTTCGCGACGGGCACCCGGCCCGACCCCTTCCAGAAGATCGTGGTGATCGCAACCGGAGGCGAGCGGGTCGGACTTGTCGTCGATCAGATCATCGGCAGCCACCAGACCGTGATCAAATCCATGTCGAGCCTGCACCGTTCGATCCCGAGTTTCTCTGGCGCGACCATCCTCGGTGATGGTGGGGTCGCGCTCATTCTCGATGTCGTCCAGCTCGTTGCGCTGGGCCAGAGCCATGAGGAGCGGCTCCGTGCCGCAGGGTGACGCCATGACCACGACCAGCACAACGCCATGGGATGACAACGGCCAACTGGAAGTGCTGACATTCGACGTAGGCGATGAATGCCTGGCGATCGAGGCCGTCAGCATCCGCGAGATACTCGACCTGCTGCCCGAAACGCCCGTTCCGGGCGCACCGGATCTGGTGGCCAGTGTCGTCAACTTTCGCGGCAAGATCATCCCGATCGCCGATCTGCGGGTGGCCTTCGGCATGCCGCGCAATCCCGGCGAGGAGGCCAGTGCCGATCACCGCATCGTCGTGATCGAGACCGAGATCGACGGAGAGCCGCTCCAGATCGGGCTGCGCTCGGACAAGGTCCACGAAGTGACGATCCTCGACAAGGCGCACAGCAGCGAGCCGCCCGTGCTGGGCATGCGCTGGAAGCGCGAATTCGCGCGCGAACTGGTGCGCCAGCCGGGGTCGGTCATCGTCATTCCCGATTTGCCCACAATCTTCACGTCCCTCGCGGAGGCCGCATGATGCGCAATGTTTTTTCGAGAGTTTCCGAACAGCAGGTTCTCGATGAGGTAAGCCGGGTCGAGCAGGCGCTTGCTACGGGTAATCTTCTGCTTCGGCTTGATGAAACCTCCGGAAATGCCCCGACCCGGGCGGTGATGGCGGCGTTCAATCGGCTGCTGGATGCCGTCACCAATCCGGTTCAGGACCTGTCCACGCAGATCGCCCGGATGACCGACGAACATGCAGCCGGCGATATCGATGTCGTGATCGACGCCAATGCCCTGCCCGGCAAGCTTGGCATCATGGCGACACAGATCAACGAGCTCGTTGCAGCACACATCAACGTCAAGAAACAGGCGATGGCCTGCGTGCGCGAATTCAGCCAAGGCAATTTCGACGCGCCGATGGAACAGCTGCCCGGCAAGAAGGCGTTCATCAACGACACGATCGAGACCTTGCGCGGCAATCTTGTCGGGCTGATCTCGGAAATGAACCACATGTCGAGCGAGCATGATCGCGGCGATATCGACGTGGTCATCGACCATGCGAAGTTCCCGGGCGATTTCGGCATCGTGGCACGCGGCATCAACGACATGGTTGCCGGGCACATCGCGGTGAAGAAAAAGGCCATGGCCTGCGTCAAGGAGTTCGGCGAAGGCAACTTCAAGGCACCGCTCGAACAGTTCCCGGGCAAGAAGGCCTTCATCAACGATACGATCGAAACCCTGCGCGGCAACCTGACGGGCCTGATCGCCGAGATGAAGCACATGGCGGCCGAACATGATCGCGGCGATATCGACGTGACGATCGACGATGCCAGGTTCGAGGGCGATTTCGGACTGGTTGCGCGCGGCATCAACGAAATGGTCGCGGGCCACATCGCGGTGAAGAAGAAGGCCATGGCCTGCGTGAAGGCGTTCGGCGAGGGCAATTTCGACGCCCCGCTCGAGCAGTTCCCGGGCAAGAAAGCCTTCATCAACGACACGATCGAAACCTTGCGCACGAACCTGCGCGAGATCACCGCAGAGATCCAGCGGCTGATCGTGGCAGCGACCGAAGGGCGCCTGTCGGAGCGAGGCATTGCCTCGCGCTTTGTCGGTGACTTCGCCCGCCTCGTGAGCGGCATCAACGGCATGCTCGATGCCATCATCCTGCCCATCGAAGAAGGCAACCGCGTTCTGCGGCTGGTCAGCATCGGCAACCTGCAGGAAACCGTCAATATCGAATGCCACGGCGATCATCAGCGGATGCGTGACGCCATCAATTCCCTGGTATCAAACCTGAAAAAGACCGCCGGCGTGGCCGACCGCATCGCCGATGGCGATCTCACGGTCGAATACCGGGCGCTGTCGGATGAGGACCAACTCGGCAGCGCGCTGATCACGATGATCGACAAGCTGCGGACTGTCGTCGGCACGACCTCGGCTGCGGTTGACAACGTCTCGGCCGGGAGCCGCCAGCTGGCAGCAAGCTCCGAGCAGGTCTCCCAGGGCGCGACCGAGCAAGCCGCCTCGGCCGAGGAAGCGTCTGCGTCGATGGAGCAGATGGCGGCGAACATCAAACAGAACGCCGACAACGCGGCGCAGACAGAGAAGATCGCCCGCCAATCTTCCAAGGACGCTGAAGTTTCGGGCCAGGCAGTCGAGAAGGCAGTCAACGCCATGCGCACGATCGCCGAGAAGATCAGCATCGTCCAGGAAATCGCGCGGCAGACCGACCTGCTTGCCCTGAACGCTGCGGTCGAGGCCGCGCGCGCAGGCGAACACGGCAAGGGCTTTGCAGTTGTCGCCTCGGAAGTGCGCAAGCTGGCCGAGCGCAGCCAGAGCGCGGCAGCCGAAATCGTCTCGGTTTCGTCAGAGACGGTCAAGGTGGCGACCGACGCGGGCGAAATGCTGGCGCGACTGGTTCCGGACATTCGCCGCACAGCCGAACTCGTGACGGAGATCAGCGCAGCCTGCCGCGAGCAGGACATCGGCGCGTCGCAGATCAACGAAGCCATCCAGCAGCTCGACAAGGTCACGCAGATCAATGCCAGCGCGTCGGACCAGATTTCGTCCACGTCCGAGGAACTTGCATCGCAGGCCGAGGAATTGCAGAGCGCCATTTCCTTCTTCCGGACCGGCAATAGCTATGCCGAGCCGCGTCAAAGTACGCAAAGCCGCCGCCAGGCAAGTCCGCCGCGCAAGACCGGCGTGACGCCGCGCGTGGCCACCAAGCCGGTAAAGCGCAACAGCGTAGCCGAACAGAAGGAGCGACTGGCCGGCTTTGCCCTCAACCTTACCGACGGTGGCGCCGACGCCGACGATGCAGACTTCGGACGCGCAGCATGAGCAGCGCGGGTGAACTTCAGGTCGTGGAATTCGGCCTGGGCAACGAGGTTTTTGCCATACCCGTCGCTCTAGTGCGCGAAATCCTCGATTATGCGCCACCCTCCTACCTGCCGAATGGGCCTGCGCATTTCATCGGCCTGACGGATCTTCGCGGCCAAGGCGTGCCCACGGTCGACTTCCGCCGGCGTCTCGGCCTGCCGTCTGCCGACCCCACGCTGGCCACGCGCATCCTGATCCTCGATGTGCGGTTGACCGACCGCCTGCTTACGCTGGGCGTTGTCATCGACCGGGTGTTGAGCGTCACGAGTTTCGAGAAGGCGGACATAGAACCTGCCCCGGATATCGGGATCAGCTGGAACTCCGAATACATAACCGGCGTGGTGCGCCGGGACACGGGCTTCGTGGTCATCGTCGACGCGGCCCGGATTTTCACGACCGAAGATGCCATCGGGATCGGCAGCGAAGGTCAATTGGTCAACGCCTGAAACACCCGCGACAGCGAACGGAACGCGCTGCCGCGATCAAGGTGAACGGAACAAGAAGGACGGGAACAACCATGGTCATCAATCCATTCACGGCAGTGTCTTCTGCCCAGGTTCAGCAAGAGATTGCCCGCGTAGAGGCCGCCATCTCGAACGGCGATCTGGGCGCTCGCCTGCACGCTTCAGGCTGCAATGCCCGCACCAGCGCTTTGATCGACGCGATCAATGGCCTGCTCGACCAGTCGCAGGCTCCGGTCCGCGAGCTTGGCAGCGCGATAAAGCACATGACGGCGGAGCATGAGCGGGGCGATATCGACGTGGTCATCGCCTCGGACAATCTTCCGCTGGAAATCGCTGAGATTGCCGCTGACATCAACCATCTGGTAAACGCGCACATCGCGGTAAAGAAGCTTGCGATGAGCATCGTCCACGAGTTCAGCCTCGGCAACTTCGACGCCAGGCTCGATCCGCTGCCGGGCAAGAAGGCGTTCATCAACGACACCATCGAGACGTTGCGTCGCAGTCTGACCGGATTGATCGCCGAGATGAACCACATGGCGAGCGAGCATGAGCGCGGCGATATCGACGTGGTCATCGATCATGCCAGGTTTCCCGGGGATTTCGGTGTCGTGGCACGCGGCATCAACGACATGGTCGCCAGCCACATTGCCGTGAAAAAGAAGGCCATGGCATGCATCAAGGCCTTCGGCGAAGGTGATTTCAACGCCCCGATGGAACAGTTGCCGGGCAAGAAGGCCTTCATCAACGACACCATCGAGAACCTGCGCCAGAACCTGCGCGCGATAACCTCGGAGATCCAGATGCTGATCGGCGCTGCCACGGCCGGTCGCCTCGGCGAGCGTGGCGACGATCGTCGCTTCGTGGGGGATTTTGCCAGCCTGATCAGTGGCATCAACGGTATGCTCGATGCGACGATCCTGCCGATCGAAGAAGGCAATCGCGTGCTGAGCAAGCTCAGCGCCGGCGATCTTGGTGAGCGGGTCGAGATCGATTGCCAGGGCGATCACCAGAAGATGCGGGATTCGATCAACGTGCTGGTCGACAACCTGCGTGCCTTTGCCAGCAACGTGAGCCTTGCCGCCAACGAGGTGGCCGAAGGCAGTTCACAGATGGCAACCAGCTCGCAGCAGCTATCGCAGGGTGCGACCGAACAGGCCGCGTCGGCAGAAGAGGCTTCGGCCTCGATGGAGCAGATGGCCGCGAACATCAAACAGAACGCCGACAATGCGGCGCAGACCGAGAAGATCGCGCGCCAGTCCTCAAAGGATGCAGAGCTTTCGGGAACGGCAGTCGACAAGGCCGTCATTGCCATGCGCACGATCGCGGACAAGATCGGCATTGTTCAGGAGATCGCGCGCCAGACCGATCTCCTGGCCCTGAATGCCGCGGTCGAAGCCGCGCGCGCAGGAGAGCATGGCAAGGGCTTTGCCGTTGTTGCGTCGGAAGTGCGCAAGCTGGCCGAACGCAGCCAGAGTGCTGCAGCGGAAATCGTTTCGGTGTCGGCCGAGACGGTGAAGGCAGCGAGCGAAGCGGGCGAAATGCTCAGCAAGCTGGTACCGGATATCCGCCGCACGGCAGAACTCGTGTCGGAAATCAGCGCCGCATGCCGCGAACAAGACATCGGAGCTTCGCAAATCAACGAGGCGATCCAGCAGCTCGACAAGGTGACCCAGCAAAACGCCAGCGCTTCGGAACAGATTTCCTCGACGTCGGACTCTCTTGCGGCGCGGGCCGAAGAATTGCAGCAAACGACCGCGTTCTTCCAGCTGGAAGAGCAGCGCACGTTCTCGCCAGCGGCACCGCGCACGCAGCGCAGCGCCAAGCCGAAGCCAAAGTCGGCGCCTCAGGCTCCCACGAAGGCTCGGCCCGTCAAGCCGAACTCGGTCGCCCACCAGAAGGAGCGGCTCAACGGCTTCGCACTCGACCTGACCAGTGGTGGGGCAGACCAAGAGGACAGCGACTTCGGCCGGGCGGCCTGATTGAAGACCGCCCCTAGAACCCTCATGAAAATGGTGCGCACTTGAACGATCTCAGCCCCCTCTCCTTTGGTCTGGCACCGGATAGCGATTGCATTTCCGCAAGGCAGTTCAAGGCGCTCGCCGAACTGATCCAGCTTGAAACCGGCATCAACATCAAGTCCAGCAAGAAGACCATGCTGGAGGGGCGGCTGCGGCGGCGCGCCCGGGCGCTCGGCGTCGATACGGTGGGCGCGTATTGCGACCTGGTTATCGGCGGGCAAGTCGATCCTGACGAACTCGAGCACCTGATCAACGCGGTCACCACCAACAAGACCGATTTCTTTCGCGAGCCCGGGCACTTTGATTACCTCACGGGCACGGTCCTTCCTCTGTATGCAGAGGAAGGGTGTCGCCAGATCCGCTGCTGGAGTGCGGCATGTTCGACGGGCGCCGAACCGTACACGATCGCCATGCTGCTGGATGACTTCACCTCGAAACACCGCGGCATCGACTATCGGCTTATCGCCACAGACATCGATACCGAGGTTCTGGCAACGGCGATGAAGGGGATCTACCCTCGCGAACAGGTTGAGCCCGTCCCGGCCCCACTGCGCCGACGCTACATTCTCGAATCCAAGGACCCGCAACGGCAAGAGATCCGCATTGCTCCCGAAATTCGGCGTCGCGTGGGGTTCGGCAGGCTGAACCTGATCGATGATTCCTATGCACTCGATCAGCCGGTGCATCTCATCTTCTGCCGCAACGTCCTGATCTATTTCGACAAGCAGACGCAGGGGCAGGTCGTGCAACGTCTGTGCGAGCAGCTTTTGCCCGGGGGCTATCTCTTCCTCGGCCACTCGGAGTCGATCACCGGCTTCAAGCATGACCTCACTCAGGTTGCCGGCACGGTATTTCGGAGGTCATCATGAACAAGCGCCCCGCACGTACCCGCGTTCTGGTGGTCGACGACAGTGCAAGCGTGCGCCAGACCATGAAGGCGATCCTGGAGGAAGACCCCGAACTGGAAGTCATCGGCACTGCCGCCGATCCATTTGCGGCAGCCCGCATCATCCAGACCGAAGTGCCGGACGTGATCACCCTGGATGTCGAAATGCCGAGGATGGACGGCATCACTTTCCTGCGCAAGCTGATGAGCCAGTGCCCGGTGCCCGTGGTCATGTGCTCGTCCTTGACAGAGCAGGGTTCGGAAACGCTGCTCCAGGCTCTCGAGGCCGGGGCCGTCGATGTGATCCTGAAACCCCGGCTTGGCGTGGCCGACCACCTCAGTGAAGCCCGCGCAACCATTTGCGAGGTCGTGAAGGGCGCTGCCCGGGCCCGCGTTACGGCGCGCAAGCCCGTGCCGCCGCGCATGAGGCCGGAGCAGAAGCTGACAGCAGATGCCGTGCTGCCGCCGCCCAGCGGCCGCGCGATGAGCCGCACCACCGAAATGGTGGTCTGCATCGGCGCGTCGACAGGCGGGACCGAAGCCCTGCGCGAGGTCCTCGAAGCTCTGCCCGCGAACTCCCCGGGCATCGTCGTGGTCCAGCACATGCCAGAGCGCTTTACGCGAGCGTTCGCCAGCCGTCTCAATTCCCTGTGCGAAGTTTCAGTGAAAGAGGCCGAGCAGGGTGACACCGTCATGCGCGGGCATGTGCTCATCGCGCCCGGTGGCAAGCATACCCTGCTGGAGCGACAGGGCGCGCGCTATCTCGTCTCGGTCCGCGATGGACCGCTGGTTTCCCGGCACAAGCCATCAGTCGACGTGCTGTTCCGATCAGCCGCGCGGTGCGCCGGTTCGAATGCGGTGGGCGTGATCATGACCGGCATGGGCGATGACGGAGCGCGCGGACTGCTCGAGATGAAGGAGGCGGGTGCACGCACTTTCGCACAGGACGAGGCAAGCTCGGTCGTGTTCGGAATGCCGAAGGAAGCAATCGCGCGCGGTGCGGCTGACCGCGTGCTGGGACTCGATAGCATTGCCGGGGAAATCCTCCGGGCTACGGCGCGCTGAGCGATGGCGGCTCTCAAACTTGTCGTCCCCACTCCCGCCAAGGACATCGGTCACGCAGCGCTGATCGAGGACCTGGTCTCGCTGCTCAAGCGTCTGGACGAAAGCTTCGACATGGCCAGCACGCACCTGTGCCAGTCGGTTACGCGCATCCAGACGATCACCTCGGCCCTGACCGAAGTGACCGGCATGTTCGATGGCGGCGTCGGCGTCGAAGCGGTCAATGGATTGCGGATGGCCGCCGAATCCCTGCGCAACGTGCGCAGTCTGGTACAGGGCAGGTCTCACGAGATCGCGACCATGCACGAGGCCGCCCGGTCTTTGCGGGCCAGCGCTGGCGAGGTCATGCGCTGCCTGCAGGTCCTCGACATTTACGGCATGAACGTGAAGATCACCGCATCGGGCCATCCGCAGTTCATGGAATTTGCAGATGCCATGCGCGGCAAGCTCGATCAGGGTGACCGGGAACTGCGCGGCCTCGACCATATGCTCGGAGGGCTTCTCGAAAGTCTCCGCGAGATGGGCGAGAACGACAGGCTGCTCGATCGCGAATGTGCGAAGGTCTTCCCGCAGGTACCCGATGCGCTGATGCGCGAAGCGGGCAACCTGCAGCAGCACCAAATGCGTCTTGGCAACCTGGCCAAGACCATTGCCGGCCTTGCTCTGGCGATTCAGACCGAGCTCCACGCCGCCATCCAGGCAATGCAGATCGGCGACAGCGTGCGCCAGCGACTCGAGCACGTGCTGGCGAGCCTGCGCACGCTTGAAACGCGACGCCAGGACGGCAGCATGGCCAGCTCTGCTGGCGCACCGTTGCTTCGCGTTCTCGCTGCATTGTTCGAAGCGGCAGTCTCCGACTATGGGCGCGACAGGGCCGAACTCGCGGCTTCTCTTTCGCGACTGCAAAGCCAGTGCAGAAATCTCCAGGGTCTTGACGACGACCAGGCCAGCGAGGGCGACAGTGACATGCTGGAGCGCATCGAGGCAAGTGTTGCCGAGGCGCACCTGATGCTGCGCCAGCTGGACCGCGCGAACAGCGAGGGCATGGCAACACTCGACCTGATCCTGCAGACGGTCGACGAAGTTACGGAACGGGCAGAAGCCATCACCCGGCTGCGGCTGGATGTGCAGCACATGGCGATCAATATCGGTCTGAGCTGCCGCACTGCGCAATCCATCGGACGACCGGTGATGGTCATCGCCAACGAGATCAGGACATATTCCGAACGCCTTGATGCAATCGCCGATGCCATCCAGCGAACGCAAACGAACCTGTCGGCGCCCTGCCACCGCCTGCAGAGCCAGTCGCACGAGAACGGTGGTGCATCGGGGGAACTCCTCGCCCGCTTCCTCACCACGATTGGCGATTGCAACGAAAGAGGCCGACAGGCGATGGCCGTGGTTGAGGCCGAGTCAGACCAGTTGGGATCAAGCCTGGCACTGGCAATCGATGCACTGGAGGAAGCAGGGATGCTGGAAGTGCCCATGCGAAACCTGTCGTCCGTCCTGCAAGGCGCCGGTTCGGATTGCCAGCCGGTCGACGGTGACAAGGCGGTTCTATTGCAGACTATGCTCGACGATCTGGCGCGAAGCTACACGATGGCAGACGAGCGCCTCATCCACAACCAGGCGCTTGTTCCTGGCCTGAATGGGATCGCCATCGCGCCGGATGTGACGTTGGCCCCTGATGACGACGAGGACGATGGCCTGTTCTGAAACCGGCCAATCATCCCCAGCTCTCAATCGGTGGTCGTATCCACCACTGCCGCCTCGGGACCGTTCTTGAGGATCGATTCAATGGCATTCCGGGCGCCGGCCTTGCTAGCGTAGCCTTCGGTCCAGAAGATGGTTTCGCTGTTGTGGCAGAAGTAGGCGACAAACTCGCCTGCCTTGTTTCTGCGGATCTCGAAACGGTGCGCCATAATGACTCTCCCTGTCGTTAGCCCAGGTCCGCAGATATCACGGAAAAGGCGCAGCACAGCAGGCAAATTACGCGCGCGGGGTTGATTTTTGCCTGCAAATGGCGGATGTCCGCCAGCACAAAGTAGCGGGCGTCTGACCCGCCAGGCAAACGAGCGCCAGTGCGCGTCGGGGCCGTGGAATGGGAATGGATCCTGTGTCTGCGGCGGTAAACTCATCACCTGCCAATAGCCATGCCGCCAGCGCATCTGCAGGCGTGGTTCACTGCGCCTGCGCGGCACGCGACCATGCCCCCAACATGCACGAACGCAATTGCCCCTTTGCCGGGGCAGGAACGCCAGAAGGTTGACCATGAACCCCAAAGATACCGCGATAAGCCTCGACCTTATCAATCGCCACTACCAGGAGCCGAACCGCAACCGGTTCGAAAGCAAGTATTTCTGGGAGGAGCTTTACCCCCTGATCGCCACG
This sequence comes from Novosphingobium subterraneum, assembly GCF_000807925.1. Lineage (GTDB taxonomy): Bacteria > Pseudomonadota > Alphaproteobacteria > Sphingomonadales > Sphingomonadaceae > Novosphingobium > Novosphingobium subterraneum. Next base: position 28,482 of record NZ_JRVC01000019.1, on the reverse strand, counting down.
GCAGGGTTTTCTGCCATCGAAATTCCCTATGAGCCGGTTTGGCAGTTCGGCGGGCGCAGCGGCGTGCCGATGAACCGCTATTGCATCAACACCAAGTACAGCAGCGCGGCGCAGTACCGCGAAGTGCTGGCCGCAAGCGGAATCACGCGCGTCACAGGCGTGACCTTCGATCCCAACCTGTTCATGCGCAACGACAACATCCACTTCTTCTTCGGCGCATCCGGCCATTTCGCCGGCGAGGCCCTCGCCCATGCGGCCGATCTTGGCGCGGACTATTTCGCCATAAGCCCCTCGCCCTACTACGGGCGCATCAGGCAGTATCACCCCGATATCGACGCCCAGATCGCCATGTTCACCGATCGCACGGTCGAACTGCTGAGCGGCCTTGCCGCCAAGGCCGAGGAACTGGGCGTAAAGCTGGTGCTGCGCAATGAATACTGGAGCCTGTTCGGCGGTGAACGGGTGCTCGCGCTGCTTGCGCGCTTGCCCGAAAGCGTCGGCCTTGACGCTGACACCGCCAACCTCACCGTTGCCGGGATCGACCCGGTGCAGTTCATCACCACCAACATCGCCCGCATCGGCTGTGTCCACCTGACCGACACCAGCTTCGTTGACAGCAACGACACATGGAAGACGCCGAACCCCGAACACCCGCAGCCCCAGGCCACGCAGGTCTTCCGCGATCCCGGCACCGGCTCGGTCGATTTCGCCGCGATTGCCAGCACGCTCGACAAGCTGGGCTATTCAGGCCCCGTGACCTGCAGCGCCCGCCAGACGCGTGATCCGTTCCGCGCACTGCTGCGCACGCGCGCCATGCTCAACCAGCTTTGATTTCCGGAGTTATCCGAAATGCCCAATATCCAATACGCCAACATGAGCCACTGGAAGTCGATCCCTTTCAAGCAGATCGATAACTTCCGCGACTTCTATTACGAGGACAAGACCAACAGCGCCTACTATTCCGACTGGGACAACATCCTGAAATATCAGTCGGCGCTGGGCTTCAACGGCATCGAGATCGCGCCGTGGGACATGGCAGACATCCTGCCGCTGTTCGGCTCGCCCGAAAACTTCACCGCCTTTGCCAAGGACCGCGGCGTCGAGGTTATCGGCATGTTCCATGGTGCCCACGCCTCGCACGATGTCGGCCACTTTGATGAAGCCGTGCAGTCAGGCCGCGAAGCGGTGGACACCATCGTGCGCTTCGGCGGCACCTACATGAACACCTGCCCGACCCAGAACTACTTCGGCTGCGGCCCCCTCACCCGCGAGGAAGTGCAGCAGTGTGCCAAGGTGATGAACGAGATCGGCCGCTATGCCACCGACAAGGGCGTCAAGATCGGCCTGCACAACGAGTTCTTCTGCGCGATCAACCTGCCAAACCATCGCGAACTGATCGAATCCACCGATCCCGCGCTGGTCCACTACTGCATCGACACCGCCCAGATCTCGATCATGGGCGAGGATCTGGTGACCTTCTACAACGACTATCACGACCGCATCAGCACGTTCCACCTCAAGGACACCGCCTCGTCCAACCAGCGCGACAGCCTGCGCTATTCACAGGACCCGGAAATCACAGACGACGGCACGCGCTGGTTCTGGGAACCGGGGATGGGCACGCTCGATCTCAAGGGACTTTACCACGCGCTCAAGCAACACGGGTTCAAGGGCTGGATGTCGATCGAGTACGACGGCTCGCCCGACCTCCTCGCCTCGATGGCGATGACCCGCTACTACCTAGATAACGAACTGCGCCCGATCTACGATTGATCAGGCAGGAATCGCGCCGGCGCATATGCGTCGGCGTCGATTTCCACGGTCAGCTCGTCGCGGGGCAAGCCGAGCAGTAGCTGAGCGCCCAGCCGCGCCGCGGCAGGTGCCGTCTGTATGCCGAAGCCGCCTTGCCCGGCGAACCAGAACAAGCCCTCCACAACCGGATCGAAGCCGTAGACCGGCAGGCGATCCGGCGAGAAGGATCGAAGGCCTGCCCAGCGGCGCTCGAGGGCGGCAATGTTCCAGTCCACCACGTGCTGAAAGCGGTCGATGGCAATGGCAACGTCCAGTTCCTCGGGCGCGGCATCGCCAGCGACATCGGGGATCTCATCGTGCGGTGAAAGCCACAGACGCCCGGCTTGGGGCTTGAAATAGAAGTCCTCGTTGATGCCCAGCGTCAGCGGCAGGGAATCTGCCGGGGCAGGATCGGTGCGCAACTGGACAATCGTGCGGCGCAACGGCTGGATGCCAAGCGGGCAGGCACCGGCAAGGCTGGCAAGCGAGTCCGCCCATGCTCCGGCAGCATTGGCGATGATAGGAGCGCGTGCCTCGCCCCCGGCCCAGGCCAGCCGCCACTGTCCGCCTTCCCGCTCCAGCCGCTCGACGCGGGCCCGCACGCGCATGACTGTGCCGGTCCGCTTCGACGTTGCAAGGTAGTGCTGGTGCAAGCCGGCAACGTCGATGTCAGCGCAGCCGGGCTCCCACGCGCCGACAACCCATTCGGGCTTCAGGCCGGGCACGCGGGATTCAAGCGCCGACCGGTCCTGCAGATGCAGGGTGGCACCCAGGGCAGCGAACTTCTCGATGAAGGCCTCAACCTTGTCGCGGTCCGACGCCTGCCCGATGTTCAGCGCGCCACGCCGGGACAGGAACCCGCCTTCCCGCAAGTAACGGCCCGAAGCCATCGTCAGCGGGAAGACACCGGGTCCGCCATAGGTTTCTTCCCAGAACGCGGCAGAGCGTCCGGTGGTGTGGTAGCCGGGGATGTCCTCGGCCTCGACCAGCAGCACGCGGGCGTGGGGCGCGCATTCGGCGGCGAGACTGGCACCTGCCATGCCCGCGCCCATGATGGCGACATCAAAGTCTCCGGCAAAGCTGGTCACGCGATGGGGGCCTCCGCGACGGGCGCCATGCGGTCTAGGAAATCGTCAATCGCAGCCATGACCTTGTCTCTCACCGGGTCAGCCTCTCGCAGCAATTCGTGACGGGCTTCCCGTCCCCAGGTCATCAGTTGCGCACGTGGCAGGCGGCGGGCGGCACGCTCGATCGCCTTCCAGCTGACCAGACCATCGTGACGCGCGGCAAGCAGAAGCACCGGCACGTCGACCGCTTCCAGAATCCCGGGAGCATCCAGCACCAGCATCGAGGCATAGGCACGCTCGACCCACCGCCAGGAGCCGGGGCCCATTCCGAGAAAGGAGCGCTGCAGCTTCCATTGCGCCTCGTCCTCGTACCGTTCGGCATCATGCGTCAGCAGTGTGTTCCGGGCTGCGGCGGTCGTCCCGGGCTTCTCGCTGATCTTCCAGGCGGGGCGGGCAGGATCGCCGAATCGGCACATCGCCTCGGCCACCTTGTGCAACGCCCGATTCGGTCCCGGAGTGAGAAAGCCCAGCATCGGAGCACTCAGAACCACGGCAACAGGGTTAATGCGCCCTTCCGCAAGAGCACGTAGCACGAGGTGACCACCCATCGAATGGCCGATGACGACATGGGGGCCAGGCGTCTGGACGACCCATTGCGACCAGAATGCGGAAAGGTCCTCGATCCAGATCGAGAAATCTTCGACGTGCCCGATTGCAGGATGGGCAGAGAGCCGTCCTGAACCTGCCTGCCCGCGCCAGTCGAGCGCGGTTACCTGCCACCCTTCCTCATGCCAGTAATCGAGAGATTCCAGATACTTCTCGTAGAAATCTCCACGCCCCGGCAAGAACAGGATCGAACCGCGCGGACCGTCCTGGCCCTGAGGAGCGCCATGACCGGGCCAGTCGATCCGGCGGATGACATGGCCGTCTGATGCGGTCCAGAACCCTTCGTTCGCATCCGCCGGAATCGCCCTGCGATCGATCCGACTGCTGGTACCGAACTCCATGCCTGAAACGCCTCCAATGGCGCAGTTGCGCGCCAAGGTTTGGTTACCGTTTGGTAAGTGATTGTCCCGTATGCCCCAGGACATGCAGGGGAACATCTTCGTTTACGGACTGGTCGGGGCATTGGCAATCGCGCTGCTGGTTGCCGCCTTCACCGATATCCGCCGCCGCCAGATCGACAACTGGCTGAACGCTGCCATCGCACTGGCCGCTCCGGCCTACTGGTGGGCGTCAGGGCTGTCACTGTGGCCGGGCGCGGCGATGCAGGTGGGCGTGGCGTTCGTCGCCTTTGTCGTCCTGGCGGGACTTTTTGCCCTCAAGCTGATGGGCGGCGGAGATGTAAAGCTGCTGGCGGCACTGGCACTTTGGTTGCCGCCGTTGAGCTTCGTCAAGCTGCTAGTGATCATGTCGCTGCTGGGCGGCGCGCTGACCATCGTGGTCGCCGCGTGGCACTATACCGTGACGCGCCGGCGCGATGCAAAGATTCCTTACGGCGTAGCAATCGCAAGCGCCGGACTGATCGTCCTGGCCCCGATGCTCGAGGCCGGTTGGCGCTCCGTTACAGGTGCATGAACATCATATCACAATTTTTAACCATTTTGCCCGAGACATGCGGGCCTGAGTTAAGAGGGCGGGACAAGTAGCATGGACAAGAGGAAGCTGATGTTGCTGGTGGGGGCGCTGATCGTTGCGATCGGCACGGCCTTCGCAGCAAGGAGCCTTTTCGCTGGCGCGTCCACGCCTCAGGCAGAAGCTGCGGCAAAGATGCCGATGGGCCCGAAGGTGCTGGTAGCCCAGCGCGCCCTGCCCGTCGGCACCATCATTACCGCCGACGCCCTCAACTTCCAGGCATGGCCCAAGGACATGGTCCAGGACGCCTACTTCGTCGAGGGCGAAGCTGACATGCAGAAGCTGCTGGGCACCGTGGTGCGCAACCCGATGACTGCAGGCGAGCCGGTCACCAAGGGCAACCTCGTTGCGCCCGGCGACCGTGGCTTCCTCGCAGCTGCTCTCGGGCCAGGCATGCGCGCCGTCACCATCCCTGTCTCGGCCCGCACCGGCGTAGCCGGCTTCGTCTTCCCGGGCGACCATATCGACCTGGTGCTGACCCAGACCGTCAAGGGCAGCGGCGACAGCGGCATGGCACTGAAGGCATCGGAAACGATCCTCAAGAACCTGCGCGTGCTCGCAACGGACCAGTCAACCGAGCAGGAAATGGTCGAGGGCAAGACCCGCGTGCGCACCTTCAGCACCGTCACGCTCGAAGTCACGCCCAAGATCGCGGAGAAGATTGCCGTGGCCCAGACGATCGGCACGATCAGCCTTTCGCTGCGCTCTCTGGCGGACAACTCGGCCGAGCTTGAGCAGGCGATTGCCTCGGGCGACGTCAAGATCCCGGCCGGCGCTACCAAGCAGCAGGAAGAGGCGCTGATCAAGCAGGCCATGGCTCGCCCTATCGAAAGCAGCAAGGCCAGCTTCGTGACCGGCGGCGATGTATCGCGCTTCCAGCGCACGACCGTGCCAGTGGCAACTGCTCCGGCAGGCGGCGGATATTCCGCTCCCGCCGCGAGCCCGGCCCCGCAGATGGCAGCAAACGGCCGACCGGTGCCTACCGGCCCCGTGGTCCGCGTGACCCGCGGCAAGGACACCGAAGATGTCTCGATAGGAGCGAAGTGATGAGCTGCGCTCTCCACACCAAGATCATGCGACAGATCCCGACCTCGAAGGGCAGCACCATGAACCGCCGTTTTTCCTCCAAGCTCCTCACGGCCGCGCTGATCGCTGCCCCGCTGGCGATGATGCCCGCATCCGGCATGCTCCACGCACAAAGCCTGACGAGCCCCGCCCGCACCGTCACGATTTCGATCGGTCGCGGAGAGCTGGTCACCGTCCCCGGTCGCATGGCCGACGTGTTCGTCGCCGACGACAAGGTGGCAGACGTCCAGGTCAAGTCGACCAACCAGTTCTACGTGTTCGGCAAGTCGGGCGGCGAGACAACCGTATACGCCAGCAACGCCAAGGGTGACGTCGTCTGGTCGGCCAACATTCGCGTCGGCAACAACATCGACTCGATCGATCAGATGCTGCACCTCGCCATGCCCGAGGCTCGCGTCAACGTCGCAACGATGAACAACACGGTCCTGCTGACCGGCACGGTCGGCGCGCCCGAGGACGCGGCCGAGGCAGAGCGCCTCGTGCGCGCTTTTGTCGGCGACAAGACCAACGTGATCAGCCGCCTGAAGATGGCAACGCCATTGCAGGTCAGCCTCCACGTGAAATTCGCCGAAGTCAGCCGCACGCTGGTGCGCGACCTGGGCGTGAACCTGACCAGCATCGATGGCACGGGCGGCTTCAAGTTCGGCATCGGACAGGGTCGTTCCGCAGCATCGACCTACACCACCGACCGTAACCTGCCGTTTGGTGTCGGAACTTCGTCGACCACTGGATTTACCTTCGATCCGACCAAGGTAACTGAGTCCAATCCGCTTGGCCTGGTGGAAAAGGCCGGCAGTTCGGTCACGGCCACCACTACCGGCACCACCATTGCCGGCATGGGCAAGCTTCTCGGCCTCGATCTGCTCGGGGCGCTCGATGCCGGCGAGACGCTGGGCCTTGTCACTACCCTGTCCGAGCCGAACCTGACCGCGCTTTCCGGCGAGACTGCCGACTTCCTGGCGGGTGGCGAATACCCGATCCCTGTTTCGCAGGGCCTTGGCACCACCTCGATCGAGTACAAGCGCTACGGCGTCAGCCTCGCCTATACGCCAACGGTCCTGGCCAACGGCCGCATCTCGATCCGCGTTCGTCCTGAAGTCTCCGAGCTTTCGAGCACGGGCGCACTGAAGCTCGACAGCGTCGAAATCCCGGCCCTGACCGTGCGCCGGGCCGAGACGACGATCGAACTCGGTTCGGGTCAGTCCTTCATGATCGCAGGCCTGCTGCAGAATGGCGCGCAGAACGCGCTGACCAAGATGCCTGGCGTGGGTGACGTGCCGATCCTTGGCTCGCTGTTCCGCTCGACCCGCTATCGCAAGGGCGAGACGGAACTGGTCATCGTGGTCACGCCGTATCTGGTGAACCCGGTAAACGCCAACGACATCAAGCTGCCGACCGACGGCTTCCAGAGCCCGAACGACATCCAGCGCCTGCTTGGCAACATGGAGAACGACGGGGTCACCGGTGGCGACCGGCCAAAGCCGACCGAAAAGGAAGGCACGGTTCAGACCGGTCCCAAGGTCGGCGCTCTCGACAAGCCCGCGAAGGCACCGCAGCCAGCCGACCGCCGCAGCGACAAGAAGGTCGCCAGCGCCGAACCCGGCTTCAGCATCCAGTGAACGAGGGACAGCTCATGCGCACCAATCATACCCGCCGCGCTTCCGCAGCGCTGCTGCTTTCACTGGCAACGGCCCTCTCGGCCTGTTCGGTCAACGCCCCCGAGAACCGCATGCTCAACTCGGTGCATCAGCCGATTGTCGAGCGCGACCGTTACGTCTTCGATGTCGAGACCCTGCCGGGCGGTGGCATTTCGATCCCGGAACAGCGGCGGCTCGCCGGGTGGTTCGAAAGCCTTGGCCTCAAGTATGGTGACAAGATCGCGATAGACGATCCCTTGCAGTCGAAGGCCACGATCGCGTCGGTCGATACGGTCGCCGGTCGCTGGGGCATGTTCGTCGAAGGCCCCGCCCCGGTTACCCCCGGTTATGTTCCGGCTGGCGGTGCGCGCATCGTCGTGACCCGCGCCACTGCCTCGGTACCTGGCTGCCCCGACTGGACGGCCAAGTCCGACTTCTCGATGAGCAACCGGACGACGTCGAACTTCGGCTGCGCCATCAACAGCAATCTCGCCGCGATGGTCGCCGACAAGGAACACCTCGTGAAGGGCGCCAACAGCACCGGGGAAACGGTGGTGATGAGCGGAACCAAGGCCATCGACAGCTTCCGCGCCGCCAAGCCAACCGGCGAAGATGGCCTGAAGAACAATTCGACGTCCAATGCCTCTGGCGGCAGTGGAGGAAACTGACATGAGCTGGAAGAATGCCAATCGCGACGCCTTCGCCGCCTTCATGTGCGACGAGACCGCGCTCGACGTCCTTCGCCCGGTCGTCGTCGACATGGGCTGGGCGCCGGAGAAGTGCCACCGTGGTGGCCTGCGCAACGCGATCCAGTCGCTTTCGATCACGGCCAGCCCGAACATCCTCATGGTCGACCTGTCGGAAAGCGGCGACCCGCTGAACGACATCAACGCTCTTGCCGAAGTTTGCGAGCCCGGCACCGTGGTCATCGCCGTGGGGCAGGTCAACGACGTACGCCTGTATCGCGACCTGATTGCCTCGGGCATTCAGGATTACCTGCTCAAGCCGCTCAATGCGGGGCAGATCCGCGATGCACTCGTCCAGGCGCAGACCATCTTTACCGCGCCCAAGAGCCATGATCCGAGTGCGGCGAAGCGCCACATCTCGACCGCCATCGTCGGCACGCGTGGCGGCGTCGGGGCGTCGACGCTGGCGACATCGCTCGCCTGGCTGTTTAGCACCGATCACAAGCTGCCCACTGCATTGCTGGATCTCGACGTCCATTTCGGCACCGGCGCACTGACGCTCGATCTGGAGCCCGGTCGCGGCCTGACCGACGCGATCGACAATCCAAGCCGCATCGACGGCTTGTTCATCGAACGCGCAATGATCCGGGCAAACGACAATCTGGCCATTCTGTCGGCCGAAGCGCCGATCAGTTCGCCGCTCATGACCGATGGCAGCGCATTCGTGCAACTGGAGGAGGAATTCCGCCAGGCGTTCGAGATGACTGTGATCGACATGCCGCGCAACATGCTGATCAACTTCCCGCACCTGCTGGGTGACGTGAACGTGGTGATCGTTGCGACCGAACTGACGCTGGCCGGCGCGCGCGATGCCATTCGCCTGCTTTCGTGGCTCAAGACCAATGCTGCCCACGCCCGTCCGATCGTGGTTGCCAACAAGGTGCAAGCCGGCGCCAACGAGATCAGCAAGGCTGATTTCGAAGCCTCGATCGAGCGCAAGATCAACTTCATGTTGCCCTACGACATCAAGGGGGCATCCAACGCGGCCAAGCTCGGACAGTCGTTCGTTGCAGCCAATCGCTCCTCGAAGGTCGGAGCCACGATCCGGGACATCGCCTTCGCGATCATCGGAACCGGTGAGGAAGATGCAGCGGCGGACACCACAGCCAGTGCGCGCAAGCCCTCGCTGCTCGGCAAGTTCGATCTCAAGAAGATGCTAAACAAGCCCAAGGCCGGTGTGCCCGCCTGACGGCCCGCATTCGCTTGAGGTGACGGGAAGAGACCTGCAATGGGGAATACGATCCAGCTGATCCTGATGGCCGGCGGCATGATGGCGGCGATGGTGCTTGGCTATGCCGCGCTGTCCGGCCCGTCCGCGTCCAAGGAGAGCGGCCGCCGTCTCCAGTCGGTACGCTTTCGGCACTCGGACAGCGCGGTTGACAAGGTCGAAGCGCAATACCGCAAGACCGTGGCAGCCCGCAAACCGCGTGCAGGAAAGATCGCCGGCTCGGGATCGCGGATGGAAGCGCTCGAACTGCGCCTCCACCGCACCGGCAAGGGCTGGACGCTGTCCCAGTACCTCTATGTCAGCGGCGGTCTTGCCCTGGCGGTCTTGCTTCTGGTCTTCCTCAAGACCGGAGCGCCCTTGCTGTCGCTGGTCGCTGGCCTGTTTGTCGGCATCGGCTTGCCGCACTTCATCGTCGGCCGGGCCATCGGCAAGCGCGTCGAAAACTTCACCACGCGCCTGCCCGATGCTCTCGATCTGCTGGTACGCGGGCTTCGATCCGGTCTTCCGGTGACGGAGACCCTGGGCGTGGTCGCCAGCGAACTCCCCGGCCCTGTGGGTGAAGAGTTCAAGCTGGTGACCGATCGCATCAAGGTCGGACGCACCATGGAAGAGGCACTGCAGGATACCGCCGATCGCCTCAACATGCCCGAGTTCAACTTCTTCTGTATCACGCTTGCCATCCAGCGCGAGACCGGCGGCAACCTGGCCGAGACGCTTTCGAACCTTTCGGACGTGCTGCGCAAACGCGCGCAGATGAAGCTCAAGGTCAAGGCGATGAGCTCGGAATCGAAGGCATCAGCCTATATCGTCGGCTCGCTGCCCTTCATCGTGTTTGCGCTGATCTATACGATCAACCCGGCCTATCTCAGCAAGTTCTTCGTGGACGAGCGCCTGATCATCGCCGGTCTGGGCGGGCTCACCTGGCTTGGCATCGGTTCGTTCATCATGGCCAAGATGGTCAACTTCGAAATCTGAGCGGGAGGGACCGGCCATGATCAACAACCCCGCAGGACCAACGCTGCTCGGCTTCGACGTTTACCTTGTCGGTTCAATCCTGATCGGGATTGCCGCAGCGGCCGTGATGCTTGCAGTCTACGCCGCCGTCACCGTGCGCGACCCCATGGCCAAGCGCGTGAAGGTCCTGAACGAACGGCGCGAACAGCTCAAGGCCGGCATCGTCACGGCGAATGCCCGCAAGCGCCAAAGCATCGTCCGCCGCAACCAGACCACCGACCAGATCCGCGGCTTCCTCGAATCGCTCAAGGTCCTGCAGGACAGCCAGCTGGCGGTGATCCAGCAGAAGCTGGCGCAGGCCGGCATCCGCAAGAAGGAATGGGCCGTCGCGGTCATCCTCGGACGCCTGGTCGGCCCGATCACTCTGGGGCTTCTGGGCGCGGTGCTCTTCTACTGGACCAACACGTTTGGGGATTGGGGTCCCATGAAGCGGATGGGCGCCTTCATGTTCATGCTCATCGCAGGGTATAAGGGGCCCGACGTCTTCATCCAGAACATGGTTTCCAAGCGGACCCACGCGATCCGCAAGGGCCTGCCCGATGCGCTCGACCTGCTGGTCATCTGCGCCGAAGCCGGCCTCACGGTCGATGCGGCCTTCAGCCGCGTCGCACGCGAACTGGGCCGCGCCTATCCGGAACTCGGGGACGAATTCTCGCTGACCGCCATCGAGCTGTCGTTCCTGACCGATCGTCGTCAGGCGTTCGAAAACCTCGCCTATCGTGTCGATCTGGAATCCGTCAAAGGCGTGGTGACCACGATGATCCAGACCGAGCGCTATGGTACGCCCCTCGCCTCGGCGCTGCGTGTCCTCTCTGCCGAATTCCGCAACGAGCGCATGATGCGTGCCGAGGAAAAGGCTGCACGCCTGCCCGCGATCATGACCATCCCGCTGATCCTGTTCATTCTGCCGGTGCTGTTCGTCGTGATCCTCGGCCCTGCTGCCTGCTCGATCAGCGACACGCTGATCAACAAGAAGCCCGGTAGCTGATCGGACCAGCCAAGGCATGAAAAAAGCCCCGCCGGACCTGCCGGCGGGGCTTTTCATTTTGCGGCAGAACGCGATCAGGCGCGGGTAACGGTCTGATCGATTGCCCCGAAGATGCTCTTGCCCTTAGCATCGCGCACTTCGATGCGCACCGTATCGCCCCACTTCAGGAACGGAGTCGAAGGCTGGCCCGAGGTAATCGTTTCAACCATGCGCTGTTCGGCAATGCAGGCGTACCCCTTGCCGCCTTGCGACACCGGACGCCCGGGCGAACCATCAGGATCGCGATTGGACACCGTGCCGGAGCCGATGATCGTCCCCGCCCCCAGACCGCGGGTCCTGGCAAGATGCGCGATCAACACCCCAAAATCGAAGGTGCATTCCTCGCCCGCCTCGACCCGACCGAAAGGCTGGCCGTTGACGTCGACCGAGAGCGTCCGCATCAGCTTGCCACCGCTCCATGCCTCGCCAAGGCTGGCCGGCGTCACGAACACCGGTGAAAAGTGGCTGGCAGGCTTCGACTGGACAAAGCCGAACCCTTTGGCAAGTTCGCCCGGAATGAGATTGCGCAGCGAAACGTCGTTCACCAGGCCAACGAGACGAATGTGCTTGAGTGCTTCGTCAGGCGCAACGCCTTGGGGAACGTCACCGGTCACGACGACGATCTCGGCCTCAAAGTCGCAACCCCATGCCTCGTCCCTCAGGGCAAGCGGTTCGCGCCCTCCGCGCAAATCGTCGCTACCCCCTTGGTACATCAGAGGATCGGTCCAGAAGCTTTCCGGCAGTTCCGCCCCGCGAGCCTTGCGGACGAGTTCAACGTGATTGACGTAGGCGCTGCCATCGGCCCACTGGTAGGCACGTGGGAGCGGGGCGCAGGCTTCACGTTCGTGGAACCGCTTGCGCGGAATTGCTTCATGGGCAAGCTCGATCGAAAGCGCCTCGACCAAGGGGAAGTAGCGGTCCCAGTCATCCAGCAAGGCCTGCATGGTCGGCACGATGTGATCGGCGTCGGCATACCAGGCAAGGTCGTTCGACACGACGATCAGCCGACCGTCGCGTCCCTGCGGTAATGATGCGAGCTTCACTTCTCTTCGCCTTCGAGCGTCCGGGCAGCCTTGAGCAGTTTCTCAAGAATGGCGCGCAGCTTTTCCTGTTCACGCGGGGTTATTGCCGAGAATATCTTCTGGTACATCTCGAACGCCTGCGGCCAGATCCTGCCGTGCAGTTCGCATCCCGATGCCGTCAGTTCCAGATGATGAGAGCGACCGTCCTGCTCGTTCGGGCTGCGCTGGACCAGGCCACGCTCCTCAAGCACCTTGCAAGCACGATTGACAGCCACCTTGTCCATCAGCGTGGCTCGAACAAGATCGCGTTGGGTCAAAGGCCCTGCGTCACCCAGCACGGCCATGATCCGCCATTCGGGAATCTTCAGGCCGAATTCGCTGCGATACTCGCCCGCTATGAGGCCGCTCACCGCATTCGAGGTGATGGCCATCCGGTAGGGCATGAAGTCGGTGAGGCGCGTTTGTGTTCCGGGCATGATTTCGTATCACATGAAACCAGCCTGATGCGCAAGAGCGAAATATTATGCCACCAAGCGGTGGCATGCGCGTTAGATCAATGCGCACGTAGGCGCTAGACGACATTTTCTTTATGCCGCCATGCCTCCAGCTTTAGCGCGCATTGCAGCGCAAGGGGTGCAGCATGGTTTCATGCTGCACCTGCTCGAGACTGCGATCCCGCTCAGTGTGCGAGGATGCCGGCCATGATGAAATCGACGGTGTGCTCGCGGTAGCTGTCGCGCAGTTCCTCGGTGAGGGTGTCTTGATCGAAGCAGTGCTTGAGCACCAGACGCGCCGAAAAGAAGCGATCGGCCGCGCCGGTAACCGTGAAGTAGAACAGCTGCGGGTTGATCGGCCGGAAGACGCCCGCCTTCACGCCATCGCCGATGAACCGGTTGTAGGCGCGATGCAGCGGCAGCAGATACTGGTCGGCGATTCGCTTCGCTTCAGCCTCGTCACTGTCACGAACAAGACGCATCAGCAGGCGGTTGAGATAGGGATATTCGAAATAGGTATCGATGCACTTCGAAATGTGCAGCCGCAGCTTGGCCTCGGGGCTCATGTCGTCCTTGGCGAGCAGGGCGTCGACCGACTTGACGATGTTCTCCATGTCTCGGTCGAGCAAGGCCTTGAGCATGCCCGCCTTGTTGCCGAAGTAGTACTTCACCAACGCGGAGTTCAGGCCGGACCGCAGGCTCAATTCCGATAGGGAGATGTCGACGACATCTCCCTCGCGCATGATGCTCGACGCGGTCTGCAGAAGCTGCTCGCGTGCGCCCGGCGTTTCCAGGCTTTCCCCCTTTGACACTTCCGTACTCATTCCCAACCCGGCTCGTTCCACCACGGATAAAACGACGGCATATCCGAAGAAACGCGTCCGGGGTAGCGGGGAGCGCGTTTTTCCAGAAAACTCGCGATGCCTTCGGCCGCATCGCCGCCGCGCGAGAGGGTGTAGATCGCACGGCTGTCGACGCGGTGCGCCTCCATCGGATGCGAAAACGACGGGTTATGCCACAGCATGGCGCGGGTCATCGCGACCGAGACCGCACTGGTGTTGTCGGCAATTTCGCGTGCGAGCGCGATTGCCACGGGCATGAGGTCCTCAGGTTCGTGCAGCGAGCGAACAAGGCCGCCGCGCAGGGCTTCCTCGGCATCGAAAACACGGCCGGTCATGCACCATTCGAGCGCTTGGGGCAGCCCCACGATACGCGGCAGAAACCAGCTCGACGCGGCTTCGGGCACGATCCCCCGGCGCGCAAAGACAAGGCCGAAGCGCGCCTTGGTCGAGGCCAGGCGGATGTCCATCGGCAACTGCATGGTGACGCCGACACCGACCGCCGCACCGTTGATAGCGCCGATCACCGGCTTCTTGGACTGATAGATGCGCAAGGTGATCATGCCGCCGCCATCGCGCACGCGAGGATCGGACAGGTCTTCCACCGCATCGCCGCTGGAGAAGACGTGCTTGCCGTCACTGGGTGTGAGGTCTGCGCCGGCACAGAATGCGCGGTCTCCCGCCCCGGTAACGATCACCGCGCGCACGCTGTCATCCGCATCGGTGCGATCGAACGCATCGATCATCTCGTTCATCATCGTGCCGGTATAGGCGTTCATCTTTTCGGGGCGGTGCAACGTGATCGTCGCGATGCCATCGGCGATGTCGAGCTTGATCTGCGTATAGTCGGCCACGAAACTCTCCCTTGAATGCCGTTGCGCTCCCGCGCAGGCGGGAGCCTCAGTCGGTTAGCGGAAGCGCCCCGCAAGACCACCGAGGTCCCCGCCTGCGCGGGGACACAACCTTAAGGCGATCAGCGCGGCGCCATGCGGATGGCGCCATCGAGGCGGACGTCCTCGCCGTTGAAGTAGCCGGTCTCGATCATGCACATGGCAAGGTTGGCGTACTCCTCGGGCATGCCGAGGCGCTTGGGGAACGGGACTGACGCCGCGAGCGCGTCCTTCACGTTCTGCGGCGCGCCCTGCAGCAGCGGGGTGTTGAAGATGCCGGGCAGGATGGTGTTGACGCGAATGCCCTCGCTCATCAGGTCACGCGCGATCGGCAGGGTCATGCCGACTACCCCGCCCTTCGAGGCCGAATAGGCGGCCTGGCCCATCTGGCCATCTTCAGCAGCAACCGAAGCGGTATTCACGATAGCGCCGCGCTCACCGAACTCGTCGCAGGGATCGAGAGTCATCATGCCGGCGGCCGACTTGGCAATGCAGCGGAACGTGCCGACGAGGTTGATCTGGATGATCCAGTTGAACGCATCCATCGGGAAGTGCTTGATCTCGCCTGTTTCCTTCGAACGGCTTGCCGTCTTGATGGCATTGCCGGTGCCGGCGCAGTTGACGAGGATGCGCTCCTGGCCATGCGCCGCGCGCGCCTTGGCAAAGCCGGCGTCTACACTCTCGTCGCTGGTCACGTTCACTTCGCAGAACACGCCGCCGATCTCGGCAGCCACGGCCTCGCCCTTTTCCTTCTGCAGATCGAAGATGGCGACCTTCACGCCCTTGGCGGCAAGCGCCCGGGCGGTGGCTGCGCCGAGGCCGGAAGCGCCGCCGGTGACCACGGCGGCAACGGTATTGTCGAGCTTCATTGCGAATTATCCTCTCTAAAGGGCTGAAATCAAAGAGCTTCGATAATGGTGACGTTGGCAACGCCGCCACCTTCGCACATCGTCTGCAGACCGTACTTGCCGCCGCGGGCGCGCAGGGCGTGGACGAGCGTGGCCATGAGCTTCGTACCCGAAGCGCCCAGCGGGTGACCGAGCGCAATGGCGCCGCCATTGACGTTGAGCTTCTCGGGGTCTGCCCCGGTGTGCTTGAGCCAGGCCATCGGCACCGACGCGAAGGCTTCGTTCACTTCATAAAGGTCGATGTCCGAGATCTTCATCCCGGCCCGCTGCAGCGCACGGTCGGTGGCGAAGAGCGGCTCTTCGAGCATGATCACCGGATCGCCCGCAGTCACGGTAAGGTTGTGGATGCGCGCCAACGGGGTGAGCCCGTGCGCCTTCAGTGCGGCTTCCGAGACGACCAGCACAGCGCTGGAACCGTCGCAGATCTGGCTGGAGCTGGCGGCGGTCAGCGAACCTTCCGGGCTGAGCAGCTTGACTCCGGCAATGCCTTCGAGCGTGGCATCGAAGCGGATCCCTTCGTCCACGGTGTGCATGGCGGGGCCTTCAGGTGCCTCGATTTCGACCGGCACGATCTCATTAGCGAAAGCCTGCGCGTTCGTCGCGGCGATAGCCTTCTGGTGACTGTTCAGCGAAAAACGATCGAGGTCATCCTTGGAGAACCCGTGCTTCTTGACGATCATTTCCGCGCCCATGAACTGCGAGAACATGATCCCCGGATACTTCTCGTCCAGACCCGGCGACTTGTAGTGGCCAAGGCCCTCCTTCATGTGGAACGTGGCGTTCGAGCCCATCGGCACCCGGCTCATGCTTTCCACGCCCGAAGCGATCACCACGTCCTGCACGCCCGACATCACCGCCTGCGCGGCGAACTGGATCGCCTGCTGCGAAGAACCGCACTGGCGATCGATGGTAACGGCCGGCGTCGATTGCGGCAGCAGCTTCGAGGCGAGCACGGCATTTCGGCCGACCTGCATCGCCTGCTGTCCGGCCTGGGTGACGCAGCCCATGATCACATCATCGACGGCAGTCGGGTCAATGCCGGTCCGAGCGATGATGGCATCCAGGCTGCGCGCGGCGAGATCGACAGGGTGAACGCCTGCAAGCCGTCCGCCGCGACGTCCTCCAGCCGTGCGTACTGCGTCGACGATATAGGCTGTTGCCATGTGTTCCGACTCCTCTCGATACATCTTTAATCGAACGATTAAGGGGCGAAATGGTGCTGGTCAAGCGGACTTGTGCGGTTCGCCAGCGCGCCCCATAGACCGGGCGTGAGCAAGGAATCCGACCTGATTGCGGCCATGCGCAAGCTGGCCCTGCACCCCGCCGCCCGCGGGTTGACTGATGACTGCGCGGTATTGCCGTTCGGCGGCGAGACGCTGGTGCTGACCCATGACATGATGGTCGAAGGCGTACACTGGCTGCCGGGACAGGACATGGCGGACGTGGCCTGGAAACTCGTCGCAACCAACTTGTCCGACCTGGCAGCCAAGGGGGCCGAACCGGTGGGTGTGCTGCTGGGCTTCACGCTGGGCGAGGAGGACACGCGCTTTGTTGCCGGACTTGGCGAGGCATTGCAGGCGTTTGGCGTGCCCTTGCTGGGAGGCGATACTGTCAGCGGCAACGGGCCCCGCAGCCTTGGACTGACCGCGCTGGGACGAGCGACCTGTTCACCCGTACCTTCGCGCAGCGGGGCAAAGGTGGGCGACACCCTCTGGCTTACCGGGCCGGTTGGTGCGGCGATGCTGGGGTTCGAAGCACTGCGCGACGGAACCGGCCGCGATAGCACCACTTTCCGGCGGCCCTTGCCTCGCCTTGCCGAAGGCCGGACACTTGCCCCACTGGCAACCGCGATGATGGACGTGTCTGACGGCCTGCTGATCGATGCGGCGCGCATGGCACAGGCCAGCGGCGTGACCTTCGCCATTGCCAGCGAGAGTGTGCCCTTCCCTGCCGCCCTGCCCGACAGCCGTCGCGACGATGCAATGCGCTGGGGCGACGATTACGAACTGCTGTTCACGCTCCCCCCGGGGTTACCTGCACCAGTCGCCGCCCTTCGCATCGGGGTGGCGCAGGCGGCGACATCATCACCTGTAATCATCGATGGTGCAGTGCCGCATGGCAATCTGGGTTATATGCACGATTAAAAAGCCCTTGGCCAAGGTCATGGAAGGGCTTGCGGGGCAGAAATAAAACGATAGCTTCCCCCCACCCGCAACGACGGGGACGGGCCACTCGTGGCACCGGACATAAAGGGGGATGCCAACGTGAACCTAGTCGTATTATCGATAATACTCGGGTTGCTTGCCGTCGTTTATGGCTTCGTGACCAGCCGTCAGGTGCTCGGCGCACCGGCGGGCAACGCCAGGATGCAGGAAATTGCCGCCGCCATTCAGGAAGGCGCGCAGGCCTACCTCAAGCGCCAGTACACCACCATCGCCATCGTCGGCGTGGTCGTCGCCGTGATCATTGCCGCAACGCTGGGCGCAATCTCAGCCACCGGCTTCGTGATCGGCGCCGTGCTTTCGGGCGTTGCGGGCTTCATCGGGATGAACATCTCGGTCCGCTCCAACGTGCGCACGGCTGCGGCGGCACAGAACGGCCTGCAGGCCGGCCTGACCCTCGCTTTCCGTGCGGGCGCAATCACTGGCATGCTGGTGGCAGGCCTCGCCCTGCTCGCCATCGCGGTTTTTTACCACTACCTGACCGACATCGCCGGTTACACCGTGGGCGGCGATGATCGCACCGTGGTCGACGGCCTCGTCGCGCTCGCGTTCGGTGCTTCGCTGATCTCGATCTTCGCGCGTCTTGGCGGTGGTATCTTCACCAAGGCGGCCGACGTCGGCGCCGACCTCGTCGGCAAGGTCGAAGCAGGCATCCCCGAAGACGATCCGCGCAACCCGGCCGTTATCGCCGACAACGTGGGCGACAATGTGGGCGACTGCGCCGGCATGGCCGCCGACCTGTTCGAAACCTATGTCGTGACCGTTGGCGCAACCATGGTGCTGACCGCACTGCTGCTCAAGGGCCTGGGCGATGCGCTCGGCGCGATGATGGCCCTGCCGCTGCTGATCGGCGGCGTCTGCATCGTCACCTCGATCATCGGCACCTACTTCGTCAAGCTCGGCTCCTCCAACAACATCATGGGCGCGATGTACAAGGGCTTCCTTGTCACCGCCGTCCTCTCCATCGGTGCGATCTGGTGGGCGATTTCCTATGCGCTGGGCGACATGGAAACCGCTATGAGCTACACCATCCTCGACAACACGGTGACCTTCACCGGCCGCGTGCTGTTCTACTGCTCGCTGCTCGGCCTCGTCATCACCGGCCTGATCATCTGGATCACCGAGTATTACACCGGCACCAACTATCGCCCGGTGCGCTCGATCGCCAAGTCGTCGGAAACCGGCCACGGCACCAACGTCATCCAGGGTCTGGCCATCAGCCTTGAATCGACCGCAATGCCGACGATCGTGATCTGCGCCGGCATCATCATTGCCTACCAGCTCGCCGGGCTGATCGGCATTGCCTATGCGGCAACCGCGATGCTGGCGCTGGCCGGCATGGTCGTGGCATTGGACGCCTATGGTCCAGTGACTGACAACGCCGGTGGCATCGCCGAGATGGCGGGCCTCGACGATTCGGTCCGTGACAAGACCGACGCACTGGACGCGGTGGGCAACACCACCAAGGCCGTAACCAAGGGCTATGCAATCGGATCGGCCGGCCTTGCCGCGCTTGTCCTTTTCGCGGCCTACACCACCGACCTCAGGGAGTTCTTCCCGAACCTCGCGGTCAGCTTCAGCCTCGAAAACCCCTATGTCATCGTCGGGCTGCTGCTCGGCGCGCTCCTGCCGTACCTGTTCGGCGCGATGGGCATGACCGCTGTGGGCCGCGCGGCGGGCGACGTGGTGATCGACGTGCGTGACCAGTTCCGCGACAATCCGGGGATCATGGCGGGCACCTCGAAGCCTGACTATGCCCGCACGGTGGACCTCGTCACCAAGGCCGCGATCAAGGAAATGATCGTGCCTTCGCTGCTGCCGGTGCTGGCCCCGATCGCGGTCTACTTCGTGATCGCAGCGGTGGCCGGTCAGGCCAACGGCTTTGCCGCCCTTGGCGCCCTGCTGCTGGGCGTGATCGTCGGCGGTCTGTTCGTCGCCATCTCGATGACCTCGGGCGGCGGCGCATGGGACAACGCCAAGAAGTACATCGAGGACGGCAACCACGGCGGCAAGGGCTCGGACGCCCACAAGGCCGCTGTCACGGGTGATACCGTGGGCGATCCCTACAAGGACACCGCTGGCCCTGCCGTGAACCCGATGATCAAGATAACCAACATCGTAGCTCTGCTGCTGCTCGCCGCTCTTGCAAGCAACGCCGTGGGTTAAGGAGCCAACGCCCAAGTTGGGGAGAGGATGCCCCGTCCGGAGCAATCCGGGCGGGGTATTTCTTTGCTGGCTTGTTAACCGAGTTTTCGGGCATTCCACCTAAGGCCGGTGGCGGAGACCCGAGAACTTGAACGTCGCGACATTCACCATGGCAAGCACGCCCAGTTCCTTCTGTCCGCCGAGCGCGGCGGTGGCAACGGTGCGGCCTTGGCGCGAGTGGACGGTCGACGGACGACCGGCGCAGTGGCAGGCGCTGGCCGAGAGTGCCTCGACAACCAATCCCTTCTTTGAACCCTGGTATCTCATACCCTCGCTCGAAGCCTTCGATCCCCAGGGGACCAAGCGCTTGCTGACCGTCGAGATTGGTGGCGAACTGGCCGCGCTGATGCCGCTGACCAGGCCGCGCCGCTATGGGCGTTGGCCGCTGCCGCACTTGGCGAGCTGGCTGCATCCCAACGCCTTTCTGGGCGTGCCCTTGGTTCGGGCCGGCTGCGAGAGAGTGTTCTGGCAAGCGCTGTTGCATTGGGCCGACGAAGCGGCGACACGCGAACAGGCTCTGTTCCTGCACCTGCCCGCAATGCCTCTGGAACAGCCATTGACCGCGGCGTTGTTCGAACTGTCCGAACTGCAGGGCCGCAAGTCTGCGCTCGTCATGCGCGAACGACGGGCCATGCTGCATTCGCCGCTTTCGCCGGATCTTTACCTCGAGCGCGCGCTGACCGGCAAGAAACGCAAGGAGTTGCGTCGCCAGCACGCGCGCCTGGCCGAACAGGGCACGCTGGCCTTCGAACGACAGCTGGATGCCACGGATCTCGAAAGCTGGATCGAGCAGTTTCTCCTGCTTGAAAGGCGCGGCTGGAAAGGCACCAGTGGCAGCGCAATGGCCTGTGCGTCCACGACGGAATCGCTGTTTCGCAAGGCGCTTGTCGAAGCTGCGGGGATTGGCAGGCTGGAGCGCCTGGCGCTGACGCTGGACGGGCGCCACATCGCAATGCTGGCCAATTTCCTGACGCCGCCCGGCAGCTTCTCCTACAAGACCGCCTTCGACGAGGATTTCGCGCGCTTTTCTCCCGGCGTCCTGTTGCAGCGCGAGAACCTCGCACTCCTGTCGCGACCGGACATCAGCTGGTGCGACAGCTGCGCCGCACCCGATCATCCGATGATCGACAGCCTCTGGACCGAACGCCGGCCGATCGGACGCATTTCGGTTGCCATCGGCGGCAGTATCCGGCGCAGGTTCTTCGAAACTCTCCTGTCGCTCGAATTGGGGCGCAACCCTGTCGGACTGAGCCGATGAACAAACCGATTGCCTTCGCTGGCGGAGCCGCGCCCCTCGACGCTTTCGACGAGACCTCGCGCGCCGCTTTCGCCGCCTCCTATCCGGAAGTGCCGCACAAGCTGGTCCACCGGCTGGGCATGCACCCGCTGATGCATCCCGATGCCCTCGCTATCCTTGGCGAGGCGCTGCCGGACCGCTCGGTCGAATACAATCGTGCGGCCTTGCCATTGGGGCTCAACGGGGAAAAAGCTCCCGCCAACGGCATTGGTATCGGCGAGACGATCCGCAACATCGCATCCACCGGCAGCTGGGCGGCTCTCAAGAATATCGAGCAGATCCCCGCCTATGCGGAGCTTCTCGACAGCCTGCTCGACGAATTGCGCCCGGTCATCGAACAGCGCACGGGCGCAATGCTGAAACCGCAGGGCTTCATCTTCGTGACCAGCCCGGGCGGCGTGACACCCTATCACTTCGACCCCGAACACAACATCCTCCTTCAGGTGATGGGGTCGAAGGTCATGACGATGTTTCCGGCAGGCGATGCCCGCTTTGCCCCGGACGAAACGCACGAGACCTATCACACCGGCGGCGGGCGAGACCTGTTCTGGCGCGATGAATTGCTCGGCGGCGGCAAGGACTGGTCGCTGTCCCCGGGCGAGGCGCTCTACGTGCCGGTGATGTCGCCCCATTTTGTACGCAACGGCCCGCAGCCCTCGGTTTCCCTCTCGATCACCTGGCGATCAGAATGGAGTTTTGCCGAAGCAGACGCGCGCGCCTTCAACGGGTTGCTGCGCAAGTTTGGCATGAAGCCACGCCCGCCCGGCCGCTGGCCGAATGGCAATCGCGCCAAGGCGCTGTGCTGGCGGGTCTATGCCAAGGCGCGTGGCTTGCGCTGAATTGATCCCGTTGACGTAAACGGCAGCCACGTCCATCGCGTTCGCATGACCGACTCTGAAAATCCGACACCGCAGGAACTCGTCGAAAGACTGCTCGACCTTCTCGACGTGAAGGACCACGGCGGCGACCGCTTCGAGGGTCGTCGCAAGATCGGCGGCGTCGGCCGCGTGTTCGGCGGCCAGGTGATCGGGCAGGCCTTGGCAAGTGCAGAACGCACCGTCCCCGCCGACCGCCCCGTCCATTCGCTCCATGCCTATTTCCTGCGCGGCGGAAACGAGGATCACGAGATCGACTTCAAGGTCGAGCGTGACCTCGATGGCGGCAGCTTTTCGAACCGCAGGGTGGTCGCCAGCCAGCTGGGCAAGCCGATTCTCAACATGGTCGCTTCGTTCCACCGGCGCGAGGACGGGCGACACCATGCAGAGCCGATGCCCCAGGTCGTGGGGCCGGACGACCTTGCCAGCGAGAGCGAGTTGCGCCTGCGTTATGCCGCAAAGATGCCCGAGAAGCAGCGCCAGCAAATGCTGCAGCCGCGGCCGATAGAGCTGCGCCCCATCGAGGCCCGGCACTGGATGAACAATGGACCGCAAGAACCGCGTGCGCACACCTGGTTCCGCTCGGTTGGCGCCCTGCCCGATGATCCCCGCATCCACCGTGCGGTCCTGGCCTATGCCAGCGACATGACCTTGCTTGGCACGTCCACCCTCCCGCACGACATCAGCTGGTCGAAAGGCAACCTGATGGGGGCGAGCCTCGATCATGCGATCTGGTTCCACGACGAGTTCCGCGCGGACGAATGGATGCTCTATGCGTGCGACAGTCCCTGGGCAGGGCGCGCGCGCGGTTTCAATCGCGGACGGATCTACACGCGTGATGGCCGTCTTGTCGCCAGCGTGGCGCAGGAAGGCCTGATTCGACCGATCGAGCGGAAGACGTCTGCCGACTGATCAGGGCTTGGCACAGACGGCGCCGACGATGCGGGGCTTGTCGATCATTGCGAAGACCACCCGTCCGAGCGACGTCACACCGGGTTTGCCGGCAAGTTCCCGGGCGACTTTCTCGAAACGGTGACAGTTGGCAGTGTCAGTCGCGCCCCCGCCATAGCGGTTGCCAAGTTGCGTGGAATAGCTTTCGTACGCCCGCTTCTGCGGCGCGAAGAACGCGCGCATGCGCCGGTCCGCCGCCGCAAAGATCGGGCGGTGCGTGCCCATCATGGCTTCGATGACCGGCCCGATATCGGTGCCGATCGCCTTGCAGCGCAGGGTCACCGCCATCATCATCGTCTCGAATTCGTGAACGCGCGCCGCAGTGATGGTTTCACGGTCAAGGCACGCTTCGGCCTGGGCCGGGGTTGCTGCAAGCAGCACGCCAGCCATTCCCAGTTCCACCGCGCGCCTCACTTCGTCGCCGTCGCGATCTGGCAGGCCGTTATCGGCAAGGCCATGAGCTGGTCGAACTGGCGAACCACCGCAGCCTGACGCGCATAGGCGGTAGCGGCGACCTGCTGCTGGTAGGAGCTGGCTTCCGCCGCCAGGGCATTCATCGGCGAAGGATCGCGGGACAGCTGAAAACTGTCATAGGCCTGCTGCAGCTTCTGCATATGGGCAATGGCCGCATCATTGTTGGCGCGGGCAAGATCGAGGTGCGGCTTGTAGCGGGTCTCGTAGAACGCATTGCGCTGTTCGGCCGAGCAGAACGAGGTTGGCAAGGACAGGTCGGCAATTTCGGTCAGGACTGGCCGCGGGGGCAACGCAAAGCCATTTGCTGCAGCGACCCGGTCCGTGCCGCCGCCAACTTCCTGCGACCTCGCGAGTTCGAGCAGCAGGTTCGCATCACTGGTCACGTCCGAGGCTTCGGCAATGGCAGCCTTGGGCGCTGCAACCACTGCTGGCTTTGGTTCCGCGGGGCTCTGCATCGGCACAGACGCGGCCGCTGGCGCAGTTGCAGCGACAGGCGTTGGCGGCGCGGACGGCGGAGCCGGCTGCGACACCACGGTCGCCACGGCCGGCGTCAGTTGAGCCGCAGGCGCCGCAACCGGCGCAACGGCTGGAGCGGCCACCGGCGCGACTGCAGCAGGCGAAATCGGAGCCTTGCGCAAGGTGGCAAGTTTCGCTCGCGCCAATCCGGCAAAGGTGCCGGCAGGGTACTGCTGCAGATAGGCATCATAGACCGCCGGATCGTCGCTTCCTGCCACCGACTGCCAGAAAGCCAGTTCAAAGGGCGACCCGACTCCATTGGCGGATTGCGCATGCGCAGGAGCAGAAACGCTCAGCAGCAGGCCCGCTGCCAGCGGAAGCGCTGCCTTGCGCAAATTCAGCCCCGCCATGCCACTAGCCCCCCGGCTTCATCCATATTCGATGCAACTTCTGTAGACAACAGACAGCAGCAGCCTGAAACCGCTCCAAACAGAATAGGTTACCGATGCGTCAATAGTGTTTTTGCGTATATCCTCCTTTAATTAAGCAAGTGTGTCGCCTTTTGGCCAAATTCGCGCCAATGTAAGCCCTGCGCTTCCAGCCACTGATCATCGTAATAGGTCTGGGCATAGCGCAAGCCCGAATCACACAGAATCGTTACGATCGATCCCACCTCACCCGCAGCCGCCATCTCTTCGACCAGCTGCAGGCAGGCGTGGATATTCGTTCCGGTCGAGCCGCCCACTGGCCTGCCGATCCGCGTGGCGATGGCACGCATTGCACCGATCGAAGCAGCATCCGGCACGGCGATCATGCGATCGATCACCTCCGGCACGAAGGAAGGTTCGACGCGTGGGCGGCCGATGCCTTCGATCAGGCAGCACGCACCCTGCGGCGGTGCTGTCACGCTACGATCGGCATGGTGACGATGGAAGACGGAGCCTTCGGGATCGGCCACGCAAAGCCGCGTCGGATATCGGCCATAGCGGATGAAGCGGCCAAGCGTGGCCGAAGTGCCGCCCGTCCCTGCCCCGCAGACGATCCAGGCCGGCACCGGATGGTCCTCGCGCGCCATCTGCTG
The DNA here is from genome assembly GCF_000807925.1 of Novosphingobium subterraneum. GTDB lineage: Bacteria > Pseudomonadota > Alphaproteobacteria > Sphingomonadales > Sphingomonadaceae > Novosphingobium > Novosphingobium subterraneum. The sequence continues at coordinate 3,537 of NZ_JRVC01000019.1, read as the reverse complement.
GAAGATCGACTGCGCGATGTTGTTGTTGCCGCGCCAGTCCGTTGCCCGTTCAGCGTAAGTGAACTGATCAAGGAACAGTCCGCCCGCTTCGGCGGCAAGTCGCTCTGCCGCAGGGTACATCTCGCTCGCGCTGTCAACCATGTGAACATCGCCGCCATGGAAGCGGATGGCCTCGATCTTCGCAGGTGAGGTGCTGCGCGGGATGACAGCCACGAATTTCAGGCCGATCAGCTTGGCGAAATAAGCCTCGGAAACGGCGGTCGAACCGCTGGTGGCATCGACCAGCAACGTGCCGGGCCCGATGCGGTTGTTGCACAGGCCATAGAGGATCAGCGAGCGCGCCAGGCGGTGCTTGAGGCTGCCGGTCGGGTGGACGCTCTCGTCCTTGAGATAAAGCGTGATCCCCGGAAACTTGGGCAGTTCGACGCGGATCAGGTGGGTGTCGGCAGAGCGGTTGAAGTCCGCCTCGATCCGGCGCACGGCCTCGTCGCTCCATGCCCTGCGCTGGTCTGCCATCCTTGCCTCCATCCTCTACCCATTGGGATGATAGAAGTCATAGACGGTTTGCGCCACTGCCGCGCTGACGCCCGGTGCCCGCTGCAGATCATCAAGGCTGGCGGCGCGCACCTTGCCCGCCGTGCCGAAGTGCAGCAGCAGCGCGCGCTTGCGCGCCGGGCCGATGCCGGGGATTTCGTCCAGCGGACTTGCAGTAATCGCCCGGCTCCGCTTGGCGCGGTGTGCGCCAATGGCGAAGCGGTGGACCTCGTCGCGCATGTTCTGGAGGTGGAACAGCACCGGAGAGTTCACGGGAAGCATCTTCTCGCGCCCGTCGGGGAAGTGGAACACCTCGCGCCCTTCGCGCCCGTGGTGGGGGCCCTTGGCAATCGCGATCAGCGGCACGTCCTCGATACCAAGCTCGCCCAGTGCTTCCTTCACCGCCGACATTTGCCCCTTGCCGCCGTCGATCAGAACGAGGTCGGGCCACATGCCGCTTTCGCGATCAGGATCTTCCTCCTGCACCTTGCCGAAGCGGCGGGTCATCACTTCGCGCATCATGCCGAAGTCGTCGTTGGTCTGCGCGGTCTTGATGTTCCACTTGCGGTACTGGCCCTTCAAGAAGCCTTCCGGCCCCGCGACGATCATCGCACCCAAGGCATTGGTGCCCTGAATGTGGCTGTTGTCGTAGACCTCGATGCGCTGCGGCACTTCCGGCAGCTCGAGGAACTCGGCCAGCTCGCGCATGACTTTGGCCTTGGTGCCGCTTTCGGCCATGCGGCGGTCGAGCGATTCCACCGCGTTGCGCTGTGCCTGCTCCATCAACCGGCGCCGGTCGCCGCGCTGTGGCACCGAGATCTCGACCTTGCCGCCCGCGCCCTCGCACAGGGCTTCGGCCAGCAGCGCAGCCTCGGGCAGTTCGCGGTCCACCAGGATCAGGCGTGCAGGTGGCACTTCCTCGTAGAACTGCGCGAGGAAGCTGGTCATTACCTCTTCCTCCGACAGGCCCTCGGTGTGGCTGGGGAAGAAGGCGCGGTGGCCCCAGTTCTGCCCGCCGCGGATGAAGAAGGCCTGCACCGCAACCTGCCCGCTCTTGACCGCCATGGCGAAGACATCGGCATTGCCGACCCCTTCGGCATTGATCGCCTGGCTGCCCTGGATGAAGGTGGCGGCGCGCAGGCGATCGCGCAGCATCGCGGCGCGCTCGAAGTCAAGGTTCTCTGCCGCCTCCTGCATCTGCGCCTCGATCTCGCGTTGGACGGCGCTTGATTTGCCGCCGAGGAAATCCTTCGCCTGCCGGACCAGTTCGCCGTAGTCCTCCGAGCTGATCCGGTCGACGCAAGGGGCCGAACAACGGCGGATCTGGTAGAGCAGGCAAGGCCGGTCACGCCGCGCCATGAAGCCGTCGTTGCAGCTTCGAAGAAGAAACAGCTTCTGCAACGCGTTGATCGTGGTGTTGACGCTGCCAGCGCTGGCAAAGGGGCCATAATAATTGCCCTTGGCCTTGCGCGCTCCCCGGTGCTTCTGGATGCGCGGGAACGCGTGATCGCCGCGCAAAAGGATGAACGGGAACGATTTGTCATCGCGCAGCAGCACGTTGTAGGGCGGGCGGAAGCGCTTGATCAGCTGTGCTTCAAGCAGCAGCGCCTCGGCTTCGGAATTGGTTGTGACAATCGTCATGCTGCGCGTCTGGCTGACCATGCGGCGAAGGCGGTTGGGCAGGCGATCCACCTGTGTGTAATTCGCAACGCGGTTCTTCAGCGCCCGTGCCTTGCCCACGTAGAGCACGTCCCCGCGCGCATCGAGCATGCGGTAGACGCCGGGCTTGGGCCGCAGCGTGTTCACCGTATCGCGGATGACCGACACGCCCAGCTCAATGTCCGGCTTGTCCGCTCCGCGCACGGTGGTGGACGCGCGATCTTCGTGGAAGCGCTCGGTATCGCGGTCGGGTGGAGGGGCGGGCGTGCGGGCCATGGCGTCCCCCTGCAAATAGTCGCTGAAGCGCGCGGCGCAATGGCAAGGTGGCCGGTTTCCCCAAAGTCATCAGGGTTTTCCCGCATGGTCCGTTTTGGCAGTATTAGCGCCGTTGCGCGACAAGCCTCACATGATCGGTCAACCATTTGGCAGGGCTGGAACGAGCGCAAGCGCCATTCCTCAGGGGCGGCGTAGCGACGCTCGCGTTCGCCTGCATCTGCCCGCACGCCTGATCCTCCTGACAAGCGTGCAGTCCTGCATACTCGAAGATCTCTCGGCTACCGGAGCCGCCCTTATTCCTGAGGAAGGCCTGCCCCCGGTCGGCGCTTCAGCGATCCTGCAATGTGAACATATTGAAGCCTTCGGCCAGATTCGCTGGGCCCGTTATGGCCGTTGCGGCGTGATGTTCGAGGAGAAACTGCCCCTGTCGCAAGTCATCGCCCTCAGGCACTTTTCCGACAACTTCGAGCAGACCGAGCGCGAACGCCACAAGGAACGCGCCCGGGCCTGGGTTCAAGGCAAGAGCCGGATCGTCTGAACCGTCAGAACTGCTTGCGGAACTCGATCTCGAACACCCGGCCGCGCGGATCCTGATACCCCGGCTGATAGCGCAGTGGCACCGCCCCGCTATCGTCAGTGACCCGCTGCTGAGCGTTGAACACGTTGTCGACAGACAGAGACACGCGCGAGCCTTTCAGGAACGGCACCTGCTCCACCAGTTTCGCCTTTCTGCCCAAATCAGCGAAAAGGCGCAGGTTGAATGTCGCGATCGGCGCGAACCTGAGAGTTGTGGAACCCGGCAGGCCGCTGGCATCGATGCGGGAACCGCCAGTGTAATTGCCACTGAAGCGCAGGCCGAACCCGCGATAGAATCCGCCGCCCTCCATCTCGAGCGAATGGCGCGCCACGCTCCCGCTGATGGCATCGCCATCCAGAAGGTTAAGCACGGTTCCACCCGACGCGATCTGCACCGATTGCTGGAAGCGCACGGTGTGGAACACAGAGAGGTTCCATCGCCCCCGGCCGTCGGAGTTTAACCCGCCCGGCCCACCGCGACCGCCGCCGCCC
>NZ_JRVC01000018.1 GCF_000807925.1 Novosphingobium subterraneum | reverse complement strand
GGCATGCGGCTGAAGGAACCGATATTTGCGACAGTGGGAGCGGATGGGAGTGTCGTTGACGTCAACGGTGAAGTCGCCTTCAGCGAACACGTGCAAATGGTGAAACGCTGATGACCCGCTTGTTGCTGACCACGCTCTGCACCCTGTTGTTGCAACTCGTGCCGATTCCAGTGGCGCATGCCCAGACCTACACGGTCGATGCGATCACCGACGCCAACTTCGGCGACGTCGTCTCCGCAGCCTCCGGGCAGACGGTGTTCCGGTCAAACGCTTCGTCCGGATCGGTCACGGTTGCCTCCGGTTCGGGGGTGCGGCTGTCGAACACGGCAGCAAACGCCGAAGTGACGATTTCGTGCAGCAACACTTTTGCCTGCAATGCGACGAATGTCCAGGTGACGCTGGCACTGGCCGGATCCCCCACAGGACGCGTCGGATACATTACCGCAATCAGCGTTGCGAATGGCACTGCAACGGTAAACTCCGCTTACAGTGCGGGGAACTATGTCGTGATCAATCTGGCACCCATTCCTCGCAGATCTTCACGCACGTTCCTGATCGGCTTCGACCTTCCTGTCGACGGCAACGAGTCCGCATCTCCGACGGGGAGCGCCTCCAGTAGCTACCTTATCACCGCACAGCGCGCGACGGGCGGCGGATCGGATTCGCTTGTCGGCAACATCCTGGCGAAGGTCATCCGCCCTGTCAGCATTGCCAAGACGCAGGACCTGCAGTTCGGCGCGGTCACACGTCCCACGAGCGGTTCCGGCGCGGTCACGCTGACGCCCGATGGGGTCGTCTCGGTCAGCGGAACCAATGTCCGCCGCTTCCCTGCGCCAGCGGCGACAGCAGCCCAGTTCACCGTAAGCGGCGAGGGCGGTCAGGCGGTCACCATATCGGTGCCGACCACGATGACGCTATCGGGCAGCGGTGGCTCGGTCACGGCTACACTGACCAATGTCGGGGGTGGCCCGCAGGTGCTGAGCGGCTCAACCGGTTCGGCCGGTACGGTGAATGTCAGTGTCGGTGGCTCCGTGCCCCTCAGTGGCTCCTCGGCGCTCGGCACGCTGACAGGGACCGTTACGGTGATGGTGCAGTACAACTGACGTGACGAGCAACCACGCTCCTCACAGAACGAAGTGGTCTCCGGCCGCCCGGACAGTCACTTCGGCAATCGAGACGCCCCAAGGCTGGTCGATTGCATGGATCACGGCATCGGCGATGTGTTCCGGTGCAAGGCTGGCATAGTCCATCGCCTCGGGATCGAGCCGTTCGGGTGGGAACGTCCCCGCCGCCATCTCGCCGACCATCTCCATGAAATCGGACATGTTGTGTGCAACGATGCCGATACCGGCGGCCTGATTGACCACCGTGCCGGAGAGGCCGGTCGTCGGCACGCCGGTTGGCTTGATCGTGGTGACCTTGATCTTCCCGCGGCTTTCAACCCGCAGCGATTCAGACAGGAAATTCACTGCTGATTTCGATGCACCATAGACCGCCGCGCCGATCACCGGGAAATTGCCATAGATGGACGAGATGTTGACCATCTGTCCCCGCCCCGCCGCAATCATCTGATCATAGGCCGCGACCATGCCGTTCAGAACACCCTTGATGTTGATGTCGATGCAGCGTTCCCACGCAGGATAGGCCGCCTCATGGTCCGAGAAAAACGCCAAGGGCATGATCCCGGCGTTGTTGATCATCACGTCCACCCTGCCGAACGCATCGAGCGCCGCGGCTACCAGCGCCTTGACCTGCCCCAGATCGCGCACGTCGACAGCAACGGCCTGCGCCTTGCCCCCGGCCCCGATGATGGCATCGGTCACGCCTTGCGCCGCAGCAAGGTCGATGTCGCCGAGCGTCACGCGGGCGCCCAGCGCGGCCGCCTTCTTCGCGACCAGGCTGCCAAATCCGCCACCGGCGCCCGTAATGACGATCGACTTGCCCGCAATGTGTCCGCTCATGCCCGTGTCCTTCAAAGTGCCGACGGCATTGCGTCGATCAGGATCGTCTTCATCTCGAGATAGGGGAACAGCCCCTCCGGCCCGCCTTCGCGGCCAATGCCCGATTGCTTGAACCCGCCAAAGGGCAGGCCGAAATCCATGCGCAAGCCGTTCTGCCCGAAGCCGCCGGTGCGGACGCGCCGGGCTATGCGGTAGGCTGCGTCGGCATCTGTCGTCAGCACCGAACCGTTAAGGCCATAGGCGCTGGCATTGGCGGTGCGGATCGCATCTTCCTCGTCTTCCACCGGGATCAGGCTGAGGACCGGACCGAAGATCTCCTCCTGCGCGATGCGGCTTTCGTTCTTCACGTTGGCAAACAGGGTCGGTTCGATGAAATACCCCCGGTTGAGGTGTGCCGGGCGCCCGCCGCCGGTGACCAGATCGGCCGTCTGCCTGCCCTCCTCGACATACATCTCGATGCGCTCGAGCTGGCGTTTCATCGCCACCGGACCGAGCTGGGTTTCGGGGTCATCTGAATGACCGATGCGGACCTGCTTCATCTCCGCCGCGATGGCTTCGGCCAGTTCGTCGTGCCGGTGGCGCGGTACGATCACCCGGCTGAGCATTGCGCAGACCTGCCCGCTCATCATCGTGATCGTGCCGGTCAGCATCTTGGCTGCCTCATCAATAGGGAAATCGTCGCGCACGATGGCTGCGGACTTGCCACCCAGTTCCAGCGTGCACCGCGCCATGCGCGCGCCGCAGACACTGGCGATGCGCTTGCCTGCAACGGTGCTGCCGGTGAAGCTCACCTTGTCGACGCCTTCATTGCAGACGAGATGGTCGCTCGCCTCACGGTGCCCGGTAACAAGGTTCACCACGCCCGCAGGAATGCCTGCCGCCTCTGCCGCCTCGGCAATGATGTAGGCCTCGAGCGGCGTTTCCGGCGATGGCTTCATGATCACCGTGCAACCGGTCAACAGCGCATAGGCGACCTTGTTGGCCATGATCCCGAACGGGCCGTTCCACGGCGCAATGGCCGCAACGACGCCGACTGGCTCGTAGGCGATCAGCGCTGTGTCCGCTGCCATGCTCGGGCGGCGCTCGACGAATTCGAACTGTTCGGCAAACCCGGCGATCTGGCTCAATGCCATGACGCTGCCGCCATGCATTGGCCCGGCAAACGAGGCCAGCCCGCCCATCTGGGCTGTCCAGGCTCTGGCCAGTTCGGGCACGCGCGTTTCGAGGTGGGCCACCATCCGCCGGAACATAGCGATGCGCTCGGCAGGCGGCGTGGTTGGCCAAGGCCCGTGATCGAATGCCATGCGCGCTGCGGCCACGGCAGCATCCATGTCGGCCTCGTCGGCCTCCGCCACGCGCCCCACCACTTGCTCGGTGTTGGGCGAGACCAGTTCGATCATGCGTCCGGAGTGGGCGGGCACCCACCGACCGCCGATGAAGAGCTTGTCGGGATGGGCGACGTTCACGCCTTCTGGTGTCATGGCTTGGTGTCCTCTCACGCCTGCGCCAGCGCGCATTCAACGCGCTCGATCAGGCCGTCCTTGATCGTATAGAATATGAACTGCCGCATTTCCTGCACTTCGCCCACCGCGATCGGGAAGAAGCCGTGCATCCCGCGCGCGTCGAGCGCTTCACGGGAAAGGTCCTTCACCGCTTCCACCCGAATGACAGCATCGATGGCGGTCAGGGTATCGGAACAGGCAAAGTTCAGAACGGTCACGCTTTCCTTCACATGATGGTGAAGGAATGCGTAAAAATCCTTGAGCGCCTGGCGCGAACGTATGTCGACGCCAAAGAACGTCATCAGCGGCGGATCGACGTAGAAATCGGCAACCGCGTCATAGTCCTTCGCGTTGAACGCGGCGACATAGCGATCATAGGCTTCGCGCGTCAGCACGGTGGCTCTCCCAGTAGCGGCCGGATTCGGCTCGCATGGAAAAGCTAACATTTGATATGGTTCACGCCAAGCTCAAAAGAAAGGGGCGGCCATCGCTGACCGCCCCATTCCCTAGCGTACTCTGAAATGATCAGAAGCGCTTCTGCACAGTGACTGCCCATTCACGCGGACGACCCACCTGGCTGTAGGCCGTACCGGTGAAGGCATAGACCGATGCGAAGCGGAACGGCGTGTAGTACTCGTTGAAGACGTTCTGCACTTCGAACGAGATCGACAGGTCCTCGGCCTCGTTCCGCCAGGTCAGGCGGGCGTTGCCGATGTCATAGGCGTTGAAGAACTCAATCGGCTGGCCAGCAGCGATGCGGCCGGCGCTGGTCTTGCCCGTGTGCGCAAAGTCAAAGCGCGGGGTGATCGAACCTGCACTGCCGAGATCGGCGCGATACTGGATGCCGAAGCTGTACTTCCAGTTCGGTGTCACGATCGGGTCGGTCAGCAGGATCGCGTTTCCAACGCGTGGATCGATATTCTTGTAGTTGCCGGTCAGGTGGCTGAGCGAGGCATCGATATCCAGACCCTCAATCGGCGAGGCCTGCATTTCGAGCTCGAAGCCCTTGATGCGGCCGTTACCCGCATTCTGGCGCGCACCGCACGGCGCGTTCGAGCCCAGCGACGCACAGGAGATCAGCGGCAGCTGGATATCGTTGTAGTCGTTGATGAACCCGGCGATGTTGATGCGCAGGCGGCGATCGAACAGATCGGTCTTGAGGCCTGCTTCATATGCGGTAACCGTTTCGGGATCGAAGCTGCCGTTGAGCGCCTGCGCGGCGTCAAACGGACGCGCGGTCACGCCGCCGCCCTTGAAGCCCGTTCCGACTGTCACGTAGGCGAGCACTTCCGGGCTGAAGCGATAGTCAGCCGAAAGGCGCCAGTCGACCTTGTCGCCCGAGTAGACGGCCTTCACGCCGTCGAGTGCGCCCAGGTAGATCGACTTGGTGACGCCGTCGAAGTTCTTGCGGACGAAGGTGTAGTCCTTGCTTTCCTTCGTGTAGCGCAGACCGCCAGTCAGCGTCAGGCCATCCATCGGGCGTGCAATCACCGTGCCGAACACGGCCTTGCTATCGGCGTTGACCGGGTCGTTGCCGAGGAACTGGAAGTTCAGGCCCGGCGCGATGTAGCGAATGTCCTGGCGGGTGAAGTAGACCGAGCGCTGGTCGGAATAGAACCCGCCGACGGTCAGGTCGATCATGTCACCAAGCTTGGCGTTGACGCGCAATTCCTCGCTGAAGAACCAGAACTTCAGGTCGTTGTAGCCCTGACCCGCAATCGCAAGGTCGGGGGTGAAGTCGTCGTCGGTGCCCCACTTCTGGCGGTAGTTGCGGTAGGCGGTGATCGACTGAATGTTGATCGAATCGCTCAGGCCCACGGTCATGTTGGCCGAGAAGCCATAGCCATCGAACTTCAGGCGGTTGGGCATCTCGTAGCCTTGGCTGACGAAGCCGCCCGGCGGGGCGTAGAAGTTCGCGTAAGTGCAGAAGCGGCCGCAGGCATAGGCGTTGGTGATGCGCGCCGGGTTGATCAGCGAGATCACTTCTGCCGCGTTGGTGCGCTCTTCATGCGTATAGTCGCCGATGATTACGAGGTCGAAATTATCGCCCGGATTATACCGCACCGATCCGCGAAGACCGGCGTAGCCCTTCTCGCCGAGCTTATCGATCACACAGTCCTGGCCCGATCCGGGGCGCGCGCTGATACCCTGCGGGTTGCCGGGATTGGCGCAGCCATAGTCGATCTGGTCGACGTAGCCATTCTGGCGCTTGTACACGCCCGAGATGCGGGCATATAGGTCCTGCGCGAGGATGAAGTTCGCGCTGCCACGGATGTCGACGCGGTTGCGGCTGCCGTAGACCGCCTCGACCATGCCTGAATTCTCGTCGGTCGGTTTCTTGGAGAACAGTTTGATCGCGCCGCCGATTGCGTTACGGCCGGTCAACGTGCCCTGGGGGCCGCGCAGGACTTCCACGCGCTCAAGGTCAAGCAGGTCGAAAATGCCGCCGGTCAGCGTGGCGTAATACACATCATCGACATACATGCCGACGCCCGGTTCGTAGGCGGGGTTGAAGTCGAACTGGCCGATGCCGCGGATCGAAGCGCCGAGCGACGAGCCATAGGCGCCGCCCATCGCATTCAGCGTGACGTTCGGGGCCTGTTGCGCGATCTGCGACAGGTCGGTCTGGTTGCGCGAGGCCAGCAAGGTCGCATCGACGGCAGTGATCGAAAGCGGCGTATCCTGCAGGCGCTGTTCGCGGAACTGCGCGGTCACGACGATCTCGCGCGCCGATTCCGGCGTGCTTTCCTCAGCCTGCGCCTGAGCATCCTGCGCCATGGCCGGCGCGGCAAGACCGAGCATGAGTGCGGCCAGGCTACCTGCGGCTAGCAGGCGCACATGTGACGTGGTACGATGGGCTTGAGCCATATCCCCTCTCCTGTATGGTCCTCTTCGGAACCGGTTGCTGTTTGTTAGTAAGACATACTAATTACCGCTTTGCAAGCCTAACATTTGCGCATGTTCAAGAGGGTGCAAAGTGATGCAGATCGAGCACACTTCAGCACTTGCCGATGGACGGGAACCCGGCAATAGATGCGCCTGATGGATACGCCACCGACCACGGCACAAGCAGACCAGAACATCGCCCTGATCGAGGGTGAGGTTGCGCTGCTGGTCGACCTGCTCAAGCTGGGCACCTTTATCGGCACGCCGATGCGCGAAGGGGTCGCCGATCCGCTTGGCCTTACCACCACCGACCTGCGCATTGTCCTGGCCCTGGGTGGCGAAGGCGAACTGGCCGGCCATGACCTGTCCGAAATCATGGGCGTCCCGCCCATGAACGTCAGCCGCGCGATCGCCGCGCTCATGCAGCGCGGCCTTGTGGAACCCGGGTCCAATCGCCGCAATCGCCGCCGCAAGCCGGTTCGGCTGACCACTGCGGGGCAAGAACTGTTCGCACAGACCATTCCAGCCTTGGCCCACGTCGGCGCAGACCTGTTCAAGGGCGTTCCGGCGCGTGACCGCGAAGCCTTCCGCCGCGTCGCCGCAGCCGTACTCGCTCGCATCGGCCGCTGGGGCGGTTAACCCGCCCCGACGCCCCTTACGGCCACTTTTTTTGCATCCTGGTGAAATCCCCCACGGCAAAGGCCTTGGCCAGCACCGGATGGGCAAAGCTCATCGCCACTTCCTGCCGATGCGGCCAGGTCTGGCGTACGTCGGTATCGGGTAGCAGGCGGTCCGGCCCGATCGGGTTCTCGGGGAAGCACACCGCGGCAGGCTGCAGGTGCGCCACGGTCTTTGACCAGCCAGTCTCGTAATCGGCCTGCCACTGCATCATGTAGTCGAGGCGCTTGATCTTCCAGACGCCGTCTTCCTTGACGTAGTCGTTTTCGTAGATCCCGCTTTCCCAGAACTGCTGCGGCATGCCCTCGGGCTTGTCCCCCAGGATGTCATCGTGCCAGCCGCCTGCAAGAATGCCCCGGAACCGTCCCTTGGCGCTCTGACCGTCGTCAGAAATCGTGATCACGTCCTGCAGCTGGAAGTGGTCGAGCAGCAGCCCATGGACCGGGCCGCGCCGCCCTCCGGTGAACAGGTTCTGGAACCACGTTCCATAAAGCCGCATCACCCCTTCGTAGCCGACGTATTCGCCCGACAGGAACACGACCGCGCCGTCCTTCGCGAACAACCCGGCCACTTCTTCCGGCCGGTTGTAGTCGATGTAGTAGCCGTAGGCCCACTGCAGGCGACGGATCGCGTTGAGATCCTCAAGCTCGGTCACGCGCGCTTCGAGCGCGGCAAGGCGGGCATTCACATCGGTCATGTCTCGACTCTCCCCAGAGTTCTTCGGCAGGGTTAATATTGTAAGCAACACTAACAAATGTCGCCGTGATTGCGAGAGGGAAAAATGAAACCGATTCAAACCTTGCGCGCGAACTCCGCTGCGCTAGGTTTCTCGACTGACGGGAGCTGGAGAACCTGCGATGTGTGATGAGATCACCGAAGCCGAAAACGCTGCATTCTTCCTCAACCGGCGCGAGTTTGCAGGCCTCGGCGCAGGCGCTGCCGCGCTCGCCACGATCCCGGGCTGCGTCACCGCCGCAGAAGCGCCGACCTCCAGCCGCATGGTGACGATCGACACGCCCGACGGCAAGGCTGATGCCTTCTTTGTCTACCCCACCCGCGGCAAGCACCCTGCCGTGATCATGTGGCCCGACATCGCGGGCCTGCGCGATGCCTACAAGACCATGGGCACCCGCCTTGCCGCTGCCGGTTATGCGGTGCTGGTCGTCAACCAGTATTACCGCTCCAGCCCCGCCCCGATCCTCGAGTCACTGATGGCGTGGCGCTCTGACGCCGGGCAGAAGAAGCTTAAGCCCATGATCGCGGCAATCACGCCTTCGGGCACCACCTCGGATGCCGCTGCATTCGTGTCATGGCTCGACATGCAGAAGGAAGTGAACGCCAGGAAGCGCATCGGCTCCGCCGGCTATTGCATGGGCGGCCCCTTCACGGTGCGGACGGCCTTTGCCAACCCCGCTCGCGTCGGCGCGGCTGCCTCGTTCCACGGCGGCGGTCTCGTCGGGCCGGAGGCCGACAGCCCGGTCAACCTGATCGGCAAGACCCGCGCCGCCTATCTCTTTGCCATCGCCCAGAACGATGACGAGCGCGCACCCAAGGAGAAGACGCAGCTTCGCGCAGCAGCCGATGCCGCCAGCCGCCCTGCCGAGATCGAAGTCTACCCTGCCCAGCACGGCTGGTGCACCCTAGACGCCCCGATCTATGACCGTACTCAGGCAGAACGGGCCTGGGGCAGGATGCTCGACCTGTTCAAGGCAAACCTCTGAACCTCCGCCTATTCAAACACGACGAACGGAGCCCAGACGTGCGGATTGGCCGCATCCGGCAGGTCCGGATCGGCCATGGCGCGCAACATGGCCGTACGTAGCGCCTGCGCCGGCTTTCGCCCCTTCGCCGCCTCCTTGAGCACTGTTGCGGCCAGTACCGCCGCCGCATCGTCGCGTACGGGCCAATGCGAAAGCATCAGCGTTCGTGCCCCCGCGTAGCGGAATGCCTGTGCGAGGCCGGAATAGGCCGGGGCTGCCTCACCGTCGCCGGCAGCAGTGTTGCAGGCGGAAAGGATCACCCAGTCGGCATCGAGCCGTAGCGCGCCAATCTCTGACGCGGTCAGCACGCCATCGCTGCTTGATCCTCGCTCCGGTCGGGCCAGCACGAGCGCGGGCTCGGTAACGCCTTCCATTTCCCCGGCGACCAATGCATGCGTGGCAAACAACAGGACGCCGTACTGGTCCAGCCTGGTCTTGGCCAGTTGCTCTTCGCTTGCCTGGTCACCGGTAAGGACGGTTGCCTTGCCAACGCTGCGCGAGACGGCTTCAACTTCGGCCGAGCGCAAGGCGGGCAGCGAGGCGAGCGACTGCGCATCCGCCTGCCCCCCGCGAAAGACAGCACTTGCCAGGAGCGGCCCCTTCCTTGCCGCTTGCGCATCCGCCATGCTGGTGCCGAACGGTGTTGGCGCGCCCAGCGCCAGCATGGCCGAAGCAGCCAGCGCGCGCCGCGGCTGTGCTGTCCGCGCCTGCAATGACGCACCAGCCGACAAGGCATAGCGCATGACGAGAAACGGAGCCTTGCGACCGATCCTGTCGACCGGACGCTCCAGCAAGGTTGCGAACGGGATGGCTGCGGCATCACCACCAGCGACTATCCGCAAGGCCCCTGTCCTGCGCAAATCAGGTGCTATGCCTGCGAAGATCGCGCGATAGAGTTCGTGCGAGCTTGCCGCATCGAAGCTCCGCTGGTCGAGCGCGCGACGCAACCGTGCCGCGCTCGACGCAAAGCTCGCGCGACTAGGTTGCATCCGCTGCACCACGGCCCGGTCTGGCGAGACCAGCAGGACGAAGGCCGACGTCAACGCCGGAACGACCGCCAGGACAGCCTCGTCCTTTGCCAGCGTGCTCCTGATATCGGCCAAGGGGACGCCTTGGCGAGCGGTAAGCGCGGCCCAGGCAGGATAGCTGCTGGCGATACCGGCACGCTCCTGCTCCAGCGTGGCAAGCGCCACATCGCGAGCCGTACGGGCCGATTGCACGTCGCCGCCATTTCCCAGCAGCAGCAGATAGACCGAATTGGCACGACGGTAGGCCATCTCGGCATCCTGAAGAGTGCGTATGCGCGCTGCCAGCCCGGGGTCTGAAGTCCCCGCCCGGGCCGCGGCAAGCCGTGTCGCCCGCGCAACCTTCGATCCTACCAGCACCTGCGATGCATCGGCCGCCAGTTGAACATCACCATTACGCAGTGCCAGCCGCATTGCCAGTTCCAGCGACAGGCGGTCTGCCAGCACGAGCTCGCCATCCGCACTCGCATCGAGCCGGTCGGTCACCGCGCGAACAAGCGCATAGCCCGGACTTCCGCCGCATTCGGCCGCCGCAATGCCAAGCAAGGCGCCGATAGCGCATGATTGCGCCTTGCCCAGCACGGGCGCTCTTGGGCTGGAGGCGACCGCAAGATGTGCTGTCGCGGCGGCGACCGCACCAGCTTCGTCGCCACTGTCTAGACGCGCCAGCGCTACCGATGGCAGAAGGGTTTCGGCCGTCCCTGCCGCCCTGGTCTTTTCCCAGATCGCGTAGGCCGCATCCAGCGATTGGCGCGCATCGGCCATCTTGCCTTGCCCCAATTGGGCATGCCCGAGAAACGTCAAGGTGCGAAGGCGGTCCGTAGGCGCCGCAAGCGCGCCAAGCTTGTCCTGCGTCGACGTTGCCCCCGACAGGACGCTCACGGCCTCGTCATAGCGCCCGAGATCGGCCAGCAGCCCTCCCAGCGAGGTCAGGCCGGCAGCAAAGTTGACATCGCCGGTGCCAGTGGTGGCGACGCGGATATCGAGCGCATGCCGCGCCACCTCCACCGCCTCACTCCGCTTGCCTCCACCTGCCAGCACCAGCGCCAGCGTCTCGACGGCGCGGACATGCCCCAGGTCGGTCTGCGGCACATGTTGCTTGACCTGCTCGGCTGCAAGCCGCGCCATAGCTTCGGCCTCTTCGAGCCGCCCTGCCCGCGACAGGCGCAACGCCAGATTGTACCGTGCGCTGATCGTCGCCGGATGGAACTCGCCCACGGCGCGCACCCGGGCAGCCAGGCTCGCTTCCTGCGCCTTGACCGAGGCATCGTACTGCCCGAGCTGCATGTAGGCGATTGCCAGTGTGTAGCCGATGTTGGATTCGCTCATGTCGAGCGCCGCAGACGACGGCCCCTTGCCGCGCCGCTGCGCCAGATAGCCAGCCCCTTCGCCAAGCCGATCGGCCGCCTGCTGGAACAGGGCCCGGCGGATCGCCACGTCACCGGCAAGGGCAATAGACTGCACGTAAGCATCGGGCGCAAGATCGCGATAGGGCAGGATCACCTCGCGCGCACGCTCGGCATCGGCCAGGGACTTGTCGATCTCTCCTGCTTCGCGCGCATAGCTTGAACGCGATACGAGCGCGCGCGCCAGATATGGCGATGTGTCCGGCCCCATCGGCAAACCCTCCGCCGCAGCAATGACGGCTTCGGCCGCTTTCAGACTGGCATCGAAATTGGCTTGGTTGGGATTGGCGTTTTCCCGGTTGATTGCCGCGGACAGGGCCTTGTCGAGCGCGGCGAGCGGTGCTGGGGACTTTGCTGCGGCATGGCTTGGCACTTGCCCAAGACAGGCAAGGCCCGAAACGGCGGCCAGCGCAGCCCTACGCATCCGAGAAGCCCGCATCTGTGCCCACCCCGTTTCCAAATCCATCCCGCCTTGCTGGATAAGCGAGACGCACGGGACTGTCGATCATCGACAATAAATCGGAGTGAAGGGACATTTCCCTGCGCCGCAAAAGCGAACCGGACCAAGCCGGAATGCCGCACACCGCCTGTCCAGGCGAATACGCAATTCTCAAAAAGGGAGCTGAACCTGATGGCGGGTGACCGCCCGATCAAGAAATGGTGCCCAGAAGAGGACTCGAACCTCCACGCCGTTACCAGCGCCGCCACCTGAAGACGGTGCGTCTACCAATTCCGCCATCTGGGCACGGAGGCGAGGGGCTGAAGCGCCGTCTCGCCGGGTAGGAGCGCGCCACTAGGACAGGCGCGGCGGGGTGTCAACGGGGCAAATCCACGCGAGGGTAACTCTTTTTGCAACTGGCAGGGCAGAGGGGTGTTTCCTCATTGAAACTGCGCCCGCTGCTGTGCCAAAGGCGTCGCGTGAAATGGCCCGGATTGGCGGGCAAAGATGATTCAGGACACGCTCGATATGGCAAACGGCAGGACGCGCGATCTCGAAGGCATGCTGGTGGCACTGGTGGGCGGCAGCGGTTTCTTCGGCACGCATCTGGCGCAGGAACTGCTCTCACGCGGCGCGCGCCTGCGCGTGTGCAGCCGTCATCCCGAGCGCGCCTTCAAGTTGCGCCCGCTTGGCACGCTGGGACAGATCCAGTTCGTGGCCACCGATGTCACCAAGCCGCACACCGTCGCAGCTGCCCTGACCGGCGCAGACGCCGTGGTCAACCTGGTGGGTGCCTTTGCCGGTGATCTCGATTCGCTGCAGGGACAGGGCGTAGGCCGCTTGGCCGAAGCTGCAAAGGCTGCGGGCGCGCGCGCGTTTGTCCATGTCTCCGCGCTTGGGGCCGATGCCGGATCGGACGTGCCCTATGCCCGGACCAAGGCCGAGGGCGAGAAGGCCGCGCTGGCTGCTTTCCCCACAGCGACGATCGTGCGCCCTTCGATCCTGTTCGGCGAGGATGACAACTTCCTCAATATGTTCGGCGGTCTGGTAGCCAAGCTGCCGGTGCTGCCGGTATTCGGCCCTGCCGCCAGGTTGCAGCCGGTTTTCGTGGACGATGCTGCCGAAGCCATCGGCAATGCCCTGGCCAACCCGCACGCGCATGGCGGCAAGACTTACGAGCTGGCCGGGCCCGAAGTCATCACCATGGGCGAGCTCAACCGCCGCATCGCCAAGGCTGCGGACCGCACGCCCATGCTGGTCGAACTGCCCGACGCGGTTTCGGGCGCCTTCGCTTCGCTGACCGGATGGCTGCCGGGCGCACCGATGAGCACCGACCAGTGGAAGCTGCTGAAGGCTGGCAACGTGGCTTCGGGCGACCTGCCCGGAATCGAGGCACTCGGCGTAACTCCGCGGCCGCTGGGCCTGTTTCTCGCCCGCTGGATGACGCGCTACCGCAAGTTCGGTCGCTTCGGCGCACGCGCCAAGTCCGCCTGATCAAGCCTCGTCAGCAAAGGCCGGCAGGTAAGCGGGCCCGGCCGACACCAACCGCACCGGGCAATCGAGATTGGCCAGCATCTGCGCCGTCGATGTCCGGTTCGTGACGATTGCCCAGCCCTGCGCAACATCCCAGCGACCGGAGGACACTTCCTCGACAACCGTCAGCAAGGCGAGCGGAGCGACTTCACACACTGCCATGCCCTCCCCGGCAAAAGCCGTCTCGGCAAATCCCAGTGCCGACGCCAGCCGCGCCTTGACCGGGACGTCATCGATCATGGCCTGGCGATGCGCGGCAAGCACTTCGCCCGCTGCGCTGTCGGACGGTTCACCGTCGCGCTCCAGCAGCGGCAGATCATCGTGCCAGGCTTCGGGAGGGCACTTCCGACGCACGGGCTCCACCGCTTCGAAGGGGCGGCTTTCGAGCGGATAGATGCGGCAGATGCGAGGACGGGCTTCGTAGTTCCCGCAGCGCATGTCCGGCAGCAGATGGGGGCAAGCGCCCTCGTGCCGCGCAACCAGCCTGAGATTGATCCGGAATGGAACGTCCCCGACGCGAACAGCGAAGCTGGTCGCCTTCCGCCACGCCATCCCGGCATCGGAAGAAGCGCCATCGTCGGGCCATGGCCAGGCTTCCGTCAGCAGGTCAACCTGATGGCCTCTGCCAGCCCAGGCACAGGCTTCTGCTACCGAAAGCGTCAACCTGAGATCATGGCAGCAGCGCCCGCATTGCGTGCATTCGAAGTGCAGTTCCATGCCGTCAATAGAGCGGGACGCGCTTCGTCCGCAAAGCGAAGAACCAACAGGTATGGAGCAGTCCAAACCTGCCAAAAGCCCCGGCCACGTCGGACCGGGGCTTCGGCGGCAGGGGCAGGCGATGGAGGGATTTGAGGGCGCCTGCCCCGCTCGAGGTCTTGTGTCACATCAGAAGCGGACGCCGACCGTGACGTTCCACGTGCGCGGATCGCCGTAGTAGACGGTCTGGATGTTGCCCACCGAGCTGAATTCCTGGCCATCGGTCTTGTAGAGCGTGTTGCCCACGTTCTTGACCGCGCCGCGGAGGTAGAACTTGTCGAAGTCGACCTGGGCATAGAGATTGCCGATCAGGTAACCGTCTTCGGTCAATCCTGGGCGGTTGTCGACCGAGAGGTACTGCTTGTCGACGAAGCGGACGTCACCGCCCAGCGTCAGCGAAGCATCGCCGAGCGAGACGCGGTATTCGCCGCCCGCCCGCAGGGTGAGCGGTGGCGCGAAGGCCGGCCGGCAGGTGATCTGCGTGCCTGTCGGGTTGCAGCTGAACGCGGCGCCACCGGCAGGCGGCAAGCGGCGCGGATCGTCGAAGCGCTTGTAATCGGCATCGAGGTAGCCGACCGACGCAAAAAGCGTCAGCGGCTGGACCGGGCGGACCGAGATGTCGAACTCGAAGCCCTGGATGCGCAGCTTGCCGGCGTTGAGCACGGGGAAGCTTCCGCCGAGCCCGACATTGGTGCCATTGCCGACGCGGGCCTGGAAGTTGTTGTAGTCGGTGTAGAAGGCGGCAGCCGAAACATTGACGCGGCCGTCGAGGAAGGTGCCCTTGGCACCCGCTTCATAGGACCAGACCGTTTCCGGTTCGAAGTTCGGCACCACCGTCGTCACGCCATTGCGCGTTACCGAGATATCGCCGTTCGAGTTGACGCGGCCGTTGAAGCCGCCCGCCTTGAAGCCGCGGCTGGCCGAGGCATAGAGCAGGGTATCAGGCGTCGGCTTATACGAGAGGCTGACCATCGGCGTCCACGCATCGTAGCTGACGTCGTTGTCGCCGGTGAAGGGCGCGGGCAGGTTGTCGGGGAAGCAGTAACGGATGTTGTTGAGCAGGCCAAGCGTCGAGGCAGTAACCGTGCAGCGGTTGTAGGTCTTCTTCTCGTGCGTGTAGCGCAGGCCCGCAGTCATCGAGAGCTGCTCGGTGAAGGCGTAGGTCAGCTGGCCGAAGGCGGCATAGCTCTTGGTCACCTGCTTGTCGTCGATCGTGCGCAGGAAGGTAATGGGCGCGCCGTTGAAGGCAAACAGACCGTCGGCGTAGGCTTCCTGATGCGAGCTCACGTTCTCGTTGAGGTAGTAAAGGCCGAACACGCCCTTGAGCTTGTCGGCATCGTACTTGAGCTGCAGTTCCTGGCTGAACTGGTCCTGGCGAACGCCGACGAACACGTCGCCCAGCTCGAACTGCGTGGCGTCGATGTCGATGAAGAAGTCGGTCTTGAGCTTGCGGTAGGCAGTGATCGAGGTGAGCTGGAAGCTGTCGCTGAGATCGACGTTGATCGTGCCCGAAACGCCCCAGTGATCAAGCTTCTGGCCCTGATCCGGGGCAAGGCTGGTCGATGCCTTGTAGTCATAGGGACCATAAGGTTCTGCCGGAGCAAGCACGACCGCGCCGCGGGCAAAGTCGGTCTGGATCAACGGTGCCGTAAGATAGCCAAGCGTGGCCGCATTGCGCTGGCGCGTATAATCGCCCGAGATCAGCACTTCGACCGTATCGGTCGGCTTGGCACGCAGGATGCCGCGGCCGGAAAGATTGTTGCGATCGTTGTACTTGCGGCCGGTGCGCGGGTCGGTGACGATCCCGTCGCGGTCGTCATAGACCCCGGCAAGCGACAGCGCGAGCTTGTCGGTGACCAGCGGGGCCGAAACATATCCCTTCGCCGTCACTTCATCGAAGCGACCGTAGGTGAACGCAGCCTCGCCCTTCACGGTATCGAGATGGGGCTTCTTCGACACGACGTTGACAGCACCGCCGATCGTGTTCTTGCCGTAGAGCGTACCCTGCGGCCCGCGCAGCACTTCGACCCGCTCGACATCGAACAGGTTGAGCAGCGCGCCCTGGATACGGCTCAGGTACACCCCGTCCACATAGACGCCGACTGCGGGGTCGAATGTCTGCAGCGCATCAGGCTGGCCGATGCCGCGAATGTAGAAGTTGGCGCTGCTGGCCGAACCGCGGCCCTGCACGATGTTCACGTTGGGAATGGCGCCCTGGATGCCCGAAAGGTCCTTCGCACCGGCACGTTCGAGTGCATCGGTATTCAGTGCGGATATGGCAATCGGCACGTCGAGCAGGCGTTCCTCGCGGCGGCGGGCAATCACGGTGATCTCGTTCCCGGTAGCGATATCCGAAGCATCTTCGGCAGCAGGCGTTTCCTGTGCGAAGGCGGGCATGGCGGGCACGGCGAACAGCGCAACTGTGGCGGCCAGGGCGGCGCGCGTGGAAATACGGGTCATCAGACAGGCTCCCTCTCGCGGACTGCTCCGTCCGCTCGAGCACCCTGATATTGAAAGTTGAACCACCTTTCAACTTCTCGTTGTGAGATTGCCCGTTTGTCGCTACGAATCGTGGCGAAACGGCAACACGCGTGTGGGGTGGGCGGTTGCGGGGAGGATCGCACATGGCGCAGACGAGCGCTGCAAGTCCGGGAAAGGTGCCGCGCACTGCGCGCGGGCGCGAAACCTTGCGCAAGTTGCTTGACGCCGCTGCCGCAGAGTTCGGCGAGCGCGGATTTCACGAAGCCTCGATCAGCGGCATCACCCGGCGCGCCGGGACGGCCCTGGGCAGCTTCTACACCTATTTTGATTCGAAGGACGCGATCTTCACCGCGCTGGTGCGTGACATGTCAGCCAGGGTGGCAACGACCGCCGCCGCCGCCGTAAGCGAAGGCGCCACCGGCTTGCAGCGTGAGCGCGAAGCCTTGGTCGGGTTCCTGCACTTTGCGCGTGATCACAAGGAAATCTACCGGATTATCGACGAGGCCGAATTTGCCGATCCGCAAAGCTACCGCGACCACTACGAAGGCACCGCCACTCGCATCGCCGCGCGTCTGGCCGACGGCGTGGCGTCCGGCACGCTGCGCGATGGGGAACAGGACGTGCGGGCATGGGCCATCATGGGCATGAACGTCTTCCTCGGCCTGCGCTTCGGCGTCTGGGACGACAGCCGTCCGGTGGAAGAGATCGCCGAAGTGGCCGCAGACCTGCTGGGCGAAGGGCTCCGCGCGCGCCAAGGATGAGGAATGGTGAGCCCTGCTGGGCGCAAGGGACGCCCCATTGGCAATCAAGATCCCATTTGTCTTCGAACATCAAAATGAGGCCAACAGGGCTGAGCTGACATAGGTCGTGTTGTCTGAAGCCGGTGCGTTGGGAGCCCTGCGCATAAACCGTCCCTTTGCGAGCCAGAACGCATTGATCTCCCCGCGCAGGAAGCCTGGCACGATCCAGTAGCGCATCCGTCCTTCCACCTGATGGCCAGCAAAGGAGCCTGCCTTGCCGCTCGCATCTCGCACGCCGGTCGTGGCGAAGCTGTCCGTCTTTTCGGCGAGCCAAAGCGGATGGTAGGTGACGAACGCGTCGAAGCGCTTGCCGGGGGCCACTTCGGCGCGCATGCCGGGACTGTTGATGTTGCTACGGCCGATCGCGGCGAGCACGCCTGCGGGGCTGAAGTCAGCGCGTCGCATGCCGAACAGCGTGTCGAAGCGGCCATAGGAGCCGCCAGGACCGTCTCCACTGGCGTAATCGTATTCGACTGACAGCCGCATCCGCGCCGGACCGGGGAACAGGTATCCGACATCGGCATGGACAAACCAGGCATCGACATCGAGCTTGCGGGCATTGGGCCGCGTTGTCTCGCTGACATCTCCGAACTGCCATGCGCCCTCGATCTCGAAATCGGGCTTGCCAGCCTTGGGCTCGCGGATCAGGCGCGCGGCAACGGTGTGGAGGTTGCGGTCCCGCGTGGCGCGTGACGGGCTGTCGCGCTCCTGCAGGCGAAAGTAGGATGCTTCTGCCATGGCACCTACGACGGTCCTGGGATGCCAGACCAGACCACCCCAGAGCCGGAGGTCGAAACTCTCCTTGTCCAACCCATGGCGGTTGGACAACACCGATGCCTGATCATCGGGCTTGCGGATCTGCGGCAGGGTGTAAATCAATGTAGCAGCGGTGCCATCACTTGCCTTGAGGTCCGCGCGCAGGCCGGTGTAGCCGTTGGTGGTGTTGCGATAGTCGTCTGCCGCGATCAGTCGTCGCGAGCCGAGGTTAAGAACGAAACGCCCGGCTTCGAGCTTGAGCCTGGTGCCCTGTGCGGGCGCAAGATCGACGGCCACATAGCCTTGCACGATTTCGAGCGTGTTGACGTCGTTGGCGCTGACCGAACTGCCGGGCTTGCAGAGCCAGGCCCGACTGTCGAACATCTCCGCGCCGATGCGGACGTTCGGCGCGGCCTTGTATTCGATGGCCAGTGTCGTGCGAAGCGCGAGCTGCTCGTCGGCGGGCGGCAGGTTTACGCGCGGCTGTCCGGTCAGGGTCTCGTAGCGCAGACGGATCGAGCCGCTGACCGCGATATTCGGCGGCGCGCCGAGCATGGATTGGAGCCGGGGCGTGTCGGCGAGTGCGCTGCCGGACGGTAGAAAAACTGCGGTGACAGCAACTGGCAAAAGGAACGCGAACGACTTCAAGGCAGGCTCCATCGCGGCCAAGCGGCCGTCCAATGAAGCAACACTTGAGCGCGCGCTGCGCTTGACCGGGAGGTTGCGCTGACCCGGTTGGACGGCTGATGCAATGTTTCTGCTTTCAAGACAAGTGTTTCCCAGCAATGCCAAATGTTGCCGGCTGCCGGAGGCTTGTCAGAGTTCGGGGTTGAAGTGATCCGCCAGTTCGCCAGGCCCGAAACCGTGGGTGTAGGACTGCGCATCCAGCGGCAGCATTCGGGCGTTCCAGTCCTCCCACGCCTTCTTGAGCGAGGTGAAGGCTTCGGGCTGCCGGTCTTTCAGGTTGGCCCGCTCGAGAGGGTCGGCAACGACGTCGAACAGGAACTCGTTCCCGCCGATCTTCAGGTATTTGAGGTTGCCGCGACGGGCCGC
Source organism: Novosphingobium subterraneum (assembly GCF_000807925.1). Lineage (GTDB taxonomy): Bacteria > Pseudomonadota > Alphaproteobacteria > Sphingomonadales > Sphingomonadaceae > Novosphingobium > Novosphingobium subterraneum. The sequence continues at coordinate 97,475 of NZ_JRVC01000018.1, read as the reverse complement.
GCGCTGGGCGTGGTTCTTGTAGCGCCAGAACAGCGTGCGTCCGGGCAAGGCTCGGCCCGACAGGGCTGCGGTGATGTCTTCGCCATCGCTGGGGAATGCGGGATCTGGCGCTGCACCGGCGGCGGCAAGGAATGTCGGCAGCCAGTCCATCGAGATGATCTGTGCATCGCTGATCGTCGATGCCATGGTGACGCCCGGCCAGCGTACGATGGCCGGAATGCGCAGGCCGCCTTCGAGCAGCTCGGTCTTGCGGCCGCTGAAGGGCCAGGTGTCGGAGAAGCGTTCGCCGCCGTTGTCGCTGGTGAAGACGACGATGGTGTCCTGCTCGGCGCCGTTTGCCTTGAGGGCATCGAGTACGCGCCCGATTTGGTAATCGAGACGGCGGACCATGGCGGCGTAGATCGCCGCACTGCCGCCGTCGAAGTGGAACAGGGCCTTGGGGTCCTTCAGTCCGGCAATCCGAGCGGATTCGCTGGCGTCATCAGGCCCTTCCCACGGCCAGTGCGGCGCAGTGAAGTGGAGCGACATGAACCACGGCGCCTTTGCTGACGACGCCTGGCGGATTTCCGCGATCGCGCGGTCGGCAAGCAGGTCGGTCAGGTAACCCGCCTTGTCGACGGGCGTGGGACCATCCCACAGGTCGGGCTGACCGTTGCTGGTGGCGTGGGTGTAATAGTCGACGCCCCCGCTGCGGATGCCCCAGAAAGACTGGTAGCCGCTCTTGATCGGGTCGAAGTCCGGGAGGCTGCCAAGATGCCACTTGCCGATCAGCGAGGTGCGATAGCCAGCCTTGGCGAGAAGTGACGGCAGCGTCGGATGCGAAGGCGGCAGGCCGATGTTGGGCCGGTAGGCCAGCGGCTCCTCGAGGCCAACGGGCAGGCGATACTGATAGCGGCCTGTGATCAGGCCGACGCGCGTGGCCGTGCAGACGGCGCTGTTGGCGTAGGCATTGGTGAAACGCAGGCCCTGCGCCGCCAGCTTGTCGAGCACCGGCGTCTCGAAATCGCGCCGACCATAGCAGGACAGATCGGCGTAACCGAGGTCATCGGCCATGATGTAGAGGATGTTGGGCTGCCGCACGCGCTTGCGGGCAATCGCGGGCACAGAGCCGACGGCCAGAGTGGCGGCGGCGCCTGCAAGGGTCGCGCGGCGGGTAAGACTGTAGGTCGAGGTCATGGTGCGGTCCGTGATTGCAGTTGCAGGTGGACCCGCGCGTGGTCGCGTAAGGCAATATGAACTTATCGCCAGCCCCATCAATGTCTATTGCATCGATAGACAATTCATCTTGTCCGTCGGGAAGTTTTCCTTTTGCGCCAAACGGGTGAGGTCCGGGTTGACCGAGAACACTCAACCAGATAAGTAGAGATTAACCCGCAGGACATCCGACGATCAGGTCGGCCTGCACATCCAGGGTCCTGATCCGCGGCATTTGATGGGAAGCAGCTTGCTCCGCGTGAACAACCGCTAAAGCGCGCGATGCTGGGGCGACGGCGCCAGGCATCGTGTTCCCCTCCAATCAAGAGGTGATACGATGCACAAGCCCATGACGCGCGCCTAGAGCGCGCAAACCACCGGACACGATTGACGGACCTGCCGCCCCGACCGGGCGCGGTCCGCTCTCGTCCGCCTCTCTCACCATAACGCCAGTTCGGCGCGGCCCTTGCGGTCGCCGCCCGGAGGAATGCGTCATGCGACCGCTAACCAGCTCCGACCTTGCGGAACTGGCCCGGTATCCCGCGTCCCTGCAACAGTCGATCGTTGCCCTTTGCGGCGTCGCCCCCGGCGACCCCGTGCGCGAAGCCGTGCCCGTTCCCGCTGCCTTCAATCGCCGCCCCGACGCGGCAAGCCACTTGGGTTCAGGGAAGTAATGGAATGAACAGGGTTTTTCTCTTCAAGCAGCGCCAGCTTATCCTTGCAGGCGTGGCTTTGGGCTCGCTCATCGGCGCGGCTCCGGCTTTCGCCGCCGAGCAGCCTGCCGATGTCGAGGTTCCGGCAGTTGCTGCCGAAGACGCCGGCGAGGCCGGTGAAGCCATCGTTGTCACCGCCTCGCGCCGCCGCGACGAGGATGTCCAGGACGTGCCGGTCGCCATCAGCGTGATCAGCGCCGACGCGTTGGAAAGGCGTGGCGACTTCACCCTCGGCCAGATCCAGCAGCAGGTACCGAGCCTGCAGGTGTTCAGCTTCAATCCGCGCAATACCAACATCAACATCCGTGGGCTGGGCTCGAACGTCGCGCTGACCAACGACGGGCTCGAGAACGGCGTCGGCTTCTATATCGACAACGTCTACTACGGCCGCGTCGGGCTTTCACAGTTCGACCTCGTCGACCTGCAGAGCATCGAAGTGCTGCGCGGTCCGCAGGGCACGCTGTTCGGCAAGAACACCACCTCGGGCGTCATCAACATCACCTCGCGCAAGCCGAGCTTCGATCCCGAGCTTTCGGGCGAGGCGAGCATCGGCAATTACGGCTTCCGGCAAGTCCGGGCTTCGGCCTCGGCAGGTATCCTGCCCGATCTGCTCGCCGTGCGCATCTCCGGCGCGATCAGCGGGAACGACGGCTTCCTGTTCAACAAGACCACCAATACCCGCGCCCAGAACTACCGCAACGAGAGCATTCGCGGCCAGTTGCTGTTCACGCCGGACCCGGACTTCGAGGTGCGGATCATCGGCGACTACGCAAAGCAGGAGCAGGATCACGTGCTCTCGGTCTTCGCCGACCTGCACACGACCTATGCCAATGGCGCGACGATACCCAACAACTTTGCCCTGCGAGCTGCCCGGTTCCCTGGCTACACCCTCCCCGCCTTCAGGCCGTTCGACCGCATCGGCGAGGCCGATAGCCACTACCAGTCGAACATGGCGGGCTATGGCGTTTCAGGCGAGGTCAACTGGGACTTCGGCAGCGCGGCCCTGACCTCCATCACCGCCTATCGCTGGTGGGACTGGAACCCGGCCAACGATGGCGACAGCACCTCGCTGCCCATCACCACCAAGGCCCAGCAAGCCAACCGCCAGCGCCAGTTCAGCCAGGAGCTGCGGCTTGCCTCGATGGGCAACCGCACGGTCGACTACGTGATCGGCGCGTACTACTTCTGGCAGGTCGTCAAGGGCTATGGCGCCACCCGCTATGGCTCGGCTGCCGCGCTGTGGAACCTGCCTGCGGCCGACCAGACCCTCGCCAATGCGGCGCTGAACGGGTTCGAGGCAAATTCGACCTCGACGCCGGAAACGCGCACATTCGCGCTGTTCGGGCAGACCGACTGGCACATGTCCGATGCCCTGACGCTGACCACCGGCCTGCGTTGGACGCACGAGAAGAAGGCGGGCGCGTTCAGCCAGTTCTGGGTGGATGGTGCCGATCTTTCCGGCTTCACCGCGGCGCAGGTCACCGCGATCAACGCGATCCGCACCCAGTTCAACCCGGTGACAAGCTTCGCGACGAAATTCAGCGACAACAGCCTGTCAGGGCTGGTCACGCTGAACTGGAAGGTTGCGCCGGACGCGAGCGTCTATGGCAGCTATTCGCGCGGCAACAAGTCGGGCGGACTGAACCTGACGGCGCTGCCCGCCGGCATTGCGCCCGAAGTCGCCCCGGAAAAGGTTGATGCGTTCGAGCTGGGCTTCAAATCCCGGTTCCTCGATCGGCGCGCCACCTTCAATGCTGCTGCGTTCTGGACCGAGATCCGCGACTATCAGACGGCAATCACCGAACAGGTGCCCAACACCGTCAACGTGCGCCAATACATCGCGAACATCCCCAAGGTGCGTTCGCGCGGAGTTGAGGGCGACCTTGCCTTCCAGGCCAGCGACAGTCTCTCGTTCACCGCATCGGCAAGCTACACCGACGCCAAATACGTCGAGTACGCCAACGCACCGCAGGCGGTGGAGAACCTCAACCTCGGCGGTATCCAGGACATGTCAGGCAAACCGCTTTCGGGCGTTCCGAAGTTCGCATGGTCAGTCGGTGCCGACGGCAACACGCCGCTGGGTGAGCTCGGCGGGCGCGAACTGAGCCTTTACGCCCACGCCGACTACGCGCACCGCTCGAGTTTCAATACATCTGCAACCAACTCCGCATGGGCGCAGGTTCCGGGCTTCGGCATCGCCAATGCGCGCATCGGGCTGAAGACCGACGACGGGTTGTGGGACCTGTCGGTCTGGGCGCGCAACCTGCTCAACGAAGACTATTTCCTCAACCTCTCCGCCGGCAACACCGGCGTGGTCACTGCCCAGGTGGGCGAGCCACGCACTTATGGTGTGACGTTGCGGACGCGACTGTGAGGCTGGCCGCATGACAACAGGATCCCCCGTCAGTTCGCCTTCTGGTAGCTACCACCGCCTTGCTGCGATCTACGTGCCGGTCACCGCTGCTGCTCAGCCAGTTGCTGCCTGGCTCCCCGCCATTCTTGCGCGAGACTATGGTGTGCCACTGACGCTGGTAGGGACGCTGTATCTGGCGGGCCAGTTGCTCAACTGCGCGCTCGACCCGATAGTCGGCGCATTGAGCGACCGCACGCAGAGCCGCTTCGGCAGGCGGCGACCGTGGGTAGCGGGCGGGGGATCCTTGTTCGTCGCTGGCAGCGCGATGCTGTTCTTCCCGCCTGCGAACCTCGGCGTTGGCTGGCTGATTGCTGCACTGGCCGCCTATTACATCGGCCTTGCGCTTCTCTCCACGCCGCTGCTGGCGTGGAGCGGCGAGATCGCCACCGGCTATCACGACCGGACCCGCGCGGCATCAACCTTTACACTGTGGCAGTCGATTGCGCTGGTAGGTGCCCTTGCGCTCGCGGCACTCGCCCAGCATCTGCGACCCGGTGACGGTCAGTTGCAACTGACGCTGTTCGGTTCGCTTGTCCTCGCTGCCGCTATCCCGGCGCTGTGGCTGACGCTGTCCAATCGCGATGACAGCGCGCCTGCTGCTCTGGCACTCCCGCTGTCGCCACTGGCCGCCGCGCGCGCGGTGCTCGGCAACCCGCTGCTGCTGCGCGTCCTCGCTTCGGACGCCGCAGTCCGGGCAGGACAGGGCATCCGCACGACGCTTTTGCTGTTCTACGTGACCTTCTATCTCGGAAGGCCTGAATGGGGTGCAGGACTGTTCCTGTTCCAATACGCCTTCGGCATGCTCGCCGCGCCGATCTGGCAGCGCATCGGTGTATCCCTGGGCAAGCGCCGGGCTGCCATTCTCGCCGAAGTGCTGCAGGCACTGATCAACCTCGCGCTGGTGCTGACCACGCCCGACCGGTTCTGGCTGGTCCTTGCGCTCGCCTTTGCTCAGGGGATCACCCAGGGCTCAGGCAACATCATGCTGCGCTCGATGGTCGCCGACGTTGCCGACAAGCACCGCGCCGAGACCGGCGAGGAGCGCGCCGGCCTTTACTATTCAGTCTTTGCCCTGGCCGACAAGATCGGCGGTGCGATTGCCGCAGGCATCGCCCTGCCGCTGATCGCGTGGCTGGGCTTCGATCCGAAGTCCGCCGCAAACTCTCCTGAGGCGTTGAACGGCCTGTTGCTTGTCTTCGCGACCGGACCGGCCCTCGCCCATGCCATCTCCGCTGCCGTCATATCGGGCTTCGCGCTCGATGCCGAACAGCACAACGCCATTCGCCGCCAGTTGGACACCGCCGCCGACCCCGCGCTCCAGCCCGCCGAATAACACCCCAAATCCTTACCCCAAGTAGGAGTAACCCACATGAATGCCATCACCACCTATGCCAATGCCAAGGACCCGAACTCCCCGCTCGACATCGTTCCGATCACCGGGACGATCGGTGCCGAAATCCGCGGGGTGACCCTTTCCGGCGATCTCGGCGCGGAGACCGTGCAGGCGATCAAGGACGCGGTCGTGCGCCACAAGGTCGTCTTCTTCCGTGGCCAGAAGGAACTGGACGACGCACGCCACGAAGGCTTCGCCTCGCTTTTCGGCGATCCGGTGGCACATCCCACCGTGCCGGTGGCCGAGGGTTCGCGCTACCTGCTCGAACTCGACAGCAAGGAAGGCTACGCCGCCTCGAGCTGGCATACCGACGTGACGTTCGTCGATGCCTATCCCAAGGGCTCGATCCTGCGCGCGATCACCATTCCCGAAGCCGGTGGCGATACCGTCTGGGCCAATGGCGAGACAGCTTACGAAAGCCTCCCTGAAACGCTGCGCCAGCTGGTGAACAACCTTTGGGCAGTCCACACCAACCTCTACGACTACGCAGCGGTCCTCTCGAACGCGCCGAAGGGTGACGCGGTGGAGAAGGAACGGCAGCTGTTCCAGAAGAACGTCTTCGCCTCGACCGTCTACGAAACCGAGCACCCGGTGGTCCGCGTCCATCCCGTCTCGGGACAGCGCAGCCTGCTGCTGGGCCATTTCGTCAAGCAGTTCGTCGGGCTGAACCAGGCTGACTCTTCGCGCCTGTTCCAGATCCTGCAGGACCACATCACCCGTCCCGAGAACGTCGTGCGCTGGCGCTGGCAGCCCGGTGACGTGGCCTTCTGGGACAACCAGTCGACCCAGCACCGCGCCGTCGCCGACTTCGGCCTGCAACGCCGCACCCTGCGCCGCGCGACAATCGCGGGCGAAGTGCCGGTTGGCATCGACGGTCGCAACAGCCGCACCGTTCGCAAGGAAAGGGCCACGCAATACCAGCCTGCCTGAGGGCCGGCAGGGGCGGCGGCCCTCACCGTCGCCCCATTCACGTGGCAAACGGGAGATGGAAAAGAGTCCGGCTTAGAGCGACCAGCAGGCCACTTGCGATAGCTCTGCAATTCGGCATCACTGCGGATCTGTAATGGTGAGCCCTGCTGGGTTCGAACCAGCGACCTACTGATTAAAAGTCAGTTGCTCTACCGACTGAGCTAAGGGCCCGCCTGCATTGACGCGGATCGCGCGTCAGGCGTGGCGCGTCACCTAGGGGGCGTGGGCGAGCGGGTCAAGCCTTTGGCGAGCCGGTGATGCAACTGCTGCACTGTCAGTCCGGTAATCGGATCGCGCCAGCCAGCGGCAACGCGCGCCGCCGGACCCAGCACGAAATCGCGCTTGCGGAATTCGGGGTGCGGGATGATCAGGCTCTCGTCCGCCCAGCACCCGCCGGACCACAAGACAATGTCGAGATCGAGCGTGCGCGAGCGCCAGCGCTGCCCTTGTCGGCGACGTCCGAACAGGGCTTCCACAGCCTGCAGTTCGTCCAGCAGCTCGTGGGGTTCGAGACCGGTCGAAACCACAGCGATGCCGTTGCAATAGACGCGCTGCGACGGACCTATCGGCCTGCTGCGGATCGTCGGGGACACCGCATCGATCCTGCAGTTGCGCCGCCCGATCTCATCCAGCGCCGCCCACAGGATCGCCGAAGGATCGCCATGGCGCGGATGGCGCTGGTTCGAGCCGAGCGCCACGATGTAGCGGTGCAGGCTCAGATGTCCTCGGCAAGCCGGCCGTAAAGCTGCGGGCGGCGATCGCGGAAGAAGCCCATGCCAGCACGGTGCGTGGAAGCGCGCTTGAGGTCGATCGTCCCGTGCAGCACACCGGTTTCGCTGGCGCCGAACTCCGCAAGGTAATCGCCCCATTCGTCAGAAATGAAGCTGTGCCCGTAAAAACGCTGGCCATCTTCGGTCCCGATGCGATTGGCGGCGATGACCGGCATGCAGTTGGAGACGGAATGGCCGATCATCGCGCGGCGCCACATGCGGCTGGTGTCGAGATCGGCGTCATAGGGTTCGCTGCCGATTGCGGTGGGGTAGAACAGCAGCTCTGCCCCCATCAGCGCCATGGCGCGGGCGCATTCGGGATACCACTGGTCCCAGCACACGCCCACGCCGATGCGCGTGCCGAAAACGTCCCACACCTTGAAGCCGGTGTTGCCGGGGCGGAAGTAGTACTTCTCCTCATAGCCGGGGCCATCGGGAATGTGGCTCTTGCGATAGATGCCCATGACTTCGCCATCCGGGCCAATCATCGCCAGCGTGTTGTAGTAGTGGTGCCCGTCGCGCTCGAAGAAGCTGGTGGGGATGGCAATGCCGTGCGCCTTGGCGAGCTTGCGCATCTCGCGCACCGACGGGTCCGCATCGAGCGGATAGGCCATCGAGAACAGGGCCTCGTCCTCGACCTTGCAGAAATAGGGCCCGGCGAAGAGTTCGGGCGGCAGCACGATCTGCGCGCCGCCACGCGCGGCCTCTTCCACCAGCGCGGCAGTGGCGGCGATATTCTCGGCCTCGCCCCCGGGAAGGGCGAGTTGCAGGGCGGCGACGGAGATCGTGGTCATGGGTGGGACCTAAGGCCCCTGCCCCGGCAATTCAACCGCCGCCGTTTGCGATCAACGCAAGATCAGGGACGCTTGCGGAACAGCAGGGTCATGCGGTCGCTCTCGCCGATGGCCTGCAGCTTGGCCTTGGTGGCCTCGTCCGGATTGCCGCCCAGCTGCGGTGGCAGGGTCCAGACGCCGTTTGGCCAGTTCGCCGGGTCCTTGGGGTTGGCGTTGGCCTCGCTCTTGCCGACAAAGGTGAAGCCGTTGATCTCCATGAACTTGATCACGTCGGCTTCGCGCAGGTAGCCCTTCGAACCGTCGGTGAAGGAGTAGGGCGCATCAGGCTTGGCGCGGTGCTGCTCGATGCCGATCATGCCATCGGGCTTCAGCAGCTCGCGCATCTGCTTGATCTCGTGCGCGGCAAGGTTCCAGCGCAGCAGGTTGTGCATCATGCGCATGACGAGGATGCGGTCGAACGTGCCCTTTTCGCTGTCGGGAACGACATCGAGGGTGAAGGCCGAGAAGCGCTCAGCCGGTTGGCCCGACCATTCCGCAACCTCCGCCGGATACTTGGTCGCGCCTTCGCGGATGCCCGCCTTCATCTTGTCGCCGAACGCACTCGACGTGGGGTCGAAGTACAGACCGACCAGCTTGCCCTTCGGGCCGAGATAGAGCCCGAGCAGACGCGAATACCAGCCGCCGCCCGGCGCATATTCGCCCACCTTCATCGTCGGCGAAACCTGAAAGAAGCTCAGCGTCTCCGCAGGCTTGCGATAGACGTCACGGGCACGGTCCTTTTCGCGCAAGGGGTCAGCGATTGCGGCGGCAAGGGCCGGTTCGATCATGGCCGATGCCGTCTTCGCAGTCTCTGCCATTACGGGATTGGCAAGGCTGCTGCCAGCAACGGCAGCAAGCAAGGCAAGGCTCAATGAACGCATGGGGAGATTCTCCTTCGGGCCGGTGACAAGCGGGGGAGGCGTGCTTATCTCTCACTCAATTCAGGAGAATATAGCGCATGAGCGAACAAGCAACGGCCATCCTCGCAGGGGGATGCTTCTGGTGCACCGAGGCAGTGTTCAGCGACGTCATCGGCGTGAGCAATGTCGAGAGCGGCTACATCGGCGGTACGGTCGAGAACCCGACCTACAAGCAGGTCTGTTCCGGCAACACCGGACATGCCGAAGCTATCCGCGTGACGTTCAATCCCGAAACGATCAGCCTCGACCAGATCCTCGATATCTTCCTGGCGACGCACGATCCGACGCAACTGAACCGCCAGGGGAACGACGTCGGCACGCAGTACCGTTCGGCCATGTTCCCGGCGGACGAGGCGCAGAAGGCGGCAATGGAGGCGGCGATCGAACGCGCCCAGCCCGATTGGCCGGGGCCCATCGTCACCACGATCGAACCGATGGCAACCTGGTATCCGGCCGAGGACTATCACCAGGAATATTGGGAAGGCGAAGGCCAGCGGAACCCCTACTGCCTCGCCGTAATCCCGCCCAAGCTGATGAAGCTGCGCAAGAGCTTCGCGTCGAAAGTCAAAGGCTGAGGCCTTTGATCGGCACCGGCCCGCTCCCCCACCCGGCCACCCATTCAGGGTACTCTCGCGGGTGGCCGGGTGGGGGAGTGGGCCGGTGCCGCCTCACGCGCGCAGCGCAGATAACGTGATACGCCGGTAGATGCGCTGGAGGACGGACAGGTCTTCCAGCGCCACCGCCTCGTCCTTCTTGTGCATCGTCGCGTTGCACAGGCCGAATTCCACCACCGGGCAGAGGCTGCGCAGGAAGCGCGCGTCCGACGTGCCGCCGCTGGTCGAGAGTTCGGGGTCGAGGCCGGTCTCGGCCTTCACCGCCTCGGCGATCAGCGTCGAGTAATCGCCCGGCAGGGTGATGAAGCTCTCGCCGGAAATGACAGCACGAACCTCACCCTTGTGCCGCCGCGCCACGTCCTCGACCATCGCGACCAGCCCCGCCCCGGTTTGACGATCGTTGAAGCGGATCGAGATGCGCGCGCGCGCCTCGGCGGGGATCACGTTCGTCGCCTTGTTGCCCACTTCAAGGTCGGTGATCTCTAAGTTCGACGGCTGGAACCACTCCGTGCCCTCGTCCAGCACCAGCGCGTCAAGGTCAGCCAGCAGCGCGATCAGGCGCGGGATCGGATTGTCGGCGAGGTGCGGATAGGCAACGTGGCCCTGCGCGCCCTTGCAGGTGATCCACATGTTGACCGAACCGCGACGGCCGATCTTCACCATATCGCCCAGACGGTGGACCGAGGTCGGCTCGCCTACCAGGCACAGGTCCGGCTCTGTCTTCATTTCGCGGATCAGTTCGATCAGCGGCACCGTGCCGTAGCGCGCCGGGCCTTCCTCGTCGCCAGTGATGATGAAGCTTAGCGTTCCGGCCTCGGCCGGAACCTCGGCCGCAGCGGCAACCATCGCGGCGATCGAGCCCTTCATGTCGACCGCGCCGCGCCCGTAGAGCAGCTCGCCCCGGCGCTCGGCCTTGAAGGGACCAGTCGTCCAGCCCTCACCCGGCGGGACGACATCGAGGTGCCCGGCAAAAGCGAAGTGCCGCGAGCCTTCAGGACCACGCCGGATCGCGAACATGTTCTCGACCGGGCCGTCGGGTGCTTCGCCCGCCACGAAGCGATGGATTGCGAACCCTAGCGGTTCGAGCATTCCTTGCAGGCAGTCGAATACCGCGCCGGTTGCGGGCGTCACGCTTTCGCAATCGATCAGCTGCTCGGCCAGGATTACAGGATCAAGAGACATCAGCGCGCGGGCTCCTCGAACTGCTCGATGGTCCAGCCCTCGCTCTCGGCGGCTTCGATCCACTGTTGCATCCAGTCGTGCGTCCAGACCGCTTCCATGTAGGTCATGGCGAAGCCGGGCACAGGCACGCCGTAGGTCATGAAGCGGGAGACGACGGGGGCATAGATGATGTCAGCGGCGCAGAAGGTGCCGAACAGGAACGGCCCGCCCTTGCCGAACCGCGCCCGCGCCTCGGCCCAGAGCGAGAGGATGCGCACGATGTCGGCGCGAACCTCGGCGCTGATCTCAACGCCCTCCACGCGCTTGCGGATGTTCATCGGCAGGCTGCGGCGCAGCGGCAGGTAGCTCGAATGCATCTCGGCCACCATCGAGCGGGCCATGGCGCGCGCGGTTTCGTCCTTGGGCCAGAAGCGATCCCGCCCGACCTTGTCGGCAAGATAATCAATGATCGCGAGGCTGTCCCAAACCACAGGTGCGTCTTCGCCATCGCCGTCCCACAGGATCGGCACTTTGCCCGAAGATGGTGCAAGTTCGTCGGTCCGGCGCGCTTCGTCCCAGTCTTCGCCGTAGAGCGGGACGGTGATTTCCTCGAAGTGCAGGCCGGACTGCTTGCACGCCAGCCAGCCCCGCAGCGACCAGCTGGAGTAGTTCTTGTTGCCGATGATCAGCTTCATCGTATTCGCCCTGTTACGCCTGCGAGCCGCGTAGCCGTTCAGGTTCGCTGTGTCGACCGTGAACGGGTTTACACGGTTTACACAGTTCAGGGCGTGTATCGTCTCGATCCCTCGTAGAGCTTCAGAAAGGCGATCCTGGTTCAACAGGACGGGCGCCGTCACCGCTTCACGCAAGGCTTGGCCGAGGGAATGGCAGGCGGGGAGGAGAGGATCGCGGTAGGGCATGGCGCGAAGGCTGCGTCATGCGCGCGGCTGTAGGACAGCGCTTATCGCTCCGTAATGGCGGAGTGTTGGAAATGGTCGGCGGTTTTCGCCGCTTGCCCACCCCCGGCCCCTGCCGCCTGCGGGAGGGGAGAACAGGCGCTTGCCCACCATTCAGAAAAAGTGGTGATTAAATTAACGAATCCTGCAGCACGGCTGCGCGCAGTTCCTCGATGCCCATTTTCTTTTCGGAAGAGGTGACGAGCACTTCGGGATAGGCGGCCGTGCGCTTGCGCGCTGCAGCGATGGTCTCGGCCGTGACGGCTTCGAGTTCGCTGGCCTTGATCTTGTCTGCCTTGGTCAGCACGACGCGATAGCCGACGCCCGCTTCATCGAGCATCTGCATCATGTCCTCGTCCACCGGCTTCACGCCGTGGCGGCTGTCGATCAGCAGCAGCGTGCGCTTCAGGACGACACGTCCGCGCAGGAAATCGCGGACCAGCCGGCGCCACTGCTCGACCACCTTGGGCGGGGCCTTGGCGAAGCCATAGCCCGGCATGTCGACCAGGCGCAGGCGCGTCGGCTCGCCCACTTCGAAGTAGTTCAGTTCCTGCGTGCGCCCCGGCGTGACCGAGGTGCGCGCAATTGACTTGCGCCCGGTCAGCGCGTTGAGCAGCGACGACTTGCCGACGTTCGATCGGCCGGCAAAGGCGATCTCGGGCACGTCAGGATCGGGCAGGTGCTTGAGCGCAGGGGCCGACTTGAGGAACTCGACACGGCCTGCAAAGAGGAGGCGTGCCTGTTCGATCAGTTCGGCGCGGGCGGCTTCTTCTTCAGGTGTCACCGCGTCTTCGGCTTCCGGTTGGCAGCAGGCTTCTGCTCACGCGCGACGGAGCGATCGACATCGAGCTGGTCCTTGTCGGCCTGAGCCTTCAACTGCGGGTGCTTGCTGTAAAGGTACTTCTGCTGCGCGATGGTCAGGATGTTCGAGGTGATCCAGTAGATCAGCAGGCCTGCCGCAAACGGCGCCATCACGAACATCATCATCCACGGCATGATCGCGAAGACCTGCTGCTGCGCCGGGTCCATCGCCGCCGGTTGCAGCTTGAACTGCAGCCACATCGTGATGCCGAGCAGGATCGCCAGCACGCCGATGGCGAGGAAGCTGGGCGGGGTGAACGGCAGCAGGCCGAAGAGGTTCAGCACGTGCAGCGGATCGGGCGCGGACAAGTCCTTGATCCACAGCGCGAACGGCTGGTGCCGCATTTCGATGGCCAGCGTCAGCACCTTGTAGAGCGCGAAGAACACCGGGATCTGCAGGAACATCGGAAGGCAGCCGGCCAGCGGATTGACCTTCTCTGTCTTGTACAGCTCCATGATCTTCTGCTGCTGGGTCTGCTTGTCGTCCTTGTAGCGTTCCTGCAGCGCCTTCATCTTGGGCTGCAGCGCGCGCATCGCCGCCATCGAGGCGAACTGGCGCTGGGCGATCGGGAACATCACACCGCGCACGATCAGCGTCAGCAGGATGATCGCCACGCCGAAGTTCTTGACCAGCTTGAACAGCGAATCGAGCAGCCAGAAGATCGGCTTTTCGAACCAGCGGAACCATCCCCAGTCGATCGCGAGGCTGAAATTGGTGACGCCAGTGGCTTCGTACTTCTCGAGAACCGAATTTTCCTTGGCACCGGCAAACAGACGGACCGTCTGGCTCCGCGCCTTGCCCGGGGCGATGGACACGCCGGGATAGATCAGGTCGGCGCGGAACACGTTGTTGCCAAGCGAACGCAGCGAACCTTCGGCCTTGGCCCCGGCATCCGGGATCAGCGCCGAGAGCCAGTAGATATCGGTAAACCCGATCCAGTTGGTTGCACCCTTGAGCGCGACGGCCTGGCCGGGGGCTTCGGTCACGGTGGAATAGTTGTTGTCGAAGTTCACCGAGCCATCGAGCGCGGCAATCGGCCCCGAATGGAGCTGCCAGGTATCCACGCTTGCCGTCTTGTCGGTGCGGTTTACCAGCGCGAAGGGCTTTACCACGACCGGTGCGGCGCCGGTGTTGGCGACGCTCTGCGTTGCGGTGATCATGTAATCGCTGTCGATCGCGTATTTGATCGCGAAAGTCTGGCCGGTGGGATTGGTCCAGCGTAGCGTGACCGGGGTCTGCGGTGCCAGCCTTGCGCTATCGGCCTGCCAGACGGTGTTGGTGTCGGGCGTTGCCACGCCCTCGCCCACCCAGCCGATCTGGGCATAGTGCTGCGCTGGCGTGCCCGCAGGCGAGAACAGGCGCACGGGCGGGCTGTTCTTGTCGACGTTCTCGCGGTGACGGACCAGCGTCACGTCATCGACGAGCGCGCCCTTGAGGTTGATCGAACCCTTGAGGCCCGGCGCGTCGATGGCGACACGGTTGCCGGCGGCGAGTTCGGCGCGCAAGTCCTTCTTCTCGAGCGCGATGTCAGCCGCGTTCTGCAGTCCGCCTTCGCGCGTGGGCTTTGCGGCATCGGTGCTGGCAGCGGTCGCTGCCCCCTGTGGCTTTGCCGGCGGCGCGGGGTAGAACCAGCGCATGGCCGCTTCCCAGCCGATCAGCAGCAGACCCGTCAGGATCACTGCCATTATGACGTTGCGCTGATTCTGCACCGTGTTCGCGTCCTAAATCTTGAATTCGTCTTGGTCAGGGCACCCGGCCTAAGGTACGGGATCATAGCCGTGCCCGCCCCAGGGATGGCAGCGCAATAGCCGCTTCGCCGCGAGCCAGCCACCCTTAATCGCGCCATGCTTTTCCAGCGCTTCGATCGCATATCGCGAGCAGGAAGGGCTGTAGCGGCAGGATGGCGGAAGCACGCGCGAAGGGCCGAGCTGCCAGCCTCGGGCAATGAGGATGAGCAGGCGCTTCACTTGCCCCTGCCGTGGCTGGAACGCTGACCGCCACGCTTTCTCGGCGGGTCGCCCTTGCCTGCAGCGGCGCGGGACAGGGCGACGGCCAGTTCCTCGCGCAGCAGGGCAAAGTCGCGCTCGACGCCGCCTTCACGGCCGATCATCACGTGGTCTGCGCCGGCAATGCCGGCATCAGGCAGGGCTTCGCGCAGCAGGGCGCGGAAGCGGCGCTTCATGCGGTTGCGGACGACCGCGTTGCCGATCTTCTTGGTGACGGTAACGCCGAAGCGAAGGTCGGCCTCTTCGGCAGGCACGACGTCGCGGTTCACCAACAGCACGAATCCGGGCCTTGCGACCCGGATTCCGCGATTGGCAGCAACGAAGTCTGCCCGTTTCCGGATGGTGGCGATTCGGGTCATCCCCGCCTTCGCCGGAACCGGATCTATGCTGAAAGGCTTAGGCCGACAGCTTCTTGCGGCCACGCGCACGGCGGGCGGCGAGAACCTTGCGACCACCGACAGTGGCGGTGCGGGCGCGGAAGCCGTGGCGGCGGGCACGCACGAGGTTGCTGGGCTGGAAAGTGCGCTTCATGGCTTTTCTCTTCTATATCGAATCTGTGGACTGGCACTTGCCGCGGGACAAAGCGCCGGAATCAGGGGGTGGCCGATAGGCGACAAGGCGATTTGCGTCAACCCTGCAGGCAAAGGCACAAGCGCTTCAATACATTGCCGATGCAAGCCATAGGGTCTAGGCCCCCCGGATGAACAGGGAAAACGAATCCCTCCTCAAGGAGATGAGGCTGCACTGGTGGCAACGTGCGCCGCGGATCCCCACGCTTGCGTTGTTCGCAGTCGTCGCCCTGGCGCTGATCGGCACCTTCTCGTTGATCATTGCCACGGTCGAAGTTGAACGCACCCAGCGCCAGCAGGCCGCCCGCACCAGCGGCATCATCGCTTCGCTCGACGAGATCGTGCGCGCCACGATGAGCGGCGAGACCGGCCAGCGCGGCTACTTCATCACCAGCGACACCCGCTACCTCGAACCCTACCGCGAAGGCCAGGGCCGCTATGCCGCCGGCATGCGGGCATTGCGCGACCGCATGGGGCCGGACCTGCCGGCAGAGCAGGCGAATCTCGTTGCCGAGATCGCGCGGCTGGGCGATGCCAAGTGGGCCGAGATGGCCGGCGTGGTCGACCTTGTCGAACAACGCCGCATTCCCGACGCCCACGCCCGGCTGCTGTCCGACGAAGGCCAGCTCGCCATGAACGGCTTGCGCAAGGCCGTCGCCCGGCTGGAAGACATCGAGCGGGTGCGTCTGGATCAGGCGGCGCAGCGCGCGGCCAATGCCGAGGCGCGCATCCTGCCTTCGCTGGCCGCGCTGTTCGTGGTGATCGTCTGCGCCTTGGCGCTGGGGCTGTGGCAGGCGATCCGCAAGGCCGAGGCCGAGGCTCTGGCAGAGGGCGCCGCCGCCATTGCCGAAGCGCGCGACCGGGCCGACCTGCTGGCCAAGGAACTCAACCACCGCGTCAAGAACCTGTTTGCGGTGATCCTAGCCATCGTCAAGATGAGCGCGCGGGGCGATGCTGCAGCCGCCCCCGCGGTGGATCGCATCGCGAAGCGCATCCACGCGCTCGTCACCGCGCACGAGGTCACGCAAGGGTCGGGCAAGGACCAGACGGTCGACCTGGCCGAGCTGATCGGCAAGGTCATCGCGCCGTACCGTTCTTCCAGCGAGCGGTGCGAACTCGACGGCGGCACGGTGAACCTGCCGGGTCGGCACGCGGTGCCGCTGGGCCTCGTCCTGCATGAACTGGCGACCAATGCCGTGAAGTACGGCGCCTGGTCCGCTCCCGGCGGCCTGCTGCGCATCCGCTGGGAGAGCGAGGACTCGCGCGCCAAGGTGATCTGGGAAGAGATTGCCGCCGGGGAAGCGGCTGGACCGACAGAGCAAGGCCGCGAAGGCTTCGGCTCAGCCCTGATCCGCTCGTCCGAGCGTCAGCTGGGCGGCACGATCGTCCGCCGCTTCGAAGCACGCGGCATCGTCGTGGAAATGGACTTCACGCTGGAAGGCGGAGAGGCCTGAACCTCTCCGCCCGCGTTGCCGTCAGCCGTGCTTGGATTCGCGCAAGGGTGTGACCATTCCCGGCGTGATGAAGCCAAGCGGCCCCGGATTCATCGCGCGCTTCTTGAGCTCGCCCTTCATCCGGCCGTACTCTTCCTCCATCTGCTCGGTCACCGTCGCGCGTGACGCCTCCAGTGCACCGGCGAAGTCCTCCGCGGTGACCTGATCGACATTGCCGCCCGCACGGCGAATGGCGTTAAGGCCAGCGCGACGCACCACGTCTTCGAGATCGGCACCGGTGAAGCGCTCGGTCTCGCGCGCGATACGACCAAGGTCCACATCGCCAGCCAGCGGCATGTTGCGGGTGTGGATGCCAAGGATGTGCTCACGGCCCTCGACGCTCGGCGTGCCGACATAGATCAGCTCGTCGAAGCGGCCCGGACGCAGGAGCGCCGGATCGACCAGATTCGGGCGGTTGGTCGCGCCGATCAGCACCACCGACTGCAGTTCCTCCAGCCCGTCCATCTCGGCAAGGATGGTGTTGACCACCCGCGCCGTGACGTTCGGTTCGCCCTGCCCGCTGCCGCGCGCGGGAACGAGGCTGTCGATCTCGTCGATGAACACCACGCAAGGTGCGACCTGGCGCGCGCGCGCAAAGAGCCGGGCAATCTGCTGCTCGCTCTCGCCGTACCACTTGGACAGCAGGTCGGACGACTTGATCGCGATGAAGTTGGCCTCTGCTTCCTTCGCCACGGCCTTGGCCAGCAGCGTCTTGCCGGTGCCGGGCGGACCATAGAGCAGGAAGCCCTTGGCCGGACGAATGCCGAGGCGGTGGAAGGCCTCGGGATTCTTGAGCGGCAGTTCGACGCCCTCGCGCAGCTTGTCCTGCGCATCGTCGAGGCCGCCGATGTCGGCCCAACCGATGGTTGGTGCCTGCACCATGACTTCGCGCATCGCCGATGGCTGCACGCGCTTCAATGCCTGCAGGAAGTCGTCGCGCTCCACGCGCAGGTTGTCGAGCACGTCCTGCGGGATCGTCTGCTGCTCGAAATCGAGCTGCGGCATGATCCGGCGCACTGCCTCGATCGCCGCTTCGCGGGCCAGCGCGGCAAGGTCGGCACCGACGAAGCCATGCGTGGTGCGGGCCAGTTCCTGCAAATCGACGTCCTCGGCCAGCGGCATGCCGCGGGTGTGAATGCCGATGATCTCGCGGCGACCGGATTCGTCCGGCACGCCGACGACGATCTCGCGGTCGAACCGGCCGGGCCGGCGCAGCGCTTCGTCGATCGCATCGGGGCGATTGGTCGCCGCGATCACGACAAGGTTGGACCGGCTGTGCAGTCCGTCCATCAGCGTCAGCAACTGCGCAACCAGCCGCTTCTCCGCCTCGCCGTGAACCTCGCTGCGCTTGGGCGCGATCGAATCGATTTCGTCGATGAACACGATCGAGGGCGCGTTGCGGGTCGCTTCCTCGAACACCTCGCGCAGGCGCTTCTCGCTCTCGCCATAGGCCGATCCCATGATTTCGGGGCCGTTGATGGTGAAGAACGAGGCATCGCTTTCATTGGCCACGGCACGCGCCAGCCGCGTCTTGCCGGTCCCCGGCGGGCCGTGCAGCAACACGCCCTTGGGCGGATCGACGCCCAGGCGCGTGAACAGTTCGGGATAGCGCAGCGGCAGTTCGACCATCTCGCGCAGTTGCCGGATGGTATCGCCCATGCCGCCGACGTCGTCATAATTGACGTCGGCACGGCTCGAGCGTGGCTCCTCGTATTCGGGCCGCAGTTCCACCTCGGTGTTCTCGTCGATATGGACCACGCCCTTCGGGCTGGTCGAGACCACGGTCAGGCGGATCTGGGTCAGCGCGAAGGCAGGCGCATTGAGCATCTGGCGCAGCTGTGGCGGCATGTCGGTGCGGTTGACCTGCTGCTGCCCGGCGGTCGCCACGAGATCGCCCGTCACCAGCGGACGCCCGGCAAAGTTGCGCTTCAGCGCCACGGCCGGTCCTTGCAGGCGCAGTTCCTTTTGCGCGGGCGCGAAGACGACGCGCTGCGCAGGCCGCGAATCGATTTTGCGCACTTCCACGTGCTCACCCGAACCGACATCGGCGTTGGCGCGCTGGAGGCCATCGAGGCGGATCAGTTCCAGCCCCTCGTCCTCGGGATAGGGCTGGATCACCCGCGCCGCCGTGGCGCGCTTGCCGACGATCTCGATGACGTCGCCTTCGGTCACGCCCAGCTGCGACATCACATGCCGACTGATGCGGGCAATGCCGTGGCCGCTTTCTTCCTGACGAGCACCCGCAACCTGAAGGCGCACGGTGCGCGCATCGGTCCGGGCTTCGGTTGCCGCATCTGCCATGAGCTTTAAGAAATCCCCTTGAGCTATCGACGGGTTCCGATGTGGGAACCGGCAATCAGGATTTCAAACGCGGGAGGCCTGCGAAGGTTGCGAAGAGCGTCGCTCCGCCCGGAACGCAGGCAAAAAAAGACCCGGCAGTTGCCCGCCGGGTCGGAAAGTTTTGGGAGAGGATGCCTGAAAGGCAGGTTCTGTATGCACTGCACACACATATTGTGCAATTGCGAAATGATCGGGATTGGTTGCATTTTTTGCAATTTATCGCATAAACCGCTGTTTCACAGGGATTTTGCAGTTGTTTCAAGCGTAACGATACCAGGTCGTTCCGTTCGCAATTGTTTGCAGGCATGTCGTGCGACTCGTCGTTGTGCAGCGCACAAGCATGATTTGGATACCATCAGCGCGCGCAGCCACGCTGGGTGTCGTTGCCGAGACGCCGTGTCACGGTGAAGGGATAGACCGTGTCCGACATGCCGTCCGAACAGGACCCTGCACTGACTTCAAGCACCAGCGCCCTCCCCTCGACCTGGCCGGAGAGAATCGCCTTCCCTTCGACATCCTGCCGTTTCACCGGAACGACCAGTCCATCGGGCTGCTCGGGCGTGGACCACGAGAGCTTGTCCACGTCCACCCGCGCAGACCAGAACGGCTCGGTGCCGATGGCGCGAAAAGATGGCGGCACCGGCGCTGGCATCACTGCGGCCGCTTCGGTTGCTACCAGCGCAGGCGGCTCGGCAGGCGGCATGGAATCGGCTTCGACTGCGGCTGCACTTTCCCCCGCCACGCCGGTCGGTCCGGTTGCCGGCTCCGGAGAGCAGGCCGCAAGCGAGACAGTGACCATCAGGGCGAGCGCGGGAAGCGAGCGGATCGTTGTCATTGCCGCATTCTGGCTCGCACCCGGGCTGCGTCGCAACCGGGCCCCAGGCGTCAATGCGCCAGCAGCAGCGGAATCTGCGACCGGTCGAGCATTTCGCGCGACACGCCGCCCATCAGCAGTTCCCGCAGGCGGCTGTGCCCGAACAGGCCCATGACGACGAGGCCGGCGCCGAGACTGCGGGCGCATTCCTCGATCGTGAAGGCGATCGAACCGTTGCGCTCCTGTTCATGCACTTCGGCATGGATTCCGTGGCGCGAGAGATAGCAGGCCGCATCGACCGCCGGGAAGGTATCGTCCTTCTCGCGCACGGTCAGGATATGCACCGACTTCGCCATCGCCAGGAACGGCAAGGCAGCGCGCAGGGCGTTGGCGGATTCATGCCCGCCGTCCCAGGCGATCAGCACCGGTGCCGCGAAATCGAGCATCGGCACGCCGCGTGGCACCGCCAGCACAGGGCTGCGCACGCCAAGAACCAGTTCCTCGACGCTGGGATCGTCCAGCGTGGCCACGATCAGGTCGGCAAAGCGCGCGGCGGCCGCTGCAGCTTCGACCCGGCCGTTGTCGTCTATCGCGACGTCGAAAGCGACGTCCTGCGGAGCCAGCCGGGCATCGAGCTCGCGCGCAAACGCCTCGTCGGCCTCACGCGCTTCGTTGATTGCGGCAGCGGAAATGGCGGCACCGCCGAACGGCTCCCACGCCGCCATTTGCGCGAACGGAGTCGCGATCACGAAGGTGACATGCCCTCCGGTCTTGCGGGCCAGCGCCAGCGCAGTTTCCACGCGGTCGTTCAGGGTTTCGGACTTTTCGACGGGGCAAAGAATGGAGCGCATCGGGATCCTCCTGTCCTTCAATGGGAAAAGTCTGCCTTCGCCGCCGTCAACATACGATGATCCACATCAAAACGGAGGAAAAATCCGATGGCCTTGTCCGATTTCACCGATCGGTTAAGGCTGCGCGCCACACAAAGGGAGGCACGATGGCGTACGCAGCGGTGATTTTCGATTTTGGCGGAGTGATCACCTCCTCCCCGTTCGAGGCGTTCAACCGGCTCGAGGCGGAACGGGGCCTGCCGCAGGACTTCGTCCGTTCCGTCAATGCCCGCAACGGCGATACCAACGCCTGGGCGCTGTTCGAACGCGCCGAGATCGACAGCGCCGAATTCGACCGCCGCTTTGCGCAAGAGGCCCGGGCGCTTGGCCACGAGCTTGATGGCGCGTCGGTCCTGGCCGTCCTTGCCGGCGCGGTGCGTCCGGCGATGGTGTCGGCGCTCGATCGGCTGAAGGCAGAAGGCTACCGGCTTGGTTGCATCACCAACAACGTGCCCGCCGGCCACGGCGCCGGCATGGCCCGCAGCGCCGACGCGCACGACGAGCTCGAACAGATCTTCGCCCGCTTCGAACACGTCATCGAAAGCAGCAAGGCGGGCGTGCGCAAGCCCGATCCGCGCATCTACCTGATGATGTGCGAGACGCTGGGCCTCGCCCCGGCGCAATGCGTCTACCTCGATGACCTCGGCATCAACTGCAAACCGGCCGCCGCGCTGGGGATGCAGGCGATCAAGGTGACCAGCGGCGAACAGGCCCTGGCCGACCTCGGGCAGGTTCTCGGCCTTTCCTTTTGACCTGCATGGCGGCTAGGCTGGAGGCATGACACCCGAAGAGCTCAAGGCCCTTGTCCGCACCGTGCCGGACTTTCCCGCACCCGGCATCCTGTTCCGCGATATCACCACGCTGATCTCGCACGGGACCGGGCTTGCCGCCAGCATCGGCCACCTGGCGCGGATGGCGCAGGACGCCGGTGCCGAGGCGATCGCCGGGATGGAGGCACGCGGATTCATTTTCGGTGCTGCGGTAGCGGCGCATATGGGCCTCGGTTTCGTGCCGGTACGCAAGCCCGGCAAGCTGCCGGTCAAGACCATCGGCATCGACTATGCGCTCGAATACGGGCGCGACCGGCTGGAGATCGATCCTACGGCCATTCCCGCAGGCCAGCGCGTGGTCATCATCGATGACCTGATCGCCACGGGCGGTACTGCCCTTGCGGCAACGGAACTCCTGCGCACGGCAGGCGCGGACGTCACTCACGCGCTGTTCGTGATAGACCTCCCCGACCTCCACGGCGCCGCCCGCCTGCGCGACGCCGGGCTGACGGTAGAGGCGCTGATGGATTTTCCGGGGCACTGAGCTGCCCCGGAAAGGCCTTTACTCCACCAGCATCAGCGCGTCGAGTGCTACCACGCCCTCACCCTTGGGGTGCAGGATCACCGGGTTGAGGTCGATCTCGCGGATCGAGGGTTCGGCGCGCAGGACCTGGCCAACCTTTACGATCAGGGCCGCGAGCGCCGGAACGTCCAGCGCGGGTGAACCGCGATAGCCGCTGAGCAGCGCTGAGCTCTTGAGCTTCATCAGTTCGGCCTCGACCGCAGCCTGCGTCAGGTCTGCAGTCAGCAGGCGCACGTCCTGCAGGATCTCCGCGGTCACGCCGCCGAAACCTGCGAGCACGACCGGACCCCATTCGGGATCGTTCTTGGCACCGACGATCATCTCCATGCCGCGCTTGCCCATCGCTTCGATCAACACGCCATCCAAGCGGATTGACGCGGAGTAGGCTGCGACGTTGGCATGGATGCGGTCCCACGCCTCGCGCACGGCAGCGGCATCGACAAGGTTGAGAATCACGCCGCCGGCATCGCTCTTGTGCCCAAGCGCTGCGGCCTGCGCCTTCATCGCCACCGGATAGCCGACGGCATCGGCAGCCGCTACCGCGGCATCGGCGCTGTCGGCAAAGCCGCCCTTGGGGAAGCTCACGCCCAGCGGGCCGAGCAGTTCCTTCGACTTGTATTCCGGGATCACGCCGTGGACATCGGCAAGGCCGGGCAGCGGTGTTGCCGGAAGGTCGTTGGCGGAAAGGTCCTGAGCGGACCAGTGCGTCAGCCGGGTCACGGCACGCAGTGCGCGTTCGGTGGTGGGGAACCACGGAATGCCGGCCGCCCGCAGCGCGGCGATGCGCTCGGCCGGAACCTCGGCGCCTTCGTCGAGCCCGGCGAAGATCACCGGCTTGGTGAGCGTCTTGCCTTCCACAGCGGCGAGGATCGGCGGGAACTTGATCTTGCAGGTGATCGGTTCGGCCTGGATGATCCCGGCGAAGACCGTGCCGACGCGGTCGTCGTCCAGCAGGGCCTCGACGCAGCGGGTGTAGATAGCCGGCTCGGACAGACCCTGCGCGGTGATGTCGAGCGGATTGGACACCGGCACGAACGGCGGCAGGGCCGCGCGCAGCAGTGGCGAATCCTCGTCGTGCAGATCGGCCAGCGGAAGGTCGAGCTCTTCGGCGAGGTCGAGCGTCAGCGCCTTGAAGGCCCCGGATTCGCCCAGCACCGCGGTCTTGCCCGAAGGCAGCGCCGGACAGCGCACCGCGATCTCGGCAATGTCGCCCAGTTCTTCCAGCGTTTCGGCAAAGATCACGCCGGCACGTGCCACCATGGCCCGCATCAGCTTGTAGTCGCCCGCCATTGCGCCGGTGTGCGTCGCTGCGGATTCGCGCGCCGCGCTCGATTTGCCGGGGTGCAGCAGGACCACCGGCTTGCCGGCCGCCTTCGCCCGCCGCGCCGCAGCGAGGAACGCCTGCGGCTTGCGGAACTGTTCGACGATCATCGCGATCACTTGCGTATCGTCCTGGTCGACCAGCCAATCGACATAGTCCTCGACCCCGCTGGCTGCCTCGTTCCCGGTCGAGACCGAGTAGGAGACGCCGGCATCGCGGGCGAGCAGCATCGTGCCGAGCACCGCCGCCATCGCGCCCGATTGCGAAACGATGCCGATCGCCCGCTTGCCGGCAGGGGGCACCGCATTGGTTTCCACGAAGGTCAGCGGAATGCGATCGACATAGTTGACCAGGCCAAGGCAGTTCGGCCCTTCGACCACCATGCCCGCTTCATGCGCGATGCGCGCGATCTCGCGCTGTTCGGCCAGGCCTTCCTCGCCGCCCTCGGCAAAGCCGGCCGAGAAGATCACCACGCCGCCGCACTTGCGCTCCGCCAGGCCCTTCACAGCATCCAGCACGCCGGCGCGCGGGATCGCCAGCACGGCCACGTCCACACCTTGGGGAAGCGCGTCGACCGAGGCAAAGCAGGGCTTGCCCATGATCTCGTCACGCTTGGGGTTCACTGGATAGACGGCACCGGCATAGCCGTTGCGATCGAGATTGGTCAGCAGCGTTGCACCAAGCGCGCCGGGCTTGTCCGATGCGCCGACGACGGCGACGGACTTCGGGCGCAGGAAACGATCAAGCGCAGCGTGGGACAGACTCGCAACAACGGCCATGGCATCCTCCGATTTCGCTATGCGCTATAACAATTATCGGAAGGACGGCAAGTGGGCGTTGTGGTCAGGCCTGCACGACCCTTTGGTGCAGGACACCGAACGGTGCGCGGCCCGAAGCATCGACCGCTTCCATCCGCACCGTATCGCCAAAGGCCATGAATGCGGTCCTGGGTTCGCCTTCGTCCAGCACTTCGATTCCGCGCCGCTCGGCAATGCAGGACGAGCCGATCTCGCGGAAGTTTTCGTTGGAGACCGTACCCGATCCGATCACCGTGCCCGCCACCAGATCGCGCGTGCGCGCGGCGTGGGCGACGAGTTCGTGGAAGCCAAAGCCCATCGCATGGCCATTGGCGGCGCCGAAGCGCTTCCCGTTCCAGTCGACCAGCAGGTCGAGGCAGACGCGTCCATCCCTCCACGCATCGCCGAGTTCATCGGGCGTCACGGCGAAGGGCGCCATTGCGCAGGCTGGCTTGGCACCGACCCAGCCGAAGCCGGTCTTCATTTCCGGCCCCGCGAGCGTGCGCAGCGACCAGTCGTTGATCTGAACGACAAGCCGGATGTGCTGCATCGCCTCGGCAGCGCCTGTCCCCATCGGCACGGCATCGACAATTACCCCGAACTCGCCCTCGAAATCGATGCCGAGGTCGGTCGAAGGGAAGCGCGCTTCGGTCCCTGTCGCCATGAAGGTATCGGACATGCCCTGGTACATCAGCGGCACGTCGGTCTTGGGCTTGGTGATCCCCAGCACCGCGTCCATCAGGTCCCCATGGCTCTGGAAGGCTGAACCATCCAGCCACTGCCAGGCACGGGGCAACGGTGCGAGCAGCCTTGCATCATCAAGCGCTTCGGGAAACGCGGCGATGGCCTGCAATGCCGGCGAGAACGCCTCCCAGCCCTCGACCAGTTCCTGCAAGGTCGCGGCCGGAGCATAGGCGAAGGCATCGCCTTGCGGCGAGACCACGATCAGCCGCCCGTCGCGAGTACCGTTGTCGATTGTGGCGAGGCGCATGTCATTCTCCCGATGCTGTCTTGCCCCGACGCCTAGTCCGCGCCGGGCGAGACAGCAAAGGAATGGTATTTATTGCCCGGCATAAACGCCGTGAATGAAACGTGAGCCTTCGCGTGCGCAGTCTCGCCCTGGGCTACCCCTCAAGCGCTGGCAAACCAGATCACGTGCTTTGCACCCTTGCCATTGGTGCGGGCGCGCACTTCCACTTCATCGACGTTGAATCCTGCTGCCTTGAGGCGCTGGGTGAAATTGGCATCCCTTGCCGCAGACCAGATCGCCAGCACGCCGCCGGGGCGCAGTGCATCCATCGCCGTGCGCAGCCCCCGCATCGTGTAAAGCCGGTTGTTGCCCGCCCGCACCAGCCCATCAGGTCCGTTGTCGACATCGAGCAGGATGGCATCGTACCCGGTCCCGCCCACCGACAGCGCATTGGCCGAGATCACGTCGGCCACGTCGGTCATCACCAGCCGCACGCGCGGATCGCCGAGGCAGCCTGCTTCCAGTTCCGCCATCGGCCCCTTGGCCCACTGGATGATTTCGGGCACCAGTTCGGCCACGGTCACGTGCGCGTCGGCCGGAAGCTTCTCCAGCGCGGCGCGAAGGGTGAAGCCCATGCCATAGCCGCCGATCAGCATCGCCGGCCGCTGCGCCTTGGCAATCCGGGCGATGCTTTGCGTGGCGAGTGCAATCTCCGAACCGTTCTGCCGCGTACTCATCAATTCGTTGTGGCCGAGCACGATCATGAAATCGCGGTCGTGCCTGTAGAGCTTCAGCTCTACACCATCGGGCACTCGAGCCGTGCCGAGAAGTTCGCGTGCTATCATCTCTGAAGCCCTAGTCTGCGGGAACCGCAGCCACAAGGCGCACGTTGCCTCAACCGACGGATTCGGAGACAAGACGATGCGCAAGATGATGCTCATGGCCGGTATCGCCGCTTTCGCGGCCAGTGCCCCGGCCCTCGCCCAAGGCAATGGGAACGGCAACGGAAACGGCCACAGCAAGGGCGGCGGCGGCCCGGCCAAGGCTGAGAAAATGGATCGCGGCGGCCAGAAAGGCCCCGAAAAGGCCAAGGGTCCTGACAAGGCAAAGGGCCCTGACAAGCGCGCCGAAATGCGCCCGGAAAAGTCCCGCGGCAACGACGCGCGGCAAATGCCCCAGCAGGCCATGCGCGGCAACAATGACAAGGACCCCGGGAAGGACTGGGACCGCGACAACGGTGCGAAGGCTTTCGATAAGGTCGAACGCCAAGCCAACCGTGGCGGCGACGGCCGCGTTGACCGAGGGGACGACCGCAACGTCATCCGCGTGGCAAGCCGCCAATGGCAGGACGGCCGCTATCGTTACGACGACCGCCGCTTCCTGATTCCGGTCGCGAGCGATTGCCCTCCCGGCCTTGCCAAGAAGAACAACGGCTGCCTGCCGCCGGGCCAGGCCCGCCAGATCCGGGACTCGCGCAGTTGGGGTGACTGGTACCCGGTGCGTTACCTCGGCAACAACTATGACTGGCGCTACGGCAACGGCTACATGTACCGCGTCGGCAATGGCGGGCTGGTCTCGGGTATCGTGCCCCTGCTTGGCGGTGCGCTGTTCGGCGGGCAGGTCTGGCCGACGCAGTATAGCGACTACGCCGTACCCAGCTATTACGACCGCTATTATGGCTTCCGCGATGGCTATGACTATCGTTACGCACAGAACGCCATCTTCGAGGTCAATCCGCAGTCCAACGTGATCGAGGGCATTGCCGCGCTGCTGACGGGTGATCCGTGGGTAGTGGGCCAGCCGATGCCGGCCGGCTACGGCTTCTATAACGTCCCCCCTGACTGGCGCGGCCGCTACGCCGACACGCCCGACAGCTGGTACCGCTATAGCGACGGCTACGTCTACGAAGTCGACCCGACCACCCAGCTGGTCCGCGCCGTGATCGAACTGATCGCCTGACCTGCACTCGAAGACACGAAGGGGATTTCCATGGTGCGCCATACGATGATGGGGACTGTGCTGGTAGCAGCGCTCGCCCTTGCCGGCTGCGGAAAGAGCGATGTGCCAGATGCCAAGAGCAGCGGCGCAGTCGCCGAGGCGTCGAGCAAGGACCTGTTCGACGCTCTCGACGACAGCAGCGATCTTTCGGAATCGGCCCGGCTGATCAAGGCGGCGGGGCTCGAGAAGACATTCGAGGGCGTCGGCAGCTACACCCTGTTCGCGCCGACCAACGAAGCGATCAAGGCCTTGCCCGAAGCCGATCGCAAGGCGCTGGAAAGCGAGGACGGCAAGGTGCAACTCCTCGCTCTCGTCAGCCAGCACCTCTCGCCGGGCTACGTCGCGCGGGCCGATCTGGAGCAGGGTATCGAGCGCGCCAACGGCACGGTGCGCCTCGCCAGTCTCGGCGGGCAGCCTCTCACGCTCACCCGCAGCGGCGACACCATTCGCCTCGGCAGCGGAGACGACGCGCCGAGACTGGTTGGCGAACCGATCGTCGCCCGCAACGGCGTGATCTATCCGATCGACCGCGTCCTGCCCGCGCCACAGTAACGGCCTTGGCCGATGATTCCGCTGTGAAAGGATCGGGCAAGAATTGCAGCAAGGTGGTGCAACCGGACTCGCAAATCCCGGTTGCGCCCCTTAACTGATCGGTTAAGCTTCCTCGCAAATGGCGGCCTGAGTCCGCCAATTGCGAGAGGACAAGGCCGGTGCATTTCCACCCCAAGTATCATGCCGCCCGCAATCCCGATCGCGCCGCTGTGATCATGGGCGGCAGCGGCGAGGTGGTCACCTATGCGCAGCTCGAGGCCAAATCGAACCAGTTCGCGCAGCTGCTGCGCTCGCACGGGCTCCAGATCGGCGATACGATCGCACTGTGCCTTGAAAATCGGGCCGATTTCTTCGCTCTGGCCTGGGGCGCGCAGCGGGCTGGCCTCGTCTACGTCGCCGTCTCGTGCCGCCTCGCCGCGCCCGAGATTGCCTATATCGCGCAGGACAGTGGCAGCCGCCTGCTGATCGGTTCGGCATACACCGCCCCGGTGCTCGACGAAGTGGCAAAGCTGGCCCCTGGGGTGCCGCAATTGCGCTTCGATACCGAAGGCCCCCTTTCACTCGACGCCGCGCTGGCGGCGCAGCCTGCCACGCCCATCGCGGACGAGCGCGCCGGCTGCGACATGCTCTATTCCTCGGGCACCACGGGCAAGCCCAAGGGCGTGCGCATTCCGCTTCCCGAAGACCCCGAGATCGGCGCGGTTAATTCGCTGATCGGCATTGCGAACCAGGCCTTCGGCATCACCGGCGATGCGGTCTATCTCTCGCCCGCTCCGCTCTACCACGCCGCACCATTGCGCTGGTCGATGACCATTCACCGCATGGGCGGCACCGTGGTCGCGATGGAGAAGTTCGATCCCGAGTATGCCCTCGAACTGATCGAGAAGTACAAGGTCACCGACAGCCAGTGGGTGCCGACGCACTTCGTGCGCATGCTCAAGCTGCCCGATGACGTCCGCACGAAGTACGATATCTCCAGCCTCAAGTGCGCGATCCATGCCGCTGCGCCCTGCCCGGTGCCGGTAAAGCAGGCGATGATCGCGTGGTGGGGGCCGGCCTTGCGCGAATACTACGCCGGCACCGAAGGCAACGGCTTCACCTTCATCGCCAGCGAGGACTGGCTGCAGCGTCCCGGCTCGGTCGGTCGCGCGATTCTTGGCACGATCCGCATCTGCAACGAGGAGGGCGACGAGGTTCCGCCGCGCACCGAAGGCCAGGTGTTCTTCGAAGGCGGCAATGCCTTTACCTACCACAACGACCCCGACAAGACGCGCGACGCCACCAACAAGCACGGCTGGACCAGCCTTGGCGATGTGGGCTGGGTCGACGAGGACGGCTACCTCTTCCTGACCGACCGCAAGAGCTTCATGATCATTTCGGGTGGAGTGAACATCTACCCGCAGGAGATCGAGAACCTGCTCGTCACCCATCCCAAGGTGGCCGACGTCGCCGTGATCGGCGCGCCCGATCCCGACATGGGCGAGAAAGTCGTTGCGGTCGTCCAGCCGCGCGACATGGCCGAGGCTGGTCCGGCACTTGCAGCCGAGCTGACCGAGTGGCTGAACCCGCAGCTTTCGCGCGTGAAGATGCCGCGCCAGATCGACTTCCGCGAGGAGCTGCCCCGCGAACCCACCGGCAAGCTGTTCAAGCGCCTGCTCCGCGACGAATACAAGCAGGCCTACGAAGCCGCGCAAGCGGCCACGGTCTGAGGGAGGACAGGACAATGGCAAGCGTTCCAGTGGTTCCGGCCGAAGTGGGCCGCGCCGTCATCGACCCCAAGTCCTACGGCACGTGGGACCCGTTGCTCGACCAGTTCGATGCCCTTCGCGCCAAGGCGCCCGTGGCCCGGGTCGTCGCGCCCCAAGACGAGCACGAGCCGTTCTGGCTGGTTTCGGGCTTCGACGAAGTGATGAAGGTCAGCAAGGACAATGCGACTTTCCTCAACCGGCCCAAGTCGGCCGTCTTCACCCTGCGCGTCGGAGACATGCTGGCCCGCTCGATCACCGGCGGGAGCCCGCATCTGGTGGATTCGCTCGTCGCCATGGACGCGCCCAAGCACCCGAAGCTGCGCCGCCTGACGCAGGACTGGTTCATGCCCAAGAACCTGTCGAAGCTTGATGGCGAGATCCGCAAGATCGCCAACGAATCGATCGACCGGATGCTGGCGGCGGGCGAGGAAGGCGATTTCATCCCGCTGGTCGCTGCGCCCTATCCGCTCCACGTTGTCATGCAGATCCTCGGCGTGCCGCCGGAGGACGAGCCGAAGATGCTGTTCCTGACCCAGCAGATGTTCGGCGGGCAGGACGAGGACATGAACAAGTCCGGCATCAAGGACCTGCCGCCCGAACAGATTTCGCAGATCGTCGCCGGCGCCGTGGCCGAGTTCGAGCGCTACTTTGCCGGGCTTGCTGCCGAGCGCCGCCGGAACCCCGGGGAGGACGTTGCCACCGTGATCGCCAATGCCGTGATCGATGGCGAACCGATGAGCGATCGCGATACGGCGGGCTATTACATCATCGTCGCCAGCGCCGGGCACGACACCACCTCGGCCTCCTCTGCAGGAGCCGTGCTTGCCCTTGCCCGCGACCCTGACCTGTTTGCCCGCGCCAAGGCCGACCGCAGCCTGCTGCCGGGCATCGTGGAAGAGGCGATCCGCTGGACTACGCCAGTGCAGCACTTCATGCGCACCGCCGCACGCGACACCGAACTTGGCGGCCAGCAGATCGCCGAAGGTGACTGGCTGATGCTGAACTACGTCGCGGCCAATCACGACCCCGCCCAGTTCCCGGAACCGCGCAAGTTCGACGCGACGCGCCCGGCCAACCGGCACGCTGCGTTCGGTGCGGGGTCCCACCAGTGCCTCGGCCTGCACCTCGCCCGCCTGGAAATGCGCATCCTGCTCGATGTGCTGCTCGACCGGGTGGAGAGCCTCGAACTGGCGGGAAGCCCGCGCCGCGTGAATTCAACCTTCGTCGGCGGGTTCAAGGCGCTGCCGCTGCGCTGGAAGGCGGCGTAACCGGGGTGACAACCGGCAGCACCGGCCTCACAATGGGCTGGTGCTGCACTTCCTTCCCGGCCCGCTCCACCGCACCCTGCTGCGCACTGCCCATGCCGCGCGGCTGTGGTACTGGCGCATCACGCGCAAGCGCGTGCGCGGCTGCAACGTGATCGCCGTCAATGCCGCAGGCGAAGTGCTGCTCGTCCGGCACAGCTACCACGCGCGCGACACGTGGATGCTGCCAGGCGGAGGGCTGGGCCGTGACGAGCGCCCGGAAGTGACAGCCTCACGCGAACTGTTGGAGGAGACCGGCTGCATCCTTGATGCGCCGCGTCACCTTGGCACGGTGGTGCTGGACCGCAAGGGCTGGACCAATGCGATCGAACTCGTCGTTGGGACGACAGGGGACTTGCCCGCCGCCGATGGCCGCGAGATCGAGGAAGCACGCTTCTTTGCGGCCGAGGCGCTCCCGGCAAACACCAGCGGCCCGGTGCGAGAGATGGTTGCGCGCTGGCTGGCCGATCAGAACGGCAGTTCGGCCTGAAGCACCGTCGCTGCGGCGCCCTCGTCGCCGTCCTCGGCCTCTTCGCCTTCCAGCGCCGAGAGCGTCAGCCCCATCAGGCGGATCGGCCTGGGGAGCGGCAATTGCGCATCGAGCAGGTCGCGGGCGAGTGCGGCAAACTCCTCCTTCCCTGCGATCGGGCGCGGCAGGGACCTGGCGCGCGTGCAGGGGGTGAAATCGTTGAACTTCATCTTGATCGTTATCGTTCGCCCGGTTGCCCCGCTGCGCGCGATCCGCTCCCACACGATCTCGATGATCCGCTCCAGTGTCTCGCGCAGCGCGGGGCCGGAGGAGATGTCCCGCTCGAACGTCCGCTCGCCGCCGACCGACTTGCGCGGCCGGTCTGCCTTGACCTGCCTGAGGTCGATCCCCCGTGCCGCGCGATAGAGATAGTCTGCCGAACTCCCGAAGTTGGCGCGCAGGAAAGCCAGGTCCTTGGCCCTCAAGTCAGCGCCGGTCTCTATGCCCAGCCTGGCCATCTTCTCAGCGCCGCGCGGGCCGATGCCATGGAAGCGCCGCACCGGAAGCGAGCCGACGAACTGCGCCCCTTCGCCCGGACGGATCACGCAGAGGCCATCCGGCTTGTTCTGGTCGCTGGCGAGCTTGGCGAGGAACTTGTTATAGGACACCCCGGCGCTTGCCGTAAGGCCGGTCTCGGCCCTGATGCGCTGGCGGATCAGCTCGGCGATACGCGTGGCCGAACCGATCCCGCGCACGTCGTCGGTCACGTCGAGGTAGGCCTCATCCAGCGAGAGCGGCTCGACGTGCGGCGTGAAGTGCAGGAAAACGCTGCGGATCTGCTGCGACACCGCCTTGTAGACATCGAAGCGCGGTTTCCTGAAGATCAGGTCCGGACACAATTGCACCGCACGGGCCGAGGGCATGGCCGAACGCACCCCGAACTTGCGCGCCTCGTAACTCGCCGCAGCCACCACGCCGCGCCCCGATGATCCGCCGACCGCCACGGGCAGGCCCCGGATCGAGGGATCGTCGCGCTGCTCGACGCTGGCGAAGAAGGCGTCCATGTCGACATGGATGATCTTGCGCAAGGCAATCGCCTGACGGTCAGGCTCGTCCTGGTCTCGCGCAAATTCCATGTGCCCACGATACTCCGTTTCGCATTGCAACATAAACCCGGTTTTGGGGGATGGGATTTGAAGCCATTCTCGTTCAAAGGGTGATTATGCCCGCTAACGATTCCAACACCCTGCGCGCGCCGCGCACGATGGGCGAGCGCGAGACCATCGCGATGATGGCGCTCGTCATGGCGATGCAGGCGCTCGCCGTCGATGCCATGCTGCCCGCGCTTGGCGACATTGCGACGGATCTTGGCGTTGCCGATCCCAACCGCCGCCAGCTGGTGGTCGGCACGTTCCTGCTCGCCTCGGGCTTTGCCTCACTGCTCCCGGGTTCGCTGGCGGATCGCTATGGCCGCCGCCCGGTCCTGCTGACCTGCATGGCGATCTACATCCTGTTTTCGCTGGCCTGCGCGCTCGTCACTTCGTTCGACGGCATGCTGGCGATGCGCGTGGGGCAAGCGATCGGCTGCGGCGGGCTTGCCGTTCTGCCCGGTGCCATCATCCGCGATCGCTTCTCGGGCGATCAGATGGCCAAGCAGATGTCGATCATCTCGGTGATCTTCATGGTCGTGCCGATGCTTGCGCCGAGCATTGGGCAGGTCGTGCTGCTGTTTGCCGGGTGGCGCTGGATCTTCGTGCTGCTGGCCGTTCTGGCCACGGGCATGGCGGCATGGCTGTATATCCGCCTGCCTGAGACGCTGCACCCCGAATATCGCCAGGCGATCCGCCCGATGACGATCGCGAAGAACATGGGGCACGCTGCCACCAACCGCTCGGCCATCGGCTACGTGCTGGGCGGTTCGCTCACTTTCGGGGCGATGATCGGCTATGTGAACTCCTCGCAGCAGCTCGTCGGCGAACACTTCGGCGCGGGCAAGATGTTCCCCGTGCTGTTCGGCTTTTCGGCGCTGATGATGGCCTGCGCCAGCTTCTCCAACTCGCGCATCGTCGAGCGCTTCGGCGCGCGCCGCGTCTCGCACACGGCGGTAATCGCGTTCATCCTCGTCAGCGCGCTGCAGACCTTCTCCTCGAGTCTGGAAGGGCAGACGCTGTGGCAGTTCATGCCGCTGATGATCACGAACATGATCCTAATCGGCTTCATCGGCGCGAACTTCGGCTCGATCGCGCTGCAGCCGTTCGAACGCACGGCAGGGAGCGCCAATTCGATGCACGCCTTCCTGCGCATGGTGATCGGC
Organism: Novosphingobium subterraneum; assembly: GCF_000807925.1. Classification (GTDB taxonomy): domain Bacteria; phylum Pseudomonadota; class Alphaproteobacteria; order Sphingomonadales; family Sphingomonadaceae; genus Novosphingobium; species Novosphingobium subterraneum. The sequence continues at coordinate 63,739 of NZ_JRVC01000018.1, read as the reverse complement.
TCGGTCATCGGGATCTTCGTCGGCCAGGCCTACGACGGCACGGCGCATCCGCTGGCGCTCGCGCTGCTGTCAGCAGGCGTGCTCAGCCTGCTGCTGGTGCTGTTCAGCGAAAAGGGGAAACTGTTCCGCCGCCTGCACCCGCCGGGCACGCCGCGCCCGATCGTGCTGGAGCATTGATCTGAACCTCGCCACCGGCGAGGTTCATGCGGCACCGGCCCGCTCCCCCGCCCGGCCACCCACGCAAGTATCCTGAATGGGTGGCCGGGCGGGGGAGCGGGCCGGTGCCGCAAGATTCGAAACGCCAGTTTCGGATCAAAGAACTCTCAGGCGCGCAGGCTCAAGGCATTATCCGCGATCAGCGCCAAGGCTTCTGCTGCGGGTTGCGGCCGCCCCAGATGATACCCCTGCATGAGCCGGATGCCCAGAGCGCGGGCCGTGCTGGCCTGCGCTTCGTCCTCGACGCCCTCGATCGTGCAGTCGATGCCAAGCTGCCAGGCAAGTGAAACGATCGTACCGACGAGGGAACGCGCACCCGGGTCGGTGGCGAGGGCGCGGGACAGTTCTTGATCGATCTTGATCATGTCGAGCGGCAGGCTGTGCACCTGATTGAGACTTGACCAGCCCGCGCCAAAATCGTCCAGCGCGATGCGGAAACCGCGCGCGCGGAATGCGAGCAATTGTGCTTCGGCGCGCTTGGGATCTTCGAGCAGGGCCCGTTCGGTAACCTCCAGGATGATCGAATGCGGCGGCGCCCCATGGTCTTCCACCAGGCGCGCTAGAGCTTCGGCCGTGCCAGTCCGCATCACGTCGCGGGGGCTGAGGTTGATCGCCAGCCAACGTCCGTACTTCCACGCCGGGCATTCGGCCAGGGCGCGCGCCATGACCGTGCGGGTCAGTTCGCCGGTCCGCCCCGTCGCTTCGGCAAGCGACATGAATTGCCCCGGTGCCAGCCAGCGTTCGCCATCGGGGCTCCAGCGCACAAACGCTTCGAGGCCGATCACGCCGCCGCTCTCGGCATCGAGGATTGGCTGGTAGACGAGCTTGAGCCGGTCAGCGAGATTGCTTTCGTTGAACAGGCGGGTGATTGCAGCGCGATCCTGCAGCTCGGCCTCGTCGTCCGGGCTGAAGACGACGACGGCGCCATCGGAAAGCTCCTTGGCCTTGTAGAGCGCGGCGTCGGCCCGTTCGAGGCAATCGCTGACGCTGCGCCCGTCCATGCGATGGACGCCAATGGAGCCGGAAAAGCGCAGCACTGCACCGCCGTGCAGCACCGGGGCGCGCAGTGAATCCGAAAGCGCCGTACCGATCGCAAAGGCGGCTGCGTGATCAAGCGAGGGGTCGAGCACCACGGCGAATTCATCGCCTCCAAGCCGACCGAAGCAGCGCACACGCTCCATTCCGCCAAGCCGATTCGCCACGGCCTGGAGCACGGCATCGCCTGCCGCGTGGCCATAGGTATCGTTGATGTGCTTGAACCCGTCGAGGTCGATCAAGGCAAGCCATGCCCGTTGCACGCCCCTGCCGCTGCGTTCGATATCCTCGGCCAGCCGATCGAGGATGGCGCGACGGTTGAGCCCCCCGGTCAGCGGATCGATGGTTGCCTGGAGCAGGTTCTCCTGCGCCAGCCGCGCCGCTTCGCGCTCTCGCCGGGTCAATTGCTGACGCGACAGTTCAAGCCGCACGAAATCGCGGTGGTGGCCGTTGGTGATCAGCAGCAGCAAGGTCGTCACCACCACTTGCACCAGCACGACCATCACCGCATTCGGATGCCCGCTGAAGAGGATCTGGCCAGTGGTCGGGATCGTTGTCGCAATCGCGATGCGCAATGCCGTCATGGGCGAATGGCCGAGGCCGAGAATCCCGGAAAACAGCGTAACGGCAAAGATATAGTGGATGAAGGATTGCGCTTCCCAATCGCCATGGACGTAGAGCGCCATGCCCCACAGGGCGAACAGGAAACTGGCGAATGCTCCCAGCCAGCTCATCGAGGCGAGATCACGCCGGAGAACCGCCGTTGCACGCCGCTCGACCGCGGCCGGTCGCCAGTAATATGCCCGCCACAGCGCAAAGCCGCCGAGGAATATCGGTCCCGGCGCGATCAGCCAGCCAGGCGCGATATGGCGAAACCGGAATGCCACAAGCAGCATGTCGAAGACGACGACGAGATAGAGAAGCGGCAGGCGATGCGACAGGCTTCGCGCATAGGCGAGCGTGAAGTTGTCGCCCTCGCGCTGCTGCCAGCTGGAAGAGAAGGGACGAGCATTGCGCAGCGGACGGCCGAAGCGCCGTCCGCGAGCGACAAGACTGCGCAACCCGGTAAACATGGCTGCGCGGATAGCACCAAGGCAGTTAACAGCGCGTAAGGGTCAATTCCGAATCGGGTCTATCTGGCGTGGCAAATCATCGCCTTAGCTTTACGCGGAAAGCGCCGCGACCAGCTCCTTGACCTTCTTTTGCCGCCACTGCGGCAGGGGTGCGACGAGCCAGTAACCCTTGCGTGATGTCACGGGTTCGCCCTGCACGACCACGCGGCCCATGCCGATCGCATTGTCGACCAGTTGATAGGGCACGTGCGCCCGGCCCAGCCCGGCGCTTGCTGCGCTGATCGCGGTTCCGGCGTCGCCGACCGAGAAGCCGACATCGCCGCCGCCCGGTGCAGGATCGCCGGGCCAGCCGATCCACGGGCAATCGGGCGCGGCATCGGGCGCGGCCACCGTCACCATCAGCGGCTGGCCCAATGCGATGCCTTCCAGTTCGCCCGGCCCCTCGGCCCAACGCACCGCAAGGTCGAGATTGGCTTCGGTGAAGTCGATATCGGCATCGCCTCCCACGAGCGAGAAGCGCATCTGCGGATTGCCGGCGCGAAACGCCGCAAGGCGGGGTGACAGCCACGCGGCGAAGAAGTCGCGCGGGCAGGCGATCGTGTAGACATGGCTCGATTGCCCGGCCTGCATCGCCTGCACGCCTTCTTCAAAGCGCAGGAAGCCTTCGCGGATCGCATCGAGACCGGCAATCGCCTCGTCGGTGAGTTCAAGGCCCTTCGAAGTGCGGCGGAACAGCACGACACCGAGCAGGTCTTCCAGCGCGCGGATCTGCTGCCCGACCGCCGCCGGCGTCACCGCCAGTTCGTCGGCGGCGCGCGTGAACGAGAGGTGCCGGGCCGCAGCGTCAAGCACGCGCAGGCCATTGAGAGGGAGATGGGTCCGCTTCATTGCGAACCGGATTTAGTTCGCCGGAGCCGGTGCCGCCAGAGGAAAGAACGGAATCGCCACATCGAACAACGAGCCATCGGCACGCTGCATCGTGTAATGGCCCTCCATGCTGCCATGGTGGGTGCCAAGCGGGCAGCCGGAGACGTAGTCGTGGCTCTGCCCCGGCTGCAGGACGGGCTGTTCGCCGACGACGCCGTCGCCATCGACGAAGTTGATCATGCCCCGCCCGTCGGTGATCCGCCAATGGCGCGACAGCAGTTGCACCGGCTGGTCGCCGTCGTTCTCGAGACGGATATGATAGACCCAGAACCATTTGCCTGCTTCCACCCGCGACTGTTCGGGGAGGAAGTTCACGGCGACTCGCACCGTGACGCCTTCGGTGATGGCGGCATGCTGGAAGAGCTGCTTCATGCCCATCAAACTATCGCAAACCGCCAGATGTTCCAACGCCGATGTGCAACTTTGTGCCGCCTGCCCATGAAGGCATTGCCCAAAAAGGGTGGCAGGCGCAGAGGATGACGCAATGCTGATCCGCGCCCCTGCCATTCTCTGCTCGGTCCTGCCCAACGGCGAACACGGCGCGATCATCCGCGTGCTGACCGCCGACCACGGCCTTGCCGCCGCCTATGTCGCCGGGGCGCGGGGGCGCGAACTGCGGCCCGTGCTGATCCCTGGGAACCTGATCGAGGTTGAAGTGCGCTCACGCACGGCTTCGCAACTGCCATCTGCCCGCGTCGAGCTCGTGGCAAGTCGGGGGCCGTGGCTGTCGGAACCTCTGCCCAGCGCGGGGATCGGCTGGGCCTGTGCGCTGACCGCCGCGACACTGCCCGAAGGCCACCCTTACCCGGTGCTCTACGAGTCGCTCGTCGCCTTGCTCGATGCGATCTGCCATGCGCCCTCGGCCCGAGGATGGGCACGGGTCCTGGCTGGCTACGAAGTGCTGCTGCTGCGCGAGGTCGGATATGGCACGGCCCCAGCCCCTCCGCCAGACGAGCAATGGCCCGATCTGCTGGCCCGTCTGGAGCGTCAGGGCAAGGCCATCGCCAACCGCCTGCTTGCCGATCGCACGCGCGATGTTATGGGGGCGCGCGCGATTCTGCTCGGCCGCCTGAGAAGGATTGGCTTCGACGCATAAGCGGCGAGCGAGTGCAGGGACGAAGGGGTATTTCATGAAGATTGCGGTTCTGCCCGGTGATGGCATCGGTCCCGAGGTGACGCGTGAAGCGGTCCGCGTGATCGAAGCGCTCGGCCTGCCCGGCATCGAGATGAAGGAAGCCCCGGTCGGCGGCGCGGCCTACAAGGCCTATGGCCACCCCCTTCCGGCCGAGACTCTGGAGATCGCGCGCCTTTCCGATGGCATCCTGTTCGGTGCGGTAGGCGATCCCGATTGCGATTCGCTCGAACGCCACCTGCGCCCGGAACAGGCGATCCTTGGCCTGCGCAAGGAACTGACGCTGTTCGCCAACCTGCGTCCGGCCAAGGTCTTTGCCGGCCTCGAAGGACATTCCGCCCTGCGCCCCGAGGTGGCCGGCGCGATCGACATGGTCATCGTGCGTGAGCTGAATGGCGACGTCTATTTCGGCGAAAAGGGCTTCCGCACTGCCGCCAACGGTGACCGCGAGGGCTACGACGTCATGTCGTACAACGAATCCGAAGTGCGCCGGATCGCCCATGTCGGCTTCCGCACCGCGATGGGCCGCGCCAAGCGCCTGTGCTCGGTCGACAAGGCCAACGTGCTCGAAACCAGCCAACTGTGGCGCGACGTGGTGATCGAGGTGGCCAGGGAATATCCCGAGGTCACGCTCGAGCACATGTACGTCGACAACGCCGCGATGCAGCTCGTCCGCGCGCCGGGCAAGTTCGACGTCGTGCTGACCGGCAACCTGTTCGGCGACATTCTCTCGGACCAGGCCTCGATGTGCGTAGGCTCGATCGGCCTGCTTGCCTCGGCTTCGCTCGGCGAGCGCCAGACCGCGCACGGCACCTTCGGCCTTTACGAGCCGATCCACGGTTCGGCCCCCGACATCGCTGGCCAGGGTCTTGCCAATCCGATGGCAACGATCCTTTCGGCGGCGATGCTGCTGCGCCACTCGCTGGGGCTGGCAGCAGCGGCAGACCGGGTGGAGGCCGCCGTGGCCAGGACTCTGGCCGATGGCGTGCTGGGCCGCGATCTTGGCGGTAGCGCCGGGACGACGGAAGTAGGTGACGCGGTGCTCGCAAGGCTCTAAAGGCCCCGTCCGATGCTCCAGCTAGCCGTTATCCTTCCGACCTATCGTGAACGCGCGAACATCGCGCCGATGGTCGCGCGTCTCGACGCTGCGCTGCAGGGCGTGGTGTGGGAAGCGATCTTCGTTGACGACAACAGCCCCGATGGCACCGCCGACGAGGCGCGCCGCATTTCGCTTACCGATCCGCGCGTCCGCGTGATCGAGCGGATCGGTCGCCGCGGCCTTGCCTCGGCTGCGATCGAGGGCATGTGCGCCACGGCTGCCCCGATCGTCGCGGTGATGGACGCTGACCAGCAGCATGATCCCGAACTGCTGCCCAAGATGCTCGCTGCGGTCGAAGGCGGCGAGTATGACCTCGCTTATGCCTCGCGCTTTGCGGAAGGTGCGAGTACCGAGGAATGGGGCCGTCCCGACCGCGTCAAGGCGTCGGGCCTGGCCAACCGCATCGCCAACAAGGTGACCGGCGTCGAACTGTCGGACCCGATGAGCGGCTATTTCATGCTTCGCACCGAAACGCTGCGCGCGGACGCGCACCGTCTGTCCGGCGTCGGCTTCAAGATCCTGCTCGATATCCTTGCCACGGTCGACCGCCCGCTCAAGGTCAAGGAATTCCCTCTCAACTTCGTCGCCCGCATCGAGGGCGAGAGCAAGCTGGACCAGACCGTAGTGTTCGAATTCCTCGTAGGCCTGTACGACAAGTGGCTCGGCCGCATCATCCCGACACGCTTCGCGCTGTTCGGCACCGTTGGCGCCATGGGCGTCGCGGTGCAACTGGGCGCGCTGTGGGTGCTGCTCAAGGTCATTGCCGGCGAACGCTTCGTCTATGGCAACTGGTCGGAAAGCGCGACCTTCAACACCGCCAACACGCTGGCGGCGATCATCGCCATGACCTTCAACTTCGTGCTCAACAACGAGCTGACCTATTCCGACAAGCGCCTGCGCGGCTTCGGCCCGCTGCTGCGCGGGTGGGCGCAGTTCGGCCTGACTTGTTCACTGGGCCTGCTGACCAACGTCGGTTCGGCTGCCGTGCTCAAGACCATCGGCTTCCACAGCGTGGTTGCGGTGATCGTCGGCATCGTGCTCGGCTCGGTGTGGAACTTCGCGCTGTCCTCGCGCTTCGTCTGGGGCAAGTACTGATTTGCGCGCGGTCGCGGGGCTTCCGGGACCGCAAGCGCTTCTGCTCGGGGCTACCGGCGCAGGGGCTCTGTTCAGCCTGATCGATACGCCTTACCCGGCACTCGCGCCGCTGCAGAACCTGCCGACGCTGGTCATCGTTGCCGGGCTCTGGCTCGCGCTGCGCCGCTGGCCCATGCCGACAAGTGCGATCCTGTGCATCGCGGCATTCATGGCGCTGCACACCATCGGCGGGCGCTACATCTACTCGTACGTGCCCTACGAGCAGTGGCTGGGCGCACTTGGCCTGCCCTCGATCGACCATGCTTTCGGCTTGGGTCGCAATTCATGGGACCGGCTCGTTCATTTCAGCTTCGGTGCCTTGTGGGCCTGGCCCATCGCCTGCTGGCTTGCGCGCCATCGCGGGCTTTCGCCTGCGCTGGCCACCTACATCGCGGTGGAGTTCGTGCTGGCAGGCAGCGCGCTTTACGAAATCTTCGAGTGGCAGCTTACCGTGGTCATGGCCGGGCCGGATGCAGATGCCTACAACGGACAGCAGGGCGATGTGTGGGACCCGCAGAAGGACATGGCGATTGCGGGGCTTGGCGCTCTGACCACCGCAGTCTGGCTACGGCTGCGCGCTATTTCCAGCTATTGAGCCAGGTATAGTCCCGGTAGGAATCCTTGCGCGGCAGTTGGCCTGCCGAGAGGATCGGGTAGAATCCGATAAACAGACCGAACGACAGCACCAGCGTCACCTTGGTCGGCCAGCGCAGGCCCAGATCCCACCACTCGCCCAGGACCAGCGCAAGGGCGGCCAGCAGGAAGCAGCTGGCCAGCATGTAATGGTAGTAGAACTGCACCGGCTTGCCGTTGATCGCCCAGAAGCCGACGAGCAGGACATAGGCGGCGAAGACCAGCAGGTGGAGCCGCTTTGCCCCACCCTTCATGCCTTTGAACCCGTCCCACGCACAGAACAGCAGCGCGGGCAGCCCGGCGAGCATCGTGAACGGATTGCCGATCATCAGCACACCACGCTGCGCACCATCGACCTCTTCATAAAGGAACCAGATCGCCCGGATGTTGGCCACCCACTGCCACCACACGCTCATGTAGGTGTGCGGCTTCTTCACGCTGTCCTGCAGTTCCAGCATGTATTGCTGCCAATGCCACAGCCCGCCTACGGTCATCGGCTGCTTTTCATAGAAGAAGGCGGGCAGGAAGGTGGCAAGATAGACCACCACCGGGACCACCCCCAGCCATAACGCCGCCTCGACCAGCGAGACACCTGGCACCGGTCCGGCCTCGCGCGAGGCCCACAGGAGGCCACTCCTCCTGCCCTTCAGCGCCTCCCAGCGGTTCAGTGCAAAGACCAGTCCCGGCAGCGGCAGCAGAAGCGCGCCATTCCACTTTGCGCCCAGCGAAAGCCCCATGAATACGCCCGCCAGCAGCAGGTGAGACCGCGCCAGCAAGGCCCTGCCGGAAGGATTGCGCCAGGCGAGCGCCCATTGCCACATGGCCAGCGCCATGAACCCGGCCATCGCCATGTCGAGCAGGGCAATCCGCGACATCATAAACCAGATGAAGTCCGTTGCCAGCAGCAGGCCGAACAAGACCGTGGCCGAACGGGAAAAGCTCGCCCACCACAGCGCCCGCATCATTGCCCAAAGCCCGAGCCCGCCAAGCACGGCCGAGGGGAAGCGCCAGCCGAACGGGGTATCGCCGATCAGTTGCATCGACCAGGCGATCAGTTGCTTGGCCAGCAGGGGATGCTCAGGGTTCAGCCGCGACGTCAGGTCGATCAGCCGCCTTGCCGCGGGCAGGTAATGCACCTCGTCGAACATCGGCTTTGACGGAATGCCGAGCCGGTGCAGCACGAGGAGGAAGAACGCGGACGCGATGACCGCGCACCAGAATGCAGGGTCTTTCTCGCGCGGGGCTGCGGTCTGGAACTGTTGCGTCATGCGTCCTGACCGATAGGGCGCGCAGGGCCGCTTCGCAATCCCGCCGCTTGCGCGCAGCCGTCCGGAAAACTAAGGCGGCTGGCATGAAGAGAACTGCTGGCCAGGACCGTTCGATCACGCAGAAGTGGCGTCCCGCAACGCAAGCCGTGCGCGGAGGCACGTGGCGTTCGGAAATGGGCGAAACGTCCGAAGCGCTGTTCCTCACCTCCGGCTTTACCTACGACGATGCCGCAACGGTTGCCGCGCGCTTCGCCGGCGAGGCGGAAGGCATGACCTATTCGCGCCTGCAGAACCCCACGGTGCAGATGCTGGAAGAGCGCATCGCACTGATGGAAGGAGCCGAGGCGTGCCGCACGCAGGCCACCGGCATGGCGGCGATGACCACCGCCCTGCTCTGCCAGCTTTCGGCCGGGGACCACATCGTCGCCGCCAAGGCCGCATTCGGTTCGTGCCGCTGGCTGGTCGACAACCTGCTGCCGCGCTTCGGCATTACCGGCACCACGATCGACGCTTCGGACAACGCTGCGTGGGAAGCCGCAATCAGGCCGAATACCAAGGTGTTCTTCTTCGAAAGCCCGGCGAACCCGACGATGGACATTGTCGATCTCGAGTTCGTCTGCGCGCTCGCCAAACGCCACGGCATCACCACCGTGGTCGACAACGCCTTTGCCACCGCTGCTCTGCAGCGCCCGATGGACTTCGGCGCGGATGTCGTCGCCTATTCAGCCACGAAGATGATGGATGGCCAGGGCCGCGTCATGGCTGGCGCGGTGTGCGGTTCGGCCGAGTGGATCAACAACGTCCTGCTGCCGTTCCAACGCAACACCGGTCCGAACATCGCCGCGTTCAACGCCTGGGTCGTCCACAAGGGCCTCGAAACGCTTGACCTGCGCATCCACCGCCAGAGCGAGAACGCGCTCAAGGTGGCGAGCTTTGTCGAAGCCCGCGTGCCCCGTCTGCTCTATCCGTTCCTGCCCAGCCATCCGCAGTACGAACTGGCACGCAAGCAGATGAAGGCGGGCGGCACCATCTTCTCGTTCCACCTCGATGGTGGGCTGAAGCAGGCCCACGCCGTTCTAGATGCGCTGCAATTGATCGACATCTCGAACAACATCGGCGATTCGCGCTCGCTGATGTGCCATCCGGCCTCGACCACGCATTACGGCGTCGGCCCGGAAACCCGCGCCGACATGGGCGTGGGCGAAGGCATGCTGCGCCTCAATGTCGGCCTTGAGGACCCCGATGACCTGATCGAGGATCTCGACCAGGCCCTGCGGGCCGCGGGTTTGTGAAACCATCTGCCTGAAATTGCGCCAATTCGGTTGCATCGCGCCACCCTTGCCGTAAAAAGGCAGCCGGGTGGGGTCGCAACGGAGCAAGCTGCTTTGCTGGCCGAGGCCCATCTATCTGCCATAATCCAGTCTTCCGATGATGCGATCATCAGCAAGGACCTGCAAGGGACAGTCCTGAGCTGGAACCCGGCGGCCACGCGCATCTTCGGATTTGCGGAAGCGGACATGATCGGCCAGTCGATCCGGCGCCTGATCCCGGAAGATCGGCAGGCCGAAGAAGACGATATCCTTGCTCGCATAGCGCGTGGGGAGCGGGTGAAGAGCTTCGACACCGTCCGCCAGCGCCAGGACGGAGCCCTCATCTCCGTCTCGCTCACGGTCTCACCGATCTACGACCAGGCAGGAAAGATCGTCGGCGCAAGCAAGATCGCCCGCGACATCACCGCTCGCGAGGAAGGCCAGCGCGCCTTGCGCGAAAGCGAGATGCGCTTCCGCATGCTGGCCGATAACATCACCCAACTGGCATGGGTTGCCGACCGGTCCGGTTGGATAGGTTGGTACAACAAGCGCTGGTATGACTACACCGGCCTTGCAGAAGGCGATTGCGACGGCTGGGGCTGGGATCAGGTCCATCACCCGGACCACCTCGAAAGGGTCCTTGCACACTTCAAGACCACCATAGAATCCGGGGTGGAGTGGGAGGACACCTTCCCTTTGCGATCGGGCGACGGGGAATACCGCTGGTTCCTGTCGCGCGCGCTACCCATTCGCGACGCTTCGGGCGCGATCCTCTACTGGTTCGGCACCAATACCGATGTGACCGACATGCTCGAGAAGGAAGAGCAGATTCGCGTTCTCCTGATGGAGGTGAACCACCGCTCCAAGAACCTGCTTGCCGTCGTTCAGGCCCTTGCCCGCCGTTCGGGCTGCAAGGACCCGGATTTCCTGCACCGCTTCGAACGCCGCCTCGCCAGCCTCTCGGCCAATCAGGACTTGCTGGTCCGACGCGGCTGGTCGACCATCCTCATGGATGAGCTGGCCGAGGCCCAGTTGGCGATACTGGGGCGCGAGGCGCGGGCGCAGATCGAATTGCGTGGAGCCTCGATTCCCCTCAGCCCCCGCAGCGCCGAGATCATCGGCATGGCGTTGCACGAGCTTGCCACCAATGCGCTCAAGTACGGTGCCCTGGCCGCGCCGGCAGGCAAAGTCGTGCTGTGCTGGGAGGAAACCGCAGATCGCTTCGTCATCGACTGGCGTGAGAGCGGCGTGCCCCTGATGTGCGTGCCCACGCATCACGGGTTCGGTACCACGCTGATGCGGCATATCCCGGCCCGAAGCCTCGATGCCGAAGTGACCATCGATTACGCGCCGACCGGGTTGCACTGGCGGCTGGATTGCTCGCTCGCCACGGCAAGGATGCTGGAAAGCTGAACCTCAGGCGGCGCGCCGGCCTTCACAGTGTTCTGCTTCTACCTCGGCCTTGGAAGTTGCCTCTTGCTTGTCCTGCGTGATCAGGCGGTTTTCCGCCCGCCCCATTGTCCAGTTCTTGCCGAGACGGACCTTGCTGTTGGGCGCACACCAGATCTCGCCCGACTCATCGAGCGCCGTGACCCAGATGAGATTGTGCTCCTGGCCATAGTCGATCATCCCGATCGCATAGCCATCGCCCTTGCCCAGCACGTGCAAGGGAATTGTCGGATTGAGTTGCGTAAACACGGTTGTCTTCCTGCAGTGCGCCGCCGGGCGCCAACTTGATGCAGGTTAAATCCGCGAAACGGGAAACGGGTTCCTCACTCGCCCTTTGAGGCAGCCTCAAGCGCGGCGATGCGGGCCTTGAGCGCCTCCACTTCCTCACGCGCGGAAGCAGCCAGTTCCTTGACCGCGTCAAACTCCTCGCGGCTGACGAAATCGAGGCCGCCGAAGATTTCCTTGGCCTTCTCGCGCGCGTTTTCGCCCGCCTCGCGGCCCATGCCCGCAATCGTTCCCGCCGCGCTGTTCAGCAGCTTGACGAAGTCGGCGATCATCGGGTTTTCACTCTGCATGGGCTTGAGTCCTGGCTGGCATTCGGTTCCCGCTATGTGGGCCGCCATCATGCCTTGCGCAAGTGGCCGGACAGGTCAGATTTCGACGCGCTCGGTCGTCACGGTGCCGAATGCGCCATCGGCATCGGGGTTCAACCGGCCGAACTCGAACGTCAGCACCGAAGCGAAGCAGACCCACGCGAGATATGGCAGCAGCAGCATGCCCGCGACCGGGCGCACGCGCCAGAACAGCACCACCGTCAAGACGATCGCCACGGCCATGGCAACGGTGATCCAGAACGCCACCGTGATCTGGTGCAACGCGAAGAACGTAGGCGACCAGGCGAGGTTGATGAGAAGCTGGACCACGAACATCGCGACGGCAATGCCACGACCCGCCGCGCCGCGTGCCGAGAGAACCATCGCCAGCGCCAGCCCCATCAGAACATAAAGGACGGTCCAGACGATTCCGAAGGCGGCCGGCGGTGGATAGATCGACGGCTTGACCAGCGCATCGAACCACGGGTTGCCAGGGCCGCTGCCTGCAGCTTGTCCGGACAGAAACCCGAGAGCGACGACAAGGGGAATGGTGAACAGCGACCAGCGCAGAAGACTGGCGCGAAGCTGTCCCGAAGAGGCAAGATAGTTCATGGCACCCGCAAGCAACTGCGCAAAACGCGCGATTCGCCGGGGATATTGGCGAGGGGTTGCCTGCTCTGCAATCGGAAGTCGTCCCGCATTGCATCCCGCGCGGAGACACAATCCGGGGAAAACTCAGCCACGCAGCGCGGAAATCAGAAATTCGACGTTGCCTTCGGGCCCGGTGATCGGGCTCGGGACGATGCCCTGAACCTCCCAGCCTTCGCCTTCCAGCCAATCGCGCACCTCGCCGCAGACGCGTTCGTGAAGCGCGGGATCACGCACCACGCCGCCCTTGCCGACTTCGGCCTTGCCCACTTCGAATTGCGGCTTGATCAGCGCGACGAGGCGGGTCGGTCTCGTCGCCAGGGAGAGCGGCACTTCCAGCACCTTGCGCAAGGCAATGAAGCTGGCATCACAGACCACCCAGGTCGCTGGTCGATCGATCTGTCCCGGCGTGAGGATGCGCGCGCTGGTCTGTTCCAGTACGGTGACGCGCGGATCCTGGCGCAGCTTCCAGGCGAGCTGGTTGGTGCCCGAGTCCACGGCAAAGACGTGCTCCGCGCCGCCTTGCAGCAGTACGTCGGTGAAGCCGCCCGTCGAACTGCCGATGTCCATCGCGGTGACGCCGGATGGATCGAGGCCGAAATGCTCGATGGCGTGGGCGAGCTTGATGCCGCCGCGCGAGACCCAGGGGTGATCGCGTCCACGCACATCCAAGGCGGCATCGAGAGCGAGCGCCTGCCCGGCCTTGGCGATCCTGGTCTCGCCCGAGTAGACCAGCCCGGCAAGGATCAGGGCCTGCGCGCGCGCGCGGCTTTCGACCAAGCCCCGTTCGACGAGCAACTGGTCCACGCGAAGCTTGGATGCGCCGGGCTGTTTGGGGGGGCGGGTTGAGGTCACGGCGCGTTCCTTCCATAACTGCACCATGAAGATCAACCATGCACACCGCCCCCGCCTCGTTTTATCCGGTGCGCTGGCTTTCGTCCTGCCATTGGCCCTTTCCGCCTGCGCCGCGCCGACGGTGGTCCCGCAAGCCGCGCCGCCGCCGGCCCCTAGGCCAACCCAGGCACCGCCCCCGCCGCCACCTGCGCAGACTTTCAAGGACTGGCGCGATGCGCCACAGACCGTGGGCAACTGGCGCTATGAGCCGGGGGTCGCCCGTTTCGGCCCGGGCGACGCCACACTGTTCGCCATGGCCTGCAACCGCGCCGCAGGAACGATGAGCCTGATCCGCACCGGCACTTCCACCGTGCCGCTGCCGATGACGGTGGCAACCACCAGCGATATCCGCCCGCTTTCGGCCGATCCGGCGCCGCAGGGCCAGCCGCAACTGGTGGCAACGCTGCCCTCACGCGATCCGCTGCTGGATTCCATGGCGTTCAGCCGCGGTCGCTTTGCCATCGAGGTGAACGGCTTGCCGACGCTCTACCTGCCAGCCTGGGCCGAAGTGGGGCGGGTGATCGAGGATTGCCGGAAATAACGCGATCCGCCTGCATGGCCGCCTGCATGGCCAGTTGCCTATCCGGTTGCAGGGGTGACCATACTGCAGGCGCGAAGCGGAGATTGTGACGACAATTTTTTTTCGATCAAGTCTTGTTGTTTTGCCATGGATGAATCACATTCAGAACAAGGCCGGTGAGAATACAAACTCCCGGTCCAGCAGGCCCAACAGCCTGTGACTTTGGCTCAACAGCGCGAAAGGAGGTGATCCGATGTCTCATGGTTCAGCAGAGAGGTCGGTACAGTCCCGCGCGAGGCATTATCGCTGAGTTTCGATTAAGCGATAAAGGCTTCGTGGGCGGCACTTCCGGCCGCTGACCATGCGAAGGGCCGCTCGGATTGACCGACGCGGCCCTTCACATTTATTACATTCCCCTTGCCTTTCGCGCAATAATAGTTCACGGCGCTGCTTCCTCGATTCTAGCGCAAGGACTGCCCCATGGCGACGCTCGCCGACAACAGCCTCACCTTCACCAAGCATCCGCACCCGGCTCCGGTTGCTGCGGACGTGCGGGCGCAAGTGCTGGCGAACCCCGGCTTCGGCACCGCCTTCACCGATCACATGGTCGAGATCGACTACGCCGAGGGGACCGGCTGGCACGACGCTCGCGTCGTTCCCTATGGCCCCATCGCGCTCGATCCTGCGGCTGCAGTGCTGCATTATGCGCAGGAAATCTTCGAAGGGCTGAAGGCCTATCGCCTGGCCGACGGCGGCATCGCCCTGTTCCGTCCGGAAGCCAATGCGCAGCGCTTCAATGCGTCTGCGCGCCGCCTCGCCATGCCCGAACTGCCGGAAGAGCTGTTCGTCGATGCCGTGCGCCAGCAGGTGCTGGCCGACAAGGACTGGTTCCCTACTGTGGAGGGCGGCTCGATGTACCTGCGCCCGTTCATGTTCGCCAGCGAGGCGTTCCTGGGCGTGCGGCCTGCGAAGCAGTACAAGTTCATGGTCATCGCCAGCCCGGCCGGCAACTACTTCAAGTCGGGCGCGCCGGCGGTTTCAATCTGGGTTTCGGACTATACGCGTGCTGCCCCCGGCGGCACCGGCGCGGCCAAGTGCGGCGGCAACTATGCCGCCAGCCTCGTGCCCACCGCCGAAGCCTTCTCGCGCGGGCACGATCAGGTCCTGTTCCTTGATGCAGCAGAGCGCAAGTGGGTTGAGGAACTGGGCGGCATGAACCTGTTCTTCGTGTTCGATGACGGTTCGATCCTGACGCCTGAACTGACCGGCACGATCCTGCCCGGCATCACCCGTTCGAGCCTGCTCAAGCTTGCCGCCGAAGAGGGCCTGACCGTGCGCGAGGGCCGCTACAGCCTTGACCAGTGGAAGGCAGACGCGGCTTCGGGCAAGCTGATCGAGACGTTCGCCTGCGGAACCGCGGCGGTTGTCACGCCAGTCGGCAAGGTCGCCAGCCACGAGGGCGAGTTCACGATCGGTTCGGGCGGTCCCGGCCAGCTGACGCAGAAGCTGCGCGCCAAGCTCGTCGGCATCCAGCGCGGGGAGATTGCCGATACCCATGGCTGGGTGACGCGGATCGCCTGATAGCGAGACCTGAGAAAACGAAAAGGCCCGCCGATCCATGTGGAACGGCGGGCCTTTTTCATTGCGTCTGCCTCAGAAGTCGAACTGCGCCCGCATGCCGATGACGTCGGCGTTGTAATTGCGATCCGCACCTGCAGCGACCGCGGCATCCTTTAGCCAGAGATGGCCGTAGTCGACAATGAAGCGCACGTAGTCCGTCGGCACCCACAGCAAGGAGGCACCGACGAGCTGCTGGCGGCCGCCCAGCACGCCCCCACCAGCACCATCGACGTCGTTGAGGTCGAGCCAGTCATAGCGGGCGTTGACCTGCACCGCGCCAATGCCGCCCTTGTCTACACCGTTCTTCGGCTTGATCCGGGTCCAGGTGCCCTCGCTTGCCTTGTAGGGAAGCGTATCCCCCTTGGTCAGGAACACGCCCGCTTCGACATAGCCGCCGTTGAAGGTGGGGTCGGCAATCCCTGCCGGACGGTTGACCTTCATCCACTGCGATTCAGCAGTGAAATGCACCGGACCGCCGGTCCAGCCCAGTTCCACGCCGTAATTCGTTTCCGACAGCGCGCTGATCGCCTTGGTATCGACGAAGCGGATGTCGGTGGTGTGGGTGAACGGGCGCGCGCGATAACGCACGGTGGCGCTGCTGTCGTTGAGGTCGTGGTAGTGCGCCGAGCCGCCGATGTGCGCCTGGCCGCCGAACAGCCTAGGCTGCAAGGCAAAGCGGCTGTCGATGGAATAGCTGTTGTCGGTATCGGCGTTGAGGTCAGTGACGTTGTCGGAGAACACGCCGACTTGCGCCAGGACCATGCCCTTCTGGTACTGTGCAGAAAGGCCGAGGCGGCGCTCGAAACCGAAGGCGGTGTTGAACGCGGCGCGCTCCATGAAGCTGGTGAACAGGTCGGACTCGGTGTCCTCCATCGATTCGAACGGTTTGTGCTGGCCGATCGTGAGCGTAAGGTTCCTGATACCGGTATAGGTGAGGTAGACGTCGGTCGGATCGACACTGCTGTTGGCGATGTCCGCCTCGATACGGTAGCCGAAGTTGCCGGGAATGGTGCCGTCGAAGCCCAGGTAGGCGCGACGGAATTCCGTGGCGAGGCCAAGGCTCTTGCTGCCTATGGACGACGGCGCGGAGACCGAGGCGGTGTCAATCTGCAGGCGGCCGCGCGGCTTGAAGCTCCACTTGCCGGCCTTGGGGTTCTTCGGGTCGACCGGCGCTTCAATCTTCGGCCCACCATCCCAGCTGATCGCGACTGGCGGCTTGCCCGAAGCGGTCGGCGCAGGGATTGCGGCGACGGCAGTGGCGGTCGCGTCGCTCTTGGCCCTGGCTTCGGCGAGCTGGCCCTGCAAGGTCTGGATCTGCGCCTGCATCGCGGCCATTGCATCCATCTGGCTCTGCATCTGCGCCTGCATCTGCTGAAGCTGGGCCTGCATGGCGGCAATATCCGCGTTCGAGGACGCGGCCTCAGCCGGGACAGCCCAGCCAGCGGCGCAGGCAAGAGCGGTGATCGAGACGCGCGTTGCAAACTTCATGACGAATCCTTGAGCCTACCGGTTTGCGGCCAAATATGTCTGTAGTGTTACATTTTGTTGACGGTGGTTTTGCCGATTTGTCGCAAATGCTGCGGCAACGCCTCGCCCGTTGCGTTCCGGCCCTCGCCGTGGCATCGCTGATGCCTGCGTTAATCGCCCGGTTAGGGCGCTCCGGAGAGACCCAAGCATGAGCATTTCGTTCGAAGGCCGCGTCGCGATCGTTACCGGAGCAGGCGGTGGCCTTGGCCGCGCCTATGCCCTCGAACTCGCCCGACGCGGGGCGAAGGTTGTGGTCAACGACCTTGGCGGATCGCGCGATGGCACGGGCCATTCGGACGCAGCGCTCAAGGTCGTCGAGGAAATCGAGGCCATGGGCGGCGAGGCCATGTCGAACGGCGGCTCGGTCAGCGAATACGAGCAGATGGTCGAGATGGTCGCCAAGGCCAAGGAACGCTGGGGCGGCGTGCACGTGCTGATCAACAACGCCGGCATCCTGCGCGACAAGAGCTTCACCAAGATGGACCCGGCCGATTTCGAGATGGTCGTGCGCGTCCACCTGATCGGCTCGGCCTTCGCCACCAAGGCCTGCTGGGACCTGATGCGCGAACAGAACTACGGCCGCATCCTGATGACGGCATCGTCCACCGGACTGTTCGGCAACTTCGGGCAGGCCAACTATGGCGCGGCCAAGCTCGGCCTCGCCGGGCTGACCAAGACGCTCTATCTTGAAGGCGCGAAGAACAACATCAAGGTCAACACGCTGGCCCCGGTTGCCGCCACGCGCATGACCGAGGATATCTTCCCCGAGGAAGCCTTCAAGCTGTTTGGCCCGGAAAACGTCGTGCCCGCCGCGCTCTTCCTCGTCTCGGAAGACGCCCCCACCAACGCCATCGTCGGCGCAGGCGGCGGCGCATACCACGGCGCATGGGTCACCATGAACAAGGGCGTCCTGCTGGCACCGAACGAACGTACCGTCGAAGGCTTCGCCGCCAACTGGGACAAGATCAACGACCGCACCGGTGATTTCGCGCCCCAGTCAGGCGCGGAGCAGAGCCAGGTGATTATTGGGCAGTTGCAGGCGGCGATGAAGGGGTAACTGTCCGCTTTAAAACCACCTCGTCCCGGACTTGATCCGGGACCCCGCTGCCTTTTGCGGCCTCGGTGAAAACGCAGCTTGCGGCAAGAAAAGTGGGGTCCCGGATCAGGTCCGGGACGGCCAGGAGTGATCAGTCAAACTACTCGCAGCACCACGACGATCCCGCCCTGCGGAACTTCACACCCGGCGAGCACACGCACCGCATCGGCCCGCGCGCGTGACAAGATTTCCGGCGCAACGCCTGCATCATGCACCACCACGTCTGCCTGCCCCAGCAGCCGAGCGGCGCGTAGGGTAAGGTCTTCGGGGTCGTTCGAGGTCAGGGTGATTTCGAAGCGCCCGGACTGCCCTTCCGCGCCAGAAGCCAGCCAGTCAGCCACCTTCGCCTCGCTCCCGGCCCGGAACAGATCGAGTTCCCCGCCCTCGTCCAGCGCCGCATCGAGGGCACGGCGGCGGTCGGCGACCGAGGACCAGCGCTTGCGCATCCCCTCGCGCGCCTCTTCCAGCGCGCGGGCCAAGGCGCCCAGCCCTTGCGGCAGCAGGCGCTCCAGCCGCAGGCGCAGGATCTTGGCGAGGCCTGCCGAGGCCCCGCCCGTGCCCACGGCGATCAGCACCGGGTCACGGTCGAGGATCGAGGGCGTGGTGTAATCGCACAGCTCGGGTCGGTCGACCACGTTCACCAGCAGGCCGGCACAGCGCAGCCGGATCGCATCGCCCTGCGCCATGTCGGGATTGTCGTGCGCGATGAAGGCGAGGCGCGCGCCGTCGTCGATCCCGGCGTTGATATCGCGGTAGATCACTCCGCCCGCGCGCTCGATCAGGCGCTGCTTGGCCGCGGCGGCCTCCCCCTCGCCCAGCAGGATCACCGGCTGGCCCGCGATGCGGTGGAAGAGGGGGAGCGAATGCATCTTACTTGAGGAAGTCCGGCACGCGCTCTGCCGCCAGGATCGTCGCGGGATCGATGCGATCAGCCACCACGGCCCACTTGTCGCCATCGACCATGACTTCGGGCACCAGGGGCCGCGAATTGTAGGTGTTGGCCATCGTCGCGCCATAGGCCCCGGCGGTGCGGAACACGGCGAGATCGCCGCGCCCAACCTTGTCGATGGTGCGAGCCATGGCGAAGGTGTCCGAGCTTTCGCAGATCGGGCCGACGATGTTGGCGGTGAAGGTCTCGCCCTTCGGCTCCACCGCGGCGAAATCGTGCCAGGCATCGTAGAGCGCCGGGCGCGCCAGATCGTTCATTGCGGCGTCGACGACGACCCAGGGGTGCCCCACGCCTTCCTTCACGCGGATCACCTCGGTCACCAGCACGCCGGTGTTGCCGGTGATGACGCGGCCCGGTTCGAACATCAGGGTCACGCCCCAGTTGCCGGTCACCCGCGCGACCATCGCCGCATATTCGGCGGGCTGCGGGAACACCTCGCCCGCCTTGTAGGGCACACCGATGCCGCCGCCCAAGTCCATGTGCGTGACGCTATGGCCAGCAGCGCGGATCTCTTCCATCAGCCCGCCGACCTTGTTGAAGGCGGCTTCCAGCGGCTCGAGCCTGGAAAGCTGGCTGCCGATGTGCAGCGTGAGGCCGCGCATGTTCAGGCCCGGCGTCGTGGCAAGACGGCCATAGATTGCCGCCGCACGATCGAACGGCACGCCGAACTTGTTCTCGGCCTTGCCGGTGGAAATCTTGCCGTGCGTCCCGGCGTCAACGTCAGGATTCACGCGCAGCGCGGCCGAGGCAACCTTGCCCATGGACGCGGCGATTTCCGCCAGTTCCAGCCCTTCTTCCTCGCTTTCGAGGTTGAACTGGCCGATCCCGGCTTCGATGCCACGGCGCATTTCGGCCGCGGTCTTGCCCACGCCCGAGAACACGATGCCATCGGGCGCCATGCCTGCCGCCAGCGCGCGTTCCATCTCGCCTCCCGAGACGACATCGGCGCCGTAGCCTTCGGCAGCCAGGACCTTAAGCACGGCGAGGTTGGGGTTGGACTTGACCGCGAAGGCGATCTTCACATCGCGCAGCACGCCAAGGGCATCGCGGAACACGCGGGCGTGGCGGGTCAGCGTCGCGCGCGAATAAACATAGACGGGCGTGCCGACCGCCGCCGCGATCATCGGCAGGGGCACGTTCTCGGCGCAGAGCACGCCGTTGTTCAGTTCAAAATGGTCCATCGGAAATTCTCAGTCTTCGGGAGGCAGGTCGAAAGGATCGTCTTCGCGATCCTGCGAGCGGCGACGCGGCTCGACGTTGCGCGCAGGGGCTGCCTGCGCGGGGGTTTTGAGCAGATCGTCCGCGCCCGGCTGGACCTCGCGGCCATAGGGGATCGGCGGCGGCGTCTGGTCTGGCGCCAGCTTCAGCTCGGCCTTGTTGCCGCAGCCCGCCAGAGCGAGGGCGCCAAGGGTGCCGAGCAAAATGGTGCGCGAAAGCTTCAAGCCTGTTCCTCCAGCCCCAGCGCGACGCGCGCCTGGGCCACGCGCTTCCTTACCTCGTCCGGCGCGGTTCCGCCATGGCTGCAACGCGCCGCCACGCTCGCCTCGACGGAAAGCGCGGCGTAGACGCGATCGTCGATGCGCTGGTCAATGGCCTTGAGGTCCTCAATCGAGAGCTGATCGAGCGCGATGCCGCGCGATTCGGCCAGTTTCACGGCGCTGCCGGTGATGTGATGCGCCTCGCGGAACGGGATGTTCGCCTGCCGCACCAGCCAGTCGGCGAGGTCGGTCGCCGTGGCATAGCCGAGTTCGGCGGCGGCGCGCATCCGGTCGGTGCGGAACTTCGCTTCGGCGACCATGCCGGTCATCGCGGCGATGGACAGGGCGAGCAGGCTGGCAGCTTCAAACACCGGCGGCTTGTCGTCCTGCATGTCCTTCGAATAGGCCAGCGGCAGGCCCTTCATCGTGATCATCAGGGCGGTCAGGCAACCGACGATCCGTCCGGAATGCCCGCGCACCAGTTCGGCGGCATCGGGGTTCTTCTTCTGCGGCATGATCGAGCTGCCGGTCGACAGGCTGTCGGGCAGCGTCACGAAGCCGAAGGGCTGGCTTGCCCAAATGATGAACTCCTCGGCCAGCCGCGAAAGGTGCAGCGAGCACTGCGCCGCCGCCATCAGGTAATCGAGCGCGAAATCGCGGTCTGACACCGAATCGAGGCTGTTGTCGGTTGGCCCGTCAAAGCCCAGCGCCTCGGCGGTGCGGAAGCGGTCGATCGGAAAGCCGGTTCCGGCCAGCGCCGCCGAACCCAGCGGGCTGCGGTTCATGCGGCTGCGCGCATCGGCAAAGCGCGAACGATCCCGCCCGATCATCTCGTAGTAGGCCATCAGGTGATGGCCAAGCGTGACGGGCTGCGCGGTCTGCAGGTGGGTGAAGCCGGGCATGATCGACGCGGTGTGTTCGCCTGCGCGCGAAACCAGCGCGACCTGCAGCTGCTTGAGGCCCAGCTCTGCCTGATCCATCGCATCGCGCACCCACAGGCGGAAGTCGGTCGCCACCTGATCGTTACGGCTGCGCGCGGTGTGGAGGCGACCTGCCGCCGGGCCGATCAGTTCGGCAAGTCGGCTCTCGGTGGTCATGTGGATGTCTTCGAGGTCCCAGTTTTCGGGCACCCCGTTGGCCTCATACTCCGCCGCGACCTGATCCAGCCCTTGCGCGATCAGCGCCGCATCCTCGGCCGTGACGATGCCTTGCGCGCCGAGCATGTCCACATGGGCCTTTGACGCGGCGATGTCTTGCCGCCACAGCGCCTTGTCGAAGGGAATCGAGGCGTTAATCTCGCGCATGATCGCCGAGGGACCGCCTGCGAAGCGCCCGCCCCACATCTGGTTGGAGCCTGATTTGTCGCCCATGTCCGTCTATTCGCCCAAAGTGCTGTTGCTCGTGGCGGCCCTTGCCGTTGCGGGGTGCGATAGGCAAGCGCCGAGCGACTCGCAACCGCAGAGCAGCGCGGCACCTACGGAATCTGTCGCCAAGGGCGAATTCAATGGCACGCTCGACATCGCCAATCGCGGCAAGGACATGCCCGACTTCACCGTGACCGATCCGTCGGGCAAGACGCTCAAGTTGCGCGATCTCAAGGGCAAGCCGGTGCTGGTCAACCTCTGGGCGACATGGTGCGGGCCATGCGTCCTCGAGATGCCGATGCTCGACAAGCTGGCAGCGGACAACGCGGGCAAGCTCCGCGTCCTCACTGTATCGCAGGACATCGAAGGAGGGGCGAAGGTCGCACCGTTCTATGCCGAGAAGAAGTTCGCCAAGCTGGAACCCTGGCTCGACACCGATAACAACCTCGGCTTCTTCTACGAGACGGGGATGCTGCCGACGACGGTGCTCTACGACAGGGATGGCAAGGAAGTCTGGCGCATGATCGGCGCGCATGACTGGTCAGGTCCGAGGACCGCCGCGATGCTCGCCGAAACCCTCGAGAAGTAGGCCGTTGGCGCAGGGGAGTTGGCCCTTTGCCCCGGAGAGTTGGGGGTGAGTTGGGGGAAACTTGCCCCAGAGTTCAGGAGAGTTGGAAACGGAATGGTTTGACATTCGCTCACGCGCCACTAGAGCGGCCGGCGGGCCACGCGGTCCCAACGCCGCGCGTGCTCTCTGCAAGGAGAGACTACAATGTCTGCTACGATTCCGGCTCGCAAGCCTGCGCGCCCCTTCTTCTCGTCCGGTCCCTGCGCAAAGCCGCCCGGATACTCCCCCGAAAAGCTCAGCACCGAATCGCTCGGCCGGTCACACCGCGCCAAGATCGGCAAGACGCGCCTGCAGTATTGCATCGACCTGATGCGCGAAGTGCTGCAGCTGCCCGATACGCACCGCATCGGCATCGTTCCGGGGTCTGACACCGGCGCTTTCGAAATGGCGATGTGGACGATGCTGGGCGCCCGCCCCGTCACCACGCTGGCATGGGAATCATTCGGTGAAGGTTGGGTCACCGATGCCGCCAAGCAGCTCAAGCTCGATCCCACGATCCTGCGCGCCGACTATGGCCAGATCCCCGATCTGAACGCGATCGACTGGTCGAACGACGTGCTGTTCACCTGGAACGGCACCACCTCGGGCGTGCGCGTGCCGAACGCCGATTTCATCCCGGAAACCCGCGAAGGCCTCTCGTTCGCCGACGCAACTTCGGCTGTCTTCGCCTACGACATCGACTGGTCGAAGATCGACGTTGCCACCTTCTCCTGGCAGAAGGTCCTTGGTGGCGAAGGCGGCCACGGCGTGCTGATCCTGGGGCCCCGCGCGGTCGAACGGCTCGAAACCTACACCCCTGCATGGCCGCTGCCGAAGGTGTTCCGCCTTGTTTCAAAGGGCAAGCTGGCCGAGGGCGTGTTCAAGGGCGAGACGATCAACACCCCCTCGATGCTCGCCGTCGAAGACGCGATCTTCGCGCTCGAGTGGGCCAAGGGTCTGGGTGGGCTGAAGGGCCTCCAAGCGCGCAGCGATGCCAATGCGGCAGCGCTCAACAAGATCGTCGAAGAGCGTTCGTGGCTCTCGCATCTGGCCGCTGACGAAGCGACGCGGTCGAAGACCTCGGTCTGCCTCTCGGTCGAAGGCGCGGACGCAGACTTCATCAAGAGGTTTGCAGGCCTGCTCGAAAAGCAGGGCGCGGCCTATGACATCGCCGGTTACCGCGATGCCCCGGCGGGCCTTCGCATCTGGTGCGGCGCGACCGTCAATGCCGAGGACATCGCCGATCTCGGCCCGTGGCTCGACTGGGCCTACGAGACGACCAAGGCCGAACTGGCTGCGGCCTGATCAAGGCTTGGCGCTGCTGCAGGGTAGCGCCAAGACCTTCCCGTTCTTCCAGTCGTCACCCTGTCCTTGGTTCAGGGTCCATCTCTCCCCCTCAACCGACATTTCGGGCCGAGGGATGGATGCTGAAACGAGTTCAGCATGACGGTGTCTCATTCTCATGGATTGGATCGAAACATGACCAAGCCCAAGGTTCTCATTTCCGACAAGATGGATCCCAACGCCGCCCGCATCTTCACCGAGATGGGCTGCGACGTCGACGTGATCACCGGCGAAACCCCGGAACAGCTGATCGCCCGCATCGGCGAATACGATGGCCTCGCCATCCGTTCCTCGACCAAGGTGACCAAGGCGATCCTCGATGCCGCCACCAACCTCAAGGTCATCGGCCGCGCCGGCATCGGCGTCGACAACGTCGACATCCCCTACGCCTCCTCGAAGGGCGTGGTGGTGATGAACACCCCGTTCGGCAACTCGATCACCACCGCCGAACACGCCATCGCGATGATGTTCGCACTGGCCCGCCAGATCCCGGAAGCCAACGCGCAGACGCAAGCTGGCCTGTGGCCGAAGAACGGCTTCATGGGCGTTGAAGTCACCGGCAAGACATTGGGCCTGATCGGCGCTGGCAACATCGGCTCGATCGTTGCCAGCCGCGCGCTTGGCCTCAAGATGAAGGTTGTCGCCTTCGACCCCTTCCTGACGCCCGAGCGCGCCGTGGAAATGGGCGTCGAAAAGGCCGACCTCGACACGCTGCTGGCCAAGGCGGACTTCATCACGCTGCACACGCCGCTGACCGACCAGACCCGCAACATCCTCAGCCGCGAGAACCTCGCCAAGTGCAAGAAGGGCGTGCGCATCATCAACTGCGCGCGTGGCGGCCTGATCGATGAAGCCGCACTCAAGGATGCTCTGGATTCGGGCCAGGTCGCAGGCGCCGCGCTCGACGTGTTCGAAACCGAACCCGCCAAGGAATCGCCGCTGTTCGGCACCCCGAACTTCATCTGCACCCCGCACCTCGGCGCGAGCACGACCGAAGCGCAGGTCAACGTCGCCCTTCAGGTGGCCGAGCAGATGGCCGATTTCCTCGTGACGGGCGGCGTCACCAACGCGCTCAACATGCCCTCGCTCTCGGCCGAGGAAGCGCCGAAGCTCAAGCCCTACATGGCGCTGGCGGAAAAGCTCGGCAAGCTGGTGGGCCAGCTCGCGCACGACAACCTGACCAAGATCGCCATCGAGGTTGAAGGTGCTGCCGCGCAGCTCAACCAGAAGCCGATCACGGCGGCGGTCCTTGCCGGCCTGATGAGCCAGTATTCGCAGAGCGTGAACATGGTCAACGCGCCGTTCCTCGCCAAGGAGCGCGGGCTCGACGTGCGCGAAGTGCGCCACGATCGCGAAGGCGAATACCGCACGCTGGTTCGCGTCACCGTCAGCACCAGCCAGGGCGAGCGGTCGGTTGCGGGCACGCTGTTCGGCAACGGCCAGCCGCGCCTCGTCGAGATCTTCGGCATCGGCATCGAGGCCGATCTCGACGGCGACATGCTCTACATCGTCAATTCCGACGCGCCCGGCTTCATCGGCCGCATCGGCACGCTGCTCGGCCAGTCGGACATCAACATCGGCACCTTCCACCTCGGCCGTCGCGAAGCCGGCGGTGAAGCCGTGCTGCTGCTCTCGCTCGACAGCCCGGTCCCGCAGGACGTGCTCAAGCAGGCCTGCGACATCGAAGGCGTACGCGTGGTCAAGGCGCTGAACTTCGTCTGATCCAGCGTCAGCGTGAAATCGAGGGGCGGGTGCAGCGATGCGCCCGCCCTTTGCTTTTGGCTACCTAGCCGCTAAGCGCCGCAACCATGACCGACGTCGATTCCAGCTTGCTGCCCGAGGGGCTTGAGGACCGCCTGCCTGCCGAGGCGGCGACCACCACGCGCGTGATGCGCAGCATTCAGGACGTGATGCACGGCCACGGCTATGACCGCGTGCTGCCGCCGATGATCGAGTTCGAAAAAAGCCTCGCCGCCCGGATGGCGGGCATTCAATCACGCCGCATGTTCCGCTTCACCGATCCGTCGAGCCTGCGGATGATGGGTTTGCGTTCGGACCACACCCCGCAGATCGGCCGCATTGCGCAGACGCGGCTGGCCGAAGCGGCGCGGCCATTGCGGCTGATGTATGCAGGGCAAGTGCTGACCATCAAGAGCGACGGACTTAACCCCGCGCGCGAGAAGCTGCAGTGCGGCGCGGAGCTGGTCGGTGCGGACAATCTGGCAGCGGCGACCGAGATCGTCTCCATCGCGGTCGAGGCCCTGCAGGCGGCCGGCGCACGCGGCGTCAGCGTCGATTTCACCCTGCCCGATCTGGTCGATACGCTCGCCGCCAAGGCCTTCCCGCTTGCGCCCGAACAGATCGAGGCGGTGCGGCGCGAACTCGACACCAAGGATGCGGGCGGCCTGCGCGATGTGGGCGGCGAGGCCTATGTGCCGCTGCTCTACGCCACCGGCGAATTCGATAGTGCCATCGAGAAGCTCTCGGCCATCGATGCCGGCGGCGCGCTCGCCTCGCGCATCGCGGCGCTCAGGCAGATCGCCGCGAGCCTGAACGGCGCGGCGCGGCTGACGCTCGACCCCAGCGAGCGCCACGGCTTCGAATACCAGACCTGGTTCGGCTTCACCCTCTACGCCGAAGGCGCGCGCGGACCGGTCGGTCGCGGCGGCACCTATCGCATTGCAGGCAATGGCAAGGATGAAGCGGCGACCGGCTTCTCGCTCTACCCCGACGCGCTGATCGATCTGCTCTCGGCGAGCGAAACACCAGAGGACCGCGTGTTCCTGCCGTTGGGGCATGACCGTGCCGAGGCGGCGCGGTTGCGCTCGATCGGTTGGCGCACCGTTGCAGCGCTCAGTGATGCGGACAGTGCGCAGGCGCTGGGGTGCACGCATGTGCTGGGCGCTATAGGGCCAGAGAAGGTTTGAGGTAGCGAACGGCAAGTTTCGCTTCATTCTGCACTGGAAGCGGCCGTTCCGGACCGACGCCATCGCAGACATTGAACCAACTGCGCATCCCTTGCATAAAAGTGGTATGAGCAGCTTTAGCGACACACTTGAACGGGTTCTTGATCCGGATGGGATTTACTGGACTTCTGCGGATGAGGAAAGCCTAAGCCCGTCCGTCGAACGAACCGTTCAATTGAGGATTGATGTTCCTCCACAGCATGTCGCGGCTGCGGTCGAGGCAATGGAAAGGGATGGTTGGACTTTTACCGAACAGCCGGATGAACCATCAGATCCGCAACAGCGTCTCTTTTTCCAAAGGAGTCAAAATCTCCTGTCAGAGACGAAAGTTGCAATGCTGACCAACGCGCTGCGGGTAGTTTTCCCAATTGAAGGGGCGCGACTGTGGACGTGGATCATCGTTGAAGATCAGGACAGCGCCTAACCCCGTTCCTGCTATCCAAGCAACAACATCACGACCCCAAAACCCGTCGTCCCGGACTTGATCCGGGACTTGGCTTTTCTTCTTCAGCGCTGGGCCGCAAGGAGAAGCCAGACCCCCGTGTCGAGCACGGGGCGACGACCCAGTCCTCCCTGTTCTTCCGAAGGACAAACGGGGAGGTGGCATTCGCTGCAGCGAATGACGGAGGGGCTTCTTTCCCCCTCCACCATCCTTCGGGCGGTCCCCCTCCCCATTTGTGCTTCGCAAAACCGGGGAGGATTTTGTCTCACCCCCCAAACACCCCCTTCAACCACGCATCCATCACCGGCGTCGCAGGGTAGCCCGGCTCACCCAGCTTGCGGTTGATTTCGGCGTGGCCTTGCAGGCCGGTGCCGGGGAAGCTGCCGTATTCGACGTTCACGCCCGCCTTCTTCAGCGCTTCGCCGAGTTCCTGCGCCTGTGCCACGCCGTCCTTGCGCTGGACGTGGAGGAGGAGGAAGCGCGGGGCGTTGGGGGCGGCGGCGTGGAACACCGGGGATAGCGCCTTCTGGCGCGCGGGGTCGGTGCCGAAGGCCTGTTTGTAGGTATCGGCCATCAGGCGGCCGGCCTGCTCCATCTGCCTGGGCACGTCATAGGCCGCGCCATCGTTGGGCATCACGCCGTCGATGTCGGCGAAGGACAGGCCCGCCTTGCGCAAGTATTGCTCGTCCGTCCCGACCAGCGCGACGAGGTGTGCGCCCGCGCTGTGGCCGGTGATGACGACCTTGCTGCGATCGATGTTCAGCTTGTCGGCGCGGGCCAGCAAATAGGCCAGCGCCTGCGCCACGTCGCTCGCCTGCTGCTCGACCGTGGCATCGGGCACGAGGCGGTAGTTGATCGAGGCAAAGGCATAGCCCTGATCGCGCAAGTGGCCGGGCAAGGCATTGCCCATCGCGGTGTCCTTGCTCCCGCGCTTCCACCCGCCGCCGTGGACGTAGAGCACCAGCGGGACCTTGGGCTTGGGCGCGATGTCAATGGTAGCAGGAGCCCAGAAGTCCATGACCTGCAGGGGATCAGAGCCGTAGGCGAAAGTCTGCGCGCCCGGCGCACGCTCACGCTTGGCAGAGCCTTCGGCACGCTGCTCCATGCGCTTGGCAATGCGTTCGCGCAAACGCTCGCCAGGGCGGGCTTCCGCCAACCCTGCGCCGAGAATGACCAGCGCCGCCGCGCCTGCGAGTGCTATCCGCTTCATGCCGTGACCTCACCGTTTTCCCTTGCTGAGAAAACTGATGGGCCACGGCTTTATCTGCGATGAACCTCCAGATTCAGCAGGTGATCAGAAGCTGAAGCGGGCGCTCAAGCGAATGTCTCGCCCGAACAGCGGGGCGACATCCTTAAGGAAGCTGGTGTGGCGGCGCGCTTCCACATCGAAGATGTTGTTGGCCTGCAGCATCAGCGTGGTCTGCGATTGCGCGCCAAACGGCTTCCACGAAACGCTCGCGTTGACCATGGTCCAGGCCGGCGTTTCGGTTTCGAAGGCAGCAATGCGGCGCTGCGCCGTGGCATGCTCCACCTCGACGCGCCCACCGATAACGCTGCCACTGGCTTCCAGTCCGCCGATCAGGCGCAGCGGCGGAATGCGCGGCACGGCCCCGCCCTGTTGACCATTGGCGCCCAGCACATCGGCGCGGGTGTAATCGACAAGGCCGGTCAGTTCGAAGCGGGTATCGCCCGCCTGAGCCACGGTAACCGCGCCTTCGGCCTCGAAGCCATAGAAGCGGGCGTCGGCCTGAGCATACTGGAACACCGGCAGTTCGTCCTCTTCCTCGCCCGTGGGGTTGAGGAAGATGTAGTTGTCGAAGCGGTTGATGAAGGCGGAAAGCTCGACGCGCCAGCCTTCGCCGCGTCCGCGCAGCACCGCTTCGCCGCCGATCTGCCGTTCCTTGCGGAAATCGGGATTGCCGATCTCGAAGGCGCGGGTGGCCGCGTGGGCGCCGTTGGCGAACAGTTCTTCGGCGGAAGGCGCGCGTTCGCTGCGGGCCCCGCTCAGGGCAAGGCGGAAGCCACTGCCGAGATCGACCGAACCGCCCAGCGAGAGCGAGACCGAATCGAACGTCCTCTCCCGCCCGATTGCAGCGGACCTGACGGTCGCATGCTCGTAGCGCGCCCCCGCTTCCAGCTTTGCGACGCCGAGGTCGAACTCCTGAAGGGTGAACAGGCCGATCTGCCGTGTCTCGTTGGCGGGAATATAGGCCTCTTCGCCCACGGCATTGAAATTGCGGCTGAAGTACTGGAGGCCACTGGCACCCTGCCAGCCGTTGCGCTGTGCCTGCACCAGTTCGGCGCGCGCTTCCCAGCTCCTGTTGAAGAAGCTGGTGCCGATTTCCCCGGTCGATTCGATCTCGTCGTGGCGATAGTCAGCCCACCCGCCGCGCACCTTCAGCTCCTTGAACGCGCCGCCCAGCGGCACTGCGCCGCGCACGTCGACGCGGGTCTGCCGCATGTCGAGGGTGATGTCCTCATGGCCGTGGCCCTCGTGGTCGTCTTCGGCCAGCGCCGTGACACCCCCTTCTTCGCCGTGATCGTCGTGGTGGGTTTCAAGGCTGTTGGGAATGCCGTAGCGATTTTCGAGATGGCTGACGGCAAAGCCGAAGTTCGCACCATTGCTGCCGACCCATCCGAGACCACCGGCCACGTCCCAGGTGCGCGCGGACGTGTTCTCGAGCCGCCCCCGCGCCTGCGCCTCATCGGCCACCTCGCCACCCTCTTCCGCCGCTTCCTCACGCAGATCCTTGCTGAACACGAAGCCACCGGTGCGGTAATTGCCCGATTCAAAGAAGCTGCCGTCCAGATGCGCCACGAACCCGCCACCCAGCGGCGCGTTTACCGAGGCTGCGACATTGCGCTCGTCGGCTGCCGAGGCGAGGCCGGCCACGGCGTCGACGTGCGGTCCTGACTGGGGCACTTCGCGCGGGATGCGCAGATCGCGCATGTTGACCACGCCACCGATCGCGCCCGATCCATAGAGCAGCGCAGCCGGGCCGCGCAGGATCTCGATGCGGTCGGCCAGCAGCGGATTGACCGCCACGGCATGGTCGACCGATGTGTTCGACACGTCGAAGCTGCCGATCCCGTCGGTCAGCACGCGCACCCGCTCGGAATCCAGCCCGCGCAGGATCGGGCGCGAAGCATTGGGGCCAAAGAAGGTGGAGGACACACCCGGCTGGCGGGCCAGCGTCTCCCCGATGGTCGAGCGCTGCTGCAACTGCAGATCGTCACCCTGAAGGACGGTTACTGCCGACGCCACATCGTCGCGCTTGCGTTCGAACGGGGCGCTGACGACGATCTGGATCGACGGCTGAGTGTGCCCGTCTGCCTGGTCATCAGTTGCAGGAGCAGAAGCCTGCTGCGCCACGGCGGGGACGGCGAATGCAACAGCGCAAATCGGTGAAGCGCTGAGGAAGAGAGCAGAAAGACGCATGGAATGTCCTTGCTGAATGCGACTGGCCACCCGCCCTTCGGGCTGCGGCGTTGACGGCTCCATACAGGCGCCGCACGCATGTTACAACATAACATTACATGAATCCGCCGCCCTTTTTCCAAGGAAGAACGAGAACGCTAGGCCGGTCGGACGAGCAGGCAGGTGCCGGATGCAGAGAACGCCACGTCGGCGGCAGCAGCGGCAAGGGCGCAATGACCCACGTCCACTGCCTCGCCCGCTACCGCAACGGCGGCATCGACCGGGATGACAAGGCATGGACCGTCATACGCATTTTGCACATCGGCCGCAGGCTCGCCAATCACGCAATCGGCACGGAAATACTTGCCGCTGGCCAGCTTGCCCGGTTTCGACAGAACACCGTGGCGCCGCAGCGAGGGGTCGTGCGGCTCGCCCCGTGCAACCGCAACGCTCTGCTCAAGGTGCAATTCGCGAGGTCGGCCATAGTCGTAGAAACGATAGGTGATGTCGCTGTTCTGCTGGATTTCGATCAGGCTTATACCCGCCCCGATCGCGTGCACTGTGCCGGCGGGAATATAGAAGAAGTCCCCGCGCTGAACCGGATACCAGTCCATCAGCTCTTCGATGCTGCCATCGAGCGCTGCTGTGCGCAGCGCTTCGCCATCCAGATGCTGGCCAAAGCCGATGCCCAGCTTCGCGCCCGGCTCGGCATCAAGGATCAGCCAGCATTCCTCCTTGCCGCGATCCTGCTCGCCCAGCGCCCTCGCCTGCGCGTCGCTGGGATGCACCTGCACCGAAAGCTTGTCGCTGGTGAAGATGTACTTGATCAGGACCGATGGCAGTTCGGGCGGCGGCTCGAACCAGATTTCGCCAATGCTCTTGCCCGAGTAGGATTCGAAAGGCGGGGGCAGATCGTTCTTTCCCCAAGGTTTTTCGACTATCCGCCTCGGCAGCAATTTCACTGGTTCGCAGCTCCGGAAAGTTTGCCCACGCCTTGCGCACCTTCCGGCGTGCAGACGAGGACTTCGTCGCCATCGACGACGATCATGAGGTTCGACGCGCCCACCACCGAAACGCGGGGGCCATCACTCATAACGAGTACGTTGCTGCAATCCTTCAGTTCCGCCCGACCGCGGACGGCATTGCCCGATTCATCGCGATCCTGCGCTTCGTGCAGGGCCTGCCAGTTGCCGATGTCAGACCATGCCATCTCAGCCGGGACCATCGCTGCGCGCGAAGTGTTTTCCATGACGGCATAGTCGACGGATTCGCTGGGCACCTTGGCAAAGGCTTCGTGATCGGGATGAAAACGCATGCCATCTTCCCGCCCTTTGGCCACGGCCTCGCGCACGGCCGACAGAATGTCGGGCCGATGCCGGCCGAGTTCCTCGAGGAACGTGCCGACCCTGAATGCGAATATGCCCCCGTTCCAGGCATACTCGCCGCTGCCGAGGAACTCGATCGCGCGGGCCAGATCGGGCTTTTCGACGAAGCGCTCGACGCGGCGACCGCCGGTGCCGTCGATCGCTTCCCCCTGCTTGAGATAACCGAAACCGGTCTCGGGCGCAGTGGGCACGATGCCGAAGGAAACGAGCCAGCCATCCTGCGCCAGTGCCGCCGCCTTGTGCGCGGAGGCCCGGAAGGCATCGCAATCACCGATATGATGGTCGCTGGGGCAGACCAGCATGATCGCGTCTTCCGGCAGGGTCAGCGCGGCAAGCGCGATCGCCGCCGCAGTGTTGCGCGCTTCCGGCTCGACAATGATGCGGGTATTGGCAGGATCAGGCAACTGCTGCTCGACATGATCGAGATGGGCGGCACCGGTCACGACGACAGGATTGCCAAAGCCTTCCCCCACCGGGCAGCGCAGGACGGTTGCGCGAAACAGCGTCTCGTCGCCTACTAGCGGAAGGAATGGCTTTGGCCGCGCCTTGCGCGAGCGCGGCCAAAGACGGGTGCCGCTACCGCCGCACAGGATCACGGGAACTGTATTGGTCATGTGTTGCCTTGATCTGACTTGCTGCAGCGCAGCGAAGCACTGTTCTAGCGAGTTGCATCCATTCTTGCCAGCATCTCGCCAACCGATGTCGTAGCGAAGCCAACGGCGCTGTCGGATATGCCATATGGCACAAGCAACTGATCCTCGACCAGCAGCGCACCGCAAGTATAGACTACGTTGGGAACATACCCGAAGCGATCGGCATCAATGGCTGTCAGCAATGGCTTGCTTGAGCGCGCGATGACTTTCGAAGGGTCATCACGATCGAGCAAGGCGCAGCCCAACGCGTACTTGCGCATCGCGCCCACACCGTGCGTCAGCAACAGCCAGCCGTGGTCGGTCAGTATCGGGCTGCCGCAGTTGCCGATCTGCACGAATTCCCAAGGGAATTCCGGCTCCATCAGCAGCACGCCATCATCGTCCCAGCGCTCCAGGCTGTCCGAGCGGAGCAGGAACAGGTTCTTGCCGTCCTGCCGGCCGACCATGCAATATTGCCCGCCCACCTTCTGCGGAAACAGCGCCATGCCCTTGTTCCGACCGGCGCGCCCGACGATGGGTTCAAGCAGGAAGGACCGGAAATCCCGCGTGCGCAGCAATTCGGACCTGATATCTGCTCCGGAATAGGCAGTGTAAGTGCCGATCCACTCGTAATCCCCACCGCCATGGTCAAAGCGGACAAGGCGGAGGTCTTCCAGGCCGCCGCGTTGCTGTTCGGTCACAGGAAAGATCACGCTGTTGGAAAGCGTGCTTTCTGAGTGCCGATGCAACGTGACGGCGCAATCGGCCCCTTGGCACACCGTCAGGCTGTCGTCCGGCAGCATGGCTGTTGCAAAATGGCTCTGCGGCCAGAGTTCGAAAGCGCCGTCGGGAAGGGCAATGCCTTCCCGGAAGACGATCGAACTGATGTGCCCCTCGCCCACGGCACGCAGGCTCATCACGAACCGGACTGCGCCGTCGGTCATGCCCGACTGGTCGGGATGCGGCACGATGCTCGGGTTCATCAGGGCCGCAGCGGCATAAGTGTATTCGTGGCAGAAGTAGGCACCGATGAGCCGCTTGCGGCGGATCGACAGTTCCGAACCATCGAAGTTGAGCACCGCCTCCATCTGGCGATAGCGCTCCTCGAAAAGCTGTTCGGTCTGCCAGTGACGCTCCTCGAAATCGTGGAGCACGCGCGCGTACTCCTCGTCTGCCTCCTTGTGGCCAAGCGAAAGGACATCGGCGACTAGCTTGCGAGCGCGCGCGCCAGAGCCGCCGGGCCCCTGCCAGCCAAGATGAAATGGACGAAGCACGACCCTGGAGGGATCGGCATGAAGTCGTTGTTCAAGCACCCGCAAGCTGTTGCGTACCCTTGCTGTTGATCTTCATGGCAATGGCATGGGGCGGAATAGGTTCCTGACGGATCGTTCCGGAACCCGGGCGCCGCGCAATATCGACCATGGCGTAATGCGCAAGTTGGAACGCGAGGATGGACTCCGCACCGCAGTTGAGGTTGACCCCTTGCGGGGTCACGCCATCGCGGCATCGGCCTGACACGATATCGCCAAGCACCTCGCCGCGGTCATTACCGCCCAGGAACCAGCGATAGGCGGTTTCCGCATGACGCAGCCATGTAATATCACCGGTTGCGGCATAGGCGGTCGCCGCCGCATCGACCGCAGCCCAAGCTTCCAGTGGCTGCTGGTCGAACGGCATGTTCTCATAAGGCCGACCGAAGGTTTCCGAACCCACGGGGCGGAAGTGCCCCTGCGCCGAAACCTGCTGCCGCGCAATGAAACGCAGCGAGGACAGGCCGGATTCCACCCAGTCAGCTCGCTCCAGAACCTGCCCGGCCCCGATCAGCGCCTGGGAAAGGCGCGGATTGTCATAGCTGAGCACGGCTTCGAACCAAGCCCAATCGGGGCGACGCGCTTCGTTGAGAAGGTTGGCAAGCAACTCGGCGCCGTGGCGAAGGCTGGCCAGCGCCTCGCCATGTGCAGGGTTGGCGCGCAAAGCCTCGATGCAGCCGAGCATCACGAACGCAACCGTGCGCGGGGCATCCATCGTGCAAACCGGAGCAAGCGCGATGTCGAACCACTGTGCTGCCCAGTGCCGAAGCCCGGCGTCCGGCGCATCGTTCATGGCCCGGCCCAGTGCCCAGACCGTTCGGCCATTGCTGTCGGCCGATCCGATCGGTTCACACCAGGTCCGGTCAAAGTTCATGAAGTTGCGAAAGGCGCGCGCGTCGGGATTCCAGGCGTGCTGGATGAACGAGGCATAGACCATGGCCCAGCGTTGCCGTTCTGCCAGGGGCACGGTGTCGGCCACACCCATCAGCATCAGTGCCCGCACGTTGTCATCCAGGCAGTAGCCATGACGGCGGTCGGGCACTGTCAGGATGGAGTGTTGCAGCATGCCGGTGGCATCGCTCATCGCAGTCACGCCAGAGAAGCCCGGAGTCGCCAGCAGCGGGGTCGTGCGATCAGGTCGGACCACCACGCTTTCGACCAGTTCGCGGGCGGCGCCGGCAAAGCGGGGCCAGATCGTCTCGCGGCCCTTGTCCCAAGCGCGCTTCTGCACGGCATGCAGTTCGTCGGGATCATCAAGCAGGCGATTCACAGCGGCTGCAATCACATCGGCCCGGCGCGGATCGACCAGAACCCCCACCCCATCGGCAAGGAGTTCTCGGGCGTGGACATATGGGGTCGAGACCACAGCCTTGCCCAATGCCACGGCATAGCTGAGGGTCCCCGAGGTGGATTGTTGCATGTTGGGGTATGGGGTAAGGTAGATGTCGCAGGCCTCGAGCTGGTCGAGCAGTTCGTCCAGATCGAGGAAGCGGTTGTCCCACTCGATGTTGGCGGCAACACCCAGATCCTGAGCGAGGGCCTCAAGGCTCTCGCGATAGCGCTCGCCTTCGCTGGCAACGAGGTTGGGATGGGTGGCACCAACGATGCGATAGACGACATCGGGATGGTTCTGCACGATGGCCGGCAGCGCCTCGATGACCGTTTCAAGCCCCTTGCCTGGGCCGAGCAGGCCGAACGTCATCATAACGCGCCGCCCCTCATGGCCGATGCGCGCCTTGTAGGCCTCGCCACGGCCGAACGGACGGTCTGGCGCGCCATGCGGAATCACCATGATGCGTTCGGGAGCAACGCGGTAGAGATCCTGCAGCAGCCCCATCGAGTGCTGCGACATGACCATGACGCGAGAGGCGCGGCGGAGGATGTGTTCAAGCACCTCGCGCTGATGCGCGGATGGCTGGGCAAGAACCGTATGCAGGGTGACGATCAGCGGCGCCGCAACCCGGTCGACGAGTTCGAGCACCATATCGCCATCGGCACCCCCGAAGATGCCGTATTCGTGCTGGAGCCAGACCGCATCGACCGCGTCCTCGTTCATGCGGCGCGCCGCGGCACGATAGTCCTCGACCTGATCTGAACGGATGAGCCCGCGCACATCGTCGTATTCAAGCGGCGAACGCGCATCGTCGATGACGTGAAGATCGACCGAGATGTCCGAATGATGCGCCTGGAGCTGCTCGTAGATATCGGTGGTAAAGGTGGCGATGCCGCACTTGCGCGGCGTGTAGCCCCCAATCAACGCAACGCGGCAGGGCGCTTTCTGGCCGCGACGGAGGAAGGAGAGGACTCCGGGAGCGGAAGCGTCGCCGGTGCCGAAGGCATTTTCGATGAGAGTCATGGCGTGCAGGTTTCCGAAGGCTCGTCGCAAACCGCATGGCGCGGATGCTGTACTGTCGATGAACCAACGCAGGGAGGGCAATCCGGTTGCATTGCGACGCAACAAAAATAGCGCGGAAATAACGCAGGTTACCGCAAAAGTTCTTCTATCCAACCATTTGTATAACTTAGGATATAAGAACTGCTATGTTGCAGTGCAGTATTATGGTTCGAACCAGCGCTGTTCCCAGCCGTAGCTGGAGGTGACCGGATTGCCTTCCGCATCAAGCGCAGGCCGAAAGCGGAAGCGCTCGGTGGCAAGACGGCAAGTTGTCGCATCGGCCTCGGGCACGCCACTCGCGCGGTAGACACGGCAGGACGATACGCGTCCGTCCGTGCCGACCGTCAGCAGGATAACCACGCGCTTGCCGATGCGTTCCTGCTGGCTGCTGACCGGGTAGTCACGGGTCGAGCGGATATCGCCGGCGATCTTTTCCGCCTTCCGGGCAAGACCACCACCCGAACCATTGCCGCTGGCGCCGCTGCCGGTGCCCGTGCCCTCACCACCGCCGCCGGTCCCCTGCCCTTGCGCGGCTGCGCCCGAACGCGCGTCTTGGCCGGTCGAGGCGACCGGTGGCGCATTCTCCTTGCGCGAAGGGACGCGAGCCTTGGCGATCACCGGTTTGGGCTTGGCCTTCTTCCCCTCCTCCCCCGAAGCGCCAGCGGGTTCGGGCCTGGTCGGACTGGGCGTGGGCTTGGGCTCGTCCAGCGGC
This sequence comes from Novosphingobium subterraneum, assembly GCF_000807925.1. Classification (GTDB taxonomy): domain Bacteria; phylum Pseudomonadota; class Alphaproteobacteria; order Sphingomonadales; family Sphingomonadaceae; genus Novosphingobium; species Novosphingobium subterraneum. The sequence continues at coordinate 26,563 of NZ_JRVC01000018.1, read as the reverse complement.
ACATCGAAGGTGCTGGTGGTGAAAGCCTCCTTGGCCAAATCGGTCATGGCCGGGACCCCGCCGAAACCGTGGATCACACCCCACAGCACAACGATATGCAACAATGCGGCGAGCACGGTGGGCGCAAGCCGCTCGCGCCCGCTGCGCTGGCGGTCGCGATAGCGCCCTGACGGCGTGACTGCGCCAATCGTCCTATCCACGTACTGCCCTTGCATCTGCGGCCAAACGCATTCGGGTCATCTATGGTTGCAACCATTCAGGCAGAATGGAAAGCCTCAGGACGAAACCCTATGGCAGGAACGGCGCGGCAACATCCTTCGGCACGCGCAATATGCGGCCTGATGCGCGGTCGATGATCGCCCAGGTGGTCTTCGCGCTGACGATGACCTTGCCGCCTGCGTTGCGGAAATCCACGCGCCGGTCGAACCTCGCGCCGGTGGGCGGTTCCGGAATGAAGGTCTCGGCCGTGACGCTCTCGCCCGAAACGATGTTTCCGCGATAATCGATCTCGTGCCGCGTCACGACCCAGACGTAGGCCTGTTGGTGCTCGGGCGAGGCGACCGCGGACCAGTGCGCGGTGGCGATATCCTGAATCCAGTTCACCCACACCGCATTGTTGACATGGCCAAGCTCGTCGATGTGCTCGGGGCCTGCGGTAAAGGTGAGGGTGTGGCTGTTGCTCAAGCCTCCACCCCCAGCTGCCACAGGATGAAGGCGAACTCCTCCGCCGTTTCCTTTAAGGATTCGAACCGGCCCGACTTGCCGCCATGGCCCGCGCCCATGTTGGTCTTGAGGATCAGCTCGTTGCCGTCGGTCTTCACCTCGCGCAGCTTCGCCACCCACTTGGCAGGCTCCCAATAGGTCACGCGCGGGTCGTTGAGGCCTGCAGTCACCATCAACGGCGGATAGCCCTGCGGCTTGACCTGATCATAGGGCGAGTACGACTGGATCAGCTCGAACGCCGCCTTGTCCTCGATCGGGTTGCCCCATTCAGGCCACTCGCCCGGTGTCAGCGGCAGGTCCTCGTCAAGCATGGTATTGAGCACGTCGACGAACGGCACGTGGGCCACGACCGCGCCCCACAGGTCTGGATCGGAATTGATCACTGCGCCCATCAGTTCACCCCCGGCCGAACCGCCGGAAATGCTGATCTTGCCAGCCTGCGTGAACCCACGCTCGATCAGGCCCCTGGCGACGTCGACGAAGTCGTTGAAGGTATTGGTCCGCGCTTCCAGCTTGCCCGCCTTGTACCACGCGCGGCCAAGATCGTCGCCGCCGCGGATATGCGCGATGGCATAGGCAAATCCGCGGTCGACAAGGCTCAGCCGCGTGGTCGAGAAGCCCGGCCCGATGGCGATGCCATAAGCGCCGTAACCATAGAGGTGCAGCGGCCCGCCCTGTTCGCCATTGATGGCCGCGCGGTCCTTGCGCCAGACCACGCTGACCGGGACCATCGTGCCATCGCGCGCCGCAATTTCCAGCCGCGCCGTGTCATAGAGAGAAGCATCGTACCCGCTCGGGATTTCCTGCACCTTGAGCAGGGTCAGGCTGCGGGTGGCCACGTCATAGTCATAGGACGACGCCGGGCTGACCATCGATTCATAGCCGACGCGCAGCACGCTCATGTCCCATTCGGGATTGTCGCCAAGCGACGCTTCGTAGCTTGCTTCGGGAAACTCGATCGGTTCGATGCGAGACGGATCGTCGTAATAGCGCACCTCGATCCGGTCCAACCCGCGCACTCGCCCTTCGGTCACGTAGAAGTCGCGGAACAGGTCGAACCCGGTAAGGTAGAAATCGTCCGTTCCCTCGATCAGCGTGGTCCATTCGCCGGGGTTCGCGAGCGGCGCGGTGGCGAGGCGGAAGTTCTCGTGGGTATCGTTGGCGTGGATATAGAGAACGCCATCGCGCTCATCGACATCGTACTCCACGCCCTTCTGCCGGGGTTTGACCAGCAGGGGTTCGGCAAGCGGATCGTCCGCCGGAACCAGTCGCACCTCGCCCGTCTCGTGATCGCCGGTCGAAATGATCAGCCACTTTTCGTTGGCCGAAAGCGACGCGCCCACGCGGAAGCCCTCGTCGTCCTCGTGATAGAGTTCGACATCGTTCTCCAAGGGCTGGCCAATCCAGTGCAGGCGCGCGTTGTCCGTCCGCCAGTTCTCGTTGGCAAGGCTGTAGACGAGGCCGGTGTCGTCCTTCACCCAGATCAGACCGGAAAGCGTGCCGGGGATCTCGTCGGGCAGGACCTCCCCGGTGGCGATGATCTTGATGCGGGCGGTGAAGCGTTCGGAGCCGTTGTCATCCACCGACCAGGCGAGCTTCGTCCCGTCCTTCGACACCGCAATCGCGCCAAGGCGGAAGTAGTCCTTGCCCTCCGCCAGAGCGACTTCATCCAGAATCAGTTCATCCGCGCTGCCATCGTCGGGCGCGCCAACCGGCCTGCGCCACCACTTCTTGTATTCGGCGCCTTCCTCGAACTCGATCCAGTAGAGGAAGTCGCCATCCTTCTGCGGCACGGACTTGTCGGCTTCCTTGATGCGGGCGCGCATTTCCTTGAACAGGGCGTCGATGACCGGTTTGCGCTCGGCCATGCGAGCCTCGAACCAGGCGTTCTCGGCTTCGAGATGGGCGAGCACGGCCTTGTCGGTGACCTCGGGATAGCCGGGATCGCGCAGCCAGGCGTAATCGTCGGAGACAGTCAGGCCATGATGCGAAAAGCTGTGCGGAATGCGGGCGGCGACAGGAGGTGTGGCAATGCTCATCCCCCGCATCTATGTTGCGTGCATGATGCCCGCAAGGCGGGCCGCCCACATTCAGGACCGATCCCATGCTGATGCAAACTCATGAAGCCCGCCTCGACGCCTTGCGCAAGCAGCTTGCCAAGGACGGGCTGGACGGCTTCGTCATCCCCATTTCTGACGAACATATGAGCGAATATGTCGGCGCCTATGCCCAGCGGCTGGAATGGCTGACCGGCTTCGGCGGCTCCGCGGGCACGGCGGTGGTGCTGGCCGATGAAGCCGCGATCTTCGTTGACGGACGCTATACCCTGCAGGTGCGCGATCAGGTCGATGGCAAGCTGTGGTCGTACCAGTCGGTGCCGCAGACCAGCGTTGCGGAATGGCTCGGAAAACATGCTCCGCAAGGTGCGAAGATCGGTTACGATGCCTGGCTCCATGCCAAGAGCTGGGCGCAATGCGTTGCCTCCGCACTCGAACCGCGCGGCGCCTCGCTGGTGGCAGTCACAGACAACCCCGTCGACGCGGTATGGCAGGACCAGCCGGCGCCCTCGCTCGCTCCGGCCGTGCCTCATGCCACCGAACACGCCGGCAAGTCGGCAACGGAAAAGCGGGCCGATGTGGCCGAGTGGCTCGCATCGCAAGGGCTCGACGCTGCGGTCATCACTGCGCTCGATTCGGTGGCCTGGCTGCTCAACATTCGCGGCGAGGACGTGGATCGCACGCCCGTGGCGCTCTCCTTCGTCATCGCCAATGCCGATGGCACCGCCGACCTGTTCATCGCGCCCGAAAAGGTCACGCCCGAACTGACGGCGCATCTCGGCAACGCGGTTCGCGTCCAGCCGCGCGAGGCCTTCGTCCCGGCGCTCCAGGCGCTCAAGGGCAGGAAGGTGGCGGTGGATCCCGAACGGGCGGTGGCCGCGATCTTCCAGGCGCTCGAAGGGGCCGGTGCGCAAGTCGTTGCCGTCACCGATCCGGTCGTCCTGCCCAAGGCCATCAAGAACCCGGTGGAACAAGCCGGCCACCGCGCCGCACAGGCCCGCGATGGCGCCGCCATTGCCCGCTTCCTGCGCTGGATCGAGGTCGAAGCGCCCAACGGCACCGTGACCGAGCTTTCCGCAGCCGACCGCCTGCAAGCCTTCCGCGCCGAGGGCGGGCTGCTCCGCGACCTCTCGTTCGACACCATTTCGGGCGCCGGGCCGAACGGTGCGGTGGTTCACTATCGCGTCAGCGAGGAGACCAGCCGTACGCTCGAGCCGAACAGCGTCTACCTCGTCGATTCGGGCGGGCAGTACGTTGATGGCACCACCGACATCACCCGCACCGTCTGGGTCGGACCTGACGCGCCGCATGCGGAAGTGAAGGACCGCTTCACCCGCGTGCTCAAGGGCCACATCGCGCTGGCCCGCGCCGTGTTCCCCAAAGGCACCGCCGGCAGCCAGCTCGACAGCTTCGCCCGGCAGTTCCTGTGGTCCGCTGGCCTCGACTACGCCCATGGCACCGGCCACGGCGTCGGCAGCTTCCTCGCCGTCCACGAAGGCCCGCAGCGCATTGCCAAGGCCAGCGGCGGGCAGGCGGGCACCGGCCAGCCGCTCATGCCGGGCATGATCCTCTCGAACGAACCGGGCTACTACAAGACCGGCGAATACGGCATCCGCATCGAAAATCTCGTGCTGGTCGAAAAGCGCGACATTCCCGGCGCCGAGGGCGAGTTCTACGGCTTTGAAACGCTCACCTTCGCCCCGATCGCCCGCGATCTGGTGGATATCGCCCTCCTCTCACCCGATGAGCGCGAGTGGCTCGACACTTACCACGCCAAGGTGCGCGACGTCCTCGCCCCGCAGCTTTCCGGTGACGATCTGATCTGGCTGGAAGCGGCCTGCGCGCCCTTGTGACAGGGTATATGTTCACGTATTGTTCCTTATCGACTCAAAGATGAGGAGCAATGCGATGATCGGATACGTCACTGTCGGCACGAATGACCTGGCCAAGGCCGCAGCGTTCTATGATGCCATCGCTGCAGAAATGGGCGTGGGCCGGATGATGGAGTTCGAGACCGGGATTGCCTGGGGCGTGCCCGATGGCGCTGCCGGAATTGCGGCGATGAAGCCTTTCGACGGGCAGCCCGCAACGGTGGGCAATGGCGTCATGGTCGCGCTACAGGCCAAGGACAAGGAACAGGTCGGGCGCCTCCACGCCATTGCGCTTGCCCATGGCGGCACTTGCGAGGGCCAGCCGGGACTGCGCGGTGGTGGCTTCTACGCCGCCTACTTCCGCGACCCCGACGGCAACAAGCTCAACGCCTTCGTGATGGGCTGAACGCAGGCATTTCCGCCCGCGCTTGCACGCGGATGAACGCTCCGGTGCAGGCGCGACAAATTGCGACAATAAACCCGCGTCCCCGGCATAGTCGCGCGACAAGCTGCGCCTAGATAAGGACTACAGGAACTGCGGTCGCTGGTTTTCAGTCCCCCCTGAGCAAGGCACTCCCTCCCCCTCTCCTTGCCAAGTGCCAGTGGCCGCAGTCTCCTCCCTCTACTGACGGGAACTAACCGATGAAGAAATTCCAGATTGCGGCTGCCGCTGCAGTGACGGCCACGGCCTCGCTCGCGCTCTACGCCGCCTCGCCTGCCTTTGCGCAGAAGATGGATGCCGACGGCGACAAGACTATCACCTGGGCTGAAGCCAAGGCCAAGTCCGACGAGATGTGGGTAAAGCTCGACGTCAACAAGGACGGCAAGCTCGACCAGGCCGACAAGAATGCCAAGTGGGCCGAGAAGTTCGCCGAGATCGACACCGACAAGAACGGTTCGATCAGCCGCGAGGAATTCATTGCCCATCACCAGCAGATGAAGGGGCCTGAAGGCCGCGATGGTGACCGCAAGGCCGGTCATGGTGGCCGTGGCCACGGCGGCATGAAGGGCATGATGATGGGTGGCGGCATGGCCATGATGGCGGACGCCAACAAGGACGGCACCGTCACCCGCGCCGAATTCGACGCTGGCGTGAAGGCGCACTTCGACATGGCCGATGCCAACAAGGACGGCAAGATCACGCCGGAAGAGCGTCGTGCTTCGATGAAGGCGATGATGGGCAAGATGAAGGGCCCGCACGCCGGCCATATGGGTGCGATGGGTGATGGACCTCCGCCGCCCCCTGAGGCTAACTGATCCACGATGAACGAAGCGCCGATCCGACTGCTCCTGGTCGATGACGAACCTGCGCTGCGCGAACCCCTGGCGGACTATCTGGTCCGGCAGGGGTTTGTCGTGACACAGGCCGGCACCGCCGCCGAAGCCCGCAGCCGCCTGCTCGAAGCAGGCTGCGACCTCGTGCTGCTCGACATCATGATGCCGGGCGAGGACGGCCTTTCGCTGTGCCGCCATCTGGTCGAGGCCAAGCGCCTGCCCGTCATCTTCATCACCGCCAAGGGCGAATCGACCGACCGCATCGTCGGGCTGGAGATCGGTGCCGACGACTACGTGGTCAAACCATTCGATCCGCGCGAACTTGTCGCTCGCATCCGCTCGGTCCTGCGGCGCGCGACCAAGCAGTCGAGCGAGGTCTCGGACGCGGTCATCTATGAATTCGAAGGCTGGCGGCTCGATCCATTGAAGCGCCGCCTGATCGACAGCGAAGGCGCGGTCGTCGCCATTTCCTCGGCGGAGTTCCGCCTGCTCATGGCCTTTCTCGACCACCCCCGACAGGTGCTCGATCGCGATCGGCTGCTCGACATGGTGCAGGGCCGCGAGGCGCATCTGTTCGACCGCGCTGTCGACAACCAGATCTCGCGCCTGCGACGCAAGGTGGAGGTCGACAGCCGCAACCCGCAACTGATCCAGACGGTGTGGGGCGGCGGGTACATGCTTGCCGCAGAGGTGCGCAAGCGTCCCGCCACTTCGGACGAAAGCTGACCGGGCGTGAAGAACCTCCGCTTGTGGCCGCGCAGCCTGCAGGGCCAGGTCCTGCTCGCCATCGCCTTGGCACTGCTGGTGGCGCAGACCATTTCCGCCGTGCTGATCTGGCGCGAACAGAATCATCGGCGCGAAGTTTCCATGGTGAGTTCGGCCGCTTTTCGGCTGATCGGCCCCAGCCCTGAAGAACGCCGCCATCGACACGGGGATGCCGATGATCGCCCGCCCCCGCCGTTCCGCATCGAACATTCGCAAGATTCACTCTATCGCCCCGGCGAGCGGCGGCTGCCCCGCGTCGAGCACGAACTGAGCGAAGTCCTGAACGCGCAGGGCGTGGAGACCGCCGAGGTGCTGGTCTTCGAACGCGATCCGATGCGCGACGGGCCGAGCATCGAATTCTGGAACCGCAATCGCCGGAAACTGGAATTGGTCTCGAAGGAGCCCATGCCCCGCTTGGTCATTGCCTCGATACGCAGCCCATCTGGCGGCTGGACCTCGACCCGCGTGTTCACCGAAGGCGGTGAAATGCGCGTGCTTGCGCCGCTCGTCGGCCAGACCATCGTGCTGTACCTGGTGCTGGTCGGCACGATGGCGCTGATCCTGCGGCGCATGGCCCGCCCATTGAAGGCCCTCACCCGCCGGGTCGAGGACTTCGCCGGCAATCGCACATTGGATGGCCAACTCCAGCCAGAGGGACCTGAGGACATCCAGGGCCTGATCGTCGCCCACAATGCGATGGAAGCGCGAATCGCGGCAATGCTCGATGAAAAGGACGTCATGCTCGGCGCGATCGGGCATGATCTCAAAACCCCGCTGGCGGCGCTACGCGTGCGGATCGAGGCCGTCGACGATGATGTCGAGCGCGCCCGCATGGCTGCGACGATCGAGGACATCAACCGCTCGCTCGACGATATCCTGTCGCTCGCCCGCGTCGGACGGCCGTCCGATCCACTCGAGCCCACCGAGCTTTCGGCACTGGTCGCCGACGTGATCGGCGAATTCGAGGACATGGGCGAACCGGTGGAACTGGGTGACACCGACCGCGTCGTCCTGCCTGTCCGCGCGACCTGGATGCGGCGCGCCCTGCGCAATCTCGTCTCCAACGCAATCCGCTATGGCGATCGCGCTCGCATCACGCTCGCCCGCGAAGGCCGAGAGGCTGTGCTGCGGATCGAGGATGACGGCCCCGGCATCCCCGAGCACGAGATTGCGCGGATGATGGAGCCGTTCACCCGGCTCGATGCCTCGCGCAACAGCGGCACGGGCGGCACCGGGCTCGGCCTGACGCTCGCCCGCGCCATCGCCGACCAGCACGGCGGCACGCTGACGCTCACCAACCGGCGCGGCGAGAATGGCATTGCCGGACTCACCGCAACCATGCGCCTGCCGCTCGGTTAAGCCACCGCTCATCCCCGCCGCAATAGTCAACCGACCTTCGTCGGTGCGCGCCTGCCGTTCGTCGAAAGGAGTCGCGCAGTGGTCGACCGGTTGCTAGTGCAACCAATCTTCATTGCGCCGGGGAGTCATGATCGGCATGCGTACCATTTCACTTGTTTCCGCTTTCGCTCTCGCTGTTGCGACCGTTGCCGTCCCCGCCACGGCGCAGGCGCCGCTCAATCCTTCGGCTGCAGCGGGCGTCCACACCGATCTTCCCCGCGTGGCGCACCCCTCGCACTACACCATCTCGATCACCCCGGATGCCAAGGCGCTGACCTTCACCGGCACCTCCTCGGTCGATCTCGAAGTCACCGAAGCGACGCCCGCGCTGACGCTCCACGCGCTCGACCTGAAGATCGCCACCGCCACGCTCACGCCCGCAGGCGGCGCAGCCATGCCCGTCACCGTGACGATGGACGCCAAGAGCCAGACCGCAACCTTCACCGCCGCCGCACCCTTGAAGCCCGGCAAGTACCGGCTCGACACCAGCTATTCGGGGATCATCAACACGCAGGCCAATGGCCTCTTCGCGCTCGATTACCCTGACAAGGTGACCGGCAAGGAGGTGCGCGGCCTGTTCACGCAGTTCGAAGCGCCCGACGCCCGCCGCTTCGCCCCGATGTTCGACGAGCCGATCTACAAGGCGACGTTCGACCTTTCCGCCACCGTCCCCGCCACGCAGATGGCCGTCAGCAACATGCCGATCGCCAAGGAAGAGCAGCTCGCGGGTGGCATGAAGCGCGTGACCTTCGGCACCAGCCCGAAGATGTCTTCGTACCTCCTGTTCTTTGGCTTGGGCGACTGGGAGCGGATAACCAAGGAAGCCGCCCCCGGCGTTCAGGCTGGCATCGTCGCGCCCAAGGGCAGCGGCGAGCAGGCCCGTTTCGCGCTGGACGAACTCGCGCCGCTGATCCCCTACTATTCCGAATACTTCGGCCAGCCCTATCCGCTGCCCAAGATCGACAACATCGCCGCACCCGGCCAGTCGCAGTTCTTCTCGGCCATGGAAAACTGGGGCGCGATCCTGACGTTCGAGCGCATCCTGCTCAACGATCCCGCCATCACCAGCGCTGCTGCCCGCCAGAACATCGTCACCACGCAGGCGCACGAAGTGGCGCACCAGTGGTTCGGCAACCTCGTGACCATGGCCTGGTGGGAAGACCTCTGGCTCAACGAGGGCTTCGCCAGCTGGATGGAAACCAAGGCCACCGCCCACTTCCATCCCGACTGGTTCCCGCTGCTCGAGCGCGTGAACGGGCGCGATGCGGCGATGGGCCTTGATGGCTTCAAGACCACGCACCCGATCGTGCAGGAGATCAAGACCGTCGACGAGACCAACCAGGCCTTCGACGCGATCACCTACCAGAAGGGCGAAGCGGTCATCTCGATGCTCGAGGCGTTCGCGGGCGAAAACGTCTGGCGCGATGGCCTGCGCGCCTACATGCGCGATCACAAGTTCGGCAACACCCGCTCGAAGGACCTGTGGCAGGCAATCGAGAAGGCCGGCGCTCCCGGCCTCACCGCCATCGCCACCGATTTCACCACCAAGCCCGGCATCCCGCTGGTCAAGGTGACGGGCATGACCTGCAAGAAGGGCGTTTCCACGCTGACGCTGCAGCAGAGCGAATTCAGCGTCGACCGCAAGGACGAAGTCGCCGCCAAGCCGCAGCAGTGGAAGGTGCCGCTGATCGTCTCGGCCGGTTCCGGCGAGCCGGTGCGCACCATCCTCGATGGCGGCAAGGCGACGGTAACGGTCAACGGCTGCGGCCCGATCGTGATCAACGCCGGCCAGCTTGGTTACTACCGCTCGCTCTACACGCCGCAGATGCTGACTTCGCTGAAGAAGGCGATGCCGACGCTGCAGCCTGTCGACCAGATGGGCCTGGTTGCCGACAACCTGGCGCTCTCGTCGAGCGGCTACCAGCCCTATGGTCCGGCGTTCGATCTGCTCGCCGCGATCCCCGGCAATGCCAATCCGGTCGTGCTCGGCAATGCGTTCGGCGATTTCGTCGGCGCGTGGCGCGTGCTCGACAAGGATCCTGCCGCGCAGAAGAAGCTCTACGGCAAGGTCGCCAGCACCTACAAGCCGCGCCTCATGGCGCTGGGCTTCGAGCCCAAGGCCGATGAGCCCCTGCGCGATGCCGACCTGCGCTCGACGCTGATCGCGGGCTTCGGCACGATGGGCGATGCCGACGTCGTGGCCGAAGCGCGCCGCCGCTTCGCCATGCTCGCCAGCAACCCCAAGGCATTGGACGGCCCGCTCAAGACGACCTGGCTCAACATCGTCGCCCGCAACGCGACGAAGGCGGATTGGGAAGCAATCAAGGCCATGGCCGCGGCCAGCAACAGCGCGGTGGAACGCCAGTTCCTCTACACCCTGCTGGGCCGCCCCGCCGATGCCTCGCTCGCCAAGGCGGCGCGTGAGCTTGCGCTGACCGACGCGCCCGGCAAGACCACCAGCGCGGCAATGATCGTCGCCTCGGCAGGCCTGCACCCGGACGAGACCTACGACTTCGCGCTGGCCAACCGCGAGAAGATCGAATCGCTGGTCGACGCGCAGAGCCGCGTCACGTTCATCGCCAGCCTCGGCGGGCAGTCGAACGATCCGGCGATGATCGAGAAGCTCAAGGCGTTCAAGGCCACGGTCCCCGCCGAAGCCGCCCGCCCGGTTGACCGCGTGATCGGAGTCCTCACCGAAAAGGCCCGCACCCGCCCGCAGTTCATCAAGGGCCTGACCGACTGGCAGAACGCGAAGGGGAAGTAATCCGGACAGTCGACAACGCCGTCTCATCTCCCCTCCCCGGCGGGGAGGGTTCGGGGGTGGGGAGCGAGGCAAAGCCGAGCGTCCACAGCCGCCGTGGTACACCCCCACCCAACCTCCCCCTCAAGGGGGAGGGGCGTTGTGGGTCACGATCATTGCGGCTTGGTACAAACCGCACTGGATTGCTTCTCCGCCTGCGGCGGCTCGCAATGACGAAAAGCTGGGCAGCGCAAACAACTGCCAAACATACTAACCGTCGCCCCGTGCTCGACACGGGGCTGGGCTTCTTTCTGGCCAAACACTGAAGAAGAAAAGCCAGGTCCCGGATCAAGTCCGGGACGACGGGTTTTGGGTCCTCAATGCTGGGAGCATGTTGACTGTTTTGGGGTGGGAAATTGACCTCAAGAAACCATACGAACTTCCACAATCCAATCGTGCAACTTTGCCAAATATGGTTGGCCGTGAACTGCCACGCCTTCGACTAGAGTCTTGCTCGCCCAAGTCGCATCACGTTGGAAATCCTCAGGCCGATAGGCCAGCGACATAATGAACCCGACCAATCGATGTATGAACTCACTCGAACGGTAGAGCCGCTCAGCACTTTCTGGTTGATCCCGATTATGGATTGTTTCCATGTGGATAGCGCGAGCCAGGACGGCGATTTTTGCTCGTACGGAGAGGGCTGCGAAAGCATCTTCGATTTCAGCGTTCATAGCTCTGACTGACGTTTTCAGCAGTAGGGGTCAATGTCCTGAATGGCGTCGTATCCCGAAAGTCTCCTTCCACCGCAAAGTGGCGGATAACTGCCAACTCGGCCAAGCCGCAATTGCCCAAGCAGTCCAAGCCCTAACGCAACAACCCACCCAGAATCCCCCGCGCGAAACGGCCCAGGGCCTCGCCGCCAATCGACGTCGCGATCGAGCCGACCATCGCGGTCACGCCCGAAGCCACCGGCGCCGCGCGGGATTTCTTGCCGGTGATGCTGGCGGCGATCACTGCGCCTGCGGATGAGGCGACTGCGCCCGCTGCGGCCTTGCCCGCGCGTTCCCACATCGTCGTCGTCCGGCGCGGCGAGGCGCGTTGGGCCTCTTCGCCCTGCTCCTCCACCTGCTGTGCCGCCGCTGCCGCGTCAGCCGCTTTCTGCGCCAGCACTTCGGCGGCGGATTCGCGGTTCACCGCAGTATCGTACTTGCCATCGAACGGGCTGACCGACTGGATCACCGTGCGCTCCTTTGGGGTCAGCGGCCCAAGGCGCGAGCGCGGCGGGGCGATCAGGGTGCGCTGCACCACCGAAGGCGCGCCGTCATCGTCCAGCGTCGAGACCAGCGCCTCGCCGACTTTCAGCTCCGTGATGACCGTCTCGACATCGAGGTCCTTGTTGATGCGGAACGTCTCGGCCGCCGCGCGGATCGCCTTCTGGTCGCGGGGCGTGAAGGCGCGCAGGGCGTGCTGCACGCGGTTGCCGAGCTGGCCTGCGATCTTCTCCGGAATGTCGATCGGGTTCTGCGTGACGAAATAGACGCCCACGCCCTTCGAGCGGATCAGGCGCACCACCTGCTCCACCTTCTCCATCAGCGCCTGCGGGGCATCGTCGAACAACAGGTGCGCCTCGTCGAAGAAGAACACCAGGCACGGCTTTTCCGGATCGCCCACTTCGGGCAGCGCCTCGAACAGTTCGGACAGCAGCCACAGCAGGAATGTGGCATAGAGCTTGGGGCTCTGCATCAGCTTGTCAGCGGCGAGCACGTTGACCATGCCGCGCCCCTGTTCGTCCACCTTGAGGAAATCGTGCACCTCGAACGCGGGTTCGCCGAAGAAGCGGTCCGCGCCCTGGCTTTCGAACGCCAGCAACTGGCGCTGGATCGTGCCGACGCTGGCCTTGGAGACATTGCCGTAACGCGTGGCAAGCGCACTGGCGTTCTCGGCGCAGGCCATCAGCACCGATTGCAGATCGGGCAGGTCGATCAGCAGCAGTCCGTTGTCATCGGCATAGCGGAAGGCGATGTTGAGCACGCCTTCCTGCGTCTCATTGAGGCCCATCAGCCGCGCCAGCAGCAGCGGGCCCATTTCCGAGATCGTTGTGCGGATGGGGTGGCCAGATTCGCCATAGAGGTCCCAGAACACTGCCGGATTGTCGGAATAGGCGTAGTCCTCGATGCCCAGTTCCTTGGCGCGCGATTCGAGGAAAGCGGCGTGCTTGAAGGTCGGGCTTCCGGGCATGGCGATGCCCGCAAGGTCGCCTTTCACGTCGGCCATGAACACGGGTACGCCTCGCGCCGAGAACTGTTCGGCAATGCCCTGCAGCGTCACCGTCTTGCCGGTGCCGGTCGCCCCCGCGATCAGGCCGTGGCGGTTGGCGCGGCCAAGGCGCAGCACCTGCCGTTCGCCGTTGGAACCGAGGCCAAGGTAGATATCGTCCATGCACAGCACCCCATCGATTTGGCTCGAGACTAAGACGCAGCCGCGCCCCTTGCGAGGGGTTTTTGCATCCGGAGCGGGGAACGGCTAGAGCGCGCTCGCCAGAGACAATGACCCGCCCATGACCCGCGCCCCCTTCATCCTGCTCGACGATGCCCGAACCGAAGGCGCCAGCGACGCACGCCTCTATGAGGACGTGCGCGAACTCGTCGTTGCGCGCCGGGCCGATGAAGTCGAGGCCGCGCTGGCGCAGATCGCCGCCACACCGGGCGATTGGGCGGGCTACCTTGCCTACGAGGCCGGGCTGGCGCTCGAACCGCGCCTCGCCCCTCTGGCGGCAGAGCGCACCGGCGCGGCAGGCCCGCTGGTGTGGTTCGCCCGGTTCGGGAAGGTCACGCGCATGGCCAGCGCCGCCGTCGAACGCTGGCTCGCCGCAACCGCCACGGACTCCGGCAGGCTCGGCCCGATGGGCGCGGCCATCTCTTCCGGTGGCTATGCCAAGGCCTTTGCCCAGGTGCAGGAAGCGATCCGCGCCGGAGACATCTACCAGGCCAACCTCACCTTCCCGCTCGCCGGCACGTGGGACGGCGATCCGCTGGCGATCTATGCCGATGTCCGCCGCGATGCCCGGGCAGGCTATGGCGGCGTGATCTGGGACGGCGCGCACTGGCACCTCTCGTTCTCGCCCGAACTGTTCTTCAAGCTCTCGGGCGGGGAAGCCCGCGTCCGCCCAATGAAGGGCACGGCTCCGCGAGGGAGCACCCCGGAAGAGGACGCGCGGTTCAAGGCGGACCTCTCGGCCAGCGTTAAGGATCGCGCCGAGAACCTGATGATCGTGGATCTCATGCGCAACGATCTGTCGCGCGTTTCGCGCCCCGGTTCGGTCCGTGTCGAAGCCCCGTTTGCCATCGAGAGTTACCCCACAGTTCACCAGATGGTCACGACAGTTCGGGCAGAGTTGGATTCTGGCCAGGACGTGCGCAGCCTCCTGCGCGCCATCTTCCCCTGCGGATCGATCACCGGCGCGCCCAAGATCCGCGCCATGGAGATCATCCACCAGGCAGAGCGTGATGCGCGCGGGGCTTATTGCGGTTCGATCGGACGGATAGACCCCTCTGGCGATGCCGCGTTCAATGTGGCAATCCGCACGGTGCGCCTCTCGCCCGATGGTCGCGCCGTGATGGGCGTGGGCTCGGCCGTGGTCGCCGATTCCGCAATGATCGGCGAATGGCGCGAATGCGTGGTGAAGGGGAATTTCTTGCGCTTGTCTGCCGGCCATGCCGACCTGATCGAAACGATGGCCTTCGATCCCGCCAAGGGCATCGAACTGCTCGAACTGCACCTCGAACGCATGAACGCGAGCGCACTGGCCTTGGGCTTCAGCTTCGATCGCCACGCCGTGCGCAATGCGATCCATGCGTTGTGCTTCGATCTCGACAAGCCGTCCAAGGTGCGGCTGGTGGCCTCCAGGGGCGGTGCCCATGCGCTCGATGCCAGTGACATGCCCGCGCCGCTAGAAAGCCTGACTTGCGCAGTCCTGCCGCTGCCGGTTTCGGACGGAGACTGGCGCCTGCGCCACAAGACTACCGACCGCGGCTTCTACGAAGCAGGCCTGGCTGCCGCGAACAAGTCCGGGGCCGGCGAGGCATTGTTCCTGCGCGATGATGGCCTGCTCACTGAGGGCACCTTCACCAACCTGTTCGTCGAACGCGATGGCAAGCTGCTCACCCCGCGCGCCGACCTCGGCCTGCTGCCGGGCGTGCTACGCCGCTCGCTGATCGAGGCCGGACGGGCCGTCGAGGCTGACCTGACGCTTGACGATCTCGCAGGCGGCTTCCTCGTCGGCAACGCCCTGCGCGGGTTGATCCCGGCGCGCCTGCTCGGCTCCTGACTCTCATGACCCAGCTATCAAAAGCCCTCGCGCGCATCGCGCCATCGCGCACCACCGCCATCACCGACCGCGCCATCCAGCTTCGCGCCGAAGGCCGCGACGTGATCTCGCTCTCGGTGGGCGAGCCAGACTTCGCCACGCCCGCCCACGTCGTAGAGGCCGCCAAGGACGCGCTCGACGCAGGCGACACGAAATATACCGCCGTCGTCGGCACGCAGCGGTTGCGCGAGGCCGCCGCGCTGCATTTCAAGCGCGACCTTGGCATCGCAGTTCCGCCCTCGCAGATCATCGTCAGCGCAGGCGGCAAGCAGGCGATCTTCCACGCCCTGCTCGCCACGCTCGATCCGGGCGACGAAGTGCTGATCCCCTCCCCGTGGTGGGTGAGTTATCCCGAAATCGTGCGCTTTGCCGGCGCCGAAGTCTTGGACCTGCCGACCGATGCCGCAGGCGGATTCCGCATCACCGCTGCCCAGCTTGAAGCGGCGATCACGCCCGCCACCCGCTGGCTGCTGCTCAACAGCCCCGGCAACCCGACCGGCGCGACCTACCCGGCCGAGGAACTGCGCGCGCTGGGCGAAGTCCTGCGCCGCCACCCGCGTGTGCTGGTGATGAGCGACGATATCTATGCGCCGCTGCGCTATGGCGAGGGCCTCCATGCCACGCTGGCGGTGGAACGCCCGGACCTTGCCGACCGCATCCTGACTGTTTCCGGCGTATCCAAGAGCCACGCGATGACCGGCTTCCGCATCGGCGTTTCGGCGGGCCCGGCTTGGCTCATCGGCGCGATGGGGCGCCTGCAGTCGCACTCATCGGGCAACCCGGCCTCGATCTCCCAGGCAGCCGCCGTCGCCGCGTTCGAAGGCCCGCAGGAGTTTCTGCTAGACTGGCGCGAACGCTTCCGCGCGCGGCGGGACATGGTCTGTGCCAGCATCAACGCGATACCCGGCCTGTCCACCCCGATCCCAGACGGCGCATTTTATTGCATGGTCGATGCCACCCCGCTGATGGCGCGTTTCGGAGATGACGAAGCACTGTGCCTCCACCTGCTCGAAAGCGGCGTGGCAGTCGTCCCTGCCTCGGCATTCGGCGGCAAGGACGGCTTCCGTATCAGCTTCGCGGCGGACGAGGCAAAACTCGAGGCAGCGCTGCGGCGTATAGCAAAGGCGGTAGCGTGATCGACTTTTCCATCCTGTTCGAAGACGGTGAAGCGCTGGTGATCGACAAGCCGGCAGGATTGCCGCTCGATCCTCCGCGCGCCGGTGGCGACAGTCTCGAGAACCATCTCGACGCCTTGCGCTTCGGCTTCCAGCGCGAACCGCAACCTGTCCACCGGCTTGATCAGGATACCTCCGGCTGCCTGCTCCTCGCTCGCAATCCCAAGGCACTGAAGCGCTTTTCGGCCGCCTTCGAAGCGCGCGAGGTGGAGAAAGTCTATCTCGGCATCGTTGCCGGCGAAGTGCAGGGCGAAAGCGGCACGATCGAACTCGCCCTGTCCAAGATCAGCTCAGCCGAAAAGGGCTGGCGCATGATCCCGGCCAGGAAGGGCAAGCCCGCCGTCACGCACTGGAAGGTGCTGTCGCGCAAGCCGGGCATGACGCTGGTCGAATTTCGCCCCGAAACCGGGCGCACCCACCAGATCCGCATCCACGCACTTGCGGGGCTGGGCCACGCGCTTGTCGGCGATCCGATTTATGGTGACGGGAAGCTTGCCTGGCGCACGATGCTCCATGCTTCGGAACTCGTGGTGAAGCGCGAAGGCAAGCCGCCGATCGACGCCTATTCACCGATGCCGCTCGACTTCGCAGCCTTCGCCTTCGAGCTGCCAATAGCAGAACAACCGGAAACCGAGGCCTGACATGTCGCCCGATGCTCTCGTCGCCCATGCGCTGACGCTGGTCGAGGAGAGCTTCATCGCCTCGGCCGGGCCGGGCGGGCAGAACGTCAACAAGGTGGCAACCGCTGTGCAACTGCGGCTCGACGTCTTCATGCTGCGCCTGCCGCCGGAGATCTTCCACCGCCTCAAGACGCTGGCGGGCAGCAAGATGACCGCGAAAGGCGAGATCGTGCTGACCGCGCGCAGCTATCGCACGCAGGAACAGAACCGCGAGGATGCCAGGAAGCGGCTGTCAGAACTGCTGCGCGAAGCCTGCAACCTGCCGCAGAAGCGCGCCAAGTCCCGCCTAAACCGCGTCGGCAAGACCGAGCGGCTAGCGGGCAAGAAGATCAGGGGCGCGGTAAAGGCCGGACGCGGCAAGGTCCGGCTGGATTGATCGCCGCCCCTCAGTCGCCCCCGACGCGATCGATCTCGGCGCCGAGCAGCGAGAGCTTCTCTTCGAGCCGCTCATAACCGCGGTCGAGGTGGTAGAGGCGGTGCACCTGCGTCTCGCCCTCGGCTGCAAGACCGGCAATGACCAGGCTCATCGAGGCGCGCAGGTCCGTGGCCATCACTTCCGCGCCAGTCAGCTTGTCGACGCCATGGACCACGGCGGTGCGGCCCTTGGTTTCGATCCGTGCGCCCATGCGATTGAGCTCGGGAACGTGCATGTAGCGGTTCTCGAAGATCGTCTCGGTCAGCACCGAGGAACCCTTGGCCAGGCACAGCATGGCCATCAGCTGCGCCTGCATGTCGGTAGCAAAGCCGGGGTACGGCGCGGTCGAGAGCGTGACCGGCTTCAACGGACCTTCCGCTGCAACGAACAGCCCGCCCTTGCGCGGCTCGACGTGCACGCCGGCATCGCGCAGCGCCTGCACGGTCGCTTCCATGTCCTCTATGCGAGCGCCCTGCAGCATGACCTCGCCGCCGGTGATCGCAGCGGCGCAGGCATAGGAGCCGGCCTCGATGCGATCGGGCATGACCATGTAGGTTGCGCCGTGCAGGCGGTCGACGCCATGAATCGTCAGGTCCGAAGTGCCAATGCCTTCGATCTGCGCGCCCATCGCCACCAGCAGGTTGCACAGGTCGACGATTTCCGGCTCCCGCGCGGCATTGTGCAGGGTGGACTTGCCCTTGCACAGCACGGCGGTCATCAGCGCATTCTCGGTCGCCCCGACAGAGACGACGGGGAACGAATAGCGCCCACCGGGCAGGCCACCGTCAGGCGCAATTGCGCGGACGTAACCGGCAGCCAGTTCGATCGTCGCGCCCAGTGCTTCAAGCGCCTTGAGGTGCAGGTCGATCGGGCGGTTGCCGATGGCGCAGCCCCCCGGCAGCGAAACCGTCGCCTCGCCCGCGCGGGCCAGCATCGGGCCAAGCACGAGGATCGACGCGCGCATCTTGCGCACCAGATCATAGGGCGCGACCGACGACGTCAGGCGGGTCGCCTGCAGCGTCATCACGCGACCGAAGTCCTCGGGGCGCGCGCCTGCGATCGACGTGGAAACCCCGAACTGGTTCATCAGGTGCTGGAAGCCGTCGATGTCTGCCAGGCGCGGCAGGTTGCGCAGGGTCACCGGCTCATCGGTCAGCAGCGCGCAGGGCAGCAGCGTAAGGGCCGAATTCTTGGCGCCGGAGACCGGCACCGTTCCCGAAAGGCGCTTGCCGCCACGGATGATGATCTTGTCCATCGCTGCCGTTTATCCGGTTTTCAGGGCGGTGCAAGCTTGGGGCATACGATAACGTGACGAGGCGTGCTTGACATTTTCACTTAGTAATTGTGCAGTGCATCATGAGGATGCAACAAAGCATGGATATTGGCTGACAAATGAGTTCCGACACTTCGCGAAAGCCGATCCGCAAGGCCGTTTTTCCGGTAGCAGGGCTTGGCACCCGCTTTCTGCCCGCCACCAAGGCGATCCCCAAGGAAATGCTGCCAGTGATCGACCGCCCGTTGATCCAGTACGCGGTGGATGAAGCGCGCGAGGCCGGAATCGAACAGCTCATCTTCGTGACTGGCCGCGGAAAGACCGCCATCGTCGAACACTTCGACACCGCCTACGAACTCGAACACACCATGTCCGATCGCGGCAAGGCGCTCGAGGTGCTGGAGCCCACCCGCATCCTGCCGGGCAATCTCGTTACCGTGCGCCAGCAGGTGCCGATGGGTCTGGGCCACGCCATCTGGTGCGCCCGCGCGGTCGTCGGCAACGAACCATTCGCTATCTTCCTCCCTGACGAGATGATGGTCGGCGAGCCCGGCGGCAAGGGCGGCTGCATGAAGCAGATGGTCGATGCCTACAACGAAGTGGGCGGCAATCTCATCTCCGTGCTCGAAGTCCCGCAGGAGGAAGTGTCCAGCTATGGCGTGATTGCGCCCGGCAATCGGGTTTCGGATTCCCTCACCGAAGTGACCGGCCTGGTCGAGAAGCCGAGGCGCGAGGATGCGCCTTCGAACCTGATCATCTCTGGCCGCTACATTCTCCAGCCCGAAGTCATGCGCACGCTTGAAAGCCAGGAGAAAGGCGCGGGCGGTGAAATCCAGCTGACCGACGCCATGGCGCGCATGATCGGCCAGCAGCCCTTCCACGCCGTGAAGTTTGACGGACGCCGCTTCGACTGTGGCAGCAAGACCGGCTTCGTCGAGGCCACGCTGGCGCTGGCGCTTGAACGTCCAGACATGGCCGACGATGTCCGCGCGATCATGAAGCGGCTGTTGGCCGAAGGCTGAACTTCGGCCCGTCCCCCGTCATGGAGCGCGAAGGTAGGCCAGGCACATCCGGCCGAGTTCGCGCTTCAGGACTTCCCAGTCATAATCATGCGCCGCTTCGCCCGAGGAGCCGAGGCTGAGCTGGCGGGCCATCGTGGCGAAGACGATCTTGTAGGCCGAGTTGGCCTTGGTCTCGTGGTCCGTGCCGCCAAACGTCTCGCGATACCGCAGCATCGCGTCCATGCCGCGCTGGGTTGCGCGCAAGGCGTGATCCTTGCCGGGCTTCGATACGAGCGGGTCGAAGGTCGCCCGCTCCATCGCCAGGCGCAGCAGCGGCGCATTGACCCGCAGCACTTCGGCATATCCCGCCACATAGCGCGGCATGAATTCGTCGAGCGTGGGCGACTGCGCCAGGACATCGGCGACCATCGCCTCTTCGTCCGCCGCGATATCCTCGAGCGCCCGCGCGATCACAGCGCGCACGAGATTGTCCTTGCTCTGGAAACGCAGGTAGATTGAACCGATGGAGACGTTGCCCTTCTGGTTCACATCCTGCAGCGTGAAGTCCTCGCTGCCGCGCTCCAGCATGAGTTCGCGCGCCGCGTTCAGCATCCGCTCGAGCGACGCCTTGCTGCGGCCCTGCTGTGGCTTTCGGCTGACCGTTTCCACTGCCAGTTCCGCTTCTTCGGCCTGCCCGTTTGCGCCTCGTGCCATTGCTTACCCGTTCGCCCTTAAAGGAAATTCGTATTCTAGAATGTGTGGGCGGTTTGTTGCACGATTTGACGGGAAAGGCGATGGTCAATCGGCGTACTCGCGCTTGACCCCTTGGATTTTCAAAATAGAACAGGCTTTCTAAAAATTGGAGATATCGATGCGTCGGTTGAGGATGGGAATGATCGGTGGTGGTCCGGGGGCGTTCATCGGGCCAGTGCACCGCTTTGCAGCGGAACTGGACCGCGAAATAGAGCTCGTCGCCGGCGTCTTCTCCAGCGATGCCGCACGCAGCGCTGCAGCGGGCGGGAGCTACCGTATTGATTCTGCCCGTGCCTATCCCTCGCTCGACGCCATGTTCGCATCCGAAGGGGCGCGGGAGGACGGGATCGACTTCGTCTCGATCGTCACGCCCAACCACAACCACCTGCCCTCCGCCCGTGCTGCATTGGCTGCGGGTTATCCGGTCATTACCGACAAGCCGCTCACCGCCACGCTTGCCGAAGCGCATGAACTGGCCACGCTTGTCGAAACCGCGGGCAAGCCCTTCGGCGTGACCTACACCTACTCCGGCTACCCGCTGGTCCGCGAAGCTCGCGCCCGCATTGCCGCTGGCGAGATCGGCACCGTCCGGAAGGTCGTCGTCGAATATCCGCAAGGCTGGCTTGCTGGCGAGGCCGTTGGCAAGCAGGCCGAATGGCGCGTCGATCCTGCCAAGGCCGGTCTCGGCGGTTGCATCGGCGACATCGGGGTGCACGCATTTCAGCTTGCCGAATTCGTCACCGGCCTGCGCGTCACCGAACTGCTGGCCGATCTGGGCGCAGTCGTGCCCGGCCGCCTGCTCGATGATGACTGCTCGATCCTCCTGCGTTTCGACAACGGTGCGCGAGGTGTCCTCCTCGCCAGCCAGATCGAGGTCGGCGAACTCAACGGCCTGCGCATCCGCGCCTATGGCGACAAGGGTGGCGTGACCTGGAAGCAGGAAGAGCCGAACACTCTCACGATCAACCGGCTCGATGGCACCTGCACCCTCGTCCGCTCCGGCACTGGCGTTCTCGGCGGCGATGCAGCATCGCGCACCCGCACGCCCGGAGGCCATCCCGAAGGATATCTCGAAGCCTTCGCCAACCTCTATCGCGATTTTGCCGCCCTCGTGCGCGGCGAAAGCGCCCCGCTCCTGCCCGGTATCGCAGAAGGCGTGCGCGGCATGACCTTCATCGACACCGCCGTTTCCGCCAGCCGCGACAACGCCGGCTGGGTCAAGCTCTAAGGAGTAATCCGCCATGAAGACCATCAAGGGCCCCGGCATCTTCCTTGCCCAGTTTGCGGGCGACGCCGCGCCGTTCAACAGCCTCGAGACCATCGCCGACTGGGTGGCGGGGCTCGGGTACAAGGGCATTCAGATCCCGAGCTGGGACGGACGCCTGTTCGATCTGGAGAATGCTGCGACCAGCCAGACCTACTGCGACGAGATCAAGGGCATGCTCGCCGACAAGGGGCTGGAGATCACCGAGCTTTCGACCCACCTGCAGGGTCAGCTCGTGGCCGTGCACCCTGCCTTTGACGCGCAGTTCGATGGCTTTGCCCCGGAAGCGGTCCACAACAACCCCGCCGCTCGGCAGGAATGGGCCGTGCAGCAGATGAAGCATGCGGCCAAGGCCAGCGCCAATCTCGGCTTGAAGGCGCACGCCTCGTTCTCCGGCGCATTTGCCTGGCCCTATTTCTATCCCTGGCCCGCGCGCCCGGCCGGTCTCGTCGAAGACGCTTTCGACGAGCTCGCCCGCCGCTGGAAGCCGATTCTCGACGTGTTCGACGAGAACGGCGTCGACGTGGCCTACGAGATTCATCCCGGCGAGGACCTGCACGATGGCGTGACCTTCGAGATGTTCCTCGAACGCGTCGGCAACCATCCGCGCGCCAACATCCTCTACGATCCCAGCCACTTCGTGCTGCAGCAGCTCGATTACCTGGCCTTCATCGACATCTACCATGAGCGCATCAAGTGCTTCCACGTGAAGGACGCCGAATTCCGGCCCAACGGGCGCTCGGGTGTCTATGGCGGCTACCAGTCGTGGGTCGATCGGCCCGGACGCTTCCGCTCTCTGGGAGATGGACAGGTCGATTTCCTCGGCATCTTCAGCAAGATGGCCGCGAATGATTATGCCGGCTGGGCCGTGCTGGAATGGGAATGCGCGTTGAAGCATCCTGAGGTCGGCGCGGCCGAGGGAGCACCCTTCATCGACCGCCACATCATCAAGGTCACCGAGCATGCCTTTGATGATTTCGCCGCTGGAGGTGCGGATCGCTCTCTCAACGCGAAGCTGATGGGAATTAGCTGAACCATCAACCCTTCATCATCGGGGCGCCGCCGAGACGATCGGCGGCGCCTTCTTTTTGCCCAATCGCATTTACGCGATGAATGACCTTCCATGAAATTTGTTTCCTTTGTGTATCAAGCCATGGCGCGTAGCTTTGCAGCACCGGCGGATATATCTGCCTTCCAGAGTCGCAGACTATGGCAAAGGCAAAGCTTGGTATTTTACTGTATGATGGGCCGGCGTCAGAAGCAGATCGCACAGAGCCTCATTTGAGCTCTCCGTGGCAAAAATGCCGCAAGGTGTCAGAACATTTCCACCAATAGAATTTATGTTCTAGTTTTTTAGATTCTAATCTGCTAACACGCTGCCACGCCCAACGTGGCGCCACCTGGGGAGGAACTGAAAATCATGCCCAAGACCCTGTACACCCGCACCCTTTTGGCGAGCGCCTGCGCGCTGGCTTTCGCCCTGCCCGCCCATGCACAGGAAGCGGCCGAAGAGGCAGATCCCAACGTCATCATCGTGACTGCGCAGAACCGCGCGCAGAACGTCAACGACGTTCCGATCGCGATCAACGTGGTGAATGCCGAGCAGCTGCAGCAGGCCGGCTTCTCGAACATGAACGACATCGGCAAGATCGCCCCTGCGGTGCAGCTCAACCAGGACCAGGGCACCATCAAGGTTACCGTCCGCGGCGTCGGCACCAACTCGAACGACGAATCGCAGGACACCTCGGTCGTCGTGAACATCGACGGCGAATACATGAACCGCCCTCAGGCGCTCAGCATCGCGCTGTTCGATCTCGATCGCGTCGAAGTGCTGCGCGGCCCGCAGGGTACGCTCTACGGCCGCAACTCCACCGGCGGAGCCATCAACTTCATCACCCGCAAGCCGGGCAAGGAATTCGCCGCCAACGCCTCGGCCAGCTATGGCAACTACAACGCCGTGCGCCTTGACGGCGGCGTGACCGTTCCTTTGGGTGACATCGGTGGCGTCCGCGTTGCCGGCTTCTATGACGAGCATGATGGCTACATCAAGCACCCTGCTCGCGCTGCCTACAATGGCGGCGGTTACAATTATCCGGCCTTTGCAGGCGGCCGTTCGGACGACAACAAGTCCTATGGCGTGCGTGGCTCGGTCCAGCTCGAGCCGACCGATGCGCTGACGGTCTATTTTGCTGGCGAATATGCCAAGCGTGAATTCACCCCGCAGGCTTTCGCGTCAGCAGATCTCAATGCAACCGGCGTTCGCCCGACAAACGCCAGCTGCGCGACGGCTTCGGGCTTCACTGCCGTAGCCCCGCTCTATGCGACCTCACTGAATCAGGTCCTGTGCATTCCCAATGAAACGAACCTGCTCGCAGGCGTCAATCGCGGGGAATATGCAGCGCCCGCCTTCGGTCTCGGCAAGCTTTCGCAGGACACCTATGCCCTGCGCGGCCGCGTGGCCTATGAAGTCAGCGATGCCCTGACGATCTCGTACATCGGCGGCTATCGCAAGTTCGAAGGTACGCCGGGCCAGTTCCTGACGCTGCCGGTCACCTACCGCTCGTTCGGGTGGGATCAGCGCACCAGCACGCAGAGCCACGAGCTGCGCTTCAACGGTGAAGTCAACGGCATCACCTACCAGGTCGGCGGATTCTACTTCAAGGAGACCGTCAACGCCGAAAGCAGCTTCGTCACCACCTTCGGCCCGAACGTCGTGACGCTGTCCTACTTTGATCGCGACATCACCAGCGAGAGCAAGTCGGCCTTCGGTCAGGTTGAAGTACCGCTCGGCGAAACACTTACGGCTGTCGGCGGCCTGCGCTACACCGAAAACTCGCGCGATGCACTTTACCGCAATGCATCGCCGTTCGGCGCAGGCCCGCCGGATCCGCTCCTGTTCAACGGCGCCATCAGCCCCAAGAACTTTGCCGACCTCAAGTTCAAGACGATCTTCCCGCTCTCCAGCAAGGAAGACAAGATCACCTGGCTTGCCGGCCTGAACTACAAGCCCAACAGCGACACGCTCGTGTTCGCCAAGGTCTCTACCGGCTTCAAGGGCGGTGGCTTCGACTCCGTGGGCGACTACAAGCCGGAAACCAACACGGCTTACGAGCTCGGCTGGAAGCAGACCTTTGGCGACAAGGGCCAGCACCATTTCAACCTCGGCGGCTTCTACTACGATTACAAGGACCTGCAGGTCTCGGTCCTGCTCGACACCACCGTCGGCGGCCAGACCTTCAACGCGGGCAAGGCCAAGATCTGGGGCATCGAAGCTTCGGCTGACTTCGCGCTGAGCGACAACGACCGCTTCCATGCTTCGGTCAATTACCTGAACGCCGAATACAAGGAGCTGTTCGCGCAGTTCAACGTGTTCTGCCTGCCCACCGCCGGCAATCCGCAGAGCGTCTGCAACAGCCGCAACGGCATCGGCGATCTCGATCCGGTCGCTCCGGGTGTTCAGCAGCCGAATTTTGCAGGCAACCGACCCCCGTTCTCGCCGGAATGGGTGATCACCGCAGGATATGATCACACCTTCGATTTCGGCAGCAGCGGGACCCTGCGCGCCAGCGCAAACACCACGTTCAAGAGCAAGTACTTCACTGACTTCTACAACTACCGCGATGGCACGCAGACCGCCTTCACGCAGACTGACGTCAGCCTCGAATACAAGCCCGAGAACGAACGCTTCTCAATCACGGCTTTTGCCAAGAACCTCGAGAATGAACGTCCACTGACTTATGGCGGCTTCACCTCTGCCGGTCCGAACGACGACGTGTTCAACTGGCAGTTCGGTACGCCGCGCACCTACGGCGTCCGCCTTGCGGTCGACTTCTAAGTCAACACCGGGTCGCAAATTAAGAAGGGGAGCGCATCGCCGCTCCCCTTTTTTGTTGCCTGCAATCTGCGGAGCCTCAACCCCAGGACGGGTCCTTCCCCGGTCGCCACTTGATGCTGCAACCGGCGCTTGGATGCTGCGGCTGCGGTGCGGCATCTCCTGCCAGCAGCGCATCCGCGGCGCGCCGCATGTCTTCGCCCGTAACCGGCAGGTCCGTTCGCAGCGGCGGCAGCCCCGGCACCGGCGGGCGATTGATCTGCGGCCTGCTAGCATCGAACTGGCCAGCGTAATAGAGCAGCCGCTCGCGATCGTAGAGGAAGAAATCCGGCGTGCAGATCGCGTTATAAGCCAGCGCCACGTCCTGCGTTTCGTCATGCAGATAGGGGAACGGAAAGTCCTTCTCCGCCGCCAGCTTCTGCATGTGCGGATAGTCGTCCTCGGGAAAGTCGTCGGGCCAGTTCGATGATATCGCCACCACCTGCAGACCCTTGGGCTGGTACTCGCGTGAGAAGGCAATGAATTCGTCCAGCACGTGCAGCACGAACGGGCAGTGATTGCAGATGAAGGCCACCAGCAATGCAGGGCTTTCGGCATAGTCGCCAAGGCTGCGCAGATGCCCTTCGACATCCGGCAAGCAAAAATCCGGCGCGGGCTTGCCGTAGTCGAGTTGGCGCGAGAGTCTCAGCATCATCCCTTCTCCTTTATTAGAATCTCCGTTCTTTTACGTCATTTCGCGTCGCGGGCCAAATGCCGATCGCCTTGGGCCAACTGCAAAGTTTTGCTTTGCACCTTTGCAAATTTACCGTGGACACCACCCACATTCCACGTCATCGCGAGGATCGAGCCGGTGCCTTTTGGCATCAACGGCATGGCATTGGCAGGAGCACGACGCATGAAAGCCCTGGTCTGCGTGAAGCGGGTGATTGACTACAACGTGAAGCCACGTGTGAAGGCGGATGGGAGTGGTGT
>NZ_JRVC01000017.1 GCF_000807925.1 Novosphingobium subterraneum | reverse complement strand
GAACCTTCGATCCTGCGTCCATGGCTTGTCCCCCTCTCGCCGACGGTTGCCGTCTGCCTCGGGGAGGTGCCGCGCAGATGCGGCAACGCTCCCCGAAGTTCCATCACTGATAGGTGACAGTCACCGTGAAGTTGCCGGTATAGGCGCCTGAAGCCTGTGTGTCAGGCAGGCTGAACGATCCGCCGACGTTGAGCGTGGCGGATCCTGCGGCTGCCAGGGCGCCAGAGAGGGTCACCGTGCTGCCGAAGTCGGGCAGCAACGTTACCGGGATGGTGTTGGTCCCGCTGGTCAGGGTAACCGTCGCCGGGATCGAGGTGGTGACCGATTGGCCTCCCTCGCCATCGACAGTGAACTGTGCGCGGCTGGTGGTGCTGGCAAGTGCGACGGCACCGCTGGCGGCGACAACGGAGTTGCCGGTGTTTGCCAGCGTGACCGTACCGGTTCCGCCGGTGCGCGGACGCACGATGCGGCCAAAGGCAAGGTCGCTGTTCTTGGTGATCGTCAGCGGTCGGACAATGGTGACCGACCCCGACGCAGTAGCACTGCTGGTATTTGCGGCAGTCTGGGCGAAGGCGGATCCTCCGGCCAGAAGCCCGGCGGCAATTGCCGCGCTGGCAAGCAACTTCTTCATCTCAATTCCCCTATCCAACACTCCGGAGCCACCGGAGTTGTCCCGAGAAGGATCGTGCCGGATGTCGCACAAACCTTTGCCGGCGAACTGGCCGGACAAGGGCGTTTCCTAGGTAGAGGGGCCTAAGTAATGGTTAATTTCCGCCCGCTTGGGCGCAGTCATCGTCAACAGCTGTTTACCATGCTCATAGTGAAATATCGTTTATATTCATGCATATATGCCCGTTTCTGTCGAGAATTCGGGTCAAATTTAACATCATTTAATGTTAGAGGAAGGGGACTGCGCTCTCGAGCCGTTAACTAAAGTTATTAATACCCACATCTCGGCCGCGAAGGGCGCTCGATAATTTACGGCAGGTATGTCTGGCCCCGGTGAAGGCGTGACCGATCGATGCGCGGGCGGGCGGAATCGGGTTCAGTTCTGGAAGGGGATGCCGGTTCAACCGTCTGGACGGGATCCTGGCGAAATTGCCGGATGACCGGCACGGTGCTGCGGGATTGGCGCACCGTATGATGTGGACCCGGCGCCCACAAGTGCGGGCGCCGGTCCGGAACGGATCAGCCGTTCAGCTTGTCCTTGACCGCCTTGGCAGCCGAGAAGGTCAGCTTGTTGGAAGCTGCGATCTGGATGGTGGCGCCGGTCGAGGGGTTGCGGCCTTCGCGGGCCGGGGTGTTCTTGACCTTGAACTTGCCGAAGCCGTTCAGCGAGACTTCCTCGCCCTTCGCGGCTGCGTCGGCGATCGCGGCAAACACGCCGTCGACGACCTTGCGGGCGTCTGCCTTCGAAAGGCCGTGGCTTGCTGCGATGGTATCTGCGAGGTCGCTGTTGTTCATTGTCCTGATGTCCTCTGCTGGAAAGGGACGGCACGGCTAACGCAAGCAGAACCGCGAAAGCCATGGCCTGCGGCCGTCTTTCCACCGAATTTCGCGCGCTACCAGTGATTTTGCGGCGATTTTGGACTTGCACTGCGACGAATCGGAGATTTCGAGGAGGTCCAAGGCCAGTTGTAACTTTGTGTCGCAGCTTTTGCGCTTGCCCATCAAGGGACGTGCGCCAATGCGGCAATCTGCTAGACACGGGTCGGAAACGCATCTCGCACTTGCAGCACGGATGGCGCCGCGCAGGGCGCGATTCGCAATTGCTGTGGCCGGTGCGATGGAACGATCGAGATTTCGAGAGAGACTGTCCTTGTCGTCGACCAATCGCTTTGTATTTGCCCTGCCTACCGTTGTTGCCTCGGCGCTGGCGCTCTCGGCTTGCGGCTCCGCCGATGCCCAGAAGGAAAAGCCAACGCCGGTCGTCGGCGTCATGGTGGCAAGAGCCGAGCCGGTCGAACTGACGACCGAACTATCCGGGCGTACGGAAGCATCGGAGATTGCCGAAGTGCGACCGCAGGTGGCGGGGCTCGTTACCGCTCGGCTATTCCAGGAAGGCTCGTTCGTGCGGGCCGGCCAGCCGCTCTACCAGATCGATTCCCGGCTCTACGCCGCTAGCCAAGCTCAGGCCTCGGCGTCGCTTGCGGCTGCGCAGGCTACCGTCGAGGCCAACCGACTCAAGGCCGAACGCTTTGCATTGCTTGCCCAACAGGGCGGCGTAAGCAAGCAGGAAGCAGCAGACGCACGCGCAGCCTACAATCAGTCACGCGCGGCAGTGGGGCAGGCGCGGGCAGCGCTTTCGTCGGCACAGGTCAATCTTGGCTTCACCCGCGTCACCTCGCCGATCAGCGGGCGCATCGGCATTTCGATGGTGACGAAGGGAGCTCTGGTAACGAACGCCCAGGCTACGCCCATGGCCAAAGTGCAGCGGCTCGATCCGATGTACGTCAACATCAAGCAGTCGGGGGCAGACTTCATCGCGCTGCGTCGCGCGATCGAGAGCGGCAAGCTCGTTGCCGGCGCGGCCCCCGTGACCGTGATCCTGCCCGACGGCAGCACCTATCCGGTTGCGGGCAAGCTCAATCCCGCCGACATCGACGTCGATCCCGAAACCGGTACAATCACCGTGCGCGCGGTCGTGCCCAATCCCAGAGGCGATCTGCTGCCCGGCCTGTTCGTCCGGGCCCGCGTCGGTCAGGGAACGGTGCCGAACGGCATACTCGTGCCCCAGGCCGCCGTCAGTCGCGATCCGCGTGGGCGGGCCAGTGTGCTTGTCGCGAATGCCAAGGACGAACTCGAAAAGCGCGACGTGGTCGCCGACAATCCGGTGGGACAGAACTGGCTCGTCACATCAGGACTGAAGCCAGGCGACAGGGTAGTCGTCGAGGGGCTGATCAATGCGCGCGAGGGACAGAAGGTCAAGGTGGTTCCGGCGGGTTCGAAGTCGAAGCCCGAGGGGGCAGCGGGCTCTGGCGCAAGCGGCGGGAACTGATCGCGGATGATTTCCCGTTTCTTCGCATACCGACCGATCTTCGCGTGGGTACTGGCCATCGTCATCATGGCGGCCGGCCTGCTGGCGCTGCGCACCATGGGCGTGGAGCAATATCCCGATATCGCGCCGCCGACGGTCTCGATCAACGCGACTTATGGCGGCGCCGATGCTTCGACGGTCGAGAACTCGGTCACCCAGGTGCTCGAGCAGCAGCTCAAGGGCCTCGACGGGATGCTCTACTTCAGCTCGACCTCGTCGAACGGGTCTGCCAGCATCACAGTCACGTTCGACAAGGGTACTGATCCCGATACCGCGCAGGTTCAGGTCCAGAACGCGATCTCGCGTGCGGTCAGCCGCCTGCCGGCCGTGGTCCAGCAGCAGGGCGTCAACGTCAACAAGGCGCAGTCCGATCAGCTCATGGTCGTGTCGATCTACGACAAGACGGGCCGCGCGACGAACTCCGACATCTCCGACTACCTGACCACGCACTTTCAGGATCCGATCTCGCGCGTGGAGGGCGTTGGCAGCACCAACATCTTCGGCGGATCCTTTGCCATGCGGGTCTGGCTTGATCCCTTGCGGCTGGCGGCGGTGCAACTGATGCCCTCGGACGTGACGGCTGCGTTGCAGGCCCAGAACACGCAAGTTGCAGCGGGCGAGATCGGCGCCAATCCTGCGCCCGAAGGCCAGCGGCTCAACGCCACGGTCACTGCACGCTCGCGCCTTGAGACGCCTGACCAGTTCAGGAACGTGGTCGTGAAGACCAATGTCGATGGCTCGGTGGTCAAGCTCAAGGACGTCGCCCGGGTGGAACTGGGCGAGGAAAGCTACGGTGCGCTTAGCCGGTTCAACGGCATGCCGGCCACCGGCCTGTCGATCAGCCTTGCCTCGGGCGCCAATGCCACCCGCACGGCCGATCTGGTCAAGGCCAAGGTTGAGGAACTCTCCGCCGATCTGCCCGAAGGCTATGCCGTTGCCTATCCGCGTGACAGCTCGATCTTCGTGAAGCTTTCGATCGAGGAAGTGGTCTGGTCCCTCTTCGAAGCCATTGCGCTGGTCGTGGTGGTGATGTTCGTGTTCCTGCAGAACTGGCGCGCCACGCTGATCCCGGCGATTGCCGTTCCGGTCGTTCTGCTGGGCACCTTCGGCGTGCTCTTCCTGTTTGGCTATACTATCAACACGTTGACGATGTTCGGCGTGGTTCTTGCCATCGGCCTGCTGGTGGATGACGCCATCGTGGTGGTCGAGAATGTCGAACGCGTGATGCACGAGGAGAAGCTTGGTCCGCTCGAGGCCACCGTCAAGTCGATGGAGGAGATCACCTCGGCGCTGATCGGGATCACGCTGGTCCTCACGGCTGTCTTCGTGCCCATGGCGTTCTTCGGGGGGTCGACCGGCGCCATCTACCGTCAGTTCTCCGTCACGATCGTTTCAGCCATGACGCTTTCGGTGCTGGTCGCGCTGGTGTTCACGCCTGCACTGTGCGCCACGCTGCTAAAGCCCGTGGCAGATCATGAAAAGCCCAAAGGCCGGTTCTTCCGCGCGTTCAATTCGGGTTATTCCGGTCTTGAAGAGCGTTATCGCAATCGGTTGGCCCGGATCGTGGGGCGCCCCCGCGCCTGGATGATCGCCTTCATCGGTATCACCATCGCCATGGTCGCGCTCTATGTGCAGCTGCCAACCAGCTTCCTGCCCGACGAGGATCAGGGCAATATCTCGATCAGCTACCAATTGCCGGTGGGTTCGACCACGGAACAGACTCGCGCAGTCGCAACGGGCATATCGGATTACATTCGCAAGAGCGAGGCCGACAACATCAAGGCAGTCTTTGTCGTGATGGGACGTGGGCAGTCGGGATCGGCGCAGAATGCGGGGCAAGGTTTCATCCTGCTCAAGGATTGGTCCGAGCGGAAGGGTGCGGACCGGTCCGCATCGGCCATAGCCGAACGCCTGAACGCCCATTTCCGTTCATCGCGCGAAGCGCAGATCTTCATACTCAATCCACCACCGATCCGCGGGCTGGGCAGCTCGTCGGGCTTTGAAATGTGGTTGCAGGATGCGTCCGGCGCGGGCCGCGAAGCGCTTACCGCTGCACGCCGACAGCTGACCAAGCTGGCTGGCGAGGACTCGCGCATGGCGCAAGTCCGGTTCAGCGGTCTGGAAGACACGCCGCAACTGAAGGTGGACATCGACGACGATGCGCTCACTGCCTTCCAGATCGCGCCTGCCAGCGCCAATTCGACGCTGTCGATCGCCTGGGGCGGCCTCTACGTGAACGACTTCGTCGATCGCGGCAGGGTCAAGCGTGTCTACGTGCAGGGCGATGCGCCCTATCGCGCCAAGCCGGCAGATCTTGGCCAGTGGTTCGTGCGCAGTGCCAACGGCGAGATGGCGCCATTCTCGGCCTTTGCATCGACCCGGTGGACGCAAGGACCGGTGCGCCTGGACCGCTTCAACGGCATCGCCGCGCAACAGCTTCAGGGAAGCGGGGCGCCGGGCGTGAGCTCGGGCGATGCGATGACGATCATGGAAGAGAACGTCGGCAAGCTCGAAGGAAACTTTACACCCGCATGGAGCGGCCTGTCCTATCAGGAGCGCGCGGCATCGAGCCAGTCGGGCCTTCTCTATGCGGCTTCGATCTTCTTCATCTTCCTGTGTCTTGCCGCGTTGTACGAAAGCTGGTCGGTGCCGGTAGCGGTGCTGCTGGTGATCCCGCTCGGGATTGTCGGCGCGGTGCTGGCGGTCACGCTGCGCGGGTTCGACAACGACATCTACTTCCAGGTGGCACTTCTGACGACGATCGGCCTGTCCGCCAAGAACGCGATCCTCATCGTGGAGTTTGCCGAGTTCGCCATGGCGCGCGGGGCAAGCGCGATCGACGCCGCGCTTGAAGGCGCGCGCCTGCGGCTGCGCCCGATCATCATGACCAGCGTGGCCTTCATCGCCGGCGTCATTCCGCTGGCGTTCGCAGATGGTGCGGGCGCCAACGGGCGGCAGGCGATCGGCACTGGCGTGATGGGCGGTATGATCTCGGCAACAGTGCTGGCGATCTTCCTGGTGCCGGTGTTCTTCGTCGTGGTGAAGGGCTGGGTAGACCGTCGCAAGAACAAGCGGCCGCCTCTTGCTGCAGGAGAAACGGCATGAAGCGGCAGATCGCATTCGCGGCCCTGCCTGCGCTGGCGCTGGGCGCATGCAATTTCGCGCCGAGATACGTGCAGCCCACGCCGCCGGTGCCGCAGTCCTTGCCCCAAGGCGGGGTCTATCCGGCATTGGCCGGAACCGAGACTGCCGCCGACGCGCTGGGCTGGCGGGAATTCTTCGTAGATCCCCGCCTGCAGCAGGTCATCGCCACGGCTCTTGCCGAGAACCGGAACCTGCGTGCCACTCTGGCCAACGTCGAACGGGCGAGGGCGCTCTATCGCGTGGATAGTGCGGCACTGTTCCCTATTGTCAACGCCACTGGCACGCTATCGGCGGTGCAGGGAACAGCGGGCCGGGTAACCGACAATTTCCTCGTCCAAGCCGGGACGAGCGCCTACGAGATCGACTTGTGGGGACGCTTGCGCAATCAGAGCCGCAGCTCGCTCGAGACCTATCTCGCCACCGACGAAGGCCGCAAGGCGACGCAGATCGCACTGGTCGCCGAGGCGGCGAGCGCCTGGCTGTCCTACGCGGCGACAGCCGACGCCTTGCGCATTGCCGAGGAAACCGTCGCTTCCCGGCGCAGCACGCTCGACGTGAACGTGCGGCGTGAAGCCAACGGCATCGGCACCAGGCTCGAAGTCGCCACGGCGACGACCGCGCTAAACAGCGCTGAGGCGGCCGTAGCAGACTTTCGCACCAGCCTTGCCCAGGCGCGCAATGCGCTCGACCTTATCGTGGGCAAGCCGCTCACCGATGACCTTCTGCCGACAACCCTGGGGGCGGGCGATCAAATACGCGATGCCTTGCCGGTCGGGCTTTCATCGGAAGTCCTGCTGCGCCGCCCCGACGTGCTTGCGGCCGAGCATGATCTCAAGGCCACTTATGCGGACATAGGCGCAGCCCGCGCTGCCTTCTTCCCGACCCTCTCGCTCACGGGCTTGTTCGGCTTTGCCAGTGCCGGGCTCACCAACATCTTCAACAGCGGAGAATTTCAGAAGACGGTAAACGGCTCGCTGCGGCAGCGCATCTTCGATGGGGGCGCTACGGCCAATAACCTTGCTGCGGCAAAGGCCTCGCGCGATGCAGCCCTTGCAACCTACGAACGCACCATCCAGACCGCGTTTCGCGAAGTGGCCGACGCCTTGGCCCGGCGCGGGACGATTGACGAGAGCATCCGTGCCCAGTCGTCGCTTGAGGCCAATGCGGCGACCGCCTATCGCATCAGCCAGTCGCGCTATGACGCTGGTGTCGCCAATTACCTCGAACCGCTTGACGCCCAGCGGACGCTCTACAGCGCTCGCCAGTCGCTGATATCGGCGCGGCTGACCAAGGCGGCGAACATGGTGGAACTCTATCGCGCGCTGGGTGGGGGACTGGTGGAAGTCACAAGGCAGTGATCGCCTCGCGAAAAGCGGGTTGCCAGATTTAACCATGCGCTTAAATGGTTCGAGCCACATCGGGAGAGAACCATGGAAGCCCCACGTTATTCGCTCGCAGGCCGCGTTGCGCTGATTGCCGGAGCGTCATCAGGCCTAGGTGCACGCTTTGCCCGTCTTTACGCAGCCGCCGGCGCGTCGGTGGTCATCGGCGCGCGCAGGGTTGAGCGCGTGGCTGCTCTTGCCGAGGAGATCAACGGCCAAGGCGGCAAGGCGCAGGCCGTTGCTCTCGACGTGACCGAGGAAGCCTCGATCATCGCGGCCTTCGATGCGGCCGAAGCCAGTGTCGGAGTGCCCGATGTCGTCGTCGCCAACGCCGGCATCGTCGAGGCGGGACGCTCGATCGACCTTCCTGCCGACGCGATGCGCCGGGTCGTCGATACCAACTTCAATGGCGTCTACCTGACAGCACGCGAAGGGGCGCGAAGGATGATCGCGGCCGGATCGAAGCAGTCCGAGAAAGGGCGCATCATCCTGACCGGATCGATCACCGCGCAGATGACCGCGCAGGGCGACAGCGCCTATGCGGCCACGAAGCTCGCCGTGCAGCACCTCGGCCGCCAGTTCGCCCGCGAATGGGCACGGCTGGGAATCAACGTCAACGTGATCCAGCCCGGCTACATCCGCACCGAGATCGATGGCGAATGGTTCGATAGCGAAGGCGGCAAGGCGCAGATCGCCTCATGGCCGCGCAAGCGCCTGACCGAGATTTCGGCGCTGGACGACATGATGCTGTTCTTTGCCTCCGACGCCTCGCGGCAGGTCACGGGCACGTTCATTTCGGTCGACGACGGCCAGTCGCTCTGATGCTCAGGCGCTGACCGCCGGCCTCAGCCAACCAGGCTGACCAGCAGGTCCTTGGTGAGGACTTGCGGCAGCTGTTGCGGCTCTCCGTCCCCGTTGGGATACCACAGGTACAGGGGCACGCCCGCCGCGCCGTGCCTTGCAAGGAAGCGCGTGATTTCCGGATCGCGCCGCGTCCAGTCTGCGCGCATCACCACCACGCCACGCATCCGAAACGCCGCATCGGTCATGTCGGTCTGTATCGCAACCTTCTCGTTGACCTTGCAGGACAGGCACCAATCGGCGGTGAAATAGAGGAAAACCGGCAGGTTGTTGCGGCGTGCCTCGGCAAGGGCAGCCTCGGAAAACGGCCGTGAACCGAGCAGGTCTTCCTCGACGCCTGCCACGGGTGCCGGTGGTGGAAGCCCCACCACTCCGCCGATCATGATCAGCGCACTGACTGCGGCCAGCGCGCCAATGGGCCTGCTCTTGCGCTGCGTGATCCCGATGGCGGCCAGCGCTGCCAGAAGGATCACCGCGATTGCCACGGCGACGGCCGCGTATTGCGCGCCCCCGATCCGCCAGGTGAGCCAACCCAGGCCGAGCGCGGTCAGTCCCATAGGCAGGGCCATGATGCGGCGGAAGCGCTCCATCCACTTGCCAGGCTTGGGCAGGAGGCGGCGCAGGGCAGGGACGAAGCCCAGCAGCAGGAACGGCAGCGCAAGACCAAGGCCAAGCGCCGCAAATACGCCGAGCGCTGCCCATGCCGGCAGGACCAGGGCGGCACCCATGGCTGCGGCCATGAACGGTCCGGTGCAGGGCGTGGCAACGAATGCGGCAAGCAGGCCGGTGCCGAATGCTCCCGAATGGCCTGCACCGCGTTCGACCGAAAGGCCGGGAAGCTCATAGAGGCCAGCAAAGTTGGCAGTGATCGCCACGGCCAGCAGCAGCAGCACCGCGACCACGCCCGGCTCCTGCAGCTGAAACGCCCAGCCGACCTCTTCGCCACCCGCGCGCAGGGCCAGCATCGCACCGCCGAGCATCAGGCAGGCCAGCACTACGCCTGCCGTGTAGGCCAGGCCTTCGCTCCGTGCATTCTGCGAATTGCCTCGGGCGAGGGCGAGGGCCTTGAGGCTGAGGATCGGAAACACGCAGGGCATGACGTTGAGGATCAGGCCGCCGAGGAATGCGCCGAACAAGGCGAACGCCAGCGTCGATGCGGTGAAGGCCCCTTCGCCGCCGACTTCATCACCCCCCGTTGGCACGGCTCCCGGGGCCGAAGCGAAGGCGATGCCGCCTGCATCCTTGCCCATCGCCAGCACGCCTTCGATCCTTTCGGACGGAGCGGGTGACTTGGCCAGCGGGACTTCCACCACCAGCGTATCGCCGTTGCGGAAAAAGCGCTGGGCGGCGGCATAGTCGATGACGCGCTCGGTCTTCAGGAAAAGATGGGGTGCATCGAGCGGCGCCGAGGCGGGAAAGGGCAAGGCAAGGCGCAGGACCTTGCCGGTCAGCCTGAACGTGCCCGGACGGTCGAGCGGGGCAGGCATCGCTGAGCGCCAGCCCTCGAAGCGCTTGTCCCCCGGGCCACTTCCGACGGTAACCGTGCCCTGCAACTCGGCGCGTTCGGGCACGCAGATCTCATTGGTGCAGACCAGCCATTGCGCCTTGACCGAGATCGGCAGGATCGTGCCCGGCTTTGCATCGACGGGCAGTTTGAGCGGCACCAGCACGGCATAGTCGTGCTCGTACACGTGGTTCATCAGTCCCTGGATAACCAAGGTCTGCGGCACCGGAAACTCCATCGCTCCGGTGCTTGCGCCCTTGGGCAGGGTCCAGTCGAGCGTCAGTCCATAGCCGGCATCACCCGGGTTCGACCAATAGCCGTGCCACCCCTTTTCGGGCTGCATCAGCAGGGCAAGGGCGACCGTGCTGCCGGGCTGCGCCGGACCTTCGGCAATCAGGCTGGCGCGCATGTGGTTGGGTGCTGCTTGCGCGGGCGCGAAGACCATCAGCAACAGCGCTGTCACAAACATCGCTATTGTGCGCAAGGTCTTGATCCCGGCCAGTTCGCGTATCGGCATCAGGGCGTTACCGGTTCCATCTGGCCCCTTGAACGGGAGCGCTTGGCGGGCCATGCGTAGCGCTCTTGGGCGTCCTACGGCTGGCCTTCCTTCGAGTCCAGTGTACGTGCCCACAGGAGTATGTTTCGCGTGAAAGCCCTTACCCGTTACGCCGCAGTCCTGTTGGCATGCGCTGCCCCGATCCTTCCACTTGCGGCGCAGGAGGTATCGCCCGCGCCCGCGGTCAGCCAGCAGGTTCCGGCAGGCGCGCCCAAGCTGCTTGTCGCGATTTCCATCGACCAGTTCTCCGCCGACATCTTCGCGCAGTATCGCCAGCACTTTACCGGTGGCTTCGTGCGGCTGACTCAAGGCGCGGTATTCCCGGCGGGCTACCAGAGCCACGCCGCAACCGAGACCTGCCCCGGCCACTCGACGATCCTGACCGGCAACCGCCCGGCCCACACCGGCATCATCGCCAACTCGTGGATCGACCAGACCGTCACCACGGGCCCCAAGGTCGTCTATTGCGCCGAGGACGTATCGAAGCGCACGGCGGGATCGCGGGACTACGTCGCCTCGCCCGTGCATCTGCTGGTGCCGACGCTGGGTGAGTGGATGAAGAAGGCCAACCCTGCGGCCCGCAACATTGCTGTCTCGGGCAAGGATCGCGGCGCGCTGATGATGGGCGGGCACGATATCGACCAGGTCTACTGGTGGAAGGGCAAGCAGTTCGTCACGCTTGCCGGGCGTCAGCTGGGCCCGACGGCGGTCGCGCAGAATGCCGAGATCGACCGGCTGCTGGCCAAGGGCGCGGGTGAGTTTCCGTTACCGGCCTATTGCCGCCGCGCCGATCGTGCGGTGCAGGCGGGCGACGTTTCAGTCGGCAATGGCCACTTCGCGCTGAAGGCGGGCGAGCCCGAGCAGTTCCGCGTGTCGCCCCGGCTCGACCGCGCCACGCTGGACCTCGCGGTCAAGCTGGTGGACGAACAGAAGCTGGGCCGTAACACCGTGCCCGATCTCCTCGCCGTCAGCCTCTCGGCCACCGACTATGTCGGCCACGCCACCGGCACCGAGGGCGCGGAGATGTGCATCCAGTTGACCCAGCTTGACCTGGCGCTCGGCGATTTCTTCGCCAGCCTCGACAAGCGCGGGATCGACTATGCCGTGGTGCTGACTGCCGATCACGGCGGGTTCGACATTCCCGAACGCCTTCACGAGCAGGGCCTTGAAAAGACCTCTCGCGTCGGCCCGGAAGTTTCGGCCGAGGCGCTGTCGGCTACCCTCGGCAAGCGCTATGGCCTCGAGCCAAAGAGCCTGATCCTGTCGGATGGCCCCGCGGGCGACTACTGGCTGCGCAAGGACCTCGACATCGGCCTCAAGGGCAAGATCATCGACGACGCCAGCGCGATCCTGATGACCAGCCCCTTCGTCGAGAAGGTGCTCTCGGCCGCGGAAATCGCCGCGACACCGATGCCGCAGGGCTCGCCCGAAACCTGGACCCTGGCCGAACGCGCGCGCGCCTCGTACAACCCGCTGCATTCGGGGGACTTCGTCGTGATGCTCAAGCGGGGCGTGGTCGCCATTCCGCAGGCGCGCAAGGGCTACGTCGCCACGCATGGTAGCCCCTGGGACTACGACCGCCGCGTGCCGATCCTGTTCTGGCGCAAGGGCATGACCGGTTTCGAACAGCCGAGCGGCGTGGAAACGGTGGACATCGCCCCCTCACTTGCGGCACTGATCGGCCTCAAGATCCCCCAAGGTGCATTTGACGGACGCTGCCTCGATCTCGATGGTGGCGTCGGCAATACATGTGGAGTGGTCAAGTGAACGAGTCGCAGGCAGACGTCGTTATTCTGGGTGGTGGTCTGGTGGGCATGACGCTCGCCATCGGCCTCGCCAAGGCGGGAATCACCTCCCACGTGGTCGACAATTCCGACCCTGCGGCGCAGACCGCCGAAGGCTTTGACGGCCGCGCCTCGGCAATCTCGACTGCCAGCTGGAACCTCTACACCAACCTCGGCATGGCCGAGCAACTGGCGCCCAAGGGCTGCCCGATTGAATCCATCGCGGTGACCGACGGGATGAAGCCGGGCCGGATCGACTTCAAGCCGGGCGAGGGGGATGGCTCGCTCGGTCGCATGTACGCCAACCGCGATCTGCGCATTGCGATGTACGGCGTGGCCGCGCGCGAAGAGGCAATCACCTTCCACCCCAACAGCCACGTGGTTGCCCGCGAGCGCGGCGAACACGGCGTTTCGGTCACGCTCTCCGATGGCCGCCTGCTCAAGGGGCGGCTCATGGTCGCAGCCGAAGGGCGCAAGAGCCCGACGCGCGACGAGGCCGGGTTCACGCCCGCCAAGTGGGACTACGGCCACCGCGCGATCATCGCTGGGCTGACGCACGAGAAGCCGCACGGCAACGTCGCGTGGGAAGTGTTCTACCCGGCGGGCCCCTTCGCGCTGCTGCCGCTGCTTGATGAAAATGGCAAGCATCGTTCGGCGCTGGTCTGGACCGTGGCCGAGAAGGACGCCGCCGCCGTGCTGGCCATGCCAGAGGCGATGTTCCTGAATGAAGTCGCCAGCCGCATGCACGGCATCTTCGGCAAGATCGAATTGGCCAGCCCGCGCTCGTCCTATCCGCTCAATTTCCACCACACCGCGCGCATCGTGGAGGACCGGCTGGCGCTGGTCGGCGATGCCGCGCACGGCATGCACCCGATCGCGGGGCAGGGCCTCAACGTCGGCCTGCGCGATGTCGCGGCACTGGTCGAGGTGCTGTCGGACGGCGTGCGCCTGGGTCTCGACGTAGGCGACGCGCAACTCCTCGCCCGCTACGAACGCTGGCGCGCGGCCGATACCTTCATGGTGGCCACGGCAACGGATGTGCTGACCCGCCTGTTCGGCATCCCCGGCAAGCTCCCCTCGGCAGTCCGCCGCCTCGGCATGGCCGGCGTGCAGCGCGCGGCGCCGCTGAAGCGCTGGTTCATGGACGAAGCGCGCGGCATGAGCGGCGACCTGCCCAAGCTGCTGCGGGCGGCGTGATGTTGGCGGCGTTGCGCCGCGGATGACCACCTAACCGTCGCCCCGTGCTCGACACGGGGCTTGGCTTTTCTTTCCAGCCCAGCGCCGAAGAAGAAAAGCCAAGTCCCGGATCAAGTCCGGGACGACGGGTTTTGGGTATCTGATGCTGCGGTTTGGAGCGCAAACCGACGCTATTCTTCCCAGCTACGTAATTGCAGAATCAAAGCTTCACCGTTGGCGAGCAAGTTATGATCTGCCTTGAAGCCCTCATAGTGCGTTGCTTGGAGCCAGCGCATGCCCTCGTCAAAGCTCACCGGCTGCCAACCTGGGATCTCCACGCGGGCAATCTTACGACTGCCGATGTTCTCGAGAATGCGATCTCGGTGATCGCTCCACCGTTGTTGTGCTGACTTCGACATCGCAACCTCTAAGTCTGTTCACCGTTGTAGGTTGTAGGCCAATGTCCCCAATTGTGTCGTCTCAGCGACGACGACGCTTGGCGCAAATCCCGGGAGAGAAGACCGCGCCAATCACCGCCCTTAACCTACCACTCAAATCTGCGGCGTGGACCCCGCCGGAGGCAGCGGCGGCACTGCAGGCGAAGCGCTCGCCGTCGGGTCAGGCGCAACCGTGGGCGCGGGTGCGGCAACCGGCTGCGCGCCCATCAGCGCTGCTGCTTCCAGCTGATCGAGCGCGCGCTGTGTCGCCATGTAATCACGGGCGCGCACCAGCCAGTCGGCGGCAGCGTCGTGGCCGGGCATCTTTTCGACTTCGGCGGCGGCGGCTTCGATCTTGCCGCCGGCGAGGAAGGCGCGGGTGCGTTGCAGGCGGCTTTCCGGCGCGGGCGAGGGGGAATCGTCGTGACGGATTACGAAGAGGTCTGACAGCTGGCGGCCGAGCCAGTCGAACGTGCCTTCGTTCGCCTTGCCGCCGACCAGCTCGGGTGCGAGCAGTTCGAACTGTTCGCCAAGCTGGGCGAGCGTCACCGGCGCGGAGCCTGCGGCAATCACCCGGTCCACCGCCGCGCCCTGCGTGGTGCCGAAGCGCGCGCGCAACTGCGCTTCGATCCAGCCGAGCGGCTGGCCGCGCTCCAGTGCGCGGCGCGCGGCGAAAGCGAGCAGC
This sequence comes from Novosphingobium subterraneum, assembly GCF_000807925.1. Classification (GTDB taxonomy): domain Bacteria; phylum Pseudomonadota; class Alphaproteobacteria; order Sphingomonadales; family Sphingomonadaceae; genus Novosphingobium; species Novosphingobium subterraneum. Next base: position 102,289 of record NZ_JRVC01000017.1, on the reverse strand, counting down.
AGCGATTCGGCGTGGGTGGCATTGCCCGATGCCGCGATGGCCTGCTGGTTCAGTTCGGCCAGCCGCTGTTCGAGCATGGCGATCTTGGCGGCGGTGTTGTCAATCTGCGCGCCGATCTGCGCCTGCGCTGCGGCCGTTTCGGCGGCCGAGGGGCCGGGGGCGGGTTCCGTGGTGGGGGAAGTAACCAGCTGCGGCAGGCCCGAGCCGTCCATGCGCACGTCGATCAGGCCGTTATGCCATCCGAGCCACGCTGCTCCGGCAGCACCCGCCAGCAGGCACCCGGCGACCAGCGCAGCGATGCCGCGGCCGCCTATGCCGCTCCTTCGCGGGCTTTGCCCCCGCGCGCTGTAAACCAGATCCTCCATGCGTTTTCGCTTGTCCTGTCGCCCCGATGTCACACTGTCTGGCACATCCGCGCGCCGAGTTCCAGAACCTCCTTGTCGGTCCTGCCGGCAGCCACTGCGACTGTGCCCCAGCCATTGCCAGCGAGTTCCGCTATGCGTGGGGCCAAGCAGGCAAGATGGAGACTTTCCTTGCAGATTCCAAGTCTTTCGCATTCCTGGGCGAAATGGCGGGCAGCTTCGCCCGAGTGCAGCAGCACCACCGCACCGCGCTCCAACGCCAGTTCAAGCGCTGCAGGAACTGCCCGTTTCCGGGACGCGTAAGTTACAACCGTGACGATTCGCACCTCTTCGGGCGGGGTCAGTGTCACGCGATCTTCACCTGCGATTCGGATGTAATTCCCCGGCGGCAGCGTGGCGACCACCGGCTGCAACCCGCCTTCGCCGATGCGCGAAACGACAAAGCCGGCAGATCGTGCCGCCGCCGCCGTCGTTTCCCCCACCGCGATCACCGGCACCTCCGCGAAGGCCGCCAAGCTTGCCCCGCCATGGCGGAACACGTTGGCGCTGCCGGCAAGGATGGCGTCAAAGCGCTCGTCCGGCACTTCCCAGTCCACCGGCTCGATCTCGAAAAGCGGCGCTGCGACAGGTTCCAGCCCCAACGCGCGCGCCGCCGCGCAGGTCGTCGCATTCCCCGGCTCGGGCCGGATCACCACCAGCGGCAAGCTCATGCGCCGGAGAAGTGCACCGTTACCGATTCCGGCGCCTCTGACAGCAGGCGATGCGCCAGCCGCTTCGGCCCTTCAGGGTCGGCAGGCGCGAACGTCTCGCTCGCCTCGATCCGTTCTGCTCCGTCCGGGCTGTAGATCGCGGCGCGCACGGTGAGCGAGCTTTCGTGATGCGTCGTCAGCACCGCAATCGGGCTGTGGCAATTGCCGCCCAGTGCCGCCAGCAGCGCGCGCTCCGCCAGCACCGCCTCATGCGTCGGCCTGTCGTCGATGGCTGCAAGCCAGCCGCGCACGGCATCGCTGGCCACCAGGCATTCGATGCCGATCGCGCCTTGCGCCGGGGCAGGAAGCCACTCGAACTCCGACAGCGGCGTGCCGACGCCGGTCTCGCCCAGGCGCTGCAGGCCCGCGGCGGCAAGCAATGTCACGTCCGCCTCGTCCGCCTGCAGCTTGGCCAGCCGCGTGGCGACATTGCCGCGAAAGCCGACGATCTTGAGGTCCGGCCGGGCGTGAAGCATCTGCGCGGCGCGGCGCGGCGCGCTGGTGCCGACGCGCGCGCCGGGCGGAATGGCATGGATGGAGGCCGCACCAACCAGCACGTCACGCACGTCGGCGCGGGGAAGAACGGCGGCGATGCAGAATTGTTCAGGCCGCAGCGTTTCCACGTCCTTCATCGAATGGACCGCGAAGTCGATTTCACCTTCGAACAGCCAGGCGTCGAGTTCCTTTGTCCACAGCGCCTTGCCGCCGATCTCGGCCAGCGGCCGGTCGAGGATCTTGTCGCCGCTGGCGGTGACCGGCACGATTTCGACCATGCTTTGGTCCCAACCATGGGCGGCGCACAGTCGCTCGCGGGTTTCCTCCGCCTGAGCCATGGCGAGCGGGGAGCGGCGGGTTCCGAGCCTCAGCGGCTTCTGGGGAGTGGCTGTGTTCATGCTTTGCTTGCCGTAACGGGGATTATCATTAGAGGAAAGCGCCAGATGGCCCTGATCCTTGGCATAGAATCCAGCTGCGATGAAACCGCTGCCGCGGTGATTGACGGCAATGGCACGACGTTGGCTGCGCGCATCGTTGCGCAACGCATTGCTTCACAAGACGAAGCTCATCGCCCCTACGGTGGTGTCGTACCGGAAATCGCGGCCCGCGCGCATGTCGAAGTGCTGGGCCCGATGGTCGAGGCGGTACTGGCCGATGCAGGCATGACGCTCGATGATGTCGATGCGATTGCGGCAACCGCAGGCCCCGGCCTGATCGGCGGCGTGATGGTCGGCCTCGTCACCGCCAAGGCGCTGGCTATGGCGGCGGACAAGCCGCTGGTCGCGGTGAACCACCTTGAAGGCCACGCGCTTTCACCGCGCCTCGCCGATCCGTCGCTGCAATACCCGTACCTGCTGCTGCTGGTTTCGGGCGGGCACTGCCAGATTCTCGAAGTCGCAGGTGTCGGCCAATATCGCCGCCTTGCCACCACCATCGACGATGCGCTGGGCGAAGCGTTCGACAAGACCGCGAAGATCCTCGGCCTGGGCTATCCCGGTGGCCCCGCGGTCGAGCGGCTGGCGCGCGAGGGCAACCCCAAGGCCGTGCCGCTGCCGCGCCCGCTGGTGGGAAGCGGCGAGCCGCACTTCTCCTTCGCCGGGCTAAAGAGCGCGGTGATGCGGGCCAAGGACGCGCAGCGGACCTTCCTTCGACAGGCTCAGGATGAGCGGTCTGAGGCGAATCCCGAAACTCAAAACCCCGCTCGGCCTGAGCCTGTCGAAGGCCGCCAGCCCTACAGCGATGCCGACATCGCCGCCTCGTTCCAGCAGGCCGCGCTCGATTGCGTGATCGATCGCACGCGCATTGCGCTCGCCACCGCTGCGCCCGGGATGACGGCATTGGTCGTTGCAGGTGGCGTTGCCGCCAACGCGGCGCTGCGCGGCGCGCTTGAGGCTCTGGCTGCCGAACATGGCCTGCCGCTGGTCGCCCCGCCGCCGAAACTGTGCACAGACAATGCCGCGATGATCGGCTGGGCTGGCGCTGAGCGCTTCGCTCTGGGATATACCGACCCGCTCGACGTGGCAGCGCGCCCGCGCTGGCCGCTCGACGATAATGCCGCGCCGGTGCGTGGCGCAGGGGTAAAGGCATGACCGCTGGTGTAGGTGTCGTTGGCGCAGGCGCATGGGGCACCGCACTCGCCCAGATGCTGGCAAGCGACGGCCGCGAAGTCCTGCTCTGGGCGCGCGAGGCCGAATTGGTCGAGGAAATCAACGCCAGCCGCACCAACAGCCTGTTCCTGCCCTCGGCACGGCTTGCGCCCTCGGTCCGCGCCACGAGCGACCTTGCCGAAATGGCGTCCCTGCCAGTCCTGCTGATGGTCACCCCGGCGCAGTTTCTGGCCAGCGTGCTCGGCGCGATGGGCCGCAAGAGCGGTGACGTCGTGCTCTGTTCCAAGGGCATAGAGGCCGGGACAGGGCGTCTGATGGCTGATGTCGCGCGTGATGCGGCGCCGGGTGCGCAGATTGCCGTCCTGTCAGGCCCGACTTTCGCGCACGAGGTGGCAGCCGGCCTGCCCACCGCCGTGACGCTCGCCTGCGAAGGCGGCGAAGCGCAGTGGCAGCGGCTTTCCGCCGCCATCGCCCGCCCGACCTTCCGGCCCTATTACTCCGACGATGTGGCCGGTGCCGAAATCGGCGGCGCAGTGAAGAACGTCCTCGCCATTGCCTGCGGCGTGGTTGATGGCCTCGGCCTCGGCCAGAACGCCCGTGCAGCGCTGATCAGCCGTGGCTTTGCCGAGATGCAGCGCTTCGGCCTGGCTCTGGGCGCGCGGGCGGAAACGCTGTCCGGCCTTTCGGGCCTGGGAGACCTCGTGCTGACCTGCTCGTCCACCTCCAGCCGCAACTTCTCGCTCGGCAAGGCGCTGGGCGAGGGCGCCAGCGCGGCCGATGTGCTGGGCGCAAGGAACTCGGTGGCCGAAGGCGCCTTCACCGCGCCGGTCCTCGCCGAAATCGCGCGCAACCGGGATATCTCCATGCCGATCGTCGAGGCGGTGGTGACCCTGCTCGAAGGCGCTGCCCCGGCGCGGGACGTCGTCGCAGGATTGCTGTCGCGCCCGCTCAAGGCGGAAACAGTCCTTGTCTGAAGCCAAGCCCCCGCAACAGGATATCGCCGCGCTGGCCAAGGGCGGGCGGACGAATTTCCTCGGCTTCCTGCTGCGTCTTCTCGCGCGCATCCCGTTCCTGTTCATCGCCAGCCGTCTTTATGGCGCACCAGCGATGGGGCGCTTCGCCTCCGCGTTGGTCATGGTCGAATTTGCCGGGATGCTCGCGACATTGGGCCAGAAGCGCGGCCTGGCCCAGCGCCTTGCCGAGAACGACGAGCACCCCGCCAACGTGGTCGGCGATGCGGTTCTGCTGGCGATGTCGCTGGCGCTCGGCATGGGCGCGCTGATCTACCTGTTTCCGCAATCGATGTATCCCAGCGGCAATTTCACGCTGGCCGACCGCCTGTTGGTGCTCTCGATCCCCGGCCTCGCGCTCGGCGACCTTGCCCTCGCGGCGCTTGCCTACCGCTTCGACGTGGCGACCACGGTTCGCGCCCGCTCCGTGGTCGAGCCGTGGACGATCTCCATCGCGGCAGGCGCATTCTATTTCATCTGGCCGAGTTCCGGCCTCACTCTCGCCTATCTCGCCTCGGTCTGGGCGGCGACGGGCGTCGCGGTCTTCGTCCTGCTGCGCACTTATGGACTGCCGCGCGCGTGGAAGCCGCGCCCCGGCCCGCTGTGGCAGATCGCTCGCCGCAACATCCCGCTGGCAGGCGCAGACGCCGTGGAGTGGGGCACGCGCAAGCTCGACGTGTTCATCCTGCGCTTCTTCGTGGGTGAGGCGCCGGTCGGCATCTATTACTTCGCCCAGCAGATCGCCTCGCTGCCGCAGAAGCTCAAGACCAGCTTCGAGCCGGTGCTTGGGCCCGTGATCACGCGCAGCGTCAAGGACAAGGACTACGCTGCGATCGCCAAGCAGGTTTGCCAGGTCGGCTTCTGGATCGGCGCGGCGCAGATCGGCATCGCGCTGGCGCTTGGCATTCCCGGCGAGGGGCTGATGGGCCTCGGCGGTCCCGCTTTCGTTTCCGGCACGGCGGCGCTGGTGTTTCTGCTGGTGGCCGAAGTCGTCGCGTCCAAGGCGGTGGTGAGCGAAGCGGCGCTGGTCTACTTGGCGCGCATGCGCAACCTGTGGATCAGCCTGGCCACGATCGCGCTGCAGGCCGTGCTGACCATTGCCCTGATCCTCGTCGCCAGACAGGTGACGCCGGGGCCGATGTACGTGGCCGCCGCGGCTTCGCTGGCCCTCGCCATCTCGCTTGGCCTCTCCTCGGCGGTGAAGTCGCGGGTGCTGACCGGCATTCTCGGCCATTCGATCAGCAACTGGCGCTGGGGACTTGCCTGGGCGATCGTACCCGCCATCGCTGTGGGCGTTGCGATGACCTGGGCACCCGAGTGGGCCGAACTGGCCGTTGGAATTCCCGCAATTCTCGGTATTTACTGCTACATGTTGTGGGTCCGCGCGTTCGGGCCCGAGGACCGCGTGCTGTTCCGCAAGCAGCAACCGGCCTGAGATCGTCGCTGAGATTTTCGCGTAAGGGGTCATGCAGATGCTGCAATCGCTCGAAGCCAACCAGATTCTGCTGGCGGGCATCGTTCTTCTCGTCGCGTTCGTGGTGTGGTGGGTGTGGGGTCGCGCCAGGCCAGCCCCAAAGCGGCGCGAATACACTGACGTCCTCTCGGATGGCGCCGAAAAGGCCGCCCGCAACATGGCCCTGATCGATGCGCCAAGCGCTGCTGCCCTCGTGACGCCGCCTCCGGGCGTTGGCACCATGGCCGGGATCGGCGAAGTCGTCGCCGCTGCTGCTGCCGAGGAAGTGGTCGAGGCGGCGCCTGTTTCTGCTCCTGCCCCTACTCCGCAGGGCGGCGATGACCTCGGCCGCATCAAGGGCGTTGGCCCCAAGCTCAAGGCCCTGCTCGCCTCGCTTGGCGTCACCAGCTATGCCCAGATCGCAGCGTGGACAGATGAGGACATCGCGAAGATCGACGCCCAGCTTGGCACTTTCGCCGGCCGCGCCACGCGCGATAACTGGGTGGAGCAGGCCAAGCTTCTCGCCAGCGGCGATACCGCCGCCTACGAAGCCAGGTTCGGCAAGGTCTGACCTATTCGGCGATCTGCGCCGGAGCGACAGGCTCCGGTGCGGCAACCGGCGCAGAGCGGCGGCACTTCATGACAAGATCGCGCACCGGCGCTCCGGCCGCAACCTTGATCATCCCCGCCCCCGGTAGCGTGCCGTTGTAGGACCCGCCAAGCACCTTGGTCCGGCTGTCGTCGGCCGAGATCGTCCCCTGCCAGATATAGCCGCGCTGCCCCGGCACCGATGTCGCATCCACGGGCAGCCGCATGATCCCATCGCTCCCGACCAGCGCGAACAGCGCCTGCGCCCCCACTGGTGCGGCAGCATGGCGCGTCACGGTCAGCACGCCTTCGCGGCAGGAAACTGATACCAACGGCGTCTCCCCGGGATGCCCATAGCGCACCGAAAGCCCATCCGAACCCGCAGCCCACGACGCTTGCGAATCTCCATCACGCACCCCCGGCAAGGCCTCGCCCTCAGGCATGGCCATGCGCACCGCACCATCCGGCGCCCCCTCACGCGCGGGCATCGCGGGCGATTTCGAGCAAGCAGCAAGGGCGAGGGCGGCAATGGCTACGATCAGATTCTTCACGACAGTATCAGGCGGCCCGCTTCTGGACGGTTAATTCAAGCCCAAGCACCGACAGGACCGCCACAAGAGTTTCAAGCGTGGGGTTACCGTCTTCCGAAAGAGATTTGTAGAGGGCTTGACGTCCCAGTCCGGTTTTCCGGGCTATTTCGCTCATGCCCTTTGAGCGAGCAATGTTGCCCAACGCCGCGGCGATATGCTTGGGGTCGTTCCCTTCCATCGCGGCCTCAAGGTAGAAAAGGATGTCCTCCTCTGTCTCAAGGTAGTTGGCGGGATCAAATGGGCGAAGCTCCATTGGTGCGCTCGATCTCTTCCTTCAGCCGCCTTGCATGGGCAATGTCGGCATCCTGCGTGCGCTTGTCGCCTCCGCAAAGCAGAATGACAAGCTCTTTGCCCCGCTGGAAGAAATACACCCGGTAGCCCGGTCCATAGTCGACGCGAAGTTCGTGAACGCCGCCCTTCAAGGACTTGCTGTCACCAAAATTCCCGTCTGCCTAGCGTTCGAGACGAACCACGATCCTTGCCCGCGCTCGCCGGTCCCGCAAGGAGCCGAGCCAATCCGAGAAGTCGGGCGTTTCCGACAGCTGAAAGGCCTGTCCTTTATAGGGGACATTTGCTCGCGGGTCAACGGATTGAGTCAAGGCCATCTCCTTCGAGAGAATGCCTGGCCCATTGCATTGTTAAGGTCGGGTCTCACTTTTGACTATTTTGGAGGCAGGCGACATCACGGGGGCGCGTGCTCTCACTTCCCCCACTTCGTCTTCTGACTCTTGCCGTACCGCGTCTTGCGCGTCCCCGGCTTGCCCTCGTTGCTCCGCCCGACAATCGGTGCCTTGCGCTCACCCTCCGGCAGGCCAAGCTCCGACGCTTCCAACTGCCTGATCTCGTCGCGCAGGCGTCCAGCCAGTTCGAACTCCAGATCCGCCGCCGCGGCCCGCATCTTCTTCTCCAGTTCCTCGATGTAGCCGCGCAGGTTGTGGCCGACGAGGTTGTTGGCGCCGTCGGCGTCAATGTCGACCAGCACGCCATCGCGGCTTGCCGTGTCGGCAACGATATCGTGGATATTGCGCTTGATCGTCTGCGGGGTGATGCCGTGTTCTTCGTTATAGGCCTGCTGCTTGGCGCGGCGGCGGTCGGTTTCGGCGATCGCGCGCTCCATGCTGCCGGTCATGCGGTCGGCATACAGGATCACCCGGCCATCCACGTTGCGCGCGGCGCGGCCGATGGTCTGGATCAGCGAGGTTTCGCTGCGCAGGAAGCCTTCCTTGTCGGCATCGAGAATGCAGACGAGGCCGCATTCGGGAATATCCAGGCCCTCGCGCAGCAGGTTGATGCCCACGAGCACGTCATAGACGCCCAGCCGCAAGTCGCGGATCAGCTCGATGCGCTCCAGCGTCTCCACGTCGGAGTGCATGTAGCGGACTTTCAGCCCTGCCTCGTGCATGAACTCTGTCAAGTCCTCGGCCATGCGCTTGGTCAGGGTGGTGACGAGCGTGCGATAGCCTTGCTGGGCGGTCAGCTTGCACTCGTTGATGCAGTCCTGCACCTGGTCCTCGACCGGGCGGATCAGCACTGGCGGGTCGATCAGGCCAGTGGGGCGGATGACCTGCTCGGCAAACACGCCGCCTGCCTGCTCCATTTCCCATTGCGCTGGCGTGGCCGAAACCGCGATCGTCTGCGGGCGCATCGCGTCCCACTCGTTGAAGCGCAAGGGCCGGTTGTCGATGCAACTGGGCAGGCGGAAACCATACTCCGCCAGCGTCAGCTTGCGACGGTGGTCCCCGCGCGCCATCGCGCCGATCTGCGGCACGGTCTGGTGGCTTTCATCGAGGAACAGCAGGCAGTTGTCGGGCAGGTATTCGAACAGCGTCGGCGGAGGCTCGCCTGGCAGGCGGCCGGTCAGAAAGCGGCTGTAGTTCTCGATCCCTGCACACGAACCGGTGGCAGCGATCATTTCCAGATCGAAATTGGTCCTCTGCTCAAGCCGCTGCGCTTCGAGCAGCTTCCCTTCCTCGACCAGCTCCTTGAGTCGCTCGGTCAGTTCGAAGCGGATAGCCTGCGCCGCCTGCTGCATCGTCGGCCCCGGCGTCACGTAATGCGAGTTCGCATAGACGCGCACGTTGTTCAGCTTCGCGCCGCTCTTCCCGGTCAGCGGATCAAACTCGACGATCTCCTCCACCTCGTCGCCGAAGAAGCTGATCCGCCACGCGGTATCGTCATAGTGCGAGGGAAAGATCTCGAGATTGTCGCCGCGCACACGGAAGTTGCCGCGCGCAAAGCCGGCATCGTTGCGCTTGTACTGCAGTGCCACCAGCTTGCGGATGATCTCGCCGCTGTCGACCGTCTGCCCGACCTTCAGGTCGAAGATCATTGCCGAGTACGTCTCGACCGAGCCGATGCCGTAGATGCACGAAACCGAAGCCACGATGATCACGTCATCGCGTTCAAGCAAGGACCGCGTGGCCGAATGGCGCATCCGGTCAATCGCCTCGTTGGTCGAGCTTTCCTTCTCGATATAGGTGTCCGACCGGGGCACGTAGGCCTCGGGCTGGTAATAGTCGTAGTATGAGACGAAGTACTCGACCGCGTTTTCCGGGAAGAAGCTCTTCATCTCGCCATAGAGCTGCGCGGCGAGGATCTTGTTGGGCGCCAGGATCAGGGCGGGGCGCTGCAGTTCCTCGATGACCTTGGCCATGGTGAAGGTCTTGCCCGAACCGGTGACGCCAAGCAGCACCTGCGTCTGGTCGCCATCGCGCGCGGCAGCGACAAGGTCTGCAATCGCGGTGGGCTGGTCGCCGGCAGGCTGGTAGTCGGACACTACCTTGAATCGCTTGCCGCCTTCCACCTTGTCGGGGCGCTGCGGCTTGTGCGGCACAAAAGTGCCCGAGGTGTCGGGCTCTTCGAGTCCCCTGCGAATAACGAGTTCGGCCATCGCCCGAATATGGGGAACAAACCGCGCCCATACAACCGTGCCCGGAAGAGTCTCTGGCAGGGTGACGCGACGCACTGGCGCTTTTCCGGCAGGGCGTTAGCCTGCGTGCCGGAACGAGAGAGGACGAGACCCGATGCGTGCTGCAATTGCCCTGATCCCGCTTGCCCTGCTTGCCGCCTGCAACGATGCCGGCACCGTCGACAAGAAGAACGCCAGCACTGCCGAGGTGGCCAAGTCCGTGGCCGATGCGGGCATGAAGCTCAATCCCGGCCGCTGGGAATTGACCATGCAGTTCAAGAAGTTCGAGGTGGAAGATATGCCGCCCGAGGCCAAGGCCATGATGCAGAAGACGCTCGGCGAGACCAGGACCTTCGCCTCCTGCCTGACCAAGGAAGAGGCCGAAAAGCCCGATGGCAAGTTCTTCGGCCAGCAGGGCGAGGACTGCAAGTACGACACGTTCACCATGGGGAACGGCAAGATCGACGCCACCATGACCTGCAAAGGCACGGGCGAGGATGCCGGCAACATGGCAAAGATGACCCTCGCCGGAACCTACAGCCCCGATACTTACGACATGACCATGGACATGAACGGCACTGCCCCCAACGGCAAGGCCATGGTCATGCAGATGGCCCTCACCTCAAAGCACATGGGCGAATGCAAGGGTGACGAGCAGGGGTAAACCCGCCTGCAGGCTCAGAAATCAATCGCGATCCCGTTCTTTTCCCAGTCGCCGAAGCGTGTGGGATCAAGGCCATCGGGATCATCACCGCGCTCCATTGCCTTGGGGGCAGGGGCGGGGTCATTGGTCCAGTGCGCGGGCGGAGTGAAGTCCGCGGGGCGCTTCGTCGCACGGGGAGTGGGCTTTTCCATGCCTGCTCAGATGGAGCTTCCAAAGCCGAACTGCAATTGCATATTGGGGCACAAGCGCCGATAGGCTCCCCTGATGGCCCGCTCCACTCCTGCCGATGAAGTCCCCGGCGTTCCCGCCCGCCGCGCCGCGCTGCGCATGCTTGATGCCGTGCTGCACCGGGGCGATCCGCTCGATCAGGCAGCGCCCCCGGTGCTGCGCGCCATCGAACGCGGCGATGACCGTGCGTTGGCACTCGCCATCGCGCAGGAATCGCTGCGCTGGATGGCCGATCTCGACGCCCTGATCGATGGCGCGACCAAGCAGGTCCTGCCCGAAGATGCCAAGGTCCGCTCGGTCCTGCGCCTGATGCTGGCTCAGGCCCTGCGGCTGAACCTGCCCGGCCACGCCATCGTCGCCACCGGCCTGCCGCTGCTTGTGGGAGGCCCGCGACGGCTGGCGCACGGCGTGTTCTCCGCCGTCACCAAGAGCGGCGCAAAGCTGCCCGAAGCGCCCACGCTTCCCCCTGCCGTCGCCGCCCGCTGGCAAGTCGCATGGCCCGAGCGCCTCGGCGCGATCGCCCAGGGCCTCGCCGAACCGCCGCCGCTCGACCTGACCTTGCGTGATCCGGCACAGACCGCGCACTGGGCCGAACGCCTCGGCGGCCAATCACTCGCCCCCGGCCACGTCCGCCTCGCCCGCGCCGGTGCCATCGAAGCGCTCGAAGGCTTCCGCGAAGGCGCATGGTGGGTGCAGGACCTCGCCGCAAGCGTGCCCGCGCGCCTGTTGGGCGAAGGAAAGGGCCGCCGCGCGCTTGACCTTTGCGCCGCGCCGGGCGGCAAGACCCTGCAACTCGCCGCCGCCGGGTGGCAGGTCACCGCGCTCGACAAGTCCGCACGCCGCACCGAACGCCTCGCCGAAAACCTCAAGCGCAGCGGCCTCACGGCGCAAGTCGTCGTTGCCGATGCCCTGAACTGGCAGCCCGAACACCCGTTCGACGCCATCCTGCTCGACGCCCCCTGCAGCGCCACCGGCACCTGCCGCCGCCACCCCGACGTCCTCCACCGCCACGCCAATCTCGCCGAACTCACCGCCCTGCAATCCGCGATGCTCGACCGCGCCGCCACCTGGCTCGCCCCCGGTGGCACGCTGGTCTACGCGGTCTGCTCGCTGGAGCGCGAGGAAGGCGAGTTGCAGGCGCTGGCCTTCGACAAGCTGACCCCCGCGCCGGTCACCGAGGCCGAGCTGCCCGATGGCCTGACGCCCACCAACGGCCACTTCCGCTCTGATCCCGGCATGTTGAGCGCAGCAGGCGGCATCGATGGCTTTTTTGCTGCGAGGTGGGTGAAGGGATAGGGCGCAGCGTGTTTGGTCAAGCGGCGGTTATTGAGAGCTGTTGGACCGGAAACCGTCATTCCGCTTTGCGACGCCATTGCGGCCATTCGTTCCATGGCAGAATACGCACAGTTGCGGACACTTCTTGTGATAAGTAGTCTGACCTGATGGAAGGGACACGTTATCGATCGTTCTTGTGCTTAGCGCTGCTTTTGATGGCGGCACACACCGGAATTGCTCGTGTTCCTCATCCACCGCGTCCCCCAGCCATCGTCGATCCAGATTCTACCGCGCTTCGTACCCTCCAGTCGCGCGAGTTGGATATAGCTCGCAAAGAGGCGCAGCGGACTACACCGCCCGTGACGATGCGCTTTGTCGTTGGGTGGGAAATGCACTACGGCTACTTTTTGCTCGAAGAGCACGATCTGACCAAGATGGTCACCCCTGATTTGATGACCGCGTCGGTTAGGACATCGTTTGACGCAGAGTATAACAACGAAGTGCTTGCAAAACACCTCGGGGAGAGGCTGATTTGCGAATGTAGCGGAGTTGACTGGACTTTCAATTCAGGTCGCCGGTTCATGGTTCAAGACGCCAAACTGCTTTGGGTGCGGTGATCCACAGCCACTTCCCCCTCTGGTCCGACAGCATCCCATCCGAAAGCAGCCGTTCCAGCCACCACTGCCGGTCCTCGGAAACGGCCGTTGGTTCAGGCGCACTGCGCGGACTTTGGCGCTCCCTCCCTTCGCCGTCACCCCGGGCTTGACCCGGGGTCCCGCTTCTTCCCGCGCAAGCTATCCCACGATCACGTCGTAAAGGTCTAGCCAGTCGGGATTGCCGCGCTCGATCAGGTCGAACTTGAACTCCCTGCGCCAGCGCTTCAGACGCCTCTCGTGCGCGATGCAGTCTTCGATGCGGTCGCCGCGCTCGGCCCAGACCAGTCGTTTCAGACCATAGCGGGCGCAGAAGTCCGAACCACAGCCGTTGCGGTGCTGATGGATGCGCGCAGCAATGTGTGAGGTCACGCCGACATACATTGCGCCTCGGTAGCGGTCAGCCATGATGTAGACCCAGCCGCCGAGCCTTTCCCTGTCCATGGTGCGAGGAGAAAAGAAAGCGGGACCCCGGGTCAAGCCCGGGGTGACGGTAATGGTGCGGTTGTGGAAGTTGTTCCGGCTCAAACCGCATTGCTGCTTTTCGCCACATTGGCTGACAAGCCCTGTCGCGGAAGCTCACCGAACCTAACCCCCTAACCCTCCCCCGCCAGCCTCCGCCGGAACATCCGCCGCACCAGCCACGGCTCCAGGAACCGCCCAACCAGGTACAAAAACGCGAAGATCCCCGAGAACACATAGGCTGCCGTTGCCGAAGGCTTGCGCTTGCGGCTGCCGCCTTCGCCGTCCTTGGGCTTTTCCGGAGCGGGTGCGCCGAGGAACTTGTCGATCGGGTGCAGGGTCAGGACCGGTTCGTCCTTCTTCTTCTCGTCCTTCTTCGCCCCTGCGGCCTTCTCCTTCGCCTCGGCCTGCGCCTTCTGATAGGCGCCTACCGCAAGCGTCAGCTGGCCAAAGCCGATGAACACGAACGGCAGCAGGAAGCAGAACAGCATGAAGCGGCTGGTCAGGCGATAGCGCAGCACGCGCCCCGTCGCCGTTTCCTCCACCCGCAGCGCACCCTTTTCGAACGTGGCCAGCGTGTCCTGCGCGGCGGGGGAGGGGTTGGCATAGGCAAGGCCTTCGCCCGTCGGCTGAACGCTGTAGCCATCGCTTTCGAACGCCGGCGAAACCCGCGCCAGTGCTTCATCCGCGCCCAGCCCATCGGGTACAGGCACTTCATCTCGCACCGTCCAGATCCAATCGATCAGGCGCTTGGCCGAGCGCGGCTTTTCAGGCGTCATCGGTTGCGTCCAGGGCGATGTCGCAGCCAGACCGCTCATTCCGCCGGAACCGCCGTATGCGCGCCACCCATGTGATTGCCGAATTTGGCACCAAACTTCGCCCGCAGCGTCTTCCACGCCTCGCTGAACGGATAGTGCATCACCTCGCGGATATGCATGCGGCGGCCGCCTTCCATGCCCAGCACTTCGGCCTCGCCGTCGACGCAGGTGCCGAACATCCGGTCGATGATGATCCACGTGCCCGAATAGTTGCTGCGCGTGGCTTCATAATCGAGCGAGTGGTGCACGCTGTGATGCTCGGTCGTGTTGAACAGGAAGCGCCACCAGCGCGGCGTGTTGAAGCGCACGTTGATGTGCTGATAGGTGCTCACCGCCAGGCCGAACGTGCCCGCGATCAGGAAGGCGCGCGGCAGGAAGTCGAAGAAGCCGCCGATGCCGAGGCCGATCAGGAACAGCTCCACCGGATTGCCCACCGCGCCCTTGTTGATGTTGAGCTGGGTGATGAAGTGGTGCGGCGCATGGGTCAGCCACAGCGGATACCAGTTGTGCATGCCGCGATGCATCCAGTACTGGCCGAAGTCGAACACGAACGAGATCAGGAACGCCTGCAGCAGCAGCGGCAGCCCGGTGAACCATGCCACCTTCCCGAAGTCGAAGTTGCTCTGCAACATGCCGATGATCGCATCAGACCCGATGAACTGGTCAACGATGCGCAGCACGGTGTAGCCAAGGCCGACATAGAACAGGTCGGTCACCAGTTCCTTCCACGTCAGCTGCCATGAACGGAAGCGCGGGTTCACCCACTCCAGGGCGAGCAGCAGCACCTTGAAGCCGATGCCGATGGCAATGCCGGTCGATGCCACGGCCCATTCGTTCGGCGCATAGTACCAGAAGAGCAGGAAGCCGAACAATGTGACCGGCTGGAACCAGGTAAAGAATGCCCGCTTGAAGGGACCTCCTTCCACCTTCGGCACGTTTTCCCAACCGACTGTCACTGGCGCGTCTGCGCCGATGATCCGATTGCCAACCTGAACACCTGCCATCTGCCGACCCTCGATCTGCATGCCATGCGGCGGGAAAAAGGCCCCGCTTCGGGTCGCACTATGGACAGTCCGCTGCGCAGGTATACGCGTCGAATGACGTATGCCCTTTGTGGCGGGATTTCAGGGGCTTGCTCACGGCTCAGCCCGGGAATCAGGCGATCTGCACAGGATTTGAAGTCGGCGCAGGAAACTTTTGCCACGCGATGCGTTCATCGTCGTTAACGCTAGTCTTGTGGTCGGTGGCCGTTGTCGATTCCTGAATTCTCCGGCCAGTCGGCCCGCATGCTCCTTCGCGAAAGCACCCGCCCGGATCACGATCGCGTCGACGCCGCCTTTGCCCGGTTCGACCTTGGCGATCCTGTCGATTACCGCGCGTTCCTTCTCGCCCAGGCGTCGGCCTTGCTCCCGATCGAAGCCGCGCTGACCGCTGCGGGCGTGCAGGAGGTCGTCTGCGACTGGCCGCAACGGCGACGGGCAAGCCGCGTCCTCGCCGACCTCGCGGACCTCGGCCTCGCCACTCCCAAGGCACTGGAGGCGCCGCAGCTTGGCTCAACGGCGCAGATGCTGGGGGCTCTCTATGTCGTCGAAGGCTCGCGCCTCGGCGGAGCGATGCTCGCTCGACGCGTGCCCGCGCATCTTCCCTGCCGCTTCCTGTCGGACGCGGACTCCTCGCGCTGGCGCTCGCTGGTCGCGCTGATCGATCACGAACTCGCCTCTCCCGCAAGCCAGGCGGCAGCCCTTGCCTCTGCCCGCGCGGCGTTCGCCCTTTTCGAAGCCGCCGCTCATGCGCAAGCCGGAGTTCGCGTCCCTTGAGCACTGACCCATTGGGCACTGGCAGCGCGGTCGACCTGACCAACTGCGATCGCGAACCGATCCATATCATCGGCACCATTCAGCCCAGCGGCTTCCTCATCGCGTTGACCGCCGACTGGTTGATCGCCCGCGCCTCGGCAAACCTTCCGGAATTCATCGGCTGGGAGCTTGCCGATACCTACGGGCGCTCGCTTGACGAGGTTTTCCTGCCGCAGGCCGTGCATGACCTGCGCAACCGCACCACGATGCTCCGCAACGAAGACGCGGTCGAACGCATGTTCGATGTCCCCCTCGTCGCGGGCAAGGGCAACTTCGACGTCGCCGTCCACTACAGCGGCGGCCAGATCGTCATCGAGGCCGAACCTTCGCGCGGCAGCCTCGGCGACGTCACCGGCATGGTCCGCTCGATGTTTGCGCGGCTCGATCAGTGCAAGAACATGAGCGCGTTCTACCGCGAAGGCGCCCGCCAGATCCGCGCGCTGATCCAGTTCGACCGAGTCATGGTCTATCGCTTCGCTCCCGACGGATCGGGCGAAGTCGTGGCCGAAGCCTGCCGCCCCGGCATCGGCCAGTTCCTCGGCCTGCATTACCCGGCCAGCGATATTCCGGCCCAGGCGCGCCAGCTCTACTTGCGCAACGTCCTGCGCGTGATCGGCGACGTCCAAGCCACGCCCGTGCCGGTGCTTCCCGCGCTGGACGAGACCGGCGCCCCGCTCGACATGTCGCTCTCGCTGTTGCGCTCGGTTTCGCCGATCCACATCGAGTATCTCAAGAACATGGGCGTCGATGCCTCGATGTCGATCTCCATCATCGTCGATGGCAAGCTGTGGGGCCTGTTCGCCTGCCACCATTACTCGGCCAACAACCCCAACTTCGAACGTCGCGCGGTGGCAGAGCTGTTCGCCCAGATGTTCTGCATGCGCCTCGAAAGCCGCGAGCGGCAGGATACGATGGAGTTCGAACGCCGCGCCCGCGATATCTCCGACCAGCTGCTCGGGGCTGTCGCCTCTGATGAAACGCTTCTGCGCGATCCCGACTGGCTGGCCGACATCCTCACGCACGCCATTGCGGCGGACGGCGTGGGCGTCTGGCTCTCGGGCGGTTATGCCTTCTCCGGCCAGTGCCCACCCACCGAGGACTTCCGCCGCATCATCCGCGCGCTGAACACCACTGCCGCCGGCAAGGTCTACGCGACAGATCATATCGGCTCGCTGATTCCGGATACCTACCGTTTTTCCGACAAGGTCGCGGGCCTGCTTGCCATCCCCATCTCACGCTCTCCGCGCGATTACGTCGTGCTTTTCCGGTCGGAGATGGTGCGCTCGGTCCGCTGGGCAGGAGATCCGCACAAGCCCGTCGAGTACGGCCCCAACGGCCCGCGACTGTCCCCGCGCGAGAGCTTTGCCGAATGGAAGGAACTGGTCCGGGGCAAGTCCAGACCATTCACCTCCTCGGAACTGCGCGTAGCCGAAACCCTGCGCGCCACTCTGATCGAGGTCGTTTTGCGCCTGTCGGACGAGGCCACCGCCGAACGCCAGCAGGCAAGCGACCGGCAGGAACTGCTGATTGCCGAGCTAAACCACCGCGTCCGCAACATCCTCGGCCTGATCCGTGGCCTCATCCGCCAGTCGCAGGCGAGCGATCCGGCGCTGGCGGGCTTCGTCAAGCTGATCGACGGCCGCATCCATGCGCTCGCCAGGGCGCACAACCAGATCACCGAGGACCACTGGGGCCCGGCGCCACTGCAATCCCTCATCGACGCCGAGGCGGCGACGTTCATGGTGGACAGCAGGCGCATCCGCAGTTCGGGCGAGCAGGTCATGCTCAATCCGCTCGCCTATTCGACGATGGCCTTGGTCCTTCACGAACTCGTCACCAATTCCAGCAAGTACGGCAGCCTCTCGGTCCCCGATGGTCATGTCACGATCGCCTGGAATTTCTCAGCCAAGGGTGACCTTCTGGTCGCATGGCGCGAGGTTGGCGGTCCGCCCGTGCGCGAACCGCAGCGGCAGGGCTTTGGCACCACGATCATCCAGCGCTCTGTGCCCTACGATCTCGGCGGCGAGGCTGCGGTGCGCTTTCAGGAAAGCGGGTTCAAGGCTGACTTCTGCATTCCCAAGCGCCACGTTGCCGAGGCCTCGGGTGCAGCGCGCGTGATCCATTTTCCCAAGTCAGGCCCCGGCCACGTCGAGGAACCTCCGCAGAACCTGCTCACCGGTCAGCGTGTCCTGCTGGTCGAGGACAGCCTGATCATCGCGCTCGATGCCGAGGATATCCTCTCCCGTCTTGGCGCCGAGTCTGTCGTGACCGCAGGCTCCGTCGACGCCGCCCTCGATCTGATCGACGCAGCCCGGCCGACCATCGCCTTGCTCGACATCAATCTCGGCATCGGCACCAGCTTCCCGATTGCCGATGTCCTGCATGAACGCGAAGTGCCTTTCATGTTCGCAACCGGATATGGCGAACAGGCAAAGTTCCCGGACGTCCACCGCGCCCGCCCGGTGGTGCAGAAGCCCTATACCATCGGCAACATCGCAAGAGCTTTGGCGACGCTGCTGCCGGACTGAAGAGGTGCTTGAACTCCCCCTCCCGCAGGCGGGAGGGGCGGGGGTGGGCATTCGCCGTCAGGCGAAGTTTGCGCAAAGCCTGAGGCACAAACAGAAAAGGGCGCCGTCACCGGCGCCCTTTTCCGCATCCTCTCCAAGATGCTCCGTGATGAAACGGGTCTTTGGCGACCCTGTTCCTTATTCTTCCGGACCGCCGCGGCCTTCGGCCTTGTCGTTCGAGGCATAAAGCGCGTCGCCCTTGCCCTGCATGTAGGGCAGCGGGTTCACAGCTTCGCCCGAAACGCGGACTTCATAATGGAGGTGAGGGCCGGTCGAACGGCCGGTCGAACCGACGTAGCCGATGATGTCGCCCTTGCGGACCTGCTGCCCTTCGGCAACCGCCACGCGCGACATGTGGCCATAACGGGTTTCCATGCCACCGCCGTGGTCGAGGCCAACGAACAGGCCGTAGCCGCCGAACCATTCAGCCTTTTCCACGACGCCATCGGCGCTGGCGCGGATTGGGGTGCCGGTCGGTGCGGAAAGATCGATGCCCTTGTGGGCGCGGCGGCCGCCGAGCACAGGATGTTCGCGCATGCCATAGCCGCTCGAAAGGCGGGTCATCGCCACAGGCGCCAGCGACGGGATCGAAACCGATGCCTTGCGGATGGTGGTCGGCTTCGAGGAAGGCAGGATGCCGTTGTCGAGCTGCTGCCAGCTGGCGAAGAGGCGGCGGAATTCTTCGTCACCGCGATCGGCCGAGACGCCTGCCTTGGCGGCTTCGGCAGCGCGAAGCGGGGCGGCGATGTCTGCGGAAGCGGCGCTGTTTGCGAATGCCGGCGCGGAAGAGAATGCAACAACTGCCGTAAGGGCGCTGAATACAGTCTTGAAGGTGTTTGTGTTGAACAACATTACGACCCGTACGACCTTTTTCTCGGCTCTCCGCTTCCGGCGTTAGGCCGTGAAGCAGCAAGCCCTGAAACCCCCAGAGCGAACCCGATTTGCGGCAACAGACAGACGTGCGGCCTGTCGCCCGGGATTTTTCAGAGTTGGTCGGAACCCCCCGCCATCTCGTGAATTGGGGTATGCGGGGCAGGTTACTGGCAGGCAACCCCTGCCATCATTTCGCGCGACAAACCGGCTGATCGACGCGCCGAGTCGTTGAACGGTGGCTTAACGACACCGCGAAAGTGCTGCCGGACCAAGGTTTTCCAAAGGTCCGCGGGGGATTCGCCCCTCGTTTGGCAGACTGCGGTGAAATGTGTTGTGCCGAACCGCACATGGCGAATTTCATCGTCAACGATTCTTTGCAGGATGCGGGCAGAGCGATCGTCACCGCCTGCCAGAAACCGCTCGACGGTCGCGGGCGTCACATCCAGTGCACGTGCTTCCAGCACCATCGGCACCACGGCCAGCCGAGCCGCCACATCGTGCGCCGTCTCGCGCGCCGCATCCCACAATCCGTCATGCGCCGGCATCGCTCCATAGAAGCTGCCCAGCGTGCGCAAGCGGCGGGAAATCAGCGCGAAATGCATCGCTTCGTCCGCTGCGACTGACAGCCAGTCGTCAACGAACTGCCGCCCCATCTCCGCACCGAATCGTCCCGCCGCATCCAGCGCCAGGTCGATCGCCACGAATTCGATGTGCGCCAGCGCATGAAGCAGGGCGAGCCTTCCGTGCGCCGATCCGCGCCCGCGCTTGGGCATGGCACTGGGCGGCAGCAGCTCCGGCTTGTCTGGCCGGGCCGGATAGTCAGGCATCGCCACGTCGAACACCATCGCCAGCTCACCGCCACGCCAGCGGCGCACCACGTCGCGCGCTGCCATGACCTTGTCCTGCGGCTCAGGCGTCAGCATCACCGCGCGGATGGCGCGGGCGAGGGTAGGTGCGTTCATTGCTCGTGTTGCCGGTCAGAGCGCCTTGGCTGCAGCCAGCACTTCCTCGGCGTGGCCCTTGACCTTCACCTTGTTCCACACCTGCGCAATCTTGCCATCCGTGCCGACAAGATAGGTCGTGCGCTCCATGCCCATGTAGGTGCGTCCGTACATCGACTTCTCGGTCCAGATCCCCAGCGCGTCGGAAACCCCGCCTTCCTCGGCATCGCTGGCGAGCGGCGCGACAAGCGCGTGCTTTTCGGCAAACTTGGCATGCTTCTTCGGCGGGTCCTTGCTGACGCCGAGGACGGCAACGCCCGCGGCCTCGAACTCGCCATGAAGCGCCGAAAAGTCCTTGTTCTCGGTGGTGCAGCCCGGTGTGTCGTCCTTGGGGTAGAAGAACACGACCAGCTTGCGCCCTGCGAAATCCGAAGCCTTCACGCTGCCGCCATCGGGCTTGGTCATCGCGATGTCGGGGAATGCCTCGCCCGTTCCGATCCGCTCGCTCATCATGCAATCTCCAGTTGAATATCGAACACCTGCGCCCAGCCACGGCCCACGCAATGCCGTGCTGCCAGCACCGCATCCAGCAGCGCGTCCCAGCTTTCCAGGCCGCAGGACCGCGCGACGATGCCCCGGCTCGCTTCTGGCGGGAACATGCCATCAGGGGCAACCAGCCGCACCACCACCAGCAATCGCGCCAGCAGGTCATGCGCCTGCCGCATGCCGGCGGGCAGCAGCCCAAGGTCTTCGAGCGCCTGCACCGCCGCGCCAAGATCCGGCGTCTGCGCCAGATGGTCGCGCAATTGCAGGAAATGGACCATGAATTCGATGTCCACCAGCCCGCCCCGCGCCAGCTTCACGTCGAGAGGGCCCTTGGCCGGCTTGTGCTCAGCCATGGTCCTGCGCATTTCCAGCACATCGGCGCGCAGCTTTTCCGGGTTACGCGGGCGCTCCAGCACCCGCGCGATGATCGCCGAAAGCGCCGCCCGGTCCGCGTCGGTCCCGAACATCGCCCGCGCCCGGCACAGTGCCATGTGCTCCCACGTCCAGGCATCCTCGCACTGATACTTCTCGAAGCTGTCGAGGCTTACGGAGATTGGCCCTTGCGCCCCCGAAGGCCGCAGCCGCGTGTCCACCTCGTAAAGCGCGCCCGCCGCCGTCGGCACCGAAAGCGCGGCGATCACCCGCTGCGCCAGCCGGTTGTAGTACAGCGTCGCCCCCAACGGCCTGCGCCCGTCGGATTCGCTCGCATGATCGCCGCTGAACAGGAACACCAGATCAAGGTCCGATGCATGCGTCAGCGCTGCACCGCCCAGCCGCCCGAGGCCGAGGATCGCCAGATCGCTCTCCGGCACCACACCGTGATTGACACGAAACTCCTCGATGGCCGCACGGCCCAGCACCTCGATCGAAGCCTCGGCCACCCGGCTCAGCGCCGCTGCCACCTCAAGCGGATCGCGCTGCCCTTCAACCAGCTGCACCCCCAGCGCAAAGCGCATCTCGCCCACGCGCAGGCGCACTGCATCGAGCAGCCGCTGGTAATCGTCCCCTGCTTCCCCGCGCGAAAGCTCGGCCGCAATCTCGGCAACGCTGCCCGGCAGGTCGAACGCCGACCGGTCGATCAGGATGTCGAGCAGGTCCGACCGTCGCGCCAGCTCGTCCGCCAGGGTCGGTGCGTGGGCCAGCACTCGCATGACGACGGCCAGCAATCCCGGCCGCGCCTCCAGCAGGCGGAACACGTTGATCGCACTCGGCAATCCCTCCAGCAGGTGTTCCCACCGCAGCAGTGCCCGCTCCGGGTCCGGCGCCTCGCACAGCGCACGCAGCAGCTGCGGCCGAATCCGCGCAAACGCCTCGCGCGCCTCGGCGGAGCGCAGGCAACGGTACTGCCCGCCCTCCCAGGCCTGCACCCGCTCGGCAAAGCGATCGACCACCGGGTCGGACTGGTCGGGCACCTCCACTTGCACCGCGCCCGTCGGCGCATACGTCTCGATCAACGCATCGAACCGCCGCCCGACAGTCTCGGAGATTGCCGTCAGTTCCGCCACCAGCGCCGCGCCATCTGCCAGCCCGTCCAGCCGCGCCACGCCATCGAGCGCGGCCGCATCTCCCGGCAGCGAATGCGTCTGCTGGTCCGCCACCATCTGCAAGCGGTGCTCCAGCGTCCGCAGCCGGTCATAGCTCTCGCCCATCACGGCGGCATCCTCGGCCCCGATGATCCCGGCTTCGGCGAGCGCATCAAGGCTCGCCCGCGTACCCCGGAGCCGCAGCGCGGGATTGCGCCCGCCATGGATCAGCTGGTGCGTCTGCGCGAAGAACTCGACCTCGCGAATCCCGCCGCGCCCGCGCTTCAGGTCATAGCCCGGCCCGATCGCCTGCCCTGCCGAATAGTGATCGCGGATCCGCGTCGTCAGCCGCCCGATCTCGGCAATCGCCCCGAAATCGAGGCTGCGCCGCCACACGAAGGGCCGGATCGTATCGAGGAAGGCCTGTCCCCGCGCCACATCGCCCGAAGCCGCCCGCGCCCGGATATAGGCCGCCCGTTCCCACGCCAGCGCGCTCGATTCGTAATGCGTGATCGCCGCTTCGAACGGCAGGGCTAGGGGGCTGACCTCCGAGGCGGGCCTCAATCGCAAGTCCACCCGGAAGACATAGCCATCGCCCGTCACCGCAGACATGATCTCCATCAGCGACCGCGCCACGCGCTGCGCCGCATCGGCTGGATCGTCGCGCTCGCGGCGCGGCAGGACATCGGGATCGTAAAGCAGGATCGGATCGATGTCCGATGAATAGTTCAGCTCCTGCGCCCCGTGCTTGCCCAGCGCTATGGCGGTAAATCCGGTGCTGTCCGCATCGGGCACGCGCCGCCGGATCGCCGCCGCAATCGCCGCGTCGAGCGACCGGTCGGCAAAGTCCGATAGCTCCGCCACCACGCGCCCCAGCGGAAACGCCCCCGCCAGATCGCCGATTGCCACGACCAGCGCCAGCGCCATCCGCTCCCGCCGCAGCGCCACCGCGGCATCCTCGATGCCAGAGCCGGCAGCCTTGGCCCGGGCCAGCGCCCCTTCGGTATCCCCTGCCGCCAGCAAGGACTCGACCTCAGGCAAGCGGCCAAGCGCCATCGACAGAAACGGGGAGTGCGCACGCGCGCGGGCAAGGGCGCTTGGAAAATCGGTCATCGTCCGTCCCGAATGCCCCGCTTGCCGCGCGTGATCAAGCGCCATGGAAAACGCCCGCCTTCTGCTCTAAGGCGCGGGGCCAATTCCTCGGATTCCGGACCAGACAGCCATGACCGCCCACTTCACCATGCCCCCCGAATGGCACCCTCAGGACTGGCTGTGGATCGGCTTCCCGCACCTCGCCGAGGAATGGTCGGGGGTGATCGACAAGGCGCAGGAGCAGATTGCTGCCTTCGCCAGCGCCGTCGCCGACAGCGGCCAGGAAGTGCGCCTTGTCGTGCGCGATGCCGCCAACGAAATGCGCGCAAAGTCGCTGGTCTCTGCGGCAGTAAAGCTTGAACGCCGCACCTATGGCGATGTCTGGCTGCGCGATACCGGCCCGCTCGTCGTCCTCGATCAAGCCGCAAACCGCAGCGCCCGCCTGTTCGGCTTCAACGGCTGGGGCGAGAAGTACCTGATGCCGGGCGATCAGGAAATCGGCGCCGATCTCGCCGCTTCGGCCGGCCTCGAAGCCTCGAAGGCTGACTGGATTCTCGAAGGCGGCGCGCTGGATGGCGATGGCACCGGCCTCGTTGCCACGACCGAACAGTGCCTCCTGAACCCCAATCGCAACCCGCACCTGACCCGCGCGGACCTCGAGATGCGCCTCAACCGGGATCTCGGCTACACCCGCGTCCTCTGGCTGGGCGACGGGTTGATCAACGACCACACCGACGGCCACGTCGACAATCTCGCCCGCTTCGTCGGCCCGAACCGCCTCGCGCTCCCCCGCGCCACCGGCCCGAACGATCCCAACGCCGGGATCTATGCCGACGCCAAGGCCCGCGCCCAGGCCGCGGGCGTGGACGTGGTCGAAGTCCCGTCGCCGGGCCGCATCGAGTGGGGCGACATGATCCAGCCTGCCAGCTACATGAACTTCGTCATCACCACGAACCTCGTGGTCGTGCCGATCTTCGGTTCGCCCCACGATGAAGATGGCGTCGCCGCTATCGCCGAACTCTTCCCCGACCGCGCCACCATCGGCCTGATGGGCGATGCCGTCCTCGCAGGCGGCGGCGGCTTCCACTGCGCCAGCCAGCAGATGCCGCGGGCGGTGGTGGCGTCCTGATAAGCTACCGTCACCCCGTGCTCGACCCGGGGTCCCGCTTTCTTGCGGTTTCAGCTTTGGCCAAATAGGCAGCGGGACCCGGATCAGGTCCGGGGTGACGAACTTCTTTATTGATTAGCGGACGGCCTCAACTCGCCAGCCGCAACCCCGCACCAGCCACATCAACCCCTGGCTGATCCGGCCAGATCCCGCGCGTGTCGTAGACCACCTTGCCCGAACGCTCGGCCAGCGGCACCACCTTGAACACGTCGTGGTCCACCAGCACGATCAGCACGCCGCATTCTTCCAGCGCGGTGTCGAGGTCGATCTGCACCGCACCCGTTCCCTCGAACTCGCGCGGCAACTGGCCCGCATAGGGTTCCACCACGTTGATTCGGCTGCCGAACTTGCGTGCCAGGCTCGCTGCCACATAGCGCGCCGGGCTCTCGCGGAAATCGTCGATGTTGGCCTTGAACGCCAGCCCCAGGCAGGCAACCTTCACGCCCGGATGGGCCTCGACCAGTTCCGCAGCCTTGGCGACGACATGGTGCATCTTGCCATCGTTCACGTTGCGCGCGGTGCGGATCAGCGGCGTTTCATCAGGAGCGCCCGCGACGATGAACCACGGGTCCACCGCAATGCAGTGCCCGCCCACGCCAGGGCCGGGCTGCAGGATGTTCACGCGCGGATGGCGGTTGGCCAGCCGGATCACTTCCCACACGTCCAGCCCCATCCGGTCCGCCACCATCGAAAGCTCGTTGGCAAAGGCGATGTTCACGTCGCGGTAGGCGTTCTCGACCAGCTTGGTCATCTCGGCCGAGCGCGCATCGGTCGTCACGCAGGTCCCGCGCACGAAGCGCTTGTAGAATGCCAGTGCCTTGCGCGCGCAGCGCGGCGTGATGCCGCCGATCGAACGGTCGTTGTTGGTCAGTTCTTCCAGAATGCGCCCCGGCAGCACGCGCTCCGGGCAATAGGCGATGGAAACGTCGGGCGTCTCCTTCGTCTTTCCGGGGAACTTGAGGTCGGGCCGCAGCCCCGCCATCAGATCCCGCATCTGCTCAGTCGTGCCGACAGGCGAGGTCGATTCGAGAATCACCGTGTCGCCTGCCTTGAGCACCGCCGCAACTTGCGTCGCAGCCGCAAGCACATAGGAAATGTCCGGCGTGTGATGTCCGTCCTTCTCGAACGGTGTCGGCACCGCGATCACGAAAACGTCGGACGGCGCGATCTGCGTCGATGCGCGCAGCAGCCCGCGCTGCACCACGCCATGGACGAGGCCATCAAGGTCGACTTCCTCGATATGGATCTCGCCCCGGTTGATCGTGTCGACCACGTGCTCCGACACGTCGAGGCCGAGCACCTTGCACCCTGCGCGGGCTATGATGGCAGCGGTTGGAAGTCCGATATAGCCGAGCCCGACAACACAGACGTCCGGCTTCACATCACCCATCATTCGCCAGCAACTCCACGATACGGCGCGCCGATTGCCCATCCCCGAACGGGTTGTGCGCACGCGCCATGGCCGAATAGGCAGCCTTATCGTCGAGCAGGGTGAAGATTTCGGTAACGATGGTGTCCACGTCGGTGCCGACCAGCTTCGCGGTCCCGGCAGTCACGCCTTCGGGCCGCTCGGTCGTCTCGCGCATGACCAGCACCGGCTTGCCCAGCGCAGGGGCCTCTTCCTGCACGCCGCCCGAATCGGTCAGCATGATCTCGGCCACGGACAGAAGGCGGGCGAAGTGCGGGTAATCCAGCGGCTCGATCATTGCCACGTTGGGCAGACCGTTGAGCGCCGCGTCCATCACCTTGCGCACATTGGGATTGGGGTGGACCGGAAACACCACTGCCACGTCCTCGCGCGCAGCAATCTGCCGCACGGCCTCGGCAATGTTCTCCAGCCCCCCGCCAAAGTTCTCGCGGCGATGGCTGGTCACCCCGATCACGCGCTTCCCCGCAAACCGCGCCTCGATTTCGGCAAGCCCGGAAGCAAGCGCCGGTTCGGCCTCGATCTTTGCCGAAACCCATTGGAGCGCATCGATCACCGTGTTGCCGGTCACGTGTACGCCCTTGGCATCGACATTCTCCGCCAGCAGCGCCGCTGCCGAAACATCGGTCGGCGCAAAGTGCAGCCTGGCAATCGTGCCGATGATCTTGCGGTTCACCTCCTCGGGCCAGGGGTGATAGATGTTGTGGCTGCGCAGCCCCGCCTCGACATGGGCCACCGGCAGCTTGCGATAATAGGCGGCCAAGGCGCCGGCCATCGCGGTTGCCGTGTCGCCCTGAACCACCACCCAGTCGGGGTTCACCTGATCCATCACCTTGCCCAGCCCGGTCAGCAGCGCAGCCGTCAGCCCGTCGAGCGTCTGGTCCGGCTTCATCAGATCGAGGTCGAAGTCCGGCACGATCCCGGCAATCTCCAGCACCTGATCCAGCATTCCGCGATGCTGCGCCGATACGCAGGTCACCACGCGCGTGCGCGGATCGGCCGCAAGGGCGTGGACCACGGGAAACATCTTGATCGCTTCGGGGCGGGTGCCAAACACCACGAGAATGGTCTTTTCCGTCATGGCGCTCCCAATAACCTTCGAGTGTTAACCGTGAAATAAGAGCCTCGATTTAAGCAGGGCGGCAATCCGGCGCTTCAAGCGTCAACCATGAAAGGCCGCCTGTCCCGTGACAGTCCAGTTCCCGACGCTTGCTCCTGCTCCCGTTCCCGGCAATGCTCGGGGCCTCGATCCGCTGGTTTCGGCGACCACCCGCGTCACTGTGCTCGGCCTTGGTTACGTCGGCCTGCCGCTGGCTGTCGCCCTCGCCAAGAAGTTCTTCGTCACCGGCTTCGACATCGACGTCCAGCGCATTTCGGAATTGTCCGAAGGGCATGACCGCACACGCGAGATCGAACCGGCGCTGCTCTCGATGTCGAGCCTCGGCCTCACCTGCGATGCCGGCGTCTGCCCGCCGAGCGACTTCTACATCGTCACCGTGCCAACCCCCATCGACAACCAGAATCGCCCCGACCTGCGCCTTGTCGAATCCGCCTCGCGCACGGTCGGCAAGATGCTGCCCGCTGCCGTCAAGGAAGGGCGCGCGCCCGTCGTCGTGTTCGAAAGCACCGTCTATCCGGGTGTCACCGAGGACATCTGCGGTCCGATTCTCGAGGAAGTTTCCGGCCTCAAGTGCGGTCAGGACTTCTTCCTCGGCTACAGCCCGGAACGCATCAACCCCGGTGATCGCGAACATACCATCGAGCGCATCACCAAGGTCGTCTCCGGCCAGACGCCCGAAGTGCTCGATCGCGTGGCCGATCTCTATGGCGCGATCACGTCTGGCGGCGTGTTCCGCGCCGCCTCGATCAAGGCTGCCGAAGCCGCCAAGGTGATCGAGAATGCCCAGCGCGATATCAACATCGCCTTCATGAACGAGATCACCCAGATCTTCTCGAAGATGGACCTCTCGGTCTGGGACGTGCTCGCCGCCGCCGGCACCAAGTGGAACTTCCTGCCCTTCACCCCCGGCCTCGTCGGCGGGCACTGCATCGGCGTCGATCCCTATTACCTCTCGGCCCGCGCCGAAGCCCTCGGCCACGATCCCCAGGTGATTCTCGCCGGGCGCGGGGTGAACGATGGCATGGCGCAATGGGTCGCGCAGCAACTCCATGCCCAGCGCGGCGGCAAGCCGGGCACGGTCCTCGTCCTAGGCTTCACCTTCAAGGAAAACGTGCCGGACCTGCGAAATTCCAAGGTCGCCGATGTCGTCGCCGAACTCCAAGCGCTCGGCCACAAGGTCGCCGTCCACGATCCCCATGCCGACAACGCCGAGGCCATGCTCGAATACGGCATTGAACTGGCGGGCGATGCCTTCGAACAGACCTTCGACCTCGTCTTCCTCGCCGTGCCGCACAAGTACTACCTCGCTGCCGGGGCAGACCGCATCGCCGCCCTGCTCGCGCCGGGCGGGACGCTCGCGGATCTCAAGGGCGTGCTGGGCGAACGCGCCGACTGGAAACTCTAATTTATCCCTTTACCCTGCGTCCCCGCGAAGGCGGGGACCTCGGTGTTCAGACGGAACGCCAGCATAAACCGACTGAGGCCCCCGCCTGCGCGGGGGATCAACTGCTTGATTCGAAAGTGAAGCCAACGTGAAAGTCCTCGTTACCGGAGCCGCCGGCTTCATCGGCTATTCGCTCATCACTCGCCTGCTCGCGCGGGGAGACGAGGTCGTCGGCGTCGACATCGTCAACGATTATTACGACGTCAGCCTCAAGGAAGCGCGCCTCGCCCGGCTGGTGGAGCAGGGCGAGGCGCGTTTCTCGTTCTGTCGCAATGACTTCGCCGATTACGCGGGCCTTGTTGCCGCGCTGGAAGGCAAGCAGTTCGAACGCATCGTCCATTTGGGCGCGCAGGCCGGGGTGCGCTATTCGATCGAGAATCCGCACGCCTATGTGCAGTCCAACCTCGTTGGGCACCTCAACCTGCTCGAAATCGCCCGCCATCGCGGCGCGGAGCACATGGTCTATGCCAGCTCGTCCTCGGTTTATGGTGGAAATTCAAAGCTTCCCTTCTCGGTGGACGACCGCGTGGATCACCCGCTCTCGCTCTATGCCGCCACCAAGAAGGCAGACGAACTGATGAGCGAGACCTATGCCCACCTCTATCGCCTGCCGCTGACCGGCCTGCGCTTCTTCACCGTCTATGGCCCCTGGGGCCGCCCGGACATGATGATGTGGCTGTTTACAAAGGCAATTCTGGCGGGCGAGCCGATCAACGTCTTCAACCATGGCGACATGTACCGCGATTTCACTTACGTCGACGACATCGTCAGCGGCGTCATCGCCTGCCTCGACAACCCGCCGCCGGACGACGGTTCGGTCAAGGCCGGGGGCAGCGAGAAGCCCCACCGCCTCTACAACATCGGCAACCACAAGTCCGAGCACCTGATGAAGGTCATCGCGATTCTGGAGGAGCAGCTGGGGCGCAAGGCCGAGATGAACCTTATGCCGATGCAGCCCGGCGACGTCCGCCAGTCCTTCGCCGACATCGACGCCATTTCAGGCGACCTCGGCTATCGTCCGACGACGAGCATCGAGGTCGGGGTGCCCAACTTCGTGAAGTGGTACAAGGACTACCACGGGGTGTGACATTGCCCCCACTTTGCTCGCAAGAGTTGCGGGGGAGTTAGGGGGGAGTTGGGGTAGAGTTGAGGGTGAGTTGGAAAGTATGTGTTCGTCGCCCCATTCCCAATCAACCCGAACCCAAAACCATCACGCGTTCACGTCGGCATAGTGGCTCGGCGGCTGGATCACGTCCATGCGCTCGGCCAGGAGCGGGCGGAAGCTCGGGCGGCTCTTGAACACCGAATACCACCCGCGCGCCTGCTCGTGCCCCGACCAGTCGATCCCGCCGAGATAGTCGGCCACCGAGATCTGTGCAGCGGCGGCAAGATCGGCCAGGCTCATCGTCGAGCCTGCCAGCCAGGGCCGGTTGTCGATCAGATAATCGATATAATACAAGTGCTCATCGGCCAGCCGCATTGAATCGCGCAGGCGCTTGCTGTCTGGCGGGCTGCGATAGACGAGGCGCTTCTTCATCCGCTCTTCCAGCAACGGCAGCGTCACGTCGGCATAGAAATTCTCGTCGAACAGGGCCACCAGACGGCGGATTTCCGCGCGGTTCACCGCCGTGCCGTTGATCATCGGCGTCTTGTCGACGGTCTCTTCGAAATACTCGCAGATCGCGCGGCTGTCGGCCAGAACCACGCCGCGTTCAGGGTTCTGGATTGCCGGAGTGCGATAGGCGGGGCTCAGCTTCCCGAACGCCTCGGTCCGCTCCCACGGGTTCTCCCGCACGAGATCATAGGCCACGCCCTTCTCACTGAGGAGAAGGCGCACCTTGCGGCTGAACGGACACAGGGGAAATTGATGTAGCTGCCACATGCGTGGAAGCTTTGCGCGGGGAGCGACGCAGGGTCAAGGACATGCGGCATGCTGCGTGCTTGACCACAGTAGTGACAAGTCCGCTCTTGGCAGTTAGTCTGACTAATTCCGAACTCTTGCAAGTGGCAGGCATGACTGTAATCCCCCTCGGCCTTGGTGCGACCCGGCGCTCGTTTCTTCAGGGAGCAAGCGTGCTTGGCCTGTTCTCGCATAATGTCAGCGCGTTCGCGGCAGCTGCAAAACCGGGGCGGGCACAGGCCATGAACCGGGTCCAGCCTTTCGACATGTCTGACATAACGCTGGCCGAGAGTCCGTTTCTCCATGCCCAGCGCATGACCGAGGCCTACCTCCTGCGGCTGTCGCCTGACCGGATGCTGCACAATTTCCGCAGGAATGCGGGGCTCGAGCCGCGCGCGCCGGTCTATGGCGGATGGGAGTCCGAGAAGACCTGGGAGGACATCAATTGCCACGGTCACACCCTCGGCCATTACCTTTCCGCCTGCGCACTTGCCTGGCGCGCCACTGGCAAAGCCGAATATCGCAACCGCATCGAATACATCGCCAGCGAGCTTGCGGCGTGCCAGAAGGCTTCGGGTTCAGGCCTCGTCTGCGCCTTTCCCAAAGGTGCGGCGCTGGTGGTCGCGCATCTGCGCGGAGAGAAGATCACCGGGGTTCCGTGGTACACGCTGCACAAGGTCTACGCCGGCCTGCGCGACGCGACGCAACTGGCGGACAGCGACAGGGCGAGGGACGTGCTGCTGCGGCTCGCGGACTGGGGCGTGATCGCGACGCGGGACCTTTCCGACGAAGCGTTCGAAGCGATGCTGGATACCGAGCATGGCGGCATGAACGAGATCTATGCCGATCTCTTCGCGATGACCGGCAAGGCGGAGTATCGGACGCTTGCCCTGCGCTTCTCTCACAAGGCCATCCTGCGTCCGCTGGCAGAACGCCGCGATCATCTCGACGGGCTGCATGCCAATACGCAAGTGCCCAAGATCGTGGGATTCCAGAGGGTTCATGAAGTGACGGGCGCGCCGGAGTATCACCGCGCCGCGCAGTTTTTCTGGCAGACCGTCACCGGCCCGCGGGCCTTCGCCACCGGGGGGCATGGCGACAACGAACATTTCTTTCCCATCGCCGATGGCGGGGCACACGTCTTTTCCGCCAAGGGTTCGGAGACCTGCTGCCAGCACAACATGCTCAAGCTCACGCGCGCCCTGTTCATGGCTGAACCCAAGGCGGATTACGCCGACTATTACGAAGGGACGCTGTACAACGGCATCCTCGCCTCGCAGGACCCTGACAGCGGCATGGCGACGTACTTCCAGGGCGCAAGGCCGGGCTACATGAAGTTGTACCACACGCCCGAGGATTCGTTCTGGTGCTGCACCGGAACAGGCATGGAGAACCACGTAAAGTATCGGGATTCCATCTATTTTCACGACGCGGACGCGCTCTGGGTCAATCTGTTCATCCCTTCCGCTGTGCGCTGGCGCGGCATGGGGGCGGAACTCGCGCAGGAGACCGCATTCCCGGAAAAGGCAGAGACCTTGCTGCGGTGGAAGTGCGCCCGGCCGTTCGAGGCGACGCTGAACCTGCGTCACCCCAGCTGGAGCCGGACGGCCCGCGTTCTGGTCAACGGGGCAGAAGTCGAGACGTCAAACGAACCCGGGCGTTTTCTCGCGGTGCGCAGGACATGGCGCAACGGTGACACGGTTGCTTTGCAACTGAAGATGGAAACGACCGCCCAGGCCCTGCCGGCAGCGGACGACATCGTGGCGTTCAAGCATGGGCCGCTGGTGCTTGCCGGAGCGCTGGACCCGGTTCCGCAGGGTAGCGACATCGTGGTCAACGAGCGGCTCTATGGTGCCTACAACGATGCACCGGTGAAGGTCCCGCACCTGGCTGGCGAGGCTCAAGATCTGGCGAAAGCGATCCGCAGCAGGGCCAAACCGCTGGAGTTCGAACTGCCGGCGGCGGATGGCTCGGCTATCCGGCTGTTGCCGTACTTCAGGATCGCCCACCAGCGCTACGCGACCTATTGGAAACTCGCCTAGCGCTTGCGCGCCGGCTCCTTTGCCAGATTGAACGCCACCGCCGCACGAATCAGTGCAACGAAGGCCTCGCCATCAAGCGCATCGCCCTCGCGCAGATCGATGGCACGGCGCGTGCCGCCGGTCAGGCTGGCATTGAACAGGCGATCAGGATCGGACAGCGCGGCGCCGTGGGCGAAAGTCAGCTTCACGTAGGCCTTGTAGACCTCGCCGGTGCAGATCACGCCGCCATGCTCCCAAGTCGGCACGCCTGCGGGATTCGTGGGTTTTGCCCACTTCACGCTTTCGATCACGTCCGGGTCGGCGCGATGGATAAGCTCCCGCACTCGAGCGAGCATCTCGCCGCGCCAGTCGGCAAGCTCGGCGATGCGGGCGTCTATTCGGCTGGCGAGAGAGGCTTGCTCGGTCATCGTCTGAGGTTGGCAGTCAATGCCTTATAGATAAACAGGAATCTCAGATGCTCCCCTTCACCGTCAGGGTGAAGATCGGGCCGATCAGGCGATCGCGGGTCTCGACGAAGGCAATGGGCGAGTTGGGGCGGGGGCCGGCGAAGACCTCGCGGTCCCAGCGCTGGCGGCCATTGAGCAGGTTGTTGGCGCTCGCTTTCACCGTCAGGCCCATGACGTTCTTGTGCTCGATGTAGACTCCGGCAAACACCGGTCCTTCATAGGCGCGACCACGCTCGAAGCGGCGGTGGTAGAGCGACTGGTGGTTGTATTCGTAGGATGCGCCTGCCGCCCAGTCCGTACCTTGGAAGTCCTGGCGGAAGTTCAGCTCCCAGTAGCGGTCGGTGATGCCGCCATAGGGGATGTGGTTGGCGGGATCGAACGGATCGCGCAGCTTTGTGAAGGTCAGCTCGACGTTGAAATCGAGCCGCGCGCCTTTCCAGCCAAGCGGATCGAACTGCAGCGTGGTGTTGCTGACAATCTGCCGTTCCTGCGCCGATCCGACGTTGCCGATGGATTCGCCGTTCGTGCCGATCGGGATCACGGTCACGTAATCCTGCACATTGCGGCCGACGAGGCGCAGCTTGGTCGAGCCCAGCTTGCCGAAGGTGCGATTGAGTTCGAGTTCGGCCGACCAGTCCTGCTGCGGCACGAGATCGGCGTTGCCGCTGTTGGCATTGCCATCATCGAGGAAGCGGCGGGCAAGGAAGTCGTAGAACGAAAGCTGGCCGACCGAGCGCTTGATCTTGAACGAGACATCGAGACTTTTTGCAGCCTTCCAGCCCAGCGAGAGCGAGCCCTTGGGCCGGAAGAACGAGCGGCTGAGGTTGCCGTCGGGGCCTGTCGCGCCAGTCTGCATCAGCGTCGATTTCTCGGCGCCGGCGATCAGCTGCAAGGTCAGGGTGCTGGAAAGCGGGCGGCTGAACGAGAGGCTGGCATCATAGCGGTCTTCTTTCACGCCGCCGGTGCCTTCGGGGAAGGGGATCTCCACGAACTGGCCGGTGTCATCGAGTTCCGCAAGGCTGGCGACGTTGCGCAGCGAATTGAACGCGCCTTCTCCCGCGAGTTGCCAGTCTCCGCCCAGCATCTTCCAGGAATATTCGCTGCGAACGATGCGCTCGCTGCTGTCGCCGGTCTGGGCGAACCGGTCACCCAAAGCGGGCGACCCGTCACCAAACGTGGTCACGACCTGCTGGCTGTAGGGCTCGTGCTCCTCGCGGTTGAGGCCGATCAGCTTGAGGCGGCCGGGCCCAAGCGCGAACTCGTAATCGCCGCCGATTTCCCAATTGCGGGCGGAGGATTTGTCGATCAGGTCGCGCACCACGGTCGAGCCATCGACATTGGTGCGTACCGAGTGTTCGGTGAACCGGCGGGGCACGCGCTGGAACGAGCCGTTGAGGTTGGCGATGGACGAGCCGGGGCCGTCGATGGTCAGGCGCACAGCGAGCTTGGGATCATCGCGGTTGGCCTTGACGACGTCCTCGCGGGTCTGGATCACCGCGCCGTTGCGGTCGGTGATGATCGTCGGCCCACCGGCTGCGCCGCGATTGGCGTTGTTGGTGAGGCTGATTGTGTATTCGACCGGCCCCTGGCGGCCCGATACCGACACTTCGCCGTTGGTGTAGCGCGGGTCTGCATAGTGTGCGCGGTATTCCGGGCTGTAGCGGAACTGGCCGGAAAAGCTGGAGGAGCGGGCAACGACATTGGCGACCTGTCCCGTGAGGCCGGGGATGTCGAGCTTGGCGCCATCGACCAGTTCGATACGCTCGACGGTGGAGGCCGGGATGCGCGAAAGCTGGGTCCAGATATCGTCCGACTTGGATGACAGGCGCTTGGAGTTGACCAGCACGTTGCCGCTGGCCTGGCCGAGGCCTCGCGCTTCCTCGCCTTCGCGGATGGTGAAGCCCGGAACCTGGCGCAGCATGTCCAGGGCATTGCGCGGGGCGAAGCGTTCGAAGTCCTTGGGCGTGAACGTGCTGCGGCTGCCGGTCGTCTGGGCGGCGGGAGGGGCAGTTTCGGGGGCTTCCTCTGCGGCGCGCACCGGCATGGCAAGGGCAAGCATGGCACAACCGCACAGCAGCGGGATTTGTTTCGATAGAAACTTCATGCCCCGCCGATGGCGCAACTCTGCAGGGCTGACGCGACAGGCTCGACCAACGACATGCGCGGGCCGACCAAAGCCATGTGTCGGTTGGAATCAGCCCGAAAGGCGCATCCGGTCACGCAGGACGTCGATCGCGATGCGTTCTATCGCGTCAGCAGGGCGATCAGCCAGCAGGAGACGAGCGAGCGTGCGCTGCTTCTGCGCGATAAGGTCGATCGCCTGGAGCTTGTCCATGTGGTTGATGGCCACGCTCATGTCGTCGCACAGGGCGGAGCCAAGTGCTTCGACTTCTTCGGCCAGCTCATCAAGGACGACCGCAATCTGGCGATGGGTGGCTTGTGCCATGGGCCTTTGCCCTCCCTTGGGTCAGGCTGCTTCGGCGATCTGGGCGCCATCGGAAAGGGCGGCGAGGTTCAGGACCATGACCATGCGGTCCTCGATCGCGGCGAGGCCTTCAAGGAAGGGCACCACCGTATCGCCTGCCGTGGTCGGCGGCGGCGGCTGGAGCGCTTCGCTGTCGATGGTCACGATGTCGCTGACCGAATCGACGATCCAGCCTGAGATCTGTGCGCCCTGCTGGGTAACGATGATCGCGTGACGGGGCGTTGCTTCGGTGGCGCGCCAGCCGAGTCGGGCGGCGAGGTCCACAACCGGAAGGACCGTGCCGCGCAGGTTCACGACGCCTGCGACATAGTGCGGCACGCGCGGCAGGCGCGTGGTGGGCGACCAGGCGCGGATTTCGCGGATGGCCATGATGTCGAGGCCGAAGACCTGGCCTTCAACCTCGAAGGTGATCAGTTCACGCAACATGTCTGGTTCCTTCCAGCAGGGTTCAGTGGGAGACGCGGCGGACGGCGGCGACGAGCTTTTCCGGGTCGAACGGCTTGACGATCCAGCCAGTCGCACCGGCCGCGCGGGCGCGAGCCTTCTTCTCGTCCGAGCTTTCGGTCGTCAGCACGAGGATCGGGCGATCGCGGTGGCGGCTGCCCTCGCGCAGGCGCTCGATGAGGCCGAAGCCGTCAAGCCGCGGCATGTTGATGTCGGTAATGACCACATCGACCTCGTTCATGGCCAGCCAGTCGAGCGCGGCCATGCCGTCCTCGGCCTGCGATACGTCGAAACCGTGCCCCGACAGGGCATGGTTGAGGAGCGCCCGCATGGAGGGGCTGTCGTCTACGGTAAGGATCCGGGTAGTGTTGCTCATGGATGGGACTCGCTTCTCGAAGATCAGAACAGTTCGACATCGCCACGAGCAAGTGCCGGGCGCGGGGTGGGCTGGACGGGTGGCGCGAACCGGTCTTCCACAGTGCGGTGGCGGACCTGGCCCGATGCCGGGCGGAAATCGACGCGGCGCGCCTGGGTGCCGCCCAGGTCCTCACGCAGGAGCGCAATGCCTTCACGACGGAGGAATTCGCGCGCGAAATCGGCGTTCATCGAGCCGATGCGCATCATGTTGCGATTGACGTTCGCGCCGCCATAGAGGTGCGCCTTGAGGTTGCCCTTGCGGGCGCCTCGGGCGAGCATCTCGTTGACCAGCAGCTCCATGAGGTAGACGCCGTAGTGCTCGTCGACCTTGGTGCCTGTAGCGTTGGCGGGCGGCTCGGACAGCAGGAAGTGGTTCATGCCGCCGATCCGCGCCTCCGGATCATAGAGGCAGGTGGCCACGCAAGAGCCCAGCACGGTCGAGTACTCGATAGAGGGGCTGCCGCTTGCCAGCGCCTGGCCCTGCATGACCGTTACCCGTTCGAGCGGCGGCGCGCCGGGAATGGGGGTTTCGAAGCTCATTTCAGGCGGCCTTGCTGAAAGCGTGGCGCGCGATTGCACCGAGGGGGGCGACAATCCGGGCAGCGCCGAGATGGATGGCAGCGCGGGGCATGCCGAACACGGTGCAGGTTGCCTCGTCCTGGGCAATGGTGCGCGCGCCGCTCTGCGCCATGGCGAGAAGGCCCTGCGCTCCGTCGGCACCCATGCCGGTCAACAGAATGCCCACTGCCCGAGGGCCGACAGTCTTGGCCACGGATTCGAACAATACGTCGACGCTCGGCAGGTGGCCCGAAACCGGGGCGCCGGAACGCAGCTTGCAGTGCAAGGTGGAAGATCCGCCCACCGAGAGGTGGCGATCGTCGCCGGGGGCGAGATAGACGTGGCCATCCTTGAGCGGCATGTCGGGTTCGGCGACGACGATGCGCGGCGGGCAGGACTGGTCGAGCGTGCGCGCGACGGCGGGGGCAAAGCGCGCGTTGATGTGCTGGACGATCAGCGTGGGCGGGCAGTCGGCCGGGAAACCCGAAAGCACGGTCTGCAGCGCTTCGACGCCGCCGGTCGAAGAACCGATGGCGATCAGGGCAGGGCGATCCGCCAGCAATCCGCGCGCTTCGCTGGCGACGCGGCGCGTTTGTGGGGCGCGCGCGGTGAATTGCACTTTCGCGGCTTCACGGATCATGCCGGCAAGCCGGCCTGCGTCGTCCAGCCCGTGCCCGCCACCCGACTTGGCATAGCAATCGACGGCGCCGAGCGCGAGCGCGCGGGCGGTCATCTCGTTGCCTTCCTGCGTCGAGCCGGACACGATGATCACCGGGGTCGGGCGCAGTTCCATGATCTTGGCGAGGAAATCGAGGCCGTTCATGCCGGGCATCTCGATGTCGAGCGTGACCACGTCCGGGTCCAGTTCACGGATCATCTGCCGGCCTTCGGCGGCATTCGCAGCGGCGGCGACGACTTCGATATCGGGCTCCTTGCCGAGCCGGTTCATCAGGATCGCGCGCATGGTGGGCGAATCCTCGACGATGACGACGCGAATTGTCATGCAGCCCTCTTGCGGTAGATGGTTGGTCCCATGGTGGAGAGTTGGTCGAGAGCCGGGCCGGTAACCCGCTCGGAATGACCGATGTACAGCCAGCCGCCGGGCGCGAGCTTTTCGGCGAAACGGGCGACCAGACGTTCCTTGGTCGGGCCGTCGAAATAGATCATCA
This sequence comes from Novosphingobium subterraneum, assembly GCF_000807925.1. GTDB lineage: Bacteria > Pseudomonadota > Alphaproteobacteria > Sphingomonadales > Sphingomonadaceae > Novosphingobium > Novosphingobium subterraneum. The sequence goes on along the minus strand of NZ_JRVC01000017.1, from coordinate 64,410 downwards.
CGTTGCGGCAGAAGATGGTGTCGAACTGCCCCTGCATCGGCCAGTCACCAAGCAGGTTCAGTGACCGGAAGCGCGCGATCTGCTGCACCGCCGGATCGATGGTGCATTCATCGCCCGCTGTGCGCGTCCAGGCACGGCGGAGGGCTTCGGGAACAGGCTTGAGATCTTCGGCGCGGTATGTCGCGGCACGGGCCTTGGCGAGCGCGTGACTTGCGATGTCGCTGGCGAGCAGCCGCAGATCCCGTCGGGCAATGGCGTGGCCAGCCCCGGAGTCTTCGCCCAGCAGCGTCATCAGCAACGACCAGGTCTCCTCACCGCTCGAACAGCCTGCTGACCACAGGCGGACCTTGCCGCCGCGCTGGAGCCTATCGACGTATTCGGGTCGGACATCGCTGGCGAAATGCTCGAAGTGATGTGCCTCGCGATAGAAGAAGGTGTGGTTCGTGGTCAGCGCGCAGATGGCCTTCTGCCGTTCGGCAAGGTTTTCGCGGATGCGCAGGACATAGGCCCCGAATGTGACGCATCCGGAATCGCGCACCAGCGGCGCAAGGCGGGAATAGACCAGCATGGCCTTGCCCGGCGGCAGCACGATGCCGGCTTCCGCATGGGCGATCTCCGAGATCGCGCGGAAATCGGCCTCGTCGAACACTCCGGGGCTGACCCCCGGCATGCTCGCGTCAAGAACATCCATCAGGCTCATGCGGCTTCGGCCATGGCAGCGGATGAGGCCGATGAAAGGCTGCGCGAGACCAGCCCGTCCACGTCAATGATAAGGGCAACCCGGCCATCACCCAGGATGGTAGCCCCGGCGACGCCTTCGACAGACCGGTAATGGGTGTCTAGGCTCTTGATCACGACCTGGCGCTGGTCACAGATGGCATCGACCATCAGCGCGGCTCGGCCTGCGCCCTCGGTTTCGACCACGATGAGCACGGCCTCGCGCGGGTCGCTGACGGCTTGCGCCGCGCCGACCGAATGGGCCAGCGAGATGACGGGAATGAACCTGCCGCGCACGTTGATCATGCTGCGGCTGGCGCCAAGGCCCTGCACTTCATGCGGTTCCGGGCGCAGGCTTTCGACAACGTTCGCGAGCGGCACGACCAGCGTCTGGTCGCCGACGTTGACGACCATGCCGTCCGAGATGGCCAGGGTGAGCGGCAGGGTCAGGGTAAATGTCGTGCCCTTGCCCGGTTCGGAATCAATCGTGATGCGCCCGCCAAGGTCCTTCACGTTCTGGCGGACCACGTCCATCCCGACCCCGCGACCCGAAATGTTCGAGACCTGTTGCGCGGTGGAGAAACCAGGGGCGAAGATCAGCAGGTCGATCTCTTCCTTGGACAGGATGGCATCGGGTGCGATCAGGCCCTTTTCAACGGCCTTGGCAAAGACACGCTCGCGATCGATGCCCTTGCCGTCGTCGCCAATGCGGATGAGAATCCGGCCGGAACGATGCTCGGCCGAAAGGGTCAGCGTGCCCTCGGCCGCCTTCCCCGCAGCGATACGCTCGTCGGCCGGTTCGATGCCATGGTCCACGGCGTTGCGGATGAGGTGGGTCAAAGGTTCGCCCAGACGCTCGATCACGGTCTTGTCGAGTTCGGTGCTTTCGCCCGATACTTCCAGGCGGACATGCTTGCCCGTGGTGGACGACAGTTCACGCAGGATGCGCGGTACGCGGCTGAAGACCGAGCCGATCGGTTGCGCACGGATCGACATGGCCGATTCCTGGATGTCGCGGGTCAGACCCTCGATCATCGCCATCTCCTCGGCAACGGCGAGGCCTTGTCCGGCAAGGCGCTGCGCCATCATGGCTTGCGCGATCACGAGCTCGCCGACAGCATCGATAAGCTTGTCGAGCTTGCCAAGTTCGATGCGAATGGACTGACCCGGAGCGGGGGGCGCGGGCGGTGCCGAACTGGTCGAGGCGGCGGCGCGCGATGGCGTAGCATCCTCGGCAGCGGCGGGAGCGCTTGAAACGGGGGCAGGCGCCGGTGCCTCGACTGCGACGGGAGCCGGGGTCTGCGGTGCCGCAGGTGACGGCGGCGCAGACTCGGCTATCTGCACCGGCGGCATCTCCGCGTCGGCTCCGAACGCCAGCGAGCAATCATCGCCGACGAAGTCGAAGATGTCGCGGATGCTGGCTTCGGCAACGTTTGAGGGAAAGCTGAACGCCCAGCCGAGGTAGCCGCGGCTGGGATCGAAGGAATCGAGTGGTGGGACCGAGGAAACGTCGCAGACTTCGCACCGGCCGCCCAGAGCCGCCATTTCGCGCAGCATCAGCAGAGGCTCGCTGCCATTGCGCATCGCGCCGCTGTGGGGGCGAAGGCGCATGTGCCACCGTTCCTGCGTCGTTTCGACATCAGGGGCAGGCCCGGCTTCTGGCGTGATTTCGCCTGAAATGTCGTCAAGCAGAGCATCGAGATCGAAGTCGAAATCGTCGCCGTCGTCGCTTGATGCTTCGACGGCAATCGGCTCGACGGCGACTGCCAGCTCGGGCTGCGGGGCTGGTGCCGGAGCTGCCGCAGGGGCGACACCGGCATTGGCAGCCATTGCCGCGGTAAGATCGGCCTGGAGCGCGCCGTCCTCGGGGGGCTCGGTACCATCGCGCGCGGCAGTCACATGATCGCTCAGCGTATCGAGCGCACGCAGGAGAAGGTCGGTAAGCGGGCCGGTGATCGGCACGGTGCCGTCGCGTACATCGGACAGCAGCGTTTCGAAGGTATGGGTGAAGCCCTGCAGCGCGACGTAGCCGAACGCACCCGCGCCGCCCTTGATCGAATGGACTCCGCGGAACACGGCGTTGACGGTATCGCTGTCCTGGGTGCCTTCGCGGCAAGCGGCGAGACCCTGTTCGGCTGCGGCCAGCGATTCTTCGCATTCGGCAAAGAAGATCGCCTGGATTTCGTCGGCGGTCATGCCAGCACTCCCGAGAAGAGTTCGTCAGCGAGCCCGGTCAGCGCGGCGGCTTCGCTCAGGGCATCGGAAGGGAGAATCACCGCGCCGTCACCCGTCTGGCGGGCGCTCACCAGCAGTTGCAACATGGCCTGTCCGATCTGCCGGCACTCGCGCGCATCGATCTCGAGCGGGCCGGATCCCAGCGCTGCCAGCATTTCGGGCAACAAGGCTTCGGCAGCGGCGCGGTCGCAGCGCTCTGGCAGGGTGATCGATGTCATGGAGATGCTCTTCCTCCGGCTCGGTTGGGCCGACCGGGGAGACCCGACGCGGCAACTGGTCTTCCGGAATAGAGCACGAGGGAAAAGGCGGGCTTTCGCCGGGCCTACGGTGAGATACGTAAGGGCCGGAACATGAATTGATGGTGCTTCGCGCGTAGAACGAACCGAGGCGAAACAGCGCCTTGGAAGGTTTCTCTTGAAATGCACGAAGCCCGTGTTCTTGTAGTCGATGATTCCGCAGCAATGCGGGCTCTGTTTTCCGACATCCTCGATCAGTCCAAGAACGTGACCGTTATCGGCGCGGCGGCAAATGCGGCCGAAGCGCGTGAACAGATCAAGGAACTGCGACCCAACGTGGTGACGCTCGACGTCGAGATGCCCGGCATGAGCGGCATCGAGTTCCTGGAAGAGATCATGGGCTCCAACCCCTTGCCGGTGGTCATGCTTTCCAGCTTGACCCAAGCCGGAACCGAGACGTCGCTGAAGGCATATGAACTGGGTGCGGTCGAGTGCTTTCCCAAGCCGCTCAAGGCAACGCCCGAACAGTTCAGCAAGACCGTGGGCAAGCTCGGCAAGATCGTGCTGGCGGCGGCAAACAGCAACGTGAAGGACCGCAAGGCGCCACGCGAACACAAGCAGGCTGAAGCGCACTTCGAATGGAACGGACACCTTCTTGCGCTGTCCGCTTCGATGGGCGGCATCGACGCCCTGACCCAGCTGCTTTCCTATTTTCCCGAAAAGTGCCCTCCCACGGTGATTGCCCTCAACGCCGAGCCAGGCATTGTCGAGACGTTCATCAAGCGCATGGACGGCGAGCTGAAGTGCAACGTCAAGGCGGCCAAGGACGCCACACCCCTGACGCAGGGCACCATCCACATTGCATATGACCCCGAACGTCACGTGGTGATAGAGCCGGGCACTCCGGCGAAGTTGCGCCTGATTGATCGCGATCCGGTGGATGGCATGCGGCCTTCGGCCAATCTGCTTTACGGTTCGATCGCGCGCGGTTCAGTCCCGGCGGCAGGCGCGATCCTGACCGGCATGGGCGCCGACGGCGCCAAGGGCCTGAAGCTGATGCGCGATAACGGGTGCAAGACTTTTGCCCAGGCGCGTCAGTCGGCGCTGGTCGCCGAAGCGCCGGCTGCCGCCATCGATGCCGGCGCGGCCGAGAGCGAGCTTGACCTCGATGGTCTGGGCGAGGCGCTGATCGCAGCCTGCAACATCGGGTAGGAACCATGTCCTGGAGATCCTGCGCGGTCCGTCCCCGTCCGCGCAGGTGAGGAAGGCCCGGAACCGACAAGGTTCCGGGCCTTTTCTTGACGGCTAGCGGCCGAGAACCGGTATCAGGCCGGGATGCTGCGCAGCATGGCCTCGCGGATTTCGGTGAAATCCTGTCGGATGGCCTGTAGCGTGCGCGCATCGAAACGCGTCACGCAATCGAGGATCGCATTGCGGGCCGATTGATACAGCTGGATCAGCGCGCCGGCGGTTGGATTGGCCAAGTCCACGCCCATCTGCAGCGCGGTAAGAGCGGAGATTGCACGTGTGAGCGCTGCACTCTTGGCGGCGTTGTCGCCACGCTCCTGCGCATGGACGGCGCGGCCGACCGAGCCGATGACCTGTTCGAGGCACAAGTCCACCAGCTGGCGTGAATCGGCACCGCGAACACGGGCGTCGAAATCAACGCGGCGATAGGCTTCGGTCGGGTCTTTTCGATGGTGCAGCATATCAGTTGTTGCTCGATGCGTTCCAGGCTTCGATCTGGGCCTTCAGGAAGGACAGGGTGGATTGCGAACCGCTGACGCGCGTGTCCATGGCGGCAAAGCGGGTGACGAGCTGCTGGCGCAACGTCTCCTGCTTTTCGGCAAGGGTGGCGGAACGGTCGGCCAGCGTCTTCTGCAGGGCTGTGTTGCGCGTGACGGAACTGCCCAGCGAGATTCCGGTCGTTGAATTGGCATTGCGCGCGATCTTGTCGATCGCTGCAAAAACGCCGAAAATGCCGGTCGTCCACATCGCTCCGGCTTCCTGGGGCGAGTTCTTGAGCGTCTGGTTCAGGCGATCCGCATCAAGGCTGAAAGTGCCGTCCCGCTCGGTCTTGAGACCCAGGTCCGCCAGGGTTGACGGAGCGCCGGGTGCGGCATTGACCATGATCTTCTGACCGGCGAGCGACATCAGCGCGTTGCGCAGTGCGCGGGCGCCGGGGTCGTTGTTTAGCTCGCCCGTGTCCTTGTTCATGGCCTGGTTGAGCTGCGAGGCAACTTCATTGAGCGCATCTTTGAGGTCGCTCATCGCCGTGGCAATGCCCGACGATGGATCGCTGAAGCTGATCGTTGCCGGATTGCCGACGTTCGTTGCCGTCAGCTTGAGGTTGAGGCCGGGGAGCGCGTCATTGATCGTGTTGCTCGTACCCGTATAGGCCACACCGTCGAGCAAATAGGCAGCATCGGTTGCGGTCGACTTGAGCTGGGTGGTGTTCGTCGCAGGTGTCCACGCAAGGTCCGAAAGCGCTTCGCCGCCGACCGCCGGGCTTGCCTCGATGATAAAGCCGCTGTTCGCGCCTTCCTTGCCCTTGATCACCAGTTGCGCGCCGGCAGAACCGTTGGCGACATAGGCCGATACGCCCGCGCCCGAAGCGTTGATGGCACTGGCTACATCGGCAAGCGTCGCTCCGGCCGGGACGTTGATGTCAACGGCGTCCTGCGCGGCATCCGCAGTGAATGCACCGCCCGAAACGGTGCCGAAGCGTAGTGTCAACGTGCCTTCGCCCACCGTCGAGGTCGACGAGGCGTAGGCCGGCATCACCAGCTTTTGCGCATTGGCAAGCGAAGTCACTTCCAGGCTGTAGGTGCCGCTGCCGCTCAACGTGCCCTTGCTCACGGTCGCCACGCTGCTGTTCGAGATCGAGGGCTTCACCGCCAGATCGCCGGTTCGGATCAGCGTGCCGATCGATGACGATAGCGTGCTGATAAGGGACTTGAGGTTCGACGCGCTGGAGATCTGGGCTTCGAGCTTCTCGGTCTTTGCCGAGAGCTGATCGATCCGTGTTGCGAACTGCGCAGCCGCCAGCTGTTCGGCAAGCTGTGCGGTGTTGATGCCACTACCCGCGCCCAGCGCCGAGACGATCTGCGCCGTGGCGGACGTGGATGCCGTGGAGGATGTGGTCGTTGCCATGGTTGCTAGGACGGCTGCCTTGATGCGGTCTTAAGGTCGATCACCGCTTCGGGGCGGCCATCTGCGTCGAACCGCATGTGGATCGGCAAGTCGATGGCGGGCAGTTGCACCTGATCGCCCCGCTTGAGCGAGAGCACGAAGGCCAGGACCGACGCGACGGCGGCATAAAGATCCTCGCGGATCATCTGGTTTTCGCGCGTGGTGAAGTAGACGGAACGGGCAAGCGGCGGCAGTTCGAGCGTCGGAACGCCGAGTTCTGCTGCCAGCTCGCGCATGGCCAGCGCCTTTTCGCCACGTCCCTTGGCCAGCACGACTGGCGCGGGGGCAAGTTCAGGGTCGTAGACCATGGCGACCGAGAAGTGCGTCGGGTTGGTGATGACGAACTGCGCCTTCTGCATCGCCTGCTGCATCGCCCCCATCGCCAGCTGACGCTGCTTGTTGCGGATGGCGGCCTTCTTCTCGGGCGAGCCTTCGGCTTCCTTGTGCTCGTCCTTCACTTCCTGCAGTGTCATGCGAAGACGCAGCAAGCGGCGGACCCATTGGATCGGGAAGTCGATCAGGGCGATCACGATCAGCCCGGACGCAAGCGCGAAGGCAAGCGAGGTGATCGTATCCCACGCGGTGACAAGCTGGCCGTGGATGCTGCCTTGGCCGAGGCCGACGATCGCCGCGATGCGCCCTGACGCCCAGAAGTATGCAATCGAGCCAAGCAGTACGAGCTTGGCGAGGCCCTTGGCCAGTTCGATCCAGCCTTGCGGGCCGAACATGCGCTTCAGGCCCGACAGCGGATTGATGCGTGAAGCCTTGGGCGCGAGATTGGCAGGGATCCAGCGCCCGTCGGACAGGCCGATCTGTGAAAAGACCGAAGCGGCCAGCACCATCAGGCCGAGCAGGAAAACCGGCGGCAGGACGGCAACCATAGCGCCCGTCAGCAGCTTTGCCGGGGCGAAGTCCTCGATAGCCGCGCGATCGAGTGTAAACGAGGCGCGCAGCGTGTCCTGCAGGGCGTCCATCATCCACGGCCCCGCGAACTTCAACCAAACCGCGCCTACCAGCACGCCGACGGCGGTTGCCAGGTCCTTCGAGCGCAAGACATCGCCATTCCTGGCGGCGTCCTTCTTGCGCTTCTCTGTCGGGGCAAAGGTCTTTTCGCCTTCCTGCTCGGCCATCCCCGCCTCCTACTTCAGGACCAGCGCGCCGGCATTGGCGACGGCGGTGGCGGAGATGTCGACCATAACGTCGGTCAGCATCGGGGCGGCGGCGATCATGGCGGCAAGGCCGGCAAGCACGCCTGCGGGCAGGCCGAGCGAGAACAGGTTCAGGCTAGGGGCCGAGCGGCTGATGATGCCGGTGGTCACCTGAACCAGCAGCAGGATCAACGTGACGGGCAAGGCGATGAGGATCGCGGTTACGAACATCTGCGTGGCGAACTGGCCGATCAGGTCGATGCGGTTGGCCGCCAGCCACGACGTGCCGGGTGGGAAGGTGCGGTAGCTGTCGACCAGCAGAGCGATCCAGTTGAGGTGCGCGCCGGTGCCGAGGAAGATCACGGTGAGAACGACGGCGAAGTACTGGCCCATCGCCGGGGAGTGCGCGCCGCTGACCGGGTCGGCCGTGGTGGCAATGGACATGCCCATGCCGCCGCCGATCACTTCGGCGGCAAGCGTAGGCGCGGCAAAGGAAAGCTGCAGGGCAAAACCCATGGCAAGGCCGATCAGGACTTCGTTGGCCGCGCTGAGCAGGCCATTGATCGAAAGCAGCGCGGTCGGCGCTTCAACCGGGGTCCAGCCGCACACCAGCATCGCGATCGCGCCCGAGGCGACGATGCGGATCTGGTAAGGCACGGTGCCGGTGCCGAACAGCGGCGCTGCAAACATGGCGGCGGCAATCCGTGTCATCACGAACAGCCAGCGCCAGAAGTCCGCCTCCAGCGCGCCAAAGCCGAAGTTCAGCTGCAGCACAGGATCAGCCTTTTCCGGTCATGGCGATCTGGTCAAAGATTTCCTTGGTGAAATCCCCGACGAGGCCGAGCATGGCCGAACCGAACAGCACAAGCACGAGTGCGGTGACGGCAAGCTTGGGTACAAAGGTCAGCGTCTGTTCGTTGACCGAAGTTGCCGCCTGAATCACGCCGACGACGAGGCCGACGGCGAGCGAAGCAATGAGGATCGGCGCGGCCACCAGTGCGGTGATCCACAGCATCCGGTCAGCCAGCGCGAGGAGGGAGGCAGTGTCTTCCATCGCCCTTACCCGAAGCTGGCCGCAAGGCTGCCCATCAGCAGCGCCCAGCCATCGACGAGGACGAACAGCAGCAGCTTGAACGGGAGCGAGACGATCGTCGGGCTCATCATCATCATGCCCAGGCTCATCAGCACCGAGGAGACGACGAGGTCGATCACAAGGAAGGGCAGGAACAGCATGAACCCGATCTGGAAGGCTGTCTTGAGTTCGCTCGTCACGTAGGCCGGGAGCAGGATCGAATAGGGCACGTCGGCCGGAGTCGCGAACTTGGGCGCCCGTGCCATTTCCGAGAACATGCGCAGGTCGGTTTCGCGGGTCTGGCGGATCATGAAGGCGTGAAATTCGCGCCCGCCGGCAACGAAGGCCTGTTCGGCACCGATTTGCCCGGCGGAATAGGGCTGGATGGCGTTGGCGTTCACCTTGTCGAGCGTCGGGCCCATGATGAACAGCGAGAGGAACAGCGACAGGCCGATCAGCACCTGATTGGGCGGCGATTGCTGCAGGCCCATGGCCTGGCGCAGGATCGACAGGACAACCAGCACGCGGGTGAAGCTGGTCATCATCAGGATCAGCGACGGCAGGATCGTCAGCAGGCCCATGATGAGCAGCAGCTGCAACGACAGCGACAGCGAGCCGCCGCTCTGTGCGCCTGCCATTTGCCCGAAGGCGCGGTCAAGCGCGCCTGAGATTGCGGCCGGTTGCTGGGCCGGGGCGGGGCCGGCAGCCTGTGCCATCGCGTAATGCGGCAGCAGTGTCAGCGTCGTGACAAGGATCGCGAAAAGGCGCTTCACTGTGCGTCCTCCGCTTCCACCCTGGGCCGCGCCGGGGCTTCGGCAAGGCGGACGAGGCCGTTCTTGCCGGCAGAAACGAGAATCTCGCGGCCGTGAAACTCGATCACGGCAAGCCGCAGGGTGGGGCTGAGCATCTGCGTCTCGACGATGCGCACCGACTTGGGCGCGCTGCCCGCCATGAAGCGGCCTTCCATGCGCTTGGCGAACTTGAGACTGGCCCAGGCGAGGCCGCCGATCAGCGGCAGCAGCACCAGGAGCTTGAGGACGTACCAGAACATCAGGCGACATCCCCCTTGGCGGCTTTCTTCGCCGGGGCCGCAGGGGCTTCCTCGGGCTCGCTGCCGGCAAGCTCGACGATCCTGAGGCCGAAGCGGTCGCCTTGTGCAACCACTTCGCCGCGCGCGATGAGCTTGCCGTTGACCATTACGTCGAGCAGTTCATCGGTCAGGCGGTCGAGCATGACCACGGACTCCTCGGTAAGGCCGAGCACGTCCTTCAGCTTCATCGATGTGCGGCCGAGTTCGACGGTCAGGCGAACGTCCACGTCCTTGAGGAAATCGAAACCGCGGGGCTGGAAGGTCATGGGGTCAGGGCCTCTTCGGGTAAATCAGGAAAGCTGGTTGAGCTGGATGGCGACGCGGTCTTCGAGCGCGCCGATTGTGCCGGTGGCGTAAGTCTTGTCGCCGACCTTGACCGGCACGTTGCGTGCGATCGGCACGGGCAGGACCTGTCCGATGCGCAGGCCCGAGACGACCGCGAGCGGGAGCCGCATGTCGACCAGCACCGCCGCAAGCTCGACCGGCAGGTCGGCAAAGGGGGCGTCGGTCGGCTGCGCCGGACCGCGCCGGGGCTTGGTGGGGCGCTTGGCATCGCCGTGGGCGAACATCAGGCCAAGCGTATCGTGCGGGAAGGCAATCGAGATGGCCCAGGGCATCCGTCCCTGCTCGACGACGTTCAGCGTCAGTCCGGCAACCCTGGTCGCATCGGGCATCGCCTGAAGCTGGGCAAGGCTGGCATCGCGCCGCACCGCACGGATTGGACCGCCATTGCCACCCAATGCGACGGTGAGCGCGGAGGCGACGAGCTGTTCGATCCGGCCGATCATCAGCTCGGCAGAAAGCGGGAATTCCTTCGGCAGCGACGAAGGGGTATCGCCGGGACCGCCAAAAGCGCGGTCGACCAGGCGCAGCACGTTCTCGCCTTCGACGGTGACCATGAAGGGGGCGCTGCCGATGTGCATCAGGCTGTTGGCGGCAAGTCGCGGGATTTCCGAGCAGAAATCGGCAAAGTCCGTGTCCATCGGCTTCATCGGATTGATCTGCGGTTCGGCTCCGCCGAGAAGGGGGACGAGCGCCCCGCGCACCGCCTTGGCCAGGCGTTCGCTCATCCGGGTGAGCGCCGGGATCAGTTCCGCGGCACTGGGACCGGGGCGCAGCAGGGCCGGATCGTGCCGGGCAATGGCACGTTCGGCGATGAAGGCGCGTTCTGGTTTCATGGGGGCGCTGGAGCTTTCCGGCTTGCTGGACGATGCCAGAATTACTGAACGATGAAGGTCTTGAAGTAGACGTTGTCGACGCCGCCAAAGCCTTCGTTCTCGGTGAGGACCTTGTTGATCGCGGCAGTCAGGCGCTTCTGCAGGCGTGCCTTGCCTTCCGGGCTGATGACCTCTTCCTCGGGCGTATCGGCAATGGCGATGAGCAGCGCCGAGCGGATTGCCAGCTCGTGCTTCTTCATCCACAGCACCACGCGATAGTCGCGGCGAGTGGAGGCCGAGATGTTCACCTGCAGCAGCGCATCGGTGTTCTTCAGGTTCGAGGTGAAGTCTTCGGCGAAGTTGTAATAGACAGTGCGGAACTCGCTGCCGCCTTCACCATCGGTTTCGCCAGCCCCGCCTTCGCCTTCACCTTCCTTGGCGACCGGGGCGTAGGGGTCTTCCTCGCCCTTGCGCACCAGCTTGGGATTGTTGTCCACCTTGACGACTTCATGCGTGCCGCCGCCGATGATGCCGGCAGCAACCAGTCCGAACACGCCGCCCGCGCCGACGCCCAGCAGTGCGACAGCGCCGACGATCTTGATGATCATGCCACCGCCCTTTTTCTTCTTGGGCTTGTCTTCCTTGTCGCTCTTGTCGCTCATCGGGGTTCTCTCAGGAAATGGGGATCAGGATCAGGCGTAGATGCCGCGATCGTCGCTGCGGCGGCGGGGCGCTTCTTCCTCGCGGGACGAAGTGCCATTGCCGGAGAATGGGCGGGTCGGAGCCTGCTCGGCCTGGCGCGGCTGCTGGCGCTGGCTTTCGCCCTGGCCGCCCTGCGTGCGCGAATCGGCTTGCGGCTGATGGTTCTGGCCGGCGCTTTCGCCGGAGGCACGCGCTGCTTCGGCAGTGGCGCTGACCGCGCGCGCAAAGCCGGGATCGGCGCTGGTCATCGCCACCGACATGCCGCGATCCTCGCCCTGGTCGAAGCGCAGGGTGACCCGGCCGAACTCGGCGTGGTTGATCGACGCGGTCACGGCACGCGGCGAGGCTTCCTCGCGAGCGCGGGCCAGATTGTCGACCAGCGCGGCGAAATCGACGCGCTCACTGCGGGCTTCGTGGCGGACCGACGACGGGGCAGTGTTGTCTGGCGTTGGGAGGGAACGGTCCGCGAGCAGGCTCGTGGTACTGGTCGCTTCGACGCGCGGTGTTTCGGCCCGTTCGCTGTCCATAAGTGGCTTCGCACCGGCAACCAGGGCAGGCTGCGCCGATGCTTCGGATGTTTCACCTTCTGCGCCCGTTGACTTGTTCTGGCGAACCTGACGTGCGGCCATGATCTGCGCGGTCGGCGTGGCTGCGACCGCTTCGGGCTGGACCGGGGCAGCAGCCGTCTCCGGCTCTGTCGTCAGTTCGATCTGTGCCGTGCGGGCCAGCGCAATTGCTGTCTGAGCGGGGGATTGCGGTGCAGTCGGTGCTGGCGCCGCCGAGGCAACGGTTGCGCAAGGGACTTCAGTTGAAGGGCGGGCACCGGCACCCTCGGCCGGCACCAGCCGATCCGGCGCGGCGAAGAGCGCAGCGATAAGGGCCGAGTCGGGCAGGGTGCCGTCCGGCAGTTCCGGTGCATCCCGGAAGTCGTCTTCGGCCTGCTCGGCATCGGTGCGCGCTTTCGTCGGCTGCGGGCGCACCTGAACATCAGTCGGGCGCACTTGCGGCAAGGCGGCAAGCAGCTTTGCCGCATCCGGCAAGATCTTGCCGCTTTCCGGCAAGGGCGCGTCTGCCGGTTCTGCCGAGGCGAACTGCATGGCAAGGAGTGCATCGAAGGCAATACCAGGGGCAGCAGTGATGCCATCCGCCGATTCCGGCCCATTTCCGCCATTCTGCAACGGCGCAGCCTGCAGGGCAGGAGCGGCTGTCGGCTGGGAAAGGGCGGCAAGATCAAACATCAGCAAGGCTCCGTGGCGGTGCGTTAACCGTGTTTATTCAAGACCCGTGCCAGATTGCCTTTTGCCGGTAGTAGGTGTTGTTGCGGATGCCACCTTGCGCGCGATCAGACGCTCCTGCGCCTCGGCGCGCTCTTCCACGGCGGCGCGCCGACGTTCTGCGGCGGCGGCCTCCTGCGCCTTGGCATCGGCGATCCTGCGCGCAGCATCGGCATCGGCGCGTGTGCCCGACGTGATCCGGTCGAGTCCGGCCACGAACTGCCGCAATTGCTGCAACCCGTGCGCGTCGCGCGCATCGGTGCGGGCGGCGTACTCCGTCGAAAGACGTTGAGTCCTGTCTGCCAGCCCCTGCAACTGCGCCAGCGTGCCCTCGGCCTTGCCCGCTTCGGCGAGCGCGGTCTGGCGGGCGATGTCCCGGATGCGCTCAAGCCGTTTCAGGCGCGCCAGACGCTCGCGCTCAGCCTTCATGCACCGATCAGCTGGCTGAGCGCGGCGACGCTTGCCGCCATCGACACGACTTCACGCTGCGGCTGGCTGATGAACCCGGTCAGCGCCTCATGCATGGCGATGGCCCTGTCGAGCTGGGGATCGGCCCCGCTGCGATAGGCGCCCATCAGGACCAGATCGCGGTTGGCCTCGTAACTTGCCACAAGCGCACGGAAGGTGCGGGCGGCGCGCTGGTGCTCGGGTGCAGTGATGTCGTTCATCACGCGGCTCAAGGATGCCGCAATGTCGATGGCCGGGTATTGCCCACGCTGCGCCAGATCGCGCGAGAGCACGATGTGTCCGTCGAGGATCGAACGCGCGGTGTCGACCACCGGATCGTCCTGGTTGTCGCCATCGGCAAGGACCGTGTAGAGCCCCGTCACCGACCCGCCGCTTTCCGCCGAATTGCCGGCGCGTTCGACCAGCTTGGTGATCGTCGCGAGGGCCGAGGGCGGATAGCCGCGCGCCGCGCCCGGTTCGCCCAGCAGCAGCGCGATTTCACGGCCCGCGTGGGCCACACGCGTCAGGCTGTCCATGATCAGCAGCACGCGCTTGCCTTGGGCTCGAAAGTATTCGGCGAGCGCCGTCGCCATCATCGCGCCGCGTATGCGCAAGTTGGGCGCATGGTCGGCAGGGACCGCGACAACGACGGAGCGTTCGCGCTTGGAGCCCTGCATGTGCCGCTCGACGAAGTCGGAGACTTCTCGTGCACGTTCGCCAATCAGGCCGACGATGACGATCTCGGCCTCGGCGCCGTGCGCGATCATGTCGAGCAGCACCGACTTGCCGACGCCTGATCCCGCCATGATGCCGATACGCTGGCCGATGCCGAAGGTCGTCAGCGCATTGAGCGCGCGCACGCCGGTATCGAAGCTCTCGCGCACTGGCGAGCGGTCGAGCGCGGCGGCCCGAATGCCGCCTGCCGGCCATTCGCGGCGGTTGTGGATCGGCCCCTTGCCATCAATCGGCTTGCCCTCGCCATCGATCGCGCGGCCGAGAAAAGCCTCGCCTACCGGCACCATCCCGGGGCGGCCTTCGGGCCTTACCCTGGCGCCGGGGCGCAGCAACACCGGATCGCCCAGAAGCATCATCAAGGTACGACCATTGCGGAAGCCGATGGTCTCTGCCGTCAGCGATCCCGACCCATGAGCGATGCGGCATTGCGTGCCAATGGGGACCGACAGCCCCGACACTTCAAGCATTCCGCCATCACACGCGGCCAGCAAGCCATAGCGCGCAGGCGTGAAGTCGGGTTCGCACAGTGCCAGGGAATCCAGCGCCCGGTCGAGCACGGAGAAAGTGGGCCCCATCAGCATTGGCGGAGCGCCTCATGGATGGCCCGGCGCCATTGTTCAGGTCCATCCTCGACTCCGCCGGTCGCGCCTTCCACGCGCAGAGCGCCGCGTTCGAGCGAAGCGTCGGGTTCGAAGTGCCAGTCTTCCGGCAATCGCGCGGCAATCAGGGCAAGGTCTTCGGGATGGAGCCGTATCACGCGCTGGTCTTCGGCGCGGGCGAGCATGGTGGCGGCGGCCTCGACCCGGCGGGTCAGCGCGTCGGGGTCAAGGGCCGCAGGCGCAATGGCAGCCTCGCACAAGGCGATCACCGTCTCGCGCAGTCGGTCTTGCAGTTCGGTCTGCATCGCCACATCCAGCTTGCCGAGCGCGAATTCGATCTTCTGACGCGCTGCTTCCTGTTCGGCAATGAGCTGCGCAGCGGCTTCCTGCGCCTCGCCCAGACCCTTGGCATAGCCATCGGCCCACGCCTCCGCGATAGGGTCGTGCGGCTCGCGCTCGTCTTCCACCGGCACCATGACAGGTTCCGGTTCGGGCGCTGCAAATTCGCGGAAGAAGCGGCGATCACGCGCGAAACCTGTGGGCACTTGCCCAAGGTCCGCCAGCGAGATCGCCCGCAAGCTGTCAGACATAGTCGTCGTCGCCCGCGCCGAACACGATCACGCCTTCGGCCGAGAGACGGCGGGCTGCCGTGACCATGGCCTTTTGCGCCTCGATCACTCCGGCCATCTTCATCCGGCCACGCGCGGCAATCTCGTCGCGCACGCCGTCCGCAGCACGGCTCGACATGGCGCGGAAGAAGCATTCGCGCTGCTCTTCGGGAATGCCCTTGAGCGCGGCGATCAGCGCATCGCTGTCTACCTCGCGCAGCAGTGCTCCCATCGACTTGTCGTCGAGCGCGAAGAGGTGCTCGAACTTGAACATTTCGTTCTCGATCGCCTTGGCAAGCTGGCGATCCTGCTTGGCGATCTCGGGCATGACGCGCTTTTCGACCGCCCGGACGGAGGCGTTGATGATGTCGGCCGCTTCGCGCGGCCCGCCCATGGCAAAGGCGCCCTGGCCGTGCCGTTCGCCGATACGCTGGTGCAGCATTTCCTCGAGCATCGCGATGGCTTCGGGTGCAACCGGTCCGAGCGTGGCGATGCGGTGGACGACCTGCGGTTGCACCTCGTCGGGCAAGCCATGCAGGACAGCCGCGGCCACTTCCGGATCCAGCTGAACCAGCAGCACGGCAATCGCCTGGGGATGCTCGTCACGGATCAGAGGCACGATCACTTGCGGAGTCAGCCATCTGGCAAGCTCGATGCTGGGCGTGCGCGAGGGGTCGTCAGGCAGGATGCGCTGCATCAGGCTGTCTGCCTTTATCTCGCCCACGGCGCGAGTCATGAGCGAGCGCACTTGTCCGACGCGATCGTGCGCGATCAGGCCAAGCCGCTCGGTCTTCTCGACAAAGCCGGCAATCGCCTGTGCGATCGCAACCGGGCCGATCTCGCCCAGCGCACACATCTTTTCGCCCAGCAGGCGAAGTTCTGCGGGCTCCAGCTGCGCGAGGATCTGCGCGGCCTGATCGTCCTCCAGCAGCATGACCATGACGGCTGCGCGTTCGGGATCGGAAATGGCGGGGGCTTCCATGAGATCGCTCATGCGCTGGCACCTTCCTCTTCAGGCTCTTTCAGCATCTGCTTGAGGGCAACCAGCGCACTGTCGGGCTTTTCGACGACAAGCCGCTGGGCAAGGCTGACCTGCCGGGCCAGTGCCTCGGCATCGACGACGCCCGTTTCGGGATCTTGCGCGGGCTGGATTGCCTGTGCGACTTCATCAGCGGTGACAGCCTCGATCGCCCCTTCTTCGGCCTCTCTGGCGTCCTCGTCCTCGTCGCCCGTCGCTTCACCTTTCTTGCGCTTCTTTGCAACCTTCACTTCGGCCGGCGCGGGTTCCTTCTTCAGCGCCTTGATCAACGGACGGACGCCGAGCAGCAGGACAAGCAGGACCGCGATCAGCGCCACGGCATTGCGCAGGATCGTGGCGAACCACGGCGTTTCCCAGAACGGTGCGGGGGCAACGTCTGCGGGCTTGAAGGCACGGACGGCCACGGCAACCTGATCGCCGCGGGCGGGGTCGGCGCCGACCGCAGCGCTGACCAGCTGCTTGATCTGCTCGATGTCCTGCGGCTTGGCCTTGGCCATGGTCTCGGCGCTCAGCGCGACAGCGACGGACAGGCGCTTGATCTTGCCAGGGGTCTGGTTCGATACCGCAACCTCGCGGCCGAGTTCATAGGTGCGCGAGGAACTGGATTCGCCGTTGGCGCCGGGCGTTGCCGCAGCCGCGGGCGTTCCTTGCGGGGCGCCGGGCTGGGCAGTCGTGGCAGGGGGCGGCGTGTTGGCGGTGACGCCGGGCACGCCCTGGGCAGTGCCGGCGCCGGTCTGCTGCGAGGCGCTTTGCGTTTCCTGCCGGACGACGCCTTGCTTGTCATAGCTTTCGCGCGCCGACGTCACCTGGTCCATGTCGAGATCGAGCTGGATCTCGGACGAGAAGTTCCCTTCGCCCAGCATCGGCGTGAGCAGTTGCGCGACCTGCTGGCGAAGCTTCTCCTCCATGCGCTGCTGGAGCTCGAGCCGGTCGCCATCGGGGCCGGAAGGGTCGGAGAGCAATGCGCCGTGCTGGTCAACGACCCGCACCGCGTCTATCGAAAGCCCGGGCACGGAACCCGCGACCAGGTTGACGATCGCGCGGACCTGGCTTTCGGAAAGCTGCCGTCCGCGCTTCAATTTGACCATGACCGAGGCCGATGGCGGCAGGTTCTCGCGCACGAAGACCGACTTTTCCGGTTCGGCGAGATGGACGCGCACGGCCTCCACGCCGTCGATCTCCATGATCGTCAGCTCAAGCTCGCGCTCGCGCGCGGCCTGCAGGCGCTGGCCCTCAAGCCCCCGGCTCGCGCCCATCGGCAGCTTGTCGAGCATCTGCGTTCCGGTTTCGGGCGTGGCGATCGCGCCGTCCGATGCGGCGGCCATGCGCGCCCTGTATAGGTCGTCCTCGCCCACCGTGATCGCACCGGTTGCGTTGTCGATCTGGTAGGCGATATTGGCCTTTTCGAGGCTGGCGGTAACTTCGGACCGCTCGCTGTCGGAAAGCTGGCTGTAGAGCATGCGCTGCGGTGCGGGCGCCATGGTCAGCCACAGCACGCCGGTCAGGCCGGCTGCGGAAACGCCGGCGAACCACGGAAGGGTGCGCCTCACGGGCGGCTGCGCCAGAAACGCCTTGGCCCGCGTGCCGAAGCTTCCGGCTGCGGGATCGGTCAGGACGCCGAAAGTGGATGGAGCTGGCGTGGCAAGGCCAGAGGCGGGAACGAGGTCAGCCATTCAATCACACTCCCATCCGCATGATGTCCTGGTAGGCGTTCAGCAGCTTGTTGCGCACCTGCAGCGTGGCCTCGAAGGCAACGCCAGCTTCCTGCCGCGCCAGCATCACCTTGGCCACGTCGACCACTTCGCCTTTTTCATAGGCTTCGCTGATCGCACTTGCCTTCTGCTGGCTGGCGTTGACGTTATCGAGCGCACCCTTGAGGCTCTCGGTAAAGCTACCAGCCGGGCCGGTGCTGGCCTGTGGTCCTTGTGCACCCTGCGTCGCTTCGGGTGACTTGACCTGCTGGAGCAGCTGCGAGCGCTCCATGATCTGCTGGCGCAGCGCCATGATGTCCTGGATGCCGGAAGCCCGGCCGCCGATGCCGGAAACGCTCATCGCCTGCCACCGACGGCTCTACCGTCCACTGACCGGCCGTTCACTTCAATCCCGGCCTCACGGAAGCTGGCGAGGCGATAGCGCAAGGTGCGTTCCGAAATGCCGAGCTGGCGGGCAGCGGCAACGCGGCTGCCGTTGCAGGCCTCGAGCGTCGAAAGGATCGCGCGGGCTTCGGACATCTGCACGATGTTGGAAAGCTTGGCATCGGCCGCGGCAGGAACCGCAACCGGTTCGTTGATCAGGCGGGCAGGGCGATCGAACACGATGTGCGAAGCCTTGATGACGGAGGCGTTCCCTGCAAGCACCAGAGCGCGACGCATCACGTTCTCGAGTTCGCGCACGTTGCCGGGCCAGCTATGCGCCGCCAACATCGCTAGCGCTTCGTCGGAAATCCAGGGAGCGACCTGCGAATGGCGCATCGCCATCGCGAAGGCGAGCGGCGCGATATCGTCGGGCCGCTCACACAGAGCGCGCAGGGCCAGCGGGAAGACGTTTAGGCGGTAATAGAGATCGGCGCGGAAGCGGCCTTCCTCGACTTCCAGCGGCAGATCGCGGTTGGCGCAGGCGATTACCCGCACGTCCACCTTTACCGGCTGCGTTGCCCCCAGCGGCACCACTTCGCCTTCCTGCAGCGCGCGCAGCAGCTTGGCCTGCAGGGTCAGCGGCATCTCGGCGATCTCGTCGAGGAGCAGCGTGCCACCGTCAGCCGCGCGGAAGAAGCCTTCGCTGGCTGCATTCGCGCCGGTGAACGCGCCCTTCTGGTGGCCGAACAGCAGCGCCTCGAGCATGGCTTCGGGCATGGCGGCGCAATTGATGGCGATGAACGGCTTGTCGGCGCGGGCCGAGTGTTCGTGAATGAAGCGGCTCAGCACTTCCTTGCCAGTGCCGGTCGGGCCGTTGATCAGGACGGGGATGTCGGTGGCGGCGATGCGTTCGGCCAGGGCAAGGACAGACAGGCTTTCAGGATCGGCGGCAATGGGCGCGCCTGGCTTCGCGGCGCAGGCCAGCAGTGCCGACAGCGCAGCCTCGCCCGCCCCATCGGTGTATCGCAGGGTCGCCGTCCGGCTGCCGGGCTGGCGCTCGATCGCTGGCACAGCCGAACGCTCCAGCAGCACCACCTGTTTGCGCGGCGGGAGCTTCGCGTCCTCGAAGGCATCAGCCAGCATCGACTGTCCTTCCGCACCGTAGCTCGAAAGCACCGAAGCTGCGCGCTGGACAAGCGCTGCGTGGGCTTTCGCCGCCGCTTCGGTGAACTGCAGTGCCCCGCAATCGCGAATCATTTCAAGACCCCTGTTAACCATCCTGTCTGTGACCTTCTTTCGCGCGGGACCGACAAACAGGTTGAAACTTTAAGGGGACGGGTAACCCTAAGGGCGACTACCTAAGTCCGGCATTCTTTTGCCGGGCGGCAACTTAAAACCGGCTGCCATTTGCCGGTCTTAGTCCCGACAGCCGTGTCGATCCTCTGACCCGGCGGTCCTTTCGGGAACGACACACCACCCTACCGGAGAATGGAAAATGGCGGTTATCAATACAAACATCAGCGCCTTGAAGGCGACGAACTCCTCCAACACGGCCAACAAGATGCTTGGCCAGGCGATGGAGCGACTGTCGACCGGCAAGCGCATCAACGGCGCCAAGGACGACGCGGCCGGTCTGGCAATTGCCACCAGCATGACTGCCCAGATCAAGGGCATGAACCAGGGCGTTCGCAACTCGAACGACGGCATCTCGCTGGCACAGACCGCGGAAGGCGCGCTGAACGAAGTTTCGAACATGCTCCAGCGTGTCCGCGAACTGGCCGTGCAGTCGGCTTCGGGCACGTATCAGGACGCCACGGACCGTGCCTACATGCAGACGGAAGTTGACGAACTGACCGCGCAGATCGGCCAGATCATCGACAACACCAAGTTCAATGGCACTCAGCTGTTCGACGGCTCGCAAGCGACCGTGACCGTTCAGACTGGTGCGAACGGTTCTGACACCGTCGACCTGACCATGGCAGACCTCACCACCCTTTCGGCGAACGGCGGTGCTGCAGGGTCGTACGACGTGTCCAGCGCAACGGCGGCGAACACGCTCCTCGGCACGCTTGACACCGAGCTGGACTCGATTTCGAGCGCCCGTGCAACGCTCGGTGCCGGCATGAACCGCCTGGAATCGGTGGTGAACAACCTCAACGACAACATCACCAACCTGTCGGATGCCCGTTCGCGCATTCAGGACACCGACTACTCGACCGAAACGACGCAGATGGCCAAGGCCCAGATCCTTTCGCAGGCATCGACCGCGATGATCGCCCAGGCCAACCAGAGCCAGCAGAACGTGCTGTCGCTGCTGCGCTAAGCCATGACCTCCGCCTGTCTCCACCAGGCGTGATCACAAGCCCGGCGGCCCATCCCAGGCCGCCGGGCCTTCGTGCGTTCCCCGGTAAAGAAGAAGGGCGGCCCCTTGCGGGGCCGCCCTTCGACGTTTCAGCAAGGCACCCTGATCATTTCACGCCGATCGGGAACCTGACGCCATTCGGCGCTGCGGTGGACAGGCGCCCGTCGCTGCGCGGGCCACCGATGAGGACAAGACCGGCAAGGTGCGGTGTCGCCATGGATGTGCCGGAGATCGTGTTGTAGCCGCCGTTGAGCCACGTCGAGAGGATCGATACGCCCGGTTCGGCAAAGTCCACCGGATCGTTGATCACGGAGTAGTTCGAGAAGCTGGCAAATGTGTCCGAGCTGTTCACCGCCGCCACGGTGTAGATATACGGGCCATCGGCGCGCGCGGGCGAGTGATTGTTGGCATCATCGGTTTCGTTACCGGCGGCAAGGGCAAAGATGACCTTGCTGCTGTTGGAGGCGTTGATCACTGCCGTGTCGAGTGCGTCGGATACTGGTCCGCCAAGGCTCATGTTGGCGACGTCGCCCGCCTGGCCCACCGAGGCGACGTAATCGACTCCAGCGATGACATCGGAATAGGCACCGCTGCCACGGCGATCGAGCACGCGCACCGCGACGACCTTTGCCCCGGCTGCTACGCCGACGACGCCGGCGCCATTGAGCTTGGCGGCAATCGTACCGGCTACGTGCGTACCATGGCCGTTCAGGTCATTCGGCGAGGTTTCGCGCGCCACGAAGTTGCGGCTGAGGGCGGTGTCGACGTTCAGATCGGGATGCGTCAGGAAGATGCCGCTATCGATCACGAATGCCCGTCCGGAGCCGGCATAAGCCGCTCCACCACCAACTCGCGTGATGCCTGCGGGCGTCGTCTCGGTGGTTGAACCGCCGCCGCCGCCCGGCTTCGCCAACGCATTGATCGGGTCGATCACGGTGGCGACCTGGTCGGCCTCGCAATACTCGATGTTCGGGTTGTGCTTGGCGACGGCTGCGGCACCTTGCGCTGGCAGATTGATCGAGAAGCCCTGCAGTGCGTAACGGTAGACGTGCCCGATCTTGCCGCCAGCCTTGCCGGTGACCTTGCTGGCCTCGGCCTGCTCGGCACCCGGCGCGACGCTGCCCTTCTTGAAGACACAGATCCAGCTGTCGGGGATGGCCGATTCGGCGACTGCCGCTGCAGTGGGCCGGGCTGAAACTGCGGCAATAGAACCCGACGTTGCGGGCAGCAGCACCGCTCCCGAACCCGTGGCCTTCCCGCCCCCCGCGGCGGCAAAAACTATTCCGGCCAATGCCACCGCCGATACGGTGGCCAAAGCTGCAAACTTGCGCATCTGGATTGAACTCCCTGTCCCTTGGGTGTTGCGGTTCGTGGCTTGCGCACGACGCACCCCGCAATGACAGGAAGCTGCAGTGAAGCAGTTGCACTTGCAACCGGAACTTTCACCAATATTTCATGATAGTGTCAGTTTATTGCTTAATCAGCCGGTAATCAAAATCGACATACGCCGATTGCGCGGGTCGGCCGGATTGTTCTGCACCAGCGGTTCGCGGTCGGCAACGCCCTCGATCCGGCGGAAGCGGGGCTCGGCAATGCCCTGGCGCATCAAGGTCTGGCGTGTCGTTTCGGCGCGACCGGCTGACAGCGACCAGTTGTTGGCCACGCCGTTCTTCCACGGCAGGGAGTCCGTGTGGCCGCGGATCGTCAGCTGGGTCGGGTCGGGCGCGATGGCCTGGCCGATCGCGCGGAGAAGTTCGGCGGCGTCAGGCGTCAGCACGGTCGTGCCCAGCAGGAACATCGAGAAATCCGCATCGTCCACCAGATCCAGGCGGACGCCTTCGGGAGTCTCGGTCATGCGAACCTGCCGGGCCAGCTTCTTGAGCTTTTCGGATTGCGCGAGCTTCTGGGCGATACGTTCCTTCATCACCTGGGAGCGCTTGATCTTGCTGCCTCCCTCCTTGGGGCCGCCTGTGGCATCGCGGGGCACCGACAGGGTCTTGTTGCCGGTCTGGCCGGCGCGATGCGGATAGTCGTCGGCATCGGTCAGCGATGATCCGCCGAGTACGCCATACCCGCCGGCACTTCCCTGCCGCATCTTGACGAGTGTAGGAGTGAAGTAGTCGGCAATGCCCTTGCGCTGCTTTTCGGTCGTTGCGCCCAGCAGCCACATCAGCAGGAAGAACGCCATCATCGCGGTCACGAAGTCGGCATAGGCCACTTTCCAGGCGCCGCCGTGATGCCCACCGGCAACGATGGTGATCTTCTTGACGATGATGGGCTTCGGGGGTTCGTTCTTCCCCTTGGTCGGTGCCTTGGCCACGTGCAGGGCTCCTTAGCGGCCGCGCATCGCGTCGAGCAGTTCGGAAAGTCCCGGGCGGAAGGCATGCCCCAGACCGGAGCGCGCGCTTTCGACGACGAGGGGTTGCGGCCAGCCGTGGAGGCTGGCGATGATGACCTGCTTTACCGCCTGGAAAATCATCTCGTCCTGCTCGAGCACCTGCTTGAGCCGGCCTGCGATCGGGCCAACCATCCCGTAGGCGAGCAGAATGCCGAGGAACGTGCCGACGAGCGCCGAACCGATCATCGCGCCGAGAATGGCCGGCGGCTTGTCGATCGATCCCATGGTCTTCACCACGCCGAGTACTGCCGCGACGATGCCCAGCGCCGGCAGCGCATCCGCCAAGCCCTGGATGGCGTGCTGGGCTTCGTGCTCCTCATGGAAATGCGTCTTCATCGCATGATCCATCACCTCCTCCACCGCATGCACTTCCAGCGTGCCCGAAGATACGACGATCAAGGTCAGCGTGTCGCAGATCAGCGAAGTCAGGGCAGGGTTGGCCAGTAGGCGGGGATACTCGGCGAAGATCGGAGAGTTCTTCGGATCGGTGACATGGCTTTCAAGCGCGACCGGTCCATCGCTGCGCAAGATCTTCATCAGTTTGGTGCACAGCACGATAACGTCTACGTGATCCTGCTTGTTGTGCTTGGGGCCCTTGAAGGTCTTGGTGAAGCCAGCGCCGATGCCTTTGAGTTCGTGCATCGAGTTTCCAGTGACGAGCGCGCCGACGGCGGCCCCGCCGATGATGAGCATCTCGTGGGGAAGTGCATGCAGGACCGGTCCAAGGTCACCGCCAGTGATGGCGAAGCCGCCGAAAACCATGGCGAGCAGGATGACGATGCCGACAATCACGAACATGAAACAGGTTCCCGGTGAGCTTGCGCGCTCAGTTCAGCACGCTGAACAGCGAAAGGTTGGCGAGCTTGGCAAAGCTCGCCTGGCTGGCCTGCAGCACCAGCATGGTGTTCTGCAGGTGGGCGATGGATTCGGTCAGGTCCGCGCCGCCGACCTCGGTTTGTTCGGTGGTGCGCATCTCGGAAAGCGTGGTGCGGCGCTCGGTGTTGAGGTCGATCCAGTTGAGCCGCGATCCGACCACGGTCTGCGCCGTGGTGATTGCATTGAGGCCATCACCCAGGGCGGTGAGGGCGGCATTGGCCGTGGCCACGCCACCGGCACCGGATTTCAGGTCGTCCGCCAGGGCCTTGGTCATTGCCAGCAGGTCAACCGTTCCGCCTCCTGACTGGAACTGCAGGAACTCGGGTCCTGTCACCCCCCGCGCGACAGATTGACCGCCGCCGATAGAGATGGTCCCTGCCGCGCTGGTGCCGGCATACGTGGCGTTGCCCGAAGCATCGAGGGTGTAGGCATCGGCTGCACTTTCGCCACCGAACAGGGCGTTACCATTGCCATCCCGCGAATTGGCGAGTGCGACGAGGCTGTCCCGCAATTGCGCTATTTCCTCGCCGATGCCCGCGCGCTGGCTGTCGTTGACGGTCGAGTTCGCGGCCTGCGTCGTCAACTCCTGCAGGCGGGTGACGATGCTGGCGAACTGCGACAGTGCGGTGTCGGTCAGCGTCAGGTCAGTCGTGGCGCGGTTGGTCGCGGCGGTGTCGATGTCGTCGAAAACCCCTGCGCGGGCGAGCTGGCGCAGCCGCGAGGCGGCGACCGGGTCGTCGGAGGAGCGCTGCAGGCGTTCTCCGGTCGACATCTCGGCCTGCGTGTCCTCGGCCTGCTTGCGCAAGGCAGTAAGGTCCATGAGGGACCGCTCGAAGAACGCGGCTGTAGATGTGCCAAAGATCGTGCTCATGGCCGGTTACCTGATTCCCAGAAGGGTGTCGAAGATGTCGGATGATACCTGCATGACCTTGCCGGACGCCTGAAAGGCCTGCTGGAATCTTACTAGGTTGACCGCTTCCTGATCGAGATCGACGCCCGATTGCGCAGAGAGGGCAACTTTCGCGGTGTCGGCAATCGTCTGTAGCGCGCCCAACGTCACGTTGCGCCCGGCCAGCGTGCCTGAAACGTCGAACAGGATCGCATCCATCGTGCCCGACGGATTGACGCCCGCCAGCGCTGTGCGGATCGCGGTAAGGTTTGCCGCATCGCGGCTGCCCGGCGTCGTCTCGCTGGCAGGAGCGGTGGCGATCTTGCGGCCGTCCTCGACAGCGAGTGCCATCGTCGCGGCGCTCGTGCCCGAGAAGATTGCGACACCCATCGCGCCGTCGAGATCGCGACCCCCGGTCTGGGCCGTGTTGAAGGCATCAACGATGTCACCGGCAAGCGTGTCGAGATCGGTCTTGAGCTGTGCGCCCTTCGCCAATGCGAGTTGCTGGCCTGCCAGCGATCCGCCAGCGAGAGTCAGCGCCGTGCTGCCGACAGTGAAGCTGATGGTGCCGTCAGTTGGAGATGTGGTCATACCCAGGGTGGCGGCAGTGTTGCCCGTCACGAGGTCCGCCCCGCTGCTCCCGCCGATCTTGATCGCAACCTGCCCATCGGCGGAGAATTCGGTCGAGATGTTCGCAAAGCCGCTCAATTCCTCGAGCAATTGGTCGCGCTGATCGAGCAGGGCGGTCTTGTCGCTGCTGGCGTCGGACGCCCGGGCAAGGCGGGTGTTGGTGCGGGCAAGCTCCTGGGCAATGCGGTTGACCTGCGTCACCCCGTCCGAGGCCAGAAAGCGCAGACCGTCGGCCGCCGCGTCCAACTCCTGCGAGGCGATCTGGAACGTGCCGGCCATGGTGCGCGCCTTCTCGATCACCGAGGCGCGCAGGCTCGTATCCGTGGGGTTCTGCGTCAGTTGCTGGAGGGAGGACTCGAAGCCGACAATTGCGTCATAGACGCCCGACTGCTCGATCGCGGCTTCGATGTTCTCCAGCCCAGAAACTTCGGCACTGGCTCGCGCCACGTCCGAATTGGTACGGCGGACTTCGGCCTGGCGAAAAGCATCGGCATTGCGCACGATGCTGTTCAGCCGCACGCCTGAAAGGGAAAGATCGCCAATACGATAGGCGCCGCCAGTCGAAGCCACTTCGCTGAACGCGGCCGAACGCCGGACATAGCCGGTGGACGAGGCATTGGCGATGTTCTGCGCCGTGATGTCTAGGCCGATGCGGGCAGCCTGGACGCCGCTGCGAGCGATCGAGAGGAGATCGGATGCCATGGCTTAGGCGCCTCCCTCTGGCGTAGTGCCTTGGGGCAGGAGCGCGGCGAGGTGGTTCTCGATCTGCCGGGCAAAGCCGAGCGCGCCGGTTTGCGAGGCGATTTCGGCAAAGCGGTCGTCGCGCATCTGCACGAAAGTCTGGTCCATCTTTCCGAAGACGTCATCGTCCCCGAAGTTGCTGGCGCGCGCGGCGGACAGCATCTGGCGCACGAAGATCGCCTCGAACTGCTTCGCCGCGCCCGAAAGCTTTTCCCGCTCGGTCTGCGCCTTGGGCGTGAGCGAAAGGTTGGCGGCGGATGTGGAAATCGTGGTCATATCACCACCATCTCCGCCTTGAGCGCACCTGCCTGCTTGAGCGCTTCGAGGATTGCGACGAGGTCCGAAGGGCTGGTGCCGAGCTTGTTCAGCGCATCGACCAGTGACGAGAGCGAGGCACCCGGCTTGAACAAGGCAACCTTGGCCTCCTTCTCGACCGCGTCGATCTGGCTGTTGGGGACCACGGCCGTCTGGCCGCGGCTGAATGGAGCGGGCTGGGAGACCTGCGGCTTCTCGTCGATCTTCACCACCAGCTTGCCGTGGCTTATCGCTGCGGGAGAGAGACGCACCGCGCTGTTGATCACCACCGTGCCGGTGCGGCTGTTGACGATGACCTTGGCCGCGGTTTCGGCAGGCGTCACCTCGAGCATCTCGATCGCCGCCATCGTCGTCGCGCGGCTGTCGGCGCCTGCAGGCAGGCGCAGCGCCAGCGTTACGCCGTCCTCGATCGTCGCAGACTGGGGAAAGCGGGCGTTGATCGCGTCGCGCACGCGCTGGGCGGTCATGAAATCGGCGTCGAACAGGTTCCAGCGCAGCACTTCGCCACTGTCGAACCCGGTGGCGACGGCGCGCTCTACACTGGCCCCTTCGGCGATGCGGCCCACGGTCGGCACGTTGACGGTCAGCTGCGAGCCATCGCGGGCGGCAATGCCGAGGCCGCCGACGGCAAGGTTGCCCTGCGCCATCGCGTAGATCTGGCCGTCCGCACCATAGAGCGGTGCGAGGATCAGCGCACCCCCGCGCAGGGACTTGGCCTTGCCGATGGTCGAGACAGTCACGTCGATGCGCTGGCCGGGCTTGGCGAAGGCGGGAAGTTCTGCCGTCACCAGCACGGCGGCGGCGTTCTTGAGGCCGGGCGAGATGCCGGCGGGGAGCTGCACGCCCAACCGGCCTGCGGTGCCCTTCATCGCCTGGGTCAGGTATTCGAGATTGTCGTCGCCCGTTCCGGCAAGGCCAACCACCACGCCATAGCCGGTGAGCTGGTTTGCGCGCACGCCCTGGAACTCGCCAAGGTCGCGCACACGCTCGGCCAGGGCGGGCATGGGCAGGGCCGCCGCGAAGGCTGCAAGAACAGGGAGGATGTACCGGACCAGCATTGCATCAACCTTCAGAAGGGCGAAATCGCGTTGAAGAACTTCGAAAGCCAGCCTTCGCGGCTTGCCCGGCCGACCGACCCGTTGCCGGTGTATTCAACCCGCGCATCCGCGACCTGGCTGGAAAGAATGCGGTTCTCCTGATCGATGTCACCAAGTCGCACGATGCCCGAGAACTGCACCCATTCCTGTCCCTGGCTCAGCATCATGCGCTTTTCACCGCGTACCAGTGCCGTGCCATTGGACCTCACTTCCGCGATCGTCACCGCAACCTCGCCGGCAAGCGTGCTCGTCTGCGAGGCATTGCCCTGACCATTGAACGACGAACCGCCCGAAGCATTAAGGGCGCTGGGCTTGATGAACGACAGCGGGCCGGTGGTTGGCGGTGTCACGGAGAACTGGCCGGACTTCTGCGTCTTCGATCCGGCCGTCTTGGCGCTGGTCATGTTCTCGACCAGCATGACCGTGACCAGATCGCCCACCGCATGGGCACGGCGGCCCTCGACAAAGCCGGTGTAGCCGGCGCTGGCATTGAAGATCGAACCAGCGGTCGGTGCTGCGGTCTGGACCGGCAGAGGCGGCGCGACCACCGGCTCGAAGCCTTTCTTGGGCTTGGCGGCAGAGGCCGGCTCCATGCCGAAAACGACAGCAGCGGCCACCAGCGATCCCACCAGCAGCGCGCGCAGGGCGGTTCGGCGGCGGCGAGGGCTGCCGAAGCGTTCGGAGGTGAAATGGCGATCGAAGGGCGTTTGCATCGGTGTCACAGAGTCTGGTTCGCGTTCTGGAGCATGTCGTCGACGGCCGAGATCATCTTGGAATTGATCTCGTAGGCGCGCTGGCATTCGATCATGTCGACCAGTTCCTCGACCACGTTGACGTTCGAACCCTCAAGGTAGCCCTGGCGAATGTTGCCGCGTCCCAGTTCTCCCGGAACGCCCACCTGTGCCGCGCCCGAGGCTGCGGTTTCCTGCAGGAAGTTGTCACCCATCGACCTGAGGCCGCCCGGGTTGGCAAAGCTGGCGACGGTGATCTGGCCAAGCTGCGCGGGCTCGTTCTGCCCGGCAATGGTTGCAGATACGGTGCCGTCATTGGCGATGGTGATGGCGCTCGCGCCCTCGGGAATGGTGATCGCGGGGTTGAGCGGATAGCCCTGCGCGGTCACCAGCACGCCTTCCGCCGAGCGCGAGAAGTTTCCGGCGCGTGTGTAGGCCAGCTGTCCGCCCGGCATCGTCACCTGAAAGTAGCCGTCGCCATCGAGCGCAAGGTCGAGCGCGTTGCTGGTGCTTTGCAGCGTGCCCTGGCTGTCGATGCGGGTGGTCGCCTGCACGGCAACGCCGGTGCCGAGGTTGAGGCCCGTGGCATAGGCGGTCTCGTTCGACGATTGCTGACCGGCCACGCGCGCGTCCTGATAGGCAAGGGTGGCAAAGTTGGCGCGGTCGCGCTTGAAGCCGGTGGTGCCGACGTTGGCAAGATTGTTGGCAATCACGCGCATCCGCGTGTCCTGTGCCTCGAGACCGGTGCGGGCGACGTGAAGAGCGGAGCTGGGCATCGTGGGTTACCTTTGCGATCAGGAAATGCGCATCAGCGATGCGCTGGATTCGTCGACTTCCTTGGCCTGGGCGACGACCTTGGTGCGCATGTCGAACAGGCGCTGGGCTTCGACCATCTCGACAAGGATGCGGGTGGGATCGACATTGGACTGTTCAAGGCTGCCGACCATCAGCTTGGCCTCTTCGTCCTGCGGCAGGATGCCGGGCTGGCCATTCTGGCCGGGGACGCGGAACAGGCCATCAAGGCCTTTCTCGATCCTGCTGCCGGTGGTCGATGCGATCTTGATGCGCCCGACCAGCTGGGGGGGCTGGTCGGGCGTCTCGGGATTGGCGACGGAAACGCCGCCATCGGGGGAAATCGTGACCTTCGAGCCGAGCGGAACGGTGATCGGCCCGTTTTCGCCGATGACCGGTCGGCCATCGCCGTTTTCCAGAACGCCGCCCGCGCTGACCGCCAGATCGCCGCGCCGCGAATAGGCTTCGCTGCCATCTTCTGCCTGCAGTGCAAGCATGGTGTCGCCGGTGAGCGCAACGTCGAGCGGCTTGCCGGTGGAGATCAGCGTGCCCTGCGCCATCGACGATCCGCGCACTTCGCCTTCGGTCATTGCCCGCGCTTCGAGGCTGGGGCCCTTCAGTGTCATCGGCGTGGCGGTCAGCATCTCGGCGCGAAAGCCGATCGTCTGTGCGTTCGCCATGTTGCTGGCGATCACGCGCTGGCGCACGGTCGAACCGGTCATGCCGGAATAGGCGGTGTAGATCAGGCGGTCCATCGGTCAGGCTCCGGGAGCGTTCAGGATCAGCTTTGCAGCTGGATCACCGTCTGCGAGATCTGCGTTGCCGTATCGATCGCCTTTGCGTTGGCCTGGAAGTTGCGCTGCGCGGTGATCAGGCTGACCAGTTCTTCGGCGATGTCGACGTTCGAGCGTTCAAGAGCGCCCGAAAGCAACGAGCCGTACTGACCTGTGCTGGGCTGGCCAAACGTTGGGGCACCCGAGATGCCGGTCGTCACCCAGTTGGACGAGCCGACCTGCTTCAGCCCTTGCGGCGCGATGAAGCTGGCCAGAGCGACCTTGCCGATGATCACGTTGGAACCATCGGCGTACGAGGCGGTCACGGCCCCATCGTCGCCCACGGTGATGCCGGCGAACTCGATCGGATTGCCGTTGGCGTCGGTTCCGTTGGTCGCTGGGATCAGCGCATCGGCAGGGGTGGTCGAGGTGATCGTGCCCACCGCATCCGTCGGGAAAACCTGCAGCCGGTTGCCCGAGCCATCGCTGATGTATCCTGCGCCATCGACCGTCAGGCTGCCGTTGCGGGTAAACAAGGTCTGGCCGGTGACGACATTTTTCGTGGTAAAGAAGCCATCGCCGTTGATGGCAAGGTCGAGCGCCGAACCCGTCTGCTCGACCGGACCGAGCGCGAAGTTCTGGTTAATCGATTCCACCGCCGCGCCGATGCCGACGACCAGCTTCGGGTTGGTGAAGGCGCTGCCCACCACGATGTCGGCAAACTCGGTGCGGCTCTTCTTGAAGCCGGTGGTTTCGGCATTTGCGATGTTGTGGCTGATTACGCCAAGATCGGTCTGGGCATTCTTGAGGCCGTTGAGCGAGGTGTAGAAGGACATGCGCGTCTCCTGCGGGGCTTAGGCGTTAGTCGAGGTCGAAGTGGGCTGGCTGGCTAGCAGTTGCGCCACGGTGCTGTTCAGCGTGTCGAGCTTGGTCGCGATGGCGGAAAGCGTTTCGGACTGCCCGGTAATGGTGCCGAGCGAGTCCTTCATGTCGTTGAGGTTCGACAGCGACGAGAACTGCGCCAGCTGGGCCAGCATCTGGGTGTTGTCGACCGGCTCGGTCGGGTCCTGGTTCTGCAACTGCGTGGTCAGCAGCTTGACGAAGTCCTCCGCGCCCATTGCGCCCCAGCCTTGGCCGGCTTTCGAGGAGGTAGTGGCGCCGTTGACGCCGGTGCTGGAAGTGACGGAAGCGATCGACATTATTTCATCCTCATCGTTTCGAGCATGAGCTGCTTTGCGGTCTGCATCGCCTCGACCACGTTCTGGTACTGGCGCGAGCTTTCGAGCATCTCGACCATCTCGGCGTTCTCATCGACCGGTGCGGTCCAGACATCGCCATTGGCATCGGCGAGCGGGTGGCCCGGATCGTGCTGGCGAATGGGCGTGGCGTCCGAGCGCTGGACTGCGGCAACGCGCACGGTCGAAAGGCCATTGGCCTGATCGAGCTGCTCGGCAAAGACCGGACGCAGGGGGCGATAGGCCTCCTGTTCGGTCGTGGTGACGGTTCCGGCATTCGCGAGATTCGACGCGGCGGCGTTCATCCGCACGAGTTGCGCCGACATCGCCCGGCCGGTGACCTGGAACAGGGTAAGGGGAGTGCTGCCAGCCATGGCTTATTCTCCCTTGATCGCGCGGGTGATCGTCTCGACCCGGCCCTTGAGGAAGTTGAGCGTGGCCGAGTATCCCACGGCATTTTCGGCAAATGCCGTCTGTTCGGTCGCCATCTCCACCGTGTTGCCATCAAGGCTCGGCATTACCGGCACGCGGAAGCGCGTGGCCGAGGCGATCGCCTTGTCCTCGCTCATGCCGGCGTTGCGGGCCTTGAGCGCAGCTGCGAAGTCTATGTCCTTGGCCTTGAAGCCGGGCGTCGCGGCATTGGCGATGTTCGAGGTCAGCAGGCCCATGCGTTGCGAACGCAATTCCAGCGCCGCGCCGTGAATGCCGAAAAGGGAGTTGCTCATGGGGTTGCCTTCACTGGCTGTCAAAACTCTGCCGGTGTTTCAGCAAGGGGCGTGCCAATTGCCCGAAGGCGCCGGAAACCGGCACCATTCGAGGTACTGGCAGGCGATGACCGGCAAGGGCTTGCCGGATGGCGGCAGAAACGCGCCCGTCGCTTTGCAACAGACTGAAATTCCTGAAGGCGCGGCCGTTCTCTTGTGACAGGAGACGTTCCGCTCATGCCACCTGCCCTTCTTTTCGACGGCCTGTCATTGTCGATTGTCCTTGCCGGAACCGCGCTGGCCACCGTGCTGCGCTCGGGACGGCATGAACTGGTGGTCACTGCCCGGGCCATCGCCGGACTGTTTGCGAAGCGCTTCTCTGCGGTTCAGGCCAAGGCTGATCTTGCCGCACAGGTTTCGGCAATTCGCCGCGATGGGCTCCTGCGCGCCAGCACCAGCGCGATCGGCGACCGCGAGTTCGACGACGTGACCGACGTGCTGATCCGCTCGCGCTCGCTCGATGCCTTGATCGAACGACACCATGACCATCGCCGCAACAGGATCGCGGCAGCCAACGCGGCTGTCCGCACATTGGCCCAGGCCGCCGAACTCGGGCCGGTGTTCGGCATGGTCGGCACGCTGGTCTCGCTCAGCCGCCTGCCCGCGACCGGGCTTGAACAAGGCGCACTCAGCGGCGCGATCTCGATGGCCGTGCTGACCACGCTTTATGGCCTGCTGCTGGCCAATCTCGTGCTTGCGCCCCTTGCCCGGGCGGTTGAGCGGCGCTCCCAGGACGAGGAACGGCACCGACAGGAGGTGATCGACTGGCTCTCGGCGCAGATCGAACCGGCCTTGCCATCCTCGCTGCACCCAACATCGGTATCTCTGGTATCCGGCGCTTCGCATGGGCACGGCCATGGAATGCGCCCCCAGCACGGCCATGGCGGCACCGCCGCATGATCGTTCGCGCCGGAACTGGGTGGCAATACGCCCTTGCCGACCTTTCCCTGATCCTCTTTCTCGCCACTGCTTCCGCGCTTTCCCAGGCAGGTGACAAGGCTCACCAGTCGGCCACTGCCGTCCTGCCCGTTGCCGCTGTTTCCGAAAGCGAACCCGTTGCGGTCTGGAGCGCGGGCAGCAACGCGCCACCCTTGGACATATGGTTGGACCAGGTCGCCAAGGATCCTCGGCTCGAGGTGCGGATCGTCATCCGATATACTGGCGACAGCCGCTCAGCAGCGATGGCGCAGGCGGCGCAATTGGCTGAGAGTGGCGGCCCGCGCGCAAGTCAGGCGCGCATCTTCGTTGAGCCCGGCCAGCGTGCGGGGGCCAGCGTGACGCTGGTCTACACCAGCGAAGTCTCGGCCAGGCGGCAGACCAACGACGCGGCCCGTCCGGTGATCCAGTCTGGAACCTAGGGCTCTGGCACGATGATTGCTGGGCATGGGCATCTCCAGTCTGGATGCCTGAAAATGACCAATCGTAATCCTCTTGCCAGTACCCTTGTCGCCAGTGCGATCATTGCCTGCGCCGCTGCTGCGCCCTCTTCGGCGCAGAGCTCTCCGTTCCACGATCTCGTTGCGATCGACCGCGCCGTGGCGGCTTTTACCGGCGCCGGTATCGGTGAGCCAGGTGGCGCAACGCTGCCGGTTGACCGCCGTCTGCGCCTTGCTGCGTGCCGCTCGCCCTTGTCGCTAGACTGGCAGGGCAACCGGCAGGATACTGTTCTCGTCCAATGTCCCGATGCCGGAGGCTGGCGGCTTTTCGTGGCGCTATCCGGCAACGCCCGGCAAGCTCCTGCCGCTGCACCGGCAATCTCCCGCGGCGAAGCGGTAACGATCACCGCAGCGGGCGAGGGATTCTCGGTCGCGCAGTCAGGCGAAGCTTTGGATTCGGGTGCCTTGGGCAGCTGGATACGCGTGCGGACCAGTGCTCGCGCCACCCCGATCCGCGCGCGTATCGAGCGGCCCGGGCTTGTCGTCGTGCCTATCGACTGACGCCCGCGATCGCCAATTTTAACAAACCGGCAAAAATTTTCCGCTCCCACCCTTAAGAGATCGGCAAGACCACCGTTCTTGCCTGTATCAAACGCTAGGAGCGGAACCATGTCACCTATTGAAATCGGTGCATCGCGCCCGGTTGGGCCGGTGCAGGTCAGTACGCCCAAGTCCACGAAGGCTGCAGTGGCGGCCCCGACCGTCGACAATGCCCCCGTTGCCGATGCCGGCGCAGCTGCACAGATCGAACGCTCTGTCGCACTCGACGCAGGGCAGGCCGCGCCGGTCGATGCCGAGCGGGTCAAGGACATCCGGCACGCCATCGAGACCGGAAACTACCCCATCATCCCCACCAAGATCGCCGACGCCATGATCGCGGCCGGCATGCTGCTGAGGACTGCACAGTAATGGCCACCTCTACCGTTGCTCGCCCATCGGACCTTCGCGAGACGCTTCGGCAGATGCTTGCCGTCCTGCAGCAGGAGCGGCATGCGCTTGCCGGGCTCGATCTCGACATGATCATGGGCTGCGCGTCGAACAAGGCGGATCTGTGCGGCACGCTCGCCGATGTCGACCAGACCCTGGTGGACGAGGAATGCCGTGGCCTTCTTGAAGCCGCGCGCCGCCAGAACGAGGCCAATCGCAAGGTCCGCAACCTGATTGCGGCCAATGTCTCGGCCCGTCTCGACGCGCTTTCGGGATCGGCGCCGCTCTACCGCGCGAACCCGCAGGTCCACCGCCTTCGCACGGCCTGATTTCCGGGCGCTCCCAAATTGGCACGCCCCTTGCTGAACGCTCTCCGACACGCCGCCAACCTGCGGCCGGAAGGACAGTTCAGTGAGTTCAGCCGAGACCTTTGCCTTACCCCAATCCCCGGCCGCCATCAGCGGAGCCGGGGTAAGCGTGCGTGGGGCGATTGCCGGGGCCGCGCAGGCTACGGGCACCGACTTTGCCTATCTCATGGCGCAGGCCAAGCTGGAGTCGAGCCTCGATCCGTCCGCCCGGTCGCGCACATCGAGTGCTTCGGGGCTCTACCAGTTCACCACCGGAACCTGGCTGCGCACGCTCGAAAAGCATGGCGCCGAACACGGCCTCGCCTGGGCCAGTGACATGATCCGCAGCGGCGCGGCGAGCGATCCTGCTGCCCGCGCCCAGTTGCTTGCACTGCGTTTCGATCCGCAAGTCGCCGCAACGATGGCGGGTGAGCTGGCGGGCGACAATGGCGATTACCTGAGCGGGGTGCTCGGCCGACAGCCTGACCATGCCGAGCTTTACCTTGCCCATTTCTTCGGAGCCGAAGGGGCAGGGCGCTTCCTGACCGCCCTGGGCAACGATCCCTCGCAATCAGCCGCCGCCTTGCTGCCTTCGGCAGCGGCTGCCAATCGCTCCACCTTCTACGACCGCAGCGGATCGCCGCGCTCGGTCAGCGACGTCATGTCCCTTATCCGCAACCGCATGGCAGCAGCCAGCGAGGGTGCAAGCGGCGACGAAGCGCTGCAATGGGCCGCGAGCTTGGGCGTCACCCCGGCCACGGCGCAGGCGCAGCAATTCACCGGCGGACCGATCGCCCGCGAATTCCAGAGCGCGGCGGCAGGTAGCGGCAATCCTGTGCCGGCGGCAGCCAGCTCGATGGCCGATACACTCAAGCAGGCCTTCGCCCTCAACGACGGCGCATCGGCGCCCGCGCATGTGCGGCAGGCCTATGGCCGCCTTTCGGCAATGGGGCTCTAGGCCATGCTGAAGCGCTTCGGCTCCCCCGCCGCGATGGCCTTGCCCGCTGGCATCCTCATGCTCATCGTCCTGATGGTCGTGCCGATCCCGGCCATCCTGCTCGACGTATTCTTCGTGCTGAACATGGCG
The DNA here is from genome assembly GCF_000807925.1 of Novosphingobium subterraneum. Classification (GTDB taxonomy): domain Bacteria; phylum Pseudomonadota; class Alphaproteobacteria; order Sphingomonadales; family Sphingomonadaceae; genus Novosphingobium; species Novosphingobium subterraneum. The sequence goes on along the minus strand of NZ_JRVC01000017.1, from coordinate 28,684 downwards.
CTTTCGGTCGCCATCCTGATGGCGGCGATGAATGCTGAAAAGCCGCTCGATTTCTCGGCGTTCCCCTCGGTCCTGCTTTTTGCCACGCTGCTGCGTCTGGCACTCAACGTCGCATCCACACGCATCGTGCTGGTGAATGGCCATGAGGGCGGCGCGGCAGCAGGCCACGTCATCGAGGCCTTTGGCGCGTTCCTGATCGGCGGCAACTTCGCGGTCGGCCTGTTCGTCTTCATGATCCTGATGATCATCAACATGGTCGTCGTCACCAAGGGCGCGGGCCGCGTCTCGGAAGTGTCCGCGCGCTTCACGCTTGACGCCCTGCCGGGCAAGCAGATGGCGATCGACTCCGATCTCGCCGCTGGCCTGCTCACGGCCGATGAAGCCAAGGCACGCCGCCGCGAAGTTGCGACCGAGGCCGATTTCTACGGCTCGATGGACGGTTCGTCCAAGTTCGTGAAGGGCGATGCCATCGCCGCGCTGCTGATCCTGGGGGTGAACATCATTGCCGGCTTCTGCCTCGGCATGATCAGCCACGGCTTGACCGCATCCCAAGCCGCAGAGTTCTATATCACGCTCGCCATCGGCGATGCGCTGGTGGCCCAGGTCCCCTCGCTCCTGCTCTCGATCGCCGCTGCCGTGATCGTCACCCGCGTGTCGGACAGCCGCGACCTTACCGGCCAGATCGGCGGCCAGTTCGCCAACCCTGCCATCTGGCTGCCCGTTGCCGTGATCATGGGTGCGATCGGCGCGATTCCGGCGATGCCGCAGATCGTGTTCCTGCCTGCCGCCGCGCTTGCCGGTTGGCTGTGGTGGGCGCTCAAGAAGCGCGCCGAACGCCCGGTGGTCGAGCCCGTCGTCGCGCCAGAGCCGATCGATCCCAACCGCATCACGCTCGAGGATGTCAGCGACCACACCCTTGTGACCATCGAGATGGGCTATGGCCTGATCCATCTGGTCGACGAAAGGCGCGGCTCGCCGCTGGTCGCCAGGCTCACCGGCGTGCGCAAGCAGCTCAGCCAGGCCTTCGGCTTCATCGTTCCCCAGTTTCGCGTGCGGGATTCGCTGGAACTTGGCGCCAACGCCTACCGCATCCTGCTCGGCGGCGTGCCCGTCGGCGTTGCCGACATGCGCCCCGAAAAGATCCTCGCCATCGATGCGGGCGACGCCAGCCCGGACCATGGCCTGCGCGGCGAAGCCACCCGCGATCCCAGCTTTGGCTGCCCGGCTATCTGGATCGATCCGGCGCAGCGCGATCTGGCCATTGCCGAGGGTTTCCTCACGGTCGATGCCAGCACCGTGGTCGCCACCCATCTCAATCAGGTTCTGGGCGACCGTCCCTCGGCGCTGCTCGGCCCTGACGAGGTCAAGGCCATTCTCGAGGGCGTCAAGGAACGCGCCGCGGGCCTTGTCGAGACGATCCATCCGCAGCCGATGTCCCTGGGTGCGCTTACCCGCCTGTTCCATGCCCTGCTCGACGACGGCATCTCCATCGCCCACCCGCTCCCGATCCTTTCGGCGCTGAGCGAGGCACTGCAGCAGACCAACGACCACGATCGCTTGGTGGACCTGCTGCGCGCAGACCTTGGTGCCATGATCGTCGGGCGCATTTGCGGTCCTGACGAGTGCCTGCCTGTCGTCACGCTCGAAGCCGGGCTCGAACAGATGATCGTAGGCGGAATGCACGATCCTGCCACCGGCCAGCCGGTGATAGAACCCGATCTCGCGCGCGGCATCGGCGAGCGCATCTCCACGCTGATCGCCGAGCGCGGGCCCGCCGCGCCGTCGATTGCCCTGATCGTCCAGCCCCGCGCCCGCCGCCCGCTTGCCGCATTGCTGCGCCTGCGCGCGCCGAACTGCCTTGTCATGTCGATTTCCGAACTGCCGCCTTCGCAGCCGATCGAGGTCATCTCGGTCATCGGCGGAGAAGCACCGCCGCAACCTGCCCGTCCAGAGCTGCCTATCCCTGAGGGACTTGCCGCATGAAACACGACCATCGCGGTTTCGCCGCCGCCCGCGCCTATGCGAAGAACGAGGCCGCCGACAGAATCCGCCGCTTCCTGCCGCTGGTGAAGCGCCTTGCCTGGCACGTCCACGGATCGGGCCGAGCCGGGATCGAGATCGAGGACCTCATCCAGGCCGGCTTGGTGGCGCTGACCGAATGCGCCCAGCGCCACGATGGCCCCACCGAGGATGGCTTTGCCGCCTATGCCAAGCTGCGCGTGCGTGGCGCCATGGTCGACCTTGTGCGCCGCTCGACGCCGCTCTCGCGCTCGGCGACCGAACGCCGTCGGCTTCTGCGCGAGAAGATCACGGCGCTGACGAACGATCTCGGTCGTCCGCCCAGTGATGCCGAACTTGCCGCTGCCATGGGCCTGACCGAGCGCGAGCTGGCAGACCAGCAGGCCGCCGACGAACCCCTGCGCTTCGAAACCATCGACGATGCCTATTCCGACAGCAACGCTGCCTTTGCTGACGATCGCCCGGATGCCTTCGCCATGCTCGCGGATGACGAGATGCGCGGCGCGGTAGCGTCGGCGGTCGCCGACTTGCCGGAGCGGCTGCAGATGATCATTCAGCTCTACTTCGTCGAGGAACTGAACCTTGCCGAAATCGCCGAAGTCCTCGGCGTCAGCATCCCGCGGGTCCATCAGTTGAAGGCCCAGGCACTCGACAAGCTGCGGTCAGCGCTTGGCGAAGGCTACGATATTCTCTGACCCCGCTTGCCAAGTTCCCTGAGTCAGTTTAACCGATCAGTTAAACGTGCTTTGGGAGAGGCAGGAATGGCGATCAGGACCCGTATCACCGAAATGCTCGGCATCGAGCATCCGATCGTGCAGGGCGGCATGATGAATGTCGGCTATGCCGAACTGGCGGCTGCGGTCTCGAACGCCGGTGGCCTCGGCATCATCACGGCGCTGACCCAGCCCAGCCCGCAAGCCTTGCGCGAAGAGATCGAGCGCACCCGCGCAATGACCGGCAAGCCCTTCGGCGTGAACATGACGATCTTCCCGACCGTCAATTCGCCGGACTACAAGGCCTATGCCCAGGCGATCATCGATGGCGGCGTGAAGATCGTCGAAACGGCGGGCACGCAGGCCGTCCGCGAGATCTGGGAAATGCTCAAGCCGCACGGCGTGACGATCCTGCACAAGTGCACCGCCGTGCGCCACGCGCTTTCTGCCGAGCGCGCCGGGTGCGACATCATCTCGATCGATGGCTTCGAATGTGCTGGCCACCCCGGAGAAGACGACATTCCGGGCCTGATCCTGATTCCGGCGGCTGCCGACAAGGTGAAGATCCCGCTGCTCGCCAGCGGCGGCTTCGGCGATGGGCGCGGCCTTGTCGCGGCGCTTTCGCTCGGCGCCGAGGGCATCAACATGGGCACCCGCTTCTGCGCGACGGTCGAGGCGCCGATCCACGACAACGTCAAGCAGGCCTATATCGACAACGACGAGCGCGGCAGCTTCCTGATCTTCCGCAATTTCAAGAACACCGCCCGCGTCGGCCGCAGCGAAGTGTCCGAAGAAGTCGTCCGCCGCCTGTCGAAGCCCGATGCGAAGTTCGAAGACGTGCAGGAACTGGTCAACGGCCGCGCCGGCAAGCAACTGCTCGAGACTGGCGACTTGTCCAAGGGCGTGTTCTGGGCGGGCATGGTGCAGGGCCTGATTCACGATATCCCGACCTGCCAGCAACTGATCGACCGCATCGTCGGCGATGCCGAAAGCATCATCCGCGGTCGCCTCGGGGGCCTGCTGGCATGAAGATCGATGGTTCGATCAGCGCTGTCGTCACCGGGGGCGCATCCGGGCTCGGCCGCGCGACAGCACAAGCACTGGCCGCGGCGGGCGTGAAGGTCGCGATCTTCGACGTCAACGAGGAGCAGGGCGAAGCCGTGGCTCAGGCCATCAGTGGCCTGTTCTGCAAGGTCGACATTACCTCGGAGGACTCGGTCGTCGCAGGCTTCGCCACGGCCCGGGCGGCCCACGGGCAGGAGCGCGTCTGCGTCCACTGCGCGATGACCCATCGCAAGGGCAAGACCGTCAGCCGCAACCGCGAGACCGGTGAGTTCACAAGACTTTCGACCGAGGACTACGAGTACGCCGCGCAGGGCATCCTGATTGCCAGCTACCGTGTGGCCTCGCTCGCGGCGCTCGGCATGGCGAGCCTCGAACCGCTCGAAGATGGCGAACGCGGCTCGATCATCCTCACCGCCTCGGTCGCGGCGCAGGACGCGCAAGTGGGGCAGGTGGCCTACGGCTCGCTCAAGGCCGGGGTCAACGGCCTCGTCCTGCCGATGGCGCGCGATCTGATGGACCTCGGCATTCGCGTCAACGCGATCATGCCGGGGATCTTCGGCACGCCACTGCTGGGCCGGCTGCCCGACAAGGTGCTCGACAGCCTCAACGCTTCCGTCCCGTTCCCCAAGCGCCTCGGCAAGCCCGAGGAGTTCGCCAGCCTTGCCATGGAACTGGTCCGCAACAGCTACTTCAACGGCCAGGCGATCCGTCTTGACGGCGCGATCCGCATGGCCCCCCGCTGAGGATTTCCGCATGACCCACTCCCCGTTCCGTGACGACGTCCTCGCCGGAAAGACCGCGTTCATCGCGGGCGGCACCAGCGGCATCAACCTTGGCATTGCCAGGCGCTTTGCAGAACTTGGCGCCCGCGTGGCGGTGCTTGGCCGCAATCCCGAGAAGGCTGCCAACGCTGCTGCCAAGATCGGCCAGGACGCTGTATGGCGAGCCGCCGACGTGCGTGATTACGGCGCGATCTGCGAAGCGATGAAGTCCGTGGGCGATGAAATCGGCGCGCTCGACATTGTCATCTCGGGCGCGGCGGGCAACTTCCTCGCGCCCGTCCTCGGCATGTCGGCCAATGCCTTCAAGACCGTGGTCGATATTGATCTGCTCGGCACGTTCAACGTCTTTCGCGGCTGCCACGAACTGCTCAACCCCGGCGCCTCGCTGATCGCGATCACGGCGGGGCAAGCCGAACAGGCGATGGCGATGCAGGCCCATGCCTGCGCGGCCAAGGCCGGGATCAATCAGCTTGTCCGCACGCTTGCGATTGAGTGGGGCCCGGACGTGCGTGTCAACGGCATCTCGCCTGGGCCGATTGCGGACACCGAAGGCATGGCGCGTCTTGCACCCGACGAGACCACCCGGCAGGCACACTACGCCCGCATCCCGATGAAGCGCTGGGGTACAGCTTATGAGATTGCTGAAGCTGCAGTCTACCTGTCCACCCCCGCCGCCAGCTACGTGACCGGCGCAATTCTCGATGTCGACGGGGGCAGCTCGGTCGGCGATGCTTCAAGGACCAGCACGAGCAAAGGCCTGGCCTGATCTTGCTCCCCTCCCTCAAGCGGGAGGGTTGGAGGGGGGCACTCGTCAGCTGGCGTGTTCGCCCGTCAGGATCGGGTCGCCCACCTGCATGGTCCTGCCGTCGGTGACGATCACCTTGTCCCCAAGGCTGGCGATGCGGAACAGCTTTTCGGCAAAGGCATCGGGCACGCCAATGCAGCCATTGGTGGCATAGCCTTTTTCCACCTTGCTGCCGTGGATCGAGATACCGTCGTTGGTCAGGCGCATCATCCACGGCATTGGCGCGTCGTAGATGTTCGATACGTGGTCGGCGTCCTTTTCGGTGATCGGGAAAACGCCGGTCGGGGTCGGCTTCTCGCCATAGCCCTTGAGGATCGCCGCCGCACCGATCTCGTGCCCGTCGCGGAATACCGAGATGACCCGTGCGGCAAGGTCGACGGTCACCACCAGCGCGCCCGAAGCAGGTGCGCGGCTTTCGTCCCAGTAGAACTTGCCGAAGCGGATCGGCTCGTTGATCGGCAGGATCGACTTGACCACGAACGGCCCGTCGACCGGCTTTGGCGCCACGGCGGGAACGGGCTTGGGCACTGCGACAATGGCAGGCGCGGCTTCTGCAGTGCCGTTGCCAAAGGCGATTTGCGCGATGTCTTGTCCGGCGTGGAAGGCGAGCAGCGAAGCGGCGCCCGTGGCGATCATGCCCAACGGCATCCGCACCCAGCGCTTTGTCCACCAACCCGATTGCCCGGCCATTCGCGCCACTCCTTTCCCCTTAAGGAATAGGCGTTAACGCTTGGGGGTGCCAGTCCCGATCCGCCCGCGTCCCGCTGCGGGACGGCGGGGATTTGGCAGATTACCAAGCTTGGTTAACGCGCCCCAAGCGCCAGTCGGCGCCACGCCCGCTCCAGCGGACCTTGCCCGAAGCGCCGCAGCCACCACTGTGGCCAGGCCAGCATCGCCACCCAGCCCAGCAGCACGAACGCCGGGAGCCAGGCGCGCGGCATCTCCGGCCCAAGGCCAAGGCCGTACCCCGAGAAGATCGCCGTCATCAGCACGGTCGTCCCGAGATAGTTGCTGAACGCACAGCGCCCCGCGGCGGCCAGCGCCTTGCCGATCTGCCACTGCCGCACGGTTGGGAAGATCAGAACCAGCAAGGCGGCATAGCCCAGTGCCATCAGCAGGTGCGGCAGGGCCATGCCGTCCTCGATCGCCAGAAACATTGCCTGCGGCGGCCAGCCGTGCCCTTCCAGCCACCGCACCGCAATAACGGTCGGGACCCCACCGATGACAATGCCCGACCCGGCCAGCATTGCCAGCCGCCGGCGTGGCCAGCCCGTGAAGAACCCGCCGCGCACCATCGCCATGCCCAGCAGCATCAGCGGCACCGTCTCGGTGAAGGTTGAAAGCGTTGTGGTCAGAGGCTGGAGGGGGTTGTCGGTCAGCTTGAGCCAGATTGCCTGGAGGAACCCCGCGTTCAGCACAGCGGTGTCCTTTGCCACCGACGCGGCAATGCGCCCCACCATCGCGGCATGTCCGGCAACGTCGGGCTGGGACGCAGTGCCCGCCAGCACTGCCTGCTCGGTCAGCGCGCCGGGCAGGGCGGTCAGCGCTTCGATAACGTGAACCAGCACGTAGAAGGGCAGGGCGATCAGTACCAGCTGTCGCGGCTCCAGCCGGCGCAGCAGCAGCGCAGCCAAGCCGCACACCGCGTAGAGAAACAGGATGTCGCCCCACCACAGCAGCGCGAAGTGCAGGTAGCCGAACAGCGCGAGCCACAGCAGCCGCCGGATTTGCGCTACGTCAGGGTCCACGCCCTTGCGCTCCGCAGCTTGGGCGAACAGCACCATGCTGGCTCCGAACAGCATGCTGAACAGCGCCCGCATCTTGCCCTCGAACACCACGAAGGCAAACGCGAACCAGCCGTAAGAGGCAGGCTCGGCTCTGGGTATCGCCGGGGAGAAGGTGGCGAGCGAGGGCCCCCAGAACCCGGTGACATTGATCGCCAGAATCCCCAGCACGGCCACGCCGCGAAGGAAATCGATCGCGTCTATGCGGGCAGTGGCAGCGCGGGTAGGGGGAAGGTCTTCGTCCAAGTCATCAGGGCTTTACCACCAGGCAAGTGAAGCCACCAGCCTTGAGCGCGCCGCAAGCCCTGTCTGCCTCGGCCTGACCGGCAAACCCCCCGGCAAGCAGGCGCGTGACCGAACCGGACGGAAGATCGATGCGGCCGTGGCCTGCCAGTTCGGGTCGGGCCTTGACCTTGCTCCACAGCCCATCCGCATTGGACTTCACGCCGAATGCACCCAGCTGGATGCGCCAGTTGCCTTTGGCCTGTGGGGCAGGGGGAACAGGAGCAGCGGCAGCAGGCTTCGGCGCTTTGGGTGCGACCGGCTTTGCTGCCGGAAGTTCCGCCATTTGCGCAGCAGCCGATGGTGCCTTCACGATCGGCTTTGCTGCCGGGGCATTGCTGCCGACCACGCGCTTGGGGGCGGGCATTGGCACCGGATTGGCAAAGTCTGCGCCTGCGGTAATGATCGATGGCGGCACCTCTGTCTTCTCCAGCGAGCTCGTCGGGGTGCTCGGACGGACCGGCGCGGTCGGCATGGCCTTGGCACCCAGATCGGCCGCCGCAAACTGCTCCGCGCGCTTGGCTTGAGCCTTCTGTTCAAGGTCGGCCGCCAGCGATACGCCAAGCTGGCGCTGTTCGAGCGGAACCATGTTGTCCATCATGGCCAGCGCCCGCGTGGCCTGTTCCAGCCCGTTCGACGAGGCCCGGCTCATCAGGGCATAGGCGCGAACCCAGTCCTTGCCCACCGTGTCGCCATTGAAGTGCGCAATGCCCAGGATGTACATCGCGCGCGGCTCGCCGCGTTCGGCCGATGCCTGCAGGAAAGGCATGGCATCGGCCTTGCGGTTGTCCTGGAACAGCAACAGCCCCAGCGTGTCGGACGCCTTGATATGGCCCAGCTCGGCGGCCTTGCGATACCATGCTTCGGCGCGCTTCAGATCCTGCGGCACCCCTTTGCCCAGCTTGTAGGCCTGCCCCATGTTGAACTGCGCATCGGCATCACCCTTGGCAGCAGGGCCGAGCCATTCCTTCACCGCCGCTTCATGCTCCCCGCGCGACCACGCCTCGACGCCCGTCTTGGTATCGGCCTGTGCCGGAGCAGCGGCAAGCGTCATCGCCGCAGCGGTGATCGCCAGACTGGAATTGCGCTTGAAGTCTCTCATGGTCGCCAAAGTCCGTCCCGGTGGAATGCCAGTAAAAAGTCTTGTCCCGATCGTTCCTGCAACCCGCAGCCACCCCGTTCGGTCAGTGCCAGTTGCGATCCTGGCCTTGCTGCGCGAGCCGTATAGTCAACGAGGCGTTAGCGAAGTCTTAGCAACGGATTGTGGCTGAAAAGTGCAGTGGCCCCGACGTCTGGCCGTAGCACGTCGCCGATTGGCCATTCGCGGAATGGAACCGACGTTAACCGAAATTTCAGCCCGATCTGCGAATCCGGACGCGAAGAGAACGTGGCGTGCGCCTGCATCATTGCGAGGTGCGAATATCAGGGGGTTTGGCTTTGCGCGTACTGGCATTGGCATCGCAGAAAGGCGGATCGGGCAAGACTACGCTGTCCGGTCACCTCGCCGTCCAGGCCCAGCGCGCTGGAGCAGGGCCCGTCGTGCTGATCGACATTGACCCCCAAGGCTCCCTTTCCGATTGGTGGAACGAGCGCGAGGCCGAATTTCCGGCCTTTGCCCAGACGACTGTTGCCCGCCTCGCTTCCGACCTCATGATCCTGCGCCAGCAGGGCTTCAAGCTTGCGGTCATCGATACCCCGCCCGCCATCACCATGGCCATCCAGTCGGTGATCTCGGTCGCCGAACTGATCGTCGTGCCAACCCGCCCGAGTCCGCACGACCTGCGCGCCGTCGGTGCCACGGTTGACCTGTGCGATCGCGCCGGCAAGCCGCTGATCTTCGTGGTCAACGCCGCCACGCCCAAGGCGCGCATCACCTCGGAAGCCGCCGTGGCACTTTCGCAGCACGGCACGGTAGCCCCGGTGACGCTGCATCATCGCACCGATTTTGCTGCCTCGATGATCGATGGCCGCACCGTCATGGAATGCGATCCCGGCGGCAAGTCGGCGGCGGAAGTGGCTGCATTGTGGACCTACATTTCCGAGCGACTCGAAAAGAACTTCCGCCGCACCGTCTTTGCCGTGCCGCAGCAGGCCGCTGCCATCCCGATGGCAGGCGCGCCGCGCCCGATGGGTGGCTTCGGCCGCCGCGTCGTCGGTTCCTGAGGAGGCGCCGCCCATGAGTGCCGCCAAGCCTCTCGCCTCGCTTTCGCCCAGCCTGCTTGCCCGCAAGGGGGCTGCCCGTCCGGCGATGCGCCCGCAACTGGCCATCAGCTACGATGAGCAGAGCCGCTTCCTCTCGCAGGACGATCTCGGCTGGAATGACCTTGGCGAAGACATCGCCGAAGTCGCCGCTCCGGCTCAGGTGGAGCAGCCCGTGGTCGTCCAGCAGATCGAAGCGCTGGCCGAAAAGGTCGCCGCCTTCGAGAAGCCTGCGCCGTCGAACGAATTTGCCTCGGCAGCTTCGATAAAGATCGTCCGCAATCGCCTGAAGGGCGGCAAGCCGGTCCGGTCCGCACTGCAGGAAGGCCGCAAGGCCGCTTTCACGCTACGCCTCGATAACTACCGCCACATGCGCCTTCGCCTGGCCTGCACGCTCGAAGATCGCAGCGCGCAGGAACTGGTGACCGAGGCGCTCGACCGCTTTCTGGCCGAACTTCCCGGGCTTGAAGACCTCGCCCGCCGCGCCGTGACGCGCAACTGACGCCTGAGGGGACCATGGACATGATCACCGCATTCGCACCCAACCGCGCCGCCCGCCTGGTGATGTCCACCGCGCTGGCCGCCGGCGTCCTGACCGGCTGTGCCAGCGGCGGCGCCCACCCCGACAAGTACGCATCGTCGGCCCAAGCCGCACTGGCCAAGGGCACCACGACGGCCGCGATCGACAATGCCGAGAAGGCTGTCCTCGCCGATCCGCGCAACGCCGCATACCGAGTGCTGCTCGGCAATGCCTACCTCAAGGCCGGGCGCTTTGAATCCGCGCGTCAGGCCTATGACGATTCAATGGAGCTTGGCGAAGACTCGAGCCGCACCGCGCTCAGCCTGGCGCTGGCTGACATTGCCCTTGGCCGCCATGCCGAGGCGATCGACACGCTCAATTCCTACCGTGACAGCATTGCCGCTTCGGACTACGGCCTCGCGCTGGCGCTCGCCGGCCAGCCGCAGCAGGGGGCACAAGTGCTTGCCCAGGCCCTGCGCGGTGGTGAGAACACGCCCAAGGTTCGGCAGAACCTCGCGCTTGCCTATGCGCTGGCCGGCCAGTGGCGCGAAGCGCGCACCATGGCCGCGCAGGACGTGCCTGCCAGCGAGCTTGGCGACCGCATGGAGCAGTGGGCGCTCATGGGCTATTCCGAACGCACCCGCCATCGCGTGGCCGGTCTGCTCGGCGTGCCGCTGCGGGGGGACGCTGGCCAGCCGCAGGCGCTGGCGCTGGCAAACTTCCCGGCGACCGAACAGCTGGCCGCAGAAGCCGCCACCCGCGCGGAACCTGCCGCCGCTCCGGCACTGGCCGAAGCCGCGGTCAGGGAACTGCCTGCAACAGAGCCTGAATCACCAGCCCCTTCGCTCGCCGATTCCTCGTCGCAATCGCAGCAGGCGCAGCTTGCCCTGATTGACCTGCCTGCTTCGCAACCGGCTGCGTCGCAGCCTTACGCCCGCCCCGCCGCCGTTCCGGCGCGCAAGAAGGTGCCGGCTGCAAAGCCCGTCGCGGCCCCGGCAAAGGCTGGCACCCATCTGGTCCAGCTCGGCTCCTTCTCGACGCCGGAGGGTGCCCGCCGCGCCTGGCGCCATTACACCGCGCGCAATCCCGAACTGAAGGGCTTCACGAACGTGACCACCAAGGTCTCGGTCAATGGCAAGGCGTTCTGGCGCGTGCAGGCTGCCGGCTTTGGCGGACAGGCTTCCGCCAACAGCATGTGCGGGTCGGTCAAATCGCGCGGCGGCGTGTGCCTTGTCATGCGTGGCAGCGGTGCAGCGATGCCCGGCCCGCAGCGCCCGACCGAAAGCCGCATGGCCAAGCGCTGAGTTTCTAGAGCACTTTCCGACCAATCGGGCTTACCGTGATTGTCGCAGGGAGCTTCTCGGCAAGGAGCCTTGTGCAGGGCGGGCTGGTTGCCCGTCCAAGCAAGGCGACGCTGTCCGAGGGGCTCCCTCCTCGATCCTCGCGCTCGGCCAAAATCGGCTCCGTCACGGTGAGCCCGATTGGTCGGAAAGTGCTCTAAAGTTACCGTGTGAGAGCGGGCGGGGGGCGCGGTACCGAAAGGTTCCGCGCCCTGGCCGTATCAGTCGATCCGCGCGCCGCCCTTGAACAGCGCGGTCACGCGGCCTTCCACGGGCCTGCGATCGAACGGGGTGTTCCCGGCAGCCGCTGCCATCTTGTCGGAATTGACGATCCACGGACGTGCAGGATCGACAATCGCGATGTCCGCTTCCGTGCCCACCTCAAGCCGCCCGGCCTCCACGCCCAGCAGCCGCGCCGGGTTGGCGCAGAGCAGTTCGAATGCGCGGGCCATCGTGATCACGCCATCGCGGACCAGCGTGAGCGTCAGCGGCAGCAGCGTTTCGGCCCCGGCCATGCCCGGTTCCGCATCCGCGAAGGGCAGGCGCTTGTCCTCCGGCCCGCGCGGATCGTGGCCGGATGAGATCACGTCGATCGTGCCGTCGCCGATCGCCGCGATCACCGCCTTGCGGTCCGCATCCTGCCGCAGCGGCGGGGACATCCGGCAGAAGGTGCGAAACCCGACGAGTTCGAGGTCAGACAGGATGAAGTGCGCCGGCGTAACCCCCGCCGTCACCTTCACCCCACGCGCCTTGGCTGCGCGCACCAGATCGAGCGCCCGCGCGGTCGTCACCTGCCGGAAATGGACGCGCGCGCCGGAAATCTCAGCTAGCGCGATGTCGCGCGCCACGGCCAGTGCTTCGGCTTCGGCAGGGGCGCTCGGCAGGCCCAGCCGCGTCGCCACGTCGCCCGCCGTCGCCACCGCGCTGCCGGTTATGCCTGCGTCCTCGGCATGGGTGACGACCACCAGCCCCAGCATCGCGCAATAGCGCAGCAACCGAAGCATCACGCCCGAATCCGCGATCCAGCCGCGCCCGGTCGCCACCGCCTTGGCCCCGGCATCGCGCATCAGAGCCAGCTCTGCCAGCTCGCTGCCTTCAAGCCCGCGCGTTGCCGCGGCCAGCGGGTGAACCCACATGTCCGGCTTGCCAGACTGTGCGGCGAAGCGCACCCGCGCCGGATGGTCGAGCGGCGGCCCCTGGTCGGGCATCAGCGCCGCCCGAGTAATCCCACCGAAGTGGAACGCGGGCTTGTCGATGGCGAAGACGCCCAGATCAACGAGGCCCGGCGCGATCAGCTTTCCACCAGCGTCGAAGACCTCGTCCCCTTCCTGCGGCGTCACATCGCCGAGCGCCACGATGCGCCCGCCCTCGCAGCGCACGGCTCCGGCTACAGGCTCGCCTGTGCCCAGCACCAGCCTTCCGCCGGTGATCGTCAGAGGCCGCGCGATCATGCCGGAACTCCTTCCGTTTCCCAGCCCGGCACGCCGCGCGTCCGGCGAGTCAGCACTTCCAGACAGGCCATGCGGATCGCCACGCCCATTTCCACCTGCCGCGTGATCAGGCTGCGCGTTGGGTGGTCGGCCACGGTCGAATCGATCTCGATCCCGCGGTTCATCGGACCCGGATGCATCACGAAGGCATCGGGCTCGGCCTTCGCCAGCCGCTCCGGCGTAAGCCCGTAAAGATGGCGGTATTCGCGGGGCGAGGGGATGAACTGCCCGCTCATGCGCTCCTGCTGCAGGCGCAGCATCATCACGATGTTGGCGCCCTTCAATGCCGCATCGAAATCGTGGAACGGGGTCACACCCATTGCCTCGACCTCGGCCGGCATCAGCGCGGGCGGCGCGCAGACCCGCACGTCCGCGCCCAGTGCGGTCAGGCTCAGGATGTTGGATCGCGCCACGCGGCTGTGCAGGATATCCCCGCAGATCGTCACCTTCAGCCCGTTGAGGTCTGACCCCACCGGCAGCCCCAGCGCGTGGCGCATCGTCAGCGCATCCAGCAGCGCCTGCGTCGGATGCTCGTGCTGGCCATCGCCCGCATTGAGCACCGGGCAATCGACCTTCTCGGCAATCAGCCGCACCGCGCCGGAACTCGCATGGCGGATCACGATGGCATCGGCGCGCATGGCGTTGAGGGTCATCGCCGTGTCGATCAGCGTCTCGCCCTTTTTCACGCTGCTGGTGGCGGCGTGCATGTTGACCACGTCCGCGCCCAGCCGCTTGCCCGCGATCTCGAAGCTCAGGAGCGTGCGGGTGGAGTTCTCGAAGAAGGCGTTGATGATCGTCAGACCGTTCAGCAGATCGGTCTTCTTCTTCGGCTGCCGGTTCAGCTCCACCCACTGCTCCGCCTCGTCGAGGAGGTAGAGAATCTCGTGGCGCGCGAGCTGGCCGATGCCGGTCAGGTCACGGTGCGGGTAGGCGAGGCCGCCCGCTGGATAGCGGCCCGCTTGGGATTTGGTTGAGCTTTGCATTAAAGCCAGTTCCCTAGAGGGCAGGCCCACCATTCTCAAGCCGTTTCCTGCTGGCAAAGCGCGCCCGTCCACAATAGTCTGCGCCCCATGAGCTTTGCCAAATCGGTCTGGAAGATCCTCGTCGCCATCAAGGACGGTCTCGTCCTGCTGTTCCTGCTGCTTTTCTTCGCAGGCCTTTACACCGTCCTCACGCTGCGGCCCGCTCCCGGCATGGTCCGCGAAGGTGCGCTCTACCTGCCGCTCGAAGGCCGCGTGGTGGAAGAAGCGAGCGAGATTTCGCCCACGCAATTGCTGTCAGGCCAGACGCCCGAACCGGAATACACCGCGCGTGACGTCTCGCGCGCCATTGCCGCTGCGGCAGACGACAAGCGCATCAAGGCCGTCGTGCTCGATCTCGAAGCCTTCGGCGGCGGCTCGGCCGTCCACCTCAGCCAGATCGGCGCAGCGATGGACAAGGTGCGCGCGGCAAAGAAGCCCGTGCTCGTCCGCGCGCTGATCTACACCGACGATGCGATGCAACTGGCCGCGCATTCGTCCGAAGCGTGGGTCGATCCCATGGGCGGCGTTGCCATCAGCGGCCCCGGCGGCACGCTGCTGTTCTACAAGGGCCTGATCGACAAGCTGAAAGCCAACGTCCACGTCTTCAAGGTCGGCACCTACAAGAGCGCGGTGGAGCCCTACATCCGCGCCGAAATGTCGCCCGAAGCGCGCGAGGCGATGCAGGCAGTCTATGGCACGCTGTGGCAGAACTGGCAGGACGAGGTGAAGAAGGCCCGCCCCAAGGCAGACCTGACCCTCGCCACCACCGACCCGGCCAAGTGGGTGCGCGACAACGGAAACGACGCTGCACAAGCCGCGCTCAAGTCCGGCCTTGTCGACAAGATCGGTGACCGCGTGGCCTTCGGAAAGCGCGTGGCCGAGATTGCCGGCGCAGACGAAGACGCCGGGCTTGGCGCCTTCAAGGCCACCGAACTCCTGGTCTATCTGGCTGACAAGCCCGTCTCGAAGCAGGGCAGGGCCGTCGCCGTCGTCACCGTCGCGGGCGAAATCGTCGATGGCGATGCCGGCCCCGGCACCGCGGGCGGCGATCGCATCGCCGATCTGGTCGACGGCGTGGCGCAGAGCGATGACTATGCGGGCCTCGTCCTGCGTGTCGATTCGCCGGGCGGCTCGGTCATGGCGTCCGAACGCATCCGCGCGGCGGTGGAGCGGGTGAAGGCCAAGGGCCTGCCGGTCGCCGTCTCGATGGGCAGCCTTGCCGCCAGCGGCGGGTACTGGGTCTCCACGCCCGCCCAGCGCATCTTTGCCGAACCCAGCACGATCACCGGCTCGATCGGCGTTTTTGCCGTGCTGCCCACGCTCGAACAGACTCTGCCGCAATATGGCGTCACCACCGATTCGATCCGCACCACCCCTCTTTCGGGCCAGCCGGATCTCCTGGGTGGCCTCAGCCCGCAGGTGGAGGCGCTGTTGCAGGGCCAGGTCGAACAGACCTACAGCCGCTTCCTCGGCCTCGTCGCCAAGGCGCGCGGCAAGTCATCGGCCGACATCGACAGAATCGCGCAGGGTCGCATCTGGGACGGTGGCACCGCCCGCCAGCTCGGCCTCGTCGACCAGTTCGGCGGCCTCGATGATGCGGTGGCATGGGTCGCCAAACAGGCCAAGGCAGAAACCTTCCACGCTGCCTACATCGAAGACGAACCCAGCCCCTTCGCCCAACTCCTCCGCCAGATGGAAACCGGCGAAGCGCCCGAGGCACGGGCGCATGACCTCGCGGGCGCGCTGGCGGCGCAACAGCAGGGCTTGGTTGCGCGGATGCAGGCTGACGTGATGCGCCTGATGGAAGGCGGCGGGATTAGGGCTTATTGTCTGGAGTGTGGGGGGGACATCCCTCGGGCGTCCGCAGACAAGATCGGGGCGGCGAGCCAATCTTCGGGCTTTTGGGGCACGCTGATGAGACTGCTAGCCTAGTTGTCCTGAGGCTTTGCCATGGCTCATACCGACCTGCTGATTGTCCCTCGTGATATTTCCAGCCGGGAGCGCTGGAAGAAAGATCGCTTCGATTGCGAACGATCCGGTGCTGAAAATTCTTTCAACGTTACCTGTCGTAGCGATACTGGTTTGATAACTACCACTTACAGCTTCAATCCGACTGTCGGGATCACATCCGCCAAAGTGAGCTGCCGTGGATGCGCCAACAGGGCCGTAAAGTTGGTAAGCAGGCAGGGCATGGGTGCGCTTTGTTCCGACAATATCTCGCAACCAGCTACACTTTGAGGGCCGTGATCAATCCGGCGGCGCTGGCACCTCCTGCGGGGCACCGGGCTGCACCTGATCCGGCTCGACCACCGGCGTCTCATCGGGCTGGATGACGGGCGGAACGCCGTCCGGTTCAATCACCGGTGGGCTTTCGGGCGGGGACTGGGGTTCGATTCGGTCTGGTTGCGGGGAATCGGGGGTCGTGGCCATCGTGCGGCTCCTTGATAGGTTTGCGCTTTCTTCCCCAACTCAGGCCCTCATACACTGTTCCGAGCCGTAATTCCAAGGCGCTTGCCCTTTTCCGGCCACTGCGATAGGGGCACCGCTCGCTTTTCGCCGGATGCGGGCGTGGCGGAACTGGTAGACGCGCTGGATTTAGGTTCCAGTATCGCAAGATGTGGGGGTTCGAGTCCCTTCGCCCGCACCAGTCCGCGCGCCGGCGTCCGAGTCAGCTTTTCCCGCGCAAGCGCGTGACATACATGAAAGTTGGATCAGGATGCAGATCGTCGAAACCACCAACGAGGGCCTGAAGCGCGCCTACACCGTCACCATCCCCGCGGCCGACATCGCCGCCCGGGTCGAAGGTGAGGTCAAGAAGATCGCGCCGCAGGTGCGCATGCCCGGCTTCCGCCCCGGCAAGGTGCCCGCCAACCTCGTCCGCAAGATGCACGGCCCGGCGCTCCACCAGGAAGCGCTGCAGACCACCATCCGCGAAGCGATGGACAAGCTGGTTGCCGACAACAAGCTGCGCCCCGCGATGCAACCTGCCGTCTCGCTCGGCGAAGGCTATGACGAAGGCAAGGACGCCGAGCTGACAGTCGAGCTGGAAGTCCTGCCGCAGATCGAAGCGCCGTCGCTCGATGGCCTGAAGCTTGAAAAGCTGACCGTTCCCGTCACCGAAGCCGAAGTCGACGAAGCCGTTGCCCGCATCGGCGCTGGCCAGAAGTCCTTCACCGACGCCAAGAAGGGCGCGAAGGCCAAGGACGGCGACCAGATCATCATCGACTTCCTCGGCAAGGTCGATGGCGTTGCCTTCGAAGGCGGCGCGGCTGAAGACACCCCGCTGGAACTCGGCGCTGGCCGCTTCATCCCCGGCTTCGAGGAACAGCTTGTCGGCGTGAAGGCCGGTGACGAAACCGTCATCACCGTGACCTTCCCGGAAGACTACCCGGCCGAGAACCTCAAGGGCAAGGAAGCCACCTTCGACATCAAGGTCAAGGCGGTGAAGAACCCCGGTGAGTTCGAAGCCAACGACGAATTCGCCAAGATGCTGGGCCTCGAAAGCCTCGAGCAATTGAAGACCCTGCTGCGCGGCCAGCTGGAGCAGGAAACTGCCGGCCTGACCCGCACCCAGATGAAGCGCGCGCTGCTCGATCAGCTTGCCGCCGGTCACGATTTCGCCGTGCCGCCTTCGATGGTCGATGCCGAGTTCGAGCAGATCTGGGCCCAGCTTCAGCAGGAAGCCCAGAACGAAGAGAACCCTGAAGAGGCCCTGAAGGAAATCGAGGCCGAGAAGGACGATTACCGCAAGATCGCCGAACGCCGCGTGCGCCTCGGCCTGCTCCTGTCGGAAATCGGCCAGGCCAACGGCGTGACCGTTTCTGCCCAAGAAATGGAAATGCTGATCCGCCAGGCTGCCCAGCAGTACCGCGAACAGGACCGCCAGCGCTTCGTCGACTACGTGCGTTCGGAACCGCTTGCCGCCGCCCAGCTGCGCGCGCCGCTCTATGAGGACAAGGTCGTCGACTTCCTGTTCGACAAAGCCGAAGTCACCGAGCGAGAAGTGACCAAGGAAGAGCTGCAGGCCGCGATCGAGGCTGAGGAAGGCGCTGCCGCCGCTCCGGCCAAGGCCGCCAAGAAGGCTCCGGCCAAGAAGAAGGCTGCCAAGGACGAAGCTCCGGCCGAGGAAGCTGCTGCTCCTGCTGAAGCTGAAGCCGAAGCGCCGAAGAAGAAGGCCGCTCCCAAGAAGAAGGCCGCCGAGGAAGCCCCTGCTGCCGAAGCCGCCGCTGAAGAAGCGCCTGCTCCGAAGAAGAAGGCTGCACCGAAGAAGAAGGCCGAAGGCTGATCTCCATTTCGGATTGATCCGGCTTGCGAAGGCCGGATTTCGGACGGCCCGGCGCGCATCAGCACGCCGGGCCGTTGGCGTTTCTGGCCATGCGCTACGTAATTGCGCGCCGCTTGAATGCGTATTTCGTTAGGAAAAGTGCAGACCATTCGGTTTCCGATCCATCTCCCGTTCGCACCCGAGTCGCATTGTGCCAGCATCCATCGGCAAGGAACCTCGTCTGGGGGAACTGCCATGCACACCGTTCGCAATCGTGTTGCCTCGCGTCCACGTCCGCCCCGCGCTTCCATCAGGGGGAAAGCGCCTCGCTCCAAAGTGTCGGCAGTCTCGCTGCGAGAGCCTTCCTTCCTGCTGCGCCAGGCAAATCCGCCAGCCTTTCCCGATCACCTTATCCTGCCAGCACCGCGCGGCGCGGTGATCGCCAGCATCCCGTGGCCTGAAGCGCCAGCCACGCCCTCATCGAAGAAGCCCCGCAAGGTCGCCAAGGGGAAGAGCGCAAAGCGCCGCCCCACCACCGCCCGCAAGGCCAGCCGCAAGAAGCCCGCAAATCGGACCAGGGCCTCCGCGAAGCGAGCTTCGGCTGCAGCAATCGCTGCGCTGCCGTCCACGGAGGCTCCGGCTGCCATGACCACGATCGACCTGCTCGACCGCGCGCTCGCGCTGGAGCCCGAAGTTCCCGAAGCACTGCCTGCACGCCATTCGGCCACAGCCTCCGCAACCGTGGCCGAACCCACCCCGCTGCCGCGCTCGCACGCCCCCATGCGTCCGCGCGGCAGCGGCCTTCTGGAAGTCATCTCGCAGTGGTTCCACAGCCTGGCGGTCTGGCGCAGGATGCGCAGGGACACCGCGCAGAAACGCAGCAGCCTCGCTCGCGCCAATGCCCGCCAGCGCGCGCTGCAATCGCAATTCGAAGCCCTCGAAGCCCTGCAGTCGCAGACGCAAATTCAGGCGCAATTTCAGGCGCAAACCAAATCCTAACCCTGCTTGCGCGAAGGAATGGCCTGCCCCGGTCAGGAGATTCCCTTTGCGCGCCTTCATAGCCCTGCTGCTCGCCACGACCCCGCTACCCGCTGCCGCGCAGATCATCAGCGGCAATGCCACGGCACTCGATGGCGACACGATCGACATGACCGGCCAGCGTATCCGCCTGTTCGGCATCGACGCGCCCGAACTCGGCCAGAAATGCGCGCGCGGCGGCACAAACTGGGACTGCGGCGCAGATGCGAAGCGTCATCTTGGCCTGCTGTTGCAGACGGGTGAGGTGAAATGCAGCGTCCGGGCGCAGAACGCGCAAGGCCTCGCGGTTGGCCAGTGCATGATTGACGAACGGGACCTGTCCGAAGCCATGGTCGCCGCCGGGTTTGCCGTTGCCATTGAAAACAGCCCCGGCGACGCGCCCTATCTGGAAGTGGAGCAGGCCGTGAAGACCGCGAAGGCCGGCATCTGGGCGGGCACATTCGATCCGCCATCAGACTGGAGGAAGGCCCATCCTCAGGCCGGTATTGCGGCCAGCGCCAGCCAGAGGGCGCAAGGGGTTGCGCGATCGACGCGGACTGGCGGGGCCCAGGTCTATCGCAACGCCTTCGGCTGCGCGATCAAGGGCAATGTCAGCCAGCGCAATGGCGAGTACATCTATTACCTGCCCGGCATGAAGTACTATGACGGGACCCGGCCCGAGCGGCTCTTCTGCACCGAGGAAGAGGCCCAGGCCGCAGGCTTCCGCCGGTCCCGCGGCGGCTAGGGACCTTACTCCCCCCAGCGCTTGAACGAGGGGACAGGCACTGCGGCGGTCCGGGCGCGTTCGTAGGCAGCGCCCGCTTCCAATACGCGCTTGTCGTCCCACTTCGCGCCCATGATCGAAAGGCCGATGGGCAGGCCCTCTACCGCGCCCATCGGCACGGACAGATGCGGATATCCCGCAATGGCCGAGAGATTGCCGGCGCCCACGCCAACGAAGTGATCGCCCAGCACCAGGTCGATCGGCCAGGCCGGGCCCTCTGTCGGCGCGACAAGGAAGGTCACCTTGTTCTCGCGCAGCAGCCTGTCGATGCCTTCGGCCCCGGCGAGCTTGAGCGAATTGGCGCGTGCGGCGGTATAGCCGATCTGGTCGGTCGTCGCTTCGGCCTGCTCGAAAACGTCCTGCCCGAACCAGCGCAGTTCCTCTGGATGCGCCTTGTTGAAGGCGATCAGGTCGGCAAGCGACTTCGGCCCCTGCTTGGCGGGCAGGGAGCGCAGGTAGGCGCCCATGTCCTCGCGCAATTCGTAGAGCAGCACGGTGAACTCGTCGCGGCCCATCTCGGGCGAGGGTTCGAACGCGATCTCGACCAGCTCTGCGCCCGCCGCCTTCAGGTCGGCCAGCGCCTTGTCGAACAGGGCAAGCAGGGCAGGGTGGTTGCCCGCCTGCTTGCGCAGCACGCCGATGCGGACGCCTTTCAGGTTGGCGGTGGCGAGGCCTGCGGTGAAGTCTGCCTTGCGCTTGTCGGCCTCGGCGGTGGCGCTATCGGCGGGGTCGGTCCCGGCGAGCGCGTTCATCAGCAGCGCGGCATCGGCTACGCTGCGGGTCATCGGTCCCGCGGTGTCCTGACTGTGGCTGATCGGGACCACATGGGTGCGGCTGACCATACCGACGGTAGGCTTGAAGCCGACGATGCCATTGACCGAGGCCGGGCAGGTGATCGACCCGTCGGTCTCGGTGCCGATGGCTGCCCAGGCAAGACCCGCGGCAACAGCCGAGCCGCTGCCTGATGACGATCCGCACGCCGTCCGGTCGATCGCGTGGGGGTTCTTCGTCTGTCCTCCGATCGCGCTCCAGCCGCTGGACGAGGAGGACGAGCGGATGTTGGCCCATTCCGAAAGGTTGGTCTTGCCCAGGATCACCACTCCCGCCTTGCGCAGCCTTGCGACAAGCGGAGCGTCGCGGCCGGTGACGTTGTCTTTCAGGGCCAGGCTTCCGGCGGTCGTGGCCATTGGGCCTGCAACCTCGATATTGTCCTTGATCAGCACTGCCTTGCCCGCAAGCGGTCCCTTGACCTTCCTGGCGGCAGCCTCCTCCTTCGCCGCATCGGGGTTGATCGCCAACACCGCGTTGAGCTTCGGTCCGGAGTCGTCGACCGCCGCGATCCGTGCCAAGTAATCGGACACACTCTGCGCCGCGCCGCATGAAGGTAGTGCAGCAGCGGCCATGGCAGAGCAAAGAAACAGCATTCTCATCAAGCCGACCCCACGCCAGAATCTCCGCCGGATGCTGCGCACGGCCCGCCGCACTTGCAAGCGCCTTGATGGCGGCAGCACCTTCGGGCGTGTCACCAAACCGGCTTTCGACCCGCAAATCCCCGGATTCGGGGTTAACGCCCTTGAACATCGCGTCGTGGCACGCGACATAGCGAAGCCTAACCATATGAGGATTTCCATGCTCGACCTGTTCGGCGCATCGAGTGCGCAAGGCAAATTCACCACCGATCCCGTCACCGGCGCGCTGATCCCGGTCGTGGTCGAACAATCGAGCCGCGGCGAACGCAGCTTCGACATCTATTCGCGCCTGCTGCGCGAACGCATCATCTTCGTGACCGGCGAAGTCGAGGACCACATGGCCTCGGTGATCATCGCCCAGCTCCTGTTCCTCGAATCGGAAAATCCGTCGAAGGACATCTCGATGTACATCAACTCGCCGGGCGGCGTGGTGACGGCAGGTCTCGCGATCTACGACACCATGCAATACATCCGCCCCCGCGTGTCGACCGTGTGCATCGGCCAGGCTGCGTCGATGGGCTCGTTCCTGCTTGCTGCCGGTGAGCCGGGCATGCGCATTGCGCTGCCCAACGCGCGCATCATGGTCCACCAGCCTTCGGGCGGCGCACGCGGCATGGCCTCGGACATCGAGATCCAGGCGCGCGAGATCCTGCGCATCCGCAAGCGCATGAACGACCTTTACGTCAAGTTCACCGGCCGCTCGCTCGACGAGATCGAGAAGGCGATGGACCGCGACACCTTCCTCGAAGCCGAGGAAGCGAAGAACTTCGGGCTCGTCGACAAGGTGTTCGAATCGCGTCCGGTGACCGATTCGGTCGGCGGCGAAGAAGGTTCGGGCGGCGCACCCGCATAAGGAATAACCCTGAGGGTCAAGGCCTTAAGCCCAGCGAAAGGCTTTGCCCCTTAGGATCACGTTACTGTAATCGAGTCCGGTTGATTAATGCCCTTGCGGTAGTAGGATGATCGGGCCCGCCTCTCGTGGAGAGGCGCCTGGGATGGACGAATGACCAAGCTTTCCGGATCGGATACCAAGAGCACCCTCTACTGCAGCTTCTGCGGCAAATCGCAGCACGAAGTGCGCAAGCTCATCGCCGGGCCGACCGTGTTCATCTGCGATGAATGCGTCGAACTGTGCAACGACATCATCCGTGAAGAGACCAAGGCCGGCATCGCCGGCAAGAAGGATGGCGGCGTACCAACCCCGCGCGACATCTTCGAGACTCTGAACGACTACGTGATCGGCCAGGACCGCGCCAAGCGCGTGCTCTCGGTGGCGGTCCACAACCACTACAAGCGCCTCAAGCACAGCGGCAAGGGCGGCGATGTCGAACTGTCGAAGTCGAACATCCTGCTCGTCGGCCCGACCGGTTCGGGCAAGACGCTGCTGGCACAGACGCTTGCCAAGACCTTCGACGTGCCCTTCACCATGGCCGATGCCACCACGCTGACCGAAGCCGGTTACGTGGGCGAGGACGTGGAGAACATCATCCTCAAGCTGCTGCAGGCGTCCGACTACAACGTCGAGAAGGCGCAGCACGGTATCGTCTACATCGACGAGATCGACAAGATCAGCCGCAAGGCCGAGAATCCATCGATCACGCGCGACGTTTCGGGCGAAGGCGTGCAGCAGGCGCTGCTCAAGCTGATGGAAGGCACCACCGCCTCGGTTCCCCCGCAGGGCGGGCGCAAGCATCCGCAGCAGGAGTTCCTGCAGGTCGACACCACGAACATCCTGTTCATCTGCGGCGGCGCCTTTGCGGGCCTCGACAAGATCATTGCCGACCGCCTGCAGAAGCGCTCGATTGGCTTCGGCGCGCACGTTGCCGATCCCGAAAAGCGCCGCGTGGGCGAACTGCTCCAGAAGTCGGAACCTGAGGATCTCCTCAAGTTCGGCCTGATCCCCGAATTCGTCGGCCGCCTGCCGGTGATCGCGACCCTGAACGACCTCGACATCGAGGCGCTGGTCAAGATCCTCAAGGAGCCGAAGAACGCGCTGATCAAGCAGTACGCCAAGCTGTTCGAGCTGGAAGACGTCACGCTGACCTTCACCGACGACGCCCTGGAAGCGATCGCCAAGAAGGCCATCGAACGCAAGACCGGCGCGCGCGGGCTTCGCTCGATCGTCGAAGGCCTGCTGCTCGACACCATGTTCGACGTGCCGACCGAGACCGACATCAACGAGGTCGTGGTCGACAAGGACGTCGTCGAAGGCCGCAAGGAACCGATCCGCGTCCACAAGGGCAAGGAAGAAGCGGCCTGATTTCTGGCTTCGACTGAACATGAAAGAGGGCGGGTACCGAGAGGCACCCGCCCTTTTTGTTGGCCACTGCCCCCCTGTTTGGAAGGGGCAAGCAAGATCAGTTCGGCAGCGAGACCGCGTCGGTCACATGGATCACGCCGTTCTTCTGCATCACATCGGCTTGCGTCACGTGGGCCATGCCGCCCTTTTCGTCGGTGAGCATGACGGTATCGCCCATCAGCGAGGCGGTGAGCTTGCCGCCCGCGACGGTGGTGAGTTCGGTCTTGCCGCCATCGGCCTTGATCTTGGCGACGAGCTGCGCCGCCGTCACCTTGCCCGGTACCACGTGGTATGTCAGGACCTTGGTAAGCGTGGCCTTGTTCTCGGGCTTGAGCAGGGTGTCGACAGTGCCCGCAGGCAGCTTGGCGAAGGCAGCGTTGGTGGGAGCGAAGACGGTGAACGGACCGGTGCCATTCAGCGTATCGACGAGGCCGGCGGCCTTGACCGCGGCGACCAGCGTGGTGTGATCGGCGGAGTTCACCGCGTTCTCGACGATGGTCTTCGAGGGATACATCGCTGCGCCGCCGATCATCTTGGTCTCTTCATGGTGGTTGGCGAAGGCAGGCGTGACGAACGCGGGTGCTGCAGTGGCGGCAGTAGCGGCGAGGGCCGCGATCAGGAACTTCGAGCTCATCGGTAACTCCTTGGTCGAAACGTGGCTGTATCCGGCGCAAGATCTGAGGCTGCCGGCCCGCCCCTCCGCGACCAGAGGTGGTAGCTGCCCGGGGCGATTCCACATGGCCCATGGTGCATGTGCTTGATTACGAAGTGTAATTGGCAAAAAATAGGCGCGCTGCGTGGGGCAGCGCGCCTGAAGAATTGGTACCCCCGGCCGAAGGGAACGAGTAGCCGGGGATCAAGGGAGGAACCGGGGCGGAGGGGTAAGTCTGCCCCGATCGGAACGTCTCCTGATGCCGATATGGCCCTCTGTGCCGTGCCCTGCGACCTGTCTCTTGGGACATTGAGGGATGCACGATGGGGCTGTTTACACCACGTTATCGTGCAACAGCGCGCATTCGTGGCCATCGATCGTCTCGACCTGGACGGTTGCGTGGCCAATGCCGAAATCATGGTCCAGTTCATGCGCGAGCTGGTGGAGGAAGCTGTCACCCGGATGGCCGCCCGGCATCACGAGGTGCGCGGTCAGCGCGGTCTCGGTCGTGCTCATCGGCCAGATGTGCAGATCGTGCACCGCCTCGACCCCGCTCAGCGAGTTGAGGAAGTGCCGCACTTTCTGCTCGTCGATTCCGGGCGGAACGGCGTGCAGGCCCATGCGCAGCGAATCCTTGAGCAGCCCCCATGTGCCTGCGGCGATGATGCCGACAATGACAAGGCTGGTGACCGGATCGATCCATTGCGCACCTGTCAGCGTGATCAGCAGGCCTGCGACAACGACGCCGGCCGAAACCGCAGCGTCTGCAGCCATGTGCAGGTAGGCGCCGCGGATGTTGATATCGTGCTTGCGCCCCCGCATGAACATCAGCGCCGTGACGGTGTTGATCACGATGCCGACGGCGGCTACCGCCATGACCGGACCACCCGCAACCGGCTCGGGCTCTATCAGCCGGCGGATCGTCTCGACCAGGATGGCGCCCAGCGCGACCAGCAGGAACGCGGCATTGCCGAGGGCGGCCAGGATCGAGCTGGACTTGAAGCCATAGGTGAAGCGGGCCGAGGGCGGCCGCGCTGCCAGCACGCTGGCGGTCCAGGCGATGACGAGGCCGAGCACGTCGGACAGGTTGTGTCCGGCATCTGCCACCAGCGCCATCGAACCGGCAATCACACCGTAGACCGCCTCGACCACGACAAAGCCGAGGTTCAGCGTGATGCCGACGGCAAAGGCCCGGCCGAAGCTGGCGGGAGCGTGGGAATGGCCATGGCCATGGTGGTCATGCCCGTGCCCATGCCCATGATGATCGTGATGGTGATGATGGCCGCCGGACATGGACCCGTCCTAACAACTTGCAGCGTTGTAGGAAACCATCGAAGCGCCAGGGGGCCTGTAAGCCGGGTTCTGTAGCGCCGACGGTATCCCACAAGTGGACCGTATCGCCGCTGGCAGCCATTCCTCTAGGCGGACCGTTGCCGGAACGCTCAAGCAATCAACCCGGACTGCTGGCCCGAAACAAGCCTGCTCGGAAGAGCGCGCAGTCCCTATTCGATCTTGCTCCGGGTGGGGTTTGCCGTGCCGCTTCCGTTGCCGGTCGCGCGGTGCGCTCTTGCCGCACCCTTTCACCCTTACTCGTCCTTGCGGACTAGCGGTCTGCTCTCTGTGGCACTTTCCCTTGACCTTCCACCTTGCGGTGTCAGGCCCGGCGGGCGTTACCCGCCACCCTTGTTTCGTGGAGCCCGGACTTTCCTCGGGATCTTGCGATCACGCGGCTGCCCGGCCCCCTGGCGAGCGGTCACCTAGCATGACCGAGATCGCGTTCCAACAGGAGTTCGAACAGCAATGCGCCGATCTGGCCATCGACCTGCCCATCGATCCGGTGTGGCCGCCAGCGCCGCTGGAAGGCGCGCACTGCGGCTTCCTGATCGGAAATGTCATAGCCGAAGCGTTCGAGGGCGAGGAAGAACGCAGCCTCGTTGTCGTAGAGCAGCCGCATCGAGAGCTTGGGTGTGGGCAGGCAGAGTCGGTGCCGTGCGAGCAATTCCCACGGGAACAACTCGCCCGGATCTTCCTTGCGCGCCGGGGCGACGTCGGAATGGCCGACGACGTTGGCGCGGGGCACGTTGTGCCGCTTGACGATATCGGCGAGCAGCGGCAGCAGCGCCTCGATCTGGGCGTCGGGGAACGGGCGGTAGCCGAATTCGTGGCCGGGATTTACCAGTTCGATCCCGACGCTCGCCGAGTTTATATCGGTGATCCCGCGCCAGGAGGACCGCCCGGCGTGCCAGGCGCGCTTGTCCTCGTCCACCAGGCCGGTGACGGTGCCGTCCTCGTCGATCATGTAGTGCGCCGAGACTTCCGCTGCCGGATCGCAGAGCCGATCAAGCGCCGCCTGTGCGGTCTCCATGCCGGTATAGTGCAGAACCACCATGGTGACCGGCAGCTTGCGCTCGTTCCAGTTCGGCGATGGCACCTCGCGATGGACGAGCCAGCGGCGCATCATGGATCAGGCTGCCGGGAGCACTGCGCCCATGACCAGGCTTTCCGCCGTGACGTGGACCTGCACCCCGCCGCCGACGGAGGCGGCAAGCTGCTGGACCATCGCGGCGGGCGCCGTCTTGCTGGACAGTTCGCTTGCAGCCAACGTGCCTTCAAGCGCCTGACCGACCGCCGGATCAAACGCCACGCGCTGCCCGGCGGCGCGCACGACGATCTCGATCGCGCCGCCGTTCACTTCTGCACCGATATCGAGCGTGCCGCCGCGGACCAGCGCGTCGAGCCCGATCAGGGCGAGATTGAGCAGGGTCTTCACCGCGGGCTTGGCCAAGGCATCGACGCCGAACATCCAGTTCACCGCGACACGCCCGTTGCTGCCGGCCAGCGCATCGATCAGGGCGCGCGCCTCGTTCACCGGCACGGAATCGCCGAAGCCGCCTGCCGCACCGAAGGCGAGACGGAAGAACTTGAGCTTGTCTGCCGATGCCTTCGCGCTCTGTTCGAGCAGTTCGAAGCAGCGCTGGCGCATTTCGGGGTCCTTCTCCTCGACGAGGAGTTCGAGACCGTTTGAAAGCGCGCCTACCGGGCTGAGCATGTCATGGCAAAGGCGCGAGCAGAGCAGGCTGGCGAGATCGAGCGCGGAAGCAGGTGCTGTCATGTTCTGATGGAAGGCCTTTTTGGATCAGTGGTCTGCGCAAGGGGCTCTGTGCGAGCAAACGGGTTGATGCCTTACAGCCTTAGCCAGCGATGACCGCATAGGAAAGCGCTTCGAACCCGTTCGGGCCATCGTGCCAACACGTAATTGCCCACGATCCGTCGCGGACCGGCGCGGCAATCGCCCAGACCTTGCCATCGTGCGCGGCGCTGGCTGCGTCGGTGGATGACGGGCAGGCAAGGCCGTTGGGATGCGTGTGAAAATAGCCGAGAACGTCCGGCCCGCCAGCCCGCGCCGCCTTGTGCGCGGCGATGAGGGCGGCGGGATCGATCTCGAAATGGCGCGCCGGGTCGGCCGCGACATTGGCGGTGCGAACGGCGGTTTCCACGCGGGTGCCACAGCCAAGCAGTAGGCCGCACGCCTCGTCGGGGCAGGCATCGCGGGCCGCAACCGTCATCGTCGCAATTGCGCTGCTGGCTATCTCAAACGGCATGGCGTTGCTGTGGCGGGGAGAGGCGGTGGTTGCAAGGGGGGCGCCTGATTTGCCACCCCCGCTCTCCCGTCCTTCGGCTCGTCGCGCAGGCGGGGAGGCTCGGGCGACTCGCGCTGAGGTTCCGTGAGGACACCGAGGTCCCCGCCTGCGCGGGGAAGCGGGGGTGTCATGAGTAGGCATCCGCTGGCGAATGCGGACGGTAACGCCTGTGGGAGGTGCAGATCGCGCGACCGGTGCGGTGCCGTTTGGCACGCAAAGGATGGGGCGCGGGACCGGGTGCGAGTGGCCGGGGGGCGGTGCCGGACCCCTGATCGGCTCAGCCTGATGGTCGGACATTTGTGAAAGGACGAAGCCTTGGCAGCGGCTCGCTTGCTGCCTTGGCTTCTGGCAAGCGGCTGCGTGAAAAGAACCTGTCGTTTGTGCTGACACAGTCGCACAATCATGGCGGGTTCCGCATCCGCAGCGTCGCTCAGGGTTCGGCGCCGTGCTATCAGCCCTGGGTTGTCCTGTCTGTCCTTGGGTAACGGCAGGGTTTGCCCGGTGGGTCTTGGGCTTTACGCCCCTCGTTGAACCCGC
>NZ_JRVC01000016.1 GCF_000807925.1 Novosphingobium subterraneum | reverse complement strand
CGGAAGCTTCGGCAACAGCGTCGGCTTCCGAAGGAGAGGAGCGGGTTGGCCTTGTGCCCTCTCCTGACCTGTGGGCGGGGCGTATAACCTATATGGTTCGTTTTGTCAAGGTTTATCCGTACTGACCCAAACCGTCATCCCGGGCTTGACCCGGGATCCCGCTTCCTTGTCGCGAGGGTGCGCTGGAAGAAAAGCCCAGCCCCGGGTCAAGCCCGGGGCGACGGTGGTGTGTGGGGTGCGGGTCGGGCGGCTGCGAGGTCTGGCGCGGCGAGGGCAATTGCTGCCATAAAGGCCGCATGCGCCAGTCTGCCACCGAGATCGTCATCGCTACCCCGGGCCAAGGCCTGCATGAGATAACCCGCGATGTGGTGCGCTGGACTGGCGAACAGGGCATGGCCACCGGCTTGCTGACCGTGTTCTGCCGCCATACCTCGGCTTCACTGACCATCCAGGAGAACGCCGCGCCTGAAGTGCGGGGCGATATCGTTCGCTGGCTTTCGCGTCTTGCGCCGGAGAACGGTGGCTATGCCCATGACGATGAAGGTCCCGACGACATGCCGGCGCATTTGAAGTCGATACTCACGGGCGTGTCGCTATCGATTCCGCTGGTCGGGGGGCGACTGGCACTGGGCACGTGGCAGGGCATATATTTGTGCGAGCACCGCCGGGCAGGCCATCGTCGGCGCGTGACGCTGCATCTTCTGGGCGCTTGACCCCCCGGCAACATTAACCATGAAGGTGGCCCGTATCGGGCCGAAAGCTGCGCAAACAGTAGCGTTGTGGCAATCTGGCTGGAGAAAACCTTTCTACGCCAGTGCGCGACTCTACGGGGCCGTCGCGATACGGAAAGTTCCCCCCTCCCGGCATAAGCGGGTGACATGCCGCAAGGCCTGTCGGGGAACATTGATGTTCAGCTTCAACATAACCAAAAAATTCATCGCTGCTTTTGCACTGCTGCTTGCGGCGATGGCAGGCATGGGCCTGTTCGCGATTTCGAAGATCGGCGAGGTCAATGCCATTGCCGCCGAACAGCGCGACATCTGGATACCCAGCGCGGAAAAGCTCGGCGATATCCACGCCTTCACCTCGCAATATCGCCTCAAGCAGGACGAGATGTTCAGTGGGGAGACGCCCGAGGCCGTGGCGCGCGGCCAGAAACTGCTCAGGAATGCGCGCAGCGCGATCGATGCGGAAATCGTCGAGTTCGAGAAACTTGCCATCACGCCGGATCAGAAGACCGGGACGGCCGCGCTGAAGCAAGCCTGGGCGACTTTCCTTGCCCAGGATGAAACCATGCAGGCGATGGCGATCGGCGGCGACACCCGGGGCGCCCAGGTGATGCACGATGGCGAGGGCATCGATACCTTCTATGCCCTGGAAGACACGATCCTCGCCGTTATCGAGGCCAACAAGAAGGACGGCGCTGCGGTCGCCGCCAATGCCGAGAAGATCTATGCCTCGGCGCGCAAGTTCACCCTTGCGGCGCTTGGCCTTGCTCTGCTCAGCGCGGTTGTCCTGCTGGTCTATCTCATTCGCAACATCGCCAAGCCGGTGGTGTCGATGTCGGACGCCGTGTCGCGCCTGATCGATGGAAATCATAACGTCGCCGTCCCGGGCCTTTCCCGGTCCGACGAACTTGGCCAGCTTGCCCGCGCGCTTGATCGCTTCCGCGATGTCTTCGCATCCGACCATGCCCGCGCCGAAGCCGAGAAGCAGCGCGCCCGCGAAGTGCAGCTGACCATCGATGAGATCGGCGAGGGACTGACCGCGTTGGCCGAAGGAAACCTGACCTTCCGCGTCAAGGAGAACGGATCGGGCGCGCTGGCAAAGCTGCATGTCGACTACAATGCTGCCGTGACCGCGCTTGAGCGGGTGCTCGGCAAGATCGTCGAGGGTTGCCACACGATCAAGCTTGGTACGGACGAGATTTCGAGCGCGGCATCGGACCTGGCGCTGCGCACCGAGCAGCAGGCGACATCGCTGGCTGAAACATCGCGCACGATCACCGAGTTCAGCTCCTCCGTCAGGACCACGGCCGAGAACGTGAAGCAGACGAGCACCCGCCTGTCTGTGGCCCGCAACACCGCCGACGGTGTTGGCGATACCGCCAATCGTGCCGTGGCCGCCATGCGCAGCATCGAGGCCAGTTCGCGCGAGATGGCCGAGATCGTGGGAGTGATCGACGGCATTGCCTTCCAGACCAACCTGCTGGCGCTCAATGCCGGAGTCGAGGCCGCACGTGCCGGTGATGCCGGCAAGGGCTTTGCGGTGGTCGCCACCGAAGTGCGTGCCCTGGCGCAGCGTTCCGCCGATGCCGCCAAATCGATCCGCGACCTGATCGGCAAGAGCACCGAAGAGGTCAGCGGCGGGGTTGCCCTGGTCGAATCGAGCGGTGAGGCCCTGCGGCAGATCGTCAACGAAGTCAGTGCGGTCTCGGAGCTGGTAGACCAGATCGCCGAGGCTGCCGGACAGCAGGCGGCCGGCATTGCCGACATCTCGGCGATGGTCGGTTCGATGGACAGCTTTACCCAGCGCAATGCCGCGATGGTCGAGGAAAGCTCGGCCGGAACGCGCAATCTCTCGAACGAGACCATTGCGCTGGTCGAGCAGGTCGGGCGCTTCCGCCTTGGTACGAGCGGCCAGGCCCGCTCATCGGCACTGCTCTCCGCCAAGCCGCAAGCTTCGGCGCCCGCAGGGTCAAAGCCCGCTCCGCTGCCTGTGGCTACTGCGACGGCAGAGCCCGCCGCGCAGCCTGCAGCGCGCCCCGCTCCGGTCCTCGGCAATACTGCCCTGAAGGTCGACGAGGACGATTGGTCCGAATTCTGAAAGCCGCAACGTCATTCAAGAAGATCGAAGGAACGACCCATGAAGATTATCGACAGGATCGCACTTGGCATTGCCTCGCTTGCCTTTGCCGCAACCGCCATGCCTGCCTTTGCGCAGTCTGCCGAGTGGCAGAAGCAGGTGACGCGCATCATCGCGTCCAAGCAGACCTATCCACGCACGGCGCAGATGCGCGGCGAGGAAGGCACGGCCAAAGTCAAGGTGTTCGTCGGCGCTGGCGGCAACATCGAGCGAACCGAACTTGTCGCGCCCTCGGGCTCGAGCACGCTCGACAAGGAGGCGCTGGCCATGCCGACGCGCGCCGGTTCGGTGCCGCCACCGCCGGGCGGCGCCACGGCCATCGTCGTGCCAGTGACCTGGAAGCTGCTCTGACCAAGCAGTGATTGCCATCTGGCGGGCCGTCCCCCTCCGGCCCTGCCGGCTCTTGCCGGTCCTCCCTTGCCGGCAGATCGGGGCGGCTCGATCCGAGCCGCCCCTTTTTCGCTCATTTCACCAATTCGCCACCCTTCATGACATGGCGCACGTCTTCGAGGACGGCGATATCGGCCAGGGGATCCCCGGTGACTGCGATCATGTCGGCCCAATGGCCGGGCGAGAGTGCGCCGACGTCCTTGCTCCAGCCGAGCAGGTCGGCGGCGACAGTGGTGGCAGACTGGATTGCCTGCATCGGCGTCATTCCGTAGCGGACCATGTACTTGAACTGCCGCGCATTGGCGCCGTGGGGGAAGACCCCGGCGTCGGTGCCATAGCTGAGCCTGACCCCGGCCTTGACCGCCTTGCGGAAGCCTGCGCGCTGGGCTTGGGTGGTCTCGTCGTTCTTGCGCAGCATCTCGGCAGGCCAGCCATCGCGCTTGCCGACCTCGGCGATGAAATCCCCGTTGTAGATATCCATGTCGAGCCAGACGCTGCGCGCCTTGGCAAGGGCAATGCCTTCATCGTCGATCAGGCTGGCATGCTCGATCGCCTTGACGCCCGACTGGATGGCAAGCTTGATTCCGGCGGCGCCATGGGCATGGGCGGTGACCCATGATCCGCGCTGGCGGGCAACGTCGACCGCTGCCTTCATCATCTCGCCCGACAGTTCGAGCTGACCGGGTTCGGTGCCTTGCGCCAGCACTGCACCGGTGGCGATCAGCTTGATCGAATCCGCGCCGTTCTGGAACAGCGCGTTGACCTTGCGGGTAACGTCCGCCGCATCGGTGACGACGCCGGCGCGCATGTCGGCAGGGACGGTGACATCGGGCGAGAAGCCGGTGACCTCGCCGCCGCCGCCGGGGATGGTGACATAGGCTCCAACCGCGCTGATGCGAGGGCCGGGCACGTCGCCACGGTTGATGGCGTTGCGCAGTTCGACATCGGCATAGGCGCGGAAGGAGCCGACATCGTGCACCGAGGTAAAGCCTGCGAGCAGGGTCTTCCTGGCATTGCGCGCGCCGATGAAGCCGATCTCCATGGCTGAATGGAGCAGCGGCTCGGCGACGTTGCTGGACTGTTCGACGTCGGCGAGGTGCACGTGGCAGTCGATCAGGCCGGGCAGGACGGTGAAGGCCGACCAATCCACGACGTTGGCACCCGCAGGCAGGGGACCATCGGGCTGCACAGCCACGACGCGCCCATCCTCGACCTTGATCACCTGCGCGGCGAGAACCCGTCCGGCTTCCGGATCGATCAGCCGCCCGG
The DNA here is from genome assembly GCF_000807925.1 of Novosphingobium subterraneum. Taxonomy (GTDB): domain Bacteria; phylum Pseudomonadota; class Alphaproteobacteria; order Sphingomonadales; family Sphingomonadaceae; genus Novosphingobium; species Novosphingobium subterraneum. Next base: position 11,991 of record NZ_JRVC01000016.1, on the reverse strand, counting down.
CACGGACGTAGAGCGTTTCGGCGCTTGCCGTGGTGGGGAGCAGGGCCAGCAGGGCGAGGACGGTGAGAGGCAGATGGCGATGCAGCATGGTTCGCAGACTATCGCACAATGCTGCAAGCGCAATCGGTTGAAGCTCTCGCCCGCCGTCCTCAATCTGCCCAGTATAGCTTCATCGGGTTGTCGATGAGCAGCTTGCGCTGGAGTTCCTCGGTCGGCGCGATGCGCGGGATCATGTCGACGAGGTGGCCGTCGTCGGGGATTTCGGTGTCCATGTTGGGGTGCGGCCAGTCGGTGCCCCACAGCACGCGGTCCTGATAATCGGCCACCAAGGGCGCGACGGCATCTGCAAAGGCATTCCACGGATCGCCCGCGCCGCCTTCCTTGATGGCATCGAGGCGGTCGGGGCAGGTGGCCTTGAACCAGATGTCTTCGCGACTGTTGAGGAAGGCGCGGAAAGCCTTCATGTCGGCACCGTCCGGTCCCTGGCGCACGTCGGGGCGGCCCATGTGGTCGATCACGAGGGGGACGGGGATGGCGTCCATGAACGGGCGCAGTTCCTCGAGGATGTCGGCCTCGAAATAGATCACCACGTGCCAGCCCTTGGGCAGGCGCTGCGCGACTTCGAGGAACTTGTCCTTGGGCGCGTCGTCGACAAGGCGCTTCAGGAAGTTGAAGCGGATGCCGCGGATGCCGCCTTCGTGCAGGGCGTGAAGGTCTGCTTCCGGGATCGCGGGATCGACCACGGCGACGCCGCGGGCCTTTCCGTTCGACTTGGCGATGGCATCGAGCGTGGCGGCATTGTCGGTGCCGTGGCAGCTGGCCTGAACGATGACGTTGCGTTCAAAGCCCAGGTGATCGCGCAGGGCGAAGAGCATGTCCGGGCCGGCATCCTGCGGCAGGTACTTGGCCTTGGCGCTGAACGGGAACTGCGCCATCGGGCCGAAGACATGGCAATGCGCATCGACCGCGCCGGGTGGCGGGGTGTAGCGCGGCTTCGATGGGTTGGCGTGCCAGCTGATGATGCGGTTCTGGTCGGTCATGCAAATACTACTCCATCCATCAGCTTGCGCGCGGTGCGCAGGAGGGCGGCGGTGCGGACTTCGCCGGCGTCGTCCACTTCCAGAACGCAGCTCATTTCGCCGGTGGGGTGTTCGACCGAGAGCAGCTTGCGGCTGCCTTCGGGGATCGAGGCTACCTCGGCGGCGGGCGAGCCGGGGATCAGGCAGGCGGTGGCGACGCTGACCGCGCCGAGGACGCCGATGGTGGCGTGGGCGCGGTGGGGGATAAAGCTGCGCACGGTTACCGCGCCGCCATTCTTCGGCGGGGCGACGAGCATCATCTTGGGGACGGACTTTTCCTTCACGTCACCCAGATTCATGCGTTCGCCGACGGCGAGGCGGATGTCTTCGATCTTCGCTTTGAGATCGCTCGCATTGTCGAGCCAGTCGCGGTCTTCGTAGCCGGTGATGCCGAGATCCTCGGCCTTCATCACCACGCAGGGCATGCCGTTGTCGATCAGGGTGACAGCCACGCCATTCACTTCGTCGACGGCGTTGCCGGTGGGCAGGAGCGCGCCGCACGAGGAACCGGCGGTATCGCGAAATTCGAGTGGCACCGGCGCGTGGGAGCCGGGGACCCCGTCGATCTTCGCATCGCCCTTGTAGGTGACCTTGCCATCGGGCGTGCTGACCGTGGCGACGGCGACCTGGCCGGTGTTCTCCATGAAGATGGCGACGCGGGTTTCATCGCCGGTGGCCGCTACCAGCCCGCGCTCGATCGCGAAGGGGCCTACGCCGGCAAGGATATTGCCGCAGTTCTGCGCATCGGTGACGATCGCCTGATCGACGAAGACCTGCAGGAACAGGTAGTCGACGTCGATGCCCTCGCGGCTGGACTTGGAAACGACCGCGACCTTGCTGGTCAGGGGATCGGCGCCGCCCATTCCGTCGATCTGCACGGGATCGGGGCTGCCCATCATGGCCAGGAGGAAGGCATCGCGCTGGGCCGTGTCCTGCGGCAAGTCATCCTTGAGAAAGTAGCCGCCCTTGGACGTGCCGCCGCGCATCCACATGCAGCGAATGCCTTGGGGCATGCCTGCCTCAGACATACTTGAGGCCTTCCTTCTCCAGCCGTTCGCGCATCTTGTACATGTCGAGGCCGAGGACGCCGGCAGCGAGCTTCTCGCGCTTTTCGCCTTCGTTGGCTTCGCGCGCCTGCGCGGCCTTGAGCACTTCGGCGGCCTTTTCGCGCGGAACGACGCAGACGCCGTCATCGTCGGCCACGATCACGTCACCGGGATTCACCAGCGCGTTGGCGCAGACCACGGGCACGTTGACGCTGCCGAGCGTGTTCTTGACTGTTCCTTGCGCGTAGATCGCCTTGGACCAGACGGGGAAGTTCATTTCCGTGAGGTCGCGCACGTCGCGCACGCCAGCGTCGATCACCAGGCCACGGCAGCCGCGCGCCTGCGCGCTGGTGGCGAGAAGATCGCCGAAGTAGCCGTCTTCGCACGGTGAGGTCGGGGCGAGGAGCAGGATGTCTCCGGCCTGAAGCTGTTCGATGGCGACGTGGACCATCCAGTTGTCACCCGGAGGCGCGCTGATGGTGACGGCGCTGCCGGCGATGCGCGCGCCGCGATAGATCGGGCGCATGTAGGAGGCGAGCAGGCCGGTGCGGCCTTGCGCTTCGTGGACGGTGGCGACGCCGCAGGCGGCAAGGCCATCGATCACGGCTGGATCGGCACGTTCGATGTTCTGGACGACGATTCCCGACATTTCCGGCTCCCATGAAAAATCTTCGCCGGTTCCATGCGACTGCGGGGCGCGAGGAACCAATGCAATGTTTGGCACTGCCCATAAGGAAATGCTAAGCGATGCACCATGCAACTCCTTGCGATCAATGTCCGCCACATCGCGGCGTTTGCGGCGACCGTGCGCCACGGCAGCGTGACGCGGGCGGCGCGGGCGGTGAACCTGACGCAGCCTGCATTGACGCAGGCGATCGCCCGGCTGGAGGCGGACCTGGGATGTGCGCTGTTCGAACGTGGGCCGGCCGGCATGACGCCGACCGAGCCCGCGCTGCTGCTTGCACCGCGTGCCGAAGCTGCGATTGCGCATGTCGGCTCTCCGCGCGTGACTGGCACGCAATTGCGGGCGTTCCTCGCGCTGGCAAGGGCTGGGTCCTATGCAGTGGCTGCAGAGGCGACGGGGCTTTCGTCGGCCTCGCTGCACCGGGCGGTGGCGGATCTTTCGGTGGCGCTGGGGCAGCGGCTGGTGGACCGGCGCGGGCGTTCGGTGATGCTGACGCCTGCGGGCGAAAGGCGCGCACGCGGGTTCGGCCTGGCGATGGCGGAACTGCGTTCAGGCCTTGCCGAAGTGGCGGCCTGGCAGGGCAAGGCGGCGGGGCGGGTAGTGGTTGGCGCCATGCCGCTGAGCCGCGCGCGCTGGCTGCCCGAGACGATCCTGCGCTTTGCCGGAGCCCATCCGGGGGTGGATGTGGCAGTGGTGGAAGGGAGCCATGCCGAGCTTTCCGGACCTTTGCGCGACGGTGAAGTGGACCTGATGCTGGGCGCGCTTCGTGATGCGGCGTCTCTTGATGATCTGGCGCAGGAGGCGGTGTTCGAAGATCGTCCTGCACTGGTGATGCGCGCCGGGCATCCCTTGCTGGCAGGCATGGTGAATGGCGCCGCGTTGGCGGCGTTTCCGTGGATTCTGCCCGCCAGCGACACGCCGTTGCGCCACTACTGGGAAGGCATGATGCGCGGCGCCGGGGCGGAGCCGCCGCGGGTGGGGATCGAGTGCGGATCGGTGCTGACGGTGCGGCAATTGCTGCTGGGATCTGACGCGCTGACGCTGCTGTCCCCGGCGCAACTGGCGGTGGAACTGGACGCGGGCGTGCTGGCCACGCTGCCGCCGCCGGTGCCGGTGGCGCGGACCATCGGCATCACCACGCGAGAAGGCTGGCGGCCAACTGCTCCCCAGGCCGCCTTCGTCGCCCTGCTGCGCGAGGTTGCCGCAGAAGGGTTTGCATAAATTTATACCTGTGGCGATGTTTGCATTTGTTCCTTTGCGCCTTGCCGCGCAGGACCGGCGCCATGGAGAGCGTGATTGCCCTGATCGGCTTCGGTGAGGCCGGGTCCACTTTTGCCAAGGCGGCAGGCTGGGAGTCTGCGGCGCTGGCCTTCGACATCAACCCGGCACGACGGGCGGTGATGGAAGAGGCGGGCGTGGTGATCTGCGGCTCGGCCGAAGATGCGCTTGGCGATGCCGACGAGGTGCTGTCGCTGGTGACGGCGGATTCGGCGCTGCCTGCGGCTGAGGACTATGCCGGTCTGCTGAAGCCGGGCGCGCTCTGGTGCGACATGAATTCGGTGGCACCCGACACCAAGCGGGCCGCCGCCAAGGCGATCGAGGCATCAGGCGGGCGTTATGTCGACGTTGCGGTGCTGGCCCCGGTCAACCCCGCTCGGATGAATGTCCCGCTGCTGATTTCGGGTGCCCATGCAGCAGAGGCCGAGGCGCGGCTGCAGGCGGCAGGCTTTGCCAAGACGCGAGTGGTCGGGGACGAGATCGGCCGGGCCAGCGCGATCAAGATGATCCGCTCGATCATGGTAAAGGGCATCGAGGCGCTGACCGCCGAAATGATGCTGGCGGCGACGAAGGCCGGCGTAGTGGACGAGGTTTTGTCCTCCCTGGACGCCAGCGAGAAGGCGCAGAGCTGGTTCGATCGCGCCGAGTACAATGTCGAGCGCATGACGACGCATGGGCTCCGTCGTGCGGCCGAGATGGAAGAGAGCTGCAAGACACTGGAATCGCTGGGCATCGAGCCGGTGATGACCAGCGGGACCGTGAAGCGCCAGCGCGAGCAGGCGGGCAAGACAATCGCATTCAACGCTAAGAGGACTGAAGTCGCATGACCATGATCATCGACTGCCACGGCCACTACACCGTGCTGCCAAAGGCGCACGACGAATGGCGCGAGAAGCAGAAAGCCGCATTCAAGGCCGGGACCGAGTGCCCGCCCTATCCCGAAATCTCGGATGACGAGATCCGCGAGACGATCGAATCGAACCAGCTGCGCCTGCTGAAGGAGCGTGGCGCGGACATGACGATCTTCTCCCCCCGCGCTTCGGCCATGGCCCCGCACGTTGGCGATCAGTCGGTCGCGGTGAAGTGGGCGCAGGTCTGCAACGACCTGATCGCGCGCGTTGTCGGGCTTTACCCTGAGACCTTCGCGGGCGTGTGCATGCTGCCGCAGTCTCCGGAAGCGGACATGTCGTCCTCGATCCGCGAGCTGGAGCGCTGCGTGAACGAGCTCGGCTTCATCGGCTGCAACCTCAACCCTGATCCGGGCGGTGGCCACTTCAAGCATCCGCCGCTGACCGATGAATACTGGTTCCCGTTCTACGAGAAGATGTGCGAGCTGGACGTTCCGGCGATGATCCACGTCTCGGGATCGTGCAACCCGGCGATGCACGCGACGGGCGGGTACTACATCGCGGCTGACACCATCGCCTTCATGCAGCTGCTCGAAGGCGACCTGTTCAGCAAGTTCCCCACCCTGCGCTTCATCATTCCGCATGGCGGCGGCGCGGTGCCCTACCACTGGGGACGCTATCGTGGCCTTGCCGACATGCTCAAGAAGCCGTCGCTCGACACGCACCTGATGAACAACATCTTTTTCGACACCTGCGTCTATCACCAGCCGGGCATCGACCTGCTGGCCGACGTGATCGAGAACAAGAACATCCTGTTCGGGTCGGAAATGGTCGGCGCGGTGCGTGGGATCGACCCGACCACCGGGTTCTATTTCGACGATACCAAGCGCTATGTCGACGCACTCGACATCAGCGATGCCGAACGCCACGCGATCTTCGAGGGCAACGCGCGCCGCGTGTTCCCGCGCCTCGACGCCAAGCTGAAGGAGAGGGGCCTGTGACCGAAACAGCCAAGCCGACCCAGAACATCCACGAATACCTCGCCGAGTTCGAGGACATTCCGGGCACCCGCGTCTACACCGCTGCCCGCGCCCGCAAGGGCTACTGGATCAACCAGTTCGCGATGAGCCTGATGAAGCCGGAGAACCGCGAACGGTTCAAGGCCGACGAGCGCGCCTATCTCGACGAGTGGAAGATCAGCGAGGAAGCCAAGCAGGCGCTGCTTCGGCGCGACTACAACGCGTTGCTCGACCTTGGCGGGAACGTCTACTTCCTCTCGAAGCTTTTCTCTTCGGACGGGCTGCCGTTTGCCGAGGCGGTCAGCACGATGACCGACATGACCTGGCCTGAATATCGCCAGATGATGCTGGAAGGCGGCCGCAAGCCCGAAGGCAATCGCTCGATCAAGGGAGGCTACTGACATGGCCAAGATTACTGCTGGCGTCGGCTCCAGCCACGTTCCGCTGCTTGGCGTCGCTGTCGACCAGGGCAAGTGGCAGGACGACTACTTCGGCCCCATCTTCAAGGGCTACGAGTGGACCCGCGAATGGGAAGCCCGCGAAAAGCCCGACGTGGTGATCCTGGTCTACAACGACCACGCTTCGGCCTTCGACGCGAACATCATCCCGACTTTCGCGATCGGCTGCGGCGAGCACTACAAGTCGGCCGACGAAGGCTGGGGCCCGCGCCCGGTGCCGGACGTGGAAGGCCATGCCGACCTTGCGTGGCACATCGCGCAGAGCCTGATCCTCGAAGACTTCGACATGACCATCATCAACGAGATGGACGTCGACCACGGGTTGACGGTGCCGCTTTCGATGATGTTCGGCCAGCCGGAGAAATGGCCGGTCAAGGTCGTGCCATTGGCGGTGAACGTCGTCACCTACCCCGTCCCCTCGGGCAACCGGTGCTGGGCGCTGGGCGAGGCGATTGCCCGCGCCGTGGAAAGCTTCCCCGAGGACCTCAACGTGCAGATCTGGGGCACCGGCGGCATGAGCCACCAGCTTCAGGGCCCGCGCGCCGGGCTACTCAACCGTGAGTGGGACAACAAGTTCCTCGACATGCTGGAATCGGACAATGACGATGTCCGCCACATTCCGCACATCGAGTACCTGCGCGAAACCGGCAGCGAAGGCATCGAGATGGTGATGTGGCTGATCATGCGCGGGGCGCTGGGGAAGAAGGTCAAGCGCCTCAACCGCCATTACCACATTCCGTGCAGCAACACCGCGATCGGGCACATCGTGCTCGAACCCGCGGACTGACAAACCCAATCCACCCTTGCCGGGCAACCTCACCGGTTGCCCGGTCTTTTTTGCAAGAAAGGGAACAGACATGCGCATAGCCCTGGCCGGCGCCGGCGCGTTCGGCGAAAAGCACCTCGATGGCCTGAAGAACATCGACGGCGTCGAAATCACCTCGATCATCAGCCGCACCGGCGAACAGGCCGCTGCAGTTGCCGCCAAGTACGGCGCCAAGCACTCGTCGACCGAGCTGGAAGACGCACTGGCGCGCGACGATGTGGATGCGGTGATCCTGTGCACGCCGACGCAGATGCACGCCTCGCAGGCCATCGCCTGCATGAAGGCGGGCAAGCACGTGCAGGTGGAGATCCCGCTGGCCGACAGCTGGGCGGATTCGCAGGAAGTGCTGCGCGTTCAGGAAGAGACCGGCAAGGTCTGCATGGTCGGCCACACCCGTCGCTTCAACCCCAGCCACCAGTTCGTGCACAACCGGATCAAGGCAGGCGAGTTCAACGTCCAGCAGATGGACGTGCAGACCTACTTCTTTCGCCGCAAGAACATCAACGCCAAGGGCGAGCCGCGTTCGTGGACCGATCACCTGTTGTGGCACCACGCCGCGCACACGGTTGACCTGTTTGCCTATCAGGCGGGCAAGATCGTCAAGGCCAATGCCATCGAAGGCCCGATCCATCCCGAGCTGGGCATTGCCATGGACATGTCGATCCAGTTGAAGAGCGAAACCGGTGCGATCTGCACGCTGTCGCTTTCGTTCAACAACGACGGACCGCTCGGCACCTTCTTCCGCTACATTGGCGATACCGCGACCTACATCGCGCGTTACGACGATCTGGTGAATGGCAAGGAAGAGCCGATCGACGTTTCGAAGGTCGACGTCAGCATGAACGGCATCGAACTTCAGGACCGCGAGTTCATCGCCGCGATCCGCGAGGGGCGCGAGCCGAACAGCTCGGTGCAGAAGGTGTTCGACTGTTACCGCGTGCTGGGCGAGCTGGAACAGCAGCTGGCGGCCGGTTGATCTGGAAAAGGCCCGCCCGAAACGGCGGGCCTTTTTCGTTGGGGTACGATCACACTGCCCTCCATTGTCGTCACTCCGGGTCAGGCCCGGGGTGACGTGAATTGAAAGCGTTAAAGCCGGACCCGCGCCAAAAGCAGGCCGGCAGAGGAGAGCATGATGGAAGCGCTGATTGCCTACTCGGGCCGCAAGTTCGCGCGGCCGCGCTACTATGCCAACGCCCATGAGCGCGACGAGGTGGACATCGTCCCCGTGCCCATGACCATGACCGATGCGCGGGGGCTGGGCACCAGCATCGACCGCGAGGGCTTCGAGCTCGTCCCGCACAAGAGCGCCGTCACTGATTTCGCCGACCGCGACAAGGTTGCGCGCGTGCATATGCGCGAAATCGAGGACCTGGTGCAGGCGCGCACCGGTGCGGACTTGGTCCACGTTGGCGCGCCGGGGCTGCTGCGCTTTTCCGAGAAGAGCGGCAAGGCGGGGAGCCTCGACAATTCGATGCCTGCACGTTTTGCCCATATCGATATCTCGGACCGCACGGCGCAGGCCTTCGGCGAACGAGGGGCGAACGGGCGGATCTTCGTGCGATGCGCGCACTACAACGTGTGGCGCGCCATCTCGCCGCCGCCGCAGGACGTGCCGCTGGCGTTCTGCGACGCGCGCAGTATCTCTGCGCAGGACCTGATCGCAGCCGATGCCGTGTTCGATGCGCCGGGGCAGCCAGAGTGGTCGTTCGAGGGGGTGGTCGTCGCGCACAATCCGGCGCACCGCTGGCACTGGTTCTCGCAGATGACGATCGATGAAGCCGTCCTGTTCAAGACCAATGACAGCGATCCTGCGCGCGCACACCACGTTCCGCACGTCGCGTTCGACCCGCCTGATTGCCCCGACGACGCTCCTCCACGGGTTAGCATCGAAATGCGTGCGACCGCCTATTGGTGGGCTTGATTGACTTGCGCTTTGCGCTACACATACCGTAACAAATGATAGGGTGAGGTGTGGTGATGGGTGCGTATCCGCAGACGATCTACTTTACCGGCGCAAACGAGCCGGTGGGGCAGGAAGTGGACCTGCGCGGGCTGAAGGTGGAGGGCGACCTGCCAGCGGAAGTGCGTGGCAGCTTTTATCGCGCCGTGCCTGATCCCGCTTTTCCGCCCATGTTCGACAATGACCACACGCTTTCGGGCGATGGCATGGTCAGCCGCCTTTCGTTCAACGCTGATGGCACGGCGGACTTCCTGATGAAGTTCGTGGAAACCGCGCGCTACAGGGCCGAGCAGGCGGCGGGCAAGGCGCTGTTCGGCAAGTACCGCAATCCTTTTACCGATGATCCTTCGGTGCAAGGCGTCGACCGCACCGTGGCCAACACCACTCCGGTGTGGCACGCCGGACGCCTGCTGATGGCCAAGGAGGACGGGCGGCCCTATCGCGTCGATCCCAGGACGCTGGCGACGCTTGGCTCCTACGATTTCGGCGGCGCGCTCAAATCTGAAACGATGACCGCGCACGTGCGGATCGATGCCGAGACAGGCGAGCTGTTCTTCTATGGTTACGAGGCAAACGGGCAGGCCTCGACCAAGGTCGCCTATTGCATCGTTGCGCCCGATGGCACGCTGAAGTCGGAACAGTGGTTCGATGCGCCCTATTGCGCGATGATGCACGATTTCACGATCAGCAAGAACTACGCGCTCTTCCCGATCTACCCGACGACAGCGGACCTTGACCGGTTGAAGGCGGGCGGGGAGCACTGGCACCATCAGCCGGAGCTGGAATCCTGGCTGGGCGTGATGCCGCGTTATGGCGACGTGCGCGAGATCAAGTGGTTCAAGGGTCCGAAGGGTTGCCATTCGTACCACATGATGAACGCGTGGGAGGATGCCGAGGGGATGCTTCACTTCGACGCTTGCCTCAACAATACCAACGCCTTCGCCTTCATCCGTGAGCCTTCGGGTATCCAGATGGGTCCGCAGGACATGCAGGGCGCGCTGACCCGCTGGACGGTCGATCCGCGAAGCGAAGGCGGCGAGGTTACAGAGACGATCATCGGCCCTCCCGGGGATTTCCCGGTGATCCCGGCGAAGTTGCAGGGACGTCCCTACAAGACCGGCTGGATGCTCTCGATGAACCCCGAGTTGCAGGGGCCGCCGTTGTTTGCAGGGCCGGTGGGCGTGAGCTTCAACCTGCTGCTCCGTCTGGACGGGATGGATACAGCCAGCCCCCAGGTGACCAATGCACTCGCCCTGCCGCCGATGGCCGGATTCAACGAGCCGGTGCATGTGCCCGCTGCTGATCAGGCCAAGGATGGTTGGCTGGTGTTCATCATGGACCAGCAGACCGGTGACAACCTGTTCGTGCATGAAGCCTGGGTGGTCGATGCCGGGAACATCGGTGCAGGGCCGGTGGCGAAGGTCCACATTCCAACGCGGCTGCGTCCGCAAGTGCATGGCTGGTGGGTGCCGCAGGCGCAGTTGGACGCTCTGGCATGAGCCGTATCGTCATCACCGGAGCTTCGGGCAATTATGGCCGCGGCGTTACCGACCGGCTGATCGCGCTGGGGCGTGCAAGCGACCTCATCCTGATCACCCGCAAGCCTGAGAAGCTCAGCGACCGCGCCGCGCAAGGCTGCATCGTGCGCTACGGCGATTTCGACAAGCCGGGAACGCTGGTCGAGGCGGTGCAGGGCGCTGACAGGATGCTGCTGATCTCGGGCACGCGGGTTGGGGCGCGCGTGGTGCAGCACAAGGCGGCGATCGACGCTGCGGCTGCGGCGGGCGTTGGGCATGTGGTTTACACCAGCTTCATCGGCATCGACGATCCCGCCAACCCCGCCGAAGTGCGGCACGATCATATCGAGACCGAACGCCTGATCCGCGCCTCGGGTTGCGGCTGGACGATGCTGCGCGATGCCCACTATGCCGATGCGATGATCCTGATGGCCGGCCCCGGCGTGATGCAGAGCGGCAAGTGGTTTTCCAACGCCGGAGAGGGCCGCGAGGCGATGGTCTGGCGCGACGACTGCATCGAGAGCGCGGTGGCGGTCCTGACCGGTGAAGGCCACGAGGGCCGAATCTACAACATTACCGGGCCGGAATTGCAGACCTTCGGCGAAGTTGCGGCGATCATGGCCGAAGTGACCGGGCGGCCTGTCGAATACGTCTCGCTGGATGACGAAGGCCAGTATGCGATGTTCGACGCCATGGGCATCCCGCGCCGCCCGGTCGATGATCTGGAAATTGCCGGCATCCCGTGGAACAGCGACGACATGGTGTCTTTCGGCCGCGCCATCCGCGAGGGGTTCCTTGAGCTCTGCACCGATGATGTCCAGCAATTGACCGGGCGCAAGGCGCGATCGGTCCGTCAGATGATCAAGGACAACGCGGCCATGTTGCGCGGGGCCTGAAGGGTTGCGGCCGTCCCGGCCAGTGCCAACGATCGTGTGAGGCCTTTGTCCACCCGGATCGCATGGCTTTGCGCAGCCTCCAGCTTCCGTTCGTCGTTTTTCGAAATCGTTCCAGTAACTTGACCTGCTCAAAAGGGAAACATCGCAGTCGTTGCAACGTTCACTCTGCACAACCAGCAAGGGGACGAGCAGCGTGGCAAGAGATGACGGCACCTCCCTTTTGACGCCGGAATTGATCGTGGCCGAAAAGGTCATTGCGCACGATGGCGCACGATCGCTGGCCAGGGCCGAGCACGGTGGACTTCTCGGTGTCACGTGCCTGCAGGACGCGCCCTACATGGCCGCCTACGAGTGCTTCGACAGCTATTCGGCGTTCGAA
>NZ_JRVC01000015.1 GCF_000807925.1 Novosphingobium subterraneum | reverse complement strand
ACACAATGGACAGGTTTATCGCCTGCAAACCATTGAAACTAGGACACAAGACACGAATTGGTGTTGATATATGTAAATATACAAGCTTATTTGAGGAAATACTCATATACGCGCGCAATCGTTGGTCTTGAGCGGCCGGGAACCGAAATCTCGGCAAATTCTGCCGAAAGCCTCACACATTCGGCAAAACCCATTTCATCGCGGCGATTACTAACGGCGGCACCGCAAGGATGAGGAAGCCGCCATGAGCCACTTTCGCCCCAAGTATGTGACTTTCGATTGTCACGGTACGCTGATCAATTTCCAGATGGCAGATGCCGCACGCGATCATTTTGGTCATTTGCTAGACGAGCCGCGCATGGTCGAGTTCATCCGCAACTTCCAGGCATATCGTCTCGATGAAGTGCTGCGCGATTGGAAGCCGTATAGCGAAGTGGTGTACAAGGCCCTGGAACGCACCTGCAAGCGCAACAACGTCTCGTTCAGGCCGGAACAGGCCGAGGAAATCTACAACCGGGTGCCCACTTGGGGGCCCCATGCAGATGTACCAGAGGGTCTCGCAAAACTGGCACGGCATATCCCCCTGGTAATCCTGACCAATTCGATGAACGCACAGATACCGAAGAATGTGGCGAAGCTGGGCGCACCCTTCCACGCCGTTCTGACCGCTGAGGATGCCGGAGCCTACAAACCGCATCTGCAGGCGTTCGAGTACATGTTCGACACACTTGGATGCGGACCGGAGGACATTACTCACGTCTCCTCCTCGTTCCGACACGATCTGATGTCGGCCTATGACATCGGCATCAAAAGCAAGGTCTGGGTCAACCGTGGCCACGAGCCAGCCAATCCATTCTACGAATATAGCGAAATTCCAGACATCACACGCCTGCCCGCAGTATTCGGGCTGTGAGTCTCGGTTCGCCGGGGTGAATGCCATGGCGCCCACCGCACCCATTGCAGCACATTTTGGTGATGGCCCCGCATTCCTGCGCGCTGCCGCCGAAAGCCTTGCGCAGCTTCCGGACACAGCCGAGCCAGAAACCGGCGAGTTCCTGCTGCATGCATACTACGGGATCAAGGCTGCCCTCACAACGCTGTCGTCCGAGGTCGAGCGCACTTGTGTGGCGATGCTTGCCGATGGCCAGCGCCTGATCCTCAAGACCTCAAACAGGGTGTCCGCGTGTGATAGCTTTCGCTTCCAAAGCGCCGTTCTCGCCGAACTCGAGAATGCCGCCGACGTCATTGTCCCGCGTGTGATCCGCACAGATCAAGGCGGCTTGCTATTCGAGCATGAGGATACGGGCGGATACCTCCAGACCTGTGTCGATGGGCCAGCCCTGCACACGCTCGTGCATTCACCCGCCTTGCTGCACGATGTAGGCGCGGGGTTGGCGCGGCTAAACCGTGCCATGGCCACCCTTGAACTGCCCGGCGCCCGGCGGCCGGTCCTGTGGAACCTCCAATGCTGGAATGGCTTGGCCCGCCTGCAGCGTTACGTCCCCGAAGGACCCACCGCCTGCCATGTGCGGCAGGCTATGGCGGACTATTCCGAAGCCATCGCGCCCCGACTTGGCGAACTGGACTGGCAGGCCACTCACAACGATCCGAGCCCTTTCAACATGATCGCAACGCCGCAAGGCGTGGCCTTCATCGACTTCGGCGACGGCGGCTGGAACCCGCGCTTGCAGGACCTCGCCATTGCTGCGGGACACTTCGTTAGCGATCCTGCATTGCCATTGGGGGGAGCCGAGCATCTGATCGCAGGCTATGCCTCCATCCTGCCCCTCTCGGCGCTCGAGGTCGAGTTGCTGCCTGGCCTGATGCGTGCGCGCCAAGGTGCGCTCATCCTTATCAATCATTGGCGAGCGCATCTTTTCCCCGATGCGGCTTGCTACATCATGAAGAACGTCCACAGGGCCGAGAGAGGGTTGGCGCTCCTGAGCCGAAGCGAAACTGCAGCAGCCTGAGGCGCAAAAGTCACGTTCCTGACGACAACCTGATACCCGAACATGAGGCGAGAATTGATGTCTGTAGATCTCATGCCCAATCGTTACCGCCCCGGCGATGCGGAACTGTCGGAGCGCGAGGCCGAGTTGATCGCACGGCGGGATGCTGTGCTCGGCGCATCCTATCGGCTACAATACCGCAAGCCTGTACACTTTGTCCGGGGCGAAGGCATGTGGCTCTACGATCCGGACGATCGGCCCTACCTTGATTTCTACAACAATGTGCCTTCGCTCGGCCACTGCCACCCCGAAGTGAATGCGGCGATGGCCGAGCAGGCCGCGCGGCTCAACGCCAACACGCGATATCTCGAGCCGAGGCTGGTGGAATATGCCGAGCGGCTCACATCAACATTTCCGCCCGAGCTGGACCGCGTGGTCTTCACCTGCACCGGCAGCGAATCCAACGACCTTGCCCTGCGCATCGCGCGTCTCGCGAGCGGTGGCGAAGGGGTCATCGTTACGTCTTACGCCTATCACGGCACCAGTGCTGCTGTAGCCGCGGTCTCTCCGAACCTGGGCGCTGCTGTGAACCTGAGTCCCTACGCAAGAATCGCGCGCCTTCCCGGCCCTGCGGGTGTGTCCGATGCAGACGCCTCCGGCTTCTTCGAAGCTGAAGTTCGTGCGGCGATCGCCGACTTGCAGCGTCGTGGCATCGGCGTCGCCGCGCTGCTGTTCGACAGCATTTTTTCCAGCGACGGCGTCTGGATCGATCCCCCGGGCTTCATTGCGGGCGCGGTCGAGGCAGTGCGCGAGGTTGGCGGGTTGGTCATATCGGACGAAGTGCAACCCGGCTTTGGCCGCACCGGCGCCCATATGTGGGGCTTCGAACGCCACGGCATCGTTCCTGATCTGGTCACCTTGGGCAAGCCGATGGGTAACGGCTTTCCGATCGGCGGCGTGGTCGGTCGACGGTCTCCGATGGAGAAGTTTGGCAACACAGCACGCTATTCGAACACCTTTGCCGGCAATACGGTCGGCATCGCTGCTGCCGATGCAGTGCTAACCATTTTGCAGCGGGACTGCATAATGGAAAGCGTACTGGCCGCTTCCGCACGACTGCATGCCGGGCTCGAACAGATTGCGAGCGAAACCCCCGGAATCCGTGCCATCCGCAATGCGGGGCTCTTCTTCGGCGTCGATATCGGTCTGGATTCGGACTCGACCCACCAGCGGCGTGGTCGGGCGCTGGACGTGGTCAATCTCATGCGGGATGACGGCGTTCTGATCAGCACGACCTCCGCAAACGAGGATACCCTGAAAATCAGGCCGCCTCTGGTTTGCCAAGAGGAGCATGTGGAACTCTTTCTGCGATCCCTTCGGAAGGCCCTGGTGGAAGCATCGAGCTAGCGGCCGCATTCTCTTCGTGCCGTGCAGGGGGCCGCGAGATCTGCGGAAGATCGCACGGTGTCTGCGTAAAGGCACCTGCAACCACTTCCTGACTGATGAAGTCGCGGCAGCCCCATGCGAAGTCAGTGATGTCGAGGCTGATCGCCCGTCCGCCGAGTCGTAAACCGCCTGCTAGCCGCTCGCCTCGAAGCAGCCATAGCCTTATGACCCTGAGCAAGTCTGGACGCTAGCGTTACATTTTTCAGGTTTCTGCCTGATGCCAAGAGCAGGTGCTGGTTGCGCAAAGACGTTCACACCGGCCCCTTTGCACCACCCGCACCTAGTGCATCCGTCCATGCCGTGATCCCGTCCACACGCATTGGTTCCATGTCGAGGGGGCGCATCACGCTCAACATGCCGTACCAACCGCTACCTGCCACACCCGCATGAGACTCGCGGTCACGTTCGGCAAGCACCTGCACTTCCACGTGATGGCGCTCGATGAGTTCGGCCAATTGCGCAGCACCGGCAGGTGAGAGCTTGACGGTCTCTGCACTGTAGACGGTCTCAGGCTGAGAATAATCAAGTTCGAAGAACGTGCGCTTCATGTGAACCTCGAACAAGGAGCGCAAAGGTTGCTTCCGAAAGACCAAAGCGCGGTCAACCAGCGGCCGCACGCGCCCGCTGCGCAACCGGTCAATCAGCGCCAGACGTTCAAGCCGTTCGAGCGCAGCATCCATTGCCGCAGCCGGCACATTGAAGTCAGCCGCCACTTCCTCTGCCGGCACTCCGCCCAGCAGGGCCATGAACAGGAACGAGAGGAAGATGTTGGTCGACAGGGCTTTCTCCTGCGCCAGCGTCAGCTCATGCGCGAGATCGCCCGGGCACTCTTCTGCTTCCCTCGCCAGGTCACCCAGCACCAGCCCGCACAACTGCGCCATGCGCTCAAGCCGGTCGATCGTGAGTCCCTTGCCCGCCAGCCACCGCTTCACGGTGGCCTCACCGACGCCCAGTTCCCGCGAAAGTCGTAGAACTGTCCATCCATCTTTGCGCAAATGACGGCGTAAAGCAGAAATCATCGCCGATGCCGTAGGTTCGTATCGCGTCATGATCCGAATTAGATAACAGGATGATCCGTTTGGCAAGAGCCCGTCTTCGCACAACCGCACCCATGCATATGCTGCACCCAACGAACAAGATTCTGCGGACGATGCTGCGCAACATGCAGCGATCTCGCGAACCCAACGGGAGAATGAAATGAGCGATATCCTCATCAAGAACGGCACCGTCGTGGACGGCACCGGCGCACCCGCCTTCAAGGCTGACGTGCGCGTGAAGAACGGCGTGATTGCAGAGGTGGGCGAAGGCCTCGCACCGGCTGGAGAACGCGTGTTTGACGCCAGCGGTTGCCACGTCACCCCCGGCTTCATCGAGAGCCACACCCACTACGATGGGACGATGTGGTGGCAGCCCGATCTCGACCCGCTGCCGGGCTACGGCGCGACGACGATGATCCTTGGCAACTGCGGCTTCTCTGCAGCACCGCTGCATAAATACATGCCCGCCCAGCGCGAGATGATCGGCATCTTCTCGTTCTTCGAGGACATTCCCGAAGGCCCGTTCATGCAGAACCTGCCGTGGGACTGGAACAAGTGGAGCGAGTACCGCGCATCGGTCGAACGAAACGTCAAGGCACCGCTGAACTACGCCGCCTATGTCGGCCACATCGCCATCCGCCTGGCAGCAATGGGCGTCGAGGCCTGGGAGCGTGAGGCAACCCCTGAAGAAATCGCGAAGATGGCCGAACTCCTCGACGACGCGCTCGCTGCTGGTGCGCTCGGCATGTCAGACAACATGCACGACCATGATGGTCAGAACCGCCCCGTCCCGACACTGATGGCGAACGACGCCGAGTTCGAAGCCCTGTTCGACGTGATGGAGCGCTATCCCGGCTGCTGCTACCAGGTCATTGTCGACACCTTCATGCGCATGACCGGCCCGGCCAATCTGGAGCGTCTCGCGAAGCTTCTCGGCGGCCGCAACATCAAGTGCCAGATTGCAGGGGCCATCCCGACGCTCGAATTCCAGAAGGGCATCCTGCCCGCCATGCAGGAATCGGTGCGCAAGATGCGCGAAGCCGGTGTCGACGTGTGGCCGGGCTATGCCCACGTCTCGCCCACCTCGACCCTCAGCCTGGTGAAGTCGCTGATCTTCGCGCAGTCGAACGATTATGTCTGGCATGAAGTCGTGCTTGAGGACGACCACCACAAGAAGGCGCAGCTTCTCGCCGATCCGGCTTGGCGTGCCCGTGCCCGTGAAAGCTGGGACACGCAGGCCTGGGATCATTCGCCGCTCAAGAACCCTCAGGAACTGTTCCTGCTCGACAGCGAGAACGGTACTGGGCCCTTGAACATCACGCTGAAGGAATACGCCGACAGCCTGGGCCTGCACCGCTCCGACGCTATGGCCGACTGGATCCTCAAGAACGGCACCCGCTCCACCGTCCACATGGCCCCCTTCCCCAAGGACGAGGACCTGACGCTGGAGCTGATGAAGGACCCCAAGACCGTCGGCAACATCTCCGACGCTGGCGCCCACCTGCAGATGCTGTGCGGTGGGGGCGAGAACGCGCTCCTGCTCACCCAGTATGTCCGCGAACAGAAGAAGCTGACGCTGGAGCAGGCCATCCACATCATGACCGGCAAGCTCGCCGGCCACTTCAACCTGCACGATCGTGGGGTGATCGCGGTAGGCAAGCGCGCCGACATTGCCGTGTTCAACATGGACGAGATCCAGCGCCGCGAAATGGTCAAGGCGCACGACGTGCCCGACGGCAAGGGCCGCACCACCTGGCGTTTCACCCGCGCCGCGATGCCCACCCGCCTCACCCTTGTGAACGGCGTTCCGACTTTCGAGAACGGCGCATTCACCGGCGCGATGCCGGGTGAGTTCCTGTCCCCCGCCAACGACGATGCTGCGCTGGCAGAGGCTGCGGAATGACCGTCTTAGCGAGGGCCAAATCCCCAAGATGAACCCTCGCACTGGGGGCGTCCACTCCCTCCCGGACGCCCCCTAACTCTTTGCAGAACATCAGGAAAGGATGCCGACATGAGCGAAGCAAAGATCGGCGATGCCGACCGGGCCTACTTCAACGGCCGGATCCAGAAGATCGAGACTGAAAGCTCGGTCCTCGTAAGCTCTTCCAAGTACCTCAACCATGCGGGCCTGCGCGCACTGATCTCGCAGGAGATGCTGCGCCGCAACGGGCCTGACCTTCCCAACACGGCATACATCCCGGAAGTGGCGCAGATCCTCCACGATCTGGAAGACATGCCCCGCATCATTGAACTGTTCGAGATGGAAAAGGCCCGCCTGCCGCTGTTCAAGCGCTGGCTCGAGCGCAAGAGCCTGTCCAACTTCACGATCGACGAGACCAAGGACTGCGCCCCCGGCACGCTGGGCGCGAAGATCCACGATTTCATGGTCAATTCGGGCTACCAGCTCGATCTGTTCTTCCAGGAAATTCAGGTCGTCAACGACTTCACCTATTACCTGCGCCAGACCGCGCTTTCGCACGATATCGAGCACATGATCACCGGCTTCGGCCCGAACCATGGCGGCGAAATCGCGCTGCTTTCAGCCAACATGCACGCCAAGGCGCTCTACTTCCACCCCGAGCTCAGCAACTTCTTCAGCCGCATCGCCTATTACCTCAAGGCCAAGACGACGATGAAGGACGCGCTGTTCTATCCCGAAGCGATGGTCGTGAATCTCGAAGCGGAGTTCATCGGCGCGCAGCAAGGCCGCAACTGGAAGTACCCGCTGATGCTGGTCGACTGGCGCGAATGTGCCGATGTCCAGATCGAGGACATCCGTCGCGAACTGAACATCACGCCCGTGATCGACAGCCGCTGGGACGATACCAACCGCCTCTGCAACGAGGACGACCCCAACTACGGCGTGCCGATGATGGAAGCTGCCGAATGAAGGGCAGTCCGATCATCACCGGACCACCTTGCTGCATGACAGGGGCGGCGAGCGCAGCGCGCTTTGCCGCTCCTTTTGCATCGCGCCCGGCACCAAGCTCTGGCGTCAGAAAACAACGGAGGGAGAGACATCATGAAAGCACGGCATACCCACAGCATGCTCCTGCGCGGCACGATACTTGCGGCTGGCGCGCTGGCCTTCGCACCCCTGGCCCACGCCGAGGAAAACGCAGCTGAAGAGCAGGCCGAAACAACCGGCCAGTCAGCCTCGGTCCAGGAAATCATCGTCACTGCCCAGCGCCGCGAGGAAAGCCTGCAGAAGGTTCCCGTGGCAGTTACTGCGATTGGCACCGAACAACTGGAAGCGTTGCGCGTCACCAGCGTGCGCAACCTCGCCGGCCTCGCGCCCAGCCTGCAGTTCAACGCGCAGGGCCAGCAATCCAACCCCACCATCATCATTCGCGGCGTCGCCTCCGGAACCTCGTCGAACTCGGTCGATCCCAAGGTCGGCATGTATATCGATGGCGTGTACATCGGCCGTGCCGTGGGATCGCTGCTCGACTTCTCCGACATCCAGCGGGTCGAGGTGCTGCGCGGGCCGCAGGGCACGCTGTTCGGTCGCAATGCGACATCCGGCGCAATCAGCATCGTCACCGCCGCCCCCAAGGGCGAGTGGGGCGTGCACGCCACCGGCTCCTATGGCAACTACGATGCCTTCCGCGGCAAGGTCTCGCTCGACCTGCCGCAGATTGGCCCGTTTTCGATCCGCCTGTCCTACCTGCATGACCAGATCGATGGGGACGTGACCAACACGATGGGCGGCAAGGGTCTCAATATCGCCCTGCGCGCGCCCGAATTCGGCACGCAGCGCTTCGTCAACAAGCTCGGCTATCGCAACGTCGATGGCGGGCAAATCGCGGTGCGCGGCGAGTTCGGCGCGCTTATCGCCGATTACCGCTTCGACTATACCGACACCCGTGCCTCGGGCCGCGCGATGCAGAGCCTTGGCGTGATCCCCGACGCCTCGGGGCAGTTGCTCGGCCCCATCGTGGCGCTTCAGCCGTTCTTTGGCGGCACTACCAACGAGGGGCTGAATGGTCCCTTGTCCTCAGTCGCAGCTGCCACCAGCGAGGAGCACGTCGTTACCCAGGGCCACAGCCTGACGTTGACGCTCGACGCCAGCGACAACTTCACCGTCAAGTCGATCAGCGCCTACCGCAAGTTCCGGCAGGACCCGGTGATCTTCGATCTCGGCTCGGCCGGCGGCATGCGCTTCACTTTCCAGCAGTTGGGTGCATTCCTTACCCCCGGACTGACCCCGCAGCAGATCCAGGCGATCCTGTTCAACCCGGCCAATGCACCCGGACCGAACGACTACTTTTTCCCGCTGCTCTCCGCCCGCGCCACTCGTCAGGAGCAATTCAGCCAGGAGCTGCAGTTCCAGCTTTCCAACGACAGGTACCAGTTGACCGCTGGCCTGTTCTATTTCCACGAAAAGTCGCCCGGCACCGAAGTACTCGGCATCCTTTCGCCCACGCCGTCTGCCACCATCGTGCCAAGCCCGCTCGACAACATCTTCGGCAGCGGCATCACCCGCACCGAAGGCATCAACGACTCCATGGCCGGCTATGCCCAGCTGACCTGGCACCTCTCCGATACTTTCGACCTGACCGGCGGCCTGCGCGGCACGATCGACGACCGCGAACTAAAGATCTTCGTGATCTCGGGCGCGCAAGGTGGCTCGCTGGGCGTTGGTGACTACAAGGCAACCTACAAGAAGCTGACCTGGACCGGCATCGCGACCTGGCGCCCGACCGAACAGACCACGCTCTTTGCGAAAGTCGCCACCGGCTACGTTTCGGGCGGCATCCTTTCGGGCATCCCCTATCGCCCGGAAAACCTGACCAGCTATGAACTGGGCGCCAAGACCCAGTTCCTCGACAACAAGGTGCGGCTGAACGTGGCGGCCTACTACAACGACTACAAGGACCTGCAGACCCAGAACTTCATCAACGGGCGACAGTTCTTCGACAACGCAGGCAAGGCGAAGATCAAGGGCTTCGAAGCCGAACTGGATGTCGTGCCGGTCGCAGGCCTGAACCTTTCAGGCAGCGTGTCCTACACCGACTTCGACTACAAGCAGTTCATCCTGAACGGGCAGGACGTCGCTGCCTTCGCACGCCCGACATACTTCTCGAAGTGGACCGGCCGCGCCGCCGCCAGCTACAACTCACCCGATTTTTCCAGCAGCGGCGGTCATGTCACTGCGCTGATCGAGGGCCGTTACCGCAGCACATACTACCTCACCTCCACTCCGCTGCGTGATCTTCTCACCAACCAGCCAGTACTGGAGGACCGCAACCGCCAACCCGCCTACTGGCTGGTCAACGGTCGCTTGGGCGTTGCCGACGTGGGCCTCGGCGGCGCCAAGGTCTCGCTCTCGGTGTTCGGGGACAACATCTTCAACAAGCGCTACATCAGCTTCGGCGCCCCGGTACTGCTGTTCACCGGCAGCTACGAACGCGGACGCACGTATGGCGTGGAGCTGGGCGTGAACTTCTGATCTGCCAAAGTCTGATCACATTACAACAGGGGAGAGGGGCCGGCGCGAGAGCGCCAGCCCCTCGGTTGTCTCGGGGCTCAGCTGTATTCAGGCCACAGCAGCGAGGCCTCGCGGCTGTCGAGGTCCACCGCGCCGACGATGCCAAGCGCCGCCCGCGCCTCTGCCAGCGGCAGGTGAAACACGTCTTCGTACTTCGCCATCCAGTATGGTCCGGACTGCTGGCCCACATCCATGCCGCAGCGCACGGCCTTGAGCGCGGTCGGGAAGGCTGCCGGATAGTGCAGCCCGGTGCGCGAAACGAGCCTCAATGCGCCCAGCAACTGCCCGGCATTGATCAGACCGACCAGTTCCGGATCGAGGAAACGCGGCAGGTTCGAAAGCCGCGCGAAATAGGGAACCAGTTCGCCGATGATATCGAACCCGCCGCCGCAGACGATATGCTCCAGGTCATGCGTCTGGCCGCTGCGGAGCGAGAAATACTCGAACTGGTTGCGGGGAGTGAAGCGCGGCACGATGTCGATCTCGAAGCCGTTGTCGCGCAAGTAGCGCCCGAAGGTGTGGCCCAGCGAGCCTTCCGGATTGGCCAGCAGCTCCTCCACGGTAAAGTTCGACGAAAAGCCCTCCTCGAACCACGCGTCCAGCTCGGGCCAGCGTTTGCGCTCGGCGGTGAACAGTTCCTCGATGCGCGGCACGTCGAAAATGTCGGCAAGGATGCCATAGAGCTTGTGCGCATCAAGCGTTGTGGGCGAATCCTTGCCGCTCTTGCGCAAATAGGCCGTGGCCAGCCAGTCGCGCAGGCGCGGCTCGTTGAGGTAATCGGAGTTGCTGACCAGCACGGTGCTGTCGGTCGCCACAGGCTTCGCACCGCGCGCAAGGTAGGGCAGGTCGTCGGCCATCAGCTTGTCCTCTTTCAGATCAGCGACGCCGGCACGCGCACCGGCATCTCCAGCAGGTGCTGCGCCATGCTCTTGGCCGCGGCATCGAAGCGCGGCGATAGGTTGATCCCGCCGCCTTGTGCGTCATGCGCCAGGAAGTTGATCGCATGGACGCCCGGCACTTCGAACCGCTCGACCCGCGCATGCGCGGGAGCGTCGAAGAGGTGGCGATACCAGTCCGTCACCGCTGCCACGGTCAGGCTCGCCCGGATCCACGGCAGAAATGCCGGATCGCGGGCAATGACCGCGACGTTGAACAGCCGCCCCTTGTCGCCACTGCGTGCCCACGCCAGCCGGATCAGCGGCACTTCAACGAGTTCCCCATCCATCACCGCCGCTTCGCCCTCGATCGGCGGCAATGCCGCCGGATCGAAGCCAGGCACGACCGGATCGGCATAGTCCAGCGCCACTCCATCAAGCGCCACCGCTTGCGTCACGCGGCGCCGGTCGATCAGGCCGAAGAACATGCCCGTCAGCGGAAAGGCGCGCGGTGCGGCGATGATCGGCGCGATCGAGGTGCCGACCGCCATGTTCATGATCGCTGTGGTCTGTTCGCGCCCGAACAGAATGCAGGCTGCCGGATTAGCATGATCGACCACGATCTTGAGCAGCACCTCGCGGGGCTCCAGCGCCTGCGCCCTCGGTCCCCACGCCGTCTCCGTGCCGATCACCTCGACATGGCTCTGCCGCCACGGCCCCCAGCCGCGCTCCTCCAGCATGGCGGAAACCCGCTCGAGCAAGGCCTCTGCCGTCCGCCTCGCCTTTGCCACAGCATCGATCCCGCTGACCGGAATCAGCGCGACCGAGCGCCAGCCATCTTCATAAGTCCCGCACAGCTTGAGCGTTTCGGGCGCTGGATAGCCCTTGGCACCGCGCACCAGCACCCGGTCCGGCCCCACTTGCTCCAGCATGATCCCGGTAAAGTCGCACACCACATCGGGCACGATGTAGGCGCGCGGATCGCCCACTTCATAAAGCAGCTGCTCGGCAATCGTGCCCACTGAAACGAGGCCGCCCGTGCCATCGGTCTTGGTCATCACAACGCTGCCATCGGCATGGCATTCGCCAACCGGAAAGCCGATGTTCGCCCAGTCCGGCACATCCTGCCAGTCGGTGAAGGTCCCGCCCGTCGCCTGCGCGCCGCATTCCAGCAGGTGCCCCGCCACCGTGCCCGCTGCGAGCAGATCCAGATCGTCCGGTCCCCAGCCAAACTCATGGATCAAGGGCCCGAGGATCAGCGCGGAATCGACCACGCGTCCGGTAATCACCACGTCTGCCCCGGCATCCAACGCACGCGCGATCCCGAACGCGCCGATATAGGCGTGCATCCCGATCTCGCCCTCGGGCAGGGGCGCGCCGCTGTACATATCCCGCAAACCCTCGGCGCGCAGCTGCGGCACTAGATGTTCGACGTCGTCGCCAGTCACTGTCGCCACGCGCAAGGTCAGCCCCTGCTCGCGCCCGCGTTGGCGGATCATCTCGGCCAGGCCTTCCGGGTTCATGCCCCCGGCGTTGGCAGTAACGCGGATGCCGCGCGCCTTCAGTTCCGTGAGATATGGCCCGATGTGGATGTCGACGAAATCCGGTAGGAAGCCTGAGCGCGGATCGGCCTGCTTCATCCGCCGGAAGATGCCCATCGCCCCTTCGCCCAGGTAGTCGAAGGCAAGGTAGTTCAGCCCCTCGACCTTGAGCAGCCCCGGCACGGCAATCGCGCTGTCATTCAGCGCCCCGCTCGCCCCGCCGATGCGGACGACCTTGCCCGCTTCAGTCATTGGCCCCGGTCAGGTCCCGCGCCGCGACATAGCCGAAGGTCATTGCCGGCCCGATGGTCACGCCCGCACCCGGATAGCTTTCGCCCATCGCCGATGCCGCGTTGTTGCCAACGGCATAGAGCCCGGCAATCGGCTGCCCTGCATCGTCAACCACCTGAGCCTTGGCATTGGTGCGCAGGCCTCCGTTTGTGCCGATGTCGCCTGGATAGATCGGCATGGCGTAGAACGGCCCCTCGGTCAGCGGTCTCAGGCAGGGATTAGGCTGGTGGCGATAGTCGCCATACATCTTGTCATAGGCCGCCTCGCCGCGATGAAATTCGGGGTCCTCGCCCTTGGCCGCGCCTGCATTGAACCGTGCGATCTGCAGCTCCAGCGCTGCCGGATCGACGCCCATGTCCCGCGCCAGTTCTGCAATCGTACGCCCCTTCTTGAGGATCGACTTGACTGCACCCGATTGGAGCCAGTCCGGCACCAGTGGCAGCAGCGGCCCCATCGGGAACTGGTGGCGATACTTGCGGTCGAACACCATCCAGCTGGGGCTGGCATCGCCGAATTCGCGCTGCCGCCGGGCCATCTGCTGGCCGACGATGTGGTACGAAGCCGCCTCGTTGAGGTAACGCTGGCCCTTCTGGTTGACCATGATGCACCCCGGCAGAGCGCGTTCGATCGTACACAGCCGCCCGCGGTCCTCGCCGGGAACATGAAACACCGGCGCGGCCCAGGCCGAATGCATGTTCATCGTGCCCGCGCCCACGGCCTGCCCTGCCCGGATCGCATCGCCTGTATTGCTGGTCACCCCGCCCGATGCCCAGGCCTTGTTGTAGAGCGGCGCGTTCGCATCACGCATCCGCTGGTTCTTGTCGAACCCGCCCGCCGCCAGCACAACGCCCTTGCGCGCGCGGATGGCAAAGGGCTTGCCGTCCTTTTCCACCACCAGCCCGGCGACACGCCCGTTCTCGGTCACCAGCTCCTTCATCGGCGTCTTGAGCCACACCGGCACGCCTGCCTCGTTCAGCGCGACCCGCAAGGCGCCGGTCAGCGCATTGCCCAGCGTCAGCCGCCGATCTTTGCGCGAAGTGAAGCGCAGCGGCCAGTCGAACCAGTACTTCGCCATGTTCTTCGCCAGCCCCGTCAGCCAGCCGGGACCGCGATAGAGCAACTGGTAGGTCTCGGCGAACGTCCAGTTGAGATAGCCGAAGAGGCTCGCCGCAGGCGATGGCAACCGCTGCGTCTTGAGGTCCTCGCCCAGCAGCGTGCCGTCGAACATCTCGGGCAGGTGGGTGCGGTATCCGGTGACCGATCCCCCGGGGTTCTCGGCATGATAATCGGGATAGGGCTGCGAGGTGTAGACGACGCCGGTGTTTGCGGTCACCCAGCGCAGCATCGGCGCGGCGTTCTCGACATAAGCGCGGATGTTCTCGTCGGGCACGTTGTCAGCCGAAAGCGCGCGGACATATTTGAAAGCATCGTCCAGATTGTCCTCAAAGCCCATTGCCTTGGCCTGGTCGCTGCCCGGAATCCAGATGCCGCCGCCAGAGGTGGCGCTTGTTCCACCCCACAGCTTGTCCTTCTCAACCACCACGACTTCCGCACGGTTCTTTGCCGCCACCAGCGCGGCGAGCATCCCGCCTGCGCCCGATCCGACGACGACAACGTCGACCTCGCTCTGCCACTCCATGCCCATCTCGATCCTGTCCCGGATTCCTTGGCGGAAGCCCTTGCTATCAGGTAACGCAGATGCCGCCACAGATCTCCCAATGTCAACACCATGCGTAGCGGTGAAGACATGTTTTTACGAATATTCGAGAGAAACGCGAGAAATGCGCGTCTCCATGGGGAAATTTGGCCCAGATATTCCGCAAGAAGCCAAAAGCCTCCGCTTTCCGCCTTGATTATCGTAGGGCAATGAGCCATGGATTACGCAATAATGGACAATATGACGCTGCAAGGCAGAATCCTGCGCGTCGTAGCCGCTCGGACGAGGAACCGCAAAGTTGTCTTCCAACCTCTACCCCCACCTGCTCTCGCCGGGCCGCATCGGCACTATGGAGACCAAGAACCGCATTGCCGTCACCGCGATGGGTGTAAGCTTGTCGGAAGATGACGGCACGGTAGGCGAACAACTGATCGCCTACCATGAAGAGCAGGCGCGCGGTGGGGCTGGCCTGATCATCTGTGGCGTGGCCGGCGTTGCCTGGCCGGTCGGCGCAGTGGCAATGCAGCAGACCGCGATCTCGGACGATCGTTTCATCCCCGGCCTCAGGGCACTGACGGACCGTGTCCATGCTCACGGTGCGAAGATCGCCACGCAATTGCACCACGGCGGATTCGTTGCCGGATACAGCTTCAACCGCTGGGGCCATAAGCTGTGGGGACCGGCCGTTCCGCCCGCGCCCAAGGGCAGCTTCATCGACTACTTCCTCATGGAGGAACTGCAGGCGCTGGCCGGCATGAAGATGCCCGAGCTCAAGGTGCTCGAACAGGCCGACATCGACCTTGCCGTGCAGCAGTTCGCACAAGGCGCGCGCCGCGCCAAGGAAGCCGGATTCGACGGGATCGAGATCCACGGCGGCCACGGCTACCTCCTGTCCTCGTTCACCTCGCCCTCTACCAACACCCGCACCGACCAGTACGGCGGCAGCGTGGAGAACCGCCTGCGCCTGACGCTTGAGGTCATCGCCGCGATCCGCGCCGAAGTCGGCCGCGATTATCCGCTGTGGATCAAGCTCGATTCACAGGAAGTGGGCAAGCCCGGCGGCATCACGCTGGAAATGGCCAAGGAGCACGCCCGCCTTGTCGAAGCCGCCGGCGCCGATGCGATCACCATCACCTCGTACCACGATACCTCTGTCGGAAAGCTGCACTCGCAGTCTAACATTCCGCATCTGGAAAACTGGAACCTCCCCGCCACGGCCGAAATCCGCAAAGTCGTGTCGATCCCGGTGATCGGCTCAGGCCGGATCGAGGTGGACAGCGCCGAAAGCGCCATCGCCAAGGGCGAGACCGATTTCGTCGCGATGGGCCGCAAGCTGCTGGCCGACCCGCACCTGCCGCGCAAGCTGACAACGGGCGAGACCGAAAAGGTCCGCCCCTGCGTCTATTGCTACACTTGCGTCTCGGCGATCTACATGGGCCAGCCCACGCGCTGCGCGGTCAACGCCAACCTTGCTCACGAGTTCGAAGGCGATGCGCCTGCAGCAAACGGCAATGCTAGTCACGTCGCCGTGATCGGTGGTGGACCCGGCGGCATGGAATCGGCCCGCAGGCTTTCGGCCCTCGGCCACAAGGTCACGCTGATCGAGAAGTCGGACCGCCTGGGCGGCACCCTGCGCTTTGCCAGCCTCGCCTATGAACCGAACGAGCGCCTGCTCGAATGGCTGCGCCGTGAGGTGAAGGAGGCCGACATTGACGTCCGCCTCTCGACCGTCGCAACCCCCGAACTGCTGCGCGAACTCGGCGTACAGACCGTCATTGTAGCCACTGGCGCGATCCGCGACATGCCGCCCATCCCCGGCAACGATCAGGACCACGTCTACTCGGGCGATGATATGCGCCGCATGATGCTGGGCGAAAGCTCTGACGATCTGAAGCGCAAGACCGGCCTGTTCACCCGTCTCGCCACCAAGGTCGGCGCGGCGACGGGTGCCACTGCCAATCTCGCGCTGGTGCGCAAGGCCACCCACGCCTGGATGCCGCTTGCGGATACCGTCACCATCATCGGCGGCGAACTCGTCGGCCTCGAACTTGCCGAATTCCTCAGCGAGCGTGGCCGCATCGTCAACGTGATCGAGGAAGCCCCGCGCATGGGCAAGGGCCTCACTCTGGTGCGCCGCATGCGCCTGATGGCCGAACTCGCCGAACATGGCGTCGGCCTCCACGCGGGCGCAACCACCATCGCCATCGGCAAGGACAGCGTGACCTTCACCGACGCTGCGGGCCAGCCGCAGACCGTTCCCGCCGGCAACGTCATCGTCGCCAAGGGCGCGCGAGGCGACCTGACGCTGGCGGATTCCCTCCGTATCGCCGGTTTCGATGTCCACGCCATCGGCGATGCCAACGGTGTTAGCTATATCGAGGGCGCAATGCACGGCGCGCGGGCAGCGGTGCGCGCCATTCGCGAGATGGCCTGATGGCGCGTCCGGCAAACGGAACCCGAAGCGCCAGCAGCCTCGCCGCCCGCGTGTTCAGCTTTGACGCTACCGATCAGGCGATCATCCGCGAGTTGCGCAGCAACGGCCGCGCCAACAACCAGCAGATCGCCGAACGCCTCGGCCTTACAGCGACGACAGTCTCCACCCGCATCCGCCGGATGGAAGACGCGAACCAGTTGCGCGTCGTCGCGGTGTCCGATTTCTCCGCCCACGGCTTCAACGTCTTGCTGCGCATCTCGGTCGAGGTGGACGGGCGTCCAGCGTCGGAAGTCGCGGCGGAGCTTGGCGGCCTGCCCGAAGTCTTCGCCGCGCATATGGTCACCGGGCGCTACGACATCGACATGCTCGTCGCCCTGCGCGATTTCGACAGCCTGTCCGATTTCCTGCTGGACAAGCTCTCCACGGTCCGCGGCATCCGTACCCTGACACCGGCCATCGTGGTCGACATCATCAAATACAAGTTTGACGAGGCCCCGATCGAAAGCCGGAGTCAGGAGGCAAGGCCCTGATGCCGAACGACCAAACTGCGCTCGATGCCCGCCTCAGGCGCGTACTGCGCTTCATGCCAGCGCCGCTGGGAATTGTTACGAGCTTCGATCCCGAAAATGGCGCGCCGGTGGGCCTCGCCATGTCGGCATTGATGCCGGTATGCCTGGATCCTCCAGCCATGGCGATCTGTGTGAACCGCTCAGGTTCGGCACACGATGCAATGATGCGGGCCGGACGTTTCTGCATCAACCTGCTGCAGGCTGGGCAGGACGGCCACGTCCGCCCCTTCGCCGATCCCGCTGCGCGCGAAATGCGGTTTCGCCAGGATGATTGGCGCCAACACGTCCACCATGCGCATGAAGGCCTCTGGTACATCGACAAAGCTCCCGCCGCGATCTTCTGCACAATCCGCGACAGTGTCAGATTTGGCACGCACGACCTGCTGGTCGGCGAGGTCGACGATCTGATCACTTCGGGCAGTGACGATATCGTCGGTTGGGCCAACGGCTCGCTCTATCGGCCCACTCCCATTTGCTGAAGGCACGACCATGATGACAGAAGCATCCCTCCTCGCCCGCATCGATCGGCTGGAGTCCCTCGACGCGATCCGCCAGTTGCCTGCCAAGTATTCGCTCGCTCTGGACATGCGCGACGGCGATGCCTGGGTAAACCTGTTCCCCGAAGACGTGCGTGTCGGCGGCGGCAAGACCGGACGCAAAGCCCTGCGCGATTGGTTCGACGAAACGCACTCTATGCAGTTCGACGGTACCAGCCACCATATCGGCGGTCACATCATAGACTTCGACGATCCCGATCATGCGCAAGGCGTGGTCTATTCCAAGAACGAGCACGAATGCGGCGCCGAGTGGGTGCTGATGCAGATGATGTACTTCGACCAGTATGAACGCATCGACGGCCGCTGGTACTTCCGCCGCCGCCTGCCGCTCTATTGGTACGCCAGCGACATCAACAAGGCACCGGTGGGTGATCGCAAGATGCGCTGGCCCGGAGTGCCACCCTATCACGGCAGCTTTCATGATCTGTTCCCGAGCTGGAAGACCTACTGGGCCCGACAGGGACAGCCGCACGATGGACCTGTAGAGCCGCCCGCTCCGCTCGAGAAGTTCATCGAGACGATGCGGCGTGGCGCGCCACTGCCCAAGCCTCGCGTGCGGAGCTAAGCGCCATGGCCGATGTATTCTCGCCCGTGAAAATCGGCGATCTTGCCTTGCGCAACCGCGTAGTCATGGCACCGATGACCCGCGACCGCGCCGGACCGTGCGACGAACCTACCGAACTCATGGTCGAATATTACCGCCAGCGCGCCTCGGCCGGGCTGATCGTCACCGAAGGCACTCAGCCGTCGCCAACCGGCAAGGGCTACTGGCGCACGCCAGGCATTCATTCGCCGGAACAGGTCGCCGGCTGGCGCAAGGTGGCCGATGCGGTTCATGCCGAAGGTGGCCTCATCGCGATGCAACTGATGCACGTTGGCCGCGCCGCCGTTCGCGCCAACAAGGACCCGGAGGCAAAAACCGTCGCCCCCAGCGCGATCCCCTGCCCCGATCCGATCCCCGGCCCCGATGGCATCCCCGTCGCCACCGAAATGCCTCGCGCATTGGCAGCGCACGAGATTCCCGGCGTGATCGCCGAATATGTCGCAGCTGCGCGCAACGCCCGCGCCGCCGGCATCGACGCGGTCGAACTGCACTGTGCCTCCGGCTACCTGCCGATGCAGTTCCTCTCGTCCAATTCAAACCAGCGCAGCGACGCCTATGGCGGCAACGCAGAGAGCCGCGTCCGCTTCGTGGTGGAAACGCTCTCCGCAATTGCCGCCGCCATTGGCGCGGGCCGCGTCGGCTTCCGCATCTGCCCAGGCGTTACCTTCAACGGCATGGCCGACGCCGATCCAGCCGAGACCTATACGACCCTGCTGAAGGCTGTGGACGGCATGGGCCTCGCATATTGCCACCTGATCCACATTCCCAATGCCGGGTTCGACAGCCTCGAACTCGTCCGCGCCAACTGGCGGGGCGCGGTGATCGAGAACTGCGGGCTCACGCTCGACAAGGCCAACGCGGTGATTGCGCAAGGCAAGGCCGAGGCCGTTTCATTCGGCTACGCCTATATCGCCAACCCCGATCTGGTGGAGCGCTTCCGTTCCGGCGCCCCGCTCGCGAAGGGGGACCGCGCCACATTCTACACCGGCCACGGCGACGATGCGCGCGGCTACACTGACTACCCGCGCGCGGGTTGAGCGAGGACACCATGAACAGACTTCAAGGCAAACGCGCCGTCGTTACCGGCGGAGCGCAGGGCATCGGCGCAGCCATCGCCCGGCGGCTGGCGGATGAAGGCGCGACGGTCGCCATTCTGGACCTTTCGGCGCAGAAGGCTGGCGCAGTCCTGCCCGCGCCCCACATCGGCGTGGCCTGCGACGTGTCGGACACCGCCTCGGTGGACGCCGCCTTTGCGCAAGTGGCTGACCAGCTTGGCGGGATCGACATTCTCGTCAACAACGCCGGGATCGGAAGCGCGCCGGGCGATGGCATGGCCGAATTCTATGCAGGCCAGGCTGCCCGCGCGGGAGGCGATGAAACTGCCTTTGCCGACCAGACCATCCACTGTGCTGACGAAGGCTGGTCAAAGGTCCTGTCCATCACGCTCGACGGCGCCTTCCGCTGCAGCCGCGCCGCAGTGCGGATGATGGCTTCACAAGGCGCAGGCGGTTCGATCATCAACATCGGCTCAACCGCTGCGCTCGCCGGCAATGGCCCGGTGCCCTATGTCACCGCCAAGGCCGCCGTCCTCGGCATGACACGCGCCATGGCGCGCGAGCTTGCCCCGCGCGGAGTTCGCGTCAACGCGGTCAACCCCGGTGCGACCGAGACTCCGATCTACGCGCCCCTGCCCGAAGAGGTGAAAGCCGCCGTCGCCGCGGATAGCGTAATGAAGCGCCTTGCGCGGCCAGAGGAAGTCGCAGGCGCAGTGGCTTATCTCGCCAGCGAGGATGCCAGCTTTGCCACCGGCAGCACGATAAATGTCAACGGTGGCGCCTGGTTCAGCTAAGCGAGGGCTGCCGACGCCTTCGAACCTGGTCAACGTGCAGCCGCGCCATTGATGAAATTCAGCGATAAGACGCGGATCTTTCGGCGCTATGCGCCATATTTTCCATGACAACGGTTGGCAGGATGACGATGCAGGCCAGGACGTTGATCACGACGGCCAGTTCGAATGCGATCAGTAACCGCTCATCCGCGGCGGTAAAGCCAGTCGGGCCGACCGCCTCGGGGCTCCGCGTCTTTCGCTTCAGGACCATGAGCCACCTACACGATTAGAGACATCAGGAGCGCCATTCTACGCAAGAAGCCATTGGTTTCCAAGGAAGATTTTAACTGACGGGATGCGTCTCGGCTTGTGTCGCCTCCTCTGCATGGTCAAAATTGACCAAAATGCCGCAAAGAGCGGTGGGTTGCGGCTAGAAAGGTCGATATACGAAGTTATAAAGCTGTTATTTTGCGCATTAGGTTGACATTGGCGCGGCAACAGGTGCATTTGCGTTGAGATCAAGGAATCGGGAGAAGCAAAGCAATGGCTCATGACATGACCGGCAAGATTGCCGTGGTCACTGGCGGAAGCGATGGCATAGGGCTTGCCACCGCGAAGCTTCTCGCGGCGCGCGGGGCGACCGTGGTGATCTGCGCCCGCCGCGAGGACAAGCTTGAAGCTGCCCGGACCGAGATCGCGCAATTCGGGAAGGTCGAAGCCGTCAGACTCGATGTATCGGATGATGCCGCCTTCACCGCTCTGATCGAGGATGTTGCCGCACGACATGGACGGCTCGACATGCTCGTCAACAATGCCATGTCGGTGCACTACGCACCGATTTCGAAGCTGACCCTGGAACACTGGCGCAAGGATTTTGCAGTCAATGCCGATGCCGTGTTCGTCGGCACCAAGGCGGCAATGGCGGTGATGGCGAAGCAGGATATTGATGGTCGCCAGCGCGGCTCTATCGTCAACATCGCCTCCACCTGCGGGATCAAAGCGTTGGCCAACATGGCAAGCTATTCGGCCTCGAAGGCCGCACTGGTCCACTTCACCGCAGCTGCGGCGATGGAAGGTGCCCCGCTCGGCATCCGGATCAACGCCATCGTGCCGGGGCAGGTGCAGACCGCCGCGACGCAGGACTATGAAAGCCGCGCGCCTGATTTTGCGGCCGCAACCACCCGCGCCATCCCGATGCAGCGTGGCGGCGAACCCGACGAACTGGCCGAGGCGATCGTGTTCATGCTCTCCAGCGCAGCCAGCTACATCACCGGCACTGCCCTGCCCGTCGATGGCGGCAAAGCCGCGCAGCTCTATATGCCGGGTTGAGGCGCAGCGACATGAAGCTTGGATTTTCCGCCGCCGACGAAGACTTCCGCGCCGAATGCGCCGAGTGGCTGCAGGGCCAGATGGCGGGCGAATTCCGCGATATCAGGGGCGTGACCCAGCTTACCGCCATGCCCGAACGGCGGCGCGAATGGGAGCAGCAGCTCGGCGAACACCGCTGGGGCTGCATCGGCTGGCCGACGCAATGGGGCGGGCGCGATGCTACGCTGGCGCAGCAGGTGATCTTCGCCGAGGAATATGCCCGGGCCGGAGTTCCGGGACGCATCAACCACATCGGAGTGGAGCTGGCCGGCCCCACCATCCTCACATTCGGGACCGACGAGCAGAAGCGCCGCTTTCTTCCGGATATCGCCGCCGGCAAGACCATCTTCTGCCAGGGCTTTTCCGAACCAAATGCCGGGTCGGACCTTGGCAGCGTGCGCACCAAGGGGCGCTTGGCAGATGGCGAATGGATCGTGGATGGCCAGAAGATCTGGACCAGCCTCGCCCATATCTCCGACTGGATCTTCGTCGTCACCCGCACCGAAGAAGGATCGCAAGGGCCAAAGGGCCTGACCTTCCTGATGATGCCGCTGGATCAGCCGGGCATCGAGGTCCGTCCAATACGCCAGATCAATGGCGATGCCGAGTTCAACGAGACCTTCTTCACCGAAGCGCGCTGCCCTGCCGACAGCCTGATCGGCGCACCAGGAGATGGCTGGAAGATCGCCATGGGCCTGCTTGCGTTCGAGCGTGGCGTGTCCACGCTTGGCCAGCAGATGGGCTTCCGCAACGAACTGGACGAAATCATCGCCGCGGCCAAGGCCACCGGCAAGGACCGCGATCCGGTAATCCGCCAGCGCATCGCCAGCGCCGAAATCGGCCTGCGGCTGATGCGCTACGGCGCGCTGCGGATGCTTTCGAACAGCGATCATTCCAGCATCGACGGCGCTGCCCTCACCTATAAGATCCAGTGGGCATCATGGCGCCGCCGCCTTGGCGAACTGGCGATGGACGTACTGGGCCAGGCGGGCGAAGTGGCCGCCGGCGGATCTTACGAATGGGACGTCCTGCCCAACCTGTTCCTGTTCAGCCGCGCCGACACGATCTACGGCGGCACCAACCAGATCCAGCGCAACCTGATTGCCGAACGCGGCCTTGGTCTTCCTCGCGAACCGCGCGGCTGATCGCCACAGCCCGCCCGCTTGCCCTTGCCCCGCTGCGTAGCGCGCTCTAGGCTACCTTACGCAAACGGGGGGAACGCCTTGTCTGAAGAAAAGCCGACACGCCGCGCCAAAGGCGCAACGCTTGACGATATCGACCTGCGCATCATCGAAGTGCTGCAGCGAGATGGACGCGCGCAATCCACGGTGATCGGCGAGGAACTGGGGCTGACCGGTAATCTGGTAGCCAACCGCATCCGGGCGATGGATGCCGCCGGGCTGATGCGCGTCGTTGCCCTGGCGGACTTTCGCGTCCACGGCTATCGTCTGCTTGCCCGCATCCGCCTTCAGGTGAGCGGCCGCGCCCCGCTCGAGGTTGCGCATGAACTGGCACAGCGCGAACATGTGCTGTCAGTACACCTTACCTCGGGCCGTTACCCGGTCAGCTGCCTCTATGCCTTCCACGCCGCGCGCGAGATGATCGAGGCCGCGCGCGACGTTTCGGCCGGGATCGCAGGCGTTGAGGACGTCGACGTCGAACTGCTTAACACCGTCTACCGCTACAACACCGCCGTTGGCCCCATCGCCGCATGATCGACCAGTTCCCGCAGACCGACGAGCTAGACCGACAGATCGCCGAAGCCTTGGCCGACGATGCGCGTCTTTCTTTCCGCAAGATTGCCGCAGACCTCGGCGTCACCGAAGGCACGGTGCGCGGGCGGGTCAAGCGGCTGCAGACCGCGGGGCTGCTCAAGCTCGTCCCCATCGTCGATATAGCGCGCGGACTGGACGCTACCAACGCCGGCCAACATATGATGTTCGTGACGGTGAAATGCGCCAGCGGCAAGCTCGATGCCGTGCGCGAAGGCCTGCTCGCCCTGCCCGAGGTCCGCGCGCTCTATGACGCCAACGCCGCGCTGCGCCTGATCGCCATCTGCGTTCTGCCCAGCCTTGAAGACGCAGCTGCCGTCACCAACCGGGTGCTGGCGCTGGAAGGCATCCGCGAAGCCGAGACCGAGCTGGTTCTCCAGACGGTAAAATACAATGCCGCCATCGGCCCCATCGCCACGGTGGAGGACTTGCGCTGGATGGATGCGAGTATCGAAGACCAGCCTTGATTCTCCGACCCCCGGGCTTGACCCGGGGCTCGAAAAGATGGCTTACATCTTCAGACCTTCGCTCGCCGCCCTGCCCACGGCGCGGCGCGTTCCACCTGCCCAGCCAGCTGGAAGAGCAACCCTTCTTCGCCAAAGCGGCCAGTTACCATGATGCCGATCGGCAGCCCATCTTGCGACATTGCCAGTGGCAGTGACATGCTCGGCTGCCCGGTGCCGTTATAGATGCCGGTAAACGCGGTGAACGTGCCGACCTCGCGGCCCCAGTCCATCATGGAACGGCCGGTATCCAGGCCGATCCGGCCCAGCGGCAGCGGCGGCGCCGATAGCGTAGGCGAAAGAATCACGTCCCAGCGTTCCATGAACTGCGCGATCGTCACGGCAGCCGCCTGGTAGGCGTTGTTCCCGCGCGCAAAGTCCATGCCGGTGTAGCTCTTGCCCATCGCCACGAAATCGAGCGTCGTGCGCTCCAGCACGTCGGGGCCCAGTTCAATGCCCAGCGCCTTGGCCCGGTCCACGCAATCGGCCGCGACCGACGACGCCATCAGCGCAAAGCTGCTCGCCCCGATCGCCGCCATGTCGATCTTCGGCGCTGCCTCCTCGACATGGTGGCCAAGGCTTTCGAGCAGCCTGGCTGCCGCCTTAGTGGCCTTCACCACTTGCGGATCGACCGGCGCGCCAGAATACGGGCTGAGCATCAGCGCGATGCGTAACTTGCCCGGATCGCGCCCGACCTCCTGAAGGAACGGCCGTTCCGGCGTCGGTGCGCTATAGCGCGAGCCCGGCTCCACCCCGTGCGTCGTATCAAGGATCGCGGCGGAATCGCGCACCGTGCGGCTGACTGCGTGGTGAACCGACATGCCGCCCCAGCCTTCGGTCCTGAGCGGCCCCATCGGCACCCGGCCGCGCGAGGGCTTGAGGCCGAACAGCCCGCAGGCCGAAGCCGGAATGCGGATAGAACCGCCGCCGTCGGTGGCGTGCGCCGCCGGAATCACACCCGCCGCCACCGCTGCCGCCGCGCCGCCCGACGATCCGCCCGCGATCCGCTCCCGATTCCAGGGATTGCGCGTCGGCCCCATGAGCACGCTTTCGGTCGTGCCGGTCAGGCCGAACTCGGGCGTGGTCGTCTTGCCGAAAATCACGAATCCGGCGCGTTCGATGCGGCGCACCAGTTCGGAGGTCACGCTGGCGCGCTGGCCCTTGTAGAGGCGGCTGCCGTTCTCGGTGACTTCGCCGGCAATATAAGTGTTGAGGTCTTTCAGCAGCCACGGCACGCCGCTGAACGGCCCTTGCGGCAGGCCTGCCGCGATCGCCTTGCGGGCGTAGTCGTAGTGCTTCTGCGCCATGAAGTTCAGCTGCGGGTTCAGGGCCTCGGCCCGCGCAATCGCCGCTTCCAACAGCTCGCTGGCCGAAACCTTGCGCATTCTCACCAACTCGGCAAGCCCGAGAGAATCGTGGGTATCGAGGACGTCGTTCATCGCGTGCGCATTCCCCGGCAGGCCGGCGGTTGCGGCAAGCGCAATTCCGCCGGCAAGGGCTTCCCGTCTGGTCGTCTTCACTTCACGTAGTACCGCGAATAGTACTTGCGGAATTGCGCGATCGGGCCGTCGCCTTCGCAGATCAGGGCATTGGGCTCAAACTTCTGGCGATCCCAGATCACCTTGTCCTGATCGAACTGCTTGCAGATGTCGCGGATGATGGCGCGGGCAACGCCGGCCCGCTCACCCTCGGCTTGAGCCCGGGGCTGGGTAAAGCAGAAGCGCACGTGGACATGGTCCAGTTCGACCGGGGTGATGCAGGCCACCAGCAGCGTCTCGGAAATGCCGGTAAAGCGCGTCCAGCTTTGCCCCGGACCCATCGTGTCATAGCTGATCTGGCCGTCGACCTCGCCCCACGGCGTACCCATCTTGGCCTTGACGTCGGCCCCGCGGCCCCATTCGCCCCAGCGCAGATCGCCCAGCGGCACGTTGGCGGTGCCGTGGATGTACTTGAAGTGGGCCACGTCCACGCCGTTCTCGGCCATGTTCTGGATCGAACCGTAGACGTTCCATTCGTAGATGTCGTAGTCGGTCCACTCAGGATCGGTTGCCTCGGGCAGGTGGACCACGTCGAAAAGCGGCGCGGCCTCCTCGGGATGATACCACACCCAGATCCAGCGGTTCGCCTCGGTGACATGCCAGGTCCGCGTACACTTGCGCTTCACCTGCGGCGGGATCGACTTCGAATAGGGGATTTCCTTCACGGTCCCCTCTTCCCCGTCATAGCGCCATGCATGGAACGGGCACTCGAGCAGGTTGCCATGAACCTTGCCGCCATGGCCCATGTGCGCGCCCAGATGCTTGCAGTAGGCATCGAGCACGCGGACCTTGCCGTCCTCGCCCCGCCACATGGCAAGATCCTGCGAGAAATAGCGCAGCGGCTTCACCTCGCCCACGGCAAGGTTTGCCGAAAGGTCGATGG
The DNA here is from genome assembly GCF_000807925.1 of Novosphingobium subterraneum. Taxonomy (GTDB): domain Bacteria; phylum Pseudomonadota; class Alphaproteobacteria; order Sphingomonadales; family Sphingomonadaceae; genus Novosphingobium; species Novosphingobium subterraneum. The sequence continues at coordinate 120,260 of NZ_JRVC01000015.1, read as the reverse complement.
GATACCAGCCGAGCGGGAAGCCGATGTCGAGATTGCGTTCTGCCACCGAAGCACGGCCCGGTACCGGCGCGGTGCGCCAGTCGGTCAGGTCCTTGCCTTTCAGCTTCTCGAGGATCTGCCACACCGCCACCGGAGCGGTGCGGGCATCTGTTGCCACTGGATCCGCCATGGTTTCACTCCTGAATTGCCGGGGCGGGGGTTGTCTCCGCATGCCGGCGATCACTGGGGGGAGCAGACTTCCCGGCTCCCTGGGATTGCTTAGAGCCCGAACACCTTCATCGCGTTTTCGCGCAGGAACTTGGGCCACACCTCGTCCTTGAATGGCACGTTCTGCATGTCGGACATGATGCGATCGAGGCTGAGGCCCATCGGGAAGTAGCCGGCGTAGATCACCTTGTCGGCGCCACGCGTGTTGGCATAGTCGATGATCGCCTTGGGGTAGTGCTTGGGCGCAAAGGCGCTGGTCGAATAATAGAGGTTCGGCCATTTCAGCATCAGCTTCACCGCCAGCGCCTCCCACGGCTCGGCCCCGTGGCGCATGACCACCTTCAGTTCGGGGAAGAACCAGCAGACCTCGTCGAGGTGCTCGACCTTCTGCGTCTCCATCGGGATGCGCGGGCCGGGAATGCCGACGTTCAACAGGATCGGCAGGCCCAGTTCCTCGCACGCGGAATAGATCGGCCACATATACTTGTGGTTGATCGCCACCTGCGGGAGCGTGCCCGAGGGGAACACCGAGACGGCGGAGAGGCCGACTTCGGCGTGGATGCGCTTGATCCGGCGGACTTCCTCGGTGCCGTTGTTCGGGTTGACCGGCAGGTCGAAGAAGAAGCGGTCGGGGTAGAGCTCCTTGGCGCGGTACGATGTTTCGTTCTCGTTCCAGCCGACGAGCGCCTTCTCGACGTTGTGCTTGTCCATCTGCGCCACGGTCCAGGCAAGGTAATCGTCCTGCTGGCCCGACTGCGGAATGTCCTTGAACATGTACTGCGCGGGCATGGCGAACTGGCCCAGCGTCTGCTTGTCCTTGATCAGCGGGCGGAACGGCGCGAACCACTCGGCGCGGTCCTCGGCATCGGGAATGCCGAGCATGCAGTCGATGATGCCGATGTTGGTGGGCATGGCCATTTCGTTATTCTCCAGAGAGTTCCGGCCACAGCTTGCGCAAGGCGATCTTGTCGACCTTGCCCAGCGCATTGCGCGGCAGTGGCGTGGTAGTGACGGCGACCCGGCTGGGCGCCTTGTAGCGGGCAAGGCGGCTGGCGACCCATGCGATCACCCCCGCCTCGTCTATGTTCGGCGCGATGACCACGGCGACCAGCCGCTCGCCCAGCCGCTCGTCAGGCAGGCCGAAGGCAGCGCACTCGGTCAGGCCGGGGATCGTGCCCAGCACGCGCTCGACCTCGGCGCAGTAGATGTTCTCGCCGCCCGAGATGACCATGTCCTTCTTGCGGTCGACGATGAAGACATAGCCATCGCTATCGACCATCCCGACATCGCCGGTGCGCAGCCAGCCATCCTCGGTCAGCACGGCAGCGGTCTCCTCCGGGCGGTTCCAGTAGCCCTGCATGACCTGCGCGCCGCGCACCACGATCTCGCCGGTCTCACCTTCGCCCAGCACCTGCCCGTCCGGCCCTTCGATGCGCACTTCCACCATGGCGAGCTTGCGCCCGGCCGCCGCCGGTCGCGCCATGAACTCCGGCCCCACAGCCTGCGCGATCGCGCCCGAGCACTCGGTCATGCCGTAGCCGGTGCCGATCTGCGCATGCGGGCACAGTGCGTGGACTTCCTCGACGAGGTTGACCGGCAGCGCCTGTCCGCCACAGCCGATGTTGCGCAAGGATGAAAGGCTGGTCCCGTCGATCCGCGCGCGGTGCAGGATATCCCACAGCATCGTCGGCACGGCGCTGAACATGCTGATCTGTTCGGCAGCAATCAGCCGCGCCGCTTCGTCGGCATCCCAGCGGCGCATGATCACCACCTTGCCCCCACCCAGGAAGGGCGAAAGGAAGCCCGAGCCGAGCCCCGAAACGTGGAACAGCGGATAGACCAGCAGCGAGGCCTGCTGCGGCATCTGCGCCATCAGCGCCTCGGGCGTGGTGCCCATCTGCGCCGCCATGTTTCCCAGCACGATCATGCCCGACATCTGCGTCGACATCAGCCCGGTGATGACATTACGATGCGAAAGCACCGCGCCCTTGACCCGGCCCGTGGTGCCCGAGGTGAACAGGATCGCGCAGGGGTCGGTAGCCTTTGCCACACTGGCATCAGGACTGGTATCGGCAGTGCGGCGCGCCAGCTCGTCGGCGTTGAATGGCTTGGTCAGGTCGAGCACCCGGCCCTTGAACCCGGCCTCGCGGATCGCGGCAGTGCGCTCGCTGTCGGCCAGCACCACTGCCGGGTCGACATCTTCGAGCATCGCCAGCACTTCCGGACCGGAGCCACGGCTGTTGACCAGTACCGCCACCCCGCCCGCCTTCATCACGGCAAGGAACGCCACTAGCCATTCGGCGCGGTTGCGCATGGCAATGGCCACGCGGTCCCCGCGGGCGATGTGCAGGATCGGCACCAGCTGGTCGCGCCAGGAAAATACCTGATCGTAGGACATGCGCCGTTCGGCGCCCGCACTGTCGAAATCGACCACGCAAGTGCGGTCTCCAAACCGACGCGCGGATTCGATCAGAAGGTTGAGATCGGGCGGCGCGGCAATGAACAGGCGCAAGCCGTCACGCTCGCCGATCTCGAACGGCGATCCCGGCCCGGTCACACGCGCCACCACGGCATCGGCAGAGGCGACCTCCTGCGGGCGAGTGCTATCGCGCAACATGTCGGACATCGCTCTCCCAAACCTCGTATCGCCTTGTCTTCCTCCTATGTATCGCACAATTTGCGTATTTCAAGCGTCTTTTATTTGCGCATATGCCTTTCAAGGCCACACATAAGAGCCGCCCCGCGCAAACTGGCGGAATTGCGCGAGTCGCCTATCCGCCGATGGAGGCCAGCAGCGCGACTAGCTGCGCCTGGCGATGCACCCCGGTCTTGGCAAAGACCGATCGCAGCTGCACTTTCGCCGTGTTGTGGGCGATTCCCAGTCGCCCCGCCGCCTCGACCAGGCTCAGCCCCTCGCCCAGCACTGCGGCGAGACGCGCCTCGGCCATGGTCAGGCCAAGCAGGTCGCGCAGCACCTGAGGATCATTGCCGTTCTCCAGGCCCTTTTCCGGCCCCGCCTGCCGGTGCGGGCGGGCAAGGAACAGCGCCAGCGCCCCGGCCCCGCCGTGGATCGCGTTAAGCTCTACCGGCCGCGCCGTTACCACCAGATCGCCCCGCCCTGGCCGCTCGATGCGGAAGCGGGTAAGTCCGCGCTCGCCCCCTTGCGCCAGCAGCTCGCCCACCAGCTTGTGCTGCGCCGCATCGGCAAGGACCAGCTCGTCGCCCCGCCGGCGCAAGCCTTCGTCCTCGGCCAACAGCGCCTCGGCCAGGGCGTTGCTGCTGACGATGCGCCGGTTGCGATCCAGCACCAGCAGCGCAAGGCCCAGTCCTTGCGCGGTGGCGTGGAACATGCCGTGTTCGGCCCCGGCGAACTGCAGCTTCTCGAACAGCGAAACGGCAATACGCAAATGCTGCGCCAGCGCCTGCAGCCGCGCCCGCTCCTCCCGCGTGAAATCGGGCAGCGAATTGTGCCGGCTGACGCGGAAGCGCGCTTCATATCGCCCCTCGTCCGGCCGCCCTCCCCTGCTTCCGGCCGAATGGCCGCCGCCAAAGTGCAGGTCGATCCCCAGCACCTGGTCGAACCCGCTGCTCGCCATCGCCTGGCGATAGGTGGCAAATGCGCTGTCCGGAAGCTGCGCCATGAACTCCGCATAGGATGTCACCACCCCGTCGCTCAGTCCCTGGAACGGGTCCTCGGCAAACAGCGTCTCGGTATAGGCGGCATCGAACGCCGCATCCGATCCCGGTGTCAGGAACGTCGCGGGCTGGCGCTTGCCGGGCGCGGTGATGATCAGCGTGGCAAAGCTCGCCTCCATCCACCGCGCCAGCGCTTCCAGAAACCCGCGCCACGGCTCCGCCTCCCCGTCCCCCACCGGGCCGACCCCGGCATAAAGCCGGGCCAGCAGATCCGAAAACCCTTCATCGACAGCGCCGCCCATCCACACAGCATAGGCGGCGCGCGCGCGGACTGACAGGGCTTATTCCGCCGCTTCCATCTCTCCCGCTTCGGCCACTTCGAGCGCCCTGAAGTGCGGGATCACCTTTTCGCCGATGTTGCGGATGGTTTCCATGATCACCTCGTGCGGGATGCCGCCCATCTGGAAGATGAAGAGGATCTCGTCGGCGCCGGCGTCCTTCAGCCGCTGGACATAGCGGATGCAATCGTCGGGCGTGCCATAGGCGTCCTGCGCCACGGTGTAGTTGGAAAGGTGCTCGTCCCCCACCGGGATCGCCTCTTCGGACAGGTAAGCGATGGTCGCCTGCTTGCCCTGCTCCAGCACCTTGGCGTGATCCTCGGCGTCGAGGTCCTCGTCGACGGAGGGCTTGGCTCCGCCTTGATACCAGTAGGCGATGGACTCGGCGAAGAAGCGCTGGCCGCGCAGGCCGATCTTGCGCGCCTTCTCGCGGTCATCCAGCACGGTCGCGGCGCAGAGCGCGGCAAGGTGTTCGGTCGGGCGGAAGCCCACCTGATCCTCGGCCTTGCGGGTGCGGAAAGCCTCGCGATAGATCGCGTTCTTCTTGGCAATCTCGTCCGGCCCGGAAAAGCCCAGCACCAGCGCGCCGATGCCGCGGCTGCCGGCCGCCACCAGCGTGTTCTCGCGCGTGCAGGCCATGTACATCGGCGGATGAGGGTCCTGCCACGGGCTCGGGTGGATCGGACGCTTGGGGATCTTGATGTAGGTGCCGTCGTGCTCGATCTCGTCCTGCACCATGATCTTGGGGATCAGGTACATCGATTCATCGATCATCGGCTGCAGTTCGTTCAGGTCATAACCGAAGGTCCCGGCCTCCTGCTGCGTGCCGCCCTTGCCCACGCCGAAGTGCAGGCGCCCTTTCGAAAGAATGTCGAGCGTGGCGATGCGCTCGGCCACCTTGACCGGATGGTTCATCGCCGGCGGTAGGCAGACAACGCCGTGCCCGATGTGGATGCGGCTCGTCGCCCCGGCGATGAACGCCAGCACCGTCTCGGGAGCAGACATGTGTGCGTACTGCGTCAGCGCGGTATGCTCGACGCACCAGATGCAGTCGAAGCCCATCTCCTCGGCGAACTTGGCCTGCTCGACGATCTGGAGGAACACCGCGCGCTCGTTTTCGCGACTGGCATCCACCATCTGCGCTTCATAGATGATCGAGAATTTCATGGGGCATCTCTCCGGGCAGCCCGCGGCTCTTTGGCCTGTTCCTGGGCGTGTTGACGTTCCGGATCGAAAACTATCGCACCTGACACCATCGCGCATAACCCAATAGGGTTAGGCAGTTTTGCGCTTCCAAGTTTCTCGGCTGGATAGGCCCTGCCCTAGGCGTCCGCCGGATCGCACCAGAATAAAGGGCGGCGATGCAACCCGCGGATGTGCAGTCGCAGCACTGATACAGTTGCGCTGAGCTGGCCGGAGTGCCCCGCAACAGCGCAGCACTCCCTGCACCGGCCTCAAGAACATGAAATTCGGCCGACATACGCCTTACGATCAGGCGTCGTCCGCGGTCGCGAATCCTTCTGTCATATCGTCTGGCTCGTTCGCCACAGGGTTACCAGGCACAAGCAGGGCCATGTCGCTCATGGTAACGTAGTCGAGCTTGCCGGTTCCCAGCACGGGCAGTGCTTCCACCACACGGATGTCACGCGGCACCATCAGTTCGGTCACGCCATTGGCCTTGGCCCAGCCTTGCAGCGCCTTGTGCTCTGCCGCAGTTGCAGTGGTGAAGAGCACGAGTTGTTCACCCTTCTTCGGATCTGGCCGGGTCACAACGGCATGGTCGAAACCGGGCCAGCATCTGGCTGCGTAGCCCTCGACGGCAGGGAGCGAGACCATCTCGCCGCCGATCTTGGCGAAACGCTTGGCCCGGCCACGAATGGTTATGAAACCTGCGTCGTCAATGGTGACGATATCGCCGGTATCGTGCCAGCCTTCCAGTGGCGGCTGGAGCTTGCCCGGATCGGAGGCGAGATAGTATCCTGCCATGACGTTGGGGCCGCGAATGTAAAGGCGTCCGCCTTCCTCGATCCCGGGCACGGTTTCCAGGCGGGTTTCGATTGCGGGCAAGGCGCGGCCGACACTGCCCGCCATGAAATGCATCGGCGTGTTGACCGCGATGACAGGCGCCGCCTCAGTCGCGCCATAGCCCTCGAAAATGCGCAGGCCGAACTTGTCGGCATAGGTCCTTCGCGTCTCGTCACGCACTTTCTCGGCCCCGGCAAAGATATAGCGCAGTGAATAGAAATCGTAGCTGTGGGCCATGCGGGCATAGCCTGACAGAAAGGTATCGGTGCCGAACATGATGGTGGCATTGGCGTCATAAGCCAGCGCCGGCACGATGCGATAGTGCAGCGGGCTGGGATAGAGGACCACACGGATCCCGCTCAACAGAGGCAGCAACGTTCCCCCGGTCAGGCCGAAGGAGTGGAACACCGGCAGCGCATTCAGCACGATGTCCGAGGCGTTGAAATCGATGCGGGCAGCAAGCTGTCCGCAGTTCGACAGGAGGTTGCGGTGCGTCAGCACGACGCCTTTCGGTACGCCCTCCGAGCCGCTTGTGAAGAGAATGACCGCAGGTGCATCGGGCGAGATTCCCAGCTTGAGATGCCGGTGTTCGGCACTGCTCGCACCCAGCAGGGCGCGCAGCTTTTCGAATGTCCCGATGGTTGCGCCGATGTCTTCGAGCCACACGATGCGCAGCCCGTCAGCCTCGAGCGCTGCAACCACGTCATGCAATTTGGCCTGATCGACAAAGGCACGGGCGGTGACAACAGTACGGATGGCCGCGGTGACGCATGCCGAACGCATGTTGGCCGCGCCGACGGTGAAATTGAGCATGGCCGGAACGCGACCAGTAGCTTGCAATGCGAAGAAGGCTGCTATCGCGCCATTCACATTGGGCATCAGCAGGCCAACCGCCTCGCCCAGCGCCGTATCGCGGGCCAGTCGTTTGCCGAGAAGGGTAGTTGCGGCGAACAGCTTGTCGTAGCTCATCGGTTCGCGCTTCACGTCCTCCACGACAAGTGCCTTGCCGCCATGGATGGCGCGGGCCTCGGCCAGAGCGCTGAACAAGGTGCGATCGGTGTCCGAGGTCGCGAACATCATCGCGCTCATCTCGTCGTAAAGCCGTCGTCCGGCAATCGCGCGACGCTGGCGCGCGGTCATTTCTCCTTCGATGGCGAAGTGGCGCGGCGGCAGGACCGTAAGCGTGATCTTCGGAAACCAACGCAGGCGCACCTTGCCCTGCATCCTCGAGAACCGCGTATATTGTGGTCCGTCGAGGCGCACCGGAATGATAGGCGCTTCGGCCTTGTCGGCAACCATGCCAGGGCCATCGAAAACTTTCATCAGCGCGCCGGTGCGGGTGATCCGGCCCTCCGGAAAGATCACCAGGGTTCGTCCCTCCTTCACTGCCTTGACCATCGCCTTGGCCGCCATCGGGTTGGTGGGATCGACCGGAAAGGCCCGGAACAGCTTCAGGAAAGGCTTGATCCAGACCGATCGCGCTATCTGGGTATTGACCGCGAAAGTGGGCTTTCCGGGCAGAAATGCCCCCAGCAACACCCCATCAAGGAAGCTCACGTGGTTTACGACCACTACAGCACGTTCGCCCGCCCGGGGCATGTGTTCCATGCCAGAAACCTCCACGCGATAGAGTACGCGCAAGGTGAGACGGATTACGTCCTTGAACAGCGTCTCTGGCAGCAGCCAGACAGAGGCAAGCGCGACGAACAACGTGGCAAAGCCGAGTGCGCCGATCAGACCAGGTATGTCCACACCGGCGGCCAGCAAGCCAGTGATGGCAAGCACCGCGAGTACCGTGAGTCCGGCATTCACGACATTGTTGGCAGCTATGATCTGCGAGCGCTTGTCCTCGGGGCTGGCTACCTGAAGGATGGCATAGAGCGGAACGATGAACATTCCGCCGGAGACTGCGATCACTGCAAGATCAAAAAGAATATGCCAGGCGCCCGGCGTGCCGAGGAATTGCGGCACCGATGCTCCGGCGGTCCGCACCTCGAACCCGCTTGTGGCGATCCACAGATCGATCAGACCCGCGGCAAGGACAAGGGCCGAGATCGGCACGTAGCGGGCCGAGACCTCACCCTTCAGCAAACGATTCACGATCAGGGAGCCGACCGCAATGGCAACCGAGAAAACCACCAGAAACAGCGTCGCCACTTCCTGCCGTGCCGCCAGCGTACCCGAGACGAGCGGCGCGAACTCGCTCACCAGGACCGCGCCCGCAGCGAAGAACCAACTGATCCCGAGAATCGAAAGCCACACACCGCGACCTTCACGGGCTGTGGCGAGAATGGCCCGGGTTCCACGCCACAGGTTGCGATCGATCGCGTGGCCGTTGCCGCTTGGCGGGGCAGCGGGCACGGCAAGGCTCATCACAAAGCCAAGCAGCGCAAATCCAAAGGCGGCAAGCCCCGCTTCCCAAGCAGGGATGACGCCCGCCAGCAACTGTCCGCCAAGAATTGCAAGGAAAGTGCCGCCTTCGATCAATCCGGTGCCGCCCATCACTTCGCCAGCATGAAGGTGCTGGGGCAGGATCGAATACTTGACCGGCCCGAACAGCGTCGAGTGCACTCCCATGAGGAACAGGCTGACAAGGAGCAGTGGAAGGGACAGGTACCAGAAGCCCGCCAGGGCTATGGCCATGATTGCCACTTCGGCAGCCTTGATCCAACGGATGAGGCGCGCCTTGTCCATCGCATCGGCAAGCTGTCCGGCGAGCGAGGAGAACAGGAAGTAGGGCAGGATGAACAGGCCCGTAGCCACTGCTGCCAGCAACTTTGCCTTTTCGGGATCGGTAGAAAGGATGCCGAAATTGGCGAGGAACAGCAGCGCGAACTTCAGGAGGTTGTCGTTGAAGGCACCGAGGAACTGGACCGAGAAGGTCGGGCCGAAACGGCGCTTGGCAAGCAGGCTGAAATCGGGTGCGGACATCTGGAACCCTTTGCAATTCAAAGCTGCCAATACCGGAACAAGTGTTCCGGACGGGTTAAGGGCAGAAAGCCAGGCCAATCCAGACCCTCTCCCCTTCGCGACTCGCAGGCTAGCCGACAATTATACATTGTTCAATTAAAATAATGGACAGTGTTCAATTTATGCCTTAGCCATACGCCATGGGACGCAGATCGGATCATAGTCGCGACGAGTTGCGCGAAATCATCGTTGCCGCTGGGCATAGGCACATGGAGGAAGTGGGATTTGCACACTTCTCGGCGCGCGAAGTAGCCAAACGCATCGGCTATTCGATCGGCACGATCTACAACGTCTTTGGCAGCTACGACGCGCTGATCCTTGCCATCAACGGGCGAACCTTGGCGCTGTGGCGCGACCACCTTCGGCGGCGTCTGGCAGCCGTGGGAGAACCGAGCCCGCCTCACGAAAGGCTCGCGGCAGCTATTACGGCCTATTTCGAATTTGCAAAAGGCCACCGACACGCTTGGGCGGCGATCTATGATTTCCGGCTGCCGGAAGACTGCACGCCTCCTCCAGAATACCAAGACGAAGTGCGCGCTATTTTCGACGTCGTCGTTCAGGAAGTGCGCGCCGCATTGACTCCCGACAGGAAGGATCTGGCGGAACACCTCACGCGCTCGCTGCTGGCGACTGTCCATGGACATTGCGTCTTTGCCATGAACGGAACCTTCACGATACTTGCCGAGCCATCGCCGGTCGATGCGGCCCTGCAACGTGTAAAGGACGCGGTCGGGATCACTCCTTGAACCGATACCCGTGACCAAGAGGCGGATGCAGAAACTGCAACTATGAAGTAGCCGTTCGCATTTGCCAAAGAATGAAAGCTACCGCATATGCGAGGTGCCTTTCAGGCATCCTCTCCCAAACTTTTCAAGGCTGGCCTTCGGGCCGGCCTTTTTTTGACCCAATCGCCATTCTGACAGATCCCGTGGGTAAAGCTCCCCGATCAGAAACGCGTGTGTGCTTCGGGCTTCCTGCAAGTGTCCGAATGCTACTTGAGCCAGTGCCGCGCCAGCGCAACATGCAACCGCACGCCGTTTTCAAGCACAGCATCGTTGAAATCGTACTGCGGATTATGAAGCGGAGCCGTGTGCTCATGGGTACTCTGCCCAAGCCAGATATAGGCTCCTGGGCGCTGCTGCAGCATGAAGGAGAAGTCTTCCGAAGTAGGTGCGGGCTCCGGGGCAAGTTCCGCCGTTCCAACGGTCGCGGCCACTTCAAGGACGTCGGCGGCAGCCTGGGCATCGTTGATCGTTGCCGGGTAGTAACGGTCGTAATCGAGCGCGCATTCAACCTCGAACGACGTTGCGATGCCCTCCAGCATCGCCCGCATTCGGTCTTCGATCCGATCCTGCACGGCCGGGTCGAACGTGCGGACAGTACCGGCCACCATGACTTCTGCTGGGATCACATTGTGCGCGTGGCCGCCATGAATCTGCGTGATTGAAAGCACGGCTGACGCATAAGGCGGCACGGCGCGACTGACGATGGTGTTGAGTTGCTGGACAAGGCTGGCCGCAGCAAGGATCGCATCAGGACTGTCCTGCGGTATCGCTGCGTGTCCGCCCTTGCCGGTCAGCGTGATCCGGAACTTGTCTGCCGCGCCCATGATTGCGCCGGGGCGCGTGCTGATCGTCCCGGCAGGAAGACCGGGCCAGTTGTGCAAGGCATAGACCCGATCGCAAGGAAAGCGGTCAAACAGCCCTTCCTCGATCATCACGCGCGCGCCGCCAAGCCCTTCCTCGGCAGGTTGGAAGATGAGGTGGAGCGTACCGGCAAAATCGGGATCGGCAGCCAGAACCCGGGCAGCGCCCAACAGCATGGCGACATGGCCGTCATGCCCGCAGCCGTGGAAGGAGCCGGGCGTCTTGCTGGCCCAGGGCAAGTTGGTCATTTCCTGAATCGGCAGGGCGTCCATGTCTGCCCGCAGGCCAAGTGTGCGCGATCCTTCGCGCCTGCCCTTCAGGACCCCGACAACTCCGGTCGTGCCGATGCCTTCATGCACTTCGATGCCAAGTGCGCGCAGCTCATCAGCAATGCGGCCTGCTGTCCGCTGCTCGCAAAACCCGAGTTCCGGATTGGCATGGATATCCCGACGCAGTGCGACGAGATCATTCAAAAGATCCGCTTGCAACTGAACCTGGTCAGCCATGCGTCTGTCCAAACAGGTTCTGGATCGGGAGTCTGTGCTTGATGAAGGGTGATTTGATCACGATGTAGCTGAAGTACTTCTCGATGCCGTAATCACTTTCGAGCATGCCTTCCATGATCGATTGATAGTGTGAAACACCGCGCGCCACGAACTTGAGCAGATAATCATAGCCGCCTGAAACGAGGTGGCATTCGACGATCTCGTCGAGCTTGGCAATGCGGCTTTCGAAACGGCTGAAATCGCCCTGGCGATGTTCGCTGAGCGTGACTTCGGTAAATACCGTGAGGTATTCACCCAGCTTGCTGAAATTCACGTGTGCGCCATAGCCCGTGATATATCCGGCCTTTTCCAGGCGCTTGACCCGCGTCAGGCAGGGGCTCGGCGAAAGGCCGACCGCATCGGCCAGTTCCACGTTGGTGATCCGGCCCTCCTGCTGGAGCTTGGCAAGGATCTTGAGGTCTATCCTGTCGAGCTTGGGTCCGGGCAGCATGGTTTGTTCCCCCGTCAGGCGTCTTGCAGCGCGACGACCGCGCGAATGTCGGGCTGCTCAAGCAGTTGGTCAAGCGACCGTTCTACCCGTTCGAAGATCATATCCATTTCGTCGAGCGAGCAGCATAGCGCCGGTGCAAAACCAATGACTGCATTGGCAAAACAGCGCACGATCACCCCATTGCCATAGGTCAGCTTCGACAGACTTCCGCCAATGTCGAGCGATGGATCGAAAATTGCCTTCGTCGCCTTGTTCGGGGTCAGTTCGATCGCACCCAACATCCCGCGATAGCGTACGTCGCCAACCAGTGGATGTGACCTGATCCGTTCCATGTGTTGCGCGAACCGCTCACCCGTCACGCGGCCATTTTCCAGCAGGCCGCCCTCACGATAAAGGCGCAGCACTTCCAGGCCCACCGCAGCGGCCACGGGGTGGCCAGAATACGTCTGGCCATGGCCAATCGGCAGCGCGGCAGGCGCTGCGTCGGCGATGGTCTGGTAGACGTGGTCGGCCATGAACATGGCGCCCATCGGTATGTATCCAGACGTCAAGCCCTTGGCCGTGGTCATGAAATCTGGAGAGACATCTTCATCCAGACAGGCAAACAACGGCCCGGTGCGGCCAAAGCCGGTGATGACCTCGTCCACCAGCATCAGGATGCCAAGTCGGGTACATGCTTCGCGAAGAGCCTTGAGCCAGCCCTTCGGGGGCACGATCACCCCGCCCGAACCCTGGATCGGTTCGCAGCAAAATGCCGCCACGTTGTCCGCCCCGAGTTCTGCCACCTTGGCCTCAAGCGCTGCGACTGTGGAAGCGATCACGGCCGCGTCATCGTCCCCTTGAGGATGACGATACTGATATGGCGAGGCGATATGGTGCTGCCATGGCCGTGGCAGATCGAAATTGCGGTGGAAGTTGCCCAGCGCGGTTAGCCCGGCGCCAAGGCTACTAGATCCATGATATCCCCATTCCAGCGCGATGAAATGTTTCTTGTCGGGCTTCCCGGCGGCATTCCAGTAATGGACGATGTAGCGGATCGCGCTGTCCACCGCGTCAGAGCCGCCCTGGGTGAAGAACACATGGTCCAAGCCATCGGGCGCGGCGGCAGTCAATTCCCCCGCAAGGCGGATGGCCGGTTCACTGGCAAAATGGAAATAGCCCGTGGCATAAGGCAGGCGGCGCATCTGCTCTGCCGCAACCTCGACGATCGAATCCTGACCATAGCCGACATTGACGCACCACAACCCGGCAAAGGCATCGAGCAACTGGTTGCCGTCCGCATCGGTCAACCACATGCCCTTGCCGGTTTCCAGCACGATGGCGCCATGCTGCTCGTGCCCCCTGAACGACGTGACCGAGTGGATCAGATGATCGCGGTCGATATCGATGAGGGAACGGTTTGTTGGGTTGGTCATCGCGTTTCGTCCATTCCGTAGCATTCGCTGAAGGCTATGTCAGCGCCCCAAGCGGGTTTCGCCGAATGAGCAAGCAAATGATTATCGGCGTCCTTTTGACATGAAGGCGCGCGGCATATTCTGCCGCACGCCTCCTTTGCCCCGGCCTTGCGGGCCCGGCATGACGCAAAGCTCAGAAGTACTTGAGCCAGGTGATGTCGCGACGGCGGCGCTTCAGGCGCGCATACCAGACCGTCGGCAGATAGAGCGGCACGATCATCGCCACGAACCACAGCAGCACCCAGTTGTAGTTGTCGAACATGTAGGCCGTGCCGTTGTTCGGACCCCAGATGGCAAGAGCACTGTGGTAGAGGATGCGAAGAACCGTGAGGTGCAGCAGATAGAAGAACATCGGTGCGCCGCCGAAGATCGCCAATGCCGCGACCAGGCGCGAGTCATTGATCTTCTCGAACAGCACGAGCAGCAGTGCCCCGCCCCCCAGCGTCGGCAGCAGGAACAGCAGCGACGGCGGATATTTCGTCATCGAGATGAAGCTGATGACCGTGCGAACCGGATCGCCTTCGACCACGAACCACGGCTTGTCGCCATAGACGTTGAGCAGGCGCAACAGCACAAACGCGGCGATCATGCCGAAGCCCAGCACCAGCAGGCGCTTTTGCCGGACTGCGGGCGCGACCTCTCCGGTGAACCAGGGCCCGATGCCGAAGCCGAGCAGGATCACGCCGAGCCATGCGAGGATCGGATAGGTTGTCTTGGCCACGAAGCCGAGCGGCAAGTCGAACGCGTCACGCTGGTGCAGCAGGGCCCAGACCGGGAACAGGGCATCGTCCTTGGTCAGCACGATCGAATCAAGCAGGTTGTGGAAGCATACGATGCCAAGGCCCAGCGCAATGATCGCCGGCCGTGGCAGGCGCATGAAGGCCGCCAGCAGGATCATGCATATGCCGATTGCCCAGATCACCTGAAGCCAGAACGTCGGCTGCGGCACGATCCCCCAATAGAGCGGCGAGAGATAGACCAGCTCGATCACGATCAGCAGAAGGCCACGCTTGAGAAGGTATTCAGTGGTCTCCTCAACCGTGTGATTGACGCTGAACAAATAGACGCCAAGCCCGGTCAGCGCGACGAAGATCGGCGCACAGAAGCTCACCGCGAACCGGGCAAAACCAATGGCAGGGATGATGGTCAGGGCATTGATCGGGTCGGTCACCGGATAGTTGACGAACCACGTCTCACGCAGGTGATCGAGCAGCATCAGCACCATCACGAAACCGCGCAGCGCGTCGATGTTGGCCAGACGGGCATGGGCCGTGGCCTTTGTCCCTCCTGCTGCAAGATTTATGCCCCCGGGAGGCAATGTCATACTGGTGGCCATGATCCCTGCCCTCTTTCCTTCTTGAATACCTTGCCCTGCCGCATCTTGCATCAGCCCTCTGGCAGGAACAGATCCTTGTAGAAGCCGGTGGTCCTTACCGTGACCGTGACCGGCGTTTCGCCCTTGTTGCGGAAGTACCAGCCATGCGTGCCGTCGAACGGCGCGGTAAAGCTGCCCTTGCCGCCGGTCATCTGCTTCTCTTCCCAATAGCTGGTGAACTCGCCCTCGGCGGCGTTGACCTTTTCGCCATGCATATCGGCCTTCACCGGTCCGCCCTTGGCCGACCATTCGAAGACATAGCTTTGCCCAGCCTGCATGTGGGCTTTCACTTCCTGTCCACTGTGCGGCGCAAGCGTCAGCGTCATTTCGTCGCTGCGCATGTCGCCCTCGCGGACGATCGCGGCCTTGGTTGGGGTCGCCGGCCCAGAAACACGAGACTCGACCGGAGCCTCAGCCGGGGCGGGTGTCGCCTCCTCGCCGCCCGCCCCCATGCCGACGATTCCGGTCAGCCGACCAACGCCGGTCGGGTCGATGCCGTATTCCGCCGGCATCACGAACAGAACCAATATGGCAGCTGCAGCCAGCAATGCCCCGCCGGTTGCCTTGGCAAGCGTCGATGGCGGAACCTGGATCGAATTCACCGGATTTGCGATATCGGTCTGCATCACATCGCTCCAGTCGAGCCTTGCGTGAAAAAGCCGGTGAGCTGGAAGCCCACCAGCACGAAGCCCGCGCACATCAGCGCGGCATTGGCGGCAATGGCACTGCGGCGAAAGCTGCCGGTGGACCGCCACAGGTTCATCGCGATCAGGATTGCTCCCAGTGCGGTGAACTGGCCCAGTTCCACGCCGACGTTGAAGCTGATCAGGTTCGGCACCAGCCCATCGGCGGAGAGGGTCAGGTCCTGCAGCTTCGTGGCGAGGCCGAAGCCGTGGAAAAACCCGAAGATCAGCACTGCCGCCTTGGGATTGGGCGCCCGCCCGAACAGTGTCCGGAACCCGTCGAGGTTGTCCAGCGCCTTGTAGACCACCGAAAGCCCGATGATCGCATCGACGATGTAGGGGTTGGCGCGGATGTCGAACAGGACGCCCAGCAGCAGCGTGCTGCTGTGGCCGATGGCAAACAGCGTCACATAAGTGCCCACGTCCTTCAGCCGGTAGAGGAAGAAGATAACGCCGACCAGGAACAGCAAGTGATCGTATCCCGTCACCATATGCTTGGCGCCGAGGTACATGTAGGGGCCGATGGCCATCCCCGATGCGCCTTCTATGAAGGCACGGTCGTCCTCGCCCACGCCATGGGCGTGCGCTGCCGACTTCAGGGCAAGAATGATGATGAGGGCGATGGCCCACCCGGCCCATCGCAGCAGTCCTTGCGGAAGCGAAAGGGCAGTGGGGCGGACCATCACTGCTTCACTTTACCGTGAAGGAAGCGAGCGTCTTGGCTCCGCTGCCCTTGGCCGTGAGTGCGACCACAACCTTGGCACCAGCCAGGATCTTGAGCCCCGGTGCCGACATGCGGTTGCCGGCTTGCGCCGCAAGCGGCGTTTCCGCCTTGGCCCCCGCTGCCGTTACAATCAACTTGCCCGAAAAGCCCGTGGCCGCCAGCGGCTCGTCCTCTTCGGTGATGTAGATATCGACGCCCTTGGGTGCGCGGACCAGTTCGACAACGGTCTCACCGACCATTGTCACAACCCCGCCATGCAGCGGCTTCATGGAACCGTGGGCCTTGGCGGATACCGCGAAAGCGATCAGCGAAAGCCCGGCAAGGGCGGCGGTGATTCTTTTCATGTTCATTGCAATTCTCCCCGAGGCAGCGGTCATTCCGGCAGGTGTGGCAACACGAACGTGAGCGAGGCGCGGTGCTCCATTTGCTTGTACTTGGCCGGATTGTCCGAAGGTGCGACGAGGATACCGACGACCACGTTCAACCCCTGATTTCGCACCGGCAACGTGACATAGCCCTGCGCGTCGGTCATCGACGGCTTCTGGTCGGGGTCATTCACGTAATCGTGCAGGATCGCCACGTTTGCCGCAGGCTTGCCTTCGAACATCGCCCGGAGGCGGATCGGCTGGCCCATCGCTTGCGGAATGGCATTGTCCGCCGGAATCAGTTGCAGCTTGTGGCCGGGGATGAGCGGCATGGGCTTCGATGGCAACTGGTTGATGTGGACGGCATACTTGAAATTATGCTCGCTCACCGTGGCATCCTTGACCTCGTCGAGGCCCTTGTTGTGCCAGGTGCCGGCGGCATCCTTGGACCACACGCCGTAGTCCATCACGGCTGCGACCACCGCCATCGGCTCATCACTGTCGACCACCGGGATCGCCCCCGCCGCGCGCAGCGATGCCGTTACCGGCAGGCCGTCGGCATCATAGCCGGTGACCGACGTGACCAGGGGCATGCGCTTTACCGCATCAAGATCGTCCGATCCGACGCCGTAGACCATGGCGAGCTGCTTGGCCCGCTGAGCGAACCAGATCGCGTGGGCGCTTGCGGTGCTCGAGGCGAAAGCCGCACCCACTGTCGCTACTGCGATGGCGGCTGAAATGTAAGGAGAAATCCTGCGCACGATGGTGGCCTCCGGACTGACTGGCCGGGCGTTTCCGGCAAGACAAGCTTATGACTCGCTGTCGGCATTTTTGCCCGAAAGGCCATGGCTGTCGACATGATGGCCCGTGATCTTGCAGCTTTGCGGCAGAACTTGTCGCCTGCCGCAAAACCATCCACACCCTGTCCCTTACTGAAGCGCCTCGGCGATTGCCTTGCCGCATTCTTCCGTACCTGCCGCTCCCTTGAGGTCTCGCGTGCGTGCCGCAGGCGTTGCCAGAACCTGTTCGATCGCCCGCATTATCGCGGTGGCGGCATCGGTCTCACCCAGATGCTCCAGCATCATCGCGGCGGACCAGATCTGGCCAACCGGGTTGGCTATGCCCTGCCCGGCAATGTCCGGCGCAGAGCCGTGTACCGGTTCGAACAGCGAAGGGTGCTTGCCCTCGGGATTGATGTTGGCGGAAGGCGCCACCCCGATCGTGCCGGTGCAGGCCGGGCCGAGATCGGAAAGGATGTCGCCAAACAGGTTGGAGCCGACCACCACGTCGAAGCGGTCCGGGTTCATCACGAACTGCGCGGTCAGGATGTCGATATGGTATTTGTCGTGAGAAACGTCGGGATACTCGGTTGCGATCGCTTCCACGCGCTGATCCCAATAGGGCATGGTAATGGCAATGCCGTTGGACTTGGTCGCGCTGGTCAGGTGCTTGCGCTCACGCGTTTGGGCCAGATCGAAGGCATAGCGAAGCACGCGATCCACGCCGACGCGCGTCATGACGGTGTCCTGAATCACCAACTCGCGCTCGGTGCCGGGGAACATGATCCCGCCGACAGAAGAATACTCGCCCTCGGTGTTCTCGCGCACCACCCAGAAGTCGATGTCGCCCGGTTCGCGCCCGGCCAGCGGGCAGGGCACGCCCGGCATCAGCCGCACCGGCCGAAGGTTGATGTACTGGTCGTATTCGCGGCGAAACTGGATGATCGAGCCCCAGAGCGAAATGTGATCGGGCACGGTTTCGGGCCAGCCGACTGCGCCGAAGAAGATCGCGTCGGGCCGGCCGATTTGTTCCTTCCAGTTTTCCGGCATCATCCGGCCATGGCGCGCGTAATAGTCGCACGAGGAAAAGTCGTGCCACTTCTGCTTCAGCTCGAAGCCGTATAGCGACGCAGCCTTTTCCAGCACGCGCATGCCTTCGGGCATTACCTCGTTGCCGATACCGTCACCGGGGATCACCGCGATGGTGTGCTTGCGTGTATTGCTGCTCATGTAGTCCCCCTTGAGGCCGCGCAGATTCAGATCTTCAGGCCACCAATGTGGAAGGCCTTGGTTTCCAGGTATTCCTCGATGCCCAGTGTTCCGCCCTCGCGCCCAAGACCCGATTGCTTGACGCCGCCAAAGGGAGCCATTTCCATTGCTATGGATCCGGTGTTCAGCGCGATCATGCCCGCCTCCAGCGCTTCAGCTACACGGAATGCGCGATCTAGCCCGGATGTGTAGAAATAGCTGGCAAGCCCGTATTCGGTGTCGTTGGCCAACAGAATTGCCTCGTCCTCGGTTTCGAAGCGGAACAATGGAGCCACCGGGCCGAAGGTCTCTTCGCGTGCCAGTCGCATTCCGGTATTTGCCTCGCCGATGATCACCGGGCGGGCAAAGTTGCCGCCTTGTGCGCCCTTGCCCGAGAACAGGATCTTCCCGCCCTTGCCCAGCGCATCTTCGACATGCGTCGACACCTTATCGGTCGCCGCACGATTGATCAGGGGGCCGGTTGTCGCATCGGCATCCATGCCGTTGCCGACATTGAGCGCCTCGACGGCAGCGCCCAAGCGCGCGGCAAATTCGTCGTAGATCGGTCCGTGAACGAGAATGCGGTTGGCACAGACACAGGTCTGACCGGCGTTGCGGAACTTGCTTGCCATCGTGGCCTTGACCGCCAGATCAAGGTCGGCATCATCGAACACGATCAGCGGGGCATTGCCACCCAGCTCAAGGCTCAGCCGTTTGATCGTGTCCGCACTCTGCCGCATCAACAGCGAACCGACGCGGGTCGATCCGGTAAAGGACAGCTTGCGCACCACCGGGCTTGCCGTGATTGCTTCGCCAATCGCCTGCGGCATTCCGGTCAACAGGTTGATCGTCCCCTTGGGGAAGCCTGCGCGGATTGCCAGTTCGATCAGGGCAAGCGCGGTGAACGGCGTCATTTCCGATGGCTTGATCACCACCGGACAGCCTGCAGCGAGCGCCGGTGCGCACTTGCGGGTGATCATCGCGGCCGGGAAGTTCCACGGCGTGATGGCAGCTGAAACGCCCACCGGCTCGGTCAGCACGATGATCCGGCGGTCCCGCTCGGGCGAGGCAATGTTGCGCCCGCCCACGCGACGGCCTTCTTCGGCGAACCACTTTATGAAGGTAGCGGCATAGCGGATTTCGCCCTGCGCCTCGGCCAAGGGCTTGCCCTGCTCGGCCGTCATGATCCGGGCAAGGTCATCCAGATTTGCAAGGACCAGGCCGTGCCACGCCTCCAGCAGCGCGGCACGTTCGCCCGCCGTGCGCCGCCGCCAGTCGGCCCAGGAGGCCTGCGCCGCATCGATTGCCGCATTCGCCTCGGCAGCACCACAATCGGGCACGGTGCCAATTACTTCGCCAGTGGCCGGATTGGTCACCTCAAGCGCGGGAAGACCAGCGGAGATCCAGGCACCATCGACGAGAGCAGCCTGCCGCAGCAGGGTGGGATCCTTCAAGTTCAGCATGTTCAACCAAGCGCCTGTGCAGCAAGACCAAAGATAGCGACATTGTCGCCGGGAACCGGTGCGGGACCGAGTGCCATTCGCGTAACATGGCCCACCTCTGGCAGACCGACTTCTTCAAGCCAGGGACCAAGCCCAGTCACCTCCGGCACGTCGATTCGACAGAAACTGCCCGTCTGTGTCCCGAGCCAGTGGGCGATCAGGGCCTTTGCGCCGGTGGCATCCGGCGCAATCACCGGACCGATGAGCCAGCCGCGGCCAAACCTTCGCATCACGGCAAAACCGGTCTGCTCGTGTTCACGGCACAGCACCACCGCGCTGCCGTCGGCAAGAAGGGCGTCGAGCACGGCCTTGCGGTCCATGCCCGTGGCCGAGGAGTAGAGCGCGTCAAGCACCTGTGCATCGGCAACTCCCATCGGTCTCACCCGTTCGCCGGGGCGGAGCTGGACGAGAGGCTGTACCGGCGCGATGCCCTGATGCTGATGGACCTTGCCCATCGCGACGAAACCGAGCTTCGAGTAAAGCGGCAAGCCTTCGTCAGTGGCATTCAGGATCACCGTAACGCCGTCCAGCCGCTTCAGCATGGCACTTGCCAGTTCGCGGCCAAGCCCACGTCCCTGCTGCGCCCTCGCCACGATGATCACGCCGATCATCGCAAAGCTTTCCCCAAATCGCCACGCCATGATCGTGCCACACGGCTTCCCATCCACCTCGGCAACCAGTCCGCTGCCAATAGCCAGCAGTTTCTCGAGGTCTTCTTCGCGGTGCGGCCATTGTTGCTCGAAGCACAAATCGGCGACATCGTGAATATCGTCTGTGGTCATGTCTCGCAGCACGATCTGCGTCGCGTCCTGAACTTTCATCCGATACTCCCGCGAAAATCACCACATCAGTTCGACCTGGGCCGCCGATCATCGCCCGTTCTATCTGGCAGTTATCAAAACTAGCTGCCGCATTTGACGGGTATTTGGAATTTTATTGCGAAATCCGGAAAAGCTTGGTGCGGCTAGAATTCCGAAACGTCAATCTCTGCACCGGGATCGAAGCGTGCAAGCCGATAAGGCCGCGGGTCGACGATAGGCTCTTGCCCCGTCGCGATGTCTGCCACCAGATGCCCCGCCCCCGGCCCGATCCCAAAGCCATGTCCACTGAAGCCGGCGGCGAGGATGAAGCCTGGCACCGCCGGTATCTCACCGATGACCGGCACGCCATCAGGGGTGCTGTCGACAAAGCCCGCCCATGTTCCAACGATGGGCGCCCGTGCGACTTCCGGGATGAGGCGCGACACGCGCTCCACTGTCAGGCGGATCGTCTTTGCATCCGGAGAGGGGTCGAGGATACGGCGCGCTTCCATCGGCGTCGGCCGATCCAGCGCCCACCGTGAAAGTGTCTCGTGTCCGGCGCGCAGGCCTTGCAGCCCCCCCGGGGAAACCTTTTTCCAGCGCTGCTTGAACATCGGAATGAACTGCTTCTGGAACTGCAGGAATTGCATCGTCGGATCGACCTTTGCCCGTCCGCTGTAGGCCAGCGCATGAGCGCCATCACCGCGCCGTGTGATCGACATCGAGTCCCCGTAGAATGCATCCGGCAGGCTCATGTGGCCTGTGCCAACGGCAAGGATCGACTGGCGCACCGTCGCCTGCGGGAAGCGCACGCCCAATTGGCGCATGAACGATGATGCCCACGCACCGCCGGCATGGATGACCAGCTTCGTGGCGATCGTGCCACGCTCGGTCACCACGCCGCTCACGGCCCCGGCGGTCGTCTCGATCCCGCGCGCCGCGCAGGCCTGATGCACCGTGCCGCCAAGCGCCATGATCGCCCGCGCCACAGCAGGGACCGCAAGACCGGGGTCCGCAATGCCGTCCATCTGCGAATGCACGCCGCCCTTCCAGACCTGCTTGGTGAAGCTCCCCTTCTCGGTCGCCTCCTGGCTGTTCAACATGCGCGTCTTCACGCCGATGGACCGGGCATAATCGCCCCACTTCGCCCACGTCGCAATTTCAGACTCGTCATTGCTGACATAGAACAGGCCGCAGCGCCGAAAACCCGTTTCCTCGCCGCTCTCGATCCCGAACTGCTCCCACAGGTCAAGCGCCTTGGTCGCCAGCGGTAACTCTCTCTCGTCGCGGTTCTGTTGGCGACACCAGCCCCAGTTGCGGCTCGATTGTTCCCCGCCGACGACCCCCTTTTCGATCAGCGCGACCTTGAGGCCACGCTTGGCCAGGTAATAGGCGGTAAAGCTACCGATCACGCCAGCTCCAATGACAACGACGTCGGCCTGACTGGGCAGTTCCGAAGTGGATTCGATGAACCTCAAGGGCGCGGGCATGTCATGCTTCTCCGATGATCGCGGACTTCATGCGAAACCAAGAATGGCCTTTACCTCGAGATATTCCTCGAAGCCGAAGAGCCCGTATTCGCGGCCGTTGCCGGACCGCTTGTAGCCGCCGAATGGAGCGTGAGGATCCCACGCCGGCGAGTTGATGTGGACTTGCCCCGTGCGGATGCGCAGAGCCACGCTGCGGGCCTGATCAAGGTCGGCACCGTGGACATGGCCGCCAAGGCCGTAGTCGGTGTCATTGGCGATCGCGACCGCCTCGTCGATGTTGTCGTAAGGGATGATGACCAGCACCGGCCCGAAGATTTCCTCCTGCGCGATGCGCATCCCACTGGAAACGTCGGAGAAGATTGTCGGCTGGACGAAGAGGCCGTGATCGAGCCCTTCCGGACTGCCAAGACCTCCGCATACCAGCCTCGCGCCCTCCTCGATGCCCACCGCGATCATCGTCTGAACGCGACGATGCTGCGCTGCATTAGCGATAGGACCAAGCGTCGTTGCATCCTCGGTCGGATCGCCCACGATGATGCCTTCGACCGTTCTGCGCGCAATTGCTTCGACTTGTGCCAGGGCTGAGCGCGGCACGATCATCCGCGTTGGCGCGCTGCACGATTGGCCGACGTTGCGGAATGCGGCCATCACACCCAACGGCACGACGCGCTCGAAATCGGCATCGGGCATCAGCACGTTGGGAGATTTGCCGCCCAGCTCCTGCGTCACTCGCTTGACCGTGGGGGCCGCACCTTGTGCCACCAATACGCCAGCGCGGTTCGATCCGGTAATCGAGATCATGTCGACATCCGGGTGCGCTGCCATGCCCGCGCCCGCTTCGCTGCCGGTTCCGTTAAGCAGGTTGAACACACCTGCAGGCGCGCCGGCATCATGCACGATCTGCGCAAACATGATCGCGCTCAACGGCGAAAGCTCGCTGGGTTTCAGCACCACCGTGCATCCTGCAGCCAGCGCTGGGGCAACCTTGGCGGTGATCTGGTAGAGCGGCCAGTTCCACGGCGTGATCAGCGCGGCAACGCCGATGGGTTCGCGCACGATGGCCGTCGTGCCGCGCATCGTCAGGAACTCGTAGTCCCTCAGCACCTCGATCGCGGCCTGCACATGGCCCAGCGCGAACGGTACATGCGATGCGCGGGCAAAGCTGATCGCCGCGCCCATCTCCGTCACCAGCACCTGTGCCAGCGCTTCGGCCCGTTCGGCCATCAGCGCGTGGACGCGTTCCAGTAGCGCGATTCGTGCTGCCACGGGGCTTTGCGAGAATGCGGCAAAGGCCCCCCGCGCCGCCGCCACCGCCCGATCGAGATCGGCCGCCGTGCCCGCCGCGACTTGCGCGATACAGTTGCCATTGGCGGGATTGATCACCGGCAGCCGTTCTGCGCCGGGCAGGTCGATCCACTCGCCGTCGATATAGGCCTTGCCCGTGAGCGGAAGCACCGCCTGCAGTGCGTCCTGCGCTGGATCGCTCATCCTACCATGTCCTTGTAGCGGTAGTAGGCGCCGACGAACGGCAGGAACCATGGCGTCCCGAAGTATCCCGGGATCGCTGGCCAATCGAAATCGCGCCACGGGTTCGCATCGGCCTTGCCGTCCAGCACCTCGGCCATGATCTTGCCCATGTACGTCGCCATGTGCGTGCCGTGGCCGCTGTACCCCATTGAATAGAACAGACCGTCCCGCTCCCCGGCACGCGGCAGGCGGTCGCTGGTCATGTCCACCATCCCGCCCCAGCAGTAATCGATGCGCGCATCGGCCAGCTCGGGGAAGAAGTTCGCCATGGACCGCCGCAGGATCGTTCCGCTCTTGGCATCTGCCTCCGGATCGCTGCGGCTCGAAAAGCGCGCCCGTCCGCCAAAGAGGATGCGGTTGTCCGGGGTCGTGCGGAAATAGCTGACGAAGTTGCGCGTATCGACCGTGTTGCGCCGACGCGGCGTCAGTCGGTCAAGCAGATCCACCGGCAAAGGCTCTGTCGCGATCAGATAGGCTCCGACCGGCACCAGGCGACGGCGAAACCAACCCAGCGGCCCAACACGTGACGTGCCAGTAGCCAACAACACCTGATTGGCAATCAGGCTGCCATGCGGCGTGGTGAGTTCATGGCTTGTGCCTGAAACGCGGCGCATCTTGAGCAAGGGGTTATGCTCGAAGATCGTACCGCCCCGCCGCACGACTGCTTCGGCCAGGCCCTGCCCGTACTCGCCCATGTGCATGTTGGCGCTCTTGCCGTAGAGCATGCCTCCGTAAAAGATGTCCGAACCGATTTCCGTTGGCAGGTCCTGCGGCATGACCAGGCTCGTCTCGGGATCGACATTACGCGCCAACAGATCCTGCGACCGCTTGATCTTCTCGAAATGCTCGGGCTTTGCCGCCAGCTTCAGCTTGCCGACGCGTCCGAAATGGCACTCGATGCCTTCCTCGGCCACGATCTGCTCCACCAGATCCACCCCGGCATCGAAGGCACGGTAAAGCATGTTCGCGCGATCCAGCCCGAACTTCTCGACCATGCCGCCATAGTCCTGGGCAAAGCCGTTGTTGCACATACCGCCGTTGCGGCCCGAAGCCGCGCTTGCAACGCGATCCGCCTCGAGGACGACGACTTTCGCCCCCTTCCTGGCCAGCGCCAGTGCGGCGGAAAGGCCCGTGAAACCTGCGCCAATCACGGCGACATCGGCAGTGCCACTCGGCCCACCCGGCGCGCCAGAGACAAAGGGCCTTGCACTATCGAGCCAGTAGGAGGTCATCTTCATGTCGTTTCTCCACCCTCGCGGGCTCCGGAATGGAAGGCGGCGTCACCAACCCCGCATGCGTGGCCAATTGCCGATGATTGCGCGACCCGTGCCATCGACCACGTTGTAGGCCTCGTGCTGCGCGCAAGTGGCGCAGGCGTGGTTGGGCAGCACCCGCACGCGCGAACCGATCGCCAGTTTCGGCAGAACGCCACAGCTGCCCGGTCGCACCTTGATGATGCCGTGCTCCTGGCTGGCGTCCTCCACGATCACGTCAGAAAACGGATTGCCGTCGATATCGCAGACCAGGCCATAACCCTGGTCCACCGGATGGCGCTGCGTCCCCCTGTCGCGCGAAAGGGCCATCCAGCCCCCGTCAGTCAGGATCCAACCCTTTTCCTGGCGATGGCCGATCACCGTCAGCAGCACCGATGCCGCAATGTCGTCCAGCGAACAGACGCCGATCCCGTGCATTACCAGATCGAAGAAGCTGAACACGCCCGCGCGCACCTCGGTCACGCCCGTAAGATCCTGCGCAAAATGCGCCGTCGGCGTGGAGCCGACGCTGACCACGGGCGAGGCATGCCCGGCAGCCCGCAGCGCTTCCGCCGCGGCCACTGCTGCCGCCCGCTCGCCCTCGGCAGCTTCCGGCAAACCGGCGCCGCCGCGCGCATTGTAGGATTCTCCCGCGTGTGTCAGCACGCCTGCCAGTTCCACCCGGCCGTTCCGCAGTACGTCGGCAATAGCGACAAGATCAGGGTCGTCCGGCAGAACTCCCCCGCGATGTCCGTCGCAATCGATCTCGATCAGCACGGCCGGCATCGGCCCGCCATCTCCCGCCGCAGCAACCAGGGCTTGAGCCTGCTCCAGCGTATCGACCAGCACCGAAAGCCGCACGCCTTTCGTGACCAGCTTGCGAGCCCGCGCAACTCGGTCAAGGCTCAGGCCGACGGCATAAGTGATGTCCTCAAACCCACCTTCTGCAAAATACTCCGCCTCGGCCAACGTCGAAACGGTGATCGGCCCTGTTCCTTCCGGAAATAGCCTGCGCGCGACCTCGATCGACTTGCTCGTTTTCACGTGCGGTCGAAACCCGGTTCCAAGCTTTGCAAGATGCGCGCGCAGACGCGCGATATTGCGATCAACCTTGGTTACGTCGAGGATCAACGCCGGCGTCGCCACTGTTTCCAGCGAAACCGGAGTTGCCAATTCGGCGTCGAGGGCTGCAGCTTCGGTCATCAACATCCTGCCTGTAAGAATGGCTTCAGCCAAGCGACTGGTTCGAAAGCGCCACCAGCATTGTCCCCGGTGCAGAAACCGGCGGTGCGCCCAGCGCCATGATCGGCGCCCGGTCCACCTGTGGCAGGCCGATCTTAACCAGCCACGGTGCAAGGCCGCTCACATCGGTCACGTCGATCCGCACGAAAACGCCTTCATAAGCCGAAGCGAGTACGGCAACCATGGCCTTGGCATCCTCGGCACTGGCAGCAACCACCGGACCAATCACCACCCCGCGTCCCCAGCGCCTGACGCAGCCATAGCCCGAGATCACGCCCGCGCGCTCGACGACCACCGCGTCTGCCACCTCAAGCAGGGCGTCGAGCAGGACGCGTCGGTCCATGCCCGATGCCGCTGCATCGACCGCACCAAGCGCCTCGCGGTCACTTGGCGTTGCTGCCCGCACCGGTACCGCGGTGTCGATCGCAGGAACCTTGTCCAGCACAGCCTGGTGCTGGGTAATGAAGCCGCAACGGGCAAAGCCCAGCTTGGTGTAGAGCGGTTCGCCATCCTTGGTGGTGATCAGCGTAATCCGCCGTCCCGCCGCATCGGCCAGCAGTGCCGCCATCAGCCTCCCGCCAATCCCCTGCCGCTGCGCATCGGGTGAGACGATGATCATGCCGATCGTGGCGAAATCATCGCCATAGGGCCACCACAGCGCGGTTCCCAGCAACTTGCCCTCAGCTTCGACCGCATAGCCACGCCCCAGCTCGAAGGCAAATTGCCAGTCTTCTAGCCGGTACGGCCACTTGAGCGCCTGCGAGAGGCCCTGCGCCTGTACGAGATGGTCCGATCGCAGCGCAGTCACGCCGTTGCTGTCGCTCCCGACCCTGGCCCCCGACATCTGCAAGATACTCCTCCACACCAACCGCCGGCAGAAATTCAACCTACGGCGCGCTGGCCAAGGTTAAAGCGGATTCGCGCTGGCAAAATGTTCCGAAAGCCGGAAATCTTCACGGCGGTCATGCGCAAGATGCCGTCAGGCGCGGTATAATATGCCGCCCCTGACGGCTCCAAAGTCAGCCAAGCGGGCGTTGCGTCGCAAAGACTTTCTTCACGTATTCCTCGCTCAACCATGCACAGCCATCACCGCGCACGAAGAGGCACACGTCGTCCTTGCCGAACGATACGCTGCCATTCCCGTCAGTGAATGTCACCGCCCCTTCCAACAGCAGCATCAGCTCCACCTGACGATAGGGGATCTGACGGCGGTGATAGGGCGTGGAATCCCAGGTTCCGGCGCAGAATTCGGCATTGGCCGAAACGTAGTCCGAAAAGCCCCGGCAGGTCGGCACCTCGCCCAGCAGGTTTTCGATTGCAGGCGGATTGGAGGGGTTGAGCGGCGCGTTCTTGTCGATCATCACCGGCGTGGTGCGGTTGCCCGCACGGTCCGTCGGCGCCGAATAGACCACCGCAAGCATATCGTCCGACGCGGTCCAGCCAAAGCCGCAGCCGAACGGCAGCGCGCAGCAGTCGTCTGCTCCTAGTGACAGCGTCGCGTCCTCAGCGGCAACCTCAAGCGAGCCTTGCAGCACCAGCACGAACTCATCGGCCGGTAGCGTTGAAACCTGCCCCTTGCCCCGCAGTGCGAAGGCAGAAACCACCGCCTTGTCATCGGCAAAAGCCGGAGCGGCACGGCCTTCAAGCCAGTCAGCCGACGGTTTAGCCACGGGCGCATAGGCGCGAATATCCATAACCGCACCTACTGCGGTCTGTCCGGCTTCCATTGTCGTCATGCGTTTTCTCTTTCCCATGCGGTAATCAGGCTGCGGGCAATGGTCAGGTCCTGCAGGGCAATGCCCGAACTGTCGAACACCGTGATCTGATCAGGCGACGTTCGCCCCTCGGCGCGCCCCAGCAGTACATCGCCCAGCGCGGTGATCCGGTTGCGATCGCCGGTGAAGTGCTGCAGGTCGCCCATCACCACCGCCTGCGCTGGATAATCGCAGAACAGCGCAGCGCGTTCGAAGAGCGCGGGTGGCAGCTCCTGCTTGCCCGCCGCATCCGATCCCATGCTGGCAATGTGCGTACCGGGTCGGACCCATTCCGCCTCGAACAGTGGCGCACGGGCGGGCGTTGCCGTCACGATGATATCGGCCCGCTCGCAGGCGCCCTGGGCATCGGCAAGCGTTGCCTTGAGGCCCTCAGCCTCGAGCGCCGCCACGAATTCGCGCCCCTTGGCCTCAACTCTCGCCACGACCAGAACTTGCGTGATCAGACGGATGCGGGAAATGGCCAGGCATTCGAACAGCGCCTGATTGCCAGCGCCAAATACGGCCAGCAGCGAAGCATCCGGCCGTGCCAGCACATCGGCGGCAACTGCATCGGCCGCTGCCGTGCGATAGGCATTGACCTTGCCCGCCTCGATGACCCACTCGACCCGCCCGATACTCTGGTCGAACAGCAGGATCACGGAGTTATGCCGGGGCAATCCGATCTCGGGGTTACCAGGCCAGAACGAGCCGACCTTCAGCCCCGCAAAGCTCCCGGTCGAGGCCGACTTGATCGAAAAGCGGTTGGTTGGGGCAGTGCCATGGGCAAGCACCGCTGGAAAGAGAACCGCGTCTTCGACGACCGCACACAGCGCTTCTCTCGCCGCGGCATAGGCCATCTCGTGCGTTACGAGCGCAGCAGACTCTTCTTCTGTGATGAACTTCAAGACTGGTTCCCGTCCATTTGCAGCTCGCGGCCTGCCAGATCGGGCTCTGTCCGGTGACACAGCACCACATTGCCTGCATCCATCACCCGCAGCGGCGGCGGACTGGTATCGCACCGCCCCGCAATCGCTACCGGGCAGCGCGGCAGGAACCGGCAAAGCCCGGCATCGCCTTCCGCCAGGCTCAACTGTGCCTTGCCCTTTTGCCCTACGCCCGAAAGCCAATCCGTCCGCAGTTCGGGCACCGAGGAAATCAGCAGGTCGGTATAGGGATGATAGGGCGGCGCATCGTAGGTTGCGCTCTGGCCGCTTTCCACGCGTGTGCCCTTGTAGAGCACGACGATCTCGTCACACAGTGCCTTCACCGTCGCAATATCGTGGCTGATGAACAGATAGGCCACGCCAAGATCGCGGCGCAATTCTGCCAGAAGTTCAAGGATCGCCTCGCGCACCACGGTATCCAGTGCCGAGGTCACCTCGTCGCATAGAACCACGTCCGGATTGGCCGCCAGCGCGCGCGCCAGGTTCACACGCTGCTTCTGACCGCCCGAAAGCTCGTCACAACGCCGCTCCGCCACCCCGGCCGGAAGCTTGATCAGATCGAGCAGTTCGGCCACGCGTGCCTTGGCAGCAAGGCCGCTCATGCCATGATAGAAACGCAGCACGCGTCCGAGGATGTCGCCAACTGAATGCGCCGGGTTCAGCGCAACGTCCGCATTCTGAAACACGATCTGGATGCGGCGCAATTCCTCGCGGCTTCGCGCGCCGAGCGAGGCCGCCAGCGGCTGACCATCCAGCACGACCTCGCCCGCCGTAGGAGCCAGAAGCCCCGCCACTACGCGCGCAACCGTCGATTTGCCCGAGCCTGATTCCCCAATCACTCCCACGGCGCCGCCGCGCGGTACGGTCAGGCTGACATCGCTGAGCACAGGATGCGCGGGGCGTCCCTGTCGGTCGACCGGGCCGTATCCTGCATGAATGCCGTTGATCGATAGCAATGGGGCAGCCCCGACCGCACTGGTTACGGAGGCTTTGACCACGGGTTTGGCCGCTGCCAGCAGTGTGCGAGTATAATCGTCGGCAGGCGTCTCAAGCACTGCTTCCACGGTGTTCTGCTCACGCACCGTCCCGCGATTGAGCACCAGCACGCGGTCCGCCATCTGCGCCACCACCGCCAGGTCATGCGAAACATACACCCCGGTCGCGCCCTGTTCGCGCACCACCTTGCGGAAGGCCTGCAGCACTTCCACCTGCGTGGTAACGTCCAGCGCCGTCGTCGGCTCGTCAAAGATCACCAGATCGGGCCGCGTGATCAGCGCCATCGCCGCCATCAGGCGCTGCAGCTGCCCGCCTGAAAGTTCGTGGGGATAGCGGCTGCCGATGGTCTGCGGATTGGGCAGCGCCAGCGCCTCGAACAACTCGACCGCGTGCCTGCGCGCATCGGCGTCCGATGCAGTGCCATGGATCAGCGCAGGCTCGATCACCTGCTCGATCACCCGACGCGAAGGATTGAACGCAGCCGCCGCGCTTTGCGCAACATAGGTAATGCGATGCCCGCGCTGCGCGGCCAGACTGCTGGCCCCTGCACCATCAAGCGCGGCATCGCCAACCCTGATCTGGCCGGATATCCTCGCCCCGCCGCGGGCATAGCCCATCAGCGAAAGCGCAATCGTTGTCTTGCCCGAACCCGATTCCCCGATCAGCGCCAGCACCTCGCCGCGTTGGATGGCAAACGAGACGTCATCGACGATGCACAAAGGTGAGCCGTCTGCCGTACGGACAGTCACGCACAGACTTTCCACATTCACATGGGGCTGCATCGTCATTCGGCCTTCCCCTGCGTGGCGGCATCGATCAGCAGGTTTACCCCAACCGTCAGACTGGCAATCGCTACGGCCGGCGCAATGATCGCCAGCGCTCCTTCGGCAAGGCCAGAAGTGTTCTCGCGCACCAAAGACCCCAGATCTGCATCAGGCGGCTGCAGCCCGAGGCCCAGGAAGCTGAGGCCAGACAGCAGCAGCACGATGAACACGAAGCGCAGGCCGATATCGGCAAACAGCGGCTTGATCATGTTCGGCAAGACTTCCACCAGCGCCAGGTGCAGCCGCCCTTCGCCCCGCGCCCGCGCCACTTCCACGTAATCGAGTTTCGCCAGCCCCACCGCCAGCGAACGCGCGATACGGAAGTTGCCAGGCACGTAGGTTATGGCGATGATTGTCGTCAGCAGCACCAGCGAGGATCCGAACGCCGCCACCAGCACCAGCGCAAAGATCTTGCTGGGGATCGAGATCAGCGTGTCCATGGCGCGCGAAAGCAGTTCGTCCAGCCAGCGTGGCCCCACCGCTGCGGTCAAGGCCAAGCCGGTGCCGATACTGGCAGCAATCGCAACCGCGATCGCAGAAAGCCCGACAGTAAAGCGCGCGCCGGAAAGCAGGCGGCTCAGGACGTCGCGCCCCAGGAAATCGCTGCCCAGCCAGTAGGCACTGCTCGACCCGGCAAAGACTTCCTGATTTACGAAGGAGCCCGGCGGATAGGGCGCAATCCATGGCCCGATCACAGCAACCACGATCCAGAACAGCACCAATGCAAGTCCGATCTTGCCCGATAGCGGCAGGCGCCCTGCACGGCGAATGAGATTGGCCATGGTCATCCCTGTCGCAAACGTGGATTGGCGAGGATGGCAACCGTGTCGGCGATCAGCACCAGCAGCAGGTATGCTGCGCAGAAGATCATGGCGCAGGCCTGCAGCAGCGGCATGTCGCGCGATGTCACCGCATTGACCATCAGGCTGGCCAGCCCCGGATAGCTGAAGATCGTCTCCACGATGATCGCCCCGCCGAAAAGGTAGGAAAGGCTCAGCGCCATCGCATTGGCAATCGGCCCCACTGCATTGGGCAGGACATGGCGCACGATCAGGCGCGCTTGCGAAACGCCCTTCAAGCGCGCCATTTCCACATAGGGTCGGTCCAGTTCGGCAATGATTGCCGCCCGGATCATTCGCCCCAGCTGAGCAATCACACCCACGCCCAGAACCATCACCGGCATGGCATAGGCACGCAGGAACTCGCCCAGTGTCGGGTCCTGCGGCACAATGGTGATCGACGGGAGCCACAGCAGCTTTACCGAAAACACCAGCACGGCAATCGTCGCCACCAGGAACTCCGGCAGGGCCACCATTGCCAGCGTCATGATGTTGAGCGCGCGATCCGTAGACCTTCCCCGCGTAACGGCGGACCAGATGCCGATCAGAAAGGCGAACGGCACCGAAAACACGGTCGTCAAGCCCGCCAAAGTCAACGTGTTGGGCAGCCTTTCGGAGATGATCTCGGCAACTGGCTTGTTGGCAACGATGCTATTGCCCGGATCGCCCACGGCGATGGCCCGCAGCCATTCGAAGTAGCGGACCACGGCCGGCCGATCGAGGCCCATCTCATGCCGCAAAGCCGCAATCTGTTCGGGCGTTGCGCCTTGCCCCAGCAATTCCTGCGCCGCATCGCCCGGCAGCAGGCCGCTGATCGTGAAGACCACCGCCGAAACCAGCAGCAGGGTGATGAATGCAAGGCCGATGCGCTTGGCCACCAAGCGGGCCGGACCACGCCAGGGAGAACCAGAAGCTGCGCCGCTCATGCTTCAAGCCACACGTGTTCGCCGAAAGAATAGCCCATCAGGCCACCCAGCGGGATTGGTTGAAGCCCGCGAATGCGTCGGTCATAGCCGTCGAGCAGGCTTATGAACACCGGAATGCCC
Source organism: Novosphingobium subterraneum (assembly GCF_000807925.1). GTDB lineage: Bacteria > Pseudomonadota > Alphaproteobacteria > Sphingomonadales > Sphingomonadaceae > Novosphingobium > Novosphingobium subterraneum. The sequence goes on along the minus strand of NZ_JRVC01000015.1, from coordinate 87,597 downwards.
AGCCCCCCGGTGCGATGGATCATCCATTGCATCTCGCCATAGATCGCCTTGCGCAGTGCCGGGTCGCGCGATTGCCGCGCCTCGATCAACAGCTTGTCGAACTTCGCATTCTTCCACCCCGCCTCGTTCTCCGTCGCCTTGGACTGGAAGAACAGGCTGAACTGGAGGTCGGTCGTTGGCCGCTGGTTGATGTTCCCGAAGGTCAAAGGGTGTTTCATCCAGTGGGTTGACCAATACCCGTCACTTGGCACGCGATTGATCGCCAGATTGAGCCCGATCTGCGCGGCGTGCTCCTGAAGGATCGACCCCATGTCCACGGATTGCGTTGCCGCCGGCGAGACATAGACCGGCAGACGAGTGCCCAAGAGGCCAGACCGCTTGAGCAGGAACTTCGCCTTGTGCGGGTCGAACGCGCGCTGCGGAATGTCGGCGTTGAAATAGGGATCCAGCGGCGAGATTGGCTGGTCGTTGGCAATCGTCGCAAAACCCCGGAACAGCGCCCGCTTGATCAGGTCCCGGTCCATCAGGTGCTTCATCGCCAGCACGAAATCGGGATGGCCGGTCACTGGATTGTCCTGCCGCATGACCAGATCGGTATAGAGCCCTGACTTGGTCTCCATCACCAGATGCGATGACGATGCCCGCACCCGCTTCACCGATCCCGGACTGACAGAGATGCACATCTGCACGTCGCCCGAAAGCAGAGCGTTTACCCGTGAAAGCTCGTCCGGAATCGCGATCAGCTCGATCTCGTCGAGATAGGGCTGCCCCGGTTTCCAGTAGTTGGGATTGCGCTGCACGATCGTGCGGATGCCCGGCGCGAAAGCCTTGAGCGCGAACGGCCCGGTACCATTTGCCTTGCTGAATTCCCGCCGTCCGTTCTCCACGATCACGAACTGAGGCTGCGCCAGAATGATGGGAAGGTCGGGATTTGGGCCGATCAGGCGCAATTCCACTTCGTGCGCATTCACCCGGCGCGCACTGGCGAACTGCTCCGCCACTGCCTTGACCTTCGATCCCACCGCCGGATCACGGTGACGCAGCAGCGAATGGACAACATCGCCAGCATCGAGCGACTTGCCGTTGTGGAACTGCACGCCGCGGCGCAGGCGGATGGTCCACGTCACATTGTCGGTGGATTCGATCGATTCCGCCAGACCCGGCTTCACCGCCAGCCCGCGATCGTATTGCGTCAGTCCGCTATAGAGCAGGAACATGCGCATGTAGTCGCTGGAATTGCCCGCACGCGCCGGGTCCAGGGTATCGGAAGTCGATGCGACGATTCCGGCGACGCGAATCCGGCCGCCCCTGCGGGGTTTCCCGATCAGCCTGTCGGCAGGGGCCAGCGCGACCCCCGCAGCAAGGCTTCCCAGCAAGAGACGGCGCGAAAGCATCAGAGGCCGACGACCGCGGGAAGCGCGCCGATGTGCGGAATTTCCACATCGCGATAGTTGGCGTTCGAAGGCTCATGTCCGCGGCCGATAAACACCCGGCAGCCAAAGCCGAGGTCGGTCGCGGTATTCTGGTCATAGCGGAAGCTCGACGAGACATGCATGCCCACTTCCGGTCCCATGCCGAGCTGGTCGAACATGTACTCGAATGCCTGCATGCGCGGCTTGTAGGCCTGCGCGCTCTCGGCGGTGTAGACCTTGTAGAATGTCGCGCCGAGCTTTTCGACGTTCGACATGATCTGGCTGTTCATCGCGTTGGAAAGGATCACCAGCGGGATCTTGTCGCAGATCTTCGAAAGGCCACCAGGCACGTCATCGTGCGGCCCCCAGGTCGGCACCGCTTCATAAATCGCGGTCGCCTCGGCCAGGCGGAACTCCACACCCCACTTCTTCGAACAGCGCTCCAGCGAATTGGCTAGGACTTCGCTATAGGGCTTCCAAGGACCCAGCACCTCATCGAGCCGATAGGCTGCCCAGTCATTGCAGAATTCCGGCAGAGCCTCGGCGGCAATGCGGTCAGCATAGAGTGCTGTCGCCATCTCCGTCATGCGGAAGCGGGTCAGCGTGCCGTAGCAATCGAAGCTGATGAACTTGGGCGTGAAAACAGCTGTGGTCATGATCGAAACTCGTTTCCTGTTTCTGGCCCCGTTGACTCTTGAATTCTCGAGGGCCTTGTGACCGGGAAAGATGACCACCGATCAGGCAGAACTTGCACCCGTTCGTTCAAGCCGGGCAAGGCGCACTGCACTGTTCTGATGGGATTCCGCAGCACGTCATGCCGCACTTCAATAGCCCCGCTTGCGGTCGACTTCGCCCAGCAGCGCATCACCCGCCAGCAACCGCTCAAGATTGTCGGCCAGGACGTTACCCGCCGTCTCGTGGCGCGTCTCCGCTGCGACGTGCGGCGTCAGGAAAATGGCGGGATGGCTATAGAATGCATGGCCTTCGGGCAGTGGCTCCGGGCAGGTCACGTCAAGCATGGCTGCGCGCAACTGCCCTTGGTCCAGGGCTTCGATCAGGTCTTCGGCAACCAGATGACCGCCCCGCCCGGCATTGATGACGGCACTACCGACCGGCATCTTGGCAAAGGTCTCACGGCACAGAATTCCGCGAGTCTCGTCCGTCAGTGGTAGCAGGCAAACGAGAATGTCCGCCTGCATCAGAAATGCATCCAGTTGCTCCGTACCGGCAAAGCACTCCACGCCCGCGATCTCCCGCCGGGTCCTGCTCCAGCCCGACAACGGAAAGCCCAGCGGCTTGAGCACGTCCAACGCCGCTCGCCCGAGTTCACCCAGGCCCATCACGCCGATCCGGCTTTCCGACGCCAGCCGCGTGTGCCGATAGGTCCAGCGCCCGGCCCGCTGTTCCGAAATGAAGAACGGCAGGTCGCGATGCAGGGCAAGGCAAGCCATCGCCACGTATTCTGCCATGCCGGTAATGATGCCCTGCTCCACCATTCGCACCACCCGCACCTGTGGTGGCAGCGCGTCGATAGGCAACTGGTCGATGCCAGCACCCACGCTGAACAGGATCTCGAGGTTGGGAAACTGCGCAATGAAGTCCGGGGGTGCATTCCAAGTGGCAATATACCGGACGGCTTGCGGATCGACGCTGTCCTTGCCCCAGTGCAGAAAGGGCATTTGCGGAACGCGCGAGGCCACGATCTCGCGCCACACCCGACCGCGTTGTTCCAGACCGTGATAGAGCAGTGTCACTTGCGCATTTTCCTTTGCCGCCACCACATCATGGGGCCGGTGATCGAAAGAGCCATGATTGCCAGTGCTTCCAGAAGAAGCATGAGCATTCCGAAAATTCCCCCGCTGTCGCCAGTATGCAAAGGCAGGACCTTCATCCACAGGGCCGGACTTTGCGCGGCCGGAACGACGTGCAGCAGCCTTGCGTCCGAAAGCCTGATCGAGACGGCATGAACTGCCAATGGCCCTTCTTCCGGCGCGCGGAAGTTCACGTCGATCCGGTCAGCGGCCGGAAAGCGCACGTCCCGTATTGCCGCGGCAGGATAGGCTCGCGTTGCCGATCCCATCGCCCCATCGAGTTGCATCGGACTTGCCACAAAGGCCGTGGTTGCCATCGGCGCGGCGGGTGCCAAATCGGGAGCGGCAAGCAGCACGCCAGTCACCGCGCTGAACAGCACCAGCAGCGATGCCAACACGCCCCCGCTGCGATGCCATTGCCGCAACCGCACGCGCGCGGGCATCTTCGGATTGATCTTCAGCGATGTCTTCCAGCGCCCGGCCGCAGGCCACCAGAACCCTAGCCCGGTCCCGGAGAGCAGCAGCAGTACGATGCCATTGAGCGCAACGACGGCAAGGCCGGCCGTGCCCGACATCAGCCGGTAATGCCACTGCAGGGCAGCCTCCAGCGGAAAAGCCCAGATTCCACCTTCGCGCAGGATAACGCCCGATGCTGGCTCGATTGCCGCATAGTGCGTGCTACCGTCGGCTCTGGCCAATTGCGCCATTGCCGGCCCGCCAGGATATGCAGGCAGGTAGAGCCGCGTAAGATGCATGCCGGTACGGGCCGCTGCCGCTGCAAGCGCCGGAACCCCGAGCACCGGACCATCGGAGCCTTGCGGTTCCAGAACGTAGGCAAGCGGCTCCCGCAGCAGCAGGATTGTGCCCGTCAGCGCCTGCAGGAAAATCAGCGGCGCGAACAGCAGGGCCATACGGCGATGCCAGGTCAGAAAGCCGCTACGCGCCATGGGAGCTTTGCCGAAAAGTCGGGTTGCCGGAGCGGGGGCTCCGGCAACCCGGTTCATCAGAACGTGAAGGTGGCGCGCACGTTGAACGCCCGCGGGGCGCCCGGCGCAATCCAGAACCGCGAGTAGGACGCGGTATAGAACTCCTTGTCGAAAAGGTTGGTCACATCTGCCGTGAGCTTGATGTTGTCAGCCGGTTCATAGCTCGCCATTGCGCGTGCGATGATGTAGCCGGGCAGTTCAAACGTCGTGCCGGTCTCGCCCAGCCGCTTGCCGACATAGTTCACACCCGCCCCCAGCGTGAAGCGCTGCTCACCCAGTGTGAAACCCTTGTTCACGATCAGGTTCGCCGCATGCTTGGGGATATTGATCAACCGGTCGCCCGGATTGATGGCCAGCCCGAAGTCCTTGTCCCCCGCCGACGTGGTCCATTCGGCATCGAGAAAGGCATATGTGGCGATGATCGAGATATCGCCCGGAAGATTGGCATTGAAGTCCACCTCGACACCGCGTGAGCGCGCTGCACCACCCGCAATGGAGAAGCCGGCATTTGCAGGGTTCGTATCGGCGGTCAGGATGTTGTTCTTCTTCATCGTGAACGCGGCGATCGAGCCGCTCAGCGCACCGCCGGGTTCACCCAGTCGCAAGCCCACTTCATAGGACTTGCTCATTTCCGCCGGGAACGGTCGGCTGGCTGCGTCGACCCCGCTGTTCGGACGGAAGCCTTCGCCATAGCCCGCGAAGATCGAGAGATCGTCGTTGATCTCGTAAAGCGCACCGGCCGTCGGGCTGAACTGCTTGATGTGGACGTTGGTTGTCCGGTTGTTGTTCCGGTTCAGCACGGTCTGGCGATAATTGTCGTAACGACCGCCAACGCGCACCTTCAGCCTTTCACCAAGGTCGATCTGGTCCTGGAAATAGACGCCCCAGGCCTTCTGCGTCTCATAGGTATTGGTCAGCGGCGTCGCGCCGAGAGCCAGCGTCTGGCCATAGACCGGGTTGAAGATATCAACCGCGTAGTTTGCGGCGGTAACCGGTGTACCCGCGGTATAGTTTGCAGGGCGACCGCGCAGCTGAAGCAGGTCGATCCGGAAGCGATCCCAGTCCGCGCCCAGCAATACGTGGTGTGTGATCCCGCCGGTGTAGAACTTGCCCGAGATTTCGCCGCGCACGACAAGATTGTCGGTGCTGTAATCGCGCGAACGGCGCTGGCGGGCGAGGAAATTGCCGGGCTTGCCCAGCGTCTGGCGGCGGTTGGTGCCGAGCGGATCGAGTTCTGCCTCGCTCGAGAAGCCCTTGAACTCCGTCTCGCGGTAACCGAAACCGGCGAGGAAGTACCAGTCGCCCCCCAGCTTCTGCTGGAACTGCACCTGATGCCCCAGCACATCGACCCGCATGTCACCATCGCCCGGCTCACCGAAGAAGGTCGAGCGGTCAACCACGCCAAGCTTGTTGTTCACCGCGATCGTGCCGCGATCGAACGGCACCCGGTTGTGCATGAATTCCAGTTCGTAAGAGATACTGGTGTCCTTGCTCGGCGCGAACAGGATCGAAGGATTGGCTGTGTAGAGCGTCTGGTGAATGGTATCGCGGAAGCTGTCGCCGTCCTGCGCCGCGCCATTCAGGCGGATCGCCACGGTATCGCTGAGCGAAAGATTGTAGTCCGCCTCGACACGGTAGGTGTTCCAGCTGCCACCCTGAACGGCAAAGGTGCCGAACGTGTCGCCGACCTTGGCCTTCTTGGTGGTGATGCTGATCGTGCCACCGGGTTCGCCGCGGCCGAAGACGGCACCGTTGGGACCCTTCAGGATTTCGATCTTCTCGATGTTCGATGCATCGCGCGGGCCGCCATAACCGCGGCCGCCATTGAAGCCGTTGACGAGCACGCCGCCTGCGAAGTTCTCGTCACCCGCAAAGCCGCGAATGGCAAAGCCGTCGAACAGACCGCCGAAGTTGTTCTGGCGCGAAACGCCGCTCGACAGGTCGAGCGCGGCATCGAAGCGGGTGATGTTGAGGTTCTGCAGCGTCTTGGCGTCGATCACCTGCACGCTCTGCGGAATGGAGGCGAGCGGTACGTCGCCGCGGTACTGCTGCCGCTGGCCGATGACGACCATTTCCTCGGCAGGTGCCGCCTCTTCCTCTGCGGGGGCTGCGCTTTGCGCCCAGGCAGTGATCGGCATCGCTCCCATGGCAACGCCGGCAATCAGCGCGCCCTTTACTGCGGACATTTTCTTCATCGCAACTTCACCCCTCGTCTGTGATGCGTGTCTCCGATCCCGCCCCGACCATGTAACATTGTTACATCGCCTTCAAGCGAAACCGTCGGTTTGAACCGTCCTGCGTCTTTGTTCTTATTCCTCGAGCTTATGGGTCCGCAGACGAATCTTCCGTCGAAAGGGTGCGCGGCGACGAACGATTATTGTGAAAAAGGGATGACACCGGAGTCTTTGTGCCGTCGTGCCCGTTTCCAGTGGACGCAAGGCCCGCGCAGCGCGCCCTTTCGTCGTGCGGGGCATTCTCCGCTGCGCCGGCGCCCCCAATCGGTGATTTCTGCTGAAAGCGCTTTGCTTTCCGCTCAATCCGTTCGCCAACGGCCAATATAAGGTCTCCAGTGCATACGGGAGGAGCCGCTAGTGACCCGCGAATTGCCCAATCATTCGGTCGTTGCTATGGGCTGCGCAATGCGGGAACTGCTGATCAGACTTGCGATCGTTTTCTCGGTCCTTCTGGCCGGAATGCACTTCCCTGCCCATGCCGCGCAGAATGCTATCGATGGCGAAGTCGAGGCATATACCTGCATTGAGCATGGTGAAGGCGACACTGCTGTCAAGCATTCCGCCCAGCCCGATGATCAGGCAGGGGAAGCGGCCCACCATCATCACAGCCCGATGGTCATCGGCATGGACCTGAAAGCCGGGGCAAACGACCTTGCTCCAACGCCATCATTGCACTTCCCGGCCAGGGCAACAGCGCTGACTTCGCGCAAGACAGTCCCTCCGCTTGAGCCGCCATTGACCTGATCCCTTGTGCAGGGCGGTTCGTTCGCGAGCCGCCACGAACTTGCGTTCAGGAAAGGCATTGCAATGAATACCCGCAATTTGGTTGTGGGCGGCACCTTGGCCGTCCTCGTGGCTGCTGCAGGCGGTTACGCGCTGGTCAAAAACGGCACCGCACCGGCGCCTCAAGCCGAGCAGGCTTCCGCGCCCGTAGCGCCGATGGAACTGACCGACGCCCAGTTCGCCCGGCTCGGCATCAAGACGGCTGTTGCGCGCCTGAGCGGAGAAGTGCCCCTGGGTGCAGTTCCTGGCGTCATCACGCTTCCCCCCGAAAGCCGGGTGGCCGTGACAGCCGCCCTGCCCGGCGCGATCCGGCAGGTCTTCGTGATCGAGGGACAGGAAGTGCGCCGCGGACAGCCGCTGGCAACAATGGTCAGCCGCGACGCGATGGAACTGGGCGGGTCGCGCAGCCGCGCATCGTCGCGCGTGTCGCTGGCAAGGGCGAACCTCGCCCGCACCGAAGCCCTCTTCAAGGAAGGCGTGATTGCCGGCGCGCGCGTGCAGGAAGCGCGGGCCGAACTTGCTCAGGCGCAGTCGGAAGCGGGTGAGGCCTCGCGTATCCTGGCAGCCTCCGGCGCCAGCGGCAGCGGCATGGTAACCTTGCGCGCGCCGATTTCAGGCCGCGTGTCCAAGGTCGGCGTGCAGACCGGTGGGCCGGTCGACGGCATGACCGCGCCTTTCGTGGTCGACGCGGCAAATGCCTACCGGCTCGATCTGCAGTTGCCAGAGAGGCTGGCCGCGAATGTCCGCCCCGGCATGACCGTAGCCCTGCCCGGCATCGCCACAGGCCGCATTCTGTCGGTCGGCTCCAGCATCGATCCCGCAACGCGAAGCGTGGTTGCCAAGGCAACCATTGGCGGCGCGCAAGGGCTGATCGCCGGCAAGTCGGTAATGGTCACCATCGGTGCGGGCAGCAGCGGCGAAGTGGTGAGCGTCCCTTCCGCTGCATTGACCCGCATTGCCGAAAAGGACGTGGTCTTCGTCCGCTCCGGCAATCGCTTCGCGCTGCGCGAGGTTCGCCTTGGCGGCAGCGGCAATGGCGAGACTGCGATCCTGGCGGGCCTGAAGCCCGGCGAGGTGGTGGCAACCAGCGCAATCCCCGAACTCAAGATGCTGCTGGGCGGCGGGGGTGAGTGATGCTGAGACGCCTAGTTGAATGGTCGCTGGGGGCACGGCTTGCCGTGCTTGGCCTCGCGCTGGCGCTGGCGATTTTCGGAGGCTGGTCGTTCCAGAACCTGCCGATTGACGCATTCCCCGATATCTCGACCACGCAGGTCAAGATCATCATGAAGGCTCCGGGGATGACGCCGGAGGAGGTCGAAAGCCGCGTCATCACCCCTATCGAAATGGAGATGCTGGGCATCCCCAACCAGGAGATCCTGCGCTCGGCCGCCAAGTACGGCATTGCCGACATCACCATCGACTTCTCCGACAGTACCGACATCTACTGGGCGCGCACCCAGGTCGCCGAACGTCTCAACAACGTCATGGCCGATCTGCCCTCGTCGGTGGAAGGCGGCCTCGCGCCGATCTCGACGCCGCTCTCCGACGTCTACATGTTCACCATCGAAGGTCCGCAATCGCTGGCGGAAAAGCGCCGCGTGCTCGATTGGGTCATCCGCCCTGCCCTGCGCACGGTGCCCGGCGTGGCTGACGTGAACTCGCTCGGTGGCCATGCCGAGACGTTCGAGGTTCGGCCCGATCCCGGCGCCCTCGCGGCGGCAGGCCTGACCTATCACGATCTCCAGACCGCCATCGAAAGCGGCAATCGCAACGATGGCGCCGGCAGGCTGGCCAATGGCGAAAGCACGCTGATCGTGCGCTCGGTGGGCGCCATCCAGACCGCCGATGACCTTCGCGCCATCGTCATCCGCAGCCAGGCCGGCACTGTCCTGCGCCTTGGCGACGTGGCGACGGTAACCACCGGAAGCCTGACCCGCTATGGCGCCGTGACCAAGAACGGCACGGGCGAGGCGGTCCAAGGGCTCGTCATCGCCCTGCGCGGCGCCGATGCCAGCAAGGTCGTCGAAAACGTCAAGACGCGCATGACCGAAATCGAAAGCGGTCTGCCCCAGGGCATGACGATCGACGTGTTCTACGATCGGTCCGAACTGGTCGGCCACGCTGTCTCGACCGTGGAGAAGGCCCTGATCGAGGCGAGCGTGCTTGTCGTCCTGCTGCTGTTCCTGTTTCTCGGCAACGTCCGCGCCTCCCTGATCGTGGCGGCAGCCCTGCCCATGGCAACGCTGATCACCTTCATCCTGATGCGCTGGCTGGGCATGTCGGCCAACCTGATGAGCCTTGGCGGCCTTGCCATTGCCATCGGCATGTTGGTCGATGGCGCGGTGGTCGTGGTCGAAAACGTGGTCGATCGCTTTGCCCATCCGCACCACGGCTCGACCAGCAAGCTCCATCAGGTTCTTGTCGCCACCAGCGAAGTGGCAACCCCGGTTGCCTCGGGCATGGCGATCATTGCGCTGGTGTTCCTGCCGCTGCTCACGCTGCAAGGATTGGAGGGCAAGCTGTTCGGCCCGGTGGCGATGACGATCGTGCTGGCACTGGCCGGCGCCCTGGTCCTGTCGCTCACGCTGATCCCGGTCCTGTCCTACTTCGGCCTGAAGCAGGATGGAGGCCACGACGACCCATGGCTGATGCGCCAGTTGAATCCCCGCTATCATTCGGCCCTGCAATGGGCGTTCGAAAACCGGACGCGCGTCTACGGCATGGCCGGCGGGTCGCTGCTGGCAGCGGCGGTTGCCTATGGCTTCATCGGCAAGACCTTCATGCCGACGATGGACGAAGGCGCTGTGCTGATGCAGCTCGAAAAGCAGCCGAGCATCGGGCTGGACCACACCATCGCGGGAGACCTCAAGGCCCAGAAGCTGATCATGTCGAAGGTGCCCGAGGTGCAGGACATCATCGCCCGTGTTGGTGCTGATGAACTCGGCCTGGACCCGATGTCGCTCAACGATACCGATACCTTCATGCGCCTGAAGCCGCGCGAGGAATGGCGCGAGCAGGACAAGGAATGGCTGATCGAGCAGATTCGCCTCGCCATGGAGGAAATGCCCGGCGTCGAAGCATCGTTCACCCAGCCCATCGAGATGCGCGTTTCGGAAATGCTTACCGGCGTGCGGGGCGATCTGGCGCTCAAGATCTTCGGGCCCGACCTTGAAACCCTCGGTCAGATTGCCGCCAAGGCACAGGATCGGCTGCGCAGGATCGGTGGCGTTACCGAGGTCAAGACCCTGGCGGACGACAAGGTCGATTACCTGCAGATCGATATTGACCGCTTGGCTGCGGGCCGTGCCGGAATGCCGGTTGCCGAACTGCAGGACGTGCTGCGCGCCCAGCTCGAAGGGACCGACGCGGGCGTGGTTGCGCAAAGCCATCGGCGCGTGCCGATCGTGATAAAGGGCGATCCGGCCAATGCCGGGAGCCTCGATGTCTTCGCGAACCAGTTGATCCGCAGTCCCGACGGCACGCTGCTGCGCGTAGGTGATGTGGCCCGCGTCCATCAGGTCGAAGGCCCGGTCAAGCTCGACCACGAGAACGGATCGCGCTTTGCGGTGGTGCAGGCTTTCGTTTCGGGGCGGGATCTCGTCGGTTTCGTCGACGAGGCCAAGGCCGACATTGCCGCCAATATCCAGCTGCCGCCCGGATATCGCCTGGAATGGGGCGGTCAGTTCGAGAACCAGCAGCGCGCCTCGGCCCGGCTCGGTGTAGTCCTGCCGATTGCCTTGCTGCTGATCTTCGGCGTGCTGTTCTGGACCTTGCGCTCGATCAGGGCCTCACTGCTGATCATCGCGATGATTCCCTTCGCAGTCGTGGGCGGGATCGTGACGCTGGCGGTGTCGGGCGAGTATCTCTCGGTGCCCGCCTCGGTCGGGTTCATCGCCCTGCTCGGCATCGCCGTGCTCAACGGGCTCGTCATGGTCACGTATTTCCGCCAGTTGCGCGATCAGGGACTGACCCTGGAGCGAGCCGTCCGCCAGGGTGCAGAGCGTCGTCTCCGCCCGGTGCTGATGACCGCCGCGATCACCGCCTTCGGCCTCGTGCCGCTGCTGTTTGCCAGTGGTCCGGGCTCGGAGATCCAGCGGCCGTTGGCGATCGTCGTGATTGGCGGTCTCTTCACCTCGACGCTGCTCACCCTGTTCCTCCTGCCGATGCTCTATGAGCGGTTCGGCGAAAATTCCGCCGAGCGCGCTGCGCTCGATGGCGGGATGGAAGGCGCTTCAGCATGAAGTACAATCTTGTTCTTGCATGGCCGCTGCTGATGGCGGCCCCGCTCCTTGCCCAGACCAGCGACCAGTCGCTCCCCGGCCTCTCCGATGCCGCCGTCGTGGAGGCGATCGAGGCCCACCCCCGCTCTCGCGCGGCCGATGCCAGGGTTGAAGCCGCACGGCAGGAGGCGAACGCGCTAGGTGCCACCCAGAACGAGTTCACGGTGTCCGGCGATGTCAGCCGGCGCACCATCCAGGACGAAGGGCGCTACGCTGAATACACCGTCTCGCTCGAGCGTCCCATCCGCCTGCCGGGCAAGTCCGCGCTTGACCGCAAGGCCGGCGCTCTCGGTGTCCGCGTTGCCGAACTGCGCGCCGAAGACGCCCGCCACCAGCTGGCGCTGCAACTGAACGAGCTGTGGTGGGATTGGGTCGCGGCAGCTGCCGAGGCCAGCACGCTGGCCCAGACGCAACAGACGCTGGAGCGCGCCTATCGGGCAGTGGACAGCCAGGTGCGCGTGCAGGATGCTGCGCAAGTGGATGCCGACCGTGCCATGGCCGAGGCCGCCATGAACCGCGCCGGGCTGGATGCGGCGCTTTCCGGGGCAGGAATTGCGCGCGAAAGGCTGGTCGCCCAGTTCCCGCAACTGGCCTTGCCTGCCGAAGCGCCACCGTTGTCCAAGCCGGGGCTGCCACCTGAGGAACTTGCCCGCCTGCGCGAAGCCGTCATGACCTGCAATCATGAACTCCCCGCGGCATTGGCCGAATCCGAGCGGCTCGCCGCCCTGGCTGAGCGCAGCCGTCGCAACCGCATCGCCGATCCGACTATCGGCGCGCAGTTCTTCAGCGAACGGGGCGGACTGGAACGTGGCGCCGGAATCGTGTTTTCGATGCCGATCGGCGGCCGCTACCGCGCAGCGCTCTCCGATCAGGCCGCAGCCGAGGCGCAAGTTGCTGTTGCCGAAGCCGCCAGCGCCCGTTTCGACGTGATCGAGATGGCCACGACAGACTACTCGGCAGCGCTCGGGACAGTGCAGGCATGGAAGGCGACAGCGGCGGCCGCAGCCAGCAGCAGGCGTGCGGCCGACCGGCTGGAGGCCGGCAATCGCCTCGGTCACGTCGATCTCGCCGATCTGCTTCTCGCCGAGCGTCAGGCAAAGGATGCAGCTCTGGCCGAAACCCAGGCACGGGCCGCAGCGCTGCGGGCCGAGACGAAATTGAGGATCGATGCCCATCATCTCTGGCTCGATTGCAGCCACGAACAGGGCGCACAGGAATGATCCAGTAGTTGTCGGATTTTCGTTTCACCGTTTTGACTTGCGTGTGTCGAAAGCGGGACGGCAGGCTGACAACTTACGGAAAAGTGCGTTAACTGCGCGCTTGACCAGCAGTTTGAGGTTGACGGTCGCGGTGTTGCTGCGCAAACCGCAAGGTCTGCCGTCACGGCACCATGGCGCGGGGACCGATGAGCCAGATTTTCAGTTTCGACGCGACCGACCAGGCGATCATCCGCGAATTGCGGGCGAACGGGCGGGCCAACAACCAGCAGATCGCCGAAGTCCTGGGGCTTACGGCGACGACGGTGTCAACCCGCATCCGCCGCATGGAAGATGCCAACCAATTGCGCGTTGTCGCTGTGTCGGACTTCACCGCCCACGGTTTCAACGTCCTGCTGCGCATCTCGGTCGAGGTTGACGGCCGCCCGGCGTCAGAGGTCGCGCAGGAACTGGGCGCCCTGCCCGAAGTGGTCGCTGCGCACATGGTGACTGGTCGCTACGACATCGACATGCTCGTCGCCCTGCACGATTTCGACGACCTTTCGGAATTCCTGCTCGACAAGCTTTCCACCGTGCGCGGCATCCGCACGCTGACGCCACACATCGTGGTCGACATCATCAAGTACCAGTTCGACGTCGCTCCGATCGAGGGCCGCCCCGGCGAGAGCCGCGGCAATGGAGGGAACGCCTGATGGCCGCGGTTCAGCTTGACGCACTTGACCGCCAGCTGGTCGACATGCTGGCGCTCGACGCACGCATCTCCAACCGCAAGATCGCGGCAGAACTCGGCGTTACCGAAGGCACCGTGCGCGGGCGCATCAAGCGGCTGCAGCAGGACGGCCTGATCGCCTTTACCGCGATCACCGGGTTCGAAATGGGCAAGCTCGCCCGTCTCGCTTTCATCAACGTCCAGGCCGATGTCGACCGTGTCCGCGAAGTGGCACAGATCATCGCCGAGGTGCCGGGCGTCAACGCCGTGCTGATCACCATGGGCCAGTTCAACATCACTGCGATGAGCCTGATCGACGAATTGGACGAACTGGTCGAACTGGCCTCCGACAAGATCTTGTCCATCGACGGCGTCCACCACGTGGAAACCTCGATTGCGGTCAAGACGGTCAAGTACAACGCCCGCATGGCCAAGATCACCAAGCCGGAAGTGGTCCCCGACGACGATTGAGAGCCGCAGCGCTCACGACATCAAGAACCGATTTGGCGATTGTTTCCCCGGGGAAACACGCTGAAGTGGTTCTTCGATGTGGGTGAGAAGCTGGTCGATCAGCCCTCCAATAAGGCTGCTCGCACCATCGCCCGCAGCATGTCCTTGCGTACCTTGCCGCTGGCCGTACGCGGGAAATCGCTGACGAATTCGAACCGCTCGGGGATCTTCTGACGGGCAAGGCCCGATGCGGAAACGTGTGCCACCAGGTCCCCGCTGCCGGCCTCGCCTGCAAGGATGACATAGGCGCAAACGCCTTCGCCAAGGCGCTCGTGCGGCATGGCAACGATCGCCGCTTCCTTCACCGCAGGGTGCGTGTGCAGCACGTCCTCGATTTCCTTGGCCGAGATGTTCTCGCCACCGCGAATGATGAGGTCCTTCTTGCGACCCGTGATCGTGACTGCGCCAGAATCGTCCAGCACGCCAAGGTCGCCGGTGCGGAAGAAGCCGTCCGGCGTGATCGCCTCGGCGGTCTGTGCTGCGTCGGCGTATCCCATCATCATGCCAGGGCCACGTGCAAGGATCTCGCCTTCTACTCCGCGCGGCAAGGCGTGGTCCTCGTGGTCGACAATGCGGACTTCGTAGTCCACCACTTCACCGTCGGTAGTGGCGGCAAGACTTTCGTCGCGGGGCCAACCGAATGTCACCAGCGGCACTTCGGATGCACCGAACACGCGGAATGCCCTGCAGTTCTCGAAGGCAGCGTTGGCCGCCGGGATGAGGTCTGCCGGCACGGCCGCGCCACCGCATGCGAAAAAGCGAAAGCTCGGCAGGCCCGTGCCGGCAGCCCGCGCAGCCGCCGCCAGTTCCACCAGAAACGGTGTTGCCGCCACTGTGCCGACAAGATCGTGCTGCTCTATCAGGGCGAGCGCCTCGTCGGCGTTCCAGGCTTCCATCAGGACGGAGCGAATTCCGCAGATGAATGGCGCTTCGAGGCCGTTGGCGTAACCGGATACATGCGTGACCGGCGAGGGCATCAGCGTCGCCTCACCTTCCGCCAGGCCCCAATGCCGCCCGCTGGCAGCGACGATATGGGCCAGCGTGCAGTGGCTATGCAACACGCCCTTGGGGCGTCCGGTGGTGCCCGATGTATAGAGCACCATCTTCACGCCCAGCGGGTCAACCTCAGGGGCATCGAAGGGCACGCCGCGCCCGGCGGCCACCAGCGCCGCAAAATCGTCAGGCCCGTCACCGCGTACCGTGAAGACATGTGCGAGATCGGGGAGCGACTGCTGGCAGCGTCGCGCCATCGCCGCATAGTCCACCTTGCGCCACACCTCCGGCACGAAGATCGCGCGGGCACGGCAATCGCCGAGCATCATCGTCACTTCGGCGTCACGGTAGATCGGCACGATCGGATTGACGACAAGGCCCGAAAGCGCCGCCGCCAGATTGATCACGGCTGCTTCGCGCCAGTTGGGCACCTGAAACGCAACCACGTCTCCGCTGCGCAGCCCGCGATCCTGCATCGAGGCAGACAGTGCCTCGGCCTCGGCCAGCACCTGTGCGAAGGTGTACTGCCCTTCCCCATCGATGAAGCACACGAAGTCCGGCGTCGCCGCGGCCCGCTCACGGGCAAGGTCTGCCAGCGTCTTGCGCTGCCATGCCGACCCTTGCGCAAATTCGCGCTGATGCGGTGCAGGAATCGGCAGCCAGTCCCAGGGTTTTGCAGTGTTCTCGTTCATGCCCTGCTTGTTCCAAGCGCCCGAGCGCTTCAGCAATTGGCGAAAAGGTGAGTAACCTAGCCCCTGTCACAGCTTTCGCACCGCACCGGTGCACGGCATGGTCGCAAGCAACATTGGCTACAAGGCCACGGAGAGGCAATACCCAGATGGACCGTATCGAGCGCATCGGACAAGTCGCTGAAATCATGCGCGACTATGTCGAGAACAAGAAGACCTTCCTGACCGACAGCACCAAGCGCGTGCCGGTGCGCAGCTACACTGACCCGGACCAGTGGAAGGCGGAAATGGAGCTGGTGTTCAAGCGCGTGCCGCTGATGCTTGCCTTCACCGCCGAAATGCCCAACCCCGGCGATTACAAGGCGATGGATGCCGTCGGCATGCCGGTGCTGATCAATCGCGACAAGACCGGCAAGGTCCGCGCCTTCCTGAATGTCTGCTCGCATCGCGGCGCTCCGGTGGCGAACGAAGGCCACGGCAATTGCCCGCGCTTCACTTGCAAGTACCACGGCTGGACCTTCGGCCAGGACGGCAAGCTGATCGGCATTTCCGAAGCATCGAAGTTCGGCGAGGTCCGCAAGTCGGAACTGGGCCTGCGCGAGCTGCCGTGTCAGGAAAAGGCGGGCATGATCTTTGTCGTGCTCACCCCCAACGCACCGATCGATGTTGATGCGTTCTATCGTGGTTTCCTCGAGGATTTCGAAGCGCTCGAGTTCGACAAGTGGACCTACATGGGCAGCCGCGTGATCGAGGGCGCCAACTGGAAGATCGCCTATGACGGCTATCTTGAAGGGTATCACTTTGCCTCGCTCCACCCCGAAACGATCTTCCCGCGCACGCCATCGAACTGCATGCACTACGAAGGCTTCGGCCCGCACCAGCGCATCGGCTTCCCGCACCACAAGATCGCTGATGCCCTGAAGGACATCCCGCGCGAGGAGTGGGGCACGCAGGAGAACAACGGTTTCGATTTCGTCCGTATCATGTTCCCCAACGTCTCGGCCTTCATCGCGCCAGAGATCACCCAGGTCGCCCAGCTCTTCCCCGGACCGACGCCGGGCGAGAACCGCACCGTGCTCAACTACCTGCGCCGCGAACCGATCCGCGACGAGGAGGACCGCGCAAACGTCGAAGCGGCGATGAACTTCTTCCGCGACGTCACCTATACGGAAGACTACCTCATCGGCCTCGAAATCCAGAAGGGCCTCGAAACCGGCGCGCATGACGAGCTGGTGTTCGGTCGCAACGAGCGCGGCAACCAGTACTTCCACGAATGGCTGGACTGGTATCTGCAGGACGATCCGGACCTCCCCGAACCGCAGATGTGAGGGGGTGCGGGCCCATGAACCCGATCTCCCTGGCGTCCGGTGTCGTGCCCGAATTCGGCCCTGTGGACACCATCGAAGCGGCCCGGGCCGGCGGTTTCGACATGGTCGGGCTCTGGGTGGACCCAGGAGAGTGGACACCGGCACACACCCGCGATGCACGCGCCGCGCTCGCGGCTTCCGGCCTTCCGCTGCTCGATGTGGAAGTGATCTGGCTCAAGCCAGATTCAGCGATGGACGATCACCGCAAGGTGATCGACGTCGGCGCGGAACTTGGCGCGCGCAACGTCCTGTGCGTCTCGTCCGACCCGGACCATGGCCGTACCGCCGCGCGCCTGTTCGATCTGTGCCGCCATGCCGAGGGCTCCGGCATTCGCGTTGCATTGGAGTTCGGGATTTTTACCGAAGTCAAGAATTTGCAGGACGCGCTCGGAATTCTCGACCGGATCGACCATCCCCTCAAGGCACTTCTGATCGACCCGATCCACGTCGATCGCTCGGGCTCCTCGATCCCTGAAATCGCCAAGGTTGATCCCGTCCTGCTGCCCTATGCGCAGTTCTGCGATGCGCCTGCCGAGCGCCCCGATCCCTCGGACTTCGGCGCCGTCATCCGCGATGCGATCGACCTGCGCGAACAGTGCGGCGAAGGCGCCTTGCCACTTGCTGCGCTCTATCACGCGCTGCCACCTGGCATTCCGCTTGCCGTCGAACTGCGCTCCGAAGCCTTGCGAGATGCCTTCCCGCACCCTGTCCTGCGTGCGGCAGCCGTGGCCGAAGCTACCCGGAGCTGGCTGGAGGCCCACGCGTGACGGTCACTGTGCTCACCCTGCTCAAGCGCCGCGAAGGCATGAGCAAGGCCGACTTCATCGCCTATTACGAAAGCCGCCACCGCCTGATCGGCGAAAAGGTGCTGCAGGGGTGGGCCACGCGCTACCAGCGCAACCATCTTCACCCGCTCGACGGCTCGGACCAACCCCATGATTTCGACGTCGTGCTGGAAATCGACTTCCCGGACCAGCAGACTTGCGACGCCTGCTTCGCCGCAATGGCCGATCCCGCGATCATCGGCGAAATCGTCGCGGACGAGGAACGTCTGTTCGACCGCAGCCGCATGCGGACCTATCGCGTCGAGGCTCGCGCGTCCTCGCTCTAATCAACGCAGGATCGGTTTCAACCGGGCAAGGTCGTTGCGGATGGTGGTGGCGGCAACGCCCGCCTGCCCCATCGCATGGCTGATCTGGTCCAAGCCACGCGTCACGTCCCCGGCCGCATAGAGGCCCTCAACGCTGGTGCGCTGGTGCGCATCGATTTCGATGCATCCTTCCGCGTTTGCCTTTGCCCCAAGATCAAGGGCGAGGTCTGAGCGGATCAGCGAACCCAGCGCCGGATAGACGGTGTCAAACGCCAGTTCTCCATCGGGCGTTGGCACGACGATCGTTTCGCCGGTGATGCGCAAGGGGTGGCATGGTCCATTGACCAGCTTCACCCCGGCGCCTTCAAGCGCTCTACGGTGGCTCTCTTCGATGCCATGCTCACCTTCGGGCGCGATCAGCGTTACGTTCCGCGAAAAGCCCCGCAGGAACAGCGCTTCGTTGTGGCCATGTTCGCCCGTGCCGATCACGCCGATGCGCTTGTCGCTCGCCTCGTATCCGTCGCATATGGGGCAGTAGCGCAAAAGCCCGCGCTGCAGTGCCTCGGCATGAACCTCCGGTGCCATTGGCGGCTGATTGTTCACGACGCCTGTCGCCAGCAGGACCGTGCGCGCCTTCAGATCCCGGTTGCCCGCCGTCGCCACGAACAGCGCATCGGCGCGCGCCAGCCTTTCGACCAGCGCGGTTTCGACCGCGACGCCGAATTCGGCCGCCTGATCCCGCATCAGCCGGAGCAACGCCTTGCCTTCAATCCCGCCGGGGTATCCAGCGTGGTTGTGCGTGCGAGGGATCAGCGCGGCACGGCTGTGGCCGGCATCGACCAAC
This sequence comes from Novosphingobium subterraneum, assembly GCF_000807925.1. GTDB lineage: Bacteria > Pseudomonadota > Alphaproteobacteria > Sphingomonadales > Sphingomonadaceae > Novosphingobium > Novosphingobium subterraneum. The sequence continues at coordinate 68,672 of NZ_JRVC01000015.1, read as the reverse complement.
GCCACGCGCAAGTGGAACCGGGCGAGGTAGATCGCGGCAGTAAGGCCCGCAGGCCCTGCACCGACAATCAGGCAATCAAGTGCTGGAGTGTCCATCCCCGCCCAAACCCGTCAGGGCCGGGCGGTTCCGAAAAAGCGCAGTCAATCGGCAAAGACCGTGCGATAAGATCGGCGCGTAAACTTCCAGAGCCCGTCGATCCGCTTCAACTCGTCATCGTAGCGCCCGGTTGCGCGGACGCGCTTGCCAGAGGCCGGGTCGTCGAAAATCTCGATGGTGTAGGCCACTGCCCGCGCCGCATCGCCATCAACCTCGATGGAACCGGGCTGCATGAAGTAGACCATCGGCTTCGAGCAGTTGTCGAGACCATAGTGCTTCATCGATTCCGTCCATCCGGCGACGATGGCGGCCTTGCCCGAAAAACCGCCGAGGTCGGGATATTCGGGCAGTTCCCAATAGGCATCCTCCGCCCAGATGGAGCCCCACAATTCGGGGTCGAGCGTCATTACCCCGTGGGCATGGGTGTCCATCAATTCACGGATCGCCATGCGATCCTCAAGCGGTCCTGAAAAAGGCATCATCCTGCTCCTTACCAGGGGTGGGTCTCACCGTTCCACTTGAGGAAGTCGCCCGAACGCTCGAGCGTCCATTCGCGGGTGATCTTGCGGATGCCCTCGGCACTCTCGACCGGGGTGATGTCTGCGCCTTCCCCGCCCATGTCCGTCTGCACCCAGCCCGGATGAATGATGCCGACGATCACGCCACGATCCTTGAGGTCGATGGCGACTGATCGCATCAGGCGGTTGAGCCCTGCCTTGGCTGCGACATAGGAATAGTAGCCGCCATAGGGCCAGGTCGATGCGGCCAGCTGGCTGGAGAAGTTGATGACTTTCGCGCCCTCGCCCATACGGGGGAGAAACGCCTGCAACACGCGCAACGGGCCCTGCACCATGATACGGAAGACCTCGTCCCATTCGGCCCAGTCGGAGCTTTCCAGTTCCGCAGGCCCCGAACCGCTGACGCCGGCAACGTTGTAGAGCACGTCGATCGCCTCGCCTGCCGTTTCGGCAGCGCCTGCCTTGACCGAGGCATCGTCGGCCACGTCGAAACGGTGGACGGTCAGGCGTCCGTCCGATCCTGCGACGAGATCGGCGAGCGCGCCTGCGCTTTCAGGGTTGCGCACAAGCGCGATCACCCGGTCGCCCGCCGCAACATGCTGGCGAGTCAGTTCCAGGCCGATTCCGCGCCCGGCACCTGTTATTGCCACGGTCGTCATGCTTTCGTCTCCCACTACAGTCTTGTTGCGGCCGAATCCGGCAGTCTTGCCGGATTTCGAATCAGTTCAGCGGGTCATACAGGCTGCGGATGCTGGCGATGGTCAGCTTCAGCACCTTCTCGATCCGCTCAGGCCCCATGACCGGTCGCTGCAACAGCAGGCCGGAATGGACGGCGATGGCGAAATCGCTGCCCAGCTTCATCGCTTCCCACTGGTCCTGCCACTGCGGGAACGATTCGATCATCTCGGCGATCCATACTTCATCGTAACGCTGCGCCGCAGGAGCGAACGCGGCATTGAGCTCGGCATCCGTGCGGGCGGCAACGGCCAGTTCGAGATAGGCTGCATATTCGCGCGTCTGCACGCTGCGCCAGTGTGCTTCGGTGGCAAGATCGATCAGAAGCGCATCGCGGCTTTGGGCCATGGCGGCAATATAATCATCCAAGAACAGGCGCATGCGCTGGTAGAAGATGTGTTCGACCACCGCCGCGACGAGATCCATGCGCGTGGCGAAGTGATGATGCATCGCCCCGCGCGAAACCTGCGCGCGCTCCGCCACCTGGGCGGTGGTCAGGCCCTGATAGCCACCTTCGACCAGGCAATCGACGGCCGCCTCGAGCATCTTCAGTCGCGTCTGCGCCGACTTGCGTTGCTGCCAGCGCACCGGCTCGCCCTCGCCCAGCGAGGTCGGCCGCATCGCGGCAAGCATGCGCTTCTGCATCGTGGAGCCAGCCATCGTCATTGTCCTGTCATGCCCGGGTTTGCCGCGCAAGACCGCCTGACAAAACGGCCAGTTTAATCCGACGGGCGACGGAGAGCATAAAACCGGCAGACGCGCCGGTTATACCGAATCGCGCTGACAGGAGCGGCGACACGGCCATGCCGGCGCCTTTGGGAGGGATCGAGATCATGACAACACGGAACAGGCCTTTCATGACGAGCAGCCTTGCGGCTCTCGCCATTGCCACGCTGCCCGCCGCAGTCCAGGCACAGGACGCACAGTCGCCTCAGGCGCAAGCCGATGAAGCCCCGGCAGGAGGCCTCGGCGAAATCGTCGTCACTGCCCAGAAGAAGGCCGAGAGCATCCAGTCCGTGCCGATTTCCATTGCTGCTGTCGGCAGCGAGACGCTCGCGGCCTACAATGTCACGACGCTGCAGGCACTTCAGGGCTCGGTCCCCAACGTCCAGATCGACAACTTCGCCAATACCCCCAACAATGCGGTGTTCACCATCCGCGGCATCGGCGTGATCGAGCCCGACCCCTATGCCGGCAACACTGTGTCCATCGTGGTCGACGGCGTGCCGCAGTTCTTCTCCATGGGCGCGCTCCTCGATACCTACGACACCAACCGCGTCGAGATCCTGCGTGGGCCGCAGGGCACGCTGTTCGGCGCCAACACCACCGGCGGCGTCGTCAACGTGGTGACCAACCAGCCTACCGGTGAATTCGGCGGCTATGTTCGCGGCACTTATGGCAACTGGAACCGCTTCGACATCAACGCTTCGGTCGAGGCACCGCTCGCCAAGGATCTCGTCAGCGTCAAGGTTTCGGGCATCCACACCCAGCGCGATGGCTGGACCACCAACGTGTGGAACGGCGAGGACATGGGCCGCAAGAATGTCGATGCGGTGCGCGGCCAGCTCTATATCACGCCCAGCCCGGACCTGAAGATCACGCTTCAGGGCGAATATGTGGAAGCCCGCAACGGCGCGCCGATCGTCGTGAATGGCGGTCTGCCGGGAGAAGGCAACTACGTACCCGAAGGCACGTTCTGGAACGGCGCCAAGCTGCCCATGTACCGCAGCCCCTGCGCGGTCCCCAACCAGCCCTGCAAGGCGCCGGACAAGTACTTCTCGGGCAACAACGAAGTGCCCGATCAGTCGGACATGACGACGAAGTTCTTCATCGGCACGATCCAGTACGACAATACGCCGCTGGGCGATATCACGGCGATCACCGGCTACAAGAACTTCACCCTGTTCGAGTACACCGACCAGGACGGCACGGCGAAGACCAACAACGCCACGCGCCGCCGCACCCGTGGCTGGCAGTTCAGCCAGGAACTGCGCAGCGCGTTCTCGGCTGGTGACAGCTTCAACGCTGTGGCGGGTCTGTTCTACCTGAAGACTCATTACAACCACTACCAGATGTATCATCTGGACTTCGCCCTGCCCGGCCTCGTCCAGTTCAACCAGCAGTTCCAGGGCACCGAATCCTTCTCGGCCTTCCTGCAAACTTACACCCAGATCACCGATCAGCTGAAGTTTTCGGCAGGTATCCGCTACACCCACGACGAGGTCGATGCGCGCTCCACCCTCGATTACGGCGTCGGCGCTCCGGCGCTGACTTCGGACAACTTTGCCGTGATTCCCACCATCGTTGTCGGCGGGCAGACCGTGCAGCAGGGCCGCGACCTGCGCAACGATCCGCACGACATCGACGTTGGCGGCAAGAAGGGTTGGAGCAACGTCGGCTGGAAGATCGGTCTGGATTATGAAGTCGGCCAGAACCAGCTGATCTACGCGAGCTGGGCGCGCGGCTTCAAATCGGGCGGGTTCACCGGCCGCATCGGCGTGGCCGCTGACGGTGACACGCCGTACAACCCGGAGAAGGTGGACACCTTTGAAGTGGGCCTCAAGGCCGACTTCCTCGACCGTCGCCTCCGCACCAACTTCGCGGCGTTCTATACCAACTATCGCGACATGCAGGTGGCGCAGATCTACTTCGATCCGGCGACCAACGTGCAGGGCAACCGCATCCTCAATGCGGCCAAGTCCGAGATCAAGGGCTTCGAACTCGAAGTCCAGGCCATCCCGGTCGAGGGCCTGACCCTGCGCGGCTCGCTCGCCTACCTTGACACCAAGTACAAGAGCTTCCTGTACTATGATCCGGTGGCGGCGAAGTTCATCGACCTCAAGGGCTTTGCGCTGCAGAATGCGCCGAAGTGGGCCTCGACCCTGGGCGCCAATTTCACCCACGAGTTTGCCGGCGGGTCGAGCGTCATGGCCGACGTCAGCTGGATGTATACCGGGCAGAAGTTCTATACCGCCGTGGTCAACACCCCCCGCTCCTCGATCCAGCCGACCTATTACGTAGACGCCCTGCTGACCTATTACGGCCCGGACAAGCGCTACTCGATCGGCCTGTGGGGCAAGAACCTTTTCGACAAGCGCTATATCTCCACGGTCTACGACAGCCCCGGATACATGGGTCTCGTTGGCTATGCCCCGCCCCGCCAATTCGGCGTGACGGTCGGCTACAACTTCTGACCTGACGGAATCCTCCCTGGCCCCGGTCGTTCCACTCAGACGACCGGGGCACTTTTTGTTTGCAGACACGAAGGACAGACAATGGCCAATGGCAAGATGGAAGGCCGCGTAGCGATCATCACGGGCGGCGCATCGGGGCTCGGCGCGGAAGATGCCCGCCTGCTCGCCCGCGAAGGCGCAAGGGTTGTCATCACCGACATGCAGGAAGACCTGGGCCGGGCAACCGCCGCGGAAATCCCGGGTTGTGTCTTCATGCAGCATGACGTGCGAGACGAAGGCCGATGGCACGAGGTCATCGCTGAAACCCTGCGCCTGTTCGGCAGGCTCGATACGCTGGTCAACAATGCAGGGCTCGTGCGGTTCGGTACGATCGAGGACCTGCCCTACCCGGATTTCCGTCTCCAGACCGAGGTCATGCTGGGAGGCACATTCCTGGGATGCCAGGCGGCGATCCCGCACATGAGCAAGGACGGTGCCGGTTCCATCATCAACATGGCGTCGATCGGCGGGATCAAGGGCATCAGCGCCATCCCCGCCTACGCCGGAGCAAAGGCCGGGATCATCGGCATGACCCGCTCGATCGCGGTCCACTGCCGCGAGCAGGGCTATCGCATCCGCTGCAACTCGATCGCGCCGGGCGGCATCGTCACGCCGATGACCGCACAGGCACTGGCCGAACTCCCGGCCGACAACGCCGGTCTGGAACAGGCAAACAACCATGGCATGGGGCAGCCCATCGATATTGCCAACATGGTGCTGTATCTGGCGTGCGACGATGGGCGGCACATCACCGGCACCAACATCGTCATCGACAATGGCGAGACGATGGGCTGATCGTTTTGAGGGGGCGGGGCAGAGGCATGTCTCCCCCGCCCCCGGCGGCTGATACACAAATCCTTTCCAACCATTTGTGGTAGCGCTATCGTCTGAGTAATCAGGCGGAAGAGTCTGGAGCAACCGGGAAAGGAAATACGTGAAAAGATCGAGCACCATGACTCGAAGGCAAGGCCTTGGCATCATTGCTGGCGGCGTTGCCATGCTCTCACGGCCGGTGGTCGGCCTGGCGGCGACGCCACCGCTATCCCTGTCCGCTCTGGCCGCCGCAAAGGGCATGCGGTTTGGCTCGGCCGTCGCCGGTGGTGGTGGCGGATCCTGGAGAAATCCCGCGCTTGCCGATTTGCTCAGGCGCGAATGCGCGATTGTGGTCGCCGAAAATGAGATGAAGTGGCAGGCCATCAGGCCCTCGCCCACTTCATTCGATTTTGCGGCGTTTGACGGGATTGCGGCCTTCGCTGCGCAGAACCAGATGAAGTTGCGCGGCCACACGCTGCTTTGGCATCGACCGAAGTGGATGCCGCGCTGGCTGGAAAGCCATGATTTCGGTTCGCGGCCCGCAACCGCCGCAGCGGCGATGATGGCCAATCACGTAGAGACTGTCTGCGCCCGCTATCAGGGCCGGATCGTATCCTACGACGTGGTCAATGAAACCGTGCTGCCCGAGGATGGATCGCTGGCCGAGACAGCGCTTTCGAAGGCCATGGGCGGGACCGAGGCGCTGGTCGACCTTGCGTTCCGCACGGCGCGCAAGGCTGCTCCGGGCGTCGAGCTGGTCTATAATGATTACATGAGCTGGGAGCCTGGCAACGCCCTCCACCGCAAGGGTGTGCTACGATTGCTGGAAGGCTTTCGCAGGCGCGGTACCCCGGTCGACGCGCTGGGCGTGCAATCGCATCTCATCGCACCCTTGCCCGATGCCGCCCACCGCCGGGAATGGCAGCGTTTCGTGGATGACGTGGTGGCGATGGACTACAAGCTCGTCATAACCGAGTTCGACGTGCGCGATCGCGACCTGCCTGTCGACATCCCCAGCCGGGACCGCACAGTGGCCGACACGACCAAGGCCTATTTCGAGATGATGCTCGATTATCCGCAGCTGAAGGACGTGCTCGCGTGGGGCCTGGTCGATGCCTACTCATGGCTGCAGGGCTTCGAGCCGCGTGCGGACAAGGCCGAGGCGCGCGGGTGCCTGTTTGATTCCGCGTTCAAGCCAAAACCGGTACATGCTGCCTTGGCCCAGGCTTTCAGCGCCGCCAGACCCCGGGCCTGAACTGTTCACAGCCGGGGGACATTGCCCCCGGCCATTCACTCAATGGTTATCCCGAGGCAAGCCCATCGTCTGGGCAATGCGCTGGTACTTCTCTGCGCCTTCGAGAATGGCGCCTGCGGAAAGCTGACCAACGCGTTCGCGCTGGATTTCCTGCCACGGCGTTTGCGAAGGCGGATAGGCATAGCCTCCTGCCGCCTCAAGCGCTGCTCGGCGCGCTGCCAGTTCTTCATCGGAAACCAGCATGTTGGCCGTGCCCTTGCGCAAGTCGATCCGCACGCGATCGCCGGTCTTGAGTATGGCAAGGCCACCCATTGCCGCCGCTTCCGGGCTGGCGTTGAGGATCGAAGGGCTGCCGCTGGTGCCTGACTGGCGGCCATCGCCGATGCAGGGCAGCGCGGTAACACCTGCGCTTATGAGGTAGGAAGGGGCCCGCATGTTGACCACTTCGGCCGCGCCGGGATAGCCAATCGGCCCGGCCCCGCGCATGAACAGCAGCGTTTCAGGCGTGATACCCGTCGCAGGATCATCGATGCGCGCATGATAGTCCTCCGGGCCATCGAACACGACCGCCGGGCCTTCGAAGGCATCGGGATCGTCCGGGTTCGACAGGTAGCGCTCCCGGAATTCGTTGCTGATCACGCTGGTCTTCATGATCGCGGAATCGAAGAGGTTGCCCGAGAGCACGATGAAGCCGGCATCCTTGACCAGAGGCTGGTCGTACGGACGGATCACCTTCTCGTCCTCGATCACCGCATCACGGCAATTCTCGCCCATGGTCTTGCCGTTCACGGTCATCGCGTTTTCGGCGATGAGGCCCTGTGCGATCAGCTGGCCCACCACCGCCGGCACGCCCCCAGCGCGATAGTAGTCCTCGCCGAGGTACTCGCCGGCAGGCTGCAGGTTGACCAGCAACGGCACCTTGTGGCCGAGGCGCTGCCAGTCGGTCAGCGGCAGGTCCACTCCGACGTGACGCGCTATGGCGGCCAGATGGATCGGTGCATTGGTCGACCCGCCGATCGCCGAATTGACGACGATGGCGTTGTGAAATGCATCGAGCGTCATGATGTCCGAAGGCTTGAGGTCCTCGTGCACCATGTCGACGATGCGCTTGCCGGTGCGCCAGGCGCACTCCTGCCGGTCACGATAAGGCGCAGGAATGGCGGCCGACCCCGGCAGCATCATGCCTAGCGCTTCGGCAAGGCTGTTCATGGTCGTAGCCGTGCCCATCGTGTTGCAATAGCCGGTCGACGGTGCCGAACTGGCGACGAGCTTGATGAAGCCCTCCTCGTCGAGTTCGCCCTTGGCCATCAGTTCACGGCCCTTCCACACGATCGTGCCCGATCCGGTGCGTTCGCCCTTGAACCAGCCGTTGAGCATCGGGCCGACCGACAGCGCGATGGCTGGAATGTTCACGGTGGCCGCCGCCATCAGCAGCGCGGGCGTGGTCTTGTCGCAACCAGTGGTCAGCACCACACCGTCGATCGGATAGCCGTAAAGCGCTTCGACCAGGCCGATGTAGGCAAGGTTTCGGTCAAGCCCTGCCGTGGGGCGCTTGCCGGTTTCCTGGATAGGATGCACCGGAATCTCCAGCGCGATCCCGCCCGCCTCGCGAATCCCTTCGCGCACGCGCTCCGCCAGCACGATATGGTGACGGTTGCACGGCGAAAGATCGCTGCCCGTCTGCGCAATCCCGATGATCGGCTTGCCCGAACGCAGCTCCTCAAGGCTCAACCCGAAGTTGAGATAGCGCTCAAGGTAGAGCGAGGTCATGTCGATATTGTCGGGATTGTCGAACCACGCGCGCGAGCGGAGCTTCGGGGCCTTTGGAGAGGATTCGGTCATTGCAGCTTTCAGCTATTCGAGTGGAGTTCAGCGCCGCTTCGGCGCGACGCTGACGCGGTAGATCATGGCGTGGCGATAGGGCTTGCCCGGATCGACACGTGTGGACACGAACTTGGCCTGGTTGGGGGCATCCGGAAACTTCTGCGGTTCAAGCGCGATCCCGTCTCCCATGCGGTAGACATGGCCCTGCTTGCCGAGCACCGTCCCATCAAGGAAATTACCGGTGTAGAACTGCACGCCGGGTTCGGTCGTCAGCACTTCGAGCACGCGGCCAGAAGCAGGGTCTTCCAGCCGTGCGGCAAGCTGCGGCGTCGCGGTAACGCCCTTGTCGAGCGCGAAGTTGTGGTCATAGCCGCGACCGATGGCGATCTGGTCGTCCCGCCCATCGCGCAAGCCGTTGGCAATGCGCTTGGGCCGACTGAAGTCGAACACCGTGCCCGCCACCTTGCGAAGCTCGCCGGTGGGGATCAGGGTGGCATCGACAGGGGTGTAGCTTGACGCCGGGATCATCAGCCGGTTGCCCATGGCACCCATCGGCGCCCCCTCCCCGGCCATGTTGAACAGCGCGTGGTTGGTCATGTTGACGATCGTCGGCTTGTCGGTGGCCGCCTCGAAGGTGATGCCAAGATTCCCGCGCTCGTCCAGCGTATAGGTCACCTTGGTGTCGAGCTTGCCGGGATAGCCTTCCTCGCCATCGGCGCTGACGTAGGAGAGCACCACGCTCGCCACCGGGCCCGACTTGATCGAGACCACCTTCCAGTTGCGCTTGTCAAAGCCCTTCACGCCGCCGTGCAGCGAATTGCCGAGGTTGTTCTGGGCGAGCTGATAGGCCTTGCCATCAAGCGTGAAACGCCCCTTGGCGATGCGGTTGGCATAGCGGCCCACCGTCACGCCGAAGAAATTGGGCTTGGCCTCATAGGTCTGCACATCATCATAACCCAGCACGATGTCGGCCACCTTGCCATCGCGCGAGGGCGCCATCAGCGACTGCAGCGTGGCGCCATAGGTCAGCACGCGGGCGGAAACGCCATTGGCAGCCTTCAACGTGATTGCGAAAGCCTCGGTGCCGTCCGCCAGCCTGCCTGCGCTTTCCTGTTTCGCTTCGGCCGCGCTGACCGACTGGGCCAGCAGGGCAACCGGTGCTGCCAGTGCCAGCATCAGCAGGGTGCCGTTGTTCGGCTTTCCCGCAATCCTCATCCTCTCGATCCTTTCGGAGACATGCATTGTCCTTGCGCCATTGACGGCAAGCGTTCACGGATATAGTCCGACAAATAGAATTTGCGCAAGACGGTAAGCGTACCGCAGCGCGCACCGGGCAAGAGAGAGGAAGCGCAAGTCCATGCCGCCAGTGGCTTCACCCCAGGGAAATACCGCGATCGAAGGCGATTCCAACGTGCGCTACGGCCCTGCGCTGACCCTTCTGGCCAGCCTGTTCTTCATGTGGGGGTTCATTACGGTCATCAACAACACGCTGCTGCCACACCTGCGCAGCGTGTTCGACCTGAACTATACGCAGACAACATTGATCGAATCGGTGTGGTTCATCGCGTACTTCGTTGCCTCGATTCCCTCGGCAAAGCTGATCGAGAAGATCGGTTACCAGAAGTCGCTGGTGATCGGGCTGCTGGTGATGGCAGCAGGCGCGCTGGGCATGATGCTGGCGGCTTCGATCCCGTCCTATGGGGTAACCCTGGCGATGCTGTTCGTGATCGCCAGCGGCATTACGCTGCTGCAGGTTGCCGCCAATCCCTATGTCGCCGTGGTCGGCAGGCCGGAGACCGCGTCCTCGCGCCTGAACCTGGTGCAGGCAATGAATTCTGCCGGAACGATGCTTGCGCCAATGTTCGGCGCATACCTGATCCTCGGTCGCTCAAAGGGCGGCACGGCCACGTCCGACGTCGTACTGACACAGGCCGAGCGGCTAGCCGATGCGCAATCGGTGATCCTGCCTTATGGCCTCGTTGCCGTCGTTCTCATCGTTCTTGCCGTGATCATTGGCCGGTTCCCGCTCCCAGCCATGGGCAGCGCAACCCAGCGACTTGCGCCCGAGGAACGGGCAAAGCTTTCGCTGTGGAAGCACCGCAATCTCGTCTTCGGCATTCCGGCAATCTTCATCTACCTGATCGCTGAAATCGGTGTGGCGAACCTTTTCGTGAACTTCGTCAGCCAGCCGGAGATCGCCAACCTGACGCATGAGAAGGCCGGCCAGTATCTCACCTTCCTGTGGGGCGGCATGATGGTCGGGCGCTTTCTGGGCTCGGCGATCATGCAGAAGGTGGACGCAGGCCTGGTGCTTGCCGCCTTCTCGGTCGGCGCCTTCGTGGTCATGCTCGTCACCGTCTTCACCACTGGCCCTGCCGCGATGTGGGCGCTGATCCTTGTCGGCCTGTTCCACTCGATCATGTTCCCGACGATCTTCACGCTCGGCATCAAGGGCCTGGGGCCCTTGACCGAGGAGGGTTCAGGCCTGCTGATCATGGCCATCGCCGGTGGCGCACTGGTCGTCGTGCAGGGCTGGCTGGCCGATGCCTATGGTCTGCAGACCTCTTTCCTGCTGACGGCTGCGTGTGAATTGTATGTGCTGTTCTATGCTCTGTGGGGTTCGAAGACTTCTGCCGATCCCGCCTGACGCATAGCTATGAACACCCTTCGGCCGGATCGCACATGGTTGCGCTCCGGCCATTCTGATAATATGTCAGACTAAATCAGGAGATTTTCGATGACAGAATTCCGCTCCGTGGTCGCCGCCACGGGTGAGCCGACCGGTCCTGCCTTTGCGGTGCATGGCCCCGCTGAAGTCGATGCCGCCTGCGCCGCAGCTGCCGCCGCGTTCGACGTCTACCGCGCCACCAGCCGCGAAGAGCGCGCTGCCTTCCTCGAATCCATTGCATCAGAGATCCTCGCCATCGGCGATGATCTGATCGAAGCAGCAATGAGCGAATCCGGCCTTCCCCGTGCGCGCCTCGAAGGCGAACGGGGCCGCACCGTGGGCCAGCTGCGCCTGTTTGCAGACGTTGTCCGCAAGGGCGCCTGGCAGCAGTTGCGCATCGATCCGGCCCTGCCCGATCGTCAGCCCCTGCCCCGTCCGGACATCCGCCTGCGCATGATCCCGGTGGGGCCGGTCGCCGTGTTCGGCGCATCGAACTTCCCGCTCGCCTTTTCGACGGCTGGAGGGGACACCGCCTCGGCGCTGGCGGCAGGCTGCCCGGTCGTGGTCAAGGGACACCCTGCCCATCCCCGCACTGGCGAACTGGTCGCGGGGGCGATAGCCCGTGCAGTTGCTGCCTGTGGCCTGCCGGCCGGCGTGTTCGGCCATCTCGTGGGTCCGTCGAACGAACTTGGCGCGGCGCTTGCGCAGGATCCGCGCATTGCCGCAGTCGGCTTCACCGGCTCGCGCAGCGGCGGCCTTGCGCTCGTCCGCCTTGCCCAAGGCCGTGACGTGCCGATCCCGGTCTACGCCGAGATGTCGAGCATCAACCCGGTGCTGCTCCTGCCCGAAGCGCTGAAGGCGCGCGGGGCGGCGCTCGGCACGGCGTTCGTCGGCTCGCTCACCATGGGTGCGGGCCAGTTCTGCACCAATCCCGGCCTTGTGCTGGCCATCGAAGGCGAAGGCCTCGAAGCGTTTGTTGCCGCTGCCACCGAAGCCGTCAGGGCCGCGACTGCCCAGACGATGCTGACGGGCGGCATCTGCAAGGCTTATCAGTCGGGCGTCGCTGCGCTTGAAGCCGCACCCGGCGTAGAAAAGCTGGCCGAGGGCGTTGCCGGCGACGCAATGCAGGGCCATGCCGCGCTGTTTCGCACCACTGCGCAGGCATTCCTCGCCGACAAGGCTCTGGGCCACGAGGTTTTCGGCGCCTCTTCGGTCGTCGTCGTGTGCAGGGACGAGGTAGAACTCGCCACAGTCCTTGCCGGGCTCGAAGGCCAGCTGACGGCCACGCTCCACATGGACGCCGCTGATGAAGCGCTCGCCGCGCGATTGATGCCGATGCTGGAAGTGAAGGCCGGGCGCATCCTTGCCAATGGCTGGCCGACCGGCGTCGAAGTATGCCACGCCATGGTCCATGGCGGCCCCTTCCCGGCAACCTCCGACCCGCGCACCACGTCGGTCGGCAGCCTCGCGATCGACCGCTTCCTGCGCCCCGTCAGCTACCAGAACCTGGCCGCCGATCTGTTGCCGCCCGAACTGCGCGATGATGCGCGTGGCGATGGTGCGCCGCGCCTGATTGACGGCACGTTGACGCTCTGAGCGCCTGACAGGAGATCCCATCATGTCCCTCCGCCTCCTGCAGCACCGTGCCAGCGATGGAACGCGCAGTGTCATCCTGGCCAATGGCGCGGCCGCGCATGTCCTCGAAGGAGTTGCCCGCACCACGGACCTCGCCCGCCGCGCCATCGCCGCCGGAACGTCGCTGGTGCAAGAGGCGAGGGCCTGTCCGGTTGGCCCGTCAATAGATCTTGCGGCAGAGTTCGAAGCAGGCCGCTTCCTCGCGCCGATCGACCACGAAGATCCGGCGCATCTGGCCCTGACCGGCACAGGCCTTACCCACCTCGGCTCGGCCGAAGGGCGCGACAAGATGCATCGGGAGGCTGCAGCGGCTGCCCATCAGACCGATTCCATGCGCATGTTCCTCGAAGGGCTCGAAGGCGGCAAGCCGAGCGATGGCCGGGTCGGCCAGCAGCCCGAATGGTTCTACAAGGGCGATGGCAGCCAGCTGGTCGGACCCGGCGAACCGCTGGAGATGCCGGCATTCGCGCAGGACGGCGGCGAGGAACCGGAACTGGCTGGCATCTACCTGATCGGCCCGGACGGCACACCGTTCAGGCTCGGCTTCGCGCTTGCCAACGAGTTTTCGGACCACGTCACCGAACGCCACAATTACCTGTGGCTGGCGCATTCCAAGCTGCGCCGGGCCGCACTGGGCCCTGAACTGCTGATCGGCGAGGCCCCCACCGACATTCGCGGCACCAGCCGCATACTGCGCGATGGCGTGGTGCAGTGGGAAAAGCCTTTCCTCACTGGCGAGGACAACATGAGCCACAGCCTCGCCAACCTGGAGCACCACCACTTCAAGTACGAGTTGTTCCGGCGCCCCGGCGATGTGCATGTCCATTTCTTTGGCACCGCTACACTCTCATTCAGCGATGCAGTACGCACGCAAGTGGGCGACGTGTTCGAGATCGAGGCGGCGCCGTTTGCACTGCCGTGCCGCAATCCGCTGACGCAGACGGCAGGCGATGCTTCCGCGCCGCTCAAGGTGCAGGTACTCTAAAGGCATGGACCCGATCAGGATCGCCGTTGTCGGCGTGGGCAAGATCGCCCGCGACCAGCACTTGCCCGCTATCGCTGGCAATGGCGCGTTCGGACTTGCCGCGACGGTCAGCCCGCATGACCCCGGCGTGGATGGCGTGCCCCATTTCGCCAGTCTGGACGAGTTGCTTGCGAGCGGTCCGGCCGTCGACGCCGTCGCGCTGTGCACCCCGCCACAGGTACGCTACGATCTGGCCAGCACCGCGCTTGCGCGCGGCGTCCACGTCTTTCTCGAAAAGCCACCGGGCGCGACGCTGGCTGAAGTCGCCGCGCTGGAAACGCAGGCAGACAAGGTCGGCGCCACGCTGTTCGCTGCCTGGCATTCGCGCTTTGCCGCCGGGGTTGCTCCAGCCCGAGCCTGGCTGGCCGAACGGCGCATCGACAATGTCGAGATCATTTGGCGTGAGGACGTGCGGGTGTGGCATCCGGGACAGGCGTGGATCTGGGAGCCGGGCGGCCTGGGTGTCTTCGACCCCGGAATCAACGCATTGTCGATCGCAACCCGCATCCTGCCCCGGCCGATCTTCCTGCAGTCCGGGACACTCGAAATCCCCTCCAACCGCGCCGCCCCCATCGCTGCCGACCTGAGCTTGCGCGATAGCACCGGCGCGCCAGTCCACATGGACCTCGACTGGCGGCAGACCGGCCCGCAAAGCTGGGACATCGTGGTGGAAACCGATGCCGGCACGCTCAAGCTGTCAAGCGGCGGCGCGGTACTGACGCTACCTTCGGGCACCAGCCATGACGAGGATCACGAGTATCCCGGCCTCTACGCCCGCTTCGCCACGCTGATCCGCACCGGCCGCAGCGACGTCGATGTAACCCCGCTGCGCCTCGTTGCCGACGCCTTCCTGCGCGCGACGCGGGTCAGCGTCGAACCGTTCGAGGATTGACCATGCCTGGCCCGGTGCGACGCGTTATCGGCGACTGGGGCAGCACCCGCTTGCGCCTGTTCCTCGTGGAGGACGGCGAGACGACCGCACGCTTGGATGGCCCCGGCGTGACCCAGCTGGTGGAACCGGCGGAGCGAACGCTGGCTCGCCTGCTCTCGGTCTGGCTGGCAGTCGGTCCGATCAAGGCGATCACGCTGTGCGGCATGGTCGGGTCTCCCGCAGGTCTCGCCGTTGCTCCTTATGCCCCCTGCCCGGTCGATGCGGAGGGCTGGCACCATGCCCGCACCCGGCTGCGCGTGCTGGGCCACGATGTCGAGATCCTGCCCGGTCTCTCCTGCCGGACCGGCGATGGCGTGCCCGAGGTTATGCGCGGCGAGGAAACACAGGTCTTTGGCGCAATGGCGCTGAATCCTGTCCTGCGCGATGGCGATCATCTCTTCGCCCTTCCCGGCACCCACGGCAAATGGGTCAGCACCAGCGACGGCACCATCACCGGCTTCCATACGGCTCCCACCGGCGAGGTTTTTGCCGCGATTACGGGCCACACCTCCCTGACCGGCCCGGACGCGCCCGGCGAGGGCAGCTTTGAGGATGGCTTCGGACGCGGGCTTTCCCGTTCGGCCGAAGCATTGCCGGGTGCTCTGTTCGAAGCTCGCGCGGCGCGCCTGCTCGATGGCCGCTCGCGCGATTGGGCCAAGGGCTATCTCTCGGGCGTGCTGATTGGGGCAGAGGTGGCGCAGTTCGGCAGAGGCGCGCGGAACGTGACATTGATCGGCGATCCCGCACTTGCCGCGCTTTATACGACCGCGCTTGCACACCACGGCGGTTCATCGCAACTGGTCAACGGCGAACGCGCCGTCGTGGCCGGACTTGCCCAAGCCATAACACTTGCTGAAAGTCTGCGCTCGTGAAGGTCGAAGAAGTCCTCGCCGAAGGCGTTCCGCCCATCGTCGCCATCCTGCGCGGCATACGCACCGAGGAAGCGGTGGACATCGCCGCTTCCCTGGTCGAGGCGGGTGTGCGCCTGATCGAAGTGCCCTTCAACTCCCCCGATCCGTGCGGGTCGATCAGGGCCATGGTGAAAGCGCTGGGTGACCGCGCCGCCTTTGGCGGCGGCACGGTAACCAGCACGGATCTTGCCGAACAGCTCGCGGCGGCCGGCGGCACGTTCATGGTCTCGCCCAATACGGACGCCGCGGTCATTGCCCGGTCGCTCGAACTCGGCATGGACGTCCTTCCAGGGTTCCTGACGCCCACCGAAGCCTTCGCGGCACTTGGCGCAGGCGCGCGGGACCTCAAGCTCTTTCCCGGCTCCGTCCTGGGCAGCAGCTATATCAAGGCCATTCGGGAGGTCCTGCCGGCAGAAGCGCGCATATGGGCGGTCGGTGGCGTCGGCGTGGCCAATGTCGCAGAGTTCCGCGCGGCCGGGGTGTACGGGATCGGTGTCGGGGGCAGCCTCTACCGGCCCGGCGACGATGCGGCGACCGTGGCTGCGCGCGCAGCGTCCCTAGTGGCAGCCTGGAAGGCAGCTTCCTGATTTCTGCTTGAAGCAGTGCTTGCCAAGCGTTCACCCCGACGCTAATTAGAATGCATATTTCAGATTGCCGTCAGGTTTAGGTAGCGCTATCATCGCCGCAGCAATTACGCGAAAGGCCGGAAACCGGCCTGTAAGGGGATGTCATGATGAAGGCGAGAATCACCACTGCTGCCCTGTGCCTGACCAGCGCGCTTGCGCTCGTTGCCTGCTCGAAGGCCGCGAACGAAGCGCAGCCCGCAAATGGTGGGGCACCTGCAAGCGCCTTCCGTGATCAACCTCTGGTCAACGAGATCTACACCGCTGACCCTTCCGCCCACGTCTTTGACGGCAAGATCTACATCTACCCCTCGCACGACATCGAAACGCCGACGCCTGACGACGATCTGGGCAACCAGTACGCCATGCGCGACTACCGCGTCTTGAGCATGGACAAGGTTGGCGGCAAGGTCACCGTCGGTCCTGTCGCGCTTGACGTAAAGGACGTGCCTTGGGCCTCACAGCAGATGTGGGCGCCCGATGCGGCCTACAAGGACGGCACCTACTACCTGTACTTCCCGGCGCGCGACAAATCGAAGGACAAGAACGGCCTCGGCGCGTTCCGCATCGGCGTCGCCACGTCGAAGAGCCCGATGGGCCCGTTCGTGGCCGAAAAGGACCCCATTCCCGATTCGTTCTCGATGGACCCCGCGGTGTTCACCGACGACGACGGCACTGCCTACATGTACTTCGGCGGCATCTGGGGTGGGCAGCTTCAGCGTTGGGCCACGGGCAAGTATGATCCAAACGGCTCCGACACCGATCTCATGAAGGATGACCAGCCCGCGCTGTCCGGCAAGGTCGTCAAGATGAACCCCGACATGAAGACTTTCGCGGAGAGCCCTCGCGACGCGGTGATCCTGGGCGAAGATGGCAAGCCGGTACTGGGAGGCGACCACGAGCGCCGCTTCTTCGAAGCCTCCTGGGTCTTCAAAAAGGATGGCAAATACTACTACACCTACTCGACCGGCGACACGCACTTCCTCAACTACGCCATCGGCACCAGTCCGTATGGACCGTTCAAGTACGCCGGCCACATCCTCAAGCCCGTGCAGGGCTGGACCACGCACCACTCGATCATCCAGCACGATGGCAAGTGGTGGCTGTTCTACGCCGACACGCAGCTCTCCAACAAGAACCACCTGCGCAACGTCAAGGTGACCGAGCTGACCTTCAACCCTGATGGCTCGATCCAGACGATCGATCCCATGAAAGCGAAGTAAATCCCAATGTTCCTCGGCATCGATGTCGGCACCAGTTGCGTAAAGGCGGTCGTCACCGCCGAAACCGGGGAGGTCCTGGCGCAGAGCAGCTCGGACCTTACCGTTTCCCGGCCTCACCCGTTGTGGTCCGAACAGGCCCCTGCTGACTGGGTGGACGCAGCGCACAAGGCGGTGCTTGGCCTCGATGCCGCCTTGCGCAAGGGCGTGCGCGGCATCGGCCTTGCGGGGCAGATGCACGGCGCAACCCTGCTGGGCTCGGACGACAAGCCGCTGCGCCCTGCCATCCTGTGGAACGACGGCCGCAGCTTTGCCGAATGTGCGGAGATCGAGGCCGCCGAACCTCGCGCTCGCGAGATCACCGGCAACATCGCCATGCCTGGTTTCACGGCTCCCAAGCTGGCGTGGGTCCGCAATCACGAACCGGACGTTTTCGCCGCCACGCGGACGGTCCTGCTGCCCAAGGACTACGTCCGGCTCGCCTTGACCGGTGAAAAGGCAAGCGACATGTCCGACAGCGCCGGCACTCTCTGGCTCGACGTCGCCAAGCGCGCCTGGTCTCCGGAAATGCTCGCCGCCACTGGCCTTGACGAAAGCCACATGCCGCGCCTTCATGAAGGGCCTGACGTGACGGGCGTGCTGCGCGAAGATGTTGCCAGGGCCTGGGGAATGGACCGCGTGCCGGTGGTCGCAGGCGCTGGAGACAATGCCGCGGGCGCATTGGGCGTCGGCGTGCTGTCAGACGGGCAAGGCATGCTTTCGCTGGGTACATCGGGCGTGATCTTCGTGGCCAATGCGGCATTCCGGCCCAACCCGGCCGAGGCCGTCCACGCCTTCTGCCACGCCTTGCCGGGCGTGTGGCACCAGATGAGCGTGCACCTGTCCGCCGCCTCGTGCATCGACTGGGCAGCCAAGGCCTGCAACGTGCCGGGCCCTGCGGAGTTCTTCGCCCTTGCCGAACAGTCCGGCGCCGCCTGCGGGCCTGAGCTATTCCTGCCATACCTCTCCGGCGAGCGCACTCCGCACAACGATCCGCACATTCGCGCGGCGTTCCTCGGCCTCGGTAACGAAAGCACCACCGGACGCATGGCCGCCGCCGTGCTTGAGGGCGTGGCCTTTGCCCATGCCGACGGGATCGATGCCCTGCGCAACGCCGGTACGCAGAGCGACGAGTTGTGCGTGATCGGCGGCGGCTCCCGCTCGGCGCACTGGGGGCGCATCCTGTCGAGCGTCCTCGGCGTGCGGCTCGTCTATCTCCACGGTGGCGAAGTCGGCCCGGCGCTGGGCGGCGCCCGTCTCGCGCAGATCGCCGTGACCAAGGCTTCCGCCGCCGAAGTCTGCACCCGCCCGCCGGTTCGTGCCGTGATCGAGCCTGATCTCGCCCTCGCCGCATCATTAGCGCCCAAGCGCGCCCGTTTCCGCGCAGCCTATGCCGCGCTCGCCCCGATCAAGGAGTAACTTGTATGTCCGCAGCCTATTTCGATGAATTCGCGACCGTCCGCTACGAGGGTCCTGACAGCACCAGTGATCTTGCATATCGCTTCTACGACAAGGACCGCATGGTCTTCGGCAAGCGCATGGAAGACTACCTGCGCTTTGCCGTGTGCATGTGGCACACCTTCTGCTGGCCCGGCAGCGACGTGTTTGGCGCTGGCACGTTCGATCGCCCCTGGCTCAACGGTCCGCAGGACGAAAGCGCCGCCCGCGCCAAGCGTGAAGCCGCTCTCGCCTTTGTCGAGAAGCTCGACCTGCCGTTTTACTGCTTCCACGATGTCGACGTGATGGCACCGGCCGAGAGCATCGGCGAATTCCGCGCCAGCTTCGCTCGCGCCGTCGATCACCTCGAAGAGCTGCAGGCCAGGCACGGCCGCAAGCTGCTGTGGGGAACGGCCAATCTGTTCGGCCACCCGCGCTACCTTGCCGGCGCCGCCACCAGCCCTCGCCCGGAAGTCTATGCGTGGGGTGCCAGCCAGGTGCGGGATGCTCTTGAAGCGACCCATCGTCTCGGCGGCTCGAACTATGTTTTGTGGGGCGGGCGTGAAGGTTACGACACGATCCTCAACACCGATCTCAAGACCGAGCAGGAAAACTTCGGTCGCTTCCTCAGCCTCGTGGTCGAACACAAGCACAAGATCGGCTTCAAGGGCACGATCCTGATCGAACCCAAGCCGCACGAGCCAACCAAGCACCAGTACGACTTCGATACCCAGACCGTGTACGGCTTCCTCAAGCGCTTCGGCCTCGAAAACGAAGTCAAGGTCAACATCGAGGCCAACCACGCAACGCTTTCGGGCCATACCTTCGAGCATGAAATCGCCATGGCCGGCGCGCTCGGGGTGTTCGGTTCGATCGACGCCAACCGCGGCGACCCGCAGAATGGATGGGACACCGACCAGTTCCCCAACTCGGTCGAGGAACTGACGCTGGCCTGCATCGAGATCGAGCGCGCTGGTGGTTTCACCGACGGCGGCTTCAACTTCGATGCCAAGGTCCGCCGCCAATCAGTTGATGCAGCTGACCTTTTCCACGGCCACATCGGCGGCGTCGATGTCATCGCCAAGGCCCTGCTGCGTGCCGAGGCGATCATCGCCGATGGTCGCATCGATGCCTTCCGCGCCGAACGCTATGCTGGTTGGAATGGCGAGCTGGGGGCAACCATCCGCAAGTCAAGCCTCGCCGAAATCGCGGACCTCGCCGTGGCGCAGGATCTCAAGCCGGCCCCGGTCTCGGGCCGTCAGGAATGGCTGGAGAACATGCTCAACCGGTTCTGATCAAACTGGTCTGAGTAAAAGCAGAAGCCCGCGGCACGAATGCGAGTGCCGCGGGCTTTTTTACGCCTTCGACGTTGATAATTATCGTTGAAACCTCATCTTCTTTAACTCATACAATTGTAAGAATATGAGAGGATGACATGATTCGGACCTCCGCCTTTCTTGCGGCGGTGGGCGCAGTACTTTGCGCGTCTGCCACACCCGCAATTTCACAACCGGCCCCTTCGCTCGCCCCATACTTCGTGCCAGCCACAACCGGCAGCACGTCGGTTGACGAAGATGGCTTCATTCGCCGCTGGCTGCTGCTTGAGCCGATCACAAAGCCTAATCGCACCAACCAGCTCTTTACCAGCGACTACGTGCGCAAGGCCTTTGCTGAAGACCGACCCGCAGGTCTCGACCGCAAGCTGCCCAGTGAAGGCCAGACCGTTTCGCACAAGGGCGCTGCCCTCACCTGGCATGCGCTTGACGCCACGCAGTGGGACGCCAAGCTGTTCTACTTCGCCGCCGCCTACGGCAAGCCGACTTACGGCGTAATCTTCTGGGCAACGACGGTGATCGACGCGCCACGCGATATGCCCCAAGCTCACCTCGCCGTCGGCTCCAACTCCGCATCGATGTGGTGGCTGAACGGGAAGGAAGCCGCGGCCTTGTTCGGCGACCGTCGCATGGTCATGGACGATGTCGTCTCGCCCGCGCTCGGTTTGAAAAAGGGTCGTAACGTGCTGCACGGCGCGGTCATCAACGGCCCCGGCCTGTCCGATTTCGCGGTCCGATTCGTCGACGACAAGGGACAGCCGATCCGCGATCTCAAAGTTACCCTGCGCTGAAAGGCCTGTGATGAACACCAAGCTCCTCGCCGCCGCAGCTCTCGCCGGCATTGCCGCCCCGCTTCTCGCGCAGAGCAACCCCGTCGCGCAGATGGAGGGCGAGCCTTACATCCATGATCCCTCGACAATTGCGCATTCAGATGGTCGCTTCTACACCTTCGGCACCGGCAAGGGCGGCCTGGTGTCGTCTGACGGCTGGACCTGGAAAAGCGGACCAGTTCGGCCCGGCGGCGGCGTAGCGCCCGACGTGATCAATCTGGGGGATCGCTACTACGTGGCCTGGGCCGTCGGCGGCGGCGGCATGAATGGCGGCCACAAGAGCGACGTGAAGATCATGTGGACGAAGTCGCTCGATCCCGCGTCCAGGGATTTCGGTTTCCACGAGGTCGGCACCGTGGCTTCGAGCGATGGCTTCGAGAACAACGATGCAATCGACCCGGCCTTCCTGCTCGCCGAAGGGCGCCTTTGGCTCAGCTACGGCACCTACTTCGGCGCGATCCGGATGGTCGAACTTGATCCAAAAACTGCCGAACGCCTGCCCGGCAACCAGCCCGTCGATATCGCGATCGACATGGAGGCAACCGCACTGCTTTATCGCGATGGCTGGTACTATCTGCTCGGCACCCATGGCACCTGCTGCGACGGGCCCAACTCGACCTACAATATCCGCGTCGGCCGTTCGAGGAGCCCGCTCGGCCCTTATGTCGACAACTTCGGCGTGCCCCTGCTCAAGGGTGGCGGCAAGCTGGTCTGGGGATCGAACGGCCGTGGTCGCGGCGCTGGCCATTTCGGCCTGGTTGAGCTCGGCGATGGCGTGGAAAAGTTCTCGTTCCACTACGAGGCCGATATGGACCGCTCCGCGCGCAGCGTTCTCGCAATCCTGCCGCTGACCTGGAAGAACGGTTGGCCAGTGGGACAGGAAAACCTGCGCCCCGGCACTTACGAGATCCAGTCCGAGCGCGGCGGCGCGCTGCAATTGGCGGTGGACGAAGTGCGCTTGCCCTGGTCGTGGACCGGTTTCGGCCCGCCCAAGGAGCCGGTCAAGCCCGTGCCGGACCAGACTCTGGAGCAGAACCAGGCCGTGTGGCCCAAGGGCACGATCCCGGTCGACATGGGTACGTACCAGGTCCGTCCCAACCAGCATTGGACAGTCGAACCTGCGACCGGTGCCGGGGGCTGGTTTGGCGCGCCGTATATGAAGATCGTCATCGCCGGAACGAACCGCGCTCTTGCCGCCACGCCGTCGGGCGATGTCGTGACAGTGCCGGAATACACCGGCGCACCCGAACAGCTCTGGCGGATCGACATGCTGCCGGATGGCACCTATCGAATCGTCCCGAAGACCACGCCCGATCCCATGAAGCCCCTGGCCTTGGCCGCTGTCGGGGCCAGCACGCCGCGGCTCGTCCGCTTCGACACGGCGTCCGAGGCCGGCAAATGGACCTTCCGTAGGCCATGACGGCAAAGGACTGACAGTTCGATAAGGGTGACCCCCGACCATCGAACTGCTGGACTTTGCCGAAATTGCGCCCAAATAGGGCAGAGGGGCGCAAGGAGCTGAAAGTGTCGCGAAGCAAGGAACAGGGCGGGGACGCGATCGACAGGTCTGACAAATCTTTACGCCTACACGGCAGCATCGCGCGCGATCTAGGTATTGCCATTGTCACCGGTAAATACGCCCCCGGCCACGTGCTGACGAGCGAGGTCGATTTTGCCGAGCGCAACCACATTTCGCGCACCGCCTATCGCGAGGCAATCCGTATCCTCGCCGCCAAGGGCCTGGTCGAAAGCCGCCCGAAGGCAGGCACCAAGATCACCGATCCGTCGCGCTGGCACATCCTCGATCCCGACGTTCTTGCCTGGACCTTCGAGGGCGAACCCAGCCAGGCCGCGATTGACGACCTGTTCGAGCTGCGACTGATCATCGAACCGGCGGCCGCCGAAATTGCTGCCACCCGCCGGACCGGTGCGCAACTGGCGCAGATGGGCCACGCGCTTGAGGAAATGGCCAAGCACACGCTGGCTTCGCCGCTCGGTCAGGCCGCGGACCAGTCGTTCCACACCACGCTGCTGAAGGCGACTGGCAACATGGCGCTGATCTCATTGGCCAGCACCATCTCGGCTGCGGTGCGATGGACCACGATCTACAAGCAGCGCAAGCGCAAGCTGCCGCGCGATCCCTTGCCAGATCACCGCGTGCTGTTCGATGCCGTGGCCGATGGCGACGGCCCTGCCGCCCGTGCTGCCATGCAGAAACTGATCGAACTGGCACTTGCCGATATCGATCCGCCGGCGCGCGCCTGAGGTATAGCCGTCTGCAGCTTTTCGCTGGACAGCCCAGTATTTAGTCATACTTATTATCCGGCGGCCTTACGCTGCCGGATATGGCTCTTGCACGCCGATCCGAGATCCAGAAAACACCATCGTACGATGGTCATCGGACTACGGGAAGCGGGATGCCAATCACACGCAGGCAGGCAATCGCAGCGGGTGCTGCTGTTGCTGGACAGGGAATTGTCGGACTTCCTGCCAAGGCTGCGCCCCCCGCGCCCCGGCAGGATGTGCTGTGGTATCGCCAGCCTGCCTCGATCTGGACCGAAGCCCTTCCGGTGGGCAACGGCAGGCTCGGAGCAATGGTCTTCGGCGGCACCACGTCAGAACGGATCCAGCTGAACGAAGACACGCTGTGGAGCGGCGGCCCTTATGATCCGTTGAACCCGAAGGCTGGTCCTCAAGCGGTGGAGCACATCCGCAAGCTGATCGCGCAGCGCCGCTTTGCCGAAGCGGAAGCCCTCGCCAACGACTGCCTGATCGCACGGCCTGTCTCGCAGATGTCCTATCAGACCTTCGGCGATCTCTTCATCGACATGGACCTTCCCGGCACGCCAAGGACCTATCGCCGCGAACTTGATCTCGACAAAGCCATCGCCACAACCCACTTCGCCACCTCCACCGGCACCATAACGCGCGCGGTACTGGCAAGCCCCGTCGATCAGGTCATCGCCATCCACCTCTCGGCCAGTCACGGCGTCACGCTGAATTTGGCCGTTCGTTTTGACACGCCGCAAGACGCGACGGTCCGCGCGGCCGGCAATGCAATCCACGCAGAGGGCCGCAATCGGGCAGATCACGGCATCCCCGCCGGCCTGGGCCTCGCCGCAAGGATCACCGCCAGCGCCCAAGGCGGAAGCGTCCGGACGGAAGGCGCCACGTTGGTCGTCAGTGGGGCCTCGCACGCGACCATCCTCGTCGCGCTCGCGACCAGCCACGCAGGCGATCCTGTCGCCACCGTCGCCCGCCAGATCGCCAATGCCAGCGCCCGGCCATGGGTGGCCTTGCGCGATGCTCACATCGCCGAGCATCGCCGCCTCTATCGCCGCGCAGCGCTTCACCTCGGCCCCGCCAGCCCCCTGCCTACCGACGAGCGCATCAAAGCCAATGTCGAAAGCGACGAACCCGCCCTCGCCGCGCTCTATTTTGCCTATGCCCGTTACCTGATGATCTGCTCCTCGCGCCCCGGCACACAGCCCGCGAACTTGCAGGGCATCTGGAACGAGAGCACCAAGCCGCCGTGGGGATCGAAGTACACGATCAATATCAACACCCAGATGAACTACTGGCTGGCGGACCCTGCAAACCTCGGCGAATGCGCCGAGCCGCTGCTGCGCATGGTGCGCGAACTTGCGGTCAGCGGTGCGAAGACCGCTCGCGCCATTTATGGGGCAAGGGGCTGGGTTGCCCACCACAACACCGATCTCTGGCGCGCCTCCAGCCCGATCGATGGTGCCGCATGGGGCATGTGGCCGATGGGCGGCGCATGGCTCTGCAACGCGCTGTGGGACCGCTGGGACTATGGCCGTGACCGGGCATGGCTGGCCGCAATCTACCCCCTCATGCGCGGCGCGGCAGAGTTCTTTCTCGAGACCCTGCAGCCCTCGTCCCAGGGCCTGATCACCTCCCCCTCGATCTCGCCCGAGAATCGCCACCCGTTTGGCGCTTCGGTCTGCGCCGGCCCAGCGATGGACCGCCAGATCCTGCGAGACCTGTTCGATCGCACCGCAGCTGCCGCCACCCTTCTGGACCGCGACGCCGATTTCGCCGAGCAGCTGCGTCACGCCCGCTCCGCCCTCGCGCCTGACCGCATCGGCAAAGCCGGGCAGCTGCAGGAATGGCTCGAAGACTGGGACGAAGCTGCGCCCGAACAGGACCATCGCCACGTCTCGCACCTCTATGCGCTCTATCCCGGCCACCAGATCAACCCGGACGGCACGCCAGAACTGGCGAGGGCAGCGCGCGTCTCCCTCGACCGACGCGGTGATGAATCAACCGGATGGGCCACCGCCTGGCGGATCGCCCTGTGGGCGCGGCTGCGGGATGGCGAGCGGGCGCACAAGATCCTGCGCAGCCTGCTTTCGCCCGCGCGCACTTATCCCAACATGTTCGACGCGCATCCGCCCTTCCAGATCGACGGCAACTTCGGCGGCAGCACCGCAATGATCGAAATGCTGATGCAAAGCCGGGGCAGTTCGCTTCATCTCCTTCCCGCGCTTCCCCGGGCCTGGCCTTCTGGCAGTGCCCGAGGGCTGATTGCGCGAGGCGGGGTGGCAGTCGATCTTAAGTGGACGGAAGGACAACTCGTTCAGGCCGTGCTGCAACCGATGGAAAGTGGCACGGTCGAGGTGCGCCTCGGCGAAATCCGCCGCACCATCACTCTCTCTGCCGGGCGTCTTGTGACGCTGAAAGGCTCCACCCTGGCGATAAGCTGAAACCGCTTGCGAACCCATGCGTTGCGCTGGCACTTGGGTGCATGCGGGTTCGGCCGCAGGATGGGGGAATGATGCTGGAGCGTAGCAAGATCGAAAAGGGCGGATTCGTCCTGTTTCTGGTACTTGTCACCGTCGGGTTGACGCTTGTCGTATCGCATTTTCTTGGCGCGATGCTGTGGGCCGCGCTGGCCGCGATCATGTTTCATTCGCTGAACCAGCGCCTGCTCGAACGGTGGCCGGAAAGGCGCAGCCGCGCCGCTGCCATGACGCTGCTGATCATCACCTTCGCGGTGATTATCCCTGCCATGCTGATCGGAACGATGGTGGTGGAACAAGCTTCCGGCGTATTCGCGCAACTGCGCACCGGTGAGCTGAATTTCTCCGCCTATTTCAAACAAGTACACGACGCTCTTCCGGTTCGGCTTCAGGACCTGCTCGGCAATGCCGGTTTTGGTACGTTCGAGACCGCGCAGAGCCGCATTTCCGAAGCCCTCGGCAACAGCGCCAGCGCAATCACGCAGCGCGCACTGGCCTTTGGCGCAAATGCGGCATCCTTCCTTCTTGCTTTTGCTGTAGGCCTTTACGTCACGTTCTTCATGCTGCGTGATGGATATGTGCTGGGTCCGCAGATTGTCCGCGCCCTGCCTCTTGCGGATTCGATCGCCGCCCAGATCGTCGAGCGGTTCGTCGCCGTGGTACGTGCCACGATCAAGGGGTCGGTGCTTGTTGCCTTGGCACAGGGCGCACTTGGCGCGATCACTTTCGCAATAGTCGGTCTGCCCGCCTCACTGCTCTGGGGTGCGCTCATGGCCATTGCCGCACTGCTACCCGCGATCGGCCCTGCCATCGTCTGGGGCCCGGTCGCGATCTACCTCTTCGCCACGGGTGCGATCTGGCAGGGCGCAGTCGTGATCGGATCGGGCGTCATGGTCATCGGCCTTGCCGACAACGTCCTGCGTCCGATGCTGGTCGGCCGCGATACCGGCATCCCCGACTGGCTGGTTTTGGTGACAACGCTGGGCGGGATCGAGTTGCTAGGCCTTTCCGGCATCGTTGTCGGCCCGGTGGTCGGGGCCCTGTTCCTCACCGGCTGGCAGATCCTGACCGAACAGAGACTGGCGCTTCACCCTGCCGAGATACAAGGCGAAGCGCCGTGATCTTCACTTCGGCAGATCGACCACGCGGTCTACGCTGAATGTCGTCTCGGTCCCCGGCAGTCCACTGTCGGGCTGGCCCCCGCCCAGGTTGAGGCGATAAGTCCCCGCAAAAACCTGCCTCACCCCATCCGGGCGCACGGCGGAAAGGTCACGTGGCGAAAGCTCCAGCGTCACCGCCTTGCTCTCGCCCGGCTTCAGGGAAACCCGCTGAATCCCGCGCAGCGCCACGCGCGGGGCACCGGGCTGATCGGGGAAGCGCAGGTAGGCCTGCACCACTTCCTCGCCTTCGCGCGCGCCGGTGTTGGTCACCTGCGTCGTCACGCGAATGCCATTGGCCGTGCTGCCGCCAACCGGATCGACCTTCGCAGGGCCATAGCCGAATGTCGTGTAGCTCAGGCCATAGCCAAAGCCATAAACCGGCTTGCCGGTGAAGTAGCGATAAGTCCGCCCCTTCATCGAATAATCGGTGAATGCCGGCAGGTCCGCCGTGTCCTTGTAGAACGTCAGCGGCAGACGTCCGGACGGATTGGTCTTGCCTGTCAGCACATTGGCCACGGCAAGCCCCCCGGCCTGACCTGGATACCACGCCTCTACGAGTGCATCGGCATTGTCCCTGGCCCATGACAGGTTGATCGGGCTGCCGTTCATCGCCACGACGACGAGCGGCTTGCCGAGCGTGCGCGCCCGGATCAGCAGTTCGCGCTGATCCATCGGCAGTTCCAGACTGGTCTTGTCACCGCCGTCGAAGCCCTCGATCTTGAGCGGCATTTCCTCGCCTTCAAGGTCCGCCGTCAGGCCGACCACGGCGACCAGCACATCGGCCTCGGCCGCGCCGCGCGCCAGATCGCCCCAGGGGTCCTTGCTGATGCGCTTCCAGAACAAGCCCGGCCCCGCCGCGCCGCCTCCTTCGATATCGAAGTGCAGCGGATAGCGCTCGCCCTTCTTCAGTTCGACCTCGACGTACTTTGGCGGCTCACCCCACAGCGAGTAGTGATCGGAGGTGATCACGGGCTTCCCGCCAATCTCGATTGCGCCCTTCACCGCGGTCACGCCCATCTTGTACAGGCCGCTTTCCGGCGCCACGAAGAAGCCGTCCCACACCACCTTGTGCGCCGGGCTCACCTCTTTCAGCTGCATCGCGCTGCTTTTCAGGTTGGTCTCGATCCGCGTGACCACCGGCTTTGCCGTGAACGTTCGTTCGCCGCGCGGCTTGTCGGGATCCACCGCGTTATAATAGACTGCCTTCAGCCCCGGCTTCCCGTCAGGCGTGAGGAAGTTGCCATCCGTCACCAGATCGCCGTCGACGATCGAAGGAGAGAACGGCACGTAGTTGACCTGCGCTCCCGGCATCGCGCGGCGCAAGCCCTCGACAACCGAGATTGGCGGCGCGGAATTGGCGGAGGAGTAATTGCCCCGCAGCACCCGCGTCGCATCGCCCAGGGGTCCGATCACCGCCACCCGCGCGCCGGCCTTCAGCGGCAGCACGCCCGTGTTCTTGAGCAGGACCAGGCTCTTCTCGGCAGACTTGAGCGAAAGGTCCCAACCTGCCTGCGTGCCCACTGCGCTCACCGGCGTGGCATTGGGCTTGCGCGCGCTCATCCCGCCCAGGTCGCCATTGCGATAGCGTGCCGAGAACAGCCGCACCAAAACGCGGTCAAGGTCGCCTTCGGTCAGGTAGCCCGCCTTCAGTGCCGCCTTGTAGCGGTCGGCCAGCCCCTTGGCCTCACCAATGGTGCCGGTGTGGCATTCGTTGTCGACGCCCGCCAGCAGGCCTACCGCCACGCCCGAGGCAGCATCGGGCGCATACTTGTGGCGATCATAGATATCGACCACCGCATCGCAGTCCGAAACGACATAGCCTTTGAAGCCCCACGCCCCGCGCAGCCTGTCCTTCAGTAAGAGATGGCTCGCGCAGGCCGGCTGCCCGTCAACGCGGTTGTAGGCGCACATGATCGATCCGGCCTTGCCCTCGACAATCGCGGCGCGGAACGCGGGCAGATAGGTGTCTTCCAGATCGTGGCGCGAAACCATGATGTTGTCGGTATGCCGGGTCGGTTCGGGCCCTGAATGCACCGCAAAGTGCTTGGGGCTGGCGATCACGTCGGGCAGATCCGGGTTCGGCCCCTGGATGCCCTTCACGTAAGCGACGCCCAGTTGCGCCGTCAGGTACGGGTCCTCGCCATAGGTCTCCTGCCCACGGCCCCAGCGCGGATCGCGGAAGATGTTGATGTTGGGCGCCCAGGTGTCGAGCCCGGTGCCGATCTTGCCGAGATGCCCGGTCTGCCGAGCCAGCGTGTGCAGGCCCTGCAGTTCGGTGCTGATCACCCGTGCCACGTCATGGATCAATGGCGGGTCGAACGTGGCAGCAAGCCCGATGGATTGCGGGAAGTTCGTGGTCGGGACGGCACCGCCCGCGCCATGCAGGCTCTCGGTCCACCAGTTGTAGGCCGGCACGCCAAGGCGCGGGATAGCCGGCGCGACATTCAGCAATTGCTCCACCTTCTCGTCGGTGGTCATCTTCGCCACCAGCGCTGAAGCCAGCCGGTCCGCCTCGGCCCGCGGATCAACCTCCTGCGCGTTGGCGGTGGACATAGTTAGCGTTACCACGCTGACGGACCCAAGCAGCAGTCGCGCAAGGCCGCGCGTTGGCAATGAACTGGCGATCACGATTTTCCTCTCAAGTATCCCGTGCCGATGCGACCCGGCAGGGCTGGTCGTTGCGGATCAGACTGGCTGCAATCCGTATTTCACGATGCGGTCGATCAGGTCGCGATGCCTGGGCAGTCCACTCAGCATTCGCGCAGTGACGTCAGCATTCTCTGCCCGCGCACGCCGCGCCTCACGCACTTCCGGTTCGAGCGTGCGCGCGGAAACCTCGGTTCGGAAACCCATTCCATAGAGCACGTACTGATAGGATGCCGAAGGGAACACCTCGTCCACCCGGTCGAACTCCTCGTGCATATAGGGGCCCTGATACTGCCACAGCGCCATCAGCTCCTGCAGCCTCTCGGGAATGGAGGCCGGGTCCATGTTGTCCCGCCAGAACGCCGTATCGCGTCGCTGGCTCAAGACGTAATGCAGCTTGAGAAAGTCGATGATCCGGCCCCAGCGGTACAGCGTCTTCTCGTTGTAGCGCCGCGCCACCACGTCCATAACCTCGCGCACCGGGGGCATCTGGTCTGCGATCATCTTGGCCGAAAGCTCGATCAGCACGATGGCGGAGGCTTCCAGTGGCTCGAGGAACCCTGCCGCCAGCCCTACGGCAACGCAATTGTTCTTCCAGAACAGTTCGCGGTGGCCCGAACGGATATCGATCTTGCGCACCGCAAGACCTTCCGCCGCCGGACCCACATAAGCGCGCAGTTCCGCCTCCGCTTCTTCGCGGCTGATATGGCGGCTTGAATAGACGTGCCCAACACCCCGTCGCGTCGGCAAACCGATGTCCCAGATCCACCCCGCCGATTGCGCGGTCGAGATCGTGTGCGTTGCCACCGGCGCATCGGGGGCGGGGTATGGCACCTGCATGGCGAGCGCGGTGTCGCAGAAGAGCACGTCGTTGCAGTCCTTGAAGCCGACGCCGAGCGTCTGCCCCAGCAGCAGGCTGCGCATGCCGGTGCAGTCGATGAACAGATCGCCGCTGATTTCGCCTGCCTGCTCGGTCGCGATCGCGCGAATGTCGCCGCCTTCGTCCTGAAGCACTTGGCGCATGTCTGCCAGCACGTGGCGCACGCCCAGCTTTTCGGTGCAATGCCGCTGCATGAACGGCGCGAACTTGCCGGCATCGAGATGGTAGGCGTAATTCGCCTGCCCCTCGTACTCGGCATTGACCATCGACTTGGGCGCCAGGTTCTCGTCGCAGAGCCGCCCTTGCGGACATACCGCGTCGCAGAAGGTCTCGCCGTTGTCGCCACCCTCGTTCAGCGTGCCCGTCAGCCAATGCGGCGCAAGGTTCAGCTGCCCGAAGCGCTGCGGCAGGACCAGCGGATGATAATAGGCGTCATCCTCGGCGCCCGTGGTCCACTTCGCAAACAGCGCGCCTTGCTTGAAGGCGGCATCGCATTCGCGGAAAAAATCCGTTTCGGAAATGCCCACGCTCTTGAGCGTCGAGCGCAGCGTAGGCCAGGTCCCTTCGCCCACGCCTATGATCGGCACGTTGGGGCTTTCCACCAAGGTGACGGAGAAGTCGTGTCCGATCCGGGCCTTGTGCTTTGCGGCAATGATCGCTGCGGTCAGCCACCCGGCCGTTCCGCCACCGACAATCACGACATCGCGCACTGCACGAACCATCCGCGCACCTCTCCGTCCTGCTTTTGCAGCAGTGCCGGGGCACGAAGCTCCGGCACCACCATCACGTCTTGTCAGTAGTTGAAACGGGCGCCGAAGACAAAGCGGCGACCGTAGTTGAACGTGTCGAGCGACATGTTCGAAAAGCGACCATAGGTGCTGTAGTTCGAGTTGTTGAGGTTGGTGCCCTCGACAAAGACCGACAGCTCCTTGGTCACTTGGTAGCTTGCGCTGGCATCGATCTGGAACTGACGGTTCACGTTGACCGGTTCCGCACCGAAGGTGCCGCCCTGCTGCTGGCCAAGGCCAAGCAGGTACTTGTCGCGCCAGTTACCGGCAACGCGCACTTCCAGACCGTTCTTGTCATAGAACGCCACGAGGTTCGCGGAGTTGGCAAGGCCGGTGATGGCAAAGGCCGAACCCGAGATGTCCGCCGTGTTGAAGGTACGGTTGGTATTGACCAGCGTGGCATTGGCGTTGAACCCGAAACCGCTATCGCCGAAGACCTGCTGCCAGGCGATTTCGACGCCGCGCACCACGCCGTCCGGACCGTTGACCTTGCTGTTCACCTGGAACTGCGCGGGCTGGTTCGTGAACGGATCGACCACACCGTTGATCGTCTGGGTGCTGACGCCGCCGACGATGAAGTTCGAGATGAACTTCATAAAGCCGTTGACCGCGAAGTACGAGTTGGAACCGTAGTACCACTCGACACCGAGATCGAGGTTGTCGGCAAGGTAGGGCTTGAGGCCGGCGTTGCCGCCCGACGCCGCAAGGCTGCCCCTGCGCAGCGTACCAAGGTTGATCGTCGGGCGCAGATCACCCAGCGCCGGGCGGGTCAGCGTGCGCGATGCATCGAAGCGCAGGATCAGGTTCGGCTTCACCTCCAGCTTCACGTCAAGGCTGGGCAGGACGTAGTTGTAGGAAATGCTGCGCTCGATCAGCTGCTGCGGCGTGAAGGTATCGACCTGGATCAGCGTCGGGTCGGTCGGCACCGTGATCAACTTCACCGGATTGCGGCCAAGCGCGCCCGAAGTCAGCTTGGTGTACTCGTCACGTACGCCCGCGCTGACCTTGAACGGCATATCGCCGATCTCGCTCTCGAAGTTGATGCGCAGATAGGCCGCAAACGTCTGCTCCTTGACGTTGAGCACGCTGTCCGGGTTGAACGCAGGCGCAGTCGTGCCGCGTCCGGTCGCCTCGAGCACCCGGTACACCGCCACCGGATCGTACTTGATGATCGCAGGGGCGAGGTTGCCTTCGTAACCCGGAATGAAGTTGTTGGTGCTGATGATGCCCTGATAGACACTGTCTGGCAGCGGTGCGACTGCGCCGGTACGGCCAGACGGAGCGCCGTAACCACCGTAGCGGAAGAACGTGCCGTTCACGAACGGGCTTTCGCCTTCCTGATGATACTTGTTTTCCTGGAAGCTGCCGCCGAAGTGGACCTTCAGGTTGTCGCCGTCCCACTTGCCGCCGATCTTCACCTGCTTGACGAGGTTGGTGAAGTAGTTGGGGAAGCCGGCAATCACGTGGCTGCCGATCAGCGACTTGTCGGTAAAGCGCGAAACGTCACCACCCGGCCCCACGTCGTGGATGCTGGGCAGGAAGTTGTTGCTCGGCCCGCCGATCTTCACGCCGGTATTGGCGCCAAGGATCGTCGAATAGCGGCTGCACGAAGTCGGCGCGGTCGTCGGGCCCGCACCGGCGGGATACGTGCAACCCGTCGACAGGAACGGCCCGTTCGGATCGGCATTGGTGCCGCCGTAACCGATGTCCATCGCGTTCTGGTAGCCGTTGCGGCCGGGATTGAGGACCGAGCGCGAGAGCGATGCGTCGAAGTCGAAGCTGAGCTCGTCGGTCGCATCCCACTTCAGGTTGCCGCCGAACATGTAGGTCTGGTTGATCGTCCGCGCCAGGCTGGCGTTGAAGTCCATCGGCGTGCCGAACTGGTTGAAATCAACCACCGTGCCGTTGCTGTCCTGCTTCACATTGCGCAAGTCGTCACCGTTGAACCATGCGCCGTAGCCATAGGTCGCGGTGTTCAGCGTCTGGCGGGTGAAGTTGCCGTCCAGCGTCAGCAGCACATCGTCACCGGCCTGCCACTGATAGGCAAGACGGCCGTCGATGCGCTCGTCCTTCGTGGTAATCTGGTTGGCGCCAACCTGCTGCGGGAACCAGCCCAGCACGTTCTTCTTGGCAGGCGTGAAGTCGTTGGTCTGGCAGGCCGCCTGCGCCTGGCACTGATAGAAGTAGTTGCCGATCCACCCCGGGATGAAGACCTGGTTGGTTTCGGTATCGACGCGGCGGTAGGCGGCGTAGGCCAGGATGCCCATGGTGTCGTCGGCAAAACGCGTGCTCGCGAGGGCCGCACCCGAAGGCGTAACCTTGCCGCTGCGGTCCTGAACGGCACCGGAAGCCTTTACCGCAAACTTGCTGCCCGCGCTGTCGAAGGGCTTGGGCAGGGCAACATTGATCGTCGCACCGATGGCGCTGGCGCCCAGTTCGACGTCGGGAGTCTTGTAGACCGAGATGTTCGAGACGAAGTCCGAGCCGATCGTCGTGAAGTCAACCGCACGGCTGCCCGAAGCGGTCGAAAGGCGACGGCCATCGAACTGCGTGTCGTTGAAGTCACCGCCAAAGCCGCGCACGGTCACGCCATTGGCTTCGCCGCGGGCGCCAGAACGCTGGATCGAGATGCCGGGCAGGCGCTGCAGTGCGTCAGCCACGTTGGCATCGGGGAACTTGCCGATGTCTTCGGCCGAAATCGCATCGACCACGCCCGAAGCCGTGCGCTTGATCTCCATGTTGCGCTGGAGCGAGCCACGAATGCCGGTGACGATGATTTCGGCGTTGCTCGGCTCGTCGTTCATGACCGAGCTTTGCGCTTCCTGTGCCGCAACCGGCATCGCCATGGCAAGCGCGATCGCGCCTGCTGCACTTCCGATAAGGAAGCGTGAATTGATGGACGTCCTCATACCCTCTCCACTGCTACTCTGACGGCCCCCCCGCCCGGGAAGGTGATCTGCATCCGGCTGCCCCACACGACAGGACCGGCAGCCATGACGAAGCACGCGCAATCGGAGAAGCATCACGCAGGCGAACTGCGATTTCCCTTCAGCCTCTCAACCCTGCAGGCGCTCTGTCAGCGTCACCTTGCGAGACCGGTGTAACTGATCTAGGTAGCGCTATCAATACCAAATTGTCTGCGCAATGGCGCCTTGGTTGGATAGTGTTGCAACAAGGCCGCGGATGGCGTTAGATCAGCCATGTTAGCGCGCACATGAAGTACCGGGCATAACCGCGATAAGCTGCCTGAAAAACAGGGAAAGACGGGAGAGGACGAATGGCTGAGCAACTCGAGATCCTGAACAGCGAGGTCCATCGCAACCTGGCCATGCACCCTATTGCTGGCGCGCATCCGCACATGGTGCAGATCTCGCTGCCCGAAGTCGAAGCGGCCGCATCCTGCTGTCCGGTCATGCTGGCCAAGTCTCCCGAAACAGGGCGAT
Organism: Novosphingobium subterraneum; assembly: GCF_000807925.1. Classification (GTDB taxonomy): domain Bacteria; phylum Pseudomonadota; class Alphaproteobacteria; order Sphingomonadales; family Sphingomonadaceae; genus Novosphingobium; species Novosphingobium subterraneum. The sequence goes on along the minus strand of NZ_JRVC01000015.1, from coordinate 33,866 downwards.
TCGCCATCGTCGCGTTGTTCGGATTCTCGCCCGACGAAGTCCTCGTGGAGGGCGCAGGCACTGGAAACGCTGCGTTTCTTCCGCTCGACCTGCAACGGCAGGGATTTTTTGCCTCTGACGAGAACATTGCCGTCGATCTTGCTCATCCCCGCTTCGCGCCCGGAGGCACAATTCCCCTGTTCGATGCCATGGGCGGCCCGACCGACGAGATGCGTCTCGTCCAGCGCGCCATCGGCACCTTGATGGGCAACGCGGCAAGGACGGAAAGATTCATTGCCGATATCGTCGAGGCGCGGCTGGTCGAGCCGGTCGACATTTCCCTGAAGTTCGACGATGGCCAGACCGTCGCCCTGAATGGCCTCTACACGGTCAGCGGCGATGCGCTTGCAGATCTCGATGATACTAGAATCATCAGACTATTTAGAGACGGCTCCCTGGCTGCTGCATTGGCAATCCGCGCGTCGCTGCGCCAGATCGGCCAGCTTGCCCGCAGGCGGAATGAACGTCTCGCCATGCCTGCCAGCGGCTGGGCATGACATGACCGGACAGGCCCGGCCAGAACTGACAGAAATCTCGAAAGACCACACCGCGCTGGTCAGCGCGGAGGCGTTTCGCGTTCAAGTTATTGAAACGGGTCGGCCCGCGGTCATCAGAGGCCTCGGCGCGGCTTTGCCAGCGACACGGGCCGCAAGCGCAGAGCCAGGCGCAGTGCTGGACTATATGCTTGGATTTGCGAACGAACGCCGACCACAAGTCTTCCAGAGCGATCCGATCAACGCGGGCCACTATTTCTATTCGGACGATCTTTCCGGCTTCAACTTCACGCGCAGCGAAATGGCGCTCAGAGATGCCTTCCACGCGATGCTGGCCCACGCGGCCGATCCCTCGGCGCCGACGACCTATGTCGGTTCGCTTGTCGCGCACGCCTATCTTCCCGGCTTTGCCGAGCCCAATCATGTTGCCATCGTGCCCCGATCTGTCGAACCACGCCTGTGGATCGGCAATCCGTCCACCGCTGCGGCTCACTACGATGCTTATGAAAATCTGGCCTGCGTGATCGCCGGAGAGCGCACGTTCACGCTCTACCCGCCTGATGCCATTGGCGATCTCTACGTTGGTCCGATCGACAATACGATGGCCGGCCAACCCGCGAGCCTCGCCGCCGGCAATCCGGACCCAGCGCGCTTCCCCCGCTTCGAAAAGGCCCGCGCCCGTGCCATCGCCGTTACCCTGCAGCCGGGCGATGCCCTCTTCCTGCCCAAGTTGTGGTGGCACCAGGTTGAAGCCAAGGCCCCGATCAACGTCATGCTCAACTACTGGTGGGACGCCACTGCCACCGGGCCTGACGCGCCCTCGCTGTCTATGCTCCACGCCATGATCGCCATAGCCGAACGCCCAGAGGCAGAGCGCATGGCCTTCCGTGCCTTCTTTGATCACTACGTCTTCCGCACCGAAGGCCACCCCCTTGCCCATTTGCCCGAAGACCAGCGCGGCGTCCTCGGCAATCTCAAGGCCAACTACGGCCAGATCCGCGCCATGCTCCTCCGCGCACTGCGCGGCAGCTGACAACAACCAGAACCAACCTCGGGAGATTGACCAATGCGCCTTTTGCCTATGCTGGCCCTCTCAGCCCTCACGATGGGAGCGCTACCTTCAAGCGCATACGCGCAAGTGCAGACGCCTGCACCCGCTGCCATTGCTGGCGCACCCAAGACCACGGTCCAGAAGATCTCTGTTCACGCCACGGCCCTCGAAGGCGCGCTTGAAGGCGATAGCGCCGATCGTGACGTTTTCGTCGTCCTGCCGCCCAGCTACGCGAAGAACCCGAAAGGCCGCTATCCGGTGGTCTATGCGCTCCATGGCTACTCCATCGGCGCGCAGCAATGGATGGGCGAGATCCACGTGCCGCAGGTGATCGAAGGCGGCATGGCCCAGGGTGCGCGCGAGATGATCTACGTCTTCCCCGACAGCAAGACCGTGCACAACGGCTCGATGTATTCCTCGTCTGTCACCACCGGCGATTTCGAGACCTTCATCGCCCGCGATCTTGTGACCTACATCGACAGCCACTTTCGCACCCTGCCCACGCGCGAAAGCCGCGGTCTCGTCGGCCATTCGATGGGCGGTTACGGCGCCACGCGCATCGGCATGAAGCATGCCGACGTGTTCGGCGCGCTCTACCTGATGAGCCCGTGCTGCCTCTCCGCGCGCGGCCTGTTTGGCGTCACGCCCGAGGCAATGAAGGCCTATGCCGCGATGAAGAGCCCGGCCGACTCGGCCAGCCTGCAATGGGCACAGCGCGGCACCCTGGCGGCTGCCGCCGCCTGGTCACCCAACCCGAAGAACCCGCCGCTCTATCTCGACCTGCCGTTGACCGCCGACGGCAAGACCCGCGATGACGTCATGGCGAAATGGGCCGCCAACGCCCCGCTCTCCTTTGTGGACCAGTACATCCCGAACATGCGTCGCTACGCTGCGATTGCCATGGACGTGGGCGACAAGGACGGCCTCAAGACCGATACCGAAACCCTGCACAAGGTCCTCGAAACCTACGGCATCGCCAACAGCTTCACGCTGTACGAAGGCGATCACACCAATCGCGTCGCCTTCCGCTTCCAGGAACAGGTCGTGCCGTTCTTCAGCAAGCACCTCGCGTTCGGAGCAACGAAGTGAAGCGCCTCGCTGTCGCCGCCCTGCTCGCAGCAACCACCCTCGCATCCTCGGCCAACGCCGCCGACAAGCCGCTCGAAGCCCGTGGCACCTGGAGCGTAACGACGCGTGGCTCCGCCCCGCTGCCGCCGATGGGCTGGAACAGCTGGAACGCCTTCGGCACCGACATCGACGAGGAAAAGGTCATCGCCTCGGCGCAACTGATCGTCGATTCCGGGCTCGCCGCCAAGGGCTACCGCTACGTCAACATCGACGATGGCTGGTGGGCGAAGCGGCGGCAGGCTGATGGCCGTGTGCTGATCCGCACCGACAACTTCCCTTCGGCCCGAACGGCTGATGGCAACACCAGCTTCCGCCCTTTCACCGACCGGCTTCACGCCATGGGCCTGAAAGCCGGCATCTACAGCGAGATCGGCCGAAACAGCTGCGGCCAGATCTACGGCGATCCCGCCGGCCCCGGCCAGCCCGCGGGCACCATGGCCGAACGCGAGATCGGCCTCTACGGCCACATCGATCAGGACATCGCGCTCTATTTCGGCGAATGGAACTTTGACTATATCAAGGTCGACGGCTGCGGCATCCGCGCGCTCGCCGCTGACAGCCCGCAGGTCAAATCCGGCCGGCTGCGCGCGCTGGATCCGCTGATCGACTACGACACCATCCCGCGCACTAATATCCCCGCAGTGAAGGGCCTGTTCGATCAGGTGGGCCAGGCGCTGTCGCGCAACAAGCCTGGCAACGATTTCGTCCTGTCGATCTGCCTGTGGGGTTCGGCCGACGTCCGCTCATGGGCGCGTACCCTCGGCAACCTTTCGCGCACCAGCGAGGACATCTCCCCCAATTGGGAGCGGATGCTGCACAATCTCGATTCCGCCTCCCGGCGTGAACTTTACGCCAAGCCCAACAGCTGGAACGATCCCGACATGCTGTTCATCGGCAGCGGCGAGTTCGACGATGCGCACCTCACCGAGGCGCGTTCGCACATGTCGCTGTGGGCGATGCTCAACGCACCTCTGATCATCGGCTTCGATCTGCGCAAGGCCTCGCCCGCAATGATGGGCGTGCTCGGCAATGCGCAGGTCATCGCGCTCAATCAGGACGCGGCCGCGCATCAGGCCGTGCTGGCCTATGATGGCGACAGCGTTCAGATCTTCACCAAGACGCTGGCCGACGGCACCAAGGCTGTCGCCCTGTTCAACCGCACCGGCAGCCCGATCGACGTGAAGCTCATCGCGTCGCACCTCAAATACCGCGCCGATCAACCGATTACCCTGACTGACCTGTGGGACGGCGACACGAAATCCTTCACCAATGAAATGCCGGTCCATCTCGAACGCCACCAGACCCTGCTGTTCAAGGCCAGCGGCACGCGCGAGCACGCGCAAGGCCTTTACCTGTCCGAGCAACCCGGCAACGTGAACCCGGCGGTCGACGGTATCGTGCATCCCATGGCCGACCCGATGGTCTATCGCGGCCTTCTGCCCTGGCGCTCGACCAAGGCCGATGGCGAACATCCCGTTTATGGCGGTTGGGGCGGTGCGCGGGCAGATGCGACCCCCTTCGCCCAGACTCCGAAGATCGCGGGCAAGACCTATCACAACGCCATCGGCACCCTCGCCAACTCTCGCCTCGAAGTCCGCAACACCGGCTTCTCGACCTTCACCACCCTCGCCGGGATAGACGACTCCGTCGCCGACCCCACCGCTCGCGTCCGCTTCTCGGTCCACGCCGATGGCAAGCTGCTGAAGCAGACCGGGTGGATGAAGCCCGGCGACGCGCCTGCCGCCATTGCCGTGCCGGTCAAGGGCGCGAAGATCGTGGAACTGGTCGCCGAAGGAAACCGCCCGGAGATGCAAAATGTGGCGGTCGACTGGGCCGAAGCGGCGCTCGACCGCTAGGCTTGGCGCCGCACAAGGCGCCAGACCCGCATCACGCCCAGCACCACCAGCGCCCAGAAGCCAAGATCCGCAAGGAACGGGCCGGGCCGGAAGTCATCCTCCGGCCCGATCTGGTGCGGCACGGAAGTGGCCGTGCTGTCCGCCAGAAACGGCGCGGGCCACCCCGCCACCTCGCGCGGCAACCAGTTCTGCTCGAGCGGCCCCTCGAACCCATACATCGCCCGTTCGTCGGACGCGGGATGGATCAGCGCGCTTGCGCAGGTGAGGAGCAAAGCGAAGGCGGCAACGAGGATCGATCTCAGCATCACAGCCAAAACGCGGCAGCAAACGCAAAGTGCCGCCCCCAGCGGACGGTCTACGTTCCGCTGTTCAGGACCGCGTTTCTGGTGGCGAGGTCTTCAGCCAGAATAATTGGTTCGGCGCCAAACGGCAGTGATCTCCAGCGTCTCGGCAAGGACCGCTCTGGCAACTTCGTACTGTCTGAAAACGGTTTCGCCGGACATTCGCCTCATCGTGCTGACTTCGGCGGGCAACGTTGATCTTGTGACACCCTCCGGTCCTTTTTTGATGAGGTCCTTACTTTTCGGATGTCGGATCATCGCCTGCTGACATTCGCTGGATGAAGCTTGGCAAGGCTCGAGCGTCTCCTGCCGCGCAAGCATAGCCCAGATCTATACCCGCATAGGGAATCATTTCTTTTTTTGAGGGATAACTTTCGGCATCTCCGCGCCTTGACTGGGTCAGGTGGGAGAACCGCAGCGATGTGCCGGAAAAGACGATCGCTCGACGGGAAGGTCTCAGGCCGTGTCCACGAGTTCGACACGAGAGGTGTCCTTCTGGCGCAGCGATAGTTTCGGCCCCGATTGGACCACAGCTCAACGTTGGGCCGAATTGGCAGCACCAGACGTCTTCATCCGAGAATACTCGTCATTCACGATGAATACCACGTGCGAATAGGCATGGAACTCGAAGAAAAAAGGCGTCTCTTCTCCATAATTTCGACAATCGAGAGACATTATTCCGATAATTCAATTTCAGGGAGATAAAGATGAATAGATACAGATTGATGGCACTGGCGGCGTCGACTGCGATTGCTTCATATTCATGGTCAGCGAATGCCCAGGATACAACTGAAGGCGCTGGCACCGATGCGAATGCTGACGTGTTCGGGGACATCGTCGTGACAGCCTCGCGACGGGCAGAGCGCTTGCAGGAAGTGCCGTTGGCCGTGTCAGCACTGGGAGCTGAACAGATCGCCAAGGGAGGATTCCAGCGCCTGCCCGACTTGCAGTATCAGGTTTCTGGCCTTCAGTTTGGCAGTTCCCCGAACGACAGTGGTTTCCGTCTGCGTGGCGTTGGCTCGGCAGGCGGTTTCGCCTCGTCGTCCGAACAGAATGTCGGCACCGTCGTCGACAACGTCGTGATCCCCTTCGGCAATCCGCTCAACAGCCTGGGGGATCTCGAGCGGGTGGAAGTGCTCAAGGGCCCGCAGGGTACCCAGTTCGGCAAGAACGCTTCTTCCGGCGTCATCAACATCACGACGGCCAAGCCCCGGTTCGACAAGGTCTCGGGCAAGGCGTACGCATCGTACGGTGAATTGAACGAGGTCAACGCCAACGCCTCGGTCAACCTGCCATTGTCGAGCAATGCCGCTATGTCGGTGTTCGGCTTCTACCGTCGGAATGATGGCTTCCTCGAGAACGTCCTGCGCGATGAAATGTGGGGTGGTGAACGCAGCTATGGAGCGCGCGCCAAGCTGCTTTGGGAGCCGTCCGAAGATCTCAGCGTCTACGTGATTGGCGACTATTCCAAAATCAATCGTACAGGGCCGGGGCAACTCTGGACGCTTAACTCCCTGCCAAACAGCGCCAAGCCGGGAACCGGCTTTAATCCGCTGATGGCATTACGCTTCGCCAATCTGTCAGCCTTGGGCGTCACGCCGGGCTTCGAGAACGGCAAATCGGTTGAAGACTATCCAGGGTACAGCTCGGAGCAGAACTTCGGAGCCTCGATCGAAATCAACAAGGAGCTGGGGAGCGGCTATAACCTTACGTCCGTCACCGCCTACCGTGGTCTCAACGAAGGTCCGCAGGCATTTGCCATCGATGGCAGCAGCTTGCCGATCTTCAGGGCCCAGCCAACCGGTGTCGATCAGACATTCTTCAGCCAGGAACTGCGCCTCTCCTCGCCCAAGGGCTCGCAGCTCGAGTTTACCGGTGGCTTCTACGCATCGGTTCGCAAGGTAGGCGACGCTAACGACTTCAATCGCGCCCAGTTGCGCCCGGCCTTCCCGTTCACACCGATTGCTCTTGGACCGACGCTGAGTGCCACACCGATCATCAATATCTCGGCAGGGCAGAGTAACACCCAGACAAAGTCTGATTCTTACGCCGGATTTATTGACGGCAAGTTCCACATGAGCGAGCAGTTCGCCCTTCTCGGCGGTTTCCGCGTCCAGAATGACAAGGTCAAATCGTCGTCGTTCTCGATCGTCGACCCGGCCGTCGCACCCGCAACGGTCGATTTCTCGACAACGCCGCCAGGATTCGTTGTCCCCTATGCACCGCGTGCACTGCAAACGGGCAGCGTGTCGAAGACAGGATGGTCAGGGCGAGTCGGTGCCGAATACAAGCTGGCGCCTGATGTCATGGTGTTCGCGACCGTTGCCCGTGGTTACCTGGGACCGACCGTGACGTTCTCCGGGCTCACGGGTGCAAAGTCCAGCGTCAATCCCCAGACGGTCCGCGACGTGACAGTTGGGCTCAAGAGCCAGCTGTTCAATCGGACAGTCACCTTCAATGCCAACATGTTCTTCGATCAGTACAAGAACCTCCAAACCTCGGTCTTCAACGGAACCGAGTTCCTGACGGAGAACGCCGGTGGTTTCCGCGCGAATGGCTTTGAAGTGGATGCAGCTTGGCGCGTCAGCCCCGAGTTCAGCCTGAATGGAGGCTTCACTTATTCGGACACCAAGTTTACCGATTACGTCACGGCCTGCCCAAGTGTCGTCAAGGCCGGCTACACGTGCTTCACCCAGAACGGAACCAGTCTGATCCAGGCGAAAGGCGAGCCCTTGTCCGGAGCACCGAAATACAGCGCTACGTTGGGGGCAAATGTCACCCTGCCAATCAGCGATAGCCTGCAGTTCGATTGGGCAGCAAACGGGTACTATCGAAGCAGGGTTCAATATGACGTGGCAAGCGCGATTGCTTCCCAGCCAGGATTCGTGACCATCGGTCTCAATGCCGGCATCGGTCACCCGGACGGGAATTGGCGCCTCGGCGTGTTCGCCCGCAACCTGCTGGACAAGCGCTTCCATGCATCAGTGATCGGATTGCCCTTTGCAGATGCAGGCGGCGCCGTGAACTGGTTGACGCGTGAAGGGCGTCGCACCTTGGGGGCAAGCCTGGAAGCTAAGTTCTGACAGGCTACAGGTCCCGCCTTGCTGCCTCGCTTTCTAGGTTAGCGAGGCGGGACGCCTTGCAACTGCTAAGACACTGGAGGCTAAGCCAGACAGAACTCGGCTTGGTATCGAATTTGGGCAAACTCGTAAGATTCTGATCGACGTATGGGAGAAGTATCGTGAAGCGAGTTTCACGGCGAGAGTCCTTCAAGCTGGCTGCCATCGGAACTGCGGGCTGCCTTCTGGGCGGTCTGAGCGAACTGGCGCGTGCCAGCGAGCCAGAGGAATTTGCCTACGTTCACCCTCAACTGCGCCCCTTTGCCAAGCAACTCATGGCCATGCTTGAACCCATGCCCGAGCTTTCCGAAAAAAGCTTGTCATTCACCCGGAAGGCAATGGGCGGATGGGCGCAGCCTCCCCTCCAAGCCCCCGCCTGGACCAGACAATCTGTACCTGGTTTGACGGGCCACCCGGCGGTCACCGTGTACGTCGTCAACAGCGACGCGTCGAAACGCCGTCCGGCAATCCTTCACACGCACGGCGGAGGTTTTGTCAGCGGCACAGCTATCAGCATGGTTGCTGACCTGCAGCGTCTGGCTTTGGAATTGGACTGCACGATCGTCACAGTCGATTATCGTCTCGCGCCGGAAACACGATATCAGGGATCCATTGCAGACAACTATGCAGCTCTCGAATGGCTTTACGACAATGCGACATCCCTTGGCGTCGATGCAGGCAGGATCGCCGTTATGGGCGAGAGCGCAGGCGGCGGGCACGCAGCGCTGTTGGCCCTCAAAGCGCGTGATGTCGGCAAGGTCCCGATCGTCGCACAGGTTTTGATATACCCGATGCTGGATGACCGCACCGGAACCGTAGAGACGCCAAAGGCTCCGATCGGCACGATTGTCTGGACTGCTGCCAAGAACCGGTTCGGGTGGGGTGCGTTTCTGGGGATGGAGCCAGGCATGGATACTGCTCCTGTGGCGGCAGTGCCAGCACGCCGATCGGATCTGGCTGGCCTGCCGCCAACCTTCATCGGCGTCGGAGCTATCGACCTTTTTGTCGATGAGGACATAATGTACGCCAAGCGTCTGATCGCTGCCGGCGTTCCGACCCGGCTGGAAGTCGTGCCTGGGGCGTTCCATGGATTTGACGGGATCGCTGCTTCAACCCAGGTGGCGAAGAACTTCCATGAGTCGAAAGTAGCTGCTTTGCGGAGCGCTTTCGCTTGACAGACTTATCACCTCAACAGGCAGTATGAGCGCCCAGCTGTCCCCGCTTCGGGTGAATTGTTACATCCAGCCCAAGTGAGAACATTGCCTCCAGAGCCAAGCTTTGGGACGGGTTCGGCACAAGGGGGGAATGAGATGGTTGGTACAACTGTGGCTGGCAGGTGGGGACTGTCGCTGGCAGCGCTTGCATCGTCGATGCTGGTTGCTCCTGCCCATGCCGAGGAGGCTGAAGACCAGGCAGCTTCCGGCACGATCCAGGAAATCACCGTCACTGCTCAGAAGCGCAGGCAGTCTGTGCAGGACGTCGGGATCACCCTTTCGGTCGTCAGTGGCGACAGCCTGGCCCAGGCCGGCTCCAGCTCCGTCACCGACCTGACCTCGCTGGTTCCCAATATCCAGGCGAACTACGGCGCCGGGCAGGTTGCGTTCAACGTCCGCGGGATCGGGACCAACGAATTCTCCGCCAACCTCGATTCACCGGTCGCGATCAACGTCGACGAGGGATACCTCGCCAAGACCTTCATGAGCGGTCTCCTCCTGTTCGACATCGATCGCGTGGAAGTGCTCAAGGGTCCGCAAGGCACGCTATTCGGGCGCAACGCCACTGGCGGCGCGGTCAACTTCTTCACGCGCCGCCCGACGAGCGAACTCGCTGCCGGAGGCACCGTTTCGTTCGACAATTACCGCACGCTTCGCGCGGAAGGCTATGTCAGCGGCCCGCTCAGCAGCACGATCTCGGCGCGCCTTTCGGGCATGGTCACGGACCAGGGCCGCGGGACCTATCGCAATCTCACGCTCGGTCGGCGCGAAGGCTTCGAGAAGAAGTGGGGCCCTGCGTGGCCAGCTTCTTTGGGAAAGCGGGCCCGACAGCGTGCTGGTGACCGTGTTCGGCGGACAGCAGAACGGCGAGCTTCAGCCTTACGAAGGCGTCGGCGTATTCACCCCGGCTTCGGTAGCGGCAGGTGCCCCGGTGTTCTGCGGCGCTTATCTGGCGGGGCGTGCCACGGGCGGCAACAGCGGCTGCGTCAGGGGCACGGACGGCCTGTTTCCGGGCGACAACGACCCGTTCACCTCGAACAACAACCAGCCTCATACCGTCCGCAACCGCTCGATCGGCGCAACCGTGCGCTATGAGCACGAGTTCGACGGCGCGACGCTGACCTCGCTGACGTCCTATCAGACCTTCACCCGCCGCCAGCACGAAGACTCCGACGGAAGCCCGGTCAACACCATCGACGTCGACTATTACAACCGGATCCGCCAGTTCAACACGGAGCTGCGGCTGACCTCGAACGGGCAGGGCCGCTGGAACTACGTGCTCGGGCTCTATTACGAGCGCGACGCCTATCGCAACGGCGATTACCTGCAGATCGCGCGAGGCGCAGCACCCGGATTCTACAGCCCCTTCACCCAGACGAGCGACGCGATCGCCGCGTTCTTCCACAACGACGTCCAGCTGACCGATCATCTCAGCCTGACCGCCGGTGTCCGTTATTCCTGGGAGAAGGTCGGCCTGAAGGGCGGCACGTTCGCCGGAACCGGACTTGGCGGCAATCCGCTGGCCCCGACGACGATCGTCGCTACCCTGGCCCAGGCCGACACCAGCCGCACCGACGACGACGCCAACTTCAAGCTGGGCATCGAGTGGAAGCCGGACGTGTCCGGCATGTTCGACAAGTTCATGCTTTATGCGAACGTTTCGACGGGCTTCCGGTCAGGCTCCTACAATGCGGAGTTCACCGCCACCCAGTCTGCGCTGACTTCGCTCGCCCCCGAAAAGATCACCGCATACGAGGCAGGGTTCAAGTCGCTCCTGGCCAATCGCACCATGCAGCTCAACGCCGCAGTGTTCCACTACGACTTCCGCGATGGCTTCATCAACGTCGACAGCGCAACCTCGCCGATCCCGGTGACCATCAACGCAGCCGCGATCAACACCTGGGGCGCGGAGCTTGACTGGCAGTGGCGGCCCATCAACGACCTGTCGGTGGGCATGGTGCTCGGTTGGCTCGACTCCAGGATCGACAGCGACATCACTTCGGGCGGCGCCAGCCTCAAGGGTGCCCGCACCGTGCAATCGCCGCGCTGGACCTTCACCGCGCAGGGCAGCTACATGCCCGCCATCGGCAACGGCCTGAAGCTGATCCTTGCAGCCGACGGTAACTGGCGCTCGTCGCAGTTCTTCGAGACGGTCAACTCTCCCTCCAGCCTTGAGCCGGGTTTCTGGCTGGTCAATGCGCGCGCCGGAATTGGTGCCGAGGACGACCGGTGGAGCCTCACGGCGTTCGCCCGCAACCTTACCGACACCCAATATCGTACCTACGTCAATGACTTGCCCGGATTTGGCTGGGTGCTCAACATCTACGGGCAACCCCGGACTTATGGACTTGCCGCAAACTTCAAATTCTGAGGTTGGAAATGGCCACCTTGACTCCCCGTATCGAATTGCGTGAGGCTCCTCCGATCATACGGAGCGGCCGCGTCATGAAGCCAACGATCGTCTCATCCGGTTACGTCGTCGATCAGGAAGAGGGGCCGCTCGCGCGTCTCACCGAGGATCTCGACCGAGCGAGCGGACTGGAAGAGCGTCTCGATGTCCTTCACGACTTTCTACAATCGTTGGGTTGGAAGCAGTTTGTCTACGGGTGGTCAAGCGGACCGCTTGGAGGGCAGTGTGGCAATGTGCCTGTCCTTGTGCGGGCGTTCCCGACGAACTGGGACCGGCAATGGGACCGGCACAGCCGCCACGATCCATACTTCCTTTCGGCTGCCAACAGCCGCCGCCCGGTTCGCTGGAGCGACGTGCAGAACAGCGCGGACCTGCTGACCGCACCGCAGCGCGATTGCATGCATTATATCTCGGATCTCGGCCTGACGGACGGGATTACCGTGCCAGTCCATGTCCACGGCCGCCGGTTCGCCTTTCTCACGGCGCTGGGCACCGAATGCAGCGCCCAGGACGCCTGCCGCCAGGAAATGACCGCGCTGCTGACCATGGTCGCGCACTACTTCGATAACCACCTCTGGGCCACGACAGAACAGATGGTTGCCGGCCAGATCGCGCTCAGCCCGCGCGAGCATCAGTGCCTGGTCTGGTCTGCCTACGGCAAGACGATCGAGGACATCGCGGCCATCCTCGATATCTCGGCCGAGACGGTCAGGGTCTATCTGAAACGCATCAACCAGAAGCTGGCGGCAGCGAACCGGACCCATGCCGTCGCCAAGGCGCTGCACATGGGTCTGATCTCGCTGAACTAGGCTTCGCGCCACACCCCAGTCCGACAACGTGCTCCCGTGCGGCTGCCCAGCCTGCGCGAGAGCCAAGCCGTGCCGTCGAAGGAGGCAGGAAATCATGCAGTACCCACAAGCCATCAGGGACCGGCAGGCTGATTACGTTTTCATGTTCGACCGTCGGCTTGCCCAGAAGCTCGCCACGACGATCACCGAGAGAATGATCGAAGAGCATCGACGCAAGCCTTTGGGCCAGCACAGCGATGCTCTGGAGCGGGTGCTCAACTTCTTTCGGCGCGGCGGCCTTGCCGGCAAGGTCGGAATCTTCCAGCCTGATCCTGCCCGACCTGTCTATCGCCTCATCCGCTTTCCCGGCGTCCGCGGCGGCTCGGCCACGATCATCGATGGCGAGCCCGCGACCAGCCTCGCAGAGGCGCATCACGCGGCCTTCCTCCAGCGGATCGCGGACCTGAATGCACAGCTTGCAGGGGACGAGGCATGAGCGCGCCCGGCAACCTCACCGGCTATGCTGATCCGCTCAACGCCCGCTGCGGTGGCAGTGTCGATTTCATGCTGCACGATGCCACGCCAGGCACGGCAGAGATCAGTCTCGTCCGGCTGCTGCACGGCGATACCAACCCGCTCGGGCCGGGTTTCGTCGAGAAGGAAGTAACCGGCGTCACGCTGCCCCGGACCGTGGCGGTCGGGCCGCAGTATGTCCCGCTCGGCAGCTGGGCCAGGGCCCGGGACCCTGACGGAGTGCTCAGTGCTTCCCTGCCCTCGGCCACCCTCTTCGCCTTCATCAAGCCGACGATGCCCGGAGCACGCGAACAGATCATTGCCGGAACGTGGGACCCGGCAACGAAGCGGGGTTTTGCGCTGCTCCTGACCGAAGGCGGGCAGGTTGCTCTCAGGCTTGGCGATGAAGCCGGAACGGCCGAGATCGTCTGCCCCAAGCCGGTTGCAGCGCACGCCTGGCATTTCGTCGCCGGTGGCTGGGACGAGACAGGCAAGCTGCTGATCTGGCAGAAGGGCCTGATCTCGCGCTGGAACAGCCTCGTCGGACCGGCACCCGGCTACGATCTCGATGCTGCTGCCACGGAACAGCTGGAGCGGCCGGTGCTGCCATGTGGCGGGCAGTTCACGCTGGCTGCGGCGCTGACCGGCGATGACCGCGCCGTGGCGCACTACAATGGCAAGATCGACCGCCACGGCATCCTCAACGCGATGGCCGGGCATGATGAACTTGCGAGCCTTGCCGCAGGCGAACTGCCCGCCGCCGAGCGATTGCTGGCGTACTGGGACACGACCGCGGGATACACAGACAAAGGCATCGGCGACGTGATCCGGGACGTCGGACCCCATGGCCTCCATGCCCACGGCATCAACCGACCGATCCGGGCCATGACCGGCTGGAACTGGGACGGCCGCAACGACAGCTTCCGGCTCGCGCCGCATCAGTACGGCGGGATCGCATTCCACGACGATGCGCTTGTCGATTGCGGCTGGCAGGCAAGTGTTTCGATCGAAATCCCGCCCGATCTGCCGAGCGGCATCTATGCCCTGCGCGTATCCAAGGACGGCAGCGAAGACCACGTGCCGTTCTTCGTGAGGCCGGACAAGGCGCGCGCGGACATGGCCGTGCTTATGCCGACCTTCACGTATCTGGCCTACGCCAACGAACATCTCAGTTTCGAGGCGCCGATTGCCCAGGCCATCTGCGCCAATACGCCGGTGGTGAGTGAAGCGGATCTCACCTGGAAGCAGCAGGAAGCCTTCGGTCTGTCCACTTACGATGTCCATTCGGACTACGCGGGCGTGTGCTACTCCTCGTGGCGCAGGCCGATACAGAACATGCGCCCGAAGTACCGGATGCCGGCAATCGGTGCGCCGTGGGCTTTCCCGGCAGACCTTTCGCTGATCTGGTGGCTGGACGCGGCGGGCTATGAAGTCAACGTGGTGACCGACCATGATCTCGCCGCCGAGGGCCTGGAGCTGATCGCACCCTACCGCGCGGTGCTGACCGGGACTCACCCCGAGTACTACTCGCTGGGCATGCTCGATGCGCTCGAGGACTACGTAGCCGGTGGCGGTCGCGTCGGATACCTCGGCGGCAACGGCCTCTACTGGGTCACCGAAGTGCGTGACGAGGAGCCGTGGTGCATCGAGGTCCGCAAGCTCGATACCGGCTCGCGGGCGTGGCAGGCCGCGCCGGGCGAAGGCTATCTCGCGACGACGGGGGACCGGTCGGGTCTGTGGCGGGCGCGGGGAAGGCCGCCGCAGAAGCTCGTCGCGCTGGGCTTTACCACCGAAGGTATGGACGAAAGCCAGCCGTTCGAGCGCATGCCCGACTCCTTCGAACCCGAGGCGGCATGGCTGTTCGAAGGCGTGGGCCACGATGAACTGATCGGCAACTTCGGGCTGGGTCTCGGCGGCGCCTCCGGGCTCGAGATGGACCGCTACGACCTCACGCTGGGCACGCCACCGCACACCCTGTTGGTCGCGTCCTCGTTCAATCACTCGGACAACTACCCGCTGGTGTCCGAAGACATCACCTATGCCTTCCCCGGCAGGGGCGGCACGCAGGACCCGCAAGTGCGTGGCGATATTGCATTTTATGCCAACGCCAAGGGCGGCGCAGTGTTTGCCGCCGGGTCGATCGCGTGGAGCCAGGCATTGCCATGCAACGGCGGCCGGAACAACGTCGCGCGCATCATGACGAACGTGCTCGATGCGTTCCGCTCGTCGGACCCGCCGTTTCTGCCACGCACATGACGCGAAGGTCCGGCCCTCCCTTGCACGTCGCCCAGTTGACCCTGCCCGACAGGATGGGCGGTTACGCCAAGGGAGACCGGACGCGCCGCGTAATCCTGCAGGCGGCGCATGATCTTTTGCTTGAGCATGGCTACGCCGCCCTTACGCTGCGCGGCGTAGCCACGGCCTGCAACTTGCGCATGGGTAACCTGACCTATCACTTCCCCTCGCGCGAAAGCCTCGTCTCTGCCTTGTTCGACGCGATCATCCGTGGATACGAGGACGCCTTCGCCGAGATCATGGCCGACCAGAAGCTCCCTCCTGTTGCGCGCCTGATGGACGTGTGCCGGCTCATCATGGACGATATCGGCACGCGGCGCACCACGCGGCTGTTTCCGGAGCTCTGGGCGCTGTCCAACCACGATCCGTTCGTGGCAGACCGCATGTACGAGATGTACGACAGGGCCCGCGCCGCCATCGTATCCGCCGTCCGCTGCGCTTACCCTGCCGCCCACGAACGAAGCGTGGACCTGACCAGCATCTTCATCACTTCGGCGATGGAAGGCATGAGCATCTTTGCCGGGTATGGGAAACCCTATCAGGACGATCGCGCCGAGATTGCCGAGATCGCGCTCGATGCCTTCCTGCACGCAAGCCAGGCCCATGCAGACGAATCGCCGGCCCGCTGACGCCGAAGGGGGTAACCGTGCATCCTATTTGGAATGTTTCCCCGGGGAAACATTCCAAAATGGCGCGCCGTCGATGAGCGGTGAATTGGCAACTGTGGGCGGATAAAAGGCCGCCGAGATAGCCCGACCGCGCCCATCCGTGCGGTAGACAGTGGAACGACCGGGCAAGGGCCACCGTTCTCCCAGCCAGGAGAACATATGAAACTCGATCTTCTTTCGCGATATACCTCTGCAATCGACAGCGTGCCGACCATTCTCGACTGGCGCATCAGTGGCGAGACCGACCTGCTTTCCGACGTCGTCCTGTGCCCGCCGGACTATCTGGCGCCGGTACCTTGCTGCACCGTTACACGCGACAATCTCGAGCAGGGCTTTGCGGTCGATGTGCCGGCGGCCAAGCGGCAGCATGAGGCACTGTGTGCAGCCCTGCGCCGCAACGGCGTAACCTGCCACTTAGTGACGCCAGAACCGGACCTTCCGGATATGTGCTTCACCCGGGACATCGCCGTAGCGACCCCTTTCGGACCGATGCTGACGGCCCCCGCCATGCCGCATCGTCGTGGCGAAACCGAGGCTTTGGCGCGCCACGTCAGAGCCTGGGGGCTTAACTGGCCGCGCGTCACCACGGGCACGATCGAGGGTGGAGACATCTGCATTGCCCGTGAGGGCCTCCTCCTGATCGGGAGTTCGGGCGAGCGGACTTCGCGCGAAGGGCTTGAGGAGTTCGCCGCGCCGTTCCACGATGCCGGCTGGGAAGTGCTGGTCTGCCCGTTCCATGCAGACCACCTCCATCTCGACACCCTGTTCTGCATGGTCAGCCCGGACGAAGCCTTGGCCTGTGTCGAACTGCTCGATGCAAGCTTTGTTGCGCGGCTTCGCGAGCTTGGCATTGCGCTTATCGACATGCCAGCCGCCAGCGTGCCGCAGCTCGGCTGCAACATCCTTGCACTGGGTGGCAAGAAGATCATCGCCAGTGAGGACGACGAGGCCGTTTCACGACTCCGCGCCCGCGACTATCACGTTGTAACAGTTGACGTTTCGCAGTTCACCCGCTGCGGCGGCGGCATACACTGCCTGACTCTTCCAGTCCGGCGCGTGCCAGGCGCGCGAGGAGGATAGACAGGGTCAGCAGGTGCGTGGTTGGAGCTACCTTCATCCCATTTGCAGTTTTGCCATCGCCGTTGACAGATCTCGACGTCAAACGGCTTGGCAAGGACTTACCTTGGGCTGCACCGATGACCCAGAGGAGCCAGTCCCTGCATTGGTCCCTGGCGTCACTCGGATGATGGTCGAAGCAACGGGTAGGGAGTGCCCTTTCAATGACGCTCT
The DNA here is from genome assembly GCF_000807925.1 of Novosphingobium subterraneum. Classification (GTDB taxonomy): domain Bacteria; phylum Pseudomonadota; class Alphaproteobacteria; order Sphingomonadales; family Sphingomonadaceae; genus Novosphingobium; species Novosphingobium subterraneum. The sequence continues at coordinate 16,660 of NZ_JRVC01000015.1, read as the reverse complement.
CGTGCAGCGCCTCGCTTGCCAACGCGCCTCAAACGGCTGCTGGAGCGAGTCGCGGGCTGAGTATATGCACGACAGCCAGGGCAAGCAGGTAGCTGCTGGCGCAGATGGCGAAAAGAACCTCGTACGAGCCGCCGGTCTTGTCGAGGATGTAGCCGGTGAACAGGGCCATGCCCATCCCGCCGAGAGCCCCGACTGTGCCGCCAATGCCGACCACCGAGCCTACCGCCCCACGGGGGAACACGTCTGAAGGCAGCGTGTAGAGGTTCGCCGAGAAGGCCTGATGCGCCGCAGTGGCAAGCCCGATGATGAATACGGCAGCCCACACGCTGTCGAGGCTCTGCGCGAACGAGATCGGCAGTACCGCCACGGCGCACAGAAACATCGTGGCCTTGCGCGCGAAGTTCGGAGTGCGGCCAGCCTTGATCAGGCGGGAGGACATCCATCCGCCGAAGATCGAACCACCATCGGAAATCAGGTAGATCGCCGCGAGCGGCAGACCGAATGTCTTGAGGTCCATGTCATAGCGCTCGAACAGGTAGCCGGGCAGCCAGAACAGGAAGAACCACCAGACCGGGTCGATCAGGAACTTGCCAAGCGCATAGGCCCAGGTCTCGCGCACGGTCAGGAGCTTTGCCCAGCCGATCTGCTCCACCGGGTCTGCCGGGTCCTGCTGTATCCAGGCAAGTTCGGCCGGCGAGACGCGCGGGTGTTCGGCAGGATGGCGATAGATCAGCCACCATGCGACGAGCCATGCCACACCGAAGATGCCGGTGATGAAGAATGCGGCGCGCCAATCGAACCACAGCACAAGCGCCGGGACCAGCAGTGGCGTGATGATCGCGCCCACATTGGCACCGGCGTTGAACAGGCCGATCGCATAGGCGCGCTCGCGCTGGGGGAACCAGTCGGTGACGGCGCGAATGCCAGCCGGGAAGTTCCCGCTTTCCCCGACGCCGAGACCGAAGCGCGCGGCGGCAAAGCTGACAAGACCGGTTGCGAAGCCGTGCGCCACGTGCCCGGCAGTCCAGATCACGATTGCGATGGTATAGCCAAGCTTCGCGCCGACCACATCAACGATGCGGCCAAAGCCAATGTAGCCGATGGCATATGCGACCTGGAACCAGAACACGATCTGGGCGAAATCGGTCTCGCTCCAGCCGAACTCGGCCACCAGCGTCGGCTTGAGCACGCCGATCATCTGGCGGTCGATGTAGTTGACTGCCGTGGCCGCAAACAGCAGGGCAACGATGACCCAGCGGTAGCGCCCGGCCTTGGCAGAGGCGGCTGCAGCCGGGTTGAAGTTCTGGTCCATTGCTTCTCTCCCGAAGCGGCCAACCCGTTACGGGCTGTGCCGCCAAGTGCAATTCAGCGGGGGCCCGCCGCGATGATCGAGCAGGTCAATTCGCCGTGGCCCTCGAAGATCGCACGAAATTCCTGGCCGACGGCGATCTCGTGCACGCCGGTCACGGCACCGGTGGAGACCCATAGGCCCTGCGACACATCGAAGCCTCGAGCCAGCAGATTGCCAAGCAAGAAGCGCACCGCACCGTAGGGCCCGTCGAGCATCGCGGCAGCGGTTGCCGACCCGACTTCGACGCCGTCAATCTCGCTCCTGACCCTGATTGAGCAGAGGTCGGTCGACTGCCAGTTGGGCAGAGCGGCGCCACGCACCAGGCCAGTGTTGTTCCCGAAGTCGGACACGGTAACCGCCGGACCATCGGCATTGATGCCCGGGTAGGGCGAACTTGCGATCTCGATCCCGATGCGGACATCATCAACTATCGCGATCGTGCCGGCGTCGTCAGCAGGAACCGGACCCTTGAAGCCCGGCGCGACGTGGACAAGGAACTCGGCCTCGCCGGCGGCGAAGCCTCCTGCATAGACCGGCATCGTTGGAGTATCGCCGACATTGGCGTCGACGACGCTGTCCGCAAAGATCGGGCCCGCAAGGCGGTTGGCGCCAAGCGACGCGTCGAGAGGGGGATTGATGCGCCCGACTTTCCAGCCGACGACCTCACGCCCGTCGATCGAAATGGCGCGACCCTGTATGCCATAGGCATCGTCGAGACCCTGCGGCGCGGTGCCGGGGTAGGTTTCGAGGACGCGGGCCTCGCGGCGGGCGCTGACGAAGGCCGCTGCAACCTGATCCGCATTCTCGTTCAATTCGGTCCCCATCCCTTGGTCCTTCATTCGTCCGGCTGCCTATAGGAAACCGGTGTCAATCACAAGTCTCAGCCATCCGGTCGCGTTATACAATTAGAGCGTTACGCCCTTCTTCCAGATTGCCATTTCGCGCTGGTCGCTGCGTTCTGCGGCCGTTCGGCGACCGCTGGCGATAGCGACCAGCGTCTCGAGAAAAGCCGCATCTGCCGCCTGCTCGCCTTCATAGAGCACGCGCGAGGCGTCGAAATCGATCCAGTGGGGCTTGGCCAGCGCCAAGGCCCGGTTCGAGGCGACCTTGACCGTAGGCACCGGAAATCCCAACGGCGTGCCGCGCCCGGTGGTGAACAGCAAGAGCGTTGCACCTGCTGCGGCAAGGGCCGTGGAAGAAACCGCATCGTTTCCGGGCGCTTCGAGCAAGGCGAGGCCGGGTTCGACCGCCTGACCCCCGTAATCCAGCACCGAAGCGAGCGGCGCGGTCCCGGCCTTCTGCACGGCGCCGGCAGACTTTTCCTCGAGCGTGGTAATCCCGCCGGCGATGTTGCCGGGCGACGGATTTTCCGACACCGGCAGGCCCTGATCGAGGTAGTAACGCTTGAAGCGGTTCACCAGCGCAGCGGCAGACGCGAACGTCCGAGCATCGACGGCGCGATCCAGCAGCGCCTGCTCCGCGCCGAAGATTTCCGGAATCTCGGTGAGGATCGGCGTGCCCCCGGATGCGGCCAGGCGTTCGCTGAAGCGGCCGAGCATCGGATTGGCGGTAAGACCTGACAAGCCATCGGACCCACCGCACTTCAGCCCCACGATCAGCGCGGAGAGCGGCAGGTCCTCGCGCTGCGCGGAGACTGCGAGTTCGACCAGTTCGTCTACCAGCGTTGCCGCTTCCACCAATTCGTCGCCAGCGGATTGCGAGGACAGCGTCCGTACCTTGGACCGCGCCGTTTGCGGCAGCGCGGCCAGCAAAGCGCTCAACTGGTTGGATTCACACCCCAGACCGAGCAGCAAGACGCCAGCCGCATTGGGATTGGCGGCCAGCCCAGCCAGCAACGCGCGGGTCGCGTCGAGATCGTCTCCCAATTGCGAACAACCGTGAGGATGATTGAACGCGTGAACACCGTCGATTCGGCCCTCCGCAATCAAGGCGGCATGGCGTGCTTGTGCAGCACGGGCGACCTGCTCCGCAGTGCGACCGACGCAGCCCACTGTTGGCAGGATCCAGATTTCATTGCGCGTCGCGGCACGACCATCGGGGCGTCGGTAGCCCTGCCAGGTCCGTGAAGCGCTGGTCGCCGTGGCCAATCCGCCGCGTGCGACTTCGGCAGAGTAGACCTGTTCGCCGTCAAGCGCGGTCTTCACGTTGTGGACGTGGACGTGTTCGCCAACCTGGATGTCCTGGGTGGCAACGCCGATCGGCAATCCGTACTTCACGACCCGATCACCGACGGCGTGGGCGCGCGTGGCGAACTTGTGCCCCTGCGGAATGTCTTCCATGATCGCAAGGGCGACGCCGCCGACTGTGACCGCCGCCTCGCGGGAAAGCGGACGCAGCGCCACCGCAACGCTGTCCATCGCGTGAACGCGCAGCACGTCCGGCATGGCAACGACGACCGACAATCCGCGACTCTCCCAAAAATACGCCCGGCAGGGCACCGTCTTTGGATAGCTTCTAGGTAACCGGTGTCAATGGCCAAGACTCGCGGCCCATTGCAAAGTCTGACAAGAACCGGCTAGTAACGCTGCAACGCCTTGACACCGGTGTAAGTCACCGTGAACCGGGCTGGGATCGACGGGACGACGTGTGAAGAAGTCGAAGGACGGCAAGCCGACAATCAACGACGTGGCGCGCCTTTCGGGCGTCTCGAAGAAAACCGTCAGCCGGGTAATCAACCGCTCGCCGCTGCTCAACGATGCAACGCGCGAGAAGGTCGAGGCGGTGATCGCGGAGCTGGGCTATGTCCCCAACCCTCAAGCCCGGGCCCTGGCCCTGCGCCGCAATTTCCTCATCGGCCTGATCCACGATAACCCCAACGCGCAGATGGTGCTGGGCGTGCAGGAAGGGATCCTTTCCGCAATCCGCGATACCGAGTTTGCGCTTGTCGTTCGTCCTGTCAATCGCCGCTCGCCTGACATGCTTGACGACGTGCGGGCCTTTCTCGAACAGCAAAGGCTGTTCGGCGTCATGCTTCTGCCGCCAATTTCCGAGAATGATGCGCTTGCCGAACTGTGCGACGAACTTGGCGTCACCTACGTGCGCATGGGCTCGGTCAAGCTTGACGAAGACGAGCACATGGTGGCGTCAAACGACCGCGAGGCGGTTTCGCAAGCGATAGACTACCTGATCCGTCGGGGCCACCGCCGCATCGGCTTCGTCGCCGGTCCCGAAGGTTTCCGCTCCGCTGCCGAGCGGTCGCTGGGCTATCGCGATGCGCTGGAGATGGCGGGGATCCCCTTGGACGATGCCATCATGGCCGAGGGCAACTACACGTTCGAGACGGGAATTGCCGCAGGCAGGAAGCTGCTCGCCGCAACGCCCCGCCCCGGCGCGATCTTTGCGAGCAACGACGAGATGGCCGCAGGCGTTCTGCACGCAGCGCGGACGCTCGGCCTTTCAGTACCGGAGGACCTTTCGATCGTCGGCTTTGACGACACTGCCATCGCCGCCCATATCTGGCCCCCACTCACCACCGTGCGCTGGCCGATCCAGGCCATGGCCAGAGCCGCGGCGCTCAAGCTGATCGACCCGGCAGAGGCGCGCAAGCAGCCCTCGCACTTCCTTTCCGACCTGATCGAGCGGGCGTCGGTCGCCACCTGCTGATACCTGCAAAAATGGCGCACGAATGGGCTTGCTTCGACTAATGACACCGGTTACCTAAGGGTCAAATTCGCGTCAAACTGCTCGGTCAAGCAAGCCGAAGCGAGAGGAATTCCCATGAAAATCGCATTGATCATCGAGAACAGCCAGGCCGCAAAGGCCAGCCTCGTCCACGAATCGCTGGCCGCCGTGGCAGAGCCGCTTGGCCACGAGGTTCATCATTACGGCATGTACACGCCCGAGGACAAAGCCTCGCTGACCTACGTGATGAACGGCCTGCTTACCGGCATCCTGCTCAACTCCGGGGCTGCCGACTTCGTGGTTACTGGCTGTGGCACCGGGATGGGTTCGATGCTTGCTGCAAACAGCATGCCGGGCGTGTTCTGCGGACTGGTGATCGACCCGACCGACGCGTTCCTGTTCGGCCAGATCAACGATGGCAACGCGATCTCGATGCCCTACTCCAAGGGCTTCGGCTGGGCAGCCGAACTGAACCTGCAGGACGTGTACCGCAAACTGTTCGATGGCGAACGCGGCCTTGGCTATCCCAAGGAACGCGCGGCGATCATGAAGACCAATCGTGGCATCCTCAAGAGCCTCAAGGAAGCTTCCTGCCGTGATATGCTGACCGTCCTCAAGACCGTTGACCAGGACCTGCTCAAGGCCGCCATCGCTGGCGAGAAGTTTGCCGACCTGTTCTATGCCAACTGCAAGGACGAAGCGATCTCCGACTACCTGCGCGGCCTTTCGGCCTGACCCCTGATCCAGGGGAGAGGATAACGATGAACCTGTTCGACCTATCGGGCCGCGTTGCGGTCGTCACTGGTGCCAACACCGGTATTGGCCAAGGCATTGCCGTGGCGCTGGCACAGGCGGGGGCAGACATTGCCGCAGTCGGCCGCACGCCTGCCGAGGAAACCGCAGCCAAAGTTCGCGCACTGGGGCGCAATTGCGAAGTGGTTGGTGCCGATCTTTCGACGATCGAACCGGTGCAGGCTGTGGTCGAACAGGTGATCTCTTCGCTCGGCGGGCTCGACGTGCTGGTCAACAACGCGGGCATCATCCGTCGGGCCGATGCGGTGGACTTCACAGAGGCGGACTGGGACGCGGTGGTCGATACCAACCTCAAGTCCGTGTTCTTCCTCTCGCAGGCGGCGGGCCGCCACATGATCGCCAACCGCGAGGCCACCGGGCGGCGCGGCAAGATCATCAACATTGCTTCGATGCTGAGCTTCCAGGGCGGCATCCGGGTGCCGAGCTACACCGCAAGCAAGAGCGGCGTCGCCGGCCTCACCAAACTGCTTGCCTGCGAGTGGGCGGCCAAGGGTGTGAACGTCAACGCGATTGCACCGGGCTATATCGCCACGAACAATACCGCCGCGTTGCAAGCGGACGAGACGCGCAATCGCCAGATCATGGAGCGTATACCGGAAGGACGCTGGGGTGATCCGGCGGACATCGGCGGCGCAGCGGTGTTCCTTGCCAGCAGCGCGGCAGATTACGTGCAGGGACACGTGCTGGCCGTCGACGGCGGCTGGCTGGCCCGGTGACCCCTGGCGCCCTGATGGCCGGTCACCTCGTATGCTTTGGCGAATTGCTGTTGCGGCTCTCGCCACCCGGCGCGCGTCTGATGGTCCAGGCGCAGAGCCTCGAGATGGTTGTCGGCGGGGCGGAAGCCAATGTGGCCGTCGCGCTCGCCTCGCTGGGCCACGCCACCCGCATGGTGACGCTGCTGCCCGACAATCCCCTTGGCGACAAGGCGCGGGCCGAACTCGGCGCGGGCGGAGTCGATACCCGCTTCGTCGCCCGTGGTCCCGGGCGCATGGGGCTCTATTTCATGGAGCCCGGCGCTGGGCTCAGGCCCTCATCGATCACATACGATCGCGCCGGGTCCGCATTTGCGCATGCTGACGCTTCGGCGTTCGACTTTGCAGGAGCGCTTGAAGGGGCGAACCTGCTGCACTTGTCGGGCATAACCCCTGCGCTCGGGCCCAATGGCGTCGCGCTTGCCCGAGCCGCCGTGGCTGCAGCGCAGAGCGCGGGCGTACCTATCTGCCTGGACGGAAACTACCGGGCTCAGCTCTGGGAAAGCTGGAACAGCGATCCGCGCGCCGTGCTGACCGAACTGGTGGGTGCAGCGACCGTGCTCATCGGCAACCACCGCGACATATCACTGCTGCTCGGCAAGACGTTCTCGGGCGATGGCGCCGAACGGCGGCGCGAGGCGGTGGAAGCGGCCTTCGCCGCGTTCCCCAACCTGCAACTGATCGCCTCGACTGCACGCCAGGTGGTCAGCAGCGACCACCATCGCATCGCGGCGCGCGTCGACGCGCGCGAGTCAAAGCATCAGACATCCGAGATCGACGTTACCGGCATCATCGATCGGATCGGGACCGGGGACGCCTTCGCGGCCGGAGTGCTGCACCGTTACCTGCAAGGCGGCGATGCACAGGCCATGGCCGAATGCGGCCTTGCGCTTGCTGCGCTCAAACACTCTGTCCCCGGCGACTTCTGTTTAATAAGGCAGAGCGAACTCGCTGCGTTCAGCGCCGAAGGCGGCGATGTCAGGCGGTGAACTGACCCGGCGCGCGTTGCTTGGCGCCAGTGCGGCACTCGCGGCATCACCGGTTCTGGGCAGAGCCCGAGACCCGCAAGCGGGACGCTTTACCGGACTGCGCGAGGATGCCGTGCTGGCCTTCAAGGGCATTCGCTATGGCCGTGCAGAGCGGTTCGCACGGGCCGTGCCGGAGCCGTGGCAAGGCCCGCCGCGAAGGGCGCAGAGCTTCGCCCCGATCGCTCCTCAACGCGGCAATCCCGACTTGGCGCAGAGCGAGGACTGCCTGTTCCTCAACGTCTGGACGCCGGATACCAATCCGCGAGCGCGGCGTGCGGTCATGGTCTATTTCCATGGCGGGGCCTATTCCAACGGCACGGTCACCGATCCGCTGACGCGCGGCGGGACGCTGGCGGCGCAAGGCGACGTCGTCGTCGTCACAGTCAACCACCGGCTGAATGCACTTGGCTATGCTTGGCTCAAGCCTTTCGGGCCGCAGTTTGCGGACAGCGGCAATCTTGGGCAGCTGGACCTGATCCTTGCCCTTCAATGGGTGCGCGCCCACATAGCCGCGTTCGGTGGGGATCCGGCGCGGGTCATGGTCTTCGGCCAATCGGGAGGCGGCGCCAAGATTGCGACACTGATGGCGATGCCGGCGGCTGACGGCCTGTTCCATGCGGCGGCAACGATGAGCGGCCAGCAAGTCGTGGCGAGCGGACCCGGGAACGCATGGAAGCGGACGCTTGCCCTGCTAGCAGCGCTGAAGCTGCGCCCCGATGACGTGGAAACACTTCAGACGATGCCTGTGCAGCGACTCGTCGAAGGCCTTGCCGCACCCGACCCGATCATGGGTGGCAACCTTTACATGGGCCCGGTGCTGGACATGACCAATCTGCCCCGCCACCCGTTCTGGCCGGATGCGGCGCCCCAGTCACTGGGAATACCGATGATCCTGGGCAATGTGCGCGAAGAGACCCGGGCCTTCATCGATCCGCGTGGGCCAAAGCTACAGGGGCTGGCCTGGGACAACCTCGCGGCCCGCATAGCGCCAGAGATCAAGATCGATCTCGACGTCGATTGGGTCGTCGGGCAGTACCGCTCGCAATACCCGCAATGGACGCCAGAGCAAGTGTTTTACTCCGCGACCACGGCGGGCCGCTCGTGGCCCGGGCAAGTGATCGAGGCTGACGAGCGGGCGAAGGCTGGTGCCAAAGCCACCTGGGTCTATCAGCTGGACCGCGCTTCTCCCAGCGATCCCTTGCGCGGTGCCGCACATACCGATGACATCCCTTACGTCTTCGGGACGCTGGATGCGCCCGGCAGCATGAGCGGGGCGGATGCAGGCGCTCGGACCACCAGCAGCCTGCTGATGCAAGCATTCACCGGCCTTGCCAAGACCGGCCAGCCCGGGCTGGCGGAATGGATGCCGTACACCCTTCCAGACCGGGAGACGCTGGTGGTTTCGGACGGCCGGGTCGAGACCGTCAACGATCCACGCCGGTGGGAGCGCGAACTCTGGGCTACGGCACCTTACGTTCAACCGGGTAGCTGATGATCAGTGCCAGAGGCGCGTCCCCGCGCTGCGTGATGCCGACGACCGCGCCTTCGTAGAGGTAGGCGGTCATGCCCTTCCTCAGCACGGCACGCTGCCCGTCAGACACGACTTCGCCTTCGCCTTCGAGCACGTAGTAGACCTCATCGTGCGCGATGGGATGTTCGCCGATTGACGCGCCGACATCCAGAGTGCGGCGGCGGAACTCCATGCGGCGCGGCTGAGGCACCGCGTCACTGATCCGCCATGCAGTGCTCATGCCGATGCCGCCATGCGGCGGGGGTTCACGCCGCATGGTGTCCACCTCATCGATGACCGCCATGGGCGGCGCTGCGGCAAGCAACAGGGCGAAGACCGCGTTCATGGCTGGCGCATCGTCGCGTCGCGGGAAGAGAGTTTCTCCTGCGGTCCCGCCTTCTGGCCCGGATACCGGCCCGACTTCGGCGTCATCGTATCGAGGTTCCAGTCGGCCTCGACGAAGGGCGCGAATGTGGCCACGGTGTGCGGATAGCCGCCGACTTCTTTCTCGTCGTCGATGATGTCGCCACGTCCTTCGGCGACGAAGAACAGCACCCGGATATCATCGGGCGCACGATCCCACGGACGCGCACCGACTGTCTGCAGCACGGACGTCTCTACCTCACCCGAAGGCAGGGTGCTGTAGCGAGAGATGTCGGTCAGGGGCGCTTTCGCGGTGATCAACCTGGCCCGCGTCTCGCCATAGCGGCCGAACTGCGGAAGGGGGTTGCCGTGGCGGTCGACCGCGCGGTTGTCCTTGCCGAAGTACTTTAGATCGCCATCGCCGCCCAGCATCAGGAACGGCAGGCCCGGATCGGTATCGTTGCCGCCGCGCATGACGTTGCCAACTGCAGTGATCTCGCCAGTCACATAGTCGTGGCCGCCCCATTCGAGGTTCATCAGGTTGTAATGCACCGCGCGGTGGCCGGGATTGTAGATCACATTGTTGATCATGGTGACCTGCGCGCCGCCCTTCACCAGTGGCGAACGCTCGACATTATGCGCCCAGACGTTGCGGTAGAAGGTGATGTTCGTCGCATTGTCATGGATGAGCGAACCCTTGGAATGCTCACCCTTGGGGTGGCTGGCATTGGCAAGTCCTTCCGCAGCGATGTTCTCGCGGAAGACGATGTCGTGGCTGGTACCAGCGCGCCATTCGGCCACGGAATTGCCGGTGAAGCGCGGTCCCGACGCGGACATGTTCTCATCGAGCGCCCACAGGAAGCTACAATGTTCGACCACGACATTGCGCGCCGCCACAGTCGAGAAGGCGTCAGCCTCCCAGCCTGAAAGCTTGGCCTGACCATCAGCACCGGTCATCACGCGCAAGTGGGAAAGGATGACGTCGTGCGTCTTCAGATCGATGCCACCCTTGACGATCGTGATTCCTGGCGACGGCGCAGTCTGTCCCGCTACCGTAAGGAACGGCTCGGTGATCTCCAGCGTGTCGCGGCCCATGTCGATCGTGCCGCCGACCTCGAACACGACGGTGCGCGGACCCTTTGCGGCAAGCGCCTCGGCAAGTGATCCAGGGCCAGCTTTTGCCAGCGTGGTAACGCGGATGATTCGCCCGTTGGCCCCGCCCTTGGTCGGATCGGCGGGGTGCGGCCCGGCCCAGGCGGTCGTTGCCAGCAGACTGGCGAAAATGGCGGAAATCGTGAACTTTTGCAGTCTCTGATGCATCGCAGACTCTCCCATTGGCATGGTTATTGACAGAGGCGCGATGCAAGGGCAATAAATAATGACACCGGTTACCTAAATGACATGCCAAGCCTTTGCGGGCATGATCGCTGCGGGATCGGATCGATAGCCGGTACCATGTTGGTAGCAGGGCCGGCTTGCGGGAGCAGTGGTGCACAGAAAGGTTGTCGGTTCGCGTCATCCCTCTTTGACACCGGTATCAATGGCCTCGACAAGGGCAATGAGGGGATTCATCATGCTTACTTCAGTTTCGCGCATATCGCTGTTCAGGATGGCGTTGCTGGCGGGCGGCGGGCTCGCGGCAAGCGGTCTTGCCCAGGCGCAGGAAGCGGTCGCAGCTCCCGAAGCACAAGTCGGCGCAGACGATGCGGCTATTGATGATGCGATCGTCGTGACCGGATTCCGCCAGTCACTCCAAGCGGCCATCAACGTCAAGAAGAACGCCGTCGGCGCAGTGGATGCCATCGTCGCCGAGGACATCGCCAAGTTCCCAGACCAGAACCTTGCCGAATCGCTGCAGCGCATCCCCGGCATCTCGATCTCCCGCGATGCCGGTGAAGGCCGCGCCATTACCGTGCGCGGTCTGTCGAGCCAGTTCACCCGCGTCCGCGTCAACGGTCTTGAAACCGTGGCGACGTCGACCGACGGCGCATCGACGAACCGCGACCGCGCATTCGACTTCAACGTCTTCGCTTCCGAGCTCTTCAGTTCGATCGTCGTCCACAAGACCGCAGAAGCAAGCCTCGATGAAGGTTCGCTGGGCGCCGTGGTCGATCTCAACACCGGCAACCCTCTGGCCGGCAAGGCCGGCTTCACCGGCGTCGCCTCGGTCGTCGGCACCTACAACGACCTGTCGGATTATGTCGGCCCGCGTCTCGCCGGCCTGCTCAGCTGGCGCAACGATTCCGGCACCTTCGGTGTGTCTCTTTCTGCCGCGTACCAGAAAACCAAGGTCCTTGAGCTTGGCAACAATACGGTGCGCTGGTCACAGGCCCGCTTTGACTCCGTCAATGGCGCGCCATGCTTCACGCAGAGCGCCACCGACCTGACCGGCCGCCAGAACTCCGGCGGGACCTACACCGTCGGTCGCAACGCCGCGTGCGACAAGGCCGCGCTTGCCTTCCACCCGCGCATTCCGCGCTACGGCGAGGTCAAGCATGACCGCGAACGCCTGGGCCTGACCGGCTCGGTCCAGTTCGCGCCGACCGATGCCACCAAGTTCTCGATCGATGGGCTCTTTTCCCGCTTCAACGCCGATCGCGAAGAGCAGTGGGGCGAAGTCCTGCTGCGCAGCAACGAGCGTTCGATCGACGTCGTGAACCCGGTCTACGACAGCAACAACAACATGATCTCGGCGACGCTCAACGATGCATGGGTCCGCACGGAGCATTACCTTCGCAAGAGCAAGACCGAGTTCTATCAGGTCGGCGGCACCTGGGACCAGGACCTGTCGGATACCTTGCGCTTTACGGTGCTCGGCGGTTTCTCGAAATCGGATGCCGACATCCCGGTCGAAACCACGATGATCTTCGATGATCGTGACGCGCAGGGGTACAGCTTCGACTACACCGACATGAAGAGCCCGAAGCTGACCTTCGGCACCAGCGTGACCGACCCGGCCAACTTCCAGCTCGCCGAAATCCGCGACCGCCCATCGACCGTGGTGAACAAGTTCAAGACCGTGCAGTTCCGCACGGAATGGGACGTTGCGGAGGGCTTCACCGTGAAGGCCGGTGCGATGTGGCGCCGCTTTAATTTCGACACCGAATCCTACACCCGCGACACCGCTGTGTGCGGCAATGGTGGGCTTGACCGCGTGCTTGGCACGATCACGTGTTCGGCCTCGTCAGTCTTTGGCCCGACGGCCGTTTACGGCATCCCGGTGACGGCGCAATTGGCGCAGATGTTCAACCTCGGCAATGCCGGGCAGCCAGCAGGCAACACCAACGCCTGGCTGGTTCCGAATCTCGAAACCACCACGGCGCTGACGAAGCTCTACGACCGCGCGCTCGTTCCCGATGCTGGCAACATTCGCGGTGTCCAGGAAACCACCAAGGGCGGTTACCTGCAGTTTGACGGCAAGGGCGAACTACTGGGACTGCGCTATGCGCTCAACGCAGGCATCCGCTATGTGAAGACCGAGCAGTCCTCCTATGGTCTTGTCAGTGGGACCCAGGCCACGGTCGAACGGTCGTACGACAACTGGCTTCCCTCGGCGAACGTGGCGTTCTACCCGACTGAAGACCTGATCATTCGCGGCGCAGTTGCCGAAGTGATCACGCGTCCAACGCTAGGCTCCCTGACGCCGGGCGGTTCGGCGGACGGGTTCAACTTCCGGGTGAACAGCGGCAACCCGTTCCTCAAGCCCTTCCAGGCCACTAACTATGACCTGTCGATCGAATGGTATTTCGCTCCGCAGGCGCTGATCTCTGTGGCGGGCTTCATCAAGGATGTGGCCAGCTTCACCCAGAGCGCAGCCATCACCGAGGCGACCTTCGCGCAGACCGGCCTTCCGGCCTCGGTGCTGAACCCCTCTTCGCCAGCTGCGCTGAACCCAGCCCTCCTCAACCAGCCGATCTGGACGCTGACCACCACCGTCAACGGCACCGGTGCAAAGCTCAAGGGTATCGAACTGGCAGCGCAGATCCCGTTCAAGATCTTTACCGAAGGCTTCCTCGGCAACTTCGGCATCATCGCCAACGCAACCTTCATCGACAGCGATGCAACCTACACGCTGCAGGGTCCGGCGACTACGCCAGGTGGCGCGTTGGTCAACGTCGACAGGACCGCGGCTCTTGCCAACGTCTCAAAGCAGGCCTTCAACGGCACGCTGTATTATGACGACGGCCGCTTCTCGGCCCGCGTAATGGGCACCTATCGCGGCCGCTATCACGAGGGTGCGAGCGGCACCGGCAACGTCCTCGAAGGCTATGGGTCGATGTTCAACCTCGACGCCTCGATGCGGTTCAAGCTGACCGATTGGGTCGAACTCTCGGTCGAGGGCAACAACCTGCTCGATACCTACCGCTATCGCTACACCGACATCGACGCGAACCGGAACTACGAGAACAATCATTATGGGCGCAACATCCTGGTGGGCGCCCGCTTCAAGTACTGACGACCAACCTGCCGGGCGCATCCCTCCCGCGCCCGGTACCTCAGAAGGAGCTGCCATGACTGTCGCAGGATCACTGGATCGTCGATTTTTCATGGCAGCTTCTCTTTTGTCACTCGGCCTTGGTGCAGCAGCGAGTGGCCAGACGCCGCCGCCCGCCGTGTCCGGTGGCCCCCTGCCCCCTGGCCTGCCACAGCCATCCGAAACGATCGATCTTTGGCCAGGCGGTGCGCCCGGCCAACCGGCCAAAGCACTGGTCGAAACCGTGCAGGAGCGCTCGACTGACCGCCTCGTCACCGATCGTGCCGTCTTCGGGATATCCCGCCCGCGCATGGCAGTGTTCCGGCCTGACCGCCCGAACGGCGCTGCGGTCCTGATAACGCCGGGCGGGGGCTATCGCTGGGTTGTGGTCGACAAGGAAGGGTACGAGATGGGCCGCTGGCTCGCGGCCCGTGGCTTCACCGCCTTCGTCCTGTTCTATCGCCTGCCCGGGGAAGGCTGGGCAGCGGGTCCGGATGTCGCACTATCCGATGCGCAGCGCGCCATGCGCCTCATTCGCCAGCGCGCCAGGGATTTCGCAATTGATCCGGAACGCGTGTCTGCAATGGGTTTCTCAGCCGGCGGTCATGTCTGCGCCGATCTTGCCACGCGCTTTGCGGTGAAGACCTATGCCCCGGTCGATGCGGCAGACGCGCTGTCGGCCAAACCGCACAGCGCCGCGCCGATCTATCCGGTGGTCTCGATGTCCGCACCCGATGCCCATCCCGGTTCGCGCGAACTCCTGGTCGGCAAGGCCGCTGCGCCGGAGATGGAAGCTGCGCATTCCCCTCACCGCAACATGCCGCGCGATGCCCCGCCACTGTTCCTGCTTCATGCCGAGGACGATGACGCGGTACCGGTGAACAATACACTGCTGCTTCGTGCCGCCGCCAAGGCACAAGGCGTGCGCGTCGAGACCCACCTGTTCGAGTTCGGCGGCCATGGCTTTGGCCTGCGCAAGGCAATCGGCAAGCCGGCCGAGGTCTGGCCGGATCTTTGGCGCGCGTGGGCGCGAACCACGGGACTGGCGCTATGACTGTGAATCGCCGTGATGCGCTGAAATCTGCCGCCCTCGTCTCTTTCGGTCTTGCCGCGCCTCTCGGAGCAAACGCAGCACCTGCGCCGCGCGAGGTCCCCTCGCGGCACCGGGGCTTCGACAACCAGCGCGTTGCCGATCTGGGCAACGGCATGTTTCTAAACCCGATCCTTTCGGGCGACCGTCCGGATCCGGCGATCCTCAAGGACGGCAAGGACTATTACCTCACCTTCTCCAGCTTCGAGAGCTATCCCGGGCTGCTGATCTGGCACTCACGCGATCTGGTGAACTGGCAGCCGCGCAAGCCTGCGCTACACAGGAACATCGGATCCGTCTGGGCAGTCAGCCTTGAGAAACACGCCGGACGCTACTTCCTTTACATCCCGGTGAAGGCTCTCCCACGCAACGAGATCTACGTGATCCATGCCGATCATATCGACGGGCCGTGGAGCGATCCGGTCCCACTTGGACTGCACGACCATATCGATCCGTGCCATGCGGTCGGCGAAGATGGTTCGCGTTGGCTGTTCCTGTCGGGCGGCGATCGCGTACGTCTTTCGGACGATGGCCTGAAGATCGCAGGCCCGGTCGAACATGTCTACGACCCATGGCGATATCCCGATGAATGGGACGTCGAAGGCTTCTCGCCCGAAGGTCCCAAGATCCATCGCATCGGCAAATGGTTCTACATGCTCACCGCCGTCGGTGGCACTGCCGGCCCGCCCACAGGCCACATGGTCATTGCCGCACGGTCGAAGTCGATCCACGGACCCTGGGAGCAGCATCCCGGCAATCCACTCGTCCGAACCAAGGACGTGCGCGAGGCCTGGTGGTCACGTGGCCACGCCAGCTTGGTCGAAGCTCCTGACGGATCGTGGTGGAGCCTTTATCATGGTTTCGAGAACAGCTTCTGGACGCTTGGACGCCAGTGCTTGCTTGATCCAGTCGCCTGGACTGCAGATGGCTGGTTTCACATGCAAGGCGGCGATCTCTCCAAGCCCCTGGCCAAACCGAGAGGGGGCGAGGCGCTTCCCCACGGAATGCCGCTAAGCGACAATTTCAGCACGCTGCAACTCGGAACAAAATGGTCGTTCTTCCGCCCGGCACCCGATGAAGCGGACCGCGTGCGCGTTTCCGACAGGACCCTGTTCTTCAAGGGCAAGGGTCTGGCACCATCGTCCGGTTCGCCCTTGCTGCAGATCGCGGGAGATACGTCCTATCAGTTCGAGTGCGACATCGAGCTGGCCGAGGGCGCCACTGCTGGACTTGTGCTGTTCTACGACGACAAGCTTTATGCCGGTCTAGGCTTCGACAGGGAGCGTTTCGTCACGCATCAGTACGGGATGGAGCGCGGCCGGCCAGCGAACCCGCACGGTTCGGCCATGCGGATCCGCGTGACCAATCGTCGCCACATCGTCAGCTATCACACCTCGGGTGATGGCGGACGCACCTGGCGCAAGTTCGACCGCGGAATGGAAGTCTCGGGCTATCACCACAACGTCCGTGGCGGTTTCCTGATGCTGCGTCCCGGCCTTTATGCCGCAGGACCGGGCGAAACGAAATTCCGCAACTTCATTTTCACCGCACTGGACGACTAATGCCCCGCATACTTGAGCTTCATCCGGACCGGCTTTTGCCGGCCGATCCATCGGTGCGCGCGATTGCGCGCGAGC
>NZ_JRVC01000014.1 GCF_000807925.1 Novosphingobium subterraneum | reverse complement strand
TTCGCGCCCCCTGCCCTGCCTGCAGAACCCGACGCCGTGCCGCCCTGGAAGTTCAGCGTATCGGCAGCAACGGTCGCTCCCGGCAGCGCCTGTGACAGCACGTCCTGCGCCCTGGCCAGCCCCATGCCCGAAGGCACGCCCAGCCGCACCACTTCAACCCCCAGATCGCCCAGCCGCTCGCGCGAAAGCACGACGAAGCCCGCCCGCTGCGCCGTGGCGATGTCGTCGGCAGTGGAGTCCATCACCAGCAGTTCGCCGCGCCGGGCAAGCGCGCCCGCAGCATCCTTCTCGATCAGGTTGCGGTTGGCGCGCGCCAGCCTGTCGAGCCGGACCAACCGCGCCTCGGCAAGGCCCCGAACGGTCCGGGAGACATTGCCCCCCAAGTCGCCCAGCGTATCGCCCAGTGTGCCGCCAAGGCCTCCCAGCGTCCGCCCCGCCGCCCCCTGCCCCAGATCGGGCAGCGCCAATTGCGCGCACAGCGGCGTAGCCATGGCACCAAGCGCGATCAGGGGGATGGTCAGGCGTTTCATGTTCATAAAAATATTGCCATATCTTCGCTGTCTCACGGATTAAACGAACGAGGCCGTCCGTTCTATCCATCAGAAAGGTAACGACACTGGCCGATCCCTTCGCCGATGGCATCCTTGCATTGCTCCCGCGCTTGCGGCGCTTTGCCGCCGGGCTTTCGCGCGATGCGGGCGAGGCCGATGATCTTTGCCAGACCACCATCGAACGCGCCCTGCGCTCGCGCAGCAAGTGGCAGGAGGGCACGCGGCTCGACAGCTGGATGTACAGGATGATGCGCAATATCTGGATCGATGAAATCCGCGCCCGCACCCGGCGCCACGAGACCTTCACAGACGAGGAAGCGGGCCTCGGCGTCGGCGCATCAGGCGGACAGGAAGCCCGCGTCGCCCTGGCCGACATGGACCGCGCGCTTGCCCGCCTGCCCGATGAACAGCGCGAGGCCGTGCTGCTGGTGATGGTCGAAGGCTGGTCCTACAAGGAAGCGGCCGAAATCGTCGGCTGCCCGGTCGGCACGCTCAATTCGCGCCTGGTGCGCGGACGCGATGCCCTGATGGCCTTGCTGGGAGAAGCGGCATGACCCACACTTCCGAACAGCCCACCCCCGAACAAATCGCCGCCTTTGCCGATGGCCAGCTTGAAGGCGCCGAACTCGAGCGCATCGCTGCGGCCATTGCCGCCGATCCGGCGCTGGAGAAGCAGGTTGCCGCGCATCGCGCCCTCGCCCGGCGGCTCGGCGCCCATTTCGCGCCCATTGCCGCAGAACCGGTGCCCGATCATCTCGCCGCGCTGCTCAAGGCCCCGCAGGACAATGTGGCAAGCCTTGCCGATGCGCGCGCCCGCCGCAAGGGGCCGCCGCGCTGGGCATGGCTTGCCGGCCCGGCGCTTGCCGCCTCGCTGGTTCTTGCCCTCACCCTGCGTCCTGCCAGCGATGCCGGCTATGCCGATGCCCAGCTCGCCAGCGCGCTCGATAGCCAGCTCGTCGCCGGGCAACAGGCCGATGCCCCGGTGCGCGTCCTGCTCAGCTTCCGCGATGCAGGCGGCGCCTATTGCCGGGCGTTCGAACGCGCTGCCAGCGCCGCCATCGCCTGCCGCGATGCGCAAGGGTGGCAATTGCGAAACCACAGCGCGGCCAGCAGCGGCGGCGCACCGGCGGGGGAATACCGCCAGGCCGGCAGTGCAGGCGATGTCCTCGCCGCCGCGCAGGCCATGGCCGCAGGCCCCGCGCTTACCGCAGAAGAGGAATTGGCCGCGCGCCGGAACGGATGGCGCGAGACGTCCTGATCCGCCGCCCGTTTCGCTCATCATGATAGGATACCAAAGTGCCAGTTAGGTATCCCAATCGTTGACAGTGCGGGGCAATGCCGGTATGCGTGGCGGCTCCCGTGGCCTACGATCCCGCCCCCCTCACCCTCGCTTTCCGCCGCGGCCAGCTTGATGCGCTGGTCCGCACGCACCTCGATCCTGCCGGGCTTTTCACCCCGGAAATGCAGCAAACGCTGGCATTGCGCCAACTCTCGCAGGCCTGGGCCGCATATCGCGAGGACCGCAGCATCACGCTCGGCGCAAGGCTGGTCGGGGCCGAATGCGCTGCAGAGCGTGACGCTTTCCTCGCCCTCCTCACGGCCATCCTCCCCTCCCCCGCATCACCGCTGGCAGAGGCCGTGCGGACCGTCCGCCGCATTGCCGTTGCCCCCCTCGCCGCCGAAGCCCGCCAAGCCGCCACGATCGCGACACAGAGCATGGTTCAGCTCGAAGCGGTCATCGCCACCCTCGCAGGGGAACGCCTGCCCACAGACCCGCTGGAGCGGCTTCTGGCACTGATTGACCAGCACCGCTACTCGCTGGGCCCCACAGGCGATGACGCGCTCGGCGCCACGGCGCTCAGTCCGTGCTGGGCGATCAACCTCCTCGCCCTCGCCCGGTCCCAAGCCTTTGCCCTCACCGCTCCGCCCCTGCCTTTGCCCGCGCTTGCCCGGCGCCGCCTGTTCCGCGCCGATCTTTCCCCGGCGAAACGCCGCGATGCCGCGCGTGAAGGCCTGCTGCGGGCCATGCTCGAAGCGGCCCGCGATCTTGACCGCATCTGGCGGGCCACGCGACGCTTTGCCGCCGAATTCCCGCAGCAGCGCTCCCACTCGCGGCTCGGCACTGCGTGGCTCCTCCTCGTCGGCCTGGAAGACCTCACCCCCGCCCAGCTCGGCCGCGCCCTGGGCGTGACCAAGGCCGGCGCGGGCAAGCTGCTGCGCCAGCTCGAAAGCGGCGGTCTCGCCCGCGCCAACGGCATGTTCGAGCCCTTTTCCTGCACGCCCATCGCCGCCGCCCCCTTTGCTGCCGACCTCTATTGAGGCCTGCCCCACAAGACCTCATCCCTTTCATCTCCAAAGAAAGCGAAGCTTCCCAGGGGTTAGAGGCTTTTAGATAGGGTTAGACAGGTTAAGCGCTCCGCGCCCTGCCCCGACTCGCCAATTCTCCGCGATTCGCGCCATTCCGCCTGTTCCCGGAGTGTCGGCCAATCGTTCCTGATGGATCGACCCAGTGTTCCTAAACGATCGACAGGCCGTTCCTGATAGGTCGAAACCTCGGATCAGACCGTTCCCGATGGATCGATGGACCGGATCAGGGGTGCGATGGGGTGGGGCGATTGAATCACTTTCCAACAGAACTCCAACAAGTAGGTTCAAATTCGGTGGATAAGCACGCCGCTGCAAAATCCTCGGGAAAGGTCGCCATACCAAGCCCGACACTTCAGGAACGGGCGCAGTCTGCAAACACGACATTTTCGGAACGGAAGAGCGCGAAGTTCAACGGCGCAGGGTGTGGCCGTGCTTCTCGTGGTGGCGCTTGACGAAGCCGATGAAGGCCTTCTGCCAGTTGGCGGGCAGCCGCGCCGCGTCGGCATTCACCCAGCCTTCGAACTCGGCATGGAGCGCGTGGAGGTCCCAGCCCGGGCAAGTTTCGCGCAAATAGGCGATGGTCTCGTCGGCCATGAACCCGCGCGTGGCGTTGTCGCTCAGGCCCTTCACCGCCTTGCGGATCAGCGCCGAGGCGTCGAAGGTTTCGGTCGGAGAAGAATGTTTCCCCGGGGAAACACCCGAGGGCAAGGTACCGCCGACAGGTGCGGGCTCAGCGGACTTGCTGCTGGTGGACGGTGCCGAAGCGCGCTCTGCCTCGGGCTGTCGTACCACGCCGCCAGTCCCCTGCCCCACGACGCCTGCGCCATCCTTGCCGTCGATCCGGCGCATGCGCAGCATCGGTTCGCCGCCCTTGGCGGTCTCCACGCTGAGGCCATAGCCCGGCAGCGCGTCCTTTTCGGCAAGCTTGAGGATCTCGAACTTGAAGCGGCGGTATTCGCCCTCCGCACCGGACTTCTCGAACAGCGTCGGCATGGAGATGGCAAAGCCTTCCTCCCCTGCCCCGCCGGCATGCTTGCGCGCCACCTTGTAGAGCCAGCGTTCGCGTCCGCCGGTAATGTCGAAATAGGCGCGGTCGATGGAGAGCACGCCGCCCTTCATCATCACACCTTCCCAGAACCAGTTGGACAATTCGATGGTCATGCCGCGCGATCGTTCGGTCTTCTCATCGACCAGCTGGGTCCAGCCATCGAGCCATGAAAAGGTGGCCTCGCGTCTGTTTTCCGCGCGGATGTTGGTCTTGATCGTCGTGGCGACAAGGCGGTCCAGCGCCTGGCCGAGCAGCTCGTAGGCGCGGCCCGTGGTCGGCCTGCCGATGGCGCGGAGCAGGTCGTAGGGCATCAGGTTCAGTTTGCGCGGCACGTCGTTGACGCCGCGTCGTGCCATGTCGGCAAGCACGCTGGCGCAGTAGATCAGGATATCGGCATCCCAGATCGTCGCCATGCCGTATTCCGGACTGGCCGAAACGTGGACCCACAGCTTGCCGTCGGGCGAGGTGTAGTCGATCGGCTTCACGCGTTTCGACTTGGCGAGGCTGAAGAAGGGGCGCTCCATCATCTCGCGCTGATCGCGCATCGGCATGTCCGCCACGTAGGGCAGGAACAGATCGAACTGGTCGCCCGACGGACCCTTGCGGTTCTGCGGTGGTGATGGGGCAGGGCGGGCGCGGGTCACGGGGGAGGGGCTTTCGCGGATGTTTGACTTCGCCGAACTCGCCTTCGGCTCGTTTCCCCGGGGAAACATCTTTGAGTGAGGATCGCTGTGGCTCGTTTCCCCGGGGAAACACGCGTGCTGAGAGGTTGCGCCAAGCATCCTTCGACAGGCTCAGGATGAACGGAGAAGGGGGAAGGCGGTGTGGATGGGAGCGTTATGTAGATAACAAATCCTGAAATCCGCTCTACCTGAGCCTGTCGAAGGCCCCACCGGACGAAATGTTTCCCCGGGGAAACACCTGTCCGGATCGAGGGGGAAGGGACGCACGGGAAAAATGTTTCCCCGGGGAAACATTTTTCTGCCGCTGCGCTTCTCCCCCCGTTTTCCATCAGAGCAGGATGCTCCGGCCCTCGTCCTCAAGCTGCTCCAACGCTTCGCGCGCCAGTTCGAGGAGGGCGTCGAGGTGCATGCCCGAACCGGCGTGGAAGCGCAGGGTCACGCCCTGCCGGTTGATCGAGCGCAGGGTGATGGCCGGCCTGCCGCCACGGCCTTCGAGCACGATCTCGCGCGGAGGGCCATCGGCCCTGACGCTCGCCGCCGCCATCAGACGGGCGACAACATCGTTGGCGGCAATCGCCGGATCGCCAGACTTGCGCCGTTCTTCCTGCAGGCGAGCCAGCACCTTGGCCTCGCGCAGGATCGCCGGAGCCAGCTCGCGGTTGTCGAGCAGCTGGGCGAGGGGGTAGGCGGGCTTCATCTGTACATCGGCGGGACTGGCGAAGGCGGCGACCACGACATCGGGAAGCGAGGCAACCTTGAGCATCTTCGACAGCCAACCTTTTGACAGGTTGAGCCGGTCTGCCATGCGCGTCAGGTGGGCGCCGTAATGGTCGTAGAGCGCCTGGGCATAATTGCGGGCGCGTTCGAGGTCCGACACGTCCTTTCGCGCGCGGTTCTCAAGGTCGGCAAGGCGGAAGGCGGCTTCGTCATCGAGCTGGGCGACTTGCGCCACGAACTGCATGTCGGGGTAGGAGTGGGCGCGCAGCCACGAGATCGACCAGTGGCGCCGCGTGCCGGCGATGACTTCGTAGTCGTGGTCCGGGTCACCATCGATGCGGCGCACCACCGCGGGGACCTTCTGGCCACCCTCGGCAATGATCGAGTCGATCAGCTCGCGGCAGGATTCGACGGAGAGGTGTTCGTATGAGCGGGCATTGCCCTTCCACACCCGCACCCGTGCCGGATCGAGCAGGAGCTGCGTCACCTGGCGGACTTCGCCGCTCGCCACCCGGGCCAGCGCGCTTTCGCGGCCGAGCAGGGTGGTGCCGCGCAAGCGTTCGTGGCGCGCCGGGGCAGGGGAGGGGCCAGGGGAAGGAGCAGCCGATTCGGCCGCCGTTTCCGGTGCCGCTGCTTCAGAAACTTCTGATTTGGTTTCAAGCACTTCCTCGTCAGCCAGCAGGCTTGCGAGATAGTCCGACTGCTTACGCGCCATAAGTCACCTCGTTGCGAAAGGCGCGGAACATAAAGTGAACGATTGCCTGTAGGAAAGTTGTTTCCCACGCGCTTGGCGGACGATCACGCATGGATCACGTCCTCCTCTCTTGCCGGGGCGACGCGGCCCCAGCCGGCGCGGACGAGCTGTTCGATCTGGCCCATCGCTTCATCGAGGTTGGCGCGGCAGCGCTTGTGGGTGCGCGGCGTGCCGATCGGCTTCTCGAGTTCGTAGACCGTCATCATGCGCAGGGCTGCGTGGCTGATCTCGGCGCTTTCGAGGATGGGCACGGGCAGCAGGGCTGGGCCGAAAGTCTGCTCCATGATGGTGCGGACCATTTCGTGGGAAGGATCGCCGCCATCGAACTTGGAGCAGATCAGGCGGACGAAGCTGTAGTCCACCGCGATCCCGGCCTCGATCAGCTGGGCGATGACCTGGTCCATCATCGAGAGAAACTGCACGGTCGAGCAGAAATCGGGCGTGGTGGCAGCGAGCGGCACCAGCAGCGCGTTGGCCGCCTGCATGACGGCAAGCGATATCGTGCCAAGGGCCGGGGGCGGATCGAGGATCACCACGTCATAATCGCGGGCCATGTCCATCAGCCCGGCCTTCAGCTTGCGGAAGCGCGCGGCGAGGACCGACTGGCCATCGGAACCGGAGGCGGCAAGTTCATACTCCACGTCGAACAGTTCGAGGTTCGAGGGGATCAGGTCGACATTGGGCCAGGGCGTACGCTTGACCGCATAGAGCAGGTCAGTCTGGGTCGGGTCGATTGAAAGATAAGGATAAAGCGTTTCGTCGCGGGTGATGTTGAAGTGCGGGTTGAAGCCGAACAGCGTCGTCGTCGTCGCCTGGCTGTCGCAGTCCACCACCAGCACGCGATAGCCCTGCACCGCGAAATAATGGGCGAGGTGAGTGGTGACGGTGGACTTGCCGACGCCGCCCTTGAAGTTCTGCACCGCGATGATCGCCGGCACGTCGAGCGGGGCGCGGGCAGGGGAGGCGCCCAGCACCTCGCGCATGTGCATCAGCTCTTCCATCGAATAGCCGAGGCGGCGCCCGTTCTCGCCCGAGGGGGGCGGGGGGAGGCGGCCGTCATCCTCGGCCATGCGGATGCGATTCGTCGAGCAGCCGAGCAATTGCGCCGCCTCGGCAATGCCGACACGGACGTTGAGTCCCTTGCGGCTGTCTGGCAGGAAAGCCTTGCGGCGCAGGCGCTCGATCATCTTCTCGCCCGCTGAGGCAAGATCGCCGATCTGGCTGACTATTGAATTCTGATCAGACATCGCCCGCCTGTTTGAAGCTGTTTGGGCGACTGGTTAACCGATTTCCTTCAAACGTGCAACGGCCAAGCGAAACATCTCAAGAACGGGTCGTGGTCGATCAACCCTCGGCCATGGCCTTGGCCACCGCGGCGTTGATTTCCTCGCGCGTGGGGTTGCGGCGCAAGGTCAGGCCACCATTCACCTGCAGGTTTTCCCCGGTCATGAAGCATTCGTCGCTGGCGAGGAACACGACGGCGGCGGCGACGTCCTCCGAAGTGCCCCAGCGGCCAAGCGGATAGGAATTGCGGAACGATTCGAACAGGCCGGGGACCTGCTTGGCCTCGGCATTCATCGGCGTATCGGTGAGGCCCGGCGAGATCGAGTTGGCGCGGATGCCTTCGTGGCCGAACTCATGCGCGATGCAGCGCACGATGTGATCGGTCCCGGCCTTGGTGCCCATGTAGATCGCGTGATCGTTGAGCATGATCGTGGCGGTGGCCGAGCTGATCGTCATCAGCGAACCGCCGCGCCCGCCAAGCGACTTCGCCATCTTGCGGATCATCGCCTGGAAGAACTGGTGCGGGCCGACCAGCTGCAGCGCGCTCATCGCATCGAGTTCGGCGCGGGTGACCTCGAGGAAGGGCTTGAGCAGGCCCCAGCCGGTGGCGTTGATCGCGATGTCGATGCCGCCGAGCTTTTCGGACGCAGTATCGGCCAGGGCGTTGACGCTGGCTTCGTCGGTGATGTCGCACGGCGCCCATGCGCAGCCGGTCTGCGCGGCGAAGCTTGCCAGCACGGCTTCCTTGCGGCCCGAAACGAGCACATGCGCGCCTTCTTCGATCAGGCGCCGGGCGATGACCTGCCCCATGTTGCCTTCGCTGCTGGCGCCCAGCACCACGGCGGTCTTGCCTTCGAGACGGCACGTACCCTTGGTCATATCCTTGCTCCCAATCGCGTTTCCTGCTGGCTACCACTCGATGGGCCAGCGCATTTCCTGTTCAAAAGGGGAGTGGCTTGCCATGGCCACCCCCTTCAAGAACGCTGCAACGGATTCTGCACGGGATAGAGGAGCGACAACATGGATCTCGGACTCAAGGGCAAGAAGGTGATCCTGACCGGCGGCAGCCGCGGCATCGGGCGGGCGACGGTGGAAATCCTTGCTGCCGAAGGTGCGGACATCGCGTTCTGCTCGCGCAATGCCGAACAGGTTGCCGAAACCGCGGCGAGCCTCGAAAAGCATGGGGGCAAGGTCTTCGGCTCGGCCTTCGACATGGATTCGGGCCCGGACGCCTATCGCGCCTGGCTGACACAGGCGGCAGAAAGCCTTGGCGGTTGCGACATCTTCATTCCGATGATCTCGACCTCGGGTTCGGGCCAGACCGGTGACTGGCAGAAAGGCCTGGACCACGACATCATGGGCTCGGTGATCGGCGTGGAAGTGCTGGAGCCTTACCTTGAAAAGTCGGATGACGGTTCGGTCGTGATCCTGTCGTCGACGGCGGGGCTTGAAACCTTCATCGTGCCGCAGGGCTACAATGCGCTGAAGGGCGCGCTGATCGTCTATGCCGGGCAGCTCAGCCAGGCGCTGGGGCCGAAGGGCATTCGCGTCAACGCGGTTTCGCCCGGGCCGATCAAGTTCCCCGGCGGCAACTGGGACGTGATCGAAGGCGCTGCGCCCGATCTGTACAAGTCGGTAGAGGCCGGATTTGCGCTGGGCCGCTTTGGCGGGCCGGACGACGTGGCCAAGGCCGTGGTGTTCCTCGCCAGCCCGGCATCGTCCTATACCACCGGCACCAACCTGGTGATCGACGGCGGCTTTACCAAGCGCGTCCAGTTCTGAGGACCAGACCATGAGCATCGGGGCCAAGGGGATCCAGCATATCGGGGTCTCGGTCCCCGATCTCGACAAGGCACGCGCGTTCTACCTCGACCTGCTGGGCGCGGTCGAGGTGGGGCCGCCGCTGGAATGGCGGGACAATCCGTTCATCGACGAGGTGATCGGGCTGAAGGGCAGTGCGGCGCGGCAGTTCATGTGCCGCTTGGGCAATGCCCATATCGAGGTGTTCGAATATTCCGCGCCCGCGCCCGAGCGGCAGGACCCGGACCGCGGCGTGAACCACCACGGCTATACCCACTTCGCCGTGCAGGTGGACGATATCCAGGCCTGCTACCAGCGCCTGCTCGACGCCGGCATCCGCGTTCATGCGCCACCTTCGATGGCGGGCATCACGGTGGACGATGACGGCCGCCGCCACGGCTATGCCGCAACCTATTGCCGCGATTTCTTCGGCAACGTGTTCGAGATCATGGAGATCTACGACGACCCGCAGATCCGTCCCGTGTGGCGCGAGGGCGAGGGCGTGATCGCGCCGGACTGATCCCTTCGCGGTGGAGCGCGGGCAGCGTTCGCTGCGCGTATCGCAGCTGAAAGCCTGGCGCTTTGCACGCGCAGCGTCCTGCGTCGTGTCAAACGAATGAAGCGTTACAAAGGTGGCCTTGCGGCTGGGTCTGTCTCCGCGTCGTGGTCCGCCGAATGTCGTCCTTCAGGGTGGAGATGGCGCGGGTTGCCGGGGACGCAGAACTACCCGGGCAAGTGAGGTTGCCGATAGGCGGCCTTTTCGTTCGCTCAGTTGCGAGCCGCTTCCTGCTGGACGTTCAACAGCCGCTCCGCTGCGCCGGCAAGGTCGAGCACCGTGCAGGCGTGACCATCGCTCAACCGGATGGTCGGCCCGGGCAGGCCAGGCAAATGTGCAGTCCGGTCCTTCGCCCCAACTTCCTGCAGCGCCTTGCGATCGACCGAATGCAGTTCGTCGACGCGAAATCCGGCGCGGCGCAGGCCATCAGGATGGTCGGTTCGCGTGACTATGATATATCGCCCATCGCGGGTGGCGGCTTCGCCCAGGACGTAAGACAGGTCGAGTAGCGGGACGCAGTGCCCACGTGATGCGAATAGGCCCAGCATGCCGCAATCGCCCGATGGCATGGGCAGGGTGGCGGCTTGGGCGAGCAGGATCTCCTCGACCGAGCCAAGCGGGGTCGAAAAGCGCTGATCACCAACTGAGAAAACAAGAAACGGCTTTTCGGTCGGGCGCGTTGTCAACTCGTCGGCTTGCCCGATACGTACTGCAGTTGTTGCGGTCTCCTGCACATTGCGGATCACGCCAAGATTGCGGAGGCCTTCGTGCGCGGCAAGCTTCTGCGCGTTGATCAGGAGTGCGCTGCCGTCAGCCGTTTCGAGTATCCCCAGAGACAGGACCGCGCCGGCTACGGCGTCCTGCAGAAGTGGCGAGAAACATCGGGCAGCGAACCGGCCGATGTCGTCCACGGTGTCGATCAGGAGCGCCACAAGACCGAAGGGCTCTGTCCAGCCTGGCGGGACAGGGTTCGGCAATTGCGTGCGCACGACAATGCCGGCACCGCTTCGCCGGCCTTTTGGCAGCGATCCATGACCGAGCAAATGCAGGGTGTCGACCACCGGGATTTCCGCGCCCTTGTATTCGCGCTGCGCGATCCAGAGCTCTGTTTCCTTTGGCGTCGGCAAAAGATCGGCAGAAGGAAGGCTGGCATCGACGCAGCTGGCTGGCAGAGCAAGCCGCAGGCCTGCAACCGTAAACACGAGGATGGGCTCGTCGATCTGACGGGAATCGTCCTTGCTGGCGGCCCGATCGGTGGCCGTGACCATTCCGGGCAATCCGATGATCGCTGCGGGATCAAGTACAACGCCATTGTGGGCGGCAACGCGGAATGTACTGAAAAACAGCCGCACACCTTCATCCGTGGCAGCCTGGCTGAGCGGACTTATCTCGCGGGTGGTGAGCGGCATGACGCCGATGATGCCATCAGCCAGAACCGCAAAGATGTGCTGCTCCTGGCGCAGGATCACGACAATCGAGCGCTCGTCAAACTGCTGTCCACCACCGTCAACTGACGGGTTCAGTGCTTGGGCAAGGTCAATCACGGGAATGACTTCGCCGCGCAGCTCGAGAGCGCCAGCTATGTCAGGCCAAGATGCGGGGAACGGTTCCAGTCTGGACGGGCAGGGTACGACTTCCCGGATTGCCGCCACGGGCAGTGCTGCGCAAAGCCCGGCAATGCGGATCAGGCCAAACAAGGTATCGTGTACGCCCGGCTGCAGCACCGCAGTCATCGTCTTCAGGCAGCGATGTTGGTTGTGGCGGAAAGTCTTGAAATCTGCCCAACGACATTTTCGGTCAGCTGTGCCTGGTTGGCAGCAAGCCGCGTAATCGCCTCTATTGCGGCATTGGTCTGCTGAACGCTGGACACGATTTCCGAAAATGCATTGCGCGCCATGCGGGAGCGGTTGGTGCCTTCGCCGACTTGCGCATTGGACTGATCTATAAGTCGTGAAATGTCGCGCGCGGCGGCAGAGCTGCGTTCGGCAAGTTTGCGCACCTCGCCGGCAACGACAGAGAAGCCCACGCCATGCTCGCCCGCTCGGGCAGCCTCGATCTCGGCATTGAAGGCGAGCAGGTTGGTTTGCCCGGCGATCTCGCTGATGATGCGAACGATTTCGGAGATGGAAGTGGCGGATTTCTGAATCAGTTCGATGGATTCGATGGCAGAGCCGAGCGTTGTTTCGCCCTGTTCCGCGTTAACCCGTGTTTGCAGTGACAGCGAGAGCGCCTGATCCGTCGATCCGGTGATTTCCGTGATCGATTTGCAAAGCTGGGTTGATAGCAGGTTCATCTCGTGCGCGCGTTCGGTGATCGCCGTCTCCATCTGCACCTGTTCGGTGATGTCGAAGGCATACTTCACGATACGCACGGGATTGCCCGTCAGGTCGAAGATCGGATTGTATGTGGCCTGTATCCAGATATCGCGATCATACTTGCCCACGCGATGGAAGCGGCCAGAATGGAACTGGCCGGCGTTGAGCTTCATCCAGAAATCGCGGTAATCGGAACTGCGGATATAGTCTGGCGAGCAGAACATCGAGTGGTGTTGGCCGACGATTTCGCGCAACGAATATCCAATGGTGCGCAGAAAATTGTCGTTTGCGGTTATCACCTTGCCATCGAGATCGAACTCGATCGTCGCAAGGCTGCGGCCAATGGCATCTACCTTGGCGGAGAATTCGTTGCTGCGCAGCTTCTCCTCGGTAACGTCGGAGGCGAACTTCACGATCTTCACTGGTTTGCCACTGGTATCCATGATCGGATTGTAAGAGGCCTGGATCCAGACCTCGCGGCCATCCTTGCGAAGTCGCTTGAATTCACCGGTCTCGAATTCGCCGCGTCCCAGGTTTTCCCAGAAGTTGCGGTATTCCTCGCCCTGGATGGCCGATACATCGCAGAAAATCCGGTGGTGCCGACCGCGGATCTCTTCGATGTGGTAGCCCATCAGGTCGAGGAAATTCGCATTGGCATCGAGCACATTGCCTTGCAGGTCGAACTCGATGACAGCCTGGGCACGCTCGATGGCGCGCACCTTGCCTTCCGACTCCGCGTCCCGGCGGCGTTGTTCGGTAATGTCGTGCGCGAACTGGACTATGCGTCGCGGTTTGCCCGTCAGGTCCAGGATTGCTGCGTACGATGCCTGGATCCACACGTCCGCGCCTGACAAGCTGCGTCTCTTGAACGTGCCCGAAATCGCCTCGCCCTTGACAAGGCGGTCCCAGAACTTTGCATACTCGTCTGTCTTGACGAAGGCCGGGTCGCACAGATCCCTGTGGGTGAAGTTGCATTCCTGCCCCGGCTCGAACCCCTTCATCGCACGGAAGAGATCGTTAGCGGCCGTGATCCTGCCGGAGAGGTCAAATTCAACCATTGCCTGGGCATTTTCTATGGCAGCCAGTTTGCCTGCGGCAGCAAGCGCTTCCAGGCGTTGCTGCGTAACGTCCATGGCGATCTTGACCACTCGCAGTGTTGCGCCGTCATCGTCCTTGACCGGATTGTAACTGGCCTGAAGCCATACCTGCCTGCCGTCCTTGCAGCGGCGGCAGAATTCGCCCTGCTGCTCGTCACCCTTGGCCAAGCTTTCCCAGAGAGTGCGGTAGGATGCCGAGTTGGCGTATTGCCTTTCGCAAAGCAGACTGTGGTGCTGTCCAATCAATTCCTCGGCCGTGTAGCCCATGAGGTCGAGGAAGCGTGTATTGGCGCGCAGGATAGTGCCGGCAGTGTCGAACTCGATCATGGCAAAGGCCTGGTCGATAGCCAAGAGAGTCTGTCGATCACTGGCGTCGCCAGAAATCGCATTGGCTACGTCAACCTTTTCCATTTTCATCCTGCGGAACCTTCTGCCAATCCCCCATGTGTCTTCCAATCGCGACGAGCAGTTGTGATGACGTCGCAACTTGACACAGTAATCCTGGAATCAACCCGGTTTTCATTTGACGGCGATCGATATCAGGACTTTGGGGGAATGACCCGTTACTCGCGCCTTGACTGCGCACCTCCCCGGCAAGTCGCTTCTGAAAGAGCGGCGCGCGATCAGTGCGCGATGCACACGGATTTGTCTTCGAGATATCCATCCAGCCAGTTCACCCCGAAATCCCGGCCCTGGCCAGATTCCTTGAATCCCCCGAACGGCATGTTCGGATCGATGAACACATGGCGTACCTGCGCATCTGCGCCGTGTCGTCGCGCGATAGGATCGTCGTGTCGAGGAAGGCCTGGTGCGCGCGGCGCAGGCGCTCCTGGTCCAGCGCGACGCCGAGACCGGGCGCATCGCCTACGATGATGCAGCCCTCTTGAAAGGCGATCTTGCCTCCCACCAGAACTTCGTCATCGTCCTCCACCCACGGGTAATGCGTATCGCAGGCATAGGTAAGGTTCGGCGTTGTTCCCGCGAGATGCGCCATTGCCATCAGGCTGGTGCCCAGGTGCGAGTTCGAATGCATGGAAAGGCCAAGCCCGAAGGTTGCGCAGATCGTGGCGAGATGCTGGCTTGCCCCCAGGCCACCCAGTAGTGGTGGTCAGAGAGCACGATCTGCACGGCATTTTTCGCTACGCTTTGCCGCACGTGATCGAAGCAGGTGACGACCATGTTCGTCGCCAAAGGCAGGCCGGTCTGCCGATGCAACTCGGCCATGCATCGAGCCCGTCGACGGGATCCTCGTAGTACTCGATAAGATGTCCCAGCCTTGCCGCAACCGAGATGGCCGTTTCCATGGACCACGCCCCGTTCGGCTCGATGCGCAAGGGATATCCCGGGAAGGCTTCTGCCAATGCCTCGATGCTGGCGACCTCGATCGTCGGAGGAAGGGTGCCGCCCTTCAGTTTGATGCCCCTGAAGCCATGCCTGGTTATCATCCGGCGTGCCTGCGCCACGATCTGGTCGGGCGTGGCGGCTTCCCCCCAGCTGTCGGGCCGGTCCGGAGTGTCGATATGCCGGTCGAACTTGAAGAATAGGTAGGCGCTGAACGGCACCTCGCGTCTCACGGCACCGCCCAGCAAGGCATGGAGCGGCAACCCGGCGGTCTTTGCCTGAAGATCGAGCAGCGGGACTTCGAAGGCGGAAAGGCAACTTGCGCCCTGCCGGGCAGGGACCGAACCCGGCGCCAACTCCTGGCCGGGAGGAGGGGGTGGCAGTCCTGCAAGCGTTTCGCCGATCCTGTTTCGCAGACCGTTGAGGTCCGTGATCTCGAGGCCGATCAGACGGGGCGCTACCGCTTCGAGCGCCATCAGCGATGCCGCATCGCCGTACCCTTCTCCCAGGCCGGTCTGGCCGTTCGATGCCGTGATCTCGATGATCGATCGCAAGGCGTAGGGTTCATGCACGCCGGCCGCGTTGCGCAGCGGGGGATCGCGAAAGGCGATCAGCGTGACCTTGATGTCGACGATGCGCACCCGTCGTCCGGGATCGCCCATTGCGCCATGTGCCATCAGCTCATTCTCCGCTTTCACCCATGCGAGCGAGCTGCACGCGCGAGCACTTCTCCATCACGCGCGCGAATCTTTGGGCACGATCGATGCCGTAGACGAACGGATTGGGATCGGTTGCGAGATCGTTGCGGAGCAGCTGAATCTTTTCGATGGCGCTGATGTGCGCCGGATGATTGCTTATCAGCGCATCCACCCCGGCCGTCTTGCCAAGGCCAGACCACCGGATCAGCGAGGCAATCTGAGTTTTGATGGTTTCGCTGCTGCTGCCGCCGCCGGTGCCACCCATGAGGCCGACAACGTGCTTCTTGCCCTTGTCGGTCACCGGGAAGATCATCGACAGCGTGCCGGGCGTATGTCCGGGAGTGACATAGAGCTTCACCGTGGTCTGGCCGAGCGTGATCTTGTCTCCGTCCCTGGCTACGATATCGCGCCGCGGCGGAAGCAGGTCGGCAAAATGACCGCCGCCGCGATCCGGTCTTTCGATCATGTCCCAATCCGCCTGCGACAGCACAACCTTTGCGCCGTAAGTGTCCTGGAAGAACTTTGCGCCGCCCCAGTGGTCCCCATGGCCGTGCGTCACGATCAGATAGCGGATACGCTTCGGGTCGAGGCCAAGCCGGACCATGTTGGGCAACATGATCTCGCGGGCTTCCGCCTCGCTGTTGAGGGCATCGATCAGAGTTATGCCATCGCTCGTGTCCAAGGCCCAGGCCGAAACCGCATTCTGGCCGATGGAATAGAGCTGATCGAAGACCCGGGCCTCGGGCACCAGTCCGTCGTGCTGGATGGCGGAAACTGTCTTTCGGTCGAGCGGGCTGGTCATGCAGCGCCAGTAGAACTCCGGCAGCAAGTCGGGTTCTGCCAGCTTTCGTGCGGCTGAAAGATGACGCGCAACCGCAGCGCTGTCCTGCGCCGGAAATGCGGCTTGCTAGGGGTAGCTGGCAGGGCCGGTCGCCTGCAGCGGGGCTGCAAGCAGGGCGCAGATCAGGCTGGCACCGATCGCGGGAACGCGAAGCTTCGTCATAGTCTGCACCTCTCCGGCCTGTTCTCATGCAACGTCGGACCAAGTGGGGACGTCAATGCGCGGCCAACAAGGGATTGAAGTGACGACGCGTTATGTCCAGTCCGGAAAGGGCATTGATCCAAGCTATTGGAGCATTTGTGCACCTTGATAAGCTTTGCTGACATGTTCAGCTTGGCCAGTGATGTAGAACCAAAGGGTAGCATGCGGCGCGGCACTGAACCGCCCCATCGAAAAGCTGCTTCGTGCAGCAGATATTCGCGGTTCAAGCGACTCGGTGACGCCAAAAATGTCCGCTTTATTGCGGATTACAGCGATCTGGGTGTGCTGGTGAACGGGAAGTTGGAGCGGGTAGCGGGAATCGAACCCGCATAGCCAGCTTGGAAGGCTGGAGCTTTACCACTAAGCTATACCCGCTCGGGCCAGCAGGCCTCATTGGCCTCGTGGTGCAGGCAGGGCGCTTGCCACGGACTTGGCGATCTAGTCAACCTTGGATGAAGCATGAATTCGCGTCGGCAGTTGACATGATGTGATTACGATATATCTTAGATGCATTGAAAACAGTCTTTAGAAGCGAGTGATCCATGACCTCCAGCCGCGCCACAGTCCCGACCGCAAACGCCAGCCGCTACTTGCAGCAGCTCTGCAAGCATTGGGGCCACAAGTTCGAGGTGTCCTTTGATCCCCATGAGGGTAGGGTTGCCCTTCCGTTCGGACCAGTCGATCTCAAGGCCCACGACTCAGCCCTTGAAGTCACGTGCACCATCGACGGCGAAGGCGATCTTTCGCGAATGCAGCAGGTTGTCGCCGATCATCTCAATCGTTTTGCGCACCGCGAAGGCGAACTGGCATTCGACTGGCAGCCGCTGAACTGAAAGCTTCACGGCGCGAACACCCCCGTCTTCCTTTTCACGAAAGCGGGGGCATCGACGTTGGTGCTGTCAGATCACTCCTGCTTCTCCATGAACACCCGCGCGCGATCGGCTGCCCAGTTCTGCAGGGCTTCGGTGCGCAGGCGGGCGCCTTCCGGGTCGGCTTCGAGGGGGAGGACCGATTCGACGATCCGATCGAAGTGGGCTCGCAGGCCGTCCCTGGCTTCGGGGTAGGGGATCACGTAGAGCTGGTTGGCTTCAATCGCGCGCTTGACGTGCTCGGCGAGTTCGACCGGGTCCATGCCGTGCTGGTGGATCGAGTGGAGCGAGGCGATGGAGTCCTCGTTTTCGACGTAGCCGCTCTGGCCGAACTGCGCGGGGCGCAGGCGGCTGGCTTCGGCGATGTTGGACTTGATGTTGGCCGGGCATAGAACTGAAACGCCGATGCCGTGCTTTTCAAGGCCGAGGCGGTAGCTTTCCATCAGGTTCACCACCGCAGCCTTGGCCGCCGAATAGGGTGCGGCCAGCGCGCTGCCCATCAGGCCGCCGAGGGACGAGGTGGTGACGATGTGGCCGGGCTTGCCGCTTTTGATCATGCGGGGCACGAACGTGACCATGCCGTTGATTACGCCCCCAAGATTGACGCCGATGATCCAGTCGAAATCGTCGTAGCTGGTGTTCTCTACCGGGCCGAAGCTGTTGACCCCGGCGGTGTTGAACAGCAGCGTGGGCGCGGCGCCGAACACGGCTTCGACTTCGTCAGCGGCACGGGCGTAGGCAGCGCGGTCCATGATGTCGAGCACGAGGCCGTGGGCGGTGATGCCCTCTGCGCGCAATGCGGCGAGCGCCTGATCGATGGCCTCGGCCCGGATATCCGCGATCACGACCTTTGCGCCGGCACGGCCGAAGACCTGCGCCTGCCCCAGCCCTGCGCCAGAAGCGCCGCCGGTGATGAACGCGATCTGATCGTTGAAGTCTTGCACCTTTGCGGCTCCTCTGCCCGATATTGTTAGTGTTACTTACAAAAGTCGCGTGACCAGGGCAAGCGCTGGCGATAATCCGGCCATGTTGCGCATGATTGACCTCACATCCGATAAGGTGCACCAAATGCGTAACATAAACTGACAAGTTCAGCGCGAAGCGAAAAACGGGAGATAGTATGGGCGAGATTTTTCCGGCCGGTGCAACGATCGTATTCGGCGGCAGTGGCGGCATCGGCCGGGGCGTGGCACTGGAGTTCGCGCGCGAGGGCAGCGACGTGGCGGTGGTCTATCGCTCGAAGGAGGATGTGGCCCGCGCGGTGGCCGACGAGATCGCTGCGCTGGGGCGCAAGGCCACGATTCACCGCGCCGACGTGCGCGACCGCGGGCAGGTGCAGGCGGCGCTGGCGGGCGCGGTCGAACAGCATGGCCGGGTGCATAGCGTGGTGTGGGGGGCAGGGCCGGTGGTGCCGCAAGTGGCGATTGCCGACTGGACGGAGGAAATGTTCCGCACGTCGATGGAGATCGAGGCGTTCGGCTTCAACAATGCCGTCCACGCCGCGCTGCCGCACATGCGCGCAAGCGGCGGGGGAAGCTTCGTCCATCTCGGCTCTGCCGGGCACGATTGGTGGCCAAAGCTCGATGGCCTGTCGGTAGCGCCCAAGGCCTGCAACGAGGCGCTGATCAAGGGCATCGCCAAGGAGGAGGGTCACAACGAGATCCGCGCCAATTCGATTCTCGTGGGTGTGATCGATGCCGGGCAGTTCAAGATCGGGCAGGAGGCGGGCACATTCACGCCGGAATGGGAAGCCGCGGTCAAGGCGATGCTGCCGCTGAAGCGCTGGGGCACGCCGCAGGACATCGGGCAGGCTGCGGTCTACTTCGCATCGTCGCGCGGGAATTACGTCACCGGGCAGACCATTTCGGTCGGCGGGGGCTTCGGTGTCTGAGCTGGCACCGCACCCGATCAGCCTTGACGAACTGATGGCGCGCGAGGCGCTGCGCCATCTCGTCACCGCCTATGGCCACTGCATCGACCGGCGCGACTGGGATCTGCTGCGCACCCTCTACCATGACGACGCGGTGGACGATCACACGCCCTATTACTGCGGGCCGGTGGATGGCTACATCGCGTGGCTGCCGGGCATGATGGCGAACTGGCGGGCGACGATGCACACGGCGCTCTCGGCGCTGTTCGTGGTGGACGGCACGCGCGCCCAGGGCGAGATCACGGCGCGGGCGTGGCACCTGACGCTGGATGGCGAGCGGCAGTTCGTAGCCTGGGGGCGCTATGCGGATCACTACGAGCAGCGCGACGGGGTGTGGCGCTTTGCCCGGCGCTCGTTCATCCTCGATCATGCCGAGGACCTGCCCGCCGCGCAGGGCGACGATTTCGGCAGTGGCGGCGTCGGCACCGGGCGGGCCGGGGCGGACGATCCGGTCCATGCGCGGCTTTCGCTGTTTGCGCGGACGGATGCGTAATCAGCGGTTGGTTTCGATACGCATAATACGTTCGGGTGATGACGCCGGCGCGGGGGTGAGCGATCTGGCCGGTACTGAACAGGCACTCACGAGAATGGGAAGAGAATGAGCGAGACGGGTGGGAAGGCGCGGTTGCGCTATGCGGTGATTGGTGCGGGAATGTCGGGCGTGATGGCGGCGATCAAGCTGCTGCAGCGCGGCGATGCCGACTTCGCAGTGTTCGAGAAAGGCGCGGAACTGGGCGGGACATGGCGCGATAACCGTTACCCGGGCCTGACCTGCGACACACCGTCGCACGCCTACAGCTACAGCTTTGCCCTGAACCCCGACTGGAGCGCCTACTACGCCACCGGGCCGGAGATCCACGCCTACTTCAAGGGCGTGGCCGAACGCTTCGGGGTGGTGCCCTACATCCGCTTCAATAGCGAAGTCACCTCGTGCACTTTCGACGATGCGACGAGGACATGGACCCTCGGCATCGTCGATGGCTCGACCTACGAGGCAGACGTGGTGATCGTTGCCACGGGCGTGCTGCACCATCCGAAGATGCCGGACCTGCCGGGGCTCGATACGTTCAAGGGCAAGGCGTTCCATTCGGCGCGCTGGGATGACAGCGCCGTGCTCGACGGCGCGCGCGTCGGCGTGATCGGTTGCGGGTCGACCGGGATCCAGATCGTCAACGCGCTGAGCAGCCGTGCGGCGAAGCTGGTGCACTTCCAGCGTTCGCCGCAGTGGATCATGCCGGTGGTCCAGTTCGAATATACCGCCGAACAGCGCGCCGCCTTCGCCGCCGATCCTTCGCTGATCGAGGCGATCCGCAATGACCCGCAATACTGGGAGGCGGTCTATCGCTTCACCGAGGGCGTGACCGACTTCACCAGCCCGCAGATGCACGAGATCGAGGAGCTGTGCCGCCAGAACCTGGAGCAGAGCGTGCGCGATCCGGAATTGCGCGAAAAGCTGCGGCCCGATTATCACGCCGCGTGCAAGCGCCTGATCTATTCGTGGGAGTACTACGAGTGCGTGCAGCGCCCCGGCGTTTCCGTCGAAGTGGGTGCGATCGAGCGGATCGTGCCGGAGGGCGTGCTGATGAAGGACGGCACCTTGCACGAACTTGACGTGCTGGTGCTGGCAACCGGCTTCCGCGCCGACAGCTTCATCCGCCCGGCGGTGGTGACCGGGCGCGGCGGGCGCTCGCTCGACGAATTCTGGGCGACCCGGCCGACTGCGCACTATGCGATCGCGATGCCCGATTTCCCGAACTTCTTCATGCTCAACGGCCCCGGCGCGCCGGTCGGCAACTTCCCGCTGATCGACATCGCCGAGCGGCAGTGGGAATACATCGAGCAACTGCTCGAACCGGTGCGGCGGGGCGAAGCGCGTACGGTGGAACCGCTGGAACCGGCCTATCAGGCGTATGAGGCGCGGCGCATCGCGGCAGCGAAAAAGACGATCTTCGGATCGGGCTGCACTAGCTGGTATCTCGACAAGACCGGCATTCCCGCGACCTGGCCGTGGGGCTATCACGACTTCGCCAATGCCATGGCCAAGCCGGTGGCCGAAGAGTTCGCGTTCGCGGCCTGACCCAATGGAGACGACCAAGCCGGAGGTGCCTGCCGAGGTCGAGCAGGCGATTGCCACGCTGATCCGCTGGGCGGGGGACGACCCCGCCCGAGAAGGCCTGCTCGATACGCCCCGGCGCGTGGCGCGGGCGTGGCGGGAGTATTGCCAGGGCTATGCCGAGGACCCGGCCTCGCACCTTTCGCGCCAGTTCGAGGAAGTGGGCGGGTACAACGAGCTGGTGCTGCTCAAGGACATCCCGTTCCAGAGCCACTGCGAGCACCACATGGCTCCGATCATCGGCAAGGCCGCCATTGCCTATCTGCCGCGCGACAAGGTGGTGGGCATCTCGAAGCTCGCCCGCGTGCTCCATGCCTATGCGCGGCGGCTGCAGATCCAGGAGCGGCTGACCGCACAAGTGGCGCAGTGCATCTGGGACAACCTGCGTCCGCACGGCGTGGCTGTCGTAATCGAGGCGCAGCACGGCTGCATGACCGGGCGCGGCGTGCGCACGCCGGGCGTGGGCATGGTGACGAGCCGGATGATGGGCACGTTCCTCGAGGACAACCGCAGCCGCAAGGAAGTGCTGAGCCTGATGGGCTATTGAGGGCGGCTTGCTGGTCATCCATATTCGGACTACATTCGGACCGAATATGGATGGAGCCGCGTCATGGGTCTTGAAAGCCGCATCAAGCCGATCAGCTACCTGAAAGCCAACGCCGCCGAAGTGCTGCGCGAACTGAATGAAGGCGCCGAGCCGCTGGTCATAACCCAGAATGGCGAGGCCAAGGCCGTGCTGCAGGATGCGGCAAGCTATTACCAGATGCAGGAGACAATGGCGCTGCTCAAGCTGCTGGCGCTGGCGAAGGAGAATATCGCGGCGGGGAAGGTCAAGACCGTCGAGGGACTGGCCGACCGTATCCGCGCCCGTGCCGCTGAAGAAACCCGCTTTGTCGAATGACGGGGACCTATCGCGTCGAAATTGAAGACGAGGCGGAAAACGATCTGTTCGAAATCTATCGGCGCCGCCTTGCGCAGCGCGGACCCGATGGGCCAGACGGCGCCGAGGCGCTGCTGGATTCGATGATGCAACTCATCGACAGCCTTGCCCACTATCCTGAGCGCGGTCCGGTGCCGGTGGAATTACTGGAACTGCGCGGAAGTCCGTGGCGGCAGGTTTCACATTCGCCATATCGCATCATCTACGAGTTGGGGGACGGAGTGGTGACGATCGCGCTGGTCGCAGATGCGCGACGAGACTTCTCGACCCTGTTCCAACGCCGCCTGCTCGCCTTGAAGCGCTGAGCCACCGCTAACCCGCCAGCGCGGCCTTGTCGCGTTCGAACGAGCGCATTGCGCGCAGGGCGGCCCAGACGCCGATGTAACCGGTGGGGATGGCGACCGACAGGCCAATGCGCAGGCCATGAGGACCGGCTCCCGCGATCCAGTCCGAAAGTTGTCCGGCCAGAACCGGGCCGAGTACGTTGGCGAACATGCTGGAGATCAGCAGGACCAGTGCGGTGCCGGTGGCGCGGTGGCTGTTGGGCAGGATGTACTGCAGGCCGGCAAGCACGCCGACCGACCAACCGCCGCCGAGCAGGCCCGAAGGCACCGCGAGCAGCCGGGCCACGGTCAGGCTGTCGCTCCAGGTGACGAGCAGGATGGTGGTCGTTGCGCCGCCGAGCGCCAGCGCGGTGAGGCGGAGCTGAACGGTGGCATCGCCCTTGCCGAGCTTGTCGGAGAGAAAGCCGAAGCCGAGCACGCCCAACAGGCCGGGCAGCCCGAACGACAGAGCGAAGGTGGCGCCCGCGGCTTGCGTCGAGAGACCATAGGCGCGCTCGAACAGGGCGGGGCCCCACATGCCGAAGGTCACGCCCGAAAGCGAGCCCAGCGCCATCACCGTGGCCAGCAGCATGACCGACGGCGTCCCGACCAGCAGGCGCATCGTCTGCTTGAGCGGGAGCACGGGCGTGGCGACGTCAATGACCTCACGCGCGGGTTCGCGCACGATCAGCCATGTCGCCAAGGCGATGACGATGCCGATCATGCCCAGTGCGTGGAAGGCGGTCTGCCAGGTCGAGGCGGCGGCGATGGCGGGGCCGCCGGCAAGGCCAGCCATCTGGCCGACATAGATCGCGGTCCCGAGCAGGGCGAAGGCGCGGCCCCGTTCGTTGGCGGGGAAATAGGCGGCGATCAGGGCGGCGGCAGGGGCTTGGTAAGCGGCCTCGCCAATGCCGACGCCGACGCGGGCCAGCGCCAGCATTTCGGCGTTGGTGGCGAGCCCTGACAGCAGGGTGAAGAAGCTCCAGAAGCCGCAGCCCAAGGCAATGATCATCACGCGCGAGCGGCGATCGGCGGCGCGCGCGATCGGCAGGGTGAACAGGCTGTAGAGCAACGCGAAGGCCGGGCCCATCAGCGCGCCCATCACCGTATCGCTGATGCCGAAGTGCGCCTTGATCGGCTGGGCGAGGCCGGGGATCAGAAAGCGGTCGGCATAGTTGAGCACCGCGACCATGACCAGCAGCGTCAGCGCCAGCCAGCGGTTGGTCAGCGGCTTGCCACTGGTGGACAGGGTGGCGGCGGCGCCTGCCGGAATGGTCGCGGCCACGCGGCTCAATCCCGCATCTGCGCGCCGCCGTTGACGTGCCAGACCTGACCGTTGACCCAGGCGCCATCGTCGGAGGCCAGGAACGTCACGGCGGCGGCGATGTCTTCGGGCTGGCCGAGGCGGACGTGCGGCACGGCGGCGAGGCCACGCTCGACATACTCGTCGGTGAGGTGCTGCCTGACCGCTTCGGTGAGGACGAGGCCGGGGCAGATCACGTTGGCGCGCACGCCCTTCTTGCCGAACTTGGCGGCAACGTGGCGGGCCAGCGCATGGATGGCGTTCTTGGTCATCGGATAGGCAACCTGCCACGGTGCGCCGCCCGATGCCGCGCCGGAGGAGGTGTAGATCATTGCGCCGCCGCCGCGTTCGAGCATCTTCGGCAGCGCCGCCTGCGTGGCGAGGAAGTGGCTCTTGGTGTTGATCGCGAAGCTGAGGTCGAGCACGTCCTCGGGGCAATCGAGGATGTCGTTGTCGCCCCCGGTGCCGCCCGCAAGGTTGGAATGGTAGAAGTCGAGGCCGCCATAGGTCTCTACCGCGCAGGCCACGATCGCGGCTTGTGAATCGGCCTTGGTGCCGTCAAGTTCGATGCCGGTGGCGGTGCCGCCGGTTGAGCGGATGCTTTCCGCCACTTCGCGGGCCCAGTCGCCCATGAGGTCACCGATGACGACGTGGGCGCCTTCTTCGGCGAGGCGCCGTGCGGTTGCAGCGCCAATGCCGCGCCCACCGCCGGCAACGATGCCGACTTTGCCCTTGAGGCCCTTCATTCCAGAATCTCCCGTATTGCCGATTTGCGGATCATAATGCCGCCAGAATTATGCAAACATGCATATCACCGGAATTATGATCGCGCAACGTGCGATATTTTTTGCTCTTATCTCCGCATAAAGCCAGTCTTGTGATTCGCGGCGTGCGCCGATGCGAGTGCTCTGGAGCGCATCGGCATGCTGCATTTTTGCGGGAATCGCCGGGTCCATATCCCGGACAAGTGGCGCATTTCTGCGAGTCATGGCATGTTTGCGTATTTCGACTTGTCAATTTCTACGCATTAGCTATCTTCCGCGCCAACAACGGTTTGGAGGGGAGTAACAATGAAGGCCACCACTTGCGCAACGCTCGCCGTGCGGCTGATGCTTGGCGCCAGCCTGGCGTCGATGATGCTGGGATCTGCCGCCCATGCTGCGGATGAACCCGTGCAGGCCAGCGATGACCAGGGCCAGCTGGAGCAGATCGTCGTGACCGCGCAGAAGGTCGAGCAGAACCTGCAGGACGTGCCGCTGGCAATCAGCGCGATCAGCGCCGACAAGGTCGAGAAGCTGGGCATCCGCGATGCCAAGGACCTGTCCGGCCTCGCCCCCAACGTGACCATCGTGCAGGGCACGACCAACGCCAATGCCGCCGTCATCTCGATCCGCGGTATTCCCACGCCGGCGACCGAGACCTTTGGCCTCGACACCGCGAACGGCCTTTACGTCGACGGCGTGTTCATCGCCCGCTCGGGCGGCAGCGCGCTTGACGTGATCGACGTTGCCCGCGTCGAAGTGCTGCGCGGGCCGCAGGGCACGCTGTTCGGCCGCAACACCACCGGTGGCGGCATTGCCTTCATCTCGCGTGCGCCGTCGAAGGAATTCAAGCTTTCGGCCGAAGCCGGCTATGGCAACTACAACGCGTTCAACGCCAAGATCACGCTCGATCCGGGCGAGATCGCGGGCATCTCGACCAGCTTCACCTACAGCCACCGCCAGCGCAACGGCGTGGTCGACAACCTCAACGAGCCAAGCGATGCGCGTGATCCCGGTGCGCGCAAGGGCGATTCCTTCCGCATCGCCGCCAAGGCCGACATCGGCGGCACGGGCTCGATCCAGTACATCTTCGACTGGAGCAAGATCGACGCCTCGCCGATCAACTTCCAGCTGACCAATGTCGCCAGCGGCGCGGTGCGTCCGCCCGAAGTGGTCGGCGGCGTGCCGGTGGTGGTGACGCAGCAGGCGCCCGTCGCGCCGTTCCTGAACACGGTCAACTTCCTCGATCCGCGCTGCGCCGCTCTAGCCGCGCCGACGCGCGACTGGCGCCGCACGGTGTGCAACGACATCAACAGCCGTTCAACCGACAAGGCCTGGGGCCACAACGTGCAGGTCCAGAACGACTTCGGCGCGTTCCACCTGAAGTCCACCACCGGCTACCGCTTCTGGAACAACGACAGCGTGACCGACCTTGATGGCATCGGCGCGTTCACTGCGCCGCGCTTCACGCAGGCGTCGCTGTTCAACGGCATGCCGGCAAGTCTGCTGCAGTTCATCCCGTCGATCCCGGCAGCATTCCGTCCGTTCATCGCCGCATCGCCGGTACCGACCGTGCAGCAGAACCTGTTCGACACCAACAACAAGCGCCGCCACAAGCAGTTCAGCCAAGAGGTTGAAATCGGCAACGAGAGCGACAGCCTCGACTGGGTGCTCGGCGGCTTCTATTTCTGGGAAAAGGGTTCGGAGTACAACCCGCAGAACAGCGGCTTCGTGCTCGATACCAATTCAATCTTCCTCGGCAACTTCGGCCCGCTCGGCCCCTCGTTCGTCGCGGCCAATCCGGCGCGCTACCGTCTGGTGCAGACGCTTTCGGTGCTCGATTACACCGCGACGGCGGAAAGCACTGCGGTCTATGGGCAGGCGACGTTCTACCCCGGCGGCAAGGACAGCGGCCTGCGTCTGACGGCCGGCGGCCGCTATACCTGGGATACCAAGTCGATGGTGCGCCGCCAGAACGGCGCCGCCCCGCTTGCCACGCCCGAGCAGGGCCGCGCCAGCTACAGCAAGTTCACCTGGAACCTGATGCTGGGCTATGACGTGTCCGACCAGGTCAACCTCTATGCCCGCATCGCCACCGGCTATCGTTCGGGCGGGTTCAATGCGCAGGACCCTGCGGTGGCCGGCGTGCTGCCTTCGTTCAAGCCGGAGAACGTCACGTCCTACGAAGTGGGCCTGAAGTCGGAACTGTTCGACCGCAAGGTGCGCTTCAATCTTGCTGGATACTACAACGAGTACAAGGATCTGGCGATCGCCGTGCCGATCACCAACCTTGCTCCGGGCACTTTCGCCACCAAGGTCACGAACGCCGGCAAGGTCACCTACACCGGCGTCGAAGCCGAATTGACGGCGGTGCTGACCGACAACTTCACCTTCGAGGCGAACGCCGGTTACGTCGACATCAAGTACAAGGAGTTCCTCGCCGGGCTTCCGGTCGCTGCAGGTCAGCCGCTGGTCAACATCGCGGCCTATGCCACGCCGGGCTACACCTCGCCGTTCACCGCAAATGTCGCGATGAATGCGCAGTTCCCGCTGGGCGACAACGGCATGCGCCTGACCGGCCGGGTCAGCTATGCCTACGAAGACGGCAAGTACAGCTTCTCGAACGTGCTGTCCTCGCCGTTCAACGAAGTGCTGAAGGGCGACAATCGCAATATCGTCGACGCGCAGGTGGCGATCGATCGCATCCCCCTTGCCGGGAGCGAGGCGGCGGTGCGCTTCTGGGTCAAGAACCTGACCGACGAGCACAACCTCGTCCGCGCAATCGACTTCGGCCAGCTGGGCTATGGCGGCGGCTACTACGCCGATCCGCGCACATATGGCGTGACGGTGGGCGTGAAGTTCTGATCTTTGGGGAGGATGGGCGCCGGTCCTCCGGCAACCGTCTTCGGGTGGCCCCGCTTCTGCAAGTGCAGGGGCGGGGCTTTTCTGTTATTACGCGTTCATATAACGAAAACGCATCTTCACAACGGAATGCGTATCCCTATAGCTAGTGACAAAGCGAATCATGCAAGGTTCGTGTGGGAGAGCCGTGATGACGATCAGCCTTGAAGACCTCGCCGCGCGGCTGACCGCGCTTGAGGACAAGGAAGCGATCCGGGCGCTGAAGGCGCGCTACCTGCGCGCCTGCGACCTCAAGCAGGTCGAAGATGTGCGCGATTGCTTCGCCACCGGCAAGATCCGCATCGCCTATGAAAACTTTCCCGAGTTCGATGACCGCGATGCATTTGTCGCGATCTATCAGCAGATGGCCTGCAATGGCGGCGTCTATGACATCCACCACGCCACCAACTGGCAGATCGATCTTGAAAGCGGCACGCGGGCGACGGGCAAGTGGTCGCTCAATTTCCGCACGATCCTGACCGGGCCACGCCAGGTCGTCCGCCTCGCGGTGGAATACGATGACGTTTACGAAAAGCGCGACGGCCGCTGGT
The DNA here is from genome assembly GCF_000807925.1 of Novosphingobium subterraneum. GTDB lineage: Bacteria > Pseudomonadota > Alphaproteobacteria > Sphingomonadales > Sphingomonadaceae > Novosphingobium > Novosphingobium subterraneum. The sequence continues at coordinate 160,368 of NZ_JRVC01000014.1, read as the reverse complement.
GGATCGTCGAGACTGTCAGCCGCGTGACTTCGATGCTGACCGAGCAGGTCGGCGAGGACGGGAGCGTGACCGTGATCGCGCTGGCCGAGCCGCCGGCAGCCTGAACCTTCGAAAGGGAAATCCAGACATGGCAATCAATTACGGCCTTGATGGCAAGGTGGCACTGGTCACGGGCGCAGGCGGCGGCATTGGCCGTGCGGCGGCAGAGGCATTCGCGCGTTCCGGCGCGAGCGTCATGGTCAGCGACGTGAACGAGGCAGGCGGTGCTGAAACGGTAACTTTGATCGAGGCTGCAGGCGGCAAGGCCGCGTTCGTGCGCTGCGACGTGAGCAACGCGGGCGAGGTCAAGGCGATGGTCGCGGCCACGGTCGCAACGTTCGGCGGGCTCGACTGTGCATTCAACAATGCCGGGATCAACCGCATCACCGACGACCAGTACGACGACGCGATCTGGGAGCGCGACATCGCGATCAACCTTTCCGGCGTGATGCGCTGCATGCGTGAGGAGGCGGCTTACATGCTGCAGAACGGCGGCGGCGCAATCGTCAACACTGCCTCGATCAACGGGCTGGTCGGCAATGGCGGACAGCCTGCCTATACCGCCGCCAAGCACGGCGTGGTCGGCCTTGCTCGCCATGGCGCGCTGCGCTGGGCCAAGGCCGGCATCCGCGTCAATGCGGTCTGCCCTGGCGTGATCGAAACGCCGATGACCGCGCCGCTGGTGCAGAACGCGGAAATGAAGGCGCTGATCGACGGGATGACGCCGATGGGCCGGATGGGACAGGCCAGCGAAATCGCCGAGGCGGTGGTGTGGCTGTGCTCGCCTGCGGCAAGCTTCGTCACCGGACATGCCATGGTCGTCGATGGGGGCGCTACGGCGTTCTGACGCCTTGCATTTAATCGCGCGCTTAATTACCCCTGTGTCAGTAACCGCGAGCAACGCGGAATCGGGACAGGTGGATGATGGCGACAGGCGCTTTCGACTTTATCGTGATCGGTGCGGGCAGCGCGGGCTCGGTGCTTGCCGCGCGCCTGTCCGAAGACCCGCAGACGCGTGTGCTGCTGCTCGAGGCCGGCGGGCCCAACACGTCAGTCCTGGTGCGGATGCCGGCGGGCGTGGGCACGCTGATCAAGCAGAAGAGCAAGCACAACTGGGGTTTCTGGTCGGAACCGGAACCGCACATGGACAATCGCCGGATGTGGCATCCGCGTGGGCGCGGCCTCGGCGGCTCGTCGGCGATCAACGGCATGGTCTATATCCGGGGCCACGCGCGCGATTATGACCAGTGGCGGCAGATGGGGCTGGAAGGCTGGTCCTGGGCCGATGTGCTGCCCTATTTCCGCAAGGCCGAGGACAATTGCGACGGTGCCGATGCCTTCCACGGTGCGGGCGGGCCGCTGAAGGTCAGCTGGGGCGAGAATTCGCACCATCCGCTCTATCGCGGGATCATCGAGGCCGGGCGGCAGGCCGGGCACAAGGTCACGCCCGATTTCAACGGGGCGGATCAGGAGGGCTTCGGCCGCTACCAGCTGACCATCCACGATGGCCAGCGCTGGAGTGCGGCGCGTGGCTACCTCGCGCCGATTGCGGGCAAGCGCGGCAACCTGAACGTGGTGACCGGCGCGCGGGTTCACCGCATCGTGGTGGAGAACGGGCGCGCTGTGGGCGTGGACTATTCGCTTGGTCAGGGCAAACCGGTCATCCGCGCCAGCGCGACGCGCGAAGTGCTGCTTTGCGCAGGCGCGTTCCAGTCCCCGCAGATCCTCCAGCTCTCCGGCATTGGCGATCACGAGGCGCTGAAGGCCAAGGGCGTTGCGCCGGTCCATGCGCTGAAGGGCGTGGGCGCGAACCTTCAGGATCACCTGGACGTCACGCTCAACTGGGCCTGCACCCAGCCGATCTCGCTCTACAACGAGATCAAGGGGTTGCGGCAGCTCAAGGTCGGTCTGCAATACCTGCTGACCGGCAAGGGCACCGGGCGGCAGAACGGGCTGGAGGCCGGCGCCTTCCTCAAGTCGCGCCCCGATCTTGATCGGCCCGACCTGCAGATCCACTTCGTCATCGCGATCATGCAGGAACATGCCAAGGTCCAGGCCAAGCGCGATGGCTTCACCATCCACGTCTGCCAGTTGCGCCCGGACAGTCGGGGGCAGGTCTCGCTCAGCAGCGCTGATCCTTACGCCGACCCTGCGATCCTTGCGAACTTCCTCGCCGCCGAGGAAGACCGCCGCGTGGTGCGCGAGGGCATCCGCATCGCCCGTAAGGTGGCGGGGCAGGAGGCATTGGCACCCTATCGCGGCGAGGAGATCTGGCCCGGGGCGCATGTGCAATCCGATGCCGACATCGACGCCTGGGTGCGCGCCAGGGGCGAGACAATCTACCACCCGGTCGGCACTGCGAAGATGGGCACGCGCGATGACCCGATGGCGGTGGTGGACAAGGACTGCAAGGTCATCGGCCTCGAAGGCCTGCGGGTGATCGATGCCTCGGTCATGCCGACGCTGATCGGTGGCAACACCAATGCGCCGACGATCATGATCGCCGAGAAGATCGCCGACGTGATCCGGGGGCGGGCGCCGCTCGCTCCGGCCGATACGCGGGTGGCAGAACTGGTGTGATAATGTGATGAAGGCCATTGCGCGAGGAGGACCGGCTGGGCCACCTTGCCGCGCATGATAAAGCGTCTGTTCGCCAAGCATCCCGTCCTCACTACCGCAGGCGCCGTGGCGCTGGGCAGCCTTGGCGTGGGCACCGCACTGTGGGCCTGTGCCGATACCTCGTGCTATCCCGGCTGGCAGCTGGGTGCGCTGGACTATGACTGCGCAGGCCGCGCGCTGATCAGCCCCGGCAACGATACGCGCATCAACATGGTCATGCTGATGCAGAGCGTGCAGCCGGGGGTGGCACTGCCTGCCGAGGCGAAGATTGATCCCAACGATCCGCAGTTCGGCAAGGTGTTCGTGTCGTGGGAAGGCTTGCGCGCTTCGCTGTGGCCTGAGCCGGAGGCGCCCGAGCCGGATTATGACGAGAAGAGGTGCTCTGAGGCTGAGGCGGGTAGTGCCGATTTCCTTGCGGCGCTGGCGGCGGACAAGGGCGTGCCGGCGGGAGAGCGGGCCACGCTGACAGCGCTGCGGGCGACGGCAGGGTGCCATGACGGCGAGTGGAATGACGCGGCAATTTCCAGCCAGCAGGGCCGCGCTTTCCTCTCCTACCTGAAAGCCGCCGATGCCTTCCACAAGGCGGACTATGCGGCAGCAGAAGCGGGGTTTGCCACGCTGGCCAAGGTCGGCAATCCGTGGATTGCCGAGACTGCGCGCTACATGCCGATCCGCACGGGGCTTCGCCGCGCGGCGGCGACGTCGCTGGACGAGTGGGGCGATTTTGCCGGACCGGAAAAGGTGGATCGCGCGGCGCTGACATCGGCGGCACGTGCGATCGATGCCTATCTCGCCGCCTATCCCAAGGGCCGCTATGCCGACTCTGCGCATGGCCTGAAGCGGCGCGTGGCGTGGCTGGGCGGCGATACCGAGGCGCTGGTCGGCACCTACGAGGCGCTGCTCAGGGCGACGCCCGCATCAAGTGTCGAGGCGGCCTATCTCGTTGAGGAAATCGACCGCAAGCTGCTTGATCGCGAGGATGCGGCAGCTGTCGTGGCAAAGCAGGGCAAGGCGCCGCTGCTGCTGGCGCTGGCCGACATGAAGAAGATGCGGCCGGTCTACGACGGGCCAGCGGTGGGGTTGTCTGCCGCAGAGCTTGCGGCGCATAAAGCGCAGCTCTTGGCCTACCCCGATCTCTACGGCCTGCTCGAAGCCACGCGGATCACTTATGCTGGCGAGAATGCGAAGCCGATCCTCTCGATCCTGCCGGATGCGGCGCGGGCGAAGGGGATGACGCCGCTGGCCTTCAGCCGCCAGATGGTGCGCGGGCAGGCGCTCTCGGCCTTGCGCGATCCCAATGAGGCGGGGTTCTGGCGCGAGCTGATCGGCGCGGCGAGCCCGTTCCACCAGCGCCCCTTGGCCGAACTCGGCCTTGCCCTGCGCTGGCAGCGCGACGGGCGCGTGGATCAGGTCTTCGCGCCGGGATCGCCGGTGCAGGAGCAATCGATCCGCGAGGTGCTGTTGCAGACCGTTGCCAGCCCGGAGATCCTGCGCGCCAGCGCGGCCGACGCCTCGCGTTCGGACCATGAGCGCGACGTTGCCCGCTTCGCCCTGCTGCACAAGGACCTGACGCGCGGCGCGTTCGCCGATTTCACGCGCGATGTGGCGCTGGTGCCTGCCGATGCCAACACCGATGGCGGGCTGTGGGGCTTTGCCAGCCAGCAGAGCGTGCCGGTGGGCCTGTTTACCAAGGGCCAGTGGTCGGACGGCTTTGCCTGTCCGGCGATTGCGCAGACCGCCGCCACGCTCGCCCGCAATCCGGCTGACCAACGCGCGCGCCTGTGCCTCGGCGATTTCTGGCGCCTGAACGGCTTTGATGGCTTCGCCCTGCACGCGCCGGGCGATGGCGCGAATATTCTCGGAAGCGCGCCAGACCTTTTCCCCGGCAAGGCCAGCTATCGCGATGCGATCTATGCCGCGATCATCGCTGACAAGGCGGCCCCGGCAGACCTGCGCGCCTATGCGCTCTACCGCGCGGTGCGCTGCTATGCGCCTTCGGGCTACAATGGCTGTGCCGGGCCTGCGCGGAGCACGGCGGAACTCGAGGGGGCGCAGGTGCCGCTGGCCGTGCGCAAGGGCTGGTACGACGAGCTGAAGAAGCGCTACCCGCAAAGCCAGTGGGCCAGGGCGCTGCGCTTCTACTGGTGAACTGGCGCGCGATTGCCTTTGCCGCTGCGCTGCTCCTCGCCGGATGCGAGCGGCAGCCAGACGCGCCGCGCGTGCGGGCCGAAACGGCTGAGGCAGTGTTCGTCTGGCCCGGCGTCCACCCTGCGCCTGAGATAAAGGCGCGCACCGTGTACCTGCTCGATGGCGAAGTGCGGCGCGATGGCGCAGCGCGGCTGCATCGGCTGCGCATGGGCATCCCGCGCTTGCCCGGGCGGACGCTGTGGCTGGTCGTGCGAGCCGAGCGGCTCGACTGGACCGACGCCACCCGAGCCGCGATCCTCGCCGACCTTGCGCAGTGGCGTGCGGCGGGTAACGAGGTGGCGGGCCTGCAGGTCGATTTCGATGCCGCCACCAAGGGCCTGTCAGGCTACGCCGCGTTCCTCAAAGACCTGCACGCCCGCCTGCCCAGGGACGTCCGCCTGTCGATCACCGGCCTGATGGACTGGAGCGCCAATGGCGATCCCCGCGCGCTTGCCCAACTTGCCGGCACGGTCGACGAAGTGGTGATCCAGACCTACCAGGCCCGCTCCACGATCCCCGGCTACGAAGCCTACTTCGCGAAACTGGCAAATTTCCCAATTCCCTTCCGGGTGGCGCTGGTCGAAGGCGGCGAATGGCAAGCCCCACCGGGACTTGAGACCCACCCGATGTTCCGGGGCTACGCGGTGTTCCTGCTGGGGCGCGAGCGGCGTTGGGGGGAGGTCCGGTTTCGGACGCGGCGTAGTTCGGGCTGAATGGCTAGAATGGGGTGGAAAATGGACATTGCTCCGTTGGCTGATTTTCCCGATAGAGCACTGGTGACAGATCAGCTTTACATCTATCTTGCCGAGGCGATTGCGACGGAAGCAACTGATAAGCGGCCCGGCGCCCGCCATGCCTTGATGCTTTACGCCTCCGGGTCCACCATGGACTGGGCTCGGGGCCGAGCAACGAAACATGCAGATGAAGCGGGCTGGCTGCATGTCGAAGTTAAGCGGGAAAAGGAATTGAACCGCGACACCAGCCTCATTGCCGATCCGACGTTAAGAACGGCTGCGGATGCAGCGCTCGCTCGAGGCTCTGCTATCGTCATTTACGGCAACGAAATACCAACCCACAGTTAGCCAATCCAATTGTCCGCAATGGCGTCGTATGCGGAACGGCGGCTTTTCAAGTAGGAGTTCGCCATAGCCGCCGATCCTCCCTTTTCATCGCTGGTGCAAAGGAGGGCGCGGAAAGGACTGGTTGCCACCCCTCCGTCAGTCCTTCGGATTGGCACCTTCTTTGGCCTTCGCGAGGACGGGGAGGATCAGAGATCTTCGAAGGCGGCTCAGGGCCGCCCGCAGATGCAGGTTGCGTGCGGCGTCGATTGCGGCCAGACCTTCGCTCCATGCAACCTCATGTCATCGCAGCCGTCCTGTGGGCCCTGATCCTTGGCGGGGCGGGTGGGGTCCTGACCGAGATCGGGCCGTGGTATCGCAATCTGAAGAAGCCTTCCTGGCAGCCGCCCGACTGGCTGTTCGGCCCGGCGTGGACGGTGATCCTGGGGCTTGCCGCCTGGGCGGCGGTGCTGAGCTGGGATGGTGCCAGTGACGAGGCCGGGCGGATGACGGTCATCGCGCTGTTCGCCGTGAACTTCGTGTGCCACTTCCTGTGGTCGCCGCTTTTCTTTGCGCGCAAGCGGCCCGACTGGGCGCTGATCGAGGTGGTGCCGCTGTGGCTTTCGGTACTGGCGCTGTGCGTCATGCTGCGGCCGTTCTCGGTGCTGGCGAGCTGGCTGATCGTGCCCTATCTTGCGTGGGTGAGCTTTGCCGCCTGCCTCAACCTTGTCATCGTCCGGCTGAACCGGCCTTTCGGCAACGTGAGAGAAATCTCGTAGACGTGTGAATTGTCGCACATTCTTCTGCGACGAAGCGAGCTAATCAGCCCTTGCGACCCGAAGGGCTCTGCCAGTCAGAGTTCCTGAACTTCAAGGGGACGGCGCGAGCGATCGCACCGTCCCCCTTTTTTGCAGGCGTTCCGTAACAACGCCGAGGTCCCCGCTCCAAAATCCATTCAGGCGCGGGGACGCCGGGTTTTTGTCACGCGGCGAGCGCCAGGTCCTTGGTATCCTTCGTGGTGGGCACGAAGGGCAGGTAGGAGACGCGGTAGCGCACGGCGAAGGTGATCTGGTGATCGCCTGCGGCAAGTTCGCCGTTGAGCACGATGATCCGGGCCTTTTCGCCGAAGTTCCAGCGATCGTCGTAAACGGTTTCCATCTCGTCGAGCGTGTAGGTGTTGCCGTGCGCGGAGAAGCGCACGGTTTCACGCGGCTGCACGACGCCGTCGACGGTGACCTGGATGTCCTCGATCATCGAGAGGCCGAGGCCGCGGTAGTAAGGCAGGCGCCCGAGGAAGGAAAAGCCGCCGTCCTCGCTGCGGAGGCTGCCCTCGACGATCATCTTGTTGTCCATCATGGGAAGAGTCTCCTTATTCTGCAGCTTCGGCCATGGCTTCCGCATCGGCGCAAGCCGTGGGCGAGGTCTTGATCGCGGGGTCCTGCGCTTCGCCGAGAAGGCGGGCGAGCATGACCTGCTGGCGGCGGACCTGTTCGACCGAATCCGGCTCCTGCGCGTCCTCGATCCAGCGGTTGCCTTCGTATTCCGAGCAGATGTAGCCGTCGTAGCCGCCCTGGTTCAGCACTTCGACGATCTTGTCGTAGGGGATCGAGGGTTCCACGTAGTCTTCGTTCATCTGGTAGAACTTGCCGTGGATGTTGTGGATGCGCGGCATGTAGTCGAGCATGCGCTTGGGCTCATAGGCGGCGTTGTGGCGCATGGTTTCGGCCATGGCGATGGCAGGGCCGGTGCCGCCCATCTCCTGCACGTTCAGGATGACGTATTCCGAAAGAACGCGGTCTTCATAGGCCTTCACGATGTAATCCGCGATGTTCTTCGGCACGCCAAGCCGCATGAACCGTTCAGTGAACACCGGCGGGAAGGCGTGGAGGAACATGCCCATGTCGGGCAGGAAGCCGAGCGCGTCCGAACCGGACTTCTCGAAGGCTTCGGCGTGACGGATGATCCAGGGGTGATCGAAGTGCAGCGGGGCGTGGACCTCGATGAGGATCTTGATGCCCTTTTCCTCGGCATAAGGCGCGGCGGCAACCAGTACTTCGGGCGCGATCGAGACGAGGGCGCGGATGTACTTCGCGCCAAGACGGGCGCCGAAGTCGATGTCCTTCTTCACGCTGGCGACCTGCTCTTCCAGAGGCATCAGGCGGCCCTTGTAGCGCTTGTAGTCCAGCATGAAGTCATGACAGACGGCGGTGCAATCATACTGCGAGATAATGCGGTGCCAGTTTTCGATCTCGGCATCGGCCACGCCATATTCGGGCCAGCCCCAGAACGACTGTTCGCCGATGACCTCGATGCCCTTGGCGCCGAGTTCGGCGCTGGTGCGGATGCAGTCCTCGAGGGTCATCTTACCCTGGAAGGTCTCGTTCTGGTAGGAATAGAGGCTCACGCCCCTCTTGATCTTGGACACATGTCACCTCTTGGCGGGGTTGTTGCGGATAGCCGGCACAGGCTCGATCGAAATGCCGAGTTAGCGTTGCGGACAGGGCGGGAAGGGGCGTGCAAGATAGCGCAGGCCTTTCGCTCTCTCCTGGGGTCTGCCGCCCCTTATTGGAATGGATATTCTAACAATATGCGGCGTCCGTCAAGTCCTGCTTGACCATCGTTTTAGAATCACCATACTTATTCTGAATCCGCGATGCCGCGCATGATGCGGTGCTGCCCGAAAAGACTGCAAAGGGAGATGGAGATGAACGCAAAGACGTTGCGCCGGGCCATGATCGGCCTTCTGGCAAGTGCCGCGCTGGCAGGTCCGGTAATGGCAGGTCCGGCCGCTGCAAAGGACGATCTGGCCGCGATCAAGGCCGAGATGCAGGTGCTGAAGGCGCAGGTCGAAGGTGCGCGCGACCGGGCGGCGGTGGAAAACCTGTTCTCGCGCTACATGTACCTGCACAATGCCTTCCGCGATACCGACATCATCCCGCTGTGGGCGAAGAAGGGCACGCCGGGCGTACGCTCGCAGTACAGCAACCTTGGCGTCTACACCGATTGGGACAAGATCATGTCCTACCACCAGGGCCGTCCCGCGCCGGTCAGCAAGCTGGTGTTCCACTATGTGACGACGCCGGTGATCGAAGTGGCTGGCGATGGCCAGACCGCCAAGGGCCTGTGGATCGTCAACGGGCTGGAATCGGGCCTGGTCGATGTCGACAAGGCCAAGAACATGCCTGCCTGGATGTTCGAGAAGGATCTCGTGCAGGGCAAGAAGGTGTGGATGCACAACGTCTACCTCAAGTACGGGGTCGACTTCATCAAGCAGGACGGCCAGTGGAAAATCTGGCACTTCCACTGCTTCGAGGTGGCCCGCGCGCCCTATGGCATGGGCTGGATTCCCTTTGCTGCTGTCGCTCAGGACGATGCCTTCAACGTTGACCTGATGTATGTGGGCGAGGACGGCAAGCCGGTGTTCATGCCCAAGGTCGATGGGCCCGCCACGGTGCTTTCCAACACCTACCGCACCGATACCTCGCAGAAGCTCGAGGCGCGTCCGCCCGAACCGTATCGCACCTTCAGCGAAACCTTCGAGTACTGACCTGCATGATGCGGATCGCGGGCCCTGTCGGGGCGTTCGCCCTTGCTTTTGCGGCGAACGTCTCCTTTGCGCAGACCGTGGTGGCGACCAGCGGCGGCGCGGTCCGCGGGACGGTGAAGGGGGGCGCCGAGGCTTTCCTCGGCATCCCCTATGCCGCGCCGCCGGTGGGGCCGCTGCGCTGGCGCGAGCCGCAGGGGGCGGCTCCGTGGCAAGGCGTGCGCGAGGCATCTGCGTTCGGGCCGGTGTGCCAGCAGGGCGTACCGGCGCCGTGGGGCCCCTATACAGCTGAGTTCCTTGCCGCGCCGCCGATGAGCGAGGACTGCCTGACGCTCAATATCTGGCGTCCGCAGCATGCGGTAAAGAAGTTGCCGGTGCTGGTGTTCATCCACGGCGGCGGTTTTGGCGGCGGGGCGGGCAGCCTGCCGATCTATGACGGGGCGAAGCTTGCCGCGCGGGGCGCGATCGTCGTCACGATCAACTATCGCGTCGGCGTACTGGGCTTCATGGCGCATCCGGCGCTCACGGCGGAATCGCCGCTGGGGTCTTCGGGCAATTACGGACTGCTGGATCAGATCGCCGCGCTGAAATGGGTGCGCGCCAATGCTGCGGCATTCGGTGGCGACGCGGCCAACGTGACCGTTTCGGGCGAGAGCGCGGGCGCGGCTTCGGTGGCGGACCTGATGGTATCACCGATGGCCAAGGGCCTGTTCGACAAGGCGATCGCCTTCAGCGGCGCCAGCATGGCAGTGGATGTGCCGCCGCTGGCGAAGAACGAGCAGATCGGGGCAGAGCTTGCGGCCAAGCTGGGCAAGGCGAGCATCGCGGAAATGCGCGAGGTTCCTGCCGAGGCGCTGATCGAGGCGACGCGCTATGTGCCGGGCGCCAGCAGCGGTCCGCCGCCGCTGCGGTTCGTGCCCAATGTCGATGGCAAGGTGGTGCCGTTCGATCCGGTCCGGGCGAGCGGCCCGGTGGTTAGCCCGGTGCCCTTGATCACCGGGTACAACAGTGCCGAGATGATCGATCCTTCGGTGCGGACGCCGGCGCAGTTCGAGGCGGCGGTGCGGGCACGCTATGGCGCGTTCGCGGACCGTCTGCTGGCGCTCTATCCGCATGCGACCGAGGCGGAAGCGATTGCATCGAACACGCTGATCGCGCGCGATCGCTACATGGCAGGGCTGCTGCTGTGGGCGAAGGAGCGCACGCGCAGTGCGCGGCAACCGGTTTTCGCCTATGTCTATGACCACGCCTATCCGGCGGTGCGGGGCGGGCAATCGTGGGGAGCCTTCCACTCCTCGCAATTGCCCTATGTGTTCGGCAACATCGGGATCGGCGATCGGACGTGGACGGCGGCTGACAGGCGCATTGTGCGGCAGTGGCAGGACCGCCTGCTGGCCTTCATGCGCAGCGGCGCGCCGGGCGCAGGATGGGCCCAGGTGGGCCCGGCGACGAGCGGCGTGATGGGGCTGGGGGACCGTGAAGCGATGCGGCCGGCCGTATCCTCGACCGAACGGCTCGAGGCGTTCAAGGCCTATGCTGCAAGTGGTAGCAAGCTGGGGCTGATGTGAAGCGCCCGTGAAAGGAGTCCTGCCATGCGCAACCGCTTGATCTTGCGAATTTTCATAGGACTTGCCGCATTTGCCGTGGCGTCGATGCCTTCGGCAGCAAGAACTTCCGGAGCAAACGGGGCGGGGCAGGCCTGGCGCGATGCCTTCCAGTCCAGCCCGGCAACCTACGAGGCGCCTTCGGAAGCGTTCCTGCGTTTTGCCGACGAGCATTGGAACGTCAAAGGCGAGGAACTGCGCCGCAATCTGTTGCCGCAGCCGGTGACAGGGACCGTGCGCTACCGGGTGACCATACAGGCCGACGGCGCACAGATCCGCGTAAGGCTATCCAACGAAGAGGGGTCGAAGCCGCTTCAGATCGCTGCTGCATCGGTCGGCATTGCGGCAGCCGGCTTTGACGCGCGCCCCGGCAGCCTGCGCAGATTGACTTTCTCGGGTGCCAGCCAGACCGCAATGGCCGTTGGCGCGCCGCTCGTAAGCGATCCCGTTGACCTCAAGGTGAAGGCGGGGGCCGAGCTCGTCGTCAGCGTGGATCTCGCCGGGCCGATGATGAACGAAGGCCGCGGCGGCGCCGGGTTCGTGGTGGCGAAGGGCGGACAGGCGATGGAGCCCGTGCTTGGCGGGGCAACTGTCCTGACCGGGAGGCCGCTGGTTACGGGCGTTTCCGTGCTCGGCGAAACTGCTGTGAACGTTGTCGTCGCCTTTGGTGATTCGATTACCGATGGCAACCGCGCCACTCCCGGTGCGTTGCACGGATGGCCCGAAATTCTGGCGCGCAGGCTGAATGCGCGCAAGGGCGCCAGGCGCTATTCCGTGATCAATGCCGGGATTGCCGGCAACCGCGTTCTCGCCCCCGGCTGGGGAGCAGCCGCGCTGGCCCGGTTCGATCGCGACGTGCTGCGCATCGAAGGCCTTTCGCACGTGATAATGCTCGAGGGCATCAACGACATCAATTTTTCCGGCAAGGGCCCGTTCGGCGACAATCCGGAAATCACCAGCGCCGACCTGATCGGCGGCTATCGCCAGATCATTGCCCGCGCCCACGCGCGTGGCGTGAAGGTCTATCTTGCCACGCTTACGCCCAGCCCGGGCGATGCGGCGACGTCGACCCTGCAGAAAAGGGCTCTGCGCGAGGAGGTCAATCGCTGGATACGCAGTTCCGCAGAGCCCGATGCGGTCATCGATTTCGACGCGATGGTCCGCGATCCTGCAGCGCCCGACCGGTTCGCCGCGCCCCATGATTCAGGTGATCACCTGCATCCCAGCGACGCCGGCCATCAGGCGATGGGAGAAGGCATGGACCTGGCTCTCTTTCCGTAGTGTTCTTCAGCGCTAAGTAATTCCCGTGCATCAAGAAAGCTTCACTTTTAGACATTTAACTTAGGCAAGGCATGCTCGCCACGATCGAGGAGTCTGTCTTGCCGAATAAGAGCCTGCACCCCGGTCGCTATGCGCAGATGCTTGCGCGGTCCGCTACTGCCGCCATCTGCGCCGGGCCTGACAACCTGATCCTTTCGTGGAATTCCGCGGCCGAGCAGTTGTTCGGCTTCAGCGCGGAGCAGGCGATCGGCAAGCCGCTGACGATCATCATGCCGGAGCGCTACCACGCCGCGCACGAGGCGGGATTGGCCCGCGCCGTAAAGAGCGGCAAGGCGCGGTTGGCGGGCAAGGCCATCGAGATGCTGGTGCGCCATGCCGACGGACATGAAATCCCGGTCGACCTTTCGCTGTCGATGTGGGAGGAGAAAGGCCAGCCGATGTTCGGCGCGCTGATCCGCGACATCACCGATCGGCAGGCGGCCAAGCGCCGGCTCGAGCATCTCGCCCATTGCGACACGCTGACATCCTTGCCCAACCGCAATGCCTTGAACGCCCGGCTGGAGGAAGCGATCGCGCGCGGCTCCTGCGCGCTGATGCTGCTTGACCTCGACGGGTTCAAGGACATCAACGACACGCTGGGCCATAGCGTAGGCGATCTGCTGCTGGCTGATGTGGCGCGGCGGATGGAAGGCTGCGTGGGCGATGCCGACATGGTGGCGCGGTTCGGCGGCGACGAGTTTGCCATCGTCCTGTCCGATTGCAGCAATCCGCTGCGGATCGATTCGCTGTGCCGTGCAATCTTCGAAAGTCTCGCCACCCCGTTCCAGATCAACGGCAAGAACGTGTTTGTCGGCACCAGCATCGGCATCGCGCTGGCGCCGAAGGATGCATCGACGGTGGACCAGCTGTTGTCGCGCGCGGACCTTGCGCTCTACAGCGCCAAGGCCGAGCACGGGGCGCAGCGCAAGTATTACCTGCCGACGATGCACAACCGCTCGGAGCAGCGCCAGAGGCTGGGCGCGGAACTGCGCGAGGCCTTGCCGCAAGGGCAGTTCGTGCTGCACTTCCAGCCGCAGGTCTCGCTCGAAGACAAGGCGCTGCTGGGCGTGGAGGCGCTGCTGCGGTGGAAGCACCCGCAGTTCGGATTGCTGCACCCCGATGCCTTCCTTTCGGTTCTGGATGACAGCGTTGTAGCCGAGGACGTGGGCGACTGGGTGATCGACGAGGCCTGCCGCGTGGCCAGTTCTTGGCGCAGCGCCGGGCTTGGCGAAGTGCGCATGGCGGTGAACCTGTTTGCGGCGCAGTTGCGCTCGCCCCGGCTCTATGGCGTGATCGGCGAAGCCTGCCGCAAGCATCGCATCGCGCCCACGCAGCTGGAAATCGAGATCACCGAGAACATCGTGATCAAGCACAACGACGAAGTTGCCACGATGCTCAAGCGCCTGAAGACGCTGGGCGTGGACATTGCCTTCGACGATTTCGGAACCGGGTATGCCTCGCTCAGCCTGCTGCAGCGCTATCCGCTGGATCGGCTCAAGATCGACCGCTGCTTCGTTGAAGCGATCCATCGTTCGGATGCAGATGCCGCGATTGTCGATGCGGTGCTGCAGATGGCGCGCACGCTTGGCCTGGAAGTGATCGCCGAAGGGGTGGAAACGCGCGAGCAGGAACGGGTGCTGCGCGAACTTGGCTGCAAGGAAGCGCAAGGGTTCCTCTATGGACGGGCCGTTGCGGCGGACGAGATCGCGCGCCTGTTCGCGCCCGTTCCGCAAGCGCGGGTGGCTGCTGCAAGGTAGGGCAGCGCGGCAGGCTGGGAGAGGGGTAGGTTGCCATTTTTTGCCATGCAATCTATCTTGGCGGCATGTCTTCGATGAACATTTCGCTGCCAGACGCCTTGAAGTCTTTCGTTGACGCCCAGGTTGCAAGCCGGGGGTTCGGCACGAACAGCGAATACGTCCGCGAGCTGATCCGCAAGGACCAGGACGTGCAGCGACTGCGGGGGATGATTCTGGATGGCGCGGCCTCGCCAATTGCGGGCGAGGTGGATGAGGCCTACTTCGACGGATTGCGAAAGCTGGCGCGGGACAGCGTCGGCAGCTGAGCAGAAGCGGGCCGATGCGCCGTCTGGTTTTCCATGAGCTGGCAGACAAGGATGCCCGGCGCGCTACGGAAGACTATGCCCTGACAGCCGGGCTGGATGTTGCCCTGCGCTTTGTCTACAGATTGCAGGATACATATGCGTCGATCGCTCGTGCGCCGGACGGAGGTTCACCGCGGTGGGCTTACGAGTTGTCGGTGCCGGGTCTTCGTTCGAGAAGCGTAAAGGGATTTCCCTGGGCGGCTTTCTATCTTGTGGCGGAGGATCGCATCGAAATCCTCCGCCTGCTTCATCTGCAGAGCGACATCCCTGCATGGCTCGCCGCCGATCCAGAAGCGTGAATTGCCAAGCCGCGGTCAGGGCCTGGTCGGATAGTCCTTCGCTTCTTCCAGTACGGGCAGGGTGACCTTGCCGGTGGCGGCCCATTCGGTGCCGCGCAGGATCAGGGTCTGCAGCGGCTGGAAGTGGAGCGAGACTTCATCGTGGCCAAGCGTGATCGAGAAGACGCGGCCCTTGCCGTAGTCGGCGGTCCAGACCTGAGGGTGATCGGCGTCGATGCCTTTCATGGCTTTGAGCTTTTCGGGCGTATAGGCGGCGGCGGGATACTTGGGGCCGGTCAGCTTCGGGTCATAGGCGGCGGCGGAATCGTGAGCGGTGGCGAGGACGTGGATCTTCGCATCCGGGTCCATGCCCATGTTGGTGTACATGTCGTCGTTGTAGGTCCAGATGAATTCGCGCATGCCCGCAGTGATCGGGTGGGTGCGGTCAACCAGATGGACGGGGAAGGCACCCGGAGGGGCACGGCGGCTGGTGCCGGGTTCCATCGCGCCGCCGATCAGCTTCTTGTATTCGGGTATGTCCCGCCCCCAGGTGAAGCTGGAGTGATAGGCGACGAGCCCGCCGCCTTCGCGCACGTACTGGTAGAGCGCCTTGAAGGCGCTGTCCGACCACACCTTCTGCACCGGATCGGCATAGTTCCAGCGGCTGGAATAGTTGAGCAGGACGACGTCGTACTGCTTTAGCGTTTCCAGCGTGCCGTTGTCGAAATCCTCGGTCACGCGAACGTCGAAGCGCTTGGTATCCTGCATCATGGTGCGCAGCATGTTGTTCACGCCGGTCCAGTCATGCTCGTAGGAATTGCGGCCCGAAATGATGAGGACCTTGAGGCGGTTCTCGGCCGGGTTCACCGGGATGGCGACGCGCTGCACGGTTTCGGGCGGGCGGTAATCGATGGTGACGATGACCTGCGCGGCGGCAGGCACGGCCCAGAATGCGACGGGGCAGGCCGCAAGCAGGGCGGCTGTGATCTTCTTCATGAGGTTCTCCCTTATTCCGCCGCTGCGGGCTGGCGCGCGGCGATGTCGTTGCGGATGGTTTCGTGCAGGCCGTCCATCGGCCACATCAGGACGACCACGGTCTGCAGGCCGAGCAGGACGACGGCGCTGCCGTAGTAGGTCCAGCGGATCGCTTCGCGCGCGGCATCAGTCACGGCATCGGGCACATAGCCTGCCGCGCCGAGCATGAAGGCGAAGCCTGCGGTGCCCACTGCCATGCCGACCTTGGTGGAGAGGCTGATCCCTGCCGAAAGCAGGCCCTCGCGCCGGGTGCCGAACTTCCATTCATGGTAATCCACCGTCTCGGCGATCATCGCGAAGGCGGCGGTAATGGTGATGGACGTAGCAAGGCAGGCGGCGATGTAGAGGCTGAGGAAGGCGGCAGTGTTGTCCTGCGCCAGCGGGAGCACAGCGAAGATCACGGCGGCGAGCGCGAGGACGAAGGCGCTGCCCTTCCTGATGCCGGTGCGGGCAAGGATCGGCGGGGCGACGAACGAGGACAGCAGCAGCATCCCCGAGACGGCAGGCAGCATGACCGAGATCAGCCAGGGCTGGCGCATCACGTCGATCGCGAAATAGGCGGTCGCGCTCATCATCAGGCCGAAGCGGATGAAATAGAGCAGGCACGAGGCGAAGACGACGAGCCAAGCCTTGTTTTGCAGCATTTCCTTGACGGCAGGGCCGATGGCGAAATCGGGCGAGGAGCCGTCCTCGAAGCGCTCCTTGCAGTTGGCGAAGAGCGCGAGCGTTGCGGCAAAGCCGATCGCGGCAAAGAGCATCGCGACGTACTGGAAGCCCTTGTTCTGGTCTTCCCCGCCGAAAACCCCGACCAGCGGCATGACGGCAGCGGTGCCGAGCACGACCGAGATCGAGGTGCCGACGCCGCGCATGCCGGACAGCTTGAGTCGCTGCTTCGGGTCCAGGGTCATCATCGGCATCAGCGCGGTATAGGGGATCGCCTGGACCGACATCAGGATGCCCAAGGCCTTGAACGTGACGAAGGCATAGACCAGCTGCGCGCTGTCGCTCCAGTCGGGCACGTGGAACAGCGCGACGGTGAGCAGCGCATAGGGCAGGGCGGTGAACAGGAAATAGCCGCGCGTGCGGCCCCATCGGCTGCGGGTCTTGTCGACCATGATGCCGACCACCGGATCGATGATGGCATCGAGCAGGCGCGCGATCAGGAAGATGGTACCCACCCCTGCCGCCGGCATGCCGACGACATTGGTGTAATAGAACAGCAGGAACCCGCTGGCCATGTTGTAGGCAAGGCTGGTGCCCATGTCGCCCATGCCGTAGCTGAGGCGTTCGGCGAAGCTCAACTTTTCGTTTGCCACATCCCTCTCCCGGACCGCAGCGTTACAGTTTGCTCAGAGCGCCAGCGTCTTGCGGGTCAGCTCGAGCGACTGGTCCATCGGCAGGGTGGGAAAATACTCCATGCCGATGCTGCCCTTGTAGCCAAGGCTTTCGAGCGTTCCCATCACATGGCCCCAGTCAACCGTGCCGGTGCCGGGTTCGTTGCGGTCGTCCATGTCGGCCACCTGCACATGGGCGACGAGGTGGATGCGGCCTTTCAGAACGTCGGCAATATCCTCGCCCATCACGGCGCTGTGCCAGACATCGTAGAGCAGGCGCAGGTTGGGGCTGCCGACCGCTTCGACAAGGTCCAGCCCGAGCGTGGTGCTGACAAGGTACATTGCCGAGAACAGGCGGGTGTTGAGTGGTTCGAGCAGGAGGGTGACGCCTGCTGCTTCCGCAAGCGCGGCGGCTTCCTTCAATGCGGCGACGGCGTTGGCGAAGTGGTCTTCCTCGCTCATGCCTTCGACCTTGAAGCCCGATGCGACGATCAGCGGTGGTTTGCCGAGGGGGGCAGTGGCTTCGATGGTCTCGCGCACGGCCTGCACCATCTCGGCGCGTTCGGCCGGATCGACGATGGAGCGGCGCGGATCGACGCAGATGCCGGTGAGCGTGACGCCGGTTTCGGCAAGGGCCGCGCCGATGGCTTCGACGGGCTTGTCCCGCCAGAGGTGGAATTCGACCAGGTCGAAACCGCCAGCCTTGGCGGCGCGGATACGCTGGGCAAGGTCACCGGCTTCGGCGAACTGCCATTCGATGCAGGATGAAAGCGGATAAGCAGCAGGCACGTCGATCTCCCAATCGGCGGCCCCGCACCATGCGGTGCGTTTGCCTGGCGGCAGAAAGGGCCGCTACTTTATTGGAATGCATGTTCGCATTCTCTCGGGCCTAGGTCAAGAGGGCTCCGCCGAATGCGGCAGCAACACTAAGACATAATGCAGACCGGGGTTTGACAAATAGAATCTATATTCCAGAATAAGCCTTCGCATTCCGGCCGAATCGGCGGCGAACAAGTTTTGGGAGGAAAAACCAGATGAAATCGAATGGATTCAAGTTCCTGCTGCTGTGCGGCGCAGGCTGCATCGTGCCGTTTTCGGCGGCTCTGGCGCAAAGCGAAGCCGACGAGGCTGCCGACCCCAATGTCATCATCGTGACCGCGCAGAACCGGTCGCAGAACGTGCAGGACGTGCCGATCGCGATAAACGTGGTCAGCGGCGAGGCGCTCAAGGCTTCGGGCGTGACCGATCTCGTCTCGCTCCAGCGCGTGGCGCCGGTCGTCCAGATCGTGAACGATACCGTGCTGACCCGCGTCACCGTTCGCGGCATCGGTTCGAACAGCAACGACGAGGCGCAGGACCAGGCCATCGCCATCAACATCGATGGCGAATACATTAATCGCCCGACCGTACTGAATGCCGCGCTTTTCGACCTCGATCGCGTTGAAGTGCTGCGCGGGCCGCAGGGCACGCTCTATGGCCGCAACGCCACCGGCGGCGCGGTGAATTTCATCACGCGCAAGCCCGGCAGCGAATTTGCCGCCAACGGCAGCCTGAGCTATGGCAACTTCAACCACGTGATCGCCGAGGGCGGCGTCACCGTGCCGCTGGGCGACATCGGCGGCATCCGCGCGTCGGGCATCTACTCCGACCGCGATGGCTACAACTACCATCCGAACATCGACAAGCGCAGTGGCGATGACAACACCTGGGGTGGCCGTCTGAGCCTGCGGCTCGAGCCGGTCTCGGGCCTGAAGATCAACGCGGCGGTCGAGCGGGTGGAGCAGGACATCGTCGTTCCTGCCCAGGCCTTCATGAACTTCAACGCGGCCGGCAACTCGCCGGGAGCGGGCTGCGCCGCCAACCCCGGTTGGGTCGAGATTGCCCCGGCTGTACCGGGTACGCAGTGCATTCCGGCGCTGACCAACAATCTCGCCAACGTGGACCGTTCGACCTACAATGCACCGGCGAGCGGCCTTGGCAGCAACGACCTGAAGTCAACCGCCGTGCGCGGCAGCATCGCCTATGATTTCGGCGCCGCCACCGTGACCTACACCGGCGGCTTCCGCGAGACCGATGCGCTTTCCGCGCTGGGCCTTTCGCCCGCCTATCGCTTCAACACCTTTGTCGGCAACACCAAGACCCACAGCCACGAGCTGCGCCTCAATGGCGAGAGCGACCTGCTGGTCTGGCAGACGGGCGCGTTCTACTTCAACGAGAAGCTCGACGTGGAGCGCGGGCTGTTTCGCTTGCCGCCGCCGCCGTTCCTGCTCGGCGCCAATGGCGGATACGTGAACTACTTCTTCCGCAACGTGGAATCGCGCAGCTGGGCGGTGTTCGGCCAGACCGACGTGAAGCTTTCGGACCAGTTCACGATCGTGGCCGGCCTGCGCTATACCGATGACAAGCGCTCTGCCCGTTATCGCGACCATGGCGGTGCGATTGCCAATCCGTCCAACCCGCTGTTCAACACCGGCAACGTCCGGCCGACCAACCCCGGCACGCCCCTGCGCAATCTGACGCTGGGTTCGGAAGCGGACAAGCTGACCTGGCTGGCCGGCGTGAACTTCAAGCCCGATGCCGATACGCTGATCTATGGCAAGGTTTCGACCGGCTTCAAGGCGGGCGGCTTCGATTCAGTCGGCCAGTATGCGCCGGAAACCAACACGGCTTACGAAGCAGGCCTGAAGAAGAACTTCGGCGCATCGTCGCAGCACACCTTCAACCTTGCCGGCTTCTACTATGACTACAAGGACCTGCAGGTCGGCGTGCTGCTCGATACGACGAAGGGCAGCCAGATCTTCAACGCCGGCAAGGCGAGGATCTGGGGCGTCGAAGCCGAAGCGGTGATCAAGCTTTCGGACAACGACACGTTCTCGGCCACGGCGAACTACGTCAACGCCGAGTACAAGCAGCTCCTGACTGCAATCCCGGTGTTCTGCGTGAGCGGCTCGGGTTGCCGTCCGAGCGGCGGCAACGGCGAGCTGACGGTCGGCAACCTCGAGACGACGCCGGGCGTTGTCACGCAGCCCAACCTTGCCGGCAACACCCCGCCGATGACGCCCGAGTGGACGATCACTCTGGCCTACGACAAGGTGATCCCGCTGGGCGACATGGGCAGCCTGACGGCCAGCGTGTTCTCCACCTTCAAGAGCGCGTACTTCGGCGACGTGTTCAACTACCGCGATTCGAAGCAGACGGCCTTTACCCAGACCGACCTGTCGCTGACCTATGCGCCGGAAAACAAGCGCTTCAGCCTGCAGGGCTTCGTCCGCAACATCGAGAACACCCGTCCGCTGACCTATGCCGGGTTCACCGTGGCCGGGCCGGACGACATCTATAACTGGCAGTTCGCCGCGCCGCGCACCTATGGCGTGCGGTTGAGCGTCGACTTCTGATCGGCGTGATCGCCTGACGGACAGAAGAGGCGGGCCGCAAGGTCCGCCTCTTTTCATTGGGCGTCACGATATTGCCAAGCGACGGTCGCGCGTCCAGAGCGGCTCGGGTTGGACGACGATCGGGGATGCGCGATGGGTGACGAGGCGGGTACAACCTTGCGGCTGGAACGCGATGGCGCGGTGGCGCGCCTGCTGATCGACCGGGCGGACAAGCGCAACGCCTTCAACATCGCGATGTGGCAGCGTCTGCCCGAATTGCTGGCCGAGGCCGACGCCGATCCGGACGTCAGGGTGCTGGTGGTGAAATCCGCCAATGGTGGCGCGTTCTGCGCTGGCGCCGACATTGCCGAACTGCTCGCCAACAAGGACGATGCGGCTTGGCGCGCGGCAAACCAGACCGCGATCAACCGCGCGCAATACGAATTGACCCGCTTTCGCCTGCCGACCGTGGCAATGGTCGAGGGCGATTGCGTGGGTGGCGGCTGCGGCATCGCGCTGGCCTGCGACATCCGCGTGGCGGGGCCTGAGGCGCGGTTCGGCATCACGCCGGCCAGGCTGGGCTTGGTCTATCCGCTGCATGACGTGAAGCTGCTGGTCGATCTCGTCGGGCCGGGACAGGCGCGGCGGATGCTGTTTACCGGCATGCTGCTGGGGGCAGAGGAGGCGAGGGACGTCGGGCTGGTCGAGGAACTGGCCGCGAGCGAGGACGCGCTGGTCGCGCAATTGCTGGCGGCCTCGCCGTTCTCCACGCAGGCAATCAAGGGCTTCGTGCGCAACGTGCTCGACGGGCAGGTTGGCGATGACGCCGAAAGCCTGCAGGTGTTCGCCTCGGCGTTCGAGGGTGCGGATTTCCGCGAAGGCACCACCGCCTTTGTCGAGAAGCGAAAGCCGGTGTTCGGCAAATAGCGTTCGGCAGATAGCGCGCGCTTTGGAACCAAGTCCGGCCCGCGCGGTTCTGGAAGGGTTCCAAAGAGGTAATCCATGATAGGCAAGATCATTTCCGCAGTGGTCGGCAAGAAGATTGCCGACCGCACCCCCGGCATGAGCGAAGGCACTGGCGCGCTGATCGGCGTTGCTGCGGCCACGGTCATGCGGCGCATGGGGCCGCTGGGCATGCTGGCAGCCGCCGGCGGCACCTGGGCGGTATCGCGCGCCATGAAGAAGAAGCAGGCCCGTCAGGGCGCTTCGGGCACGACACGCACTTATTGATCCCGTTCCCCTCGGACCGTCGCGCGCTCCTCCCCCTCCCGGCGCGCGGCGGTCCACCCTCGGGAACCGACTTTCCCCATATTTCCCGCGTGAACGGGCGGGCGCAGTGTTCCTGCGCCCCTCACCCGTGCGCGCAACCCAAGGACACGCGCCATGGCCAAGACCGGCAAGACCACCAATGAATCGTCCTCGATGTCGCCCGCGCTCGACAATGCGCTTGCCGATCATCAGCCGGGGGCCGGGCAGGGCGCCTATGCCACGCAGACCGGCAATGCCGGTGAAACGCATCAGGACGCTGCCGCCGGAGCCGATGGCGCGGCCTATCTTACCGACAACTTCGGCCACCGCCTGTCGGACAACCAGAACAGCCTGAAGGCGGGCGCGCGCGGGCCGACGCTTCTGGAAGATTTCATCCTGCGCGAGAAGATCTTCCACTTCGATCATGAGCGCATTCCCGAGCGCATCGTCCACGCCCGTGGCTCTGCCGCGCATGGCGTGTTCGAGGTGACCAAGGCGATCCCGGAACTGACCAAGGCGGGCCTGTTCCAGAAGGAGGGCACGACCTGCCCGGTGTTCGTGCGTTTTTCGACCGTGGCCGGTGGTGCCGGATCGATCGACACCCCGCGTGACGTGCGCGGCTTTGCGGTCAAGTTCTATACCGACGAAGGCAACTGGGATCTGGTTGGCAACAACATCCCGGTGTTCTTCATCCAGGATGCGATGAAGTTCCCCGATCTGGTCCATTCGGTGAAGATGGAGGCCGATCGCGGCTATCCGCAGGCCGCCAGTGCCCACGATACGTTCTGGGACTTCGTGGGCCTGATGCCCGAAACCATGCACATGATCATGTGGGCGATGAGCGACCGCACCATCCCGCGGACGCTGCGCATGATGCAGGGCTTTGGCGTCCACACCTTCCGCTTCGTCAACGCCGCGGGCGAGGGCAAGTTCGTGAAGTTCCACTGGAAGCCGGTGCTGGGCATGGAATCGCTGATATGGGACGAGGCGGTGAAGATTGCCGGGGCCGATCCCGATTTCCACCGCCGCGACCTGTTCGAAAGCATCGCCATGGGCAGCTTCCCGGCATGGGACCTGGGCGTGCAGGTGTTCGACGAGGAGTTCGCCGCAGCGCAGCCCTATGACGTGCTCGACGCGACCAAGCTTATCCCGGAAGAGGACGTGCCTGTTCAGATCGTCGGACGCATGACGCTGAACCGCAATGTCGACAATTTCTTTGCCGAGACCGAACAGTCGGCGTTCCTGCCGAGCAATGTCATCCCCGGCATCGACTTCTCGAACGATCCGCTGCTGCAGGGGCGGCTGTTTTCGTACCTGGATACGCAGAAATCGCGCCTTGGCACGACCAACTTCCACCAGATCCCGGTCAACGCGCCCAAGTGCCCGTTCCACAACATGCAGCGCGATGGGCTGATGCAGACGCTGGTGCCGACGGGACGCGCCAATTACGAACCCAACTCGCTTAACGAGGCGGGCGAGGACAGCGGCCCGCGCGCTTGCCCGGACACCGGCTTCACATCGTTCCGCGAGAACGGCGAACGCAACGATCCGACCGAGAAGGTGCGCGTGCGCGCCGAACTCTTCGCCGATCACTACAGCCAGGCGGCGCTGTTCTATCACTCGCAGACCGAGAACGAGAAGGCGCACATGGCCTCGGCGCTGGTGTTCGAGCTTTCGAAGTGTGCGATGGAGCATGTGCGGATGCGCGTGCTTTCGCGCCTGCGCAACGTGGACGAGGATCTGGCCGCACGGGTGGCTGATGGCCTGGCCATGGACCTGCCAGAGAAGGCGCCTGCTGCGCGCGAGCCGGTGGAGATGAAGCCATCGGACGCGCTGTCGATCCAGAAGCAGGCGAAGATGACCTTCGAGGGCCGCAAGGTCGGCATCCTCTTTGCCGAAGGATCGGACAAGGCGACGATCGACAAGCTGAAGGCGGGCGTGGAAGCGGCGGGCGGATCGGTGTTCCTGGTTGCGCCCAAGGTTGGCGGCTTGTCCGTCAAGGGCGGAACGCTCAAGGCCGATGGCAAGCTTGATGGCTCGCCCTCTGTCCTGTTCGATGCGGTGGCTTCGGTGCTGATGCCGGCGGAGGCCGAGAAACTGGCGAAACAAGGCGCGGCGGTGCAGTGGTTCATGGACGCCTTTGGCCACTGCAAGACCATTGCCCACTGCAATGGCACGAAGGTCATCCTCGAGAAGGCGGGCGTGGAGCCGGACGAAGGCGTGGTGCCGAACGAAAAGCTGCTGGAAGTGGGGCCGGTGCGCCACTTCGGGCGTGAGCCGAAAATCCGCGATCTCGCCTGAGGAGACGACAGATGGCGATAGTGACCAAGATGAAGCCTGCCGAGGCCAAGGCGAAGGCTATCGCCAAGGCCAAGGCGATTGCTCCTGACGTCCCGGCGCAGATCGGGCAGACCCCGGCAACCGATCTGCGTGGCCTGCCCGATGTGTTCGGGCGGCTGATCGAGGACCATGACCGGCACCGTGCGCTGCTCGCCATGCTCGAGGCGACGGGCGGCAAGGGCGATGATGCCCAGGCGCTGTTCGAGGAGCTGGTCTATGAGCTGAAGGGCCACGCCGCTGCCGAGGAGCAGGCGCTGTGGTCAACCGTGCTGCGCAATCCTGAAACCACCGAGTTCGCCCGCCATGCCGTTGCCGAGCACAAGGACATCGACAAGATGCTCGACGATCTTGCCGCGCGCGACTTGGGCACGCCCAAGTGGCTGGAGCGCTTTGCCGCGCTCAAGCACGAATACCTGCACCATATCCGCGAGGAGGAGCAGGAGCAGTTCGTCGAAAGCGAGAAGATCCTGACCGCGGCTGATCGCAAGCACATGCTGGCCGTGTTCGAGCGGCGCAAGGAGGCGGAAAAGGCGGCGGCGGAAGTGAAGCCGAGGCTGAGGATCAACGATATCGCCTAAGGCATCAGTACCGTCGATCCGGTGGTTTTCCTCGCCTCGAGATCGCGGTGCGCCTGGGCGACTTCGGCGAGCGGGTAGGTCTGGCCAATGGTCACGGCAACCGCGCCGCTGGCGATCATGTCCCACACCCGCGCCGATCCCGCCGCGCGTTCGGCCGGGTCGGCGTAGTAGTGGTAGAGTGTCGGGCGGGTCACGAACACCGAACCCTTTTGCGACAATGTGCCGAGCGCGACACCGCTGACCGGACCGGAGGCGTTGCCATAGCTGACGATCAGCCCGCGCCGCGCGGTGGAATCGAGGCTGGCTTCCCAGGTATCCTTGCCCACGCCATCGAAGGCGACGCGCACTCCGGCGCCGCCAGTCAGTTCACGCACGCGCGGGCCGACGTCCTCGCGCGAATAGTCGATCACGTGGTCCGCCCCGGCAGTGCGCGCAATCTCGGCCTTTTCAGGCGTGGAGACGGTGCCGATCACCGTGGCGCCGATGTGCTTGAGCCACTGCACCAGCATCAGACCGACGCCGCCCGCTGCGGCATGGACCAACACCGGCCAGCCCGGCTGAACCTGTGCGCAGCGCTCGACCAGGAATTCGACGGTGAAGCCCTTGAGAATGGCGGCCGCAGCGGTCGCATCGCTGATGGCATGGGGCAGCTTGAACAGTGCGCCTTCGGGATAGATGCGCGCCGTGGCATAGGCGCCAAGTTCCGGCCCGAAGGTGGCGACGCGATCACCGGCCGAAAACGCGCTAACGCCATCGCCCACCGCAACCACGCGCCCTGCCGCTTCCACGCCCAGGCCGCCGGGAATCGGGATCGGATAGAGCCCGCCACGGTGGTAGGTGTCGATCATGTTGAGGCCGACAGCGGTATGTTCGACCAGCACTTCGCCCGCAGCCGGTGCAGGCAGGTCGATATCCGCCCACGCGATGACTTCCGGGCCGCCGGTGGCGGTGAGGCGGACGGCTTTGGCGTGCATGGGTGGCCCTCCTGGAATGGCGAACGGTTTGGCCGACCCTAGACCGGCGATGCCGCGCTTTGCAAACCGCTGACCGATGGGCGGATAGTGGCGACGCAGGCCTGCTGCGCAGGCGCGCGCATTGCCACTGTCCCCGCTTTCGAACCTTCCGGAGAAGCGTGGATGCTGCGGATCGTCCTTGCCGGCCTTGCCCTGCTGCTTTCGCTGCCAGCCTTGGCGCAAGAGGGCGAACTTGCGCCGATGCCGGTGTGGCCCGCTGGCGTGCCTTCGATGAAGGGATGGCCCGGCTTGGCCAAGGTGCCGGTGCAGGAAGGCCTGCTCGAGAATGGCGAGCAGGTGTGGAACGTCACCGTGCCGACGCTGCAGCCGTTCCTGCCCGATCCGGCCAAGGCCACCGGCATGGCGGTGGTGATCGCACCGGGCGGGGGCTTTCGCCTGCTGGCGATCCACCACGAAGGCACGCGCGTGGCGCGCTGGCTGGCGGCGCACGGGATCGCGGCTTTCGTGCTGAAGTACCGCCTGATCCAGTCACCTCCGGGTGAGACCAACGAGGCGATGCGGCAGCGAGTGCAGGCAACGCTGGCGCCGGGCGTGGGCGGCATTCCCGGCGTCGAGGACGGGATGGAAGCGTTGCGCATCGTCCGTGCCAATGCGGCGAAGTGGAAGATCGATCCGCATCGCGTGGGCGTGATGGGCTTCTCGGCGGGCGGGCATGTGGCGGGGATGACGATGCTTGCGCCCAACCCGGCGGAGCGCCCGGATTTCGCCGCGCTGATCTATGGCATGCCGTTCGGGCCGACGCCGCCGATTCCGCCCGCGAACCTTCCTTCCGCGCATGGCACTTCAAAGAAGCCGTGGCTGCTGCCGCCACCGGCCCCGGCGCCGGGCCGCCTGCCGCCGATGTTCATGGTCATGGCGCAGGATGACATGGCCGTGGATCAGGGATTCCGCGCCTTTTACGACCGGGTGTTTGCCGCAGGGTATCGGCCAGAGCTGCACCTCTATCAGCGGGGGGCACACGGTTTCGGCATGGCAACGCGCGGCACGACGGCCGACCACTGGATCGAGCAGTTCGGCTGGTGGCTCGACGCCGAGATGGTGCGCAAATGAGGCTGGTGACGTTGCTCGGCATGGCGCTTGCCGCGATGGGAGTGCCCGCGCTGGCCGATGTGCCGGTGCCCGATTATGCGCAAGGCCAATACTGGAGCACGGTGGAGAGCCTGCCGCAGGGCATGGCGGCGCCGAAGGGCCTGCGCGGCGTCGACGTGTTCTGGATCCACCCGACGACGACGCGCTCGCCAACGGATTACAACCACGATCCGCTCGATCCCGCAGTGCTCAAGTGGACCGAGGAAAGCGCGGTGCAGCGGCAGGGAAGCGCGTTTTCGGCGTGCTGCCGGGTGTTCGCGCCGCGCTATCGCGCTGCAACGACCAAGGCGCTGGCCGATCCTGCCAATCGCGAGAAGGCCTTTGCGCTCGCCTATTCGGATGTCGAGCGCGCGTTTGACTGGTACATGGCCCACGAGAACAAGGGCCGCCCCTTCATCATCGCCGGGCACAGCCAGGGCGGGGCGCATACAACCTCGCTGCTGGAAAAGCGGATCAAGGGGACGAAGCTGCAGGGCCGCATGGTGGCGGCCTATGTCATCGGCATCAACCTGATGGAGGGTGACCTTTCCCCGCGGCTGGCGGGCATTCCGTTTTGCGAAAGCCCTGCGCAGACCGGGTGCTTCGTGCAGTGGAACGCAGTGCTGGCGGGCAGCGACAGCGGGCCGATGCTCAAGTCCTACCGCGATATCTTTGTGGCGCAGAATGGGGGGAAGGATGGCGGCAAGCCGCTTTGCGTGAACCCCGTCACGTTCGACATGCGCCGTGGGCTGTCGCTTTCTGCCGAGGCGAAGGGCGCAGTTGCCGGTGATCCGGGCTTCGGGCCGATGGGTCCGCTGCAGGCCGGAGCCGTGGCCGCCGAATGCCGCGATGGACTGCTGACCGTCTGGCCCGCGCCGTCGCTGGGCCTCAAGCCGCTGCCGGGCGGTTCGATGCACTTTCACGACGTCGGCCTGTTCTGGGCCGATATTTCCGCCAATGCCGCGCTGCGTGCCAAGGCTTGGCTCAAGGCGCACGGTTCGCGTTGATCGCGCGCTGCAAACAATGGAAAAGACTGCAATGCTGAAGTTTGTTGTCCCCCTCACCGCCGCCCTGGCTCTGGCTGCCGCCCCTGCACAGGCGCAGGATGCCGCCGCGGGCAAGCGCGCGTTCCTCAAGTGCGTGGCATGTCATTCGATCGCCAAGGGTGCGCCGAACAAGATCGGCCCGAACCTGTTCGGCGTGGCCGGCCGCAAGGCGGGCACGGCGCCGGGCTTCCGCTATTCGGCGGCGATGAAGGCCAAGGGCGCGGCCATCGTGTGGAACCCGGCCACGCTCGACAAGTGGCTGGCGCGTCCTTCGGCGGTGATCCCCGGCACTTCGATGGCCTTTGGCGGCGTGCCCAACGCGGCCGAGCGCGCAGCGATCATCGCCTATCTCAAGAAGCCGATGCCCTGATGGCCGGATTCCCGATAAACCGGCGCGGTCTTCTGGTCGGGGCGGGGGCGCTGGTCGCCTCGGCCCGGCTGGGCGCGATGGCGGCAAGGCCAGCGGCAGAGCGGCAGTTCACGCTGACCGGCCCGGGCGGGCGCGAGATCCGGGTGAGCGAGTGGAAGCCGCGGGGCAAGGCAAAGGCGCTGGTGCTGTTCAGCCATGGCGCCGCGTCATCGCCCCGGTTCTATGAGGCGATCTTTGGGCCGTGGCTGGCGGCGGGCTTTCACATCCTCGCCCCGCTGCACGTCGATTCGATCGAGCATCCGAGGACCAAGGACTATCCCGGCCTTGCCAGCTGGAAGGCCAGGCTTGAGGACATGCGGGTGCTTTCGGCCCATGTCGGCAAGCGGCCCTGGATCGCGGCCGGGCATTCCTATGGCGGTCTGGTCGCGCTGACCATGGGCGGCGCGGCAGCAGTTCCGCCCCAAGGCTGGAGCGGCCCGATGCGCGATCCCAATGCGCGCGCGGTGGTGGCGTACAGTCCGCCCGCGCCGATCCCGGTGCTATGTACGGCCGAAGGTTATGGCAAGATTGCGGTCCCGGCGGTGGTCCAGACTGGCACCAAGGACATCGTGCCGGGCATCACCAGCACCGATGGCGACGGCTGGCGCGGCCATCTCGTGCCTTATGAGGCGGCAGCGCCGGGCGGAAATCGCTATGGCCTCGTGCTCGAAGGCGTGGACCACTACTTCGGCGGCGCGATCTGCCGCTATGATCTGCCGGGGCCGAAGCAGCTGGATCGGCTGGCAGATGCGGCGCGGATATCGGCGTTGTTTGTCGACGCTTACGGGCGGGGCGAGAAAGCTGCGGCCAAGCGGCTCGATGCAATGTTGACAGACCGCCTGCCGGTGATGCTCTTGCGCAAGTAGGAGCATTGGCGGGAGAAAGCATGAAATCTGGATTTGCCGGGGCCATTCTGGCCCTTGTGGGCGCAGCATCCGCATCTGCGGCTGACAAGCCCCCGATGCCCGAGCCCTCGCTCGAATTCGTGTTCGAGGAAGAGGTCCTTCTCGCCCAGAGTGTCACTCCCGGCACGACGCCGCTGGGTGGGCGCAACATCATTCCGATTACCGGCGGCACGTTCAGCGGCCCAGGGATCAGTGGCGCGGTCATGCCCGGCGGGTGGGACTGGCAACTGATCCGCCCCGATCGCTGCGTGCAGCTGAAGGCCGACTATTTCCTCAAGACCGACGACGGCGTGGTGATCAACATCGTCAACACCGCGACTGCCTGCCGCGATGCGCAAGGCAAGCCCGTGCCGGTTCGGACACACGCCGTGTTCGAGGCGCCGAATGGCAAGTACGACTGGCTCAACCGCCAGACCTTCATCGGCGCGCTGGTGCCGGGGGATGCCAAGGTCCCATCGGTGCGAATCCGGTTCTACCGGGTGAATTGAGGGCTTCGCGAACCAAAGTTCCTCGTCACCCCGGGCTTGACCCGGGGTGACGTTGGTTTGGTGGACGATATGGGGTTCGAACCCCCTCAATCCTGAAGCGCGATTTCCGCGATCGTGGCGTTGAAGCCCTCGGCGGTCTGGGCCTGGGCGGCTTCGTCGGCGTCTTTCAGCTGGAGATAAAACAGGCGGCGCAGGAAATCCTGGCGGCGCTCCTCGCGCTCTTCCAGCGCGGCCTGATCGAGTTCGAGCGTCTCGATGCCGGCGGCAAGATCAATGCCCGATGCCTTGGCCACGCGCTCTGCGCTGTCCATGCGGTCACGCAGGACCGAGACTTCGTTGGCCAGCACCATGATCATCGACATGACGTGATCGAGGCCGGGGGTTTCGTAGAACTCAGGGCGCTTGCCGCGGGCGTGGCGGATGACTTGGGGGCGTTCGGTCATGGTTTCGGTTCCGGTCATGCTGCCATCTGCTTTTCGAGCGGCTTGCGGGCGATCAGCACTTCCCAGCCGCCGCCGGGAGCAAATTCGCCCGCGGTGAATTCACGCTCGGCCACGGCCTCGCTAGCTTCCTGGCTGTAGCCTTCGGCGGCGGCGGCAAATTCCATCACCGCCATGGGTGCGGTATCGAACTTCACGTCCGCCCGATCGAACCCGGCCTTTTCGGCCAGCGCGACTTGTAATTCACGTCGCTGCGGATGAACCAGGTAGCATTGTCGCGGCCCGGAATGTCGCCCGAGAATTCTGGCGTGATCGCAAAAGAGTACTTTGAAGTCAGCGGCAGGCTGTTGCCCTTGAAGCCATCGCCCGTAACGCCCGTGACACGAGTGATCGCCGGGTCATTGAACGAACGGATGTTGGTGTCGTTGTAGGCCCCCGAGAACGTGAGCGACACGCCTTCCATGGGAAGGATTGTCGTATCGAGTTCGATTCCCTTGACCTTGGTCCGGCCCGAGTTTGCGATGCCGGTGACGGTTGAGCTCAGCGGCGGGTTCAGCGAATTGTCCACGAAGAAGACGCTGCGCGTGTTGTACTGGTTCTTCCAGTCACCGTAGTAAGCCGAAAGAGCAAAGATCAACTTGTTGTCGAAGGCCCGGCCCTTGAGGCCGATTTCGTAGTTCGTCAGCTTTTCGGGAACGGTAATGCCGCGCAGGCCAAGCGACTGGGACGCGGCGATTTCGCCGGCCGTGCCCGAGAACAGGCGGGCGTTGAATGACGAGATACTGACGTTCGCGGCCTTCGACCATGACGCGTAAGCCATGATTTCGGGCGTGATCTTGTAGTTGACGATCACGCGCGGCATGAAGTTGTCGTAGTTCTTCGAGAAGAACTGCGTCAGCGGGGCATAAGTGCCAGCCGGAACACCGTTTTCAGCAGCAGCGGCCGCCGAGATCGTTGCGCCCAGACCACCGGTGAAACCGAACACCTTGTCGCGCTGGTAACGGCCTTCAAGGCTGATCTCCAGCGCGTCGGTAGGCTTGATGTTGACGCTGCCGAAGATACCCTTGGTTTCCACCCGCTGCGGGGCAGAAGCCGTGCCAGCACCGCGAGCCAGGCCCAGAACAGCTTCTCCATAGGCGTTGAACAGGTCACGCTTGACCTTGGTGTCCATGTAGTTGAGGCCGATCATGCCCGAGATCATGCTGCCATTGTCAAAGGAAGCGCGCAGTTCCTGAGAGAAGTCGTTGTTGTGGCGTTCGATCGCGAAGGGGAAGTTGTAATAGGGAAGCAGGCCGTTGGTCGGCGTGGCGGCCGTGTTGATCAGCGACGAGCTGTCATAGTTGTCGAGCTCGGACATCTGCGACCACTTTTCGTCGTTGACGCCGGTGAGCGACGAGAGCGTGATGCCCGTGTCGCCCAGTTCGTAATCGATGTTGGCGTGGGCATGGAGGTACTTGCGCTTGAGGCCATAGCCCTGAACGTCATCGCTGGGCGAGACGGGGCGGAAAAGGCCATCGGCCAGCACGGCCGCGGTCCTGGCATCGATGTAGGTGTTACGGGCAGGCGAGAACGCTGCCGGCAGCGCTGGGGCCTGACCGCAGATGAACGGGTTGACGCCGTTCAGCGTGCAGTTGGACAGGCCGGGGACGATGATCGTGCCGTTGGTGTTTCCGCTCAGCGCCGGGATGTTGACGACGCCGTTGTTCGAGCGGACTTCGTAGGCCGAAAGCATGCCCTGTGCGGCTGGGCCGTCATTGTCTTCGCTGTAAAGACCAAAGACCTTCATCGTCAGCTGGCTGGAGGGCGTGAACATCAGCATGCCGGTGACGGTGCGGGTGCTCTGATCGCCGAGACGCTCGTTGGGGTTTGCGCGATTGCGGTAGGAACCGCCACGCTCGAGCGCGCGCCCGGAAATGCGGAAGCTCAGGATGTCGCGCGCGATCGGGCCTTCGAGCGAGCCCTGCACATCATAACCATGGCGGCTGAAGACCGAGGCGTTCATGCTGCCGCCAAAATCGCTCTTCGGGGTCTGGTTGACCACGTTGACCGCGCCAGCAAAGGCATTGCGGCCGAAGTAGGCGTTCTGCGGGCCCTTGAGCACTTCGACACGGGGCGGATCCGTGATCGAGTTCAGCGCAGACGCAGACGAAACCGGCACGCCGTCGATAAAGGTCGCGGTCAGCGTCGAGTCCGTGGTCGAGGGCGTGAAGCCGCGCAGCGAGATCTGCTGGAACGAGCGGTCATTGCGGCCCGAGTTGTTGCCGGTGACGTTGATGCCGGGCGTTGCGTCGATCAGGTCGGTCAGCGAGATGATGCCGCGCTGGCCGATTTCCTCAGACGGCATCGCAGCAATCGCGATCGGCGTAGTCAAAAGGGTTTCAAACGCCGATATCCGGCAGGCCAATATTGATCGAGATCATGGACTGAGCTGTAACTCCATGCCCTGACTCCATCGAACAATGGCAAAGTTGCGTCGCTGCCTCGCAGCGAATCTGTGGCGTGTCCGTCTGTCGGATGGAAGCGCGTTCTCCGCGAATGCAGTGGTGGAATGCTTCAGAAGCGTTTCGGTGGCCGATTGTGAGAGCAAACGTCTGTCCGCTCAGTGGCTTTTTGGCACTCGTGATCCCTGCAATCGGATGTGCATGATTTCGCTGCCCCATGATTGCACTGGATAACGGGTTTCAGGAAGTCGTCGGCATGGTTGCCGACGCGGACGAAGCAAGTCGGCGCCTCGCTGGCGCGCTGGGGTATGACATCAGCTACGCTGGCGATCTTGCAGCTCCACTGAGTGCCGCATGGGGTGCGGATCAGGGCGCGAAAGGTCGCGAGGTCCTGATCGTCCATCGCGACATGGCCCGGGGTGCCATTCGCTTGTTTTCCTTTGGCGGCGAGCATCGCGCCCTTATGCGCGACGGCGCGCAGCCATGGGATGCTGGCGGCATTTTCGACATCAATATGCGCCCTGGATGATAGCGAGACTCTGCATCACGCCTTGGGCCGTGCCGGACATCGCGCATTCGCGCCGATCACCAACTGGCAGTTTGGCGCATTGGCTGTCCGCGAAGTCGTGGAGAACGATTCCGACGGGCTCTGCATTGCCCTGATGCAGCGCATGAGTCCGCCACTGCAAGGATACGAAGGCGTGGGCGGTAATGCCTCATGGGTGTTCAATTCCACTCAGGTGGTCACTGATTTTGTGCAGGCCCGTGCGCTTTTCGTTGACCATCTGGGCTGGGTGCCGGTGCAGGAAACGGAAGGGGTCGCCGGCAACGCTGGCGGCGTCAATTGCATGGGTCTGCCGCTTTCCCTTGCCGAACAGATCCCGATGCGGATCGGCATCTACCAGGCGCAGGGCCGCATGGAAGGTTCGGTCGAGATCATCAGCTTCGGCCTCGGCGGGCACGACTTTTCCGAGGCGCGCCCTCCCTTGCGAGGGTGGGCGGCCCTGCGTTTTCCGGTTTCCGAACTCGACGGCTTTGCCAAAGCGATGATCGCAGGTGGATGCGAGATCGTTGACGAAGGCCGCTTCGAGTGGGCGCCTTATGGCAGAGCCGAATTCGTTGCTGCGGTTACGCCTTGGGGAGCCCGGCTTAAGGGTCTACGGTTAGACTGAAGGTCGCAGAGTTTCCAGAAACGCGATGGCCTCCGCTTCGCTGACCACGTCGGCATACTTTGCGTTCATGTCGAACAGGTTCGCTTCATGGGGACCTGCGTGACGATCGCCGCACGCCTCCGCAACAACCGCGGTCTTGAAGCCATGGCTCATCGCGTCGACGCAGCTCGCACGGACGCAGCCCGATGTCGTCAGGCCGGTCAGGATCACGCTGTCAACGCCGGCAGCCGTTAGGGTCGAGGCGAGGGAGGTGCCGAAGAATGCGCTCGGATACTGCTTGGAGACGACGAGTTCCGTTTCCAGCGGTTCAAGGCCCGGGCCCCAGGCCGCCATGGGATTGCCTTGCGTGAAATTGCGCAAGGGCATGGCCTTTTCGAAGAAGCGGCCGCCGTCGAACCCGCTGGGGTGGTAGACGACATTGGTCAGGATCACCGGAATGCCGGCGGCATGCGCGACAGAGCGGATGCGCAGCGCGGATGCCAGCGCTTCATCCACCTCGGCATAGAGGGCATTGCCCTTTTCAAAGTAGGCCTGGCAGAAATCGATCAGCAGCAATGCCGGCCTTGTCCCGAAACCAACCCGGTTGTCATAGGCCTTCTTGTAGTTGGCCAGCAGGTCTTCTTCGGTGCTCACGCGGCAAACTCCCTGGTGTAGAGCCACGGCTGGCTCTGGCGCTGACGGACCTCGAACGCCTCGATCTCGCCACTGTACTGATTCACGATCTGATCGGTTTCGTCCCACCCGTTCAAAAGGGCAAGACGGCGTTCAGGCGGGATCGAGAACGAGATGGGCGCAAGGCCTTCTGCGCTCAGCTGCTGACTCTCAAGATCCACGGAAAAGTTTGCGCCTGCTTCTGCCAGATCCATCAGCGCGGCAACCTGTCCTTCGGTAGGACGATCGGAACGATGCCGTTGCGCATGCAGTTGGACTGGAAAATCTCGCCGAAGCTGGAAGAGATGACGGTCCGGACACCAAGGCCGAGGAGCGCCCAGACCGCCTGTTCGCGGCTTGAGCCCGAGCCGAAGTTGGCACCGGCAATGATCACCGGGGCATCGGCAAAGGGCGGATCGTTTAGGACGTAACCTTCGACCTTGCTGCCATCGCTGGCAAAGCGGCGATCATGGAAGGCGTATTCCCCGAGGCCCGCCTTCGCCGTGATCAGCAGGAAACGCGCGGGGAAGATGATATCGGTATCGAAATTGTCCTCGCGCATGGCGGCGGCGCGGCCCGATACTGTGGTGAACGGCTGGGCGGGCATCAGGCAAGGCTCCTTACATCGACGAGATGGCCCGTCACGGCAGCGGCTGCAGCCATGGCCGGACTGACGAGGTGCGTTCGACCACCCGGCCCCTGCCGTCCTTCGAAGTTGCGGCATCGAAACGCGCGAGATCTGCGCATTGGATAGGTAACGTCCAATGGCGTTCAGCGCAGATTCCGGCAGCAACGGATCGGCCGTTCCCCACAGCAGCAGGACAGGCTTGCGCACCTTGGCCATCTCGATGGTGGCCTGCTTGCCATCGCCGATGCGGGCCATCAGCCCGATGAGGTTCTTTTCGGGCGCGCGCCGGTAGAAGTCGTAATACTCCTTCTGGGTCTGCGCGGAAATGCGGGCTGGAACGCCTGCGAAGAAGGTCAGGAAGTTCGTCCAGAAATCCTGATCGCGAAAGCCGGTTTGCTGCGCCCGGTCCATCGCGGATTTCAGGCCCTGGCTTAGCTTCAGGTGGCTGGTATCCACCGGATCGGAAGGCGTGTTCGAAAGAATCAGGCGTTCGATCATGTCCGGCCGGCGGGCGGCCATGTACATGCCCATCGTGCCGCCGCTGGAAACGCCGGCAAACGTCACCTTCCGAACCTGCAGATGATCGAGCAGGGCAATGGGAACGTCGGTGGGAACGAGAGTCTTGAGAGACTCGTCGGTGGGGCCATCGGAGAGGCCGTAGCCCGGCAGGTCGAGGCGGATGATGCGATAACGCGCCTTGAGCCGCTTGGCGATCACGTCCCATGTGCGCAGCGAGCTTTCCGAGCCATGGACCAGCAGGAGCGCGGCCCCTTGCGCGCACCTTCGTCCTTGTAGTGGATCTTCAGTCCACCCACCGTTAAGAAGCGGCTGTTCTTGTCGGCATAGATCCGGCGGAGTTGGTCGATGGTCAGGTAGGGCCTGGCAGCTCCAGCGCTGGCAGCTGGTTGCACCGTGGTGCTGAAGCCCGCCGAGGACACCTCGCTTACCGCAATCCGCCTGGCGAACTGATGGTCGAGGCTGGCGTGCCCGCCGGTGTGCTCAACGTCGTTACCGGCCTTGGCGGACAGACCGGCGCCACGCTGGCTGCGCATCCTCATGTCGACAAGATCGCCTTCACCGGATCGACCGCGACGGGCCGTGCGGTGCTCGATGCGGCCAAGACGAACTTCAAGCGCGTCACGCTGGAGCTTGGTGGCAAGTCGCCTTCGATCGTTTTCCCCGATGCCGACATGGCCATCACCGTGCCGGGCGTGGCCAATGCGATCTTCTTCAACGGTGGGCAGGTGTGCATCGCCGGTTCGCGGCTATACGTTCACCGCTCGGTCCACGATCAGGTTGTCGAGGGCGTCGCGGCATATGCCAAGGGGCTGAAGATCGGCCATGGCCTGCTGCAGGACACGCAGATGGGACCGGTTGTCTCGGCCCGCCATGCCGAGCGCGTCGAGGGCTTTCTCCAGCGCGCGAAGGGCGAAGGCGCGACCATGCTGACCGGCGGCGAGCGCACTGGCGATGCCGGCACGTTCATCACCCCGACCGTTGTGGTTGACGTGAAGCCCGACATGGAAATCGTGCGCGAAGAAGTGTTCGGACCGGTTCTTGTCGTCCAGTCGTTCGATGACGAGGAAGAGGTCATCGCCGCCGCCAATGCCAGCGATTATGGCCTTGCTGCCAGCGTCTGGACCGAGAGCCTCTCTACCGCGCACCGCATGTCTGCCGACATCCGCGCCGGCACGGTCTGGATCAATTGCCATGCCATGTACGACGCCTCGCTCGCCATTGGCGGGGTGAAGCAATCGGGCTGGGGCCGCGACAGCGGGCGGCAGGCGATGGACAACTACCTCGAATGGAAGACGGTCTGCGCCTGCGTCTGACGCCTCACCCTCTCCCCAGAACACCCGGATCCCAGCCATGAACGCCAGCCTCGCCGCAAAATCCACCCTGCCCGACGAGGTGCCTACAGGCGTCGTCCTGCGCTATGGCGTGGGCCAGTTGGGCGCGCAGGTGTTCCGCGATACGCCTGCGGTTCTGCTGCCCCAGTTCATGACGACGATGCTCGGTGTGCCGGCTTGGCTTGCGGGCCTCGTCGTGCTGCTGCCCAAGCTCTGGCTGATTGTATGCGATCCGTTGGTCGGGGCCTGGTCGGACCGGATGAAGACGGCAATTGGCCGCACGCCCTTTCTGATCGCCGGAGCGGTCGGCACGACGCTGGGCTTCATCGCGCTATTCGCCTTTACCGAATACCCCAGTCCTTACATCGCCGCCGCGGCAATCTGCGCCCTGTTCTTCCTCGCATCGACGGCGTTCAGTGTCTACTCGGTGCCGTACCTCGCCATTGCTGCAGAGCTGTCCAGCGATCCGCACCAGCGCAACCGCATCATGGTGCTGCGCATGTTCTTCGCAACGATCGGCGTGCTCGTCGGTGTGGGCCTTGCCCAGCCGGTGATCGAGCATTTCGGCGGCGGGGCCGCCGGTTGGCACGCGATGAGCTGGATCTTCGGCGGTTTGTGTCTCGTATCCATGCTCACCACGGCGAGCGGCTTGCGACGCGTGCCGCTGATCAATGCTGGCGCAGTGCCCGGTTCACTGCTTGACCAGCTGCGCACTGTTGCCGCCAACAAGCCCTATCTCGTTCTCCTTGCCACGACTTTCGTTTCGAACACCGGTCAGGCGGCGAGCTACACCGTCATCGGGTTCGTGTTTCTCTATGTGGTTCAGGCGATCTGGCTGATTCCGATCTTCATCCTGTGCATGTCTGCCACCAGCCTTGCTTCGCAGCCGCTGTGGTTGTGGCTGCCAAGGCGCATTGGCAAACCGCGCGCCTATGTTCTTGCCGCGGCCATCTGGGCAGCGGTGACGATCACCTGGCTTTGGGTCGGCAAGGGTGGGCTCGATGTTGCCACGCTGCCGGGCGGGCAGCCGGTCAATACCCAGCACCTGCTGATCCTGCTGCGTGCCATGATCATCGGGGCGTTCAACGGCGGGTTCATCCTGCTTGCTCTGTCGATGATGACCGATACGGTCGATTACCAGCGCCGGATGCAGGGCGTGGCCAACGAGGGTGTCTTCGCCGGGCTGTTCTCCGCCATGGAGAAGCTGGCGTTTGCCCTTGGCCCGGTCATCGCCGGGATCGTGATGAGCGCGTTCGGTTTCGTTTCATCCACTGGTGGCGCCGCCGCGCAGAGCGAAAGCGCGCTTACCGGCATCATCCTGCTTTACAGTGTAATCCCTGCCAGCCTGCAGGTGATCGCCCTGTTGATCTTCAGCCGTTATCGCTTGCCTGACGCCTGACAGAAAGGGGGCCGGGCCATGTCTTTCCGGGAGGGTGTGGAACGGCATGGCCCGGTCTGCGCGGCGGCGTGTGGTGAGTAGGTCCACCGCGCGAGGGAAGTTCGATCAGAAGCGGAAGCGGACGCCCGCGCGATAGATCCGGCCGAGCCCGTCATAGAGCGCGGGGTTGGAGAAGATGTTGGTCCGCGCCGGGGCCGTGTCGAACACGTTGTCGACCTTCGCGTAGGCGACGATTTCCTTGGTGATGTTCACGCTGCCGCCGATGTCGAGGTAGAAGGCCCCTGGCAGGAAGTTCTTGTCGATTGTCGGGCGTTGCGAGGTCGAGGTCGGGCAGGTGCCAGCCGAGCATACCACGTACTGGTGGCCGATCACGCCGTCGCTGAACCAGCGCTCCTGCACCAGGAGCGAGAACTTGTCATTCTCGTAGCTCTGGATCAGCAGGAACTTCCAGTCCGGCGTCGCACCGTTGTTGTTGCCTGCTGTATCGACCGGAAGCGTGCCCGGAAGGCCGGTGTCGGTGATGAACTTGATCACGTGCGTGGCAAGGCCGCGGAAGGTGAAGCTGCCGGGCAGGCCCAGCGGCTGCTGCCAGCGGTACGAAGCTTCGATGTCAAACCCGCTGGTGTTGATCGAGGCGAGGTTGAACGCCTGCACGTTGATGAAGTTGGGACCGTTCGTGTTGCTCAGGTTGAACGCGCTGCAGGTGGAGAGCAGCACCTTCTGGAAGCAGAGCTGGACGATATCGTTGGCGCCGAGGCTCGAGATCACGTCCTTTATCTTGATCTGGTACCAATCGAACGAGACGTTGAGGCCGGGCAGCCAGGAAGGATTGGCGAGCGCGATGCCTGCGGTGTTGTTGCGGGCAAACTCCGGCGTCAGCGCGGTGTTGCCGATGGTATTCTGGATCGCCAGCACGTTCGAATTGGTGAACGGATCGAAGAAATTGGGCAGCGTCGTGGTGACGGGCGCCGCGAACAGTTCCGAAAGGTTCGGCGCGCGCACATCGCGCGACATCACACCACGAACGCGCAGCCCGTCGACGGGCAGGTCCCAGGTGCCGCCGACCTTCCACGCCCAGACCGTGCCCGAGGTGCTGTAATCGGTCACGCGGCCAGCGGCGTTGATGTTGAGCTTGCCGGTGCTGTCCGAATTGAGGATCGGCACGTCGACTTCGAGATAGGCTTCCTTGACTGTGTAGGTGCCGTTGCCGTTCTTGTAATTGCCTGCATACCAGTTGTTGCCGCCCTGGATGAGCAGCGGGTCGGCCGGGTAGTCGCCCCCCGCCGGCGTGTTGGCAAAGCCCGCGCCGTAAGGGTCGGCGGTCACGCGGTAATGCTCGCGCCGCCATTCACCGCCGAAGGCAACGGAAAGCGGGCCGGCCCACAGTTCGACCGGCGAGCCCGAAAAGTTGATGCTGGCCACGTCCTGCGTCTGGCGCGTGCGCTGGTAGGGCCCGGCTTCGGGCATTATGTAGTTCCGGGCAGCTTCCGAAGCCTTGTCGCCGAAGATGCTCAGCGGCACGCAGCCATTGGCCCGCGCGACCGGATTGCGGCATACGATCACGCCGTTTTCGAGTACCGCGTCGATCGCGTTGTTGAAGCGGTTGCTGAGCAGGATGTTGTCGACGTCGATGCGCGTGCGATTGACGCCGTGCTCGTAGTAGGTGTCGTAAGTCCACTCGGTGCCACCGATCTCGGCTGCACCCTTGGCGCCGATCACCGCGCGCACTTGCTCGCGATCGGTATGGACCTGCGTGTTGCCAAGCGAGGCATTGCTGGTGCCGAAGCGGAAGCTGGTGATTCCGGCGTTGGCGCAGGCAGCGGCGATGCTACCCGGCAGGAACGGATTGGAGCACTGGATCGTCAGGCCCGGGCGGTTCTGGCCATTGACCGGCTGGTTCTGCGTTTTCACCCGGCCATAGTTGAACGTGGCGTAGACTTCGCTGCCCGGCGTGAACTCGAAACCGATGCGACCATAGCCGTTGTAGCGATCTATCCGAGACTTGAGCGAGCGGCCCGCATCGACGTTGCCGGTCAGGTCACCTCCAAGGCAGAAGCCGGGGAAGCAGCCGCTGATGTTTCCAGCCGCATCCTTGGCAGGAACGCCATTAGAACCGTACTGGAACTGGAACGGATTGCCCGCGGCGTCGAACGCAATGCCCTGCAGCGGACCAGCCGTGATCAGGCCGTACTTGGTGAAGGTGGTCGATTGCGCGAAGTCGCGCACGAGGAACTGCGGCGAACCGTCGTTGAGCACGCCGCGGTTGATCAGCGTGGTCTGCTTGAACCAGTCGCGCCCGTTGGCAAGGCCGATGCCCCATTCGCCGCCGCCGACGCCACCTTCATGCGAGTATTCGACGTTGCCGATCACGCGCAGGCGGTCGTCCGCAAAGGCGGTGCCGAACGCGAGCTGGGCCACGGCCTGCTCATCATCGCCGTAGTTGGTGATGCCGCCCTGGATATTGCCCTTGATGCCCTTGAAACGGGTGTCGGTGACGAAGTTGACCACGCCGCCAACCGCGTCCGAACCATAGGATGCCGAGGCACCGCCATTCACCACGTCGACACGCTGCGTGAGGAGCTGCGGGAACAGGCTGATGTCGGGCACGCCCGTCACGTTGGCGCCGACGACGCGCTGGCCGTCGAGCAGGGTAAGCGTCCGGATCGTGCCGACTCCGCGAAGCGAGAAGGAACTCAGTCCCTGCGCGCCGCTTGAGGTGCTGAAGGTGTTGACCTGCGTGCCGCTCGACCCCTGCAGCGAGGGAAGCTGCGAGATAGTGGTGAAGATGTTGGGCTGGGCGTTTGCGGCGATCTGCTCGCTCCCGATCACCGTCGTCGGCGTCGGCGCGGTGAAGCCGCTGGTGTTGATGCGCGACCCGGTCACGATGATCTCTGCCGCGCTGGGCCTGTC
Source organism: Novosphingobium subterraneum (assembly GCF_000807925.1). Classification (GTDB taxonomy): domain Bacteria; phylum Pseudomonadota; class Alphaproteobacteria; order Sphingomonadales; family Sphingomonadaceae; genus Novosphingobium; species Novosphingobium subterraneum. Next base: position 119,268 of record NZ_JRVC01000014.1, on the reverse strand, counting down.
GTCAGCTTGATCCGCATCTTCGGCGGCGACAGAAGGCGCAGCCGCGTCCTGGGCGCTGGCCGCGATCGGTGCAAGCGCGGCAATCGCCACGACCCCAAGCGATGCGCCTTGCAGCAGCAGGCGACGACAATCCAGCAAGTTCAACAACATCCCACTCCTCCACATAGAATTTCGTGTGCTCCGCATCGGATCGTGCGGCGTTTTTCACTGACAAGTATGATCGGGAGGGTTTCCGCCGGTAACTGCCGGTCACTGCGCCGACGCTCCTGGAAGCGTCTGCGCTGCGAGTCGGTGGTTAGGCTTTTCCTCCCCGATCCTTGATGTTCCGGGGCTTTACTAAGCGGAATTCCCCGATTAGTGGTAACGTTAACGCATTTTTCTCTAGGTCGCGAATCCTCTCTTGTCAATAGTCTGACAAATTGGCATTGCCTCCGCAGTAGCAGAAATGCCTGCACATGATCGTTCGGCGCCGTCGGCCGAAAAATCGTGCTTTGGGAGATACTTGGTTGCCAGGCTTGAGGATGACCCGAATCCGGTGGACGATCATTGCGCTTTTCGTCGGCGCGATGGTTCTGAACTATCTGGCGCGCTCGGTCCTTGGCGTCGCTGCGCCGGTCGTGCTGGAAGAGCAGGGCATAACCAGCGAACAATATGGCTGGATCACCGGTGCCTTCCAGCTTGGCATCATGCTTCAGCCGTTGGCCGGATACTTCCTCGACAGCGTCGGCCTGCGCGTCGGCTTCGCGATCTGCGCAGCGGCGTGGTCGCTCATCACCATGGCCCACGTCTTCGCCTCCGGCTGGTTGAGCTTCGCGGCCTTGCGCGGGCTGCTGGGCCTTGCCGAAGGATCGGCGCAGCCGGCAGGGCAGAAACTCGTCGCCACCTGGTTTCCGGCGCGTGAGCGGGGTACGGCCGGCGGCATCTACAACATCGGTGCATCGTTCGGCGCCGTCTTCGCCCCGCCGCTGGTGGCGTGGGCCGTGCTGGCTTACTCCTGGCGTGCGGCTTTCGTGGTGGCCGGCGGCTTCGGGCTGCTGTGGGTCATGCTCTGGCTGTTCTGGTATCAGAGTCCCGACCGGCACCGTCACATCGCAGAGAATGAGCGGGAACTGATCGCCAGCGGGCAGGAAGCACATCTCGCCGCCACCGAGCGACGCCCCTCGATCGCGCAGATCCTGCGCCGCCGCAACCTCTGGGGCATCGCCCTGCCGCGGCTGCTGGCTGATCCTGTCTGGGGCATGCTGTCATTCTGGATGCCGCTTTACCTTGCGCGGGTTCACCGTTTCGACCTGACGCAGATCGCCATCTTTGCCTGGCTGCCATTCCTTGCCGCCGACCTTGGCTGCCTGTTCGGCCCGGCGGTGGCGTCAGCGCTCAACCGGCGCGGCGTCGACCTTGTCGATGCGCGGCGTTTCGCTTTTACGCTGGGCGCAGTGATGATGACCGGCATGGCCTTCGTCGGCATGGTCAGCAGCCCTTACGTTGCCATTGCGCTGCTCTGCCTTGGCGGATTTGCCCACCAGACGCTGTCGGTCACTGTCATCACCATGGCGTCCGACCTGTTCCGCCGCAACGAAGTGGCCACCGCCGCCAGCCTGGCGGGCCTTGCCGCCAATCTCGGCGTCCTGATCTTCTCGCTCCTGCTTGGCGGGCTGGTCGACCGCGTCGGCTATGAACCCTTTTTCATCGTTCTGGGCTTGCTCGACCTTTTCGGCGCGGCCCTCCTCTGGACCCTGGTGCGAAAGCCCGCATGACCCATTTCGCCAATCCTGTTCTCCGTGGCTTCAACCCCGATCCTTCGATCGCCAGGGTAGGCGACGACTTCTACATCGCGACGTCGACCTTCGAATGGTATCCGGGGGTGCAGATCCACCACAGCCGCGATCTTGTTCATTGGAGAACCGCGGCACGCCCGTTGCACCGGCCCAGCCAGCTCGACATGCGCGGCGATCCCGATTCCTGCGGCGTTTGGGCGCCCGACCTCACTCATGCGCATGGCCGGTTCTGGCTGATGTTCACCGATGTGAAGCGCTATGGACAGACCACCGTCAGCGGTGCCACCGGCGCGTCCCTGCGAGACTTTCACAACTATCTCGTCACCGCGAAAGAGATCGATGGCGAGTGGTCCGATCCGGTTCACCTCAACAGCAGCGGGTTTGATCCCTCACTGTTTCACGATGACGACGGGCGGACGTGGCTGGTGAACCTGCTGTGGGACCATCGCCCCGGCCGCAGCCGGTTCGGCGGCATCATGGTGCAGGAGCTCGATCGCCAGACGATGCGCCTTGTTGGCAAGCGCCGTCTTGTCTTTGGGGGAACCGAGCGCGGCTTTACAGAGGCCCCGCACATCTACAAGAGCAATGGCTGGTATTACATCCTCGTGGCTGAGGGCGGTACGGGCTGGGACCATGCTGTGGTCATGGCCCGGTCGCGCGATCTGTTCGGGCCTTACGAAGTCCATCCCGATGGTGCCGTGCTGACCTCGGCCGGGCGCCGGGAGGGTAATCTGACGCGTGCCGGTCATGGCGATCTTGTCAATCTGCCAGATGGCAGCACCTGGATCGCCTATCTCTGCGGTCGACCCTTGACCGGTCACGAACGCTGCGTTCTCGGGCGTGAAACCGCGGTCCAGCCGATGGTTTGGGGCAACGATGGCTGGCTGCGGACCGTCGCGGGCGACGGCGCGCCCGACCCGGCACCGCCGCTCCCGCCGTTGCAGGCCGCCCCCGAGATCGCCGATCCAGACTGGGATGGCAGCTTTGAGGCAGGGTGCCTGCCGCTTCCTTTGCAATGGCTCCGTACTCCCTGGCCCGAGCGCCTGTTCAGCCTTTCGGCGCGGCCGGGCTGGTTGCGGCTCTATGGTCGAGAGACGATAGGCAGCTTCTTCGAGCAGGCGCTCGTCGCGCGCCGGCAGGAGCATTTTGCGTACGAAGCCAGCACGTTGCTCGAGTTCGATCCACAGGATTTCCAGCAGTCCGCGGGGCTCGTCTGCTATTACAACAGCACCAAGTTTCACTACCTCAACGTTACCGTCGAAGGGGAGCGCCGCCAATTGCAGGTGCTTTCCGCGGTGCCGAACGAGGAGACGGCTGCGCACGTCGTCGCCGAAGAGCTGCCCGATGGCCCGGTCGAGCTGCGCGTCGAGGTTTCGGGGCCTGATCTTCGCTTCAGCTGGCGTTGCGGTGATGATGAGTGGATCGAGTGGCCGCATGTTCTCGATGCCAGTGTACTGTCGGACGAAGTATCGCTGCCAGGCCTGCCCAACTTCACCGGAACGTTTGTCGGCGTTGCTGCGCAGGATTTGTCGGGTGACGGCGCCCATGCCGACTTCCACTTCCTGCGATACCGCGGGAACGACCTTTCCTGACCAAGGCATTTGCCAGGTATCGTTATTGCCAATCTGTGTTAACGTACAACCACGTTCGAACAAGGATATGTCTGATTTAATATGAAGCAGGGCAGGGGCCGGGGCCAGGACCAGAGTGGCGATAGCGAACGCCAGCAGCGCGGCGCCACCGTGATCGATGTGGCCGCACGCGCCGGTGTCTCGGCGATGACCGTGTCGCGCGTCATCAACGGGCAGGGCAGGGTAAAGGCCGAAACGCGCGAGGCGGTGGAGAGAGCGATCGCTGAACTCGCCTATGTTCCAAATGTTGCCGCCCGCAGCCTCGTCAGGTCGACAGAACTGCGCATCGGCGTAGTCTATTCCAACCCCAGTGCCACTTTCATGAGCGATTTCCTGACAGGGGTTTATGAAGAGGCATCGGCGCGGGGGGCGCGGCTTATCCTGGTCAAAGGCGAGGGCGGCCAACCGCCATCCGAGGAATCGCTGCGCGAACTGGTCCGGTCTGGCGTGCTTGGTGTGCTGGTTACCCCTCCGCTGGGGGAATCGCCCCGCGTCTTGCGCATCCTTGGTGAGGCAGGACTGCCTATCGCCGCGGTGGGTGCCTATGGCACGACCGGCGTGATCCGCGTTCGCATTGACGACCGCAAGGCCGCCTGTGAAATCACCCGCCTGCTGATCGGCCTTGGCCATCGCCGCATCGGCTTCGTCCTTGGCAACCCCGACCAGTCAGCCAGCGCCGAGCGCATGGCCGGATTTCACGACGCGGTGCGCGAGGTCGAGGGCGTGGAGACGATGGTGGTCGCAGGCGACTACCGCTACGAATCCGGTCTTGTGGCCGGCGAACAGTTGCTAGGCAGCGACAACCCACCCACCGCCATCTTCGCCAGCAACGACGAGATGGCCGCCGCTGTCGTTTCGGTGGCGCACCGCCGCCAATTGCACGTGCCGGATGAACTCACCGTCGTTGGCTTCGACGATACCACCGCCGCTGTCATGCTGTGGCCGCCGCTCACCACCGTGCATCAGCCCGTCCATCGCCTCGCCAAGGAGGCGCTGGGCCTGCTGGTGCGGAAGATTGCGTCGGGCGCGGACGGGGCCGCCGAGGGGCGCGACGTCATTCTCGATCACGAGATCGTTGTGCGCCAGTCCAGCGCGCCGCCTAGCGGCGGGTCAGCCCGCGGATGAGCGTGTTGGGCAGAAACGAGTTGTCCCATTCCGCGCTGCCGTCTTTGGGTGCAGGAGGCGTCGGCCCCACTCGCAGGGTGATCAGTCGATACTTCGGGCTGATCGCCACGATCTGGTTCGAGTTGCCATCGAACAGGTACAGCTCAGGATCAAGATAGGGTTCGGAATGAAGCACTTGCGGCCCCAACGTGCCCGGAGCACCGAAGCCGCGACGCAGGCGATAGGGATCCCCGATCCAGATGCCGAGGCCGAAGTTGGGATTCTGGGCCGTGCCTTTGCGCATTTCAGCGACATAACCCTTTGGTAGCAGGCGCTTGTTTTGCCACTTGCCATCGTCGAGCAGAAGCACGGCCATGCGCAGGTAGGTATCTGCCGGCAGAAAAGTGCAGCAGCCGGAATGGGCAAGGCCGCCCGGCTTGCCGACCCAGATCCTGCCGCCTTGCGCGCCTAGCGGAGCAAGCACTTCGCGGCTGAGAAAGTCGCCATAGCGCTGCCCGGTCGCCCCTTCGATGACCATCCCGACAAGGTCGCTCGGCGCATTGGCATAGGAATAGCGCGTGCCCGGCTCATAAGGCATCGGATAGCTCTCGATGATCCGCTGGCCGAAGTCGTTGTCGAGCAGAGCAGAATTGTAGGGATGCGCAGGGTCGGGGCTGAACCCTTGGTCGAGCATGCCTGATCGCATGTCGAGCAGATAGCGGATGGTGATCTTCGCTTTCGGCGTACCTTTTGCCGAAGGGATGAAATCGGCAATGGACTGGTCGAGGGAGCGGATCTTGCCCAATGCCATCGCCCGGCCGACCGCAATGGCGGTCAGCGGCTTCGACAGCGACTTGGAGACCAGAGGCGTTCGGGCATCCACCCCCTTGCCGTACCATTCGTTTTCAATCCGGCCATCGCGCCAGACGATGAAGGCGCTGCTGTTCATCGCTTGCGCATAGGCGCGCGCCTTCTCGAGAGCCTCGGGCGCAATGCCGCTCTGTTTCGCGCTTGCCTTCGGCAACGGTTTCCAGCGGCTGGTACCGGCGAGAGGTTCCATGGGGGCATAGGGAAAGTTGCCCGGGTCCTTGATGAAGACGGCAAGGCGCTCGTCAAAGACTGCGCGCGAGTCGGACCAGTTGGGCTGTGCCACCGCATTTGTGCCGATAATGGCAAGAAAGAGACCGGTTTGCGCAATGCGTAGTGCAATACGAGTTGGTTTCATGCCCATTCCCCATTCTGCGGCCTGATCCTCGGCGTTCTGCGCCGTCGGCCGCGTCTGCAGTTCTCCGATTTTCTGCGTGAATGTGCGCGCTCTCCGTCGCTTGCCCTGCTTTATCACCGCAAGGCGGATAGTTTGGTGGCTTTCGCAACCTCCCGCAGCGGCCCGGTCCATACCCCGTATCAGAAGTTAGATTGGAGTCCGCTGGATATGACAGGGGTTGAACGGTGCCAGGTGGCGATTGTCGGAGCTGGTCCCGTAGGGACGGTTCTGGCCACGCTGCTGGCCCAGGCGGGGGTTGATGTGGTCGTGCTCGAATCGGGCGAGGACTGTGCGCAGGATCTGCGTGCGTCCACGTTCCACCCGCCGACGCTCGAAATGCTCGATACCATCGGCATCACGCCGATGTTGCTGGAAAAGGGCCTGAAGGCGCCGGTCTATCACTGGCGCGATCGCAACACGGGCGAAGTGATCGATTTCGATCTCAGCGAGATCGACGACGTCACCCGCTATCCTTTCCGCATCCAGTGCGAACAGTATCATCTGTCTCGCGCGCTGGCTGGCGGCCTGGAAAAATACTCGAACGCCAAGATGCATTTCAGCACGCGCCTGCTGACCTTCAAGCAGGATGAAAGCGGCGTCGATCTGTGGGCTGAAACGCCCTACGGCATCAATCGCCTGCGTGCCGAATTCCTGATCGGGGCTGACGGCGCCAATTCGATCGTGCGCAAGTGGCTCGGGATCGAGTTCGACGGGTTCACTTACCCGGAACGCTTCCTGTGCCTGTCGACCGACCTTGAGCTGGCCGATCACCTGCCGAACCTGGCCTACGTGAATTACGTGTCCGATCCCAAGGAATGGCTGGTTCTGCTGCGCGTGCCATCGCTGTGGCGCGTGCTGGTGCCGACCGATGGCTCGCTCAGCGATGAAGAGTTGCGTTCTGACAAAATCAAGAACGGCATCTTCGATCGCCTCGTCGGCGATGGCGCTTCGGTAAAGACGGAGCACCGCACGCTCTATCGCGTGCACCAGCGGGTGGCCAAGTCGTTCCGCGAAGGCCGGGTCATGCTGGTTGGCGATGCCGCACACCTCAACAATCCGCTTGGCGGCTTCGGCATGAACTTGGGTGTCCACGATGCCTTCAACCTGTTCGAAAAGCTTGAGCCGGTGCTGAAGGGCAAGGCTGCGATGGAGCCCAGCCTCGCGCTCTATGATCGCCAGCGCCGCGAGGTAACACACAGCTTCACCCAGATGCAGACCAAGGAAAACATGGCCTTCATCAAGGGCGGGCAGGACGGAGCGCACGAAGCGCGTCGCGCCAAGATGCTGGAAATCAAGAACAACGACGAAACCCGCCGCAATTATCTGATGCGGCAAGCCATGTTCGACAGCCTCGCCCAGGCGGCTGCGATCGTTTGATGCGAAGCGGCGTCGCGGTGGTGGGACTGCGGCGCGGCTTTTTCCGGAGACATATCCAATGGTTGACGTCCAGGGTTACCGCGCCTGTCTCGGCGTGATTGCCCCTTCCACCAACACCACCGTCCAGCCCGACATGGAGCGCATGCGCCCCGCCGGCGTGACCAACCACTTCTCGCGCATTTTCGTGGAAGATCCGGTCGCCCTCTCGAATGAGGATTTCATCGCCGGCACGACAGCGATTGCCGAAAACACCATGGACGCGGTGCGTTCCGTGATGACCCTGCGGCCGGAATATCTGGTGCTGGGCATGTCCGCGATCACTTTCTACGGCGGGGTCGAGGGCGGCAAGAAGTTCAAGGCCGAGGTCGAGGAACTGGCCGGCGTAGGCGCGTCGACCGGATCGGAATCGGTGGCGGCGGCGCTGAATGCCTATGGCAACGTCAAGACCGTCAGCTTTGTTTCGCCCTATTACCCCGTCGCCAACGCTGAGGTACGCCGTTTCCTTGAGGAATCCGGCTTTTCGGTGGTGCGCGACGTGCCCCTGCAGTGCAAGCGGTGGACAGACATCGCCAAGGTAACGCCGCAGCGTTTGCGTGAAGTGATCGACCATCTCAACGGTAGCGATGTCGATGCAATCGTGCAGGTCGGCACCAACCTTTCGATGGTCAGCCTTGCTGCCGAATACGAGCTCAAGCTGGACAAGCCGGTGATCGCGATCAACACCGCAACGTATTGGCATGCGTTGCGTACGCTCGGCATTACCGACCGGATCGAAGGCCTCGGAAGACTCCTCTCGGAGATCTGAGGCTACGGGTGCGCGCGCGGTTCTCCCTCCGCAGACGCGCACCCTCAACGCCTTTGGCGGTTGACCTTCACCGAGGCTGGCCGCCGCTGCGCGTCCAGTGCGATCACGAGTTCCGCCCGAGCCGGCATTTCATCGAGAATGTGCCGTGTGATCCGTTCGTAGTACATCACGAAACGGTCGATCGCCTTTCGGTCCATCAAGCCTGAAACGTCACGGCCTTCGCTGGCCAGAGCGCGGCGCAGGGTCTCCTCCTGCTCCAGACGCCACTCGGCCACGACCTCGAAGCCGGGGGCCTGCAGCAGCACCAGCATGTCGAACTTCGAGAAGAACGCCTGATACTGTCCGGCGAGGCAGGCGTTCACGTGGCTCCGCCAGACCGCATCCGGGTCTTCGTCCCGTTCCAGCGCGTTGATGGGAGCGCTGAGCAGGCCGACTTCCTGCGGCCGCGCCCCGATGCACCAGCCTTCGAACAGGACGATATCGACGGGAGTGTCTACCATCCGCCAGTCCTCGTACGGAACCTGGTCGTCCTTCGCCTTGTCAAAAGCCGGCAAGGCCAGGGATCCCGTCCCGCCAAGCGCATCGAGAATGCGGATGCCTGCTGCAACGTCATGCGTGCCCGGAACGCCCCGCACCGCAAAGAGCGGATGGACCATCTCAGCCAGTCGCTGCCGGCCGGCCTTGGGCAGATAGAGATCATCGAGCGACAGCGTTACCGTTTGTAGGCCGTCTTGCTCCATGCGCTCGGCCAGCAGGCGAGTGGTCCACGTTTTGCCGCAACCTTGCGCTCCGCAGATGCCGACCGCGAAGGGACCTTTGCGGTCTTGCGAAAGCTGATCAAGGATCGCTTCGGCCAGAATCTCGACGGTGCTTGTCATGCGGTGTCCCCAAGATGGACACCGATTATCAGGCGCGCCGAACAGCGCCGCAACCTAGAACCGCAGGATCGGCTTTACCACACGTCCCGATTCTGCGGCCGCAAACGCCTCGGATATTTCGTCGAACCTGAACCATTCGACGAGGCGGTCGAACGGGAAACGACCTGCGCGGTGGTATTCGATGAGTTCAGGGATGAAGCCTTGCGGATTGGCGCTGCCTTCGACGACGCCGCGGATCACGCGGCCCGCGCTCATGATGTGGGTGGTGTCGGCCCGCACTTCGGTGCCGGGGGCATAGGCGCCGACCAGCGCGATTTCGCCCCGCGGCGCGAGGGCAAGGATCCCGGCATTTACCAGCGAGGCAATGCCCGTGGTATCGATGATATAGTCGAACCCGGCCGGACAGCCCGCTTCCGCCGCCAGCGCCGTGAAGTCGTCACCACTCCGCAAGGCGTGGGTCGCGCCAAGTTCGATGGCAAGGTCGAGCCGCGCTGGATTGACGTCTATCGCGGCAATCGTTCCCGCGCCAGCGATGCCCGATGCCATGACCGCAGACAGGCCGACCGCGCCCACTCCGATGACCGCGACGCTCGCTCCCGCGCGCACGCGGCAGGCGTTGAGCACCGCGCCCGCGCCGGTCTGGATGCCGCAGCCCAAGGGGCCGAGAAGCTCGATCGGCAAGTCCTTGGCCACCTTCACCGCATTGCGCCGGTTGACCACGGCATGCGTCGCGAATGAAGATTGGCCGAAGACATGGCTATGCACCGGTGCGCCACCTGCGTCGGTCAGCGCGGTCGAGCCATCGGCGCGCGCACCGAAGAAATTCAGCGGTACCCATGCATGGCAATAGGCGGGCGCACTTTCGTCGCAACTGGGGCAATCGCTGCAGGACATGAAGCTCAGCACGACATGATCGCCCACCACGAGATCGGACACGTCGCTGCCCACCGCCCGGACGACGCCCGAACCCTCGTGACCCAGCACCACGGGAAGCGGCACTGGCAGGTGCCCGTCGCGCATCACCATATCCGTATGACAGATGCCGACGCCGCGCATTTCGACGAGCACTTCGTCGGCGCGCGGAGCGTCAATGGTGACAGTCTCGATACTTGGCGCTGCGCCCGCAGTGCGCAGGACTGCGGCCTTGGCGGTGGTCATGTCGGATTTCCTGTGAATGGCAAAAGCGATGGAGGCGAAGCCCCGTCCACGGTTCGGATTTGTGGCGGGGCTTCGGACGATCAGAACTTGAAGCCGACGCGGGCGTACCATTCGCGGGGCCGGTTGTAGCTGCCGAAGTAAACCCCGGCCGCGTCGTTGGCTCCTGCCGAAACGAGGTAGCGCTCATCGGTCAGGTTCGTGGCGCCCACGGTCAGGTCCCACTTGCCGCCTGGTTCGCGGTAAGTGAGGCTGGCGTTGACGATGTCGATCGGCTGGCGGCGCAGCGGAAGATAGCGCGCCACGTCGTTCCACACCGCGCTCTTGTGCGTCCAGTCAGCCAGGAACACCATCGAGCCACCGTTGCCAAGGCCGAGTTCATAGCGCGGCGCCAGATTGGTGGACCACTTCGCGGTCTTTGGCAGCTGTCCGCCAACCACGGCACCTTCGCGCAAGCCGGGGATCGGACCCGCTACGTCGGGGCGCAGGACGCTGGCCGAGAGCGCCGTGAAATAGGCATCGAGATAGCCCACCGAAGCGTTTATCGTCAGGCCCTTGACCGGAGCGACGATGGCCTCCAGTTCAACGCCCTTGATCCGCGCTGTGCCGGCATTGTCGATGGTGGGCGAAGTGCCGACCTGCTGGTTCAACTGGACGTTCTTGTAATTGGTCGAGAAGGCCGCGATGTTTACTTGCAGGCGACGGTCGAGCCAGGTGGACTTCACGCCAACTTCGAAGGTCTCGGCAATTTCCTCGTCGAAATCGGGCGCCACGTTACCTTGCGGGTTGGTCAGTCGCGTGGTCCAACCGCCGGTCTTGTATCCTTCGGAATAGCTGCCATAGACCATCACGTCGTCATTGGGGTGCAGCTGCACGCCGATCTTCGGCGCGAAGTTCGAGAAGGTCTTGCGGTTCATGCCTGGCACGTAGACCCGTACCGGGTTGGTGGGATCGGGATAGGACAGCGCAGCAAAGCAGGGCGGGCCGCCCGCAGCCTGCGGCGGCGCCAGCGGGAAATCGCCGAACGGGAAGATCGTGCCTGCAGCGTTCGCGCAGCCGAACAACTTGTAGTTGCCGCCGTTCAGATCCTGCTGGCCGCCTTCGAACAGCTTCGTCTCCTTGGTGTATCGCCCGCCCAGCGTGATCCCGATCCAGTCGTTAACGCGGAAATCGACCTGGCCGAAGAAGGCGTAGTTCTTGGTGTCGAAGCTGTTGGGGCCATCCACCTGCAGCAAGCCTTCGTCGAAGGTCACGTAATCGTGCAGGTCACCGTCTTCCTTGAAGTAATAGGCGCCGGCCACGAAATTCAGCTTGCCGTCGAGAAGGTTGGACCCGAGCAATTGCACTTCCTGGCTGAACTGCTGCTGGTTCTGGCTGAAGGTCAGCTCAAGCATGGAAAGCGGCGAACCGTCGAGGTCTGACCCCGCCTTCCAGTCGGTCTTGCGGTAGCTGGTGATTGAGCGGACCATCAGGCCTTCGGCAAGGTCATACTCCAGATTCCCAGCAAAGCCCCAGGCACGCAGCTTGTTGAGCGTCGGACCGGTGGCATAGGTCTTGTCCGGATCGCCGGTGATGAAGCGCCCATCCCATGGCAGGCGATTGTTCGTGGGGTCGGCATCGGTGTTGACGCCTGCCAGCGAACCCAGGAGGCGACCGGGGTTGACGCTGGTGCCGCGCGCGCCACAGATCGCGCTGGCGCCGCGTGCGGCGATCTCCGCCTGTGTCGAGCCGATGCAGAAATTGTAGAGCCCGGCGAAGAGGAAGCCGCCGGCCGGATTGATCGGGTTGATGCCGGTTCCGGGCAGGGGGTTGGTCGGGGCAAACGGTCCCGGCGGGAAGGACACGCCGAGCAGCGAGTTGTTCTGGCCTGAGGAATCCTGATTGGTGTAATCACCCGAAAGCGTTGCGCGGAAGGCACCGCCATCGTCCCACCGCAGCTTGCCGCGCAGGCTCATGTTGTTGTCCGCGCTCTGGCGCGATGACGTCGAGTAGTCCGCGTTGTTGAACGAGGTGAAAGGATCGGAATTGGCAATAGCGCGCATTTCCGCCGCGCTTCCGTTGTAGGGGATACGCTTCTGGAAGCCGCTGCGGCTGGTGACCGCGCCCGTCAGCGAGGCGGCAAGGCTGTCCGTCAGTGGCAGGTCCAGCGTGGCGCGGGCGCGCAGCAGGTCGAAGCTGCCAGTGGTAAGGTCACCGGTCAGGCGGAAGTCCTTGCCGGGATTGTGCGTGACGATCGAGATCGCACCGCCGATGGTGTTGCGCCCGAACAGCGTGCCCTGCGGTCCCTTCAGCACCTCGATGCGCTCTACATCTGGCAGGTCCTGGTTGGCGCCGACGGTACGGGCCAGGAATACGCCGTCGAGGTAGATGCCGACGCCTGGATCGATGTTGAACGCAAAGTCGTCAGAACCGATGCCGCGGATCGTTGCGGAAAGCACGGCCGACGATCCCGAGAACGGCGTGCCACCATCAAGGTTGACGTTGGGCGCGATGCCGCTCAACGCGGAAATGTCGGCAACGGCGCGTTCCTTCAGCGCAGTGCCGCCGAATGCGGAAATCGCGATCGGCACGTCCTGCACGTTCTCGACGCGCTTCTGCGCGGTGACGACGATCTCCTCGATGCCGCCAGCATTATCGGCCTGCGCGGTTTCCTGGGCAAACGCCGGAACCGCCAGAATGGATGCAGCAAGCGCAACGACGCTAGCCGAAGTGAATCGAGCCTTCATGCAGAACCTCCCATGTTTATGGGATCGGTCTAGCTGTCCGTTTCAAAGCTGCATGTCCCAGCGCGCAGGAAACCGGACGGATGCGCAAGGACCTGTCAGTTCATGCGGCGATAGTGGCTGGGCGTTGTGCCGAAGTGCTGCTGGAACCGGCGGGCGAAGTGCGCGGGATCGGCAAAGCCGCATTCCATGGCAATGGTGGTGACGCCCGCACCGGGCTCGCTCACCAGCCTCCTTGCCGCGCGGTGCAGGCGGCGGCGCATGATCAAGGCGCTTGGCGTTGTTCCGGTACTGGCAGCAGCGGCCTGTAGCGTGCGCAGGGGAACGCCAAGGCTCTTCGCCAGAACCGACGGGGTGAGGTCTGGATCGCCGATCCGTTCAAGGATTACGGCTTCGGCGCGCGTCAGGAGGAAGTGACTGGGCGCTTCCGTCACTTCGCCGCTGCCCTCGATGCACGAGGCAATGATGTCGCCAAGGATGCCCGCGTGCATCTGCCAATGCGCATCGGGCAGAGTCTCGGGCGCTTCCTGCCACAGCGAGGACATGTAGCGATGGGCAAGCCGGGTTGAAGGCAGTTGGCCGGAAATGCGCTTTGCGACGAAATCGTCGATATTGGGCATGCGCTCGGCCAGCGTGCGGCGATCGAACTCCACCACCATCATCTCGTGCGTCGTACTGGTGTCGAAGCGATAGAACTCCTCGGCTGCGCACAGTACCATGTCGCCTTCCGTCAGATCGACGGTGCGGCCACGCTGTTCGAGCCGGGCTACGCCGCGCGTCAGTAGGTGCGCGACGAGCGTCTGATCGGTGGGCCGGGTATGCCTTTCGGCATGGCGCGAGATTACGGCAGCGCGCGAATAGGGGCGAACCATGCGCAGCGTTCCCATCTGCCACACGGTCAGTCGCGCGTCGAAGCGGTCGCGCGGGGCGTCGACGACCATGCCGGTGTAGGTCGAGGCGATCAGCTCGTTCCAGTAATCGAGCCGATCAACCGGAGCAAGTTCGCGCGTGCTGAGAACTTCGAGCATGGTTTTACCGCCGGTTTCAGGACTCTCCGGCAGCATTGTTATAGGATATAGCAACGCCTGCCAAGCGTCCGCTTGTCAGCCCAGCTTGCGAAGCGGTTCAGATCCGTCCCAGTCTTTCGCGGCGTCCTTGATCATCTGGAAGATGGCATCGGCGCCGGTCATGTTCTGGAGCAATTCGATCACGTGGCCGGGGCCCTTTCCGGGATCGACGTAGATCACCTCGCCGTCGGCACCGACTTTGCCCTCCACGAGAATCTCGGCGCCTGCTTCGGCGCAGGCGGCTCGGGCTTCTTCGATAGAATCCACAAAGATGCAGATGTGGTGGAGACTGTCGGTCACCGCGTATTCGCCGGTGTAGATAGAAGGCTCGCCGTTTTCCGGACGGATCAGTTCGATCTGCACATCACCCCAATAGGCGATGGCGATGGAGAACACCGCGCCCGTGGGCACGCCCTTGTACTTGGCATCCCCGAGCGCGACGTTCTCCATCAGGTAGAACGGGCCGACGCCCATCGTCTCGGTCCAGTATTTCACCGCCGCGTCGAAATCCTGCGGCAGGTAGGCGAGTTGGCCGACAGGGCCGAGTTTGGTGATCGCGCGGGTCATTGGAAAAGGCCCTCCGGTGCTTCGAGCAGGCCCTTGAGCGTCTGCAGGAACTGCGCCCCTGCTGCGCCATCAATGGCACGATGATCAACCGACATGGTCAGTTGTATGCGGGTCTCGAAGGCGATGCCGCCATTGTCCGCCTCCACCGCGACGCGATTGGCTCCGCCGACGGCAAGTATCGCACCCTGCGGCGGGTTGATGATCGCATCGAACTGTTCGATCCCGAACATGCCGAGGTTGGAGACGGAGAATGTGCCGCCATCCATGTCCTCATAGCCAAGCTTGCCTGCTTGCGCCTTGTCGATCAGCGCGCGGGTGGTCGCCGCGATCTGGGCGATGTGCATGCGGTCTGCCTGGCGGACAATCGGAGTCACGAGGCCCTTGGGGCTGGCCACGGCAATGGCGACGTCTGCGTGCGGGAACGAATGCACGCTGTCGCCATGGACCTGTACGTTGACGTCAGGGTGCTTCACCAGTGCCAGCGCCACGGCCTTGACGATGTAATCGTTGATCGACGCCCTGGTACCGAGAACGAGGTTCGCCGTCTTGCGCAAGTCCATCAGCGCATCGACCGAGGCCGAGACGCGCAGGTAGAAATGCGGGATGGTCTGCTTGGCCTCGGTGAGGCGCTTCGCCACGACCTTGCGCACCTTGTCGAAGGGCTGGACGCTCGGCTGGTTGACAACGAGTTCGAACGGCGCACCGAAGACTGGCGCAGCGGCCGTGGTCGGCTTGACCAGCGCTAGCACGTCGGCCTTGGATATGCGGCCGCGCGCGCCGGTGCCCCTGATGGAGGATAGGCTGATCCCGTGCTGCGCGGCAATGCGGCGGGCGAGGGGGGAGGCGAACGCCTCGGGGCTGTCCTCGACAAGTTGCGCGCTGCCCTTGTAGGATACCGCGCGTTCGGGGCGCAAAGCCTGCACCACGTCCTGGTAGGTAATGCGTCCGTTGCGGCCCGACCCTTCGATCGGCTCGATATCGACGCCTTCCGCTTCGGCGAGCTTCAGCGCTTCCGGGCTGATCGCACGGTTGGTGACGATCTTCTTGGGCTCGCGCGCCGGTGCCTGGGCAGGTGCAGCAGGTGTCGCTGCCGCCGGGGCCGGTGCAGAACCACCGCCCTTGGCCGCAACCGAGGTTTCGGCGGGCTTGAAGCCGGCGATGAACTCGTCGACCTCGGCGTCGCTGGTATCGGCATCGGCGAACACCGCCAGCAGCGCCCCCACCGGGTGCGCTTCGTCGCTCGCCGGGGTCAGCAGGCGCTTGAGCACCGCATCGTATTCAGCCTCGACCTCGTTGGTGATCTTGGCGGTTTCGATCAGGCACAGGACTTGGCCTTTGGAAAAGGCCTCGCCTTCCTTGACCATCCATTCGGCGATCGTGCCCTCGGTCATCTCGATGCCCCACTTGGGCATGCAGAACGGGCGGATATTGGCCATGTCGCGGCTCCTCAGCGGTAGCCCAGAACCTTGCGCACCGCCGCCTCGATCTTGTCGATCGAGGGGAGGTAGGCAGATTCCAGCTCGCGCGCGAACGGGATGGGGGTGTGCGGCGGGTTGACCGACAGCGGGGGCGCCTTGAGGCTGGCGAAGGCCTTTTCAGCTACCAGCGCGCAGATATCGGCCCCGAGGCTGCAGCGCGGCGGCGCTTCGTCGACGACAACGAGGCGACCGGTCACTTCGACGGAGTCGAGGATCGTTTCCTCGTCCAGCGGGCTTGTGGTGCGCAGGTCGATTACGTCGCAGCCGATGCCCTCGGCGGCCAGCTTGTCCGCCACCGCTTCGCAGAAGCCGAGAAGCAGACCGGTCGAGACGATCGTCACGTCCTGCCCGGCGCGGGAAAGGCGGGCGTGGCCGAACGGAATCATGAAGTCCGGATCGTCAGGCACTTCGCCGCTGACGCCATAAAGCGCCTTGTGTTCAAGGAAGATCACCGGATCATCGTCGCGGATTGCAGTGCGCAGCAGACCCTTCACGTCGGCAGGAGTGGTCGGCAGCACCACCTTGAGGCCGGGCATGCCGGTCAGGATCTGATGCACTGCCTGGCTGTGCTGGGCAGCGGCATTATAGCCCGCGCCATAGGCCATGCGGATCACCGCCGGGCACTTGGTCTTGCCGCCGAACATGTAGCGGAACTTGGCGATCTGGTTCCAGATCTGGTCGAGAGAGACGCCGATGAAGTCGGCAAACATCAGCTCGGCAATCGGGCGCTTTCCCGAAAGCGCAAGGCCCGCAGCCGCACCCATGATTGCGCTTTCCGAAATGGGCGTGTCGATCACGCGGTCCGCGCCGAACTTCCCGAACAATCCGGTCGAGGTCGACCAGATGCCGCCGATGGCCTCGGGGCCACCGGGCGTGCCCATGCCGCCGACAATGTCTTCGCCCAGGCACACGACGTTCTCGTCGCGCTCCATTTCCTCTGCGATCGTCGAGACGACAGCGTCGCGGTACATCATTTTTGCCATTGGTCCGCTCCCTCGTCTCAGTACGAAATGTAGACGTCGGTCAGGACGTCTTCGGCGGTGGGACGATCGGCAGCCTTGGCTTGCCGGACGGATTCCTCGATGGCCTCCAGCACTTCGGCGTCGATCTTGTCGAGGTCTTCGCCTGCCAGCAGCTTGGCCTGGGTCACGCTTTCGCGGAACTTCTTGAGGCAGTCGCGCTCCTCGCGGATGCGGTCGAGTTCGCCCGGGCCGCGGTAGCGCTGCGGGTCGCCCTCGAAGTGGCCAAAGAAGCGCTCGGTATCGAATTCCACCGCCGCTGGACCGTTGCCGGGAACGCGCACGTAATCGAGCACTTCGCGCATGGTTTCATAGACCGAGAAGAAGTCGGTCCCGTCCCCGCGCCACACCTTCATGCCGAAGGCTTCAGCGCGGCTGGCGATGTCGCCATTGGTGCCGACCGCATACTGATAGCCGGTGTGCTCGGAATAGTGGTTGTTCTCGAACACGAAGATGGTCGCGGCCTTGGTAACCACGGCCATGTTCATCGCTTCGAACGTGGTTCCCTGGTTGCACGCGCCGTCGCCCGAGAATGTGATGGCGACCTTGCCCTTCCCATCGATCTTGGCGGCGATCCCGGCGCCTACCGCGATGGGAGCGCCCGCGCCGACGATGCCGTTGGCGCCGAGCATGCCCTTGTCGACGTCGGCAATATGCATCGAGCCGCCCTTGCCCTTGCACAGGCCTTCGCGGCTGCCCCAGATTTCCTTCATCATTCCGTTCACGTCACAGCCCTTGGCAAGGCAGTGGCCGTGGCCGCGATGGGTCGAGACGATCTTGTCGTCATTGTCGAGATGCTCGCACACGCCGACCGCGACGGCTTCCTGCCCGCAATAGAGATGAGTGAACCCGGCAATTTCGCCGGTCTGGATATCGACGTGCAGGCGTTCCTCGAATTCGCGGATCACCTTCATCTGGCGATAGGCGCGCAATAGCGCCTCACGGCTCAGTTGCATCCTCTTCTTCCTTTACAGTCCGAGCACAGTGCGCGCGATGATGCTTGCCTGCACTTCGTTGGTTCCGCCGAAAATTGTCCATGCCCGGCTGTTGAGATAGCGCGCAGACGCGACCTGCGCGCCCTCTGCGTGGATCGGTGCCGGGGCATTGTCGCCATAAAGCGGCCGCGCCAGATCGAGCTGGAGGCCGGCCGGGCCATAAAGATCCACTGCCAGCAGATCGACGTCCTGACGGAGGTTGGAGGCCAGCAGCTTGCACAGCGAGGTTTGCGGTCCGGGCGGGCGACCCTTGGCGATCTCCGAGAGAATCTTCAGCTCGATCATCTCCAGGCTCTGGATGCCCAGTCGCACCTTGGCCACGCGGCGCTTCCAGTCAGTGTCGTCAGCCAGCCTGCCGCCACGCCCATCGGGCTCGTCCTGCGCCGCCTGTTCGATCTGGGCAAGGTCGTATTCCAGCTTGGGCGAATGGCACGAACCACCGCGCTCGTTCTCGAGCAGGAACTTGGCGAGCTTCCAGCCATCACCTTCCTCGCCGACGCGGTCCTCGACCGGCACGATGGCGTCTTCGAGGAACACCTGGTTGACCTCATGGTCACCGGCCAGCGTCAGCAGCGGCCGGACCGAGACGCCGGGCTGGTTCATGTCGACGAGCAGGAACGAGATACCTGCCTGCTTCTTCACGCTGGCATCGGTGCGGACCAGCGCGAACATCTTGTTGGCCCAGTGGGCGTGCGTGGTCCAGATCTTCGATCCATTGAGCTTGTAATGCGTGCCATCTTCGGAAAGCACGGCACGGCACTGCAGGCTGGCAAGGTCAGAGCCTGAGCCGGGTTCGGAAAAGCCCTGGCACCAGTAATCCTCGCCCGACAGGATCTTGGGCAGGTACTTCGCTTTCTGTTCGGGCGTTCCGAAAGTATAGATCACCGGGGCGACGAGCTTGAGACCCAGCACCGTCAGGTTCGGTGCGCCGGCAAGTGCACACTCCTTTTCGAAGATGTAGCGCTGCGTGGGCGTCCAGCCCGTGCCGCCCACGTCCTTGGGCCACTGATAGGCAAGCCAGCCCTGTTCGTTCAGCACCGCGTTCCAGCGCTGGCCGATGTCCGGTTCGACGAACACGGTGGGCGACATCGCGGCGCCATGCTTCACTTCTTCAGGCAGCTTCTCGGCCAGAAAGGCGCGCACTTCGTCACGGAAGGCCAGTTCTTCGGGAGAAAGATCGATATCCATAACTGTCAACGCTCGAGAATGGTAACGGCAGAGACGCCGGGGGCGCCATAGACATGACTGTATGCGGTCTTGGGATTGCCGGGAACCTGCCTGCCGCCGCCATCACCGCGCAGCTGGACGACATTCTCGTAGACCTGGCGCAGGCCCGATGCGCCGATCGGCTCACCACAGGCGAGGCAGCCGCCATCGGTGTTGACCGGAAGGCTGCCGCCAATCTCGGTGCGACCTTGCGCCAGCCATGCTTCCTGATCGCCGTCCTTGCAGAAGCCGTTCTCGGCCATGTGCATGATCTCCGCGCCGCATTCGGTGTCCTGCAGCTGGGCAAGGGCAATGTCTTCGGGCCCGATACCGGCCATGCGGAAGGCATCGGCGCTGGCGATCTGCGTGGCCGTGGCCTTGCCACCGCCGATGTCGATCGACGGCGCAAAAACCTCGAAGCTCTTCGGCGGGCGGGTGCGCATCGTCGCAGCCTTGAGCCGGACCAGCGGCTTGCCCAGCTCGCGCGCCTTCTTCTCGCTGGCCAGGATCAGCGCGACGCCGCCCTCAGCCGGAGAGCAGAACATGTATTTGGTATAAGGGTCCGAAACGAGCGGCGCCTCGAGAATGGTCTCCATGTCCACCGGTTCGCGCCGCCAGGCGTGGGGGGCATGCACCGCATTGCGGAAGGCCTTGTTGGCCACGCGCGCCAGGCTGGTCTGGCTGATGCCGTGTTCGTGCATGTAGCGCATGATCTTGGCCGCAAAGAACTGCGTGGTGATCATGTAGCCGGCATCGCCATACCATTCCGGCAGGTTGTATTCCGAAGGCAGGGCATTGAACGCGCCGCGCGGGTGCTTGTCGAAGCCGACGGCAAGCCCGATGTCGAACTCGCCGCTCTTGATCGCCATCTGGGCAGAGAACAGCGCCGAGCCTCCCGCCGCACAGCCGTTGCGCACGTTGATGAACTGCACGCCGGTCAGGCCCAGGCGCTCGACCATCGTATCGGGATTGCCAGCCGCGTCCGAACTGCCATAGGCAAACTGGATCTGCGGCCATTCGATCCCGGCATCGGCCAGCGCCTCGCGCACGGCATATACGCCCTGTTCGAGGCCGGACAGCCCATCGGTGCGACCGAACGGGTGAATGCCGACGCCAACAATGCAGACATCGTCGCTCATGCCGCATCTCCTGCAGGCCGGAAGGCGGGGATCATCACCGGATCGGCGGCATCCGGATCGAGCGGTATCATGGTCAGTTCCAGCGGCATGCCGATGCGGATGTCTTCGAAGGCGATGTCGGTCAGGCGCGATTCCACGATCACTTCGCCCGGCAGCTCGACGTAGGCGACGGCCCATGGGCGAAAGGCCTCGGGGCCCTTGTAGGGTGGCGATTTCGGGCGATAGCGCTGGATGGTGTAGGACCACAGCGTGCCGGTGCGTGACAGCACGACTCGATCGTACCGGTCACCAGTGGGACAGGGAAACACCACGCGGCCCGAATCACGCTCGCGCCCGCCGATCAGGTGCGGCGGGTTGTCCTCGGTAATGAGCCCTTGGGCGATAACGTGCATTCCACTCCCGTCCGTGCAAGTCCGGAGGCCTGATTCCGGTTTCCTGCACTAGACCCGTCGAAGCAGCATTTGCCGACTCTGCAAAACGCTAGGGTGGGCAAAACGCTAGGGTCAGCAAAACGCTAGGGCAAGCAAACGGACAGGGGCGAGCGCATTGGTCGAAGTTGGTCCAGCAGGCGCGGAATTTCGCTCTTGAGGTTGAAGAAGCCCTTGCCGCAGTGGGGCCAGCACAGGCGGTCCCACGTGCGCTGGTGTTCGGCAAGGACCATGCCGTTTGCGGCAAGTCGTGATCGCAGCGCGTCAAGCGCGGCAGCGACCGGACCGACGGGGGCAAAGCCGGTAACCACCTGCCTGCAGCCGTGAAGCGCGGCGAAAGCCACGGGATTTGCGACCCCGACAGGACATTGCCAGTGAGCAGCAGCACGAAGGGCTGCGTCGTCGAGTGCCATCCGGTCCCACTCGTTGGCCGCAAGATCGTCGGCAACAACCACGGCGCGCACGTCAAGATCTGGCAGGACAGTTTCCAGCGAGCAGTCTTCAGGCGTCAACAGGACCAGCGTGGGCAGGGCAGGGTCCAGGGCAATTGCCGTGCGGAGCGGCGTTCGCGGCAAGGGTGAAGCCGCCTCGGGAGTGCGCGCCACTCGGGCAAGGCCTTCGGGCCTGAACCTGCCCCCGGTCATCGCCGCGATCCGGTCGGCATCGGCAAGATAGGTCTTGCCCGGCGTGTGCAAGCCCGCCACCCATCGCCAGCTCAGCGTATTGGAAGCAGGGTCTGCATCGACCAGCTTCTCTAAGAACCACTGCGCACCCAGTTGCCAGGGCAGGCCGAGCGTGAAGATCCAGATCGATGCAACCTGCATCCGCGCCCAGTTGTGCAGGTAGCCAGTCGCCGCAAGCTCACGTGCCCAATGGTCGAAGGCATCGATGCCGGTGCGGCCTGCCATCGCCTCGGCAATCATGGTGCCGGGATGAAACGCGCTGACATCGGCGAGGTATGCGCTCCACACCCCGGGGCGCTGCTCCAGCCAGCCCTTCCAGTAGGTCCGCCAGAATACCTCGGCAAGGAACTTTTCGCACTTGTCCAGCCGATGCGCCGCCAGAACGCTTTGCACAACTTCGTCTTCGCCGATCAGACGGCGGCGCAGCGCGGCGGAAAGGCGGGAGACATTGGCGTGGTTGCCCTGCGGGTCGACGAGATTGCGCCGCGCCGCATAGGCGCTGCCGGCGCGGGGAACGAAACGTTCGAGTCGTTCGAGAGCAGCGGCGCGGGTGAGGGGGAACCTGTCCATGCCCATGGCCTAAACCCGCTGGCAGTAATCCTCGACGTGGCAACAGGGCCGTGTTGCGAGAGGATAGGCGCAGGGGCAGAGCGGGCGAACGATGAAGGAGTCTGCCCGCGTGACCCGAACCACCCTGCCTCCTGCCGTCACCGTCTTGGGACTGGCGGGCTGGCTGCCACAGGCGCTGTGCATCTGGGCAGTAATGGACAAGGGGCCGTATCAGTGGACCGCCAAGGCGGCAGGCTGCTTCTACGCTGCGCTGATCCTGTCGTTCCTCGGTGGGCTGTGGTGGATGGCCGGGCTGCTTGGCGGGGTGCGGAAGTCCGGGCTCTATGTCGTGTCGGTGCTGCCCAGCCTTGCTGCGTGGGCTGCGCTGCTGCCGTGGAGTGAGGGCTGGCACTGGCCGGGCCCTTCGCTGGTTGCGCTGGGCCTGCTGCTGCTGGCCAGCCCGCTGGTAGACCGCAAGCTTTCCGGCGACGTCACTCTGCCGCCGGGCTGGTTGCGTTTGCGGGCGTGGATGGCGGGCGGCCTTGGCATCCTGACCCTGGCACTCGCATCACTGGGCTGATCTCGCACTCACGTTTCGCTTGGTGGAACGCTCCGGAACAGCGCCGATAGCGAGGCGCCCACAGGCGCGATAACTCTTTCGGCAAGCGGAGATCACGCCGCACCGGAGGGGATATATGCCCGATAAGACCACAGCCCTTGCCATCGCAGGGGCAACGCTGCTCGCGCTGGCCGCGCCCGCCATTGCCAGCCAGAAACTGGGCGAGACGCAACCGATCCGCGCGCCGGAGACGGTCTACGCCAAGACCTGCGGCTACTGCCATGGCCGCAACGTCGGCCCGATTATCCTTGGCCGGGCAATCCCGGCGGAGAGCGTCAAGTACATCGTCCGCCATGGCCAGAACGGCATGCCCGCCTTCCGCCCGACCGAGGTGAAGCCTGAGGAGCTGGAAGCTCTCGCCGCCTGGATCGAGAAAAGCGATGCTCGCAAGGGGGAGCACGGACAATGAGCGATCTGAACCTCGACCGTCGCGGCCTGCTTGGCGCAGGCATCATCGGTGCAGCCAGCCTTGGCCTTGGCACCGGCGCCAGCGCAAGGAACCCCGCGCCGCTCGCCCCTCACATGTCCAAGGCAGACTTTGCCGGGGCGATGAAGGCCTTCCGCGCTGTCGTTGGTGCGGAATGGGTGTTCGGCGATGAGGAAGCAGTCGCTCCCTACGCCAAGGTCTATGTGCCAGACCCGGCGAACCGCCACGTGCCCATCGGAGCGGTCTGCCCCGAAAGCGTTGAGCAGGTGCAGGAAATCGTCCGCATCGCCAACAAGTACCGCCAGCCGCTCTGGCCGGTCTCCACCGGCAAGAACATGGGCTACGGGATGACCGCGCCCGCCACGCCGGGGCAGGTCGTGCTCGATCTCAAGCGGATGAACCGCATCCTTGAAGTCGACGCCGATCTCGGGACTTGCCTGCTCGAACCCGGCGTCACCTACCAGCAGCTCAAGGATTACCTGGTAGAGAACAACATTCCGCTGTGGATCGACGTGCCGACTGTCGGCCCGATTGCCTCGCCGGTCGGCAACACGCTCGATCGCGGGGTGGGCTATACGCCCTATGGCGAACACTTCATGTTCCAGTGCGGAATGGAAGTGGTGCTGGCCGATGGGCAAGTCATGCGCACCGGCATGGGCTCGATCAAGGGCAGCACCGCGTGGCAGGCGTTCAAGTGGGGCTACGGACCCTATCTCGACGGCCTGTTCACCCAGTCGAACTTCGGCGTCGTCACCAAGATGGGCCTGTGGCTCATGCCCAAGCCGCCAGTCTACAAGCCCTTCATGGTGCGTCATGGCGAAATGGCCGACGTGCCGCGCATCATCGAGGCGATGCGCCCGCTTCGCGTCTCCAATCTCGTCGCCAACTGCAACCTGATGATGAGCGCGTCCTACCAGCTCGCCATGTTCAAGCGCCGCAACGAGATCGTGCCCGATGGCGCGGTGCTCGATGAGGTGTCTCTCAAGAAGGCGGCCAAGGCCAATGGCCTCGGCATGTGGAACACCTATTTCGCACTCTACGGCACCGAACAGACCGTGGCGGGCGTCGAGCCGATCATCCGCGCCAGCCTTGAGGCCAGCGGCGGTGAAGTGCTCACCGCGGCCGAAATGGGCGATAACCCGTGGTTCCATCACCACGCCACGCTGATGGAAGGCGGCCTCAACCTTGACGAGATCGGCCTGTTGCGCTGGCGCGGGGCCGGCGGGGGCCTTGCGTGGTTCGCGCCTGTCGCCGCCGCGCGCGGCGTTGAGGCCGAGCGCCAGACCGCGCTGGCCAAGGAAATCGTCGAACGCCACGGCTTCGACTACACCGCCGCCTACGCCATCGGCTGGCGCGACTTGCACCACATCATCGCGCTGCTGTTCGACAAGTCCGATGCCGAGCAGGAGAAGAAGGCCGACGCCTGCTACCGCGAACTCGTCACCCGCTTCGGCGCGCAAGGCTGGGCGAGCTACCGCACCGGCGTGAACTCGATGGAGCTTGTCGCCCAGCAGTACGGGGCCGTGAACCGCGAATTCAACGCCAAGATCAAGCACGCGCTCGATCCAAACGGCATTCTCGCCCCCGGCAAATCAGGAATCGTGTAAGATGATGCGCTTCGAAGGAAAGGCCGTCCTCGTGACGGGCGCCGCCACCGGCATCGGCCGGGCCACAGCCATCGCATTCGCTCGCGAAGGCGCCTCGGTAATGATCGGCGACATCGACGACCGCGCCGATGAAACCGTCGCGATGATTCTCGGAGAAGGGGGCCGGGCGGCCTTCCGCAAGACCGACGTGCGCAAGGCCCCGGAGCTGGACGAACTGGTGGCGCAATGCCTCGACCGCTTCGGCCGGATGGATGCGGCGTTCAATAACGCCGGCGTCCTGCCACCGCAGCGTCCGATCCACGAAATTCCGGAGGACGAACTCGACCTTGCCATCGACGTCGACTTCAAGGGTGTGTTCTTCGCCATGCAGGCCGAAATCCGCCACTTCCTGAAGGTCGGCGGCGGGGCAATCGTCAACACCGCCAGCGTCGGCGCGCTGATCGCGGATCCCAATATGAGCGCCTACTGCGCAATGAAGCACGCCGTCTCCGGCCTGACCAAGGCGGCGGCCGTGGAATATGCGCAGCAAGGCATCCGCGTGAACGCCATCGCGCCCGGCTTCGTCGTCACCCCGATGACCCAGCACTGGGCCGACAGCAACGAATTCACCCAGATGTTCTTCGCCCAGAACATTTCAGGCCGCGCCGCGCGCCCCGAGGAAATCGCTCCCACGGTGCTGCACCTGTGCTCGGACGGAGCCAGCTTCATCAACGGCGCCACTTTCACCATCGACGGCGGCCAAACCGCACACTGAGGAGACGGAAATGCGAAAGGTTCTCTCGCTTCTCGCGGCATCGGCGCTTTCAATCAGCGCAGCCCATGCCCAGACACCTGCAAAGGGGCCGCTCGAATACAAGGTGATCCCGACCAGCCCGGTCAGCATGGTGGCCAACGTCACCCTGATCACCGGTGAGAAGGACGCCGTCCTTGTCGACGTACCCTTTGCCCGGTCCGACGCCATGCGCGTTGCCGCTGAAGTGCTCGACAGCGGCAAGAGCCTCAAGGCGATCATCATCACGCATGATCACCCCGATCACTTCTTCGGACTGGACGTGCTGCAGGATGCATTCCCGGACGCTAAGATCATCGCCAATCCGGTTGCCGCCAAGGATATGGCGCGCTCGATCCCGATCAAGTTCAAGCGCTGGAGCGGACAGCTCGGCACGAATGCGCCCAAGCGTCCTGTGCAGCCCGTGGCGATGGCCGGAGACAGCTTCGATCTCGAAGGCCACAAACTTCAGGTTCTGGGCCCGATGCAGGGCGATCACGTCCATTCGACCGTGGTCTGGGACGCCGAGACCCGCACCCTGATTGCAGGGGACATTCTCTACAATGGCGTCTACGTCTGGCTCGGCGAACACGGACCTGCGCAGTACGATGCCTGGCTGAAGACGCTTGACCAGCTCGAGGCGCTCAATCCGGTCAAGGTCGTCGGCGGACACACCAAGCCCGGCCTGCCTGATGACAGCATGAGCATCGGCTGGACCCGCGCCTACATCAAGGCCTTCGCCGAGGCGCGCAGCCGGTCGAAGACCTCAAAGGAACTCGCCGCGATCATGGCCGCGAAGTATCCCAATGCGACCGAAGTCTACGGCGGGTTCCTGCTTGGCATCTCCAGCCAGGTTGGCGCTGGCGAAATTCCGCCGTGGGATGAGTGAGGGACGATGAACGAGACGGAAGGCTGAGACCTCGAACGGCTGTTCACGCACATGCCTCGGTGACCACCCTCAAGTCGCCAGCGAGATATAGCCCAGCTGCGCCGCCTTGAAGACTGTCTGGCTGCGGTTCACCGCATTGAGCTTCATCGAGGCGTTGTGGATGTGGAAACGCACCGTGGCCCGGCTGCGGCCCATGATCATGCTGATTTCCAGGTCGGTCTTGCCGATGGCCGCCCAACGCAGGCACTCCACCTCACGCTTTGACAGGCGCGAGCCCGAGGGCAGGGCCTGCGCCGATCCCATCGCATGGACATAGCTGGCGATGAAGGTGCGTGCATAGATGCCGAAGGCGTCGCCGTTCTCAAGGAACACGTCATCCAGTTCGGTCTGCGCAGGATCGAGCGGATTGAAGCTGACTGCACCGATCTGCCCGAACGGCAGGTGCACGGGCACGACGATGGCAGCGCGGGTCATCGCGCGAGCCTCGAAGTTGGTGAGGTCGATGGCGGTCAGGTAGTGGTTAGGCTGGCGGGTGTGAAAACCGTTGGCGTTCACCCAGAATGGCTCGCTCTCGAACCGGCACGCAGACGTCAGCGGCGAATCGAGCGCGATGCGCGAATTGCGCCACCACACCTTCTCGTCGTTCCAGCCGAATACGTCGCGTGCCAGGATGTTGCCATCGGCATCGACCGGCGTGCGCTTGTCAGCAATATCGTGCGCAGGGGCGGCACGCATGCCGGCGGCCGTTGCGATCTGGTGCAGGGCTTCTGCCGCGCGGCGCACGTCCTGCGGATTGCTGATCCTGACCGAGTCGATCGACTCCACCGAAAGCTGCACTGACCTCTCCTGTACTTATGGACATGGGTCATACCGGCCAAGTGCTTTGGAAACAACGACGGTATTGGCTCAAACGCCTAGTCATTTGCGCAGCATGGCGAGCCGTGCGAACTTGTTACAGGTCGTCTCCTTGAGGAGAGGGACGTGAATTTCGACCTGAATGAAGACGAGGAAATGCTCAAGGCCCTTGCCGAGCGCTTCGTCGATGACAACTACGACCTCGATCGCCGCCGTGTCTATCTCGGCGGGGCGAATGGCTTCTCGCCGCAGATGTGGTCCCTGCTGGCCGAACTCGGCCTCGTTGCGGCACCCCTGTCATTCGAAAGTGGCGGGATGGCGCTAGATGCCACTGCGATCGCCACGGTGTTTCAGGCGCTGGGCAAGGGCCTCGTTGTCGAACCCCTGATAGAAAACGTGATGGTCGCAGCGCGGCTGTTCGAACGCGTCGCCCCGGCCGATCTTGCTGCACAGTGGATGGAAGGCCTTGCCATGGGCACCCGCCGCCTTGCGCTGGCCCATGCAGAACAGCGTGCCCGTGCAGGACGGACCTTCATCGAAACGCGCGTCGATGATGCGGGCGCTCTGACCGGAGCGAAATCGTGCGTGCCCGCCGGCGGCGGGGTTGATGGCTATATCGTCACCGCGCGCGAACATGGCGCACCTGCCGATCAAGACGGCGTGGCGCTCTATCTCGTCGCCGCCGATGCGCCCGGTCTTTCGATCAACCCGTGGCGGATGGTGGACGGATCGCTGGCAGTCTCGCTCGATCTCGCTGCGGTGCCGGCCCAGCGGCTCGGCGGCTCGCTGGCCGATGTTGCCGAAGTCGGCGTGCTTGCCTCGCTCGCCCGATCTGCCGAGGCGCTGGGCATAATGCAGCAGCTGTTCGAAGCCACGCTCGATTACCTGCGCACGCGTCAGCAGTTCGGCACGCCCCTGGGCTCGTTCCAGGCGATCCAGCACCGCATGGCCGCGCAATATGCCGCGATCGAGCAGGGTAGGGCACTGCTCGATCTTGCCATTGTCAGCCAGGGATCGGACAGGTTCGCCACCGCCGTTGACGGCCTGCGCGCCTTCGTCGCCCCGGCTTCGGTCGAACTTGGGCACGAGATGATCCAGTTCCACGGCGGCATGGGCGTGACCGACGAACTGTTCATCGGCCACGGTCACAAGCGCCTGCTTGCCCTGTCGCGCTGGCCCGACGACGGGCTTGCCGCGCTCGACCGGTTTGCTGCTGCCTGAAGGAAGATGGCCCGAACCTGAAGGTTTCAGGGCCGTCTTGCCTCAGAACTCCGACCAGTCTTCGGCAAGCGCGAGGCTGCCGCTGGGTTGCATCGGAGCAGCTGACTTTACAGGAGACTGAAGGGCAGCACCGGGCGAACGTACCACGACCGGTCCGGTAACCCTTGGCCTGGCGCTCGGCTGATCCTTGATCAGGAACGCGCCGACGCCTGCGGACAAGGCATTGGCCTGTTCCGACAGACTGCGCGCCGCCGCTGCCGATTGCTCTACCATCGCGGCGTTCTGCTGCGTCATCTGGTCCATCTCGGCCACGTCGGCATTCACGCCGGCAAGGTTGCGCACTTGCTCTGCGGTATGCGAGGCGACTTCGGTGATGAAGCTGCTGATCTCGTCGATCAGTCCGTTCAATTCGCCGAGGACGGAGCGTGTCCGCTCGACGGTCGTGACGCCCCTGGCAACCGTGCTGGTACTGCTATCGACCAGCCCCTTGATATCCCGCGCAGCTTCGGCGCAGCGCTGGGCAAGGGCGCGCACCTCGGTGGCGACAACGGCAAAACCCTTGCCGGCCTCCCCTGCGCGCGCCGCTTCCACGCCAGCGTTGAGCGCCAGCAAGTTGGTCTGGAAGGCGATGCCGTCGATCAGCCCGACAATCCGGCCGATTTCCTGAGACGATTTCTCGATCTCGTGCATGGAATCCATTGCCGAGGCGGCAACCTCGTGGCCTTCTGCGGCCTTGGCGGCTACGCTGGCCACGGAGCGGTGGGCGGTATCTGCGCGCTCGGCGGTCTGGCCAAGCGCGCTCGTAACCTGGTTCATCGCCGTCGCCGCACGCTGCAGGTTTGCGGCCTGCCGTTCGTTGCGGCGGGCAAGATCGGCTGAAGCTGCGTCAATCTCCTCCGATCCGGTCAGCACCGTTCCGGCGAGGCCGCGAATGCTGGCGAGCGCGTCCGAGATACTGGCAAGCCCTGCATTGAAATTGCGGCGCATCTCCTCGTACTCGCCGGGGAACGCCTCGGTGACTTCTGCCGTGAGGTCGTTGGCGGCCAGTCGTTCCAGCGAACTGTTCATTCGGTCGATGATCCGGCGCTGCGTTTCCAGATCGGTCGAGGCGCGGATGCTGAGGCGAAACTTCTCCATCGCCTTGGTCATGCGCCCCACGCAATCGGCATGGTTCGTATAGCGGATCGGACTCTCGGTATCGCCGCCGGCTAGCGCTTCCATGCGTACGACCGTGTCCACATAAGGCCTGCAAATCCGCTCCGTCACCGTGCGCATGATCATGAAGGTCAGGACCAGCGAGATGACTGCGGCGCCTGAAACGAGCATGAGGATGTGCTCGGGGAACAGCAGAATGGCGGGAACGTCGAAAAGGGTCAATGCCGAAGCGCCGAGCAGCGCCAGCATCATCAAGCGCATTTTTTCGCGGATCGGCGCCTGCGTTTCGAACCAGTCCAACATGCAGCGGTTCCTTTCTTTCCTCGCCGCTTCCATTGGTACGCACGGCGATGAACTGCGAAGAATCTCGCGAACCGTCTTACCTCTCGAGCATGAACGCCGGCCTCCATGCCCGATTGTTGAAACTCCTCATGTCCTTTGGTGCAGGTTTCGGCTTGGCCAAGGGGCAGGACCCTCGCGATGCGCGCAGCATCCTTCCAAGGTACAATTGGCCTCGTCCCGGCTTGGGCGCACACTGCTGCCAGATCTCGATAACAGGATTTCGGAGGACCGAGGATGTTGCAGCAGGCCCTTAGCCAGTTCACTGGCGTTTCACTCATTCGCGACAAGTTCGACAACTTCATCGGCGGCAAGTGGGTTGCCCCGGTGAAGGGTGCGTACTTCGACAATATCTCGCCGGTGACGGGCCAGGTCGTGTGCCAGGTCGCGCGTGGCACGGCCGAGGACATCGAGCTGGCGCTCGATGCCGCCCACGCTGCCAAGGATGCCTGGGGCAAGATGTCGACCACCGAACGGTCGAACATCCTGCTCAAGGTCGCCGACAAGATGGAAGCGAACCTTGATCTGCTGGCGATGGCCGAGACCATCGACAACGGCAAGCCGATCCGCGAGACGACCGCCGCCGACATTCCGCTCGCCATCGACCACTTCCGCTATTTCGCCGCCTGCGTGCGGGCGCAGGAAGGTTCGATTGCCGAGATCGACCACGACACCGTCGCCTATCACTTCCACGAACCGCTGGGCGTGGTCGGCCAGATCATCCCGTGGAACTTCCCGATCCTGATGGCTGCGTGGAAGCTTGCCCCGGCGCTGGCCGCAGGCAACTGCGTGGTGCTCAAGCCTGCCGAACAGACCCCGATGTCGATCCTCGTGCTTGCCGAACTGATTGCCGACATCCTGCCCGCCGGCACGCTCAACATCGTCAACGGCTTCGGCATCGAAGCAGGCAAGCCGCTTGCCACCAACAAGCGCATCAGCAAGATCGCGTTCACCGGCGAGACCACCACCGGTCGCCTGATCATGCAGTATGCGTCGGAAAACCTCATCCCCTGCACGCTGGAACTGGGCGGAAAGAGCCCGAACATCTTCTTTGCTGACGTGATGGACCACGACGACGACTTCCTCGACAAGGCGCTCGAAGGCTTCACCATGTTCGCGCTCAACCAGGGCGAAGTCTGCACCTGCCCGAGCCGCGCGCTGGTGCATGAATCGATCTATGACCGCTTCATGGAAAAGGCGATTGCCCGGGTCGAGGCGATCAAGCTCGGCAGCCCGCTCGATGCATCGACGATGATCGGCGCGCAGGCCTCGAACGACCAGATGGAGAAGATCCTCTCCTACATCCAGATCGGCAAGGACGAAGGTGCCAAGGTCCTCACCGGCGGCGAGCGCGCGATGCACGAGGGCGATCTTGCGCAAGGCTACTACGTCAAGCCGACCGTGCTCGAAGGCCACAACAAGATGCGCGTGTTCCAGGAAGAGATCTTCGGCCCGGTCCTCGCCGTGACCAGGTTCTCGACCGACGAGGAAGCATTGGAGATCGCCAACGACACCCTCTACGGCCTCGGTGCTGGCGTCTGGACCCGCGATGGAACCCGCGCCTATCGCTTCGGCCGCGGCATCCAGGCCGGTCGCGTCTGGACCAACTGCTACCACGCCTACCCGGCCCACGCGGCATTTGGCGGCTACAAGCAGTCGGGCATCGGGCGCGAAACCCACAAGATGATGCTCGATCACTACCAGCAGACCAAGAACCTGCTGGTCAGCTACAGCCCCAAGAAGCTTGGCTTCTTCTGAGGCGGAAGATGGAGATACCGGCGTAACTGCTGGAGGGAGACGGCGCGGCGCAGGGAGGAAGGTCCCGCCCGCGCCGTCACCATTTGTGATCTGCCCTTTGCACTTCGGCCGCAAGAGCGCGAAGGTGAAGCGATGAACAAGAGAGGATGAACCGATGGCCCAAGTCGTCGTCAACGTGATGTACAACGCGCCTGCCGATCCGGAAGCGTTCGAAGCCTATTACTTCGGCACGCACATGCCGATCGCCGAGAAAATTCCCTCGGTAGAGAAGGTCGTCCTCCTCAAGGGCCTGCCCGGACCCGATGGGAGCCCTCCGCCGTACTACCGCCTGACCCAGATCTGGTTCGCCGATGCCGCCGCAATGGCCGCGGGCATGGGCTCGGCCGAGGCCCATGCCGCTACTGGCGACATTCCGAACTTCGCCACAGGCGGCGCATCGGTCATGATCTCCGAAGTCGGATGAGCAACCTGCCGCCCCGCGTTCTCAATACGCCTGAAGCCGGGGACTGGATCGCCCGGCTGACGGCTGCTCACGGACCGTTGATGTTCCATCAGTCGGGCGGATGCTGTGATGGCTCCGCGCCGATGTGCTTCGTGGCCGGCGAGTTCCGGGTCGGAGGGCAGGACGTGCTGCTCGGCCATGTGGCCGAGGGTACGCCGGTATGGATCGGGGCGGCGCAGTTCGAATACTGGCGGCACACCCAGGTCACCATCGACGTCGTTCCGGGGCGCGGCTCGGGGATGAGCCTTGAAGCGCCCGAAGGCGTGCGCTTCATCGTGCGCAGCCGGGTGTTCAGCGATGATGAAAGCGCCGCGCTCGAGGCCGCGGGCGAGCCGCCGCGAGGGGACAGCGTTGCACTTGGCGAGGGCACGGCTTCGCCCTAAGCTGCGCGGCAGGCAGGAGAACCCGCAAGAGGTCAGGCCATGGAGGATGCGGTGATGGAAACGGCGACAGCAGTGGACGAGGCGCGCATGATAGCGTGCACTTCGCGCGCAGCCGATCCCCGCGCCGCAGTGGCCGAGCTTGCCGAGTGCATCGAAGGCCGCAAGCTGGCCGGGGCGCTGCTGTTCTGCTCCAACGCCTATCCCCGCGATGCCCTTCAGGCCGAACTGGCCAGCGCCATGCCCGAAGTGCGGCTCTTTGGCTGCACCAGCGCAGGTGAATTGAACGATCAGGGGTATGATACCCATTCGGTCGTGCTGATCGGATTCCCCGAAGGCCCCTTTTCCATGGCCTCGCTGCGCTTTGACGATCTCGATCATTTCGATCCGCAGGCTGCACAGGGCGCCATCCGCCAGCTCGTCGCCCAGTCGCGGCGCGAACATGGCGAGGGGCTGCATCAGGTCGCGCTGTTCTTCGTCGATGGCCTTTCCCACCGCGAAGAACTGCTGACGATGACCGCGCAGCATGCGCTGGGCGATATCCAGTTGATCGGCGGGTCAAGCGGCGACGGCCTGTCGTTCCGCGACACGGCCATTTTCCACGAAGGCGCCTTCCACAAGGACGCCGCGGTCATCGTCCTTCTCACCAGCCGCCGCCCTCTGCATGTCTTCTGCAAGAGCTTCTATCGTCCCGGCCCGGCCAAGATGGTCATAACCGAGGCGGATGCCGAATCCCGGGTCGTCACCGAGATCAATGCCGCCCCCGCCGCCGAGGAATACCGCCGCCTTGCCGGAAGTCCGCCGTCCGAACTCAACGCCCAGTTTTTTGCCGCCTATCCTCCCATCGTGCGCACCGGCGGCCAGTTCCACGTCCGGTCGATCCAGACGGCCAATGACGATGGCTCGCTGACCTTCTACTGCGCGATCGATACCGGCGTCGTCCTGTCCATCGGGGAACCGGTAGATCGCATCGCCGAAATGGATGCCCTGTTCGAGGAAATCGGTCGCAAGGTGGGCGAGATCGACCATGTCGTCGGCTTCGATTGCGTGCTGAACCGCCTCGATGCCGAAGACCGCCAGCAGGCCGGCATTGTCTCGCGCATGTACGTCGCCAACCGCGTTTTCGGCTTCAACACCTATGGCGAGCAGTTTCGCGCCGCGCACATGAACCAGACCTTCACCGGTCTCGCCGTCGGGCGATGAGCGGCTCGAATCTCACCGGCATTCTTGCCCCCGCCATGGTCAATGGCGAGGACGAGATCACCGCCTTGCGCGCCCGCGTGCGCCAGCTCGAAAAGATCAACGCCGCGCTGATGGACCGGGTGGAACGCTCAGGTGACATGGAGGGCGGCGCGTTCTCGATGTTCGAAACTGCCATCGCGCTCGAATCCGTGGTCCGGGACCGCACGAGCGCGCTCGAGGCGGCCATGGCCGAACTCGCCGCCGCTAACGAAGACGCCACTGCCGCCCGCGTCCTGCTGCGCGATGCGATCGAATCCCTCAGCGACGGGTTTGCCCTCTTCGACGCCGATGACCGCCTGATCCTGTGCAACCGCGCCTTCCTCAAGATATTCCCTGCCGTCGAACCGATTTCCGGTGACAGCCCGGAGTTTGCCGAAATGGCCAGCCGCGTGGCGCTGACCGGCTCGACTCTCGGCGCCGCAACCGGTCCGGATCGCTGGCTCAGCGACCGGGTCGACTGGCACCGCCGTGCCGAAGGGGCCCATGTGCAGGCGCTGGGCGACGGGCGCTGGATCCAGATCAACGAACTGCGCACCAGCGATGGCGGCATCGTCGGCATCTATACCGATATCACCTCGGTCAAGGCCGAGGACGCCCGCCAGCGCGCCTTGGAACTGGCAGAGCGCAACCTCGCGTTGCAGGCCACGCTCGATACCCTGTCCGAAGGCGTCTGCCTGTTCGATGCCCAGCGCCGGATGCAGGCGTGGAACGAAGGCCTCGTCCGCGTGCTCGGCCTTTCCGGCAGTGACCTGCTGCGCCATGTCGAAAGCCATGCCCAGCTGGTGCAGTGGTGCAGCTGGCGATTGGGCCTCGAATGTGCCGACAGCCTTGCCTGGCGGGAAGGCGATACGCGCCAGCTTTCCGCCGAATGCCTGATGGATGGCCGGCACTTCGTGATCCGCTCGGTCCCGCTCGGTAACGGCGGCATGGTCTTTACCTTTGACGACGTGACCGACCACGTCAGCCTGCAACGCTCGTTGACCGAGACCGCCGAACTGCTGGAGCGCCGGGTGCAGGAGCGCACTGCCGAACTGGTCGAAGTCAACCGCCAGCTGGTCGAGGCAAAGAACGAGGCCGAAACCGCCAACCGCTCCAAGACCAGCTTCCTCGCCGCCGCCAGCCATGACTTGCTCCAGCCCCTGAACGCCGCGCGCCTGTTCGTCTCGGCAATGGACGGCCTCAAGTTGCCGGAGCGTCCGCGCGCTCTCGTCAGCCAGGCGTCAACCGCGCTGGATTCGGTCGAAGACCTGCTCGAAGCCCTGTTCGAGATTTCCCGCCTCGATGCCGGTGCCATCCAGCCCGAAATCGGCGATCATTCGCTCGGCGCGATCCTCCATGCCCTGCGCGTGGAATTCGCCCCGCTCGCCGCCGCCGGCAAGCTCGAATTCGACGTGGTCGAAACGCCGGCCTGGGTTCGCTCCGACGCGCGCCTCTTGCGCCGCGTCCTCCAGAACTTCGTATCGAACGCGATCCGCTATACCGAGGCTGGCCGCGTCGCTGTCGAAGTCGACGAGATACAGGGCATGATCCGCGTCACCGTGCGCGATACCGGCCCCGGCATCGCCGCGTCCGACCGCGAGGAAATCTTCGGCGAGTTCCGCCGCGTCGGCAAGACGCAGAAAATCCCCGGCAAGGGCCTTGGCCTTGCCATCGTGCGCCGCGTGTCGACCATGCTCGATCACCCGATCGGCCTCGATTCCGTCCCCGGCCTCGGTTCCGCCTTCTCGATCATGCTCCCCCGCGTCGAACCTGTCGCCGCGCCTGCGCCGGTCGAGCCGGCCTCGGGACCGTCGACCGGCAGTGGGGGCCTTGTCCTGGTGATCGACAACGATCCCGCGATCCTCTCGGGCATGGAAGCGCTGCTCGAGAACTGGGGTCTCGAGGTGGTCACCGCGCGCGATCCGGCAGAGGCCTGCGTCGCTGCCGCTCTTGCCCGCCGCCCTGCCATGGCCATCGTCGATTACCAGCTCGATGACGGCCTGACCGGAGAGCAGGCCATTGCCGCGCTGCGAGCCCGGGCCAACTTCGATCTGCCCGCCATGGTCATCACTGCCGACCGCAGCGAGGAGACCAAAGCCCGCTTGAACGCACTGGCGCTGCCGATCCTCAACAAGCCGGTCAAACCCGCCCAACTCCGCGCCTTCCTGCGCCAGAGGGACGTTCTCTGATCCCCGAGTCCAACACCCGCTTACCCTAGAGCGCGCGCCGTGCCTTCATCCACGCCTTCGCGTGGTTCTGCACCTGCAATAGCGAGGCGAACACCGATTTGCGCGGCTCGGGCGTGCCGGTCCGCCCGATCGCATCGATCTGGGCATAGTACCACATTTGAACGCCGAAGCCCGCGATGGTGCGGACGGTATCGAATTTCTCCAGCCAGCGCAGCGCCGGGGGCAGCAGGCGCAGCGCGGCCTCGAAGCGGGGCAGGTCGGCGCTGTCCTCCAGCAGATTGCGGCAGGCATCCGGCGCCCCGCACAGCGGTCGCCCGATGCCGATCAGGTCCGCCGCGCCCGTCTCCAGCGCATGCTGCATCGCCGCGCGGGTGCGGAAGCCGCCGGTCACCATCAGCGGCATCCTCGTCAGGCTCGCCTTCATCGCCTTGGCGAAGTCCACGAAATAGGCCTCGCGTGCCGCCGTCGAGGCCGGGACATCCGGCCGTTCGAAAGGGTCCAGCCCTTCCATGTCCATCATCGCCGGTTGCTCATACGATCCGCCAGAAACCTCCAGCAGGTCGACGCCCGCCTCCTCCAGCCAGCGCGCGACGGTCAGGCTCTCATCAAAGGCAAACCCGCCTCGCTGGAAGTCTGCCGAATTGAGCTTCACCGAGATGCCGAACTGCGGGCCCACGGCTTCGCGCACTGCTCGCACGGTCTCCATCAGGAACCGCGCCCGGTTCTCCAGAGATCCGCCCCATCGGTCGGTGCGCTGGTTGCTGCGCGGGCTGAGGAATTGCGAAAGCAGGTAGCCATGCGCGGCATGGATCTGCACCCCGCCAAAGCCCGCGTCCTGCGCCGCTTTCGCACAAGTGGCAAACCGCCCGATCAGATCGAGGATCTCCGCTTCCTCAAGCGGCACCGGCTCGCCGAACTGCCCGCCCGGCAGCCCCAGCTTCACCGCCGATGGCGCCTTGGGGTGCGGGTTGATAGTGGCCTGCGTCTGCCGCCCTGCGTGGCTGATCTGCATCCACAACTGGTTGCCTGCGCGCGTCCCGGCCTTTGCCCACTGCGCCAGAGCCGCCTTCGTCGCCGCATCGGCCGCGCGATCGACGATGACATTGCCGGGGCGCTCCAGATGGTCACCATCGATCTGCACGTTGCCGGTTATCAGCAGGCCTGCGCCACCATCGGCCCATACGCCATAGAGCCGGTCAAGTTCCGGCGTCGGTCTGCCCGACGGATCGGCCAGTCCCTCGGTCATCGCGCCCTTGGCGAGGCGGTTCGGAATGACGATGCCGCACGGCAGGGCCAGCGGTGTCTTGATCAGCATGGCAATCTCCCCCGCGCCAGTCTGCCAGACCGGGCGCGTAGTGCAATTGCCGGATCGTGACCGTTTACCCCTTGAAGCCGATCTTCCCGGCCATGATCACCGCCTGCGTCCGCGAAAAGACGTTCATCTTCTGCAGGATCGCGGAAACGTGCGCCTTCACCGTCGTCATCGAGACATCGAGTTCATAGGCGATCTGCTTGTTGAGCCGCCCGGCGACGAGGTGCCCCAGGACCACCCGCTGCTGCGGGGTCAGGCTGTCGATCCGGCTGCGGATCGCGTCTTCCTCGGCAGCGGCGGAGTCATCACCTTCGAGTTCAGGCATGTAGATCTCGCCCGAAAGCACCTGGTTCAGCGCGTCGAGGATTGCCGCGCGCTTGAGGCTCTTGGGCACGAAGCCCGCCGCCCCTGCGGCCAGCGCATCGCGCACCACCTTGCGGTCTGTCACGCCCGAGACCATCACTACCGGCGTCGCCGGAAAGCGGTCACGCAGGGCTTCGAGGCCCGACAGGTGAGAAACATCCGGAATGTTGAGGTCCAGCAGGACCAGGTCGACATCCCCTTCCTGCTCGAGGGTATTGAGCGCAGCTTCCAGGCTGTCTGCTTCAAGGATCGTGCAGGAGGGAAAGGCGTCGTCGAAGATCGAGCGCAGCCCATCACGCACCAGCGAATGGTCGTCCACGATCAGCACGCGATCAGGTCCGTTTACGGCCATGGCAGCGCTCCCCCTTTCGGCTGCGAACGTGGTAATTGCGATGGTATTGCTCATCTGTCTCTACCCGGGGAGGGGGTGGAGCGCCAGACCTGCGGTAAGGTCCGGCGCCCCGGGGAAAATCACTTCGGCAGCTTGAACACCCAGAGCGAACCGCCCTGGCTGATCTCCTTGAAGGTCTTGGCCACCTCGCCGCCCCACAGCGGCACCGCGCCGCCCCAGCCGGACATGACCGCGACATACTGTTCGCCGTCCTGCTCCCAGGTCACCGGCGAGCCGACCACGCCCGACCCGGTCTGGAACTTCCAGAGTTCCGCACCCGTCTTGGCGTCGAAGGCCTTGAGGTAGCCCTCGGGCGTGCCGGTGAACACCAGATTGCCGCGCGTGGCCAGAACACCACCCCACAGCGGAGCCTTGTTCTTGTACTCCCACACGATCTTGCCGGTGGCCGGGTCCATCGCGCGAAGCGCACCGATGTGGTCTTCTGCAATCGGCTTGATGGTGAAGCCTGCACCCAGGTAGGCCGCGCCCTTCTTGTAGGCGATGGGCTCGTTCCAGATGTCCATGCCCCAATCGTTGCTGGGCACATAGAACAGGCCGGTGTCCTGCGAATAGGCCATCGGCATCCAGTTCTTGCCGCCGAGGAACGACGGGCTGGCGAACACGGTCTTGCCTTTTTCCGCGGCATTGGGCGCGCCGGGGCGGTTTTCGGCCACGTAGTTCGGACGGCCGGTCTTCAGGTCGATGCCATTGGCCCAGGTCGTCTGCATCACGAACTTGTGCGCGCCCAGCAGCTTGCCGTTGGTGCGGTCAAGCACGTAGAAGTAGCCGTTGCGGTCGGCCTTGGCGCCGAGCTTCATCGGCTTGCCCTTCATCGTGGCATCGAACGGGATGAACTCGTTCACGCCGTCGAAATCCCAGCCGTCATGAGGCGTGGTCTGGTAGTGCCACTTGATCTCGCCGGTATCGGCATCGATCGCCAGTGTCGAGGACGTGTAGAGGTTGTCGCCGGGGCGCAGGTGGCTGTTCCACGGGCCGGGGTTGCCGGTGCCGAAGTAGAGCAGGTTGGTGCCGGGGTCATAAGTGCCGCCCAGCCAGGTCGCGCCGCCGCCGGTCTTCCACAAGTCGCCGGTCCAAGAAGCGTTGAGCTTGCCGGTCATCGTGGAAGGCTTGCCACCCAGCGTGCCGATGTGGCCTTCGATGGTCGGGCGTGACCACACCAGCTCGCCCGTATCCACGTTGCGGGCCTGCACTTCGCCGATCACGCCGAACTCGCCACCCGAATTGCCGGTGATGACCATGTCCTTGACGATCAGCGGCGCCGCCGTTGCCGAATAGCCGGCCTGGTAGTCGGCCAGCTTCTTGTTCCAGATCACCTTGCCGGTATGGCGATCGAGGGCAACGAGATGCGCGTCCAGCGTCGCGAAAATCACCTTGTCGCCATGGATCGCCGCGCCGCGGTTAACCACGTCGCAGCAGGGCATGATGCCATCGGGCAGGCGGGCGTTGTATTCCCACTTCTTCTCGCCGGTGCGCGCATCGAACGCGAAGAGGCGCGAATACGAACCCGTTACATAGATCGTGCCGTCATAGACCAGCGGCTGCGATTCCTGACCGCGCTGCTTTTCACCGCCGAGCGATGCTGCGAAAACGGGCACGAGATTCTTGACGTTGCTGGTGTTGAGTTTGTCGAGCGAGCTGAACCGCTGCTGCTGCGGGCCCATGCCATAGCTGATCACGTCGCCGGGCGTGGCCGCATCGTTGATGATGTCCGCGCTGGTCGGCCCGCCGGCAATGGCTGGAACTGCCGAAAGACTGGTGGCTGCCGCAAGGCCTGCCAACACGATTGAAAAACGCCGCTTCATCCTGTCCCTCCTGTTATGGGGTCTTGTTCTGCGATGGAGTGCGGTCATGCGGGAATCCCCCCGGTTCGCCACTGATCCCCTATCGTCGATGTGAGCCTATCGGTTGCAGTATGCTGCACAATTGAACCTTGGGATAAGGCCTTGTGCTTCATGCCCAGGCGCGCCAAATGCTGCGCAACACAACCGCAGCAAAAACGGTTCGGGGAACACCGGTCGCAGTCGGTGTTCCCGTCCCCCCGTTGGCCCGCCAATCGAGGATGGCGGGTGCGAGATGACCGTTCAGGATTGCGCGGAAAGCGCCGGCTTCCAGTTCACGCCATGGCGTTGGAACAGCGCGGCCATGCGCCCATCGCCAATCATCTGCTCGAGCACTTGCTCAAGCCTGAAGCCCAGGTTGCGCGAATTTTCCTTTACCGCGATTCCAATGTCCCAGCCCGGCGACATCATCATTGGCAGCGGTCCCTTGCGCACCTTGATCCCGGCGTCGGGGTTGTCGGCGACGACAGCCTCGATCTGCGCGGTGGTCGCCACGGTGAAGTCGGCACTGCCATCCACCAGCGCGGCGGGCGCATCATAGCCATTGGGAACGTGGACCAGGTCCTTGGCAAGGACGCCGCCAGCGTGGCCGAGCAGGTAGAAGTCAGGGATCGAGGCGAGTTCGGCGGTGATCTTCCGGCCCTTGAACGACGCCGGCACCGCTTCGCAGTTGCCGCCATCGCGCGAACAGGCCGCGCCAAAGGTTTCGCGGTAATAAGGCGCAAGGAACACGACATTGTCTTCCTGCTGTATCAGCTGCCGCTCGAAGGGTACGTGCAGCATCACGTCGCATGGCTGAAACCCGAGCAGCCCCCCGCGCCAGACCACGTTGCGCAAGTCGTCGGAGATGTCCTCGCCCGCGAAGAACAGCTGGACATCGGCGCGAACGCCCAGCGCTTCGGCGAGCGCGCGCGCAATGTCGGCATCGATGCCTGCCACCTTGCCGTCCTTGTTCCACGACCAGGGCCGGTTATCCGCATAGAGTCCGACCCGAAGGACTCCGAGGTCTTTGACCTTCTCAAGCGGTGCGGCAAAGGCGCTGGAGGACGCGGCCAGCGCGGATAGCGCTAGCCCCTGCAGGAACGAACGCCTGCTGGCGCGCATTGCGGTCACTCTTCCGTATGCTTGGATTCGATCCAGGTGCGGATCGCCCATCCGGCCTTCTGGCCGAGCACTTCGCCGAACGGTGGCATATAGACCTTGCCATCGCGTGACGAGCCGTGCTGGAAGCGCTGGACGAACCATTCGTCGCCGCTGTCGCCGGTTTCGAGATAACGCAGGTCAGGCGCAATTCCGCCCGAGATCGCGTCGAGCCCGTGGCAGCGTGCGCAGTTCTGGCCATAGGCAGACTGGCCGATCTCCAGCGCCTTCTCGTTGCCGCGGTAGGGGTTGACCGTCACCCAGGTGTCATTGCCACCGACAAGGTCGGGCAGTGCCGAAGTGTCAACCGCTTGCGGCGTGACGTTACCATGCGCGGAAAGGCTCGATGCGATGGCGCCGGTGGCCAGCGCAGCAGCCGCCAGCAGGGCGGCACGGCCCTTGGAGATCTTGATCATCAGTCATCCTCTGCGACACGGGTGCGGATGATCGTCCGCCCCGATAATGCTCTTTGCTTATCGCGCTGCCGGGCCATCGCAAATTGAACCATGGTACAAGACCAAGGTGTCATATGCGCGCGCACGAGCGTCGGATATGGTGCGCAGCATGGAGAGACAACTGAAGGCATTCGCAGCAACCCTGCTGCTCGGCACCACCCTTGCGCCTGCGGCACACGCAACGCGCGCCTACGTCAGCAACGAACGGTCCTCGACCGTGACGGTGATCGATGTCGAGAAGGGCACGGTCGAGGCGGAATGGCCGGTCGGCAATCGCCCGCGCGGCATCGCGATGACGCGAGACGGCAAGGCCCTGCTCGTCGCCGCCAGCGCGGACAATGCGGTGGAAATGCGCGATCCCGCCACTGGCGCGCTGCTTGCTGCCCTGCCTTCAGGTGCAGATCCGGAGCAGTTCTTCCCCGCCTATTCTGGCAACCTGCTTTTTACTGCGAACGAGGACAACGCCGCCGTCACGGCGATCGATCTCGATGCGCGCAAGGTTGCGTGGCAGGTCACCGTCGGTGACGAGCCCGAAGGCGTCGCACAAAGCCCCGATGGCAAGTGGTTGCTCGTCACCAGCGAGGAGGACAACACCGTCGCCTGGATCGACCTTGCCACGCGCACCGTGGCCGAGGAGATGGAAACCGACGCCCGCCCCCGCCACATCGAATTCGAGGGCAAAGGCCAGAAGGTGTGGATCGCCGCCGAAATGGCCGGGACGGTGCAGATCGCGGACGTCGCCACCAAGTCCATCGAACAGACCATTGCCTTCGCTCCGCCCGGCGTTCCGGCCTACAAGGTCATGCCCTGCGGCATCCGTTTCACCCCCGATGGCAAGACCGCGATTGTCGCTCTTGGACGCGCCGACAGCATCGCCGTCGTCGACGTTCCCACCCGCACGGTGCGCGGCTACGTCAAGGTCGGCGACCGCCCGTGGCACCTTGCCATAACCCCGGACGGAACCCGCGCCATCGTCGCCAACGGAGCCAGCGATTCCGTCTCGTTCGTGGATATTGCGGCGATGCAGGTTACCGCCACGATCAAGGCAGGCGGCGGCCCCTGGGGCGTCGCACTGGGGCGCTGACTGACCTTCGTCATTATCCCAAAGTCCAACGCCCAAAGTCCAATATCGCAGTTTGTTTCCGCGCAGCATTCTCTCCGCTCAGTCGCAGAATAATCGACACGACCTTTCACGGAGGGGATGGAAATGAACATGAAGAAGGCGCTTTGCGCCTCGGTTGCGCTCGCCACGATGGCGATTGCGACCACGCCCGCCTACGCCGGCACGGCCGAACTTCTCAAGCGCCTGCACGAAAAGGGCATCCTCTCCGACGAGGAATATGCCGAGCTGCTGGCCGAGGAAAACAAGCCGTCTCCCGCCCCCGCAGCTGCCGCCGCACCTGCCGGCGATACCATGACCCGCGCCACTGAATCCGTCGATTCCAGCCGCATGGTCCGCATGGCCGCGTCGGGCATCGGCCTAGAAGTCGGCCCCGCCACGATCACGTTCTCTGGCTCGGTCAACGGGTTCTACGTGCACGACAATCCCGCCACGCCCACGGCGCGCACTGCCGTCACCGGGGGCATTGCCAGCGTCGGCGCCAACAACTCCAGCGCGATCCGCAATGGCCTGCTCCCCGGCTTCCTCAAGGTCTCGGTGGCGACCCAGCAGTCGGGTTGGGACGTCGGCGCCACTTTCGGCATGTACCCCGGCATCAACTCGACCGCCTGGGGCGCTCTCGGCGCCAACAACGGCGGCCAGCCGACCGCCCTTGCCACCGCCGGCATCGATTTCCGCCAGACCTACATGACCTTTGGGCGCCCCAACGTCGGCACCTTCAAGATCGGCCGCGATATCGGCCTGTTCGGGTCGGAGGGCATCCTAAACGACATCACACTGCTGTCCTCGGGCACGCCCGGAAACAACGTTGCGCCGGGCAACACCACACTGGGACGCATCGGCGTCGGCTATATCTACACCGATTTCCAGCCCCAGATCACCTACACCTCGCCCAACCTCAAGGGTCTGCAGGCTTCGGTCGGCGTGTTCCAGCCGCTGTCCTCGCTCACCGGCCCTGCCGAGAGCAATTCGGCTCCCGGTTTCCAGGGCAAGGTGACGTATGACGGCAAGTTCGGCGATGTTGCCGCGCGCCTGTGGGTGTCGGGCATCACCCAGAAGCACGATATCGTTGGCGGCGGCAGCTACACCGGCAGCGGCGTGGACTTCGGCGGCAAGGTCACCGTCGGCCCGGTCACGGCAACCGGCTACTACTACACCGCCAGCGGCCTTGGCACGACAGTGCTCGGCCTGTTCGACACCGGTCTTCCGCAGACCGGCAGCGGCGTTGCCAAGCGCGATTCCAGCGGCTTCTATGCCCAGGCGCTGGCCACCTTCGGCAAGGTCTCGGTCGGCGGAAGCTATGGCGAAAGCCACCTCGATTACGCAAGCAACACCGATCGTCTCGCCAATCCGAACCTGCTCGATGTGAACTCCAGCTATGTCGGCCAGGTCCGCTATGGCCTGACCTCGTGGGTCACGCTGATCGGCGAATACGTGCATTCGAAGGCCGTCGCCCACTCGGGCAACAAGGCCGAAAGCGATGCCTTGGCCGTCGGCGGAATCCTGTTCTTCTGAGCCGGATTTCATAAACTTAACATTCGATACCAAAGTCCACCCTTGTCGGCGGCGCCGATTGCTCCCAAAGCGCCGCCGACAGTTCTGTCTTCAAATCGTCATCCGGAAAGTCGCAGCAGATGGACGACACCAGTTTTCTTCGGGCCCGTTCAGTCAGGGTTGGCAGCCTCTTGGCCGCAGCCGCTCTTGCCTCCACCGCGCTTCCGGCCTTTGCCGATGAAGGTCCCGATGGCCAGATCGTCGTCACCGGCGCCGGCCTCGAAAAGACCCCGGGCACGCCTGCCTATTCTACTGTCGAGATCGGCCGCGATGCCATAACCACATCCGCCTCGGGCCGCATCGAGGACGTGCTGACACAGGTCGCCGGGTTCCAGCAGTTCCGCCGGTCAGACAGCCGCTCGTCCAACCCTTCGGCCCAGGGAGTCACGTTGCGGGCGCTGGGTGGCAATGCCACGAGCCGCGCGCTCGTGTTGCTCGACGGCGTCCCCATGGCCGATCCCTTCTTCGGCTACGTCCCGCTCCCGGCGCTCACGCCCGATACGCTGGGCTCGATCCGCGTCACCCGCGGCGGGGGCTCGGGCCCGTTCGGGGCGGGAGCGCTGTCCGGCACGATCGA
Organism: Novosphingobium subterraneum; assembly: GCF_000807925.1. Taxonomy (GTDB): domain Bacteria; phylum Pseudomonadota; class Alphaproteobacteria; order Sphingomonadales; family Sphingomonadaceae; genus Novosphingobium; species Novosphingobium subterraneum. Next base: position 74,723 of record NZ_JRVC01000014.1, on the reverse strand, counting down.
GCTCGAGAGCGCAGGACCCGATCAGCTTGGCCTCGTCAACGGCCAGCTCCTCGCCAGCCAGCGCGGCGAGACCGAAGCTGCCCTGAGCATCGCCCCGCGCCTCGGCTCGGGCTTCGCGGTTGTCTCGGGCCGTTGGGATCGCGGCAAGGGCTTCTTCACCACGCCGGAATCGCAGCGCGTTCCCGCCACCGTTCGTGCCCGCTACGAGTCCTGGTCCACCCAGGTCCGCGCCGTCGCGCCGCTCACCGATACGGTGGAGCTTCAGGCCCGCGCGCTGGTCTATCGCGATGATCGCCTGCTGCGCTTCAAGGGCGCCACCACCTCCAGCGAAGGCCAGGACGCCAGCCTGCGCCTGGTCGGCCGGGGCGATTGGCAGTTCGATGCCCTCGCCTATGTCCAGGTCCGCAATTTCGACAACATCGTCGTCTCCGCCACCAGCTTCAAACCCACGCTCGACCAGTACGATACGCCCGCGCAAGGGCTTGGCGGCAAGTTCGAGCTGCGCCCGCCGATGGGCGAAAACGATGTGCTGCGCCTTGGCGTCGACTGGCGCCGGGCATCGGGCACGATGAAGGAGAACGCAATCAGCGCCGCCACCGGTGCCATCACCGCACGTCGCCGGGCAGGGGGCAACAACACCGACCTCGGCTTCTATGCCGAGAACGACCTGACGCTGGGCAGCCTTGTCCTCACCGGCGGTCTGCGCGCCGATCGCACCGTGATCGCCGACGGCTATTTCGAAGTGCGCAACACGGCAGGCACTGTCACCAGCCGCACCGATTACGCCACGCAGACCGATTGGACCGTCACCTGGCGCGGCGGCGCGGTGCTGCGCGTCAGTGACATGATTGCTCTGCGCGCCGCGGCCTATACCGGCCTGCGCCAGCCCACGCTCAACGAACTCTACCGGCCCTTTACCGTCTTCCCGGTAACCACGCAGGCCAACGCCGCCCTGCGCAATGAAAAGCAGAAAGGCTTCGAGGCCGGGATCGACCTGACCCCCGCCGAGGGCATCCGCCTGTCTGTTACCGGTTTCGACAACCGGATCGAGAACGCCATCGCCAACGTCACCATCGGCACCAACCTGCGCCAGCGCCGCAATGTCGACGAGATTCGCGCCCGCGGCATCGAAGCCTCCGCTCACGCCGAAGTGGGCATCGTCCGCTTCGACGGCTCGCTGGCATGGACTGACGCCGAAGTGCGCAACGGCCCCTTGTCGAACCTCACCGGCAAGCGCCCGGCACAGACCCCGCGCCTCGCCGCGTCCGCCACGCTTGGGCTTAGCCCTGCCGTAGGCTGGGACATTGCCGCTACCCTGCGCCATGTCGGCCAGCAGTACGAGGACGACCTGCAGATCGACAGCCTGAAGGCCGCAACCACGCTCGACATGTTTGCGCAAGTGCCGCTGCCCCGCGGGATCAGCCTGGTCCTGCGCGCGGAAAACCTGTTCGATACCGAAATCGTCACGCGCAATGCGGGCGGCTCGATCGATCTTGGCAATCCGCGCACGCTCTGGGCAGGGGTGAGGGTCAAGATCTGATGATGCGCAAGCTGATCCCGCTGCTGTTTGCCGCCGTTTCCGCACCCGCTCTCGCCCAGACCGATCCGCAGATCGTCGTCAATGCCCCCGGTGGCATGATCGACCTCGACGAGGCTCGCGCACTTGATCTTGCGGCCATTGATTCCTCGGGCCGCGCCGATCTTGGCCGCGCGCTCGAACGCGCCATTCCCGGCCTGACTCTGGGCGAAGCCGCCGGCAATCCGTGGCAGGCAACGCTGAACTGGCGCGGGTTTTCCGCCGGCGCGCTGCAGGGCATGGAGCAGGGCATCGCCGTCTATCTCGATGGCGTGCGCTTCAACCAGCCGTTCGGCGATGTCGTCCTGCTCGATCTCATGCCCGATACGGTGCTTGTCGCGGCGCAGGTCAACGATGCCAATCCGGTGCTGGGGCGCAATGCGCTGGCCGGATCGGTTCTTGTCCAGACCGGCGACGGCGTGACCCTGTCCGGCCTGCGCGGCCAGGGCGATGTCGACAGCGAAGGCATGGCGGGCGGCGCGGTCAGCTATGGCACCGGCACCGCACAAGGCAACCTGCTTGTCGCCTTCGAAGCGCGGCATGACAAAGGCTGGCGCGTGGCCAGTCCGTCGACGCTCTATCGCGGCTTTGCCAAGGGCATCCATCAGGGCGAGGGCTGGGGCATCGAGCTCTCCGCCCTCGGCGCTGCGACCGACCTGACCGGCAACGGCGTCTCGCCCGTCGAGCTGCTCGATGCGAAGTACGATGCGGTGTTCACCCGGCCCGACAGCACGCGCACCCGCTTTGCCCGCGCTGTCGCCGCGCCGTGGCTGTCCATGGGCGAGACCTCCCGCATCGAACTGCGCGCCCACTGGCAATACCTCGATCGTCGCAATGCCAACGGCGATCTTGCCGATTTCGGTGCCTGCGATGCCGACCCGGCGCAACTTTGCGTCGAGGATAATGACGACGGCTACAGCGATCCTCTCTTTGCCAATGGCGTTCCCGTTGCCGCCGACGCAGCTGGCGACGATCCTGCCGTGTTCAATCGCGGGAAGGAGCGCACGCAGGCCTATGGCGCCACCCTGCAATGGCAGGACACGGTCGAAACCGACCTCGGCACGCGCCGCATCGCACTGGGCGGCACATGGGAGCACGCCCGCACGCGCTTCGGCGCGCAGACCGACCTTGGAGAGCTGGAAGAAGACCGCTCGGTCGAGGATCTCGGCCTGCCGCTGGTCTCGGCGAAAAGGGCGATCCAGCCGGTGTCGCTGGTATCGAAACTGGACGATTTCGCCCTCTTTGCCAGTCTCGAACTGCCGCTTACCACGGTACTCTCGGTCGAGGCCGGGGCGCGTTATTCGCACAACCGCGTGGTGATGGAGGACCAGTTGGGCACCGCGCTGAACGGACGCCACACCTTCGATCGCTTCAATCCTTCGATCGAATTCGACTATGCACTGGCCCCGGGCCTTCACGCCACCGCCGGTTTTTCGCTCACCAGCCGCAATCCCACCCCTGCGGAATTGAGCTGCGCCGATCCGGAAGCGCCTTGCACCCTCGCGAACTTCTTCATCGCCGATCCGCCGCTCAGGCAGGTAACGGCAACCAACTGGCATGGTGGGCTGAGTGCAACCGGCCGAAGGCTGGCCTGGCGCGTCAACCTGTGGCGCTCGGAGACCAGCAACGATATCCGCATGATTGCCTCCAGCGTGCGCGGGCGGGCCTATTTCGCCAATCTCGGCCACACCCGCAGGCAGGGCGTCGAAGCCTCGGCGGAGTGGCGGCACGATGGCTGGTATTCCTCGGCCAGCTTTGCCTTCACCGATGCGCGCTTTCGCGATGCCTTCACCCTTTCAAGCCCGTCGAACCCGGCGGCCGATGACGAGGGCACGATCATGGTCGCGCGCGGTGACCAGTTGCCTGCCGTGCCGCGCCACGCCCTCAACCTGCGCCTTGCGCGCGAGGAGCGGAACTGGTCTGCCGGTGTCACGTTGCGCGCCCGCTCCGGCCAGTATCTTGCTGGCGACGAGGGCAACGACAATGCGCGCACGCCTGCCTATGCCGTGTTCGATCTCGATGGCGCGGTCCGCCTTGCGCCGGGCATCCGCCTTGTCGCGCAGGTCCGCAACGTGCTGAACAAGCGCTATGCCACTTTCGGCACCTTTTCCGAAGTCGATGAGATCGATCTTGCCGAAGCGCCCGGTGCCGAAGACCCCCGCGCCTACGCCCCCGGCGCCCCACGCCGGCTGACGGTATCGCTCAGGGCGGAGTTCTGATCACAACCTCGGCAGCAGTTCCGCTTCCAACCCGGGATAGAAGTGCGAGACGCTGCGCTGCAATTCATACCGCGCGGCCTTGAGCGTTGAAAAGCGGGGAGGAATCGGAAGGTCCCCAGCCTCGCTCATGTCGAGGCCCCGGGCCACCGCATCGCGCAGCGTCGCCTCGATCCAGTCGAGCCAATCGCGGGTCTGCGCAATCGCGGCTCCATTGCGGTCAATCGGCCCGTGCCCCGGCACCAGCAGCTTGTGCGGCAGGGCGGCAAGCACATCCAGCGAAGCGCGCCAGTCTGGCAGGTTGGCATGCGGCGTCGAAGGCGCGCGGTCGTGGAACACGAGGTCTCCGGCGATCAGCGTGCCCGTCGCCTCGTCGAGCAGAGCCAGATCGCCGCCGGAGTGGCCCTTGAGCGCCATCAGGCGGAACTGGCGTCTGCCAAATTCCACTGCGCCTTCAGACACATCGCCCTGCGGGAGGACGATTGCCGTGCCCTTCATCCAGTCGGCCAGCAGGCGGTACATCGCGTCCGAAAAGCCCTCGCCATCGCGCTCCAGTTCGGCCCGCGTCGCGGGCAGGGCGTGAACGATTGCCGGGTCGAACGCCGCTGCGCCCATCGCATGGTCGGGGTGCAGGTGGCTGATATAGACGCGGCCCACCGGCTTGCCGGTCAGCCTTTGCGCCAGCGCTCCCAGCGCAAGGCCGTGTTCACGTGAGACGCCGGGGTCGAACAGCACTGCGCCCGCCTCTGTCGCGATGATCGCGCTGTTGGCAATGGCGCCGCCATTGGCAAAGGCAATGGCCTCGTCCGCGCCGTGCACAATCCACAAACCGTCCGCGATCGGCTCGGCTATAGGATTGTATTTGCTTGCAAATTTCTCGGCGAAGGCGGCGGCGGGGCTGAACAGTCCGACCAGCAACAGCGCCCTGCGGTCCAGCCTCACGCACCCACCTTGCCGGGAAACTCCAGGCCGGCGCTGTCGCGTGCCTCGAAGGCAATGGGTCCCGTTGCCTTGACGACCACCGTAAACGCCGGGTCCTCGGCCACCGAGCCGAAAATCTGCATTTCACCCAAGGACTTGCCACTGGCGTCGCGGACTGTCAGTCGCTCGATGTTATAGGCGGGAATGTTCTCCACCAGCCCGGTGTCCATCGGATGCCGGAAGGTCAGACGCAGGCGGGTTTCTCCAGCCTTTTCAAGCCACTGCGCGCCCCGAACCTCCCCCAGATGATCCGCCCAGTCTCCCTTCACGCGGCTGACCGGCGGCGCGGAGCAGCCGCCGCCTGCGGCATCGATCCAGGATCCGCCGACGTGCCAGATTCCGTCCTGCGTCTGCACCGCCGCGCGCACCGGGGTGCGCTGATCGAGCTTGATGCGCGTGGCGAGGAAGGGTTGGGCCCGCGTGGGGGCGTAGTCGACGGCGACGGGGATGGGGTTGAGATCGGCAAAGAGGACGATGCGGCGCACGTTCGGCAGAGCGCGCGCGTCCACCGTCACCGGGAAAACACGTTGATTTTCAGCAATTTCGGGAATGTGGACGGCAACGCGGTCATCGAACACGATAGAGTCCTTGCCGAACAGGCGCGCGGCGTGATGCTCCCACATTGGCGAGTGCAGGGGATCGGCAGGGGCTGCCAGCGCGGGCGCCGAACCCACCATAAATAGGGCAGCAATCGTCATCCTGACCATCATGCGCATTCTCCCAAAGCACACTATGCGCGCATTGCCAGAGCGATCATATTGGACCTTGGAATAAGGCGTAGGGGGCGGAAAAGGCCATGAAAACAAGGCAGGTAGCGCTTTTCCTGGCGATCTTCGCCGCTTTCCAACTCCCCGGCAACTCTCGGGGGCAAACCGCCAACTCTGCCACAACTCTCCCCGAACTGTTCGACGCTGCGGGCTATCGCAAGGCACGCTATCGCGCTCCGGTCGATCGCCCGCCGACACCGGCCGTTGCCATCTCGGCGGAAGAGGCGCTCCACCTGAGGCCGGGGGTCGATGCCCTGTTCATCGATGTGCTTCCGGCAGAGGGTGGCGTGCGCGATCCGCTGTCGGGAAGGTGGACGCTTGCTGCGCAGCATGAGACGATCCCGGGTGCAGCATGGCATCCCGAAACAGGGCGCAGCCATCCCGACCCGGCGCTTTGGCAGGGGCTGCGCACCGCGATTTCTGCCGAGCGGGCGAGGCACCCTTCGCTTCCGGTGGTGGTGTTCTGCCGCAGCGATTGCTGGATGAGCTGGAACTCCGCGCGTCGCCTGGCCAGCGAGGGATTTGCGCAAGTCTACTGGTTCGCCGAGGGCATCGAGGGCTGGAATGACGCCGGGCGGGCGCTGGTCAAGGCAGAGCCGGTGACGATAGCGCCACACTGAGACCCTCCCCGTTTTAGCCCAGCACTATCGGGGAGGATTTTCCGGCGTTACTTCAGCGTCTTGAGGTAGGCGATGAGTTCGGCGCGCTTGGCCTTGTCTTTGATGCCGGGGAAGCTCATGCGGTTGCCGGGGACGAGTTTTGCCGGGTTTTCCAGCCACTTGTCGAGCGTCGCGTCATCGAGCTTGAGGCCGGATTTCTTGATCGCGTCAGAGAACTTGTAGGTGCCCTTGACGCCCATCTTGTGGCCATAGACGCCGTAGAGGTTGGGACCGATCTTGTCGGGCGCGCCCTTGGTGTTGCTGTGGCAGACGGCGCAGCGGGCCCAGGTTGAGGGCGGAGCGGCGGGGCCGGCTTGCGCGGCGTTGGCGGTCAGCAGGGCGCCGGCGATCAGCGCTGTGCGGAGGATGGTCATGTCGTCTCTCCCGGATTCGTTTACCCGGAAGGGTGTGACATGACCCCCTTGCCGCCAAAATTGGACTTTAGGATCAAGACTTGGGCGCGCGATCCTTGAGCCAGCCGATCCCGCGCCGCAGCAACTCGTAGAACACCGGCAGGTCCCAGGCGCAGCGGTCGACTGTCGGCCACCAATCAAGCATCGGTTGCAGGTCATAGTGCCCGCGGCAATGGCCGAGCGTGTTGTAGAGCACGCCGCCCTTTCCGTGGTCTTTCAGATACATGACGGCATGCTTGCCGATGGCGTCGGCCGCTTCGACGAAGCCGGTGCCCTCCACAGTGCAGTCGGTTTCCAGCAGCACATGTAGCTTGCCGTGGTACTCCATGTGATAGAGTTCGTCCGTGGTCTCGAACGGCTCGATACCCTGCACCAGCGGGTGATCGGGGTCCGCCACCGTGACCGTATAAGGCGCAATCGGCGGGTGGCTGAGGAACTGGCTGCCAAGCAGGTCCATCATCAGCGGCGCCCAGCGCGGCGCGTCCCACAGGTCCTTGTTGGGGCCTTCGGTGAGGAAGCGCAGGACGGAGTTGGTGCCGTGCAGCGCATACCAGCGCCCGCCCGCCTGCAGCCAATCGCGCAAGGCTTCCTGCGCCTTCAACGAGGGCGTGACGTCGCAAGTGTAGGTGATCAGGATGTCTGCTGCCTTGATCGCCTCGATGTTCTCATAATCCTCGAAGACGCGGGTGCGGATCGCCGGGTCCTCGGCCAGCAGCTTGAGGATCTCCAGCCGGGCGAAGTCCATGTCATGCCAGACGCCGCCGCAGATGAGCACGCAATCGATGCGTGGAGGGTGGGCAACTTCGCTCATGCGTTCAGGTACTTGTCGAGCGTCTGGTGGAACTGGCGGATGCGGATTTCCTGATAGTCGCCCAAATTGACCTCGCCGGTCTTCGACGCATGGAGGCCCTCCTGCACGTAAGGCAGGTTGTCCATGTCCTGTTCGAAGACGTGGCCGAGCACGCCGAGTTCGGGCGCATCGGTCCACTTCTGGTCGTTCGACAGCAGCTTCATCGGCACGCCGTGCGGCATGGGATCGCCCTTCTTGACGCGAGCGAGGATGCGCACTTCCATCAGGCAGGTGTCGGGCGTCTTTCCGGGGCGCCAGCGATAGACGATGTTCGGCATGAAGCCGCCCCACGGGGCGAAATTGGGGAAGACGTTGTAGACGAGGCCGTCGAGCAGTTCGGCGTCGGTGGCGTGGTCGTGATCATAGCCAGTCTGCGCGGTGTAGCCTGCGCGCATGGCGGCACCCAATGCGGCGCGCGCGGTCATGCCTTCGGGCACGCTGACCGCGAAGGGATCGCCCGAGGCATCGTAGTTGTCGGCGCTGCGGCCGTTGTACTTGCAGAACTCGTCAACGATCCACTGCTGCGTCTTGCCCTCGGGATCGACGTGCGGGGACATGATGCCGAACGGAACGTGGTTCACGTTGACGTTGTCGCCATAGGTCCAGTAGGCGGCGTTGGCATCGCCGGTGAAGGGCAGGAGCTGCGGGTGGGTGACGACGGTGTGCCAGGCTTCCATGAAGGCTTCGGCGGTGACCTTCCAGTTTGCCGGAACTTCCTTGGCCACCCAGATCACCGTGGTGCATTCCTCGTGGCGCCAGCGCTTGAAGAATTCAGGGATCGGGGCAAGGTATTCCTCGAGAGTGGGGCCGCCCGGTTCCTCGCGCAGGAAGATGTAGCCGCCCCAACGGCCGACTTCGGCCTCGGGCAGGGCCATCTTGTCGGCTTGCAGGTGCTTGAAGTCCCACGAGCAGGGCATGCCGGCAAAGCTGCCGTCCTTGTTCCAGGCAAAGCCGTGGAACGGGCAGGTGAAGGTGTCGGCGGTGCCGTCTTCGGTGCGCAGCTTGCGTCCGCGATGGAGGCAGACGTTGTGCATCGCCTTGACGCTGCCGTCTTCCTGGCGGGAGATCAGCCAGGAGCGCCCGGCGTTTTCGAACACGGTGTAGTCACCCGCTTCGGGGATGTCCTCTTCTCGCGCGGCGAATTGCCAGACGTGGGGCCACATCTTCTCGCGCTCGAGACGGGCGAATTCTTCAGACGTGTAGCGCTCTGCCGCCAGCGGTTCGGAGCCGCGGTACTGGTAGCTTTCCTCGGTGAGCATCGCCGGAGCGGGGCGCGAATCCTGGGCCAGCAGTTCCTGCCAGCTGATCGCTTCGCAACGGGCTTTTCCGCCGCCCATGTTAGGGTCACTGTCAGCCATTATGATTCCTCACCCAGATTCCGGTATTGGTGCCGGTTTTGCCGCCCATGCGCGCGCGCGTCACCTTGCTGAAAGCATAGGTTGCACGACTGCCGCCTGCGCGTAACCACTGACATCATAAACTGACGCAGATTCTTGCGGGAGAGAGCAATTGTCCAAGAGGCTTGAAGGCAAGGTCGCCCTGATTACCGGTGGCACCACCGGCATCGGCGCGGCCACCGTGGCACGACTGACCGAGGAAGGCGCCAAGGTCTGGTTCACCGGATCGAAGGAAGAGGCGGCCGCCACCCTTTGCGCCGAAACGGGCGCGGTGTTTCGCAAGCTGCGCGTGCAGGACGCCGCTGGCTGGCCGGGCTTGATCGACGAGATCATCGCCGCCGAAGGCCGGATCGACATCGTCTTTGCCAATGCCGGCACCGAAAGCGGCGATGCCAGCATCGAGGATGTTTCGATCGAGGGCTGGGACAATGTCGTCGCCGTCAACCAGACCGGCGTGATGCTGACCGTTCAGAACGCCATCAAGGGCATGAAGCGCAATCCCGAAGGTCCGCGCGGGTCGATCATCATCAATTCCTCGATGAACGCCACGCGCCCATTGGGCAATTACGTGACCTATTCCGTGACCAAGGCCGCTGTCTGCGCGCTTGCCAAGTCTGCCGCAGTGCACTGCGGGCAAAAGGGCTATGCCATCCGCGTCAATGCGATCCTGCCGGGCGTGGTGGAGACGCCTCTGATCCAGCAGATCATGAACAGCCAGCCCGATCCTGCCGCTGCGCGCGCGATGTATGAGGGCATGGCGCCGATGAAGCGCATGGCGCAGTTGAACGAGGTGGCCGGGCTGGTGGCCTACCTTGCCAGCGACGAGGCCGGGTTCATCTCCGGCGCCGAATACGCGATCGACGGCGCGACGACCGCCGGCATGATGGGGGTCTGAGGAACATGGAATTGTCTGCACAGCGCCTGAAGGGGCGCGTTGCCTTCGTATCGGGTGGCCTGCGCGGGATCGGTCTGGCTTGCGCCGAGCGCTTTCTCGCCGAGGGGGCCGAAGTCGTGCTCTCGGACCTCGATGCCGAGGATAGCGATACTGCGCGCGAAGTGATGAGCATGCTGGGGCAGGCGGCCAGCTACATCAGCGCCAATGTCGCCAAGGAAGAAGACTGGGAGCGCGCGGTTGCCCTCGTGAAAGAGCGCCACGGCAAGTGCCACGTGCTGGTCAACAACGCCGGGATCGACCTGACCGGGCCGGTCGAGAGCCTTTCGATGGAAGGCTGGCGGCGGATCATGTCGATCAACGTCGATGGCGTGTTCCTTGGCACCAAGCATTTCGTCCCGCTGATGGCAGAAAGCGGCAAGGATTTCCGCGGCGGTGCCTCGATCATCAACGTCAGCTCGATCATGGGCCTCGTCGGCATGAACGAGGTTTCGGCCTATAATGCCAGCAAGGGCGCCGTGCGGCTGTTCACCAAGGGCATCGCCATCGAATTTGCGCAGAAGAAGACGCCGATCCGTGCCAATTCGCTGCACCCCGGCTTTGTAGAGACGCCACTGCTCAAGGCCGGCTTCCAGCGCTGGGTCGATCAGGGCTTTGCCGAAAAGCCCGACGATCTGGTGGCAGGCGTGGTCGGCGCAACGCCGATCGGGCGGCTGGCGCAGCCTTCGGAACTGGCTTCGGCCGCGTTCTTCCTGGCCAGCGAGGATTCAAGCTACATGACCGGCGCGGAGCTGGTGATCGACGGGGGATGGACGGCGCAATGACAATCGCTCTCAACAATGTGGTCGCCGTCGTCACAGGCGCAGCGGGCGGGATCGGGCGTGAGCTGGTCAAGGCGCTGAAGGCCGCGAACGCCACGGTGATCGCCACCGACCTTGCGCCAGACGCGCAGATCGAAGGGGCGGACCACTACCTCAAGCATGATGTCACGAACGAGGCCGACTGGCAGGCCGTCGCGGCGCTGGTGCAGGACAAGTACGGGCGCCTCGATGCGCTGGTGAATAATGCCGGCTATTCGATCGTGACCAAGTTCGAAGAGACTCCGCTGGCCGATTTCCACCGCGTCAACGCGATCAACGTGGATTCGATCATCATCGGTACGCAAGTTCTGCTGCCGCTGCTGAAGGAAGGCGGCAAGGCGCGCACTGGCGGTGCTTCGGTGGTCAACTTCTCCAGCGTTGGCGGCCTGCGCGGGGCGGCGTTCAACGCGGCCTATTGCACCAGCAAGGCGGCGGTGAAGATGCTGAGCAAGTGTCTCGGTGCGGAATTTGCGGCGCTGGGCTACAACATCCGCGTCAACTCGGTGCATCCGGGCGGCGTGGACACCGGCATGCTGAACTCGATCATGGACCGCTATGTCGAGCTGGGCGCGGTGCCCTCGCGCGAGGTGGCGATGCAGGGCATCGTGGCCAACCACCCGATCGGCCGCATGGGTCGGCCTGAGGAAATGGGCGGCGGTGTGGTCTATCTGTGCTCTGACGCGGCGAGCTTTGTCACGTGCGCAGAGTTCGTGATGGATGGTGGGTTCAGCCAGGTCTGATGAACGTTCGTTCAATCTTTTGTCACAAAATAGAAAGACAATTCAGGGGTTTAGGGAAAAGATTCGTCATACTCTGTGATGAAAATGCATCATCCTGAACTAAAGTTATGGGGCTGCCCGGAAATGACCCTCCGGGCAGTTGACCCTGTTAATCTTTGAGTGGAATTCCCGGCCAAGCGCTCAGACGCGACCGATCAATGGGGATTTCCATGACGAAAATGACACTCCTGCGGGCAGCCATACTCGTTTCTGCCAGCAGCATCGCCACCCTGGCATTCCCTGCCCTTGCGCAGGATGCGCAGACGGCCGAACCGCAAGTGGCCGAGCAGGGCGCAGAAGCGACCGAAGACAGCGGCACCATTGTCGTGACCGGCAGCCGCATCCAGCAGCGCGCCGACTACAATGCGCCCAACCCGATCGTGTCGGTAACGTCGGAAACCTTGCAGCAGGCCGGCAACGTCCAGATCGTCGAGACGCTGGCCCAGAACCCGGCGCTGCTGAACTCGTTGAGCGGCGCGCGCACCTCGGGCTCCAACGCCGACTTCGGTGCGGTCGGCGTGCAGTTGCTCGACCTGCGCAATCTTGGCGAGAACCGTACGCTGACGCTGGTAAATGGCCGGCGCCACGTCGCCAGCCTTGCCGGTACCGCCGCTGTGGACATCAACTCGATCCCTACCGACCTGATCGAAAGCGTCGACGTCCTGACCGGCGGTGCTTCGGCGATCTATGGTGCGGACGGCGTCTCGGGCGTGGTCAACTTCCGGCTCAAGCGCAATTTCGACGGAGTGGTCGCTTCCGGCCAGATCGGCATCTCGGATCAGGGCGACGCCGGGCAACGCTATGGCTCGGTCACTGCAGGGCGCAACTTCGCAGACGGCCGCGGCAACATTGCGGTGGCCTATGAATTCCGCGAGATCGACCGTGTCAGCAGCTTCCGCCGCGACTTTACCGGTGATCCGCGACGCAGCTTTGGCCTGGTCCGCAATCAGGCGGACCTGCCGGACAATCCGAACTTGCCCGACCGGGTGCCGACCAACGACCTGCGCTACGCCGACAGCTCGGTCGATGGTGCGATCGACCTCGACTTCGACGGGATCCCCGACTTCACCGGTTCCGGCAAGGTCTATGACCGTGGTCGTTTGCTGAGTTCCGCCGGCGGCCTGACGCAAGGCGGCGACAGCACGCCGCTGGCCGGCTACCAGGGCGACTTGCAGGCCTACAACCGGACCCACAACGTCAATCTGCTGGCGCACTATGATTTCAGCGATGCGCTGTCGGTCTATGTCGAAGGAAAGTACGTCAAGAACCGGACCTTCACGCAGAATCAGCCCTCGTTCGATTTCTTCACGTACCTGACGCCGGACAACCCGTTCCTGCAGGATCGCTACGCCGGCATCGCCGACACCAGCGGCGGTGCGCTGCTGTCGCGCGACAACTTCGACCTTGGCGTGCGCGGCGAACGCAACGATCGCGAGACGATCCGCGCCGTCCTCGGCTTCGAAGGCCGCATTTCGGACCATGCACGCTATGACGTGTCCTACGTCTTCGGGCAGACCAAGTCGAACATCCTCCTGACCAACTACCGCATCGCCGATCGCTATTTCGCGGCCGTGGATGCGGTGCGTGATGGAGCGGGCAATATCGTCTGCCGTTCGACCATCGACCCCACTGGCAACATCGATCCCAACAACTACGATGCACCGGCCACGACCTTCACGCCAGGCGCGAACAGCGGATGCCTTCCGCTGAACCTGCTGGGCAACGGCGTGCGCAGCCAGGCCGCACTGGATTGGGTCAACGCCGACATCGTGAACCGGGCGCGCATTCGCCAGAACGTGATCTCGGGATCGATCTCGGGCGATTTCGGCCAGTTCTTCGAACTGCCGGGCGGCCCGGTCGGCTTTGCGCTGGGCGGCGAATACCGCAAGGAGTCGAGCCGTTTCGTGCCCGACGATCTGCTTCAGCAGGGTGCGCTGGCCGACTTTTCGCTGCAGCTGCCCGAGCAAGGCTCGTTCGACGTCAAGGAAGCGTTTGCCGAGCTTTCGGTACCGGTCCTGCGAGAAATGCCTTTTGCGCACAACCTGACGCTGGGCGCGGCGATCCGCCTTTCGGATTATTCCACGGTGGGCAAGACGACCACCTGGAAGATCGACGGTACTTATGCGCCGATCCCCGACGTGACGTTCCGTGGCACGCTGTCTGAGGCAGTGCGCGCTCCGAACATCACCGAACTGTTTGCGCCGCGCAACGGTGGCTTCTCGTTCATCAGCGATCCGTGCGATCCGGTGTTCATCACCGAAGGCACGCAGTTCCGCGAGGCAAACTGCCGCGCTGTGCTTACTGCAGCCGGCCTGACGCCCGCGCAGATCGCAGCCTTCAACCCCGAGAACGATCCGACCGCTACGGTCAGCCTCCCCGGCTTCTCCGGTGGCAACCGCAACCTTCGCGAGGAGACGGCGCGGACGTGGACCGCTGGCGTGGTGTTGCGTCCCAGCTTCATCCCCGGCCTCGTCGCCTCGTTCGACTGGTGGGACATCAAGCTGAAGAACGCGGTGAACACGCCGACGGCTCAGGACGTTGCCGAACTTTGCGTCGACCAGCCGAGCCTCGACAACGTGTTCTGCCAGAACGTGGGGCGCGCAACCGGCACCGGCTATATCAACACTTACTTCGTGCAGCCGGTGAACGTGGCGAACTTCCGCACGGCAGGTGCGGACTTCCGCCTGAACTACAGCTTCCGGACGGACAAGCTCGGCTCGTTCAGCCTCAGCCTGATCGGCGGCTATCTCGACCGGCTCGAGTTCATCCCGACCCCGGGCGCGAACGTGGATATCGATCGTGAGGAAACCTACAGCCCCAAGTGGAACGCCACTGGCGACATTACCTGGAAGATGGATGGCGTGACGGTGAACTACGGCATCAGCTGGTTCAGCAAGACGCGTCGCTACGAGCTGGAAACACTGGCCGCCAACCCGGACATTGTCGCGCCCGAGTACTTGTGGATCAAGGAACGCTGGCAGCAAGACGTGCAGGTGGCGTTCGACGTGGACGACAAGTTCCGCTTCTACATTGGCGGCAACAACATCTGGAACCAGAAGCCGGACCGCTTCTCCAGCAACTATCCGATCAGCTTCGTCGGCCGCTACCTCTATGCAGGTGCCCGCGTGACCATGTGATCGCCCAAGAGCTCTGATTGCGAAGGCCGGTCCCGCTGGGGCCGGCCTTTTGCGTTGTGGATCGCTTTGCAAGTGCCGCCTTGTTTCAGGGCAGGGTGACGACGCTGTGAGCAAATTTGGACTGGCCAATTTCCGTAGTCTCGGCTTTATGCCGGCGGCGCCATCGTGCCGCTGGCACTGCCGAAGCCTCTGATTGTTATGCAGAATGTCCAAATGTCCGACCCAAATGACCGACCCAAGTGTCGAACAGGGCAAAAAGTGCTTTGTGGTCAGGCCAAAATTTGCGTAAGTCATGAAGATTGGACGGTGAACCTTCGCCGGATTGGATCGACACGCGCTTTGCCTCAGGTTCGATCAAGTTCCGAGGGGCTGCCGGTCAGCAACGCAATAAGCAGAAGCTTACCTGGAGAGGTTGAATGGGGTCATTTCGAGCAGGTCGTGCGAGCGCAATCATTGCCGCTCCCGTCGCTTGCCTGATCATCGCCGGCACGTTGCCTGCCTTCGCGCAATCTCGGCGGGACGTGATGGTTCTGGATGCGGGCTGGCGGTTCTCGGCAGAAGACGTGGCGGAGGCGAGCGCCCCGGATTTTGCCGACGCGACGTGGACGCAGGTTTCGGTTCCGCATACCTGGAACCGGGTTGGTTATTACAAGCATGACCTTGGCGGCACGAACACGGCCGCGACAGTGGACAAGCGGCAGGGCATCGGTTGGTATCGCCTGCATTTTGCGACGCCGGCGGGCGCCAGGGGCAAGCGCCATTGGCTGGAGTTCGATGCGGCGAGCCGCGTGGCCAAGGTCTGGCTCAACGGGGTTTACCTTGGCGAACATCGCGGCGGGTTCTCGCGCTTCAGGTTCGATGCCACGGCGGCGATGAAGGCTTCTGGAGAGAACGTGCTGGTTGTCCGGGTGGACAATGCACAGCCCAAGGCCGGTGGCTCCACCGCCGACGTCCTGCCGCTTTCGGGCGACTTCTTCGTGCACGGCGGGCTCTACCGGCCGGTGCGGCTGGTGACGACCGCTCCGTTGCATATCGATCTCGCCGATGCCGGCGGCCCAGGTGTGCGCGCGACCACGGTAAAGGCCGACAAGGATCAGGCGCAGGTCGACCTGGTGGTGCGGGTGCAGAACGATACAGCCAAGGCTTCCAAGGCCAGCGTCAGGGTGCGGCTGATCGACCGAGACGGTGCTGAAGCGGCCAGCGCGACAGTTCCGGCGACGCTTGCGCCGGGCAAGGTCGGCGAGGTTGCCGCTAGGCTGACAGTGGCGGGTCCGCACCTATGGCACGGCACTGCCGATCCCTATCTCTACGATCTGGTCACGCAGGTGGTTGCCGCCGATGGCACAGTGTCGGACGAAGTGCGCCAGCCCTATGGTCTGCGCACGATGGCGTTCGATCCAGATCGCGGCTTCATCCTGAATGGCCAGCCCTATCGCCTGCGCGGCGCAGGCTATCATCAGGACCGCGACGGCAAGGGCTGGGCGATTTCGCGCGAGGATGTGGCCGAGGATATTGCGACCCTGCGCGAGATGGGCGCGAACACGATCCGCCTGACCCACTACCAGCACGGGCAGGACGTGCACGATCTGGCCGACCGCGCCGGAATGGTGGTGTGGGACGAAATCCCGCTGGTTTCGGTGTGGACGCTGGGCGGCAGCAAGGTGCCCGATCCGGCGCTGGTCGCCAATGCCAAATCGCAGCTGACCGAATTGGTGCGCCAGAACCAGAACCATGCCGCTTCGGCCATCTGGAGCATCGCCAACGAGGTGGACTTCGGCAATTCGATCCCGTCTTTCATGTTTGGCGGGGCTGATGGGCGCGAGGTCGATCCCATGCCGCTGCTGAACGAGTTGCAGAAGACGGCCAAGGCGCTCGATCCTTCGCGACCGACGGCGCTGGCGACGTGCTGCGAGGCGCGGGCATTCGGCAATGATATCGAGATCCCCACGACGGCCGCGGCAGCGGACCTTGGCGGGGCCAACCGCTATTTCGGGTGGTACTTCGGCAAGCCCGGCGACCTCGGGCCGCATCTCGATGGACTGCGCGCCAAGCGGCCGCAGCAGCCGCTGGCCGTGACCGAATACGGCGCCGGCGGCGCGCTGACCATGCACACCGACAATGTGCTGGGCGGGCCGGCCGATTCACGCGGCGCGGCGCAGCCGGAGGAATACGAGAGCCATATTCACGAAACCGCGCTGGCGCAGCTGGACGCGCGGCCCTGGCTCTATGCCACGTGGCTGTGGAACTCGTTCGACTTTGCCACGACGGTGCGGACCGAGGGCGATGCGCAGGACATCAATACCAAGGGCCTGATCGCCTACGACCACAAGACCCGCAAGGACGCCTTCTGGTTCTACAAGGCGAACTGGAACCCCGAGCCGATGGTCCACATCACCTCGAAGCGCTATGTCGACCGCGCCTATCCGGTGACGGACGTGAAGGTCTACAGCAACACCGCGAGCACCGAGCTGCTGCTCAATGGACGCTCGGTGGGGGTGAAGAGCGATTGCCCGCAGAAGGCCTGCGTGTGGAGCGGCGTTCGCCTGGACGAGGGCAGCAATGCGCTGGTGGCGCGGGGCGTCCACGCGGGCGGCACGGTCGAGGACAGCGCACGCTGGATGCTGGCGCCGGAGACTGCGCGGCGCTTCGTGATCGATGCCGGAACGTTGCTGGCGGCGAAGAGCGAAGGGCGCGTGCTGGGTTCGGACAACTGGTTCGAGGGCGGGCAGGCGGGTTCGCTCGACAAGCCGGCCAACTTTGGCAAGCCTGCGGTGCCCACCGCGATTGCCGGAACGACCGACCGGGCCGCGCTGGCGACTTATCGCAGCGGCACCTTCTCCTACCGCGTGCCGGTGGCTGACGGGCGCTACAAGGTGACGTTGTGGTTCGCCACCGCGCCCACGCAGAAGCCGGGCACGTTCGAGGTGAAGAGCGGCAATAAGACGCTGTTGCGCAAGTTCCAGCCAGCCATTCCGGCGAGCGGGGCGGTGGCTGAAGCGCGGACCTTCACGGTCAAGGCAAAGGGCAGCCTCGCGCTCGACTTCATCAGCGGCACTACCGATGCGCGGGTCTCGATGATCGAGATCGAGCGGCTGCGCTGACCTCAAGGCAACGGACAGAAGCTATGCTCAGGAAACTTCCGCTGCGCTGGTGGATCATCGCGCTGATCACGCTCGGCACGATATTGAACTACCTGGCGCGCTCGACGCTGTCGGTAGCGGCGCCGACGCTCAAGACCGAGTTTGCGATGACGACCGAGCAGTACAGCTGGGTCGTGCTCGCGTTCCAGGCGAGCTACACGGTGATGCAGACGGTTGCGGGCGCGGTGCTGGATGCGCTCGGCACGCGGCTGGGGTTTTTCCTCTTCGCCGTGGGCTGGGCGCTGAGCAACATGGCGCACGCCTTTGCCACGGGTTGGATGAGCCTTGCCTTCTTCCGCTCTCTGCTGGGCGCGAGCGAGGCGGCGGCGATCCCTGCTGGCACGAAGACCGTGGCGCAGTGGTTTCCAGCGAAGGAAAAGCCGCTGGCCACCAGCCTGTTCCAGATGGGCACGAGCGTGGGCAACATGATTGCCCCGCCGCTGGTGGCGTTCTGCATCCTGGCGTGGAACTGGCAGGCGGCGTTTCTGGTGACCGGGGCGCTGAGCCTCGTCTGGGCCGGAATGTGGTGGGTCGGCTATCGCGATCCCGCCGTCCACCCGCGCCTTTCGCAGGCAGAGCGCGATGCCATCGTGGCGATGAACCAGCCCGATGCGACCAAGCCGGCAACCAAGGGGCAGGTGCTGCGCAGCCGCTCGTTCTGGGCGATTGCCGTGCCGCGCTTCCTGGCCGAACCGGCGTGGCAGACCTTCAACTTCTTCATCCCGCTCTACCTCGTGGCGGTGTGGAAGCTGGATCTCAAATCCATCGCGCTGTGGGCTTGGCTGCCGTTCCTGGCGGCAGACTTCGGCAGTCTGGCTGCGGGGCTGCTGCCGCCGTGGCTGATGAAGCGCGGTTCTTCCATGCTGTCATCGCGCAAGATCACGATGACGATGGGGGCGCTTTGCATGGTCGGGCCTGCCTGTATCGGGCTTGCCACCTCGCCCGAGATGGCCATTGCCCTGTTCTGCATCGGCGGGTTTGCGCACCAGCTACTCAACGGCGCGCTGATCACGCTGTGCGCCGACGTGTTCGACAGCCGCACTGTCGGCACGGCCAGCGGCATGGCCGGGACCTCGGCATGGGTCGGCGGCATGCTGTTCACGCTGCTGATCGGCCAGAGCGCGGACGTGTTCGGTTACAACCCGCTGTTCGTGGCGCTGGCAGGGCTTGATCTGCTGGCGGCGGTGGTGCTGTGGAGCCTGTTGCGGGCGAGGCCTTAGGGGGCCCACATGGATGCCGCACAGGCGGGATGACCGCTGTTGTAGGTCGTCAACAGGAGCATTGAATGGCGGGAAGGGTGGGAAGAGGTCATGCACTTCAAGGCGCAACAGCTCCGTATACTCCAAAAACTTCGTCAATCTGCCCTTCGGTTGATCGCCAACGAACAGACCAAAGTGTTTGGATAACTATGCCCCATCGGACTGAAGCGCTTAGCCATCCGTCATAGAATAGGCGTTCATCGACGATGAAGCCTTGTCTCTTCAACTCCTTAATCATGCAATTTCGTCAGATCCGATAGGGAACCGTGTTCGCAGGCGTTCCGTGAAGGTTATCTCACCCTCGCTGCCCCCCGGAAGATCGCGGCCAAGCTCAGGAATTCGAGGGTATGGCCAACGCATTCAACCACTTCTCACGCTAAACCTTTGTCTGCAATGGGGTCGTGTCCTGACAGGCAACATTTGGTCGCAAAGGCCTGAAAGCTGCCCTTCGCCGCCGACTTGAACCAACGGCAGCTATTGGCTCACCCGCCTTGTCGCCCCAACGACCGCTTAGGGGTGGTCAGCTGCCATCGCGCCGGTATGGGCGAATCCGCTTCATACGCCGCGCAAGTGGGTAAGGTTGCCGCACCTCGAACCTGCTCAATTCTTTAGCAGCATCCTTGTCGCCGCCCCTTGCAGCACGTTGCAGCCATTTACGGTATCCAGGAAGGTCACCTGCATAGAAGAGTGTGAGAGCGAGATTTTGGGCAGCGTTGACTTCGCCCCGTTGGAAAGCGCGATACATCAAACCGGCTGGACTGGTCGCGTCGCTGAAGCGCCCAAGGTCTGCTCTCTTTCCCGTATCCGTCTTGCGAGCCGCAAGGCTAAGCATTGCAGGACCGTATCGCTTGTGAGCAAGCATTTGCAAAATCGGCATTCCAAAGCCATTTGACTTGCCGGCCAAAATTGCTTCAGCGCGGCTGAAAAGTCGGTCGGATCTGTCGCTCATCAAGCAATGTTAGCCTGAATCCAGACGTCCGCAATGGCGTCGTGTCCCGACAGTCCGCTTTTAGCGAAGACCGGCGGATAGCTGACGTTTCCAGCTATGATGACATTCGTCCACGCGCCCTAGCAGTCCCGCGGCGGGATCGCGCCTCTTCGCATGATGGTCCAGCCTGCCAGCGCGTGCCCCGCTACCGCAGCCTGTGCTGGTTCTTCGCCACGCAGGCGCGCACCGAGGTAGCCTGCGTTGAAGGCGTCGCCGGCGCCGCTGGTATCAACGGGCTTCAGGACTTCGGCAGGAGCGAGGATCTGGCCATCGGGTAGGCGGCAGCCTTGCGCGCCGAGCTTGACGATGGTTTCGCCGCAGCCAAGGCCTTGCCAGTGGGCGGCGACGGTAGCGGCATCTGCCTCGCCCGAGAGCATGGTTTCATCCTCGAGCGTGGGCAGGCCGATGCTGGCGACGGCGATGGCGGTATTGCGCGCGGCTTGGGCAGTTTGCCGGTCGGGCCAGAGGCGCGGGCGGTAGTTGCCGTCGAAGGCGATGAGGCCGCCCTTGGCGCGGACCTTGCGGGCGAGGGCAAGCAGGGCCTCCCTGCCGTTTTCGGGCAGGATGGCCAGCGATATCAGCGAGAAGGCAAGCAGGTCAGCTGCTTCGGCATGGGCCAGGGCGGCCTCGATGCCGTTGCAATCGAACAGAGCGCGCGCCGCGCTTTCGCCGCGCCAATAGGTGAAGCTGCGCTCGCCCGCATCGTCGCAGGTGATCGCGTAGAGGCCGGGATTGCGCGCAGGGTGAGCGAGGACAAGGCTGGTGTCCAAACCTTCGGCCGCCCACTGCGCCTTGATATCCGCGCTGAACGGATCGGTGCCGAGCGCGGTCAGATAGGCGGTCTCCACCCCGCTGCGGGCGAGGTGGATCGCGGTGTTGAGCGTATCGCCGCCATAGGCGAGGCGCCAGAGGCTGCCGTCCTGCGACAGCTCCAGCATCGCCTCGCCGACAAGGACTGCGCGCATCAGCGGCAGGCCGGGTTGGCGGCGCCGGGCATGGCGTAGAAGGCGATGGACTGGCCGGGCAGGGTGACCTTGCCGTTGACCGCCGTGCCTTCGAGGCCGGTCAGCTTGTAGTCCGCAGACAGGGCAGGGGCCTTGCCGTTGACCAGCACCGCGCGGGTGTCGAGCGGCTGCCCGGTCATCGTCCAGCCCATGCCCTTGCCGCCGAGGTTGACGCGCTGCGCGGCCTCGCCAGTATTGAGCGCCATGACAGTCACGCCACCGGGCTGGCCGGGCATGCAGTGGGCATAGAGCCGCAATGCGGGCGAGGGCGATGCCGGCGAGGCGAGCACGGTGCTGCCCATCGTGCGCTTCCATAGCACAGCGGCCCAGTAGTTGGGACGGGGCGTCAGGGTATCGCGGTCGATCAGGGCATAGTCGCTGGCGGCGAGCGTATTGTGCATGACCACCTGCAACCCTTGCTGCGCCAGCGCGGCGTTCTGGTTGAGGTAGCGGAAGGTGTCGAGGAAGGTCGAGGCCCATGGGCTGCCACCACAGGCGGCCTGAGCGGTTTCGGTGTTCCACATCGGCTTGCCGGGCTCGAACCGGTCGCGCAGCGCGGCGTAATAGCGGTAGTCGCGCACGGTCATGTCGAGCCACTTGGCGGTGAGCGCGTCGGCCTTTTGTGCAGTGCCGATGCCAAGGCCCGCGCAGCGCTGCGAGACGCTGCCGTAGAAGTGGTAGGAGACCCCGTCCACGCTGTTCGGGTTGGCCTGCATCATGTCTTCGCTGCTGACGTGGGTGCCCATTTCCGCGGGCACGGGCACGTCCTTGAGCAGACCAGCCTCACCAACACCGCCGGCGCCCAGAATCTTCATCTCGGGCACGGCCTTGCGCGCCCAATCGCGGAACAGGCGGAATTCGGCGCCGTAGTTGGCAGCGGTGTAGCCCTTGGGCATCTGCGGCGCGGCGCTGGGCATGTTGGCTTCGTTGAAGAACTCGGCGGCGTAGAGCGAGCCGCCCGCCTCGCGGGTAAGATCAACCAGGCGCTGCGCTTGCGCTGGCGTCCACACGCCATTGGCATCGCGCGTACCGTTGCTGACGGCAAAGCTGGTGACGATGGGGGCATCGACGGCCTTGGAGAAGGCGACCACGTTCTTCCACTGATCGCGGGTGAGTACCTGTACGAAGCCTGCGGGCGGGGCGGAGAGATGTTCGCCTTCGGCTTCAAGGTAGGTGTTATTGGCCCAGGTGCCGCTGACCCGCACGAGGCTGGGGCCGAGTGCCTTGGCCAGCGCGACGAGCTTGGGATCGGTCAGGTCGATCGGCGGGCGCTGGCGATAGCGTTCGTCCGCCGGGCCGCCATAGGGCGCCCAGAAGCGGCCGCCGGTCACTTCGACCATCTCGATGTTGTAGGACTGATAGCGATCGCTGACGGTACCGACCTTCGCGAGCCTGGCAAGCTGGAGCGAGGGGGCGGGAACGGACGTTGCGCCGGTCAGGGCAACCATGGCGGTCGCCGCAAGAAATGCCTTCTTCATGATATCCTCACTGTTGTCGTTGTTGTCCTACCAGTTCCACATTGTTCCGTCTTCGAGCCGTGCGACGGGGAGGTATGCTGGTTTGTAGGGGTATTTGGCGGCGAGATTTTCGTCGATGTCGACGCCGTGGCCTGGGGTATCGCCGATGAAGAGTTCGCCCTTTTCGAAGTGGTAGTCGTGGGGGAAGACTTCGTCGGTTTCGGGGGTGTGGCGCATGTATTCCTGGATGCCGAAGTTGGGGACCCAGGTATCGAAGTGGAGGGCGCAGCCCATGGTGACGGGCGAGAGGTCGGTGGCGCCGTGGCAGCCGGTGCGGATCTGGTAGAGGCTGGCCAGATCGGCGATGCGGCGCAGGTGGGTGAGGCCGCCGGCACCGACGACGGTTGCGCGGATGTAGTCGATCAGCTGGTTCTGGATGAGATCCTTGGCATCCCAGATGGTGTTGAAGATCTCGCCCACGGCCAGCGGGGTGACGGTGTGCTGGCGCACCAGCCTGAAGGCTTCCTGGTTCTCGGCCGGGGTGCAGTCCTCCAGCCAGAACAGCTGGTAGGGCTCGAGCATCTTGCCAAGGTTGGCCGCTTCCTGCGGGGTGTAGCGGTGGTGGCCGTCATGCAGCAGGTGATGGTCGAAGCCGTAGGTCTTGCGCAGCTCCTCGAACATCTTCGGCACATAGTTCAGCGCCTTGCGCGTGTCCCACCCCGTGACCGAGGGCAGGGCAGCATCGGCCGGTTCGTAGTAGAGCTTGCCGCGGCCCACGCCATAGGCATCCTTGATGCCGGGCACGCCGGTCTGGGCGCGGATCGCCTTGTAGCCCATGTCGATGTAGTGGCCGACCGCTTCCACCGTCTCGGCAATGTCCGCGCCGTTGGCATGGCCATAGACCATGATCCCGTCGCGGCTGCGGCCGCCCAGCAACTGGTAGACCGGCATGCCGGCCATCTTGCCCTTGATGTCCCACAGCGCCATGTCGACCGCGGCGATCGCGCGCATGGTGACAGGTCCCCGGCGCCAGTAGGCCCCGCGATAGAGATACTGCCAGATGTCCTCGATGCGGCGCGGGTCCATGCCGATGAGGCAGGGGATGACGTGTTCTTCCAGATAGGCGACGACCGAAAGCTCGCGGCCGTTGAGGGTGCCATCGCCGATGCCGTAGACGCCCTGGTCGGTCTCGATCTTCAGCGTCACGAAGTTGCGGCCCGGGCAGGTGACGATGACGCGGGCGGCGGTGATTTTCATGGGGGACACTCGCTAAGGACAGGCGGATTGTGGTAATACCGATTGACGGACCGGTTTCGGTCTGTCAAGTTTCTTGAATTGGTAATACCAGAAAGTTTCCATGACAACTGGCAAATCACACGACCGGCTCTATCAGGATCTCGCCCGCTCGCTGCTCGATGAACTGGCCAGCGGGCGCTATCCGGTGGGCAGCCGCCTGCCGGCCGAGCGCGACCTTGCGCTGCGCTACGAGGTGAGCCGGCCGACGGTGCGCGAGGCGATCATCGCGCTCGAAGTGCAGGGGCTGGTCGAGGTGCGGGTCGGCTCGGGCGCCTATGTCAAGCGGCTGCCCGGCGAGAACGACCGTCCCGGCTTCAACGTGACCGCGTTCGAACTGACCGAGGCGCGGCTGCTGTTCGAGGGCGAGGCAGCGGCACTGGCCGCCACGCAGATGACCGACGAGGACCTTGCCGAGATCGAGGTGCTGGTCCAGCAGATCGCCGAGGAGAACCGGAGCCCCAACGGCACCGAGACCGCCGACCGCGCGTTCCACCTCGCCATTGCCAAGGCCACGCGCAACGTGGCGGTCTACAACACCGTGGCGCAGCTGTGGGACCTGCGCGGCACATCGCCCGAGGCCGCGCTCCTGCACGAGAAGGCCCGCCACGCCAACATCAAGCCGGTGGTCGAGGAGCATACCGCGATCCTCGAGGCCCTGCGCGCGCGTGACCCCAACGCCGCCCGCACCGCCATGCGCACCCACCTCTCCGCCGTGCTCGACGGCCTCCTCTTCGCCACCGAAGAACGACTCCTCGCCGAAGCACGAAGAGCAACACAAGCCAAACGCGATCGCTACGCCAAAGCCACGGCGTGACGGTGGAAAGGCGCGCGCAGACTGCGCAGCTTTGAACGGATGAAATGCGAGACCTTGGAATGACGGCACCGTACCCGGAGCTTGATCCGGATCTGGTCTATGACCTGCTGGTCATCGGCGGCGGCATTAATGGAGTGGGCATTGCCCGCGATGCCTCGGGACGCGGTCTTCGCGTTCTGCTGGTCGAGCGCGACGATCTTGCCGCGCACACATCATCGGCGAGCACCAAGCTGATTCACGGCGGCTTGCGCTACCTTGAGTACTACGAGTTCCGGCTCGTACGGGAATCGCTGCAGGAGCGGGAGCGGCTGATCAGGATTGCTCCGCACATCAGCTGGCCGCTGCGCTTCGTGCTGCCGCAACCCAAGGGTGGGCGGCCGGGGTGGATGATCCGGATCGGGCTGTTCCTTTATGACCACATCGCCGGGCGGCACAGCCTGCCCAAGTCGCATGGGGTGAACCTGCGCGAACCGCAATGGGGCAAGGGGCTGAAGCCGGGGCTGTCCAGGGGCTTCGTCTATTCCGACGCATGGGTCGATGATGCGCGCCTCGTCGTGCTCAATGCCATAGACGCGGCGCAGCGCGGAGCGACGATCCTGACCGGGGCCGCAGTCACGGGGGCGGAGCAGCAGGGCGATGCCTGGACGGTGGCCCTTGAACCCAACGCCGATGCGCCGCAACCAGCCATCGCGGCGCCCTGCACGGTGCGCGCCCGCACGATCGTCAATGCTGCCGGCCCATGGGTGGCGAGCATGCTGGGCTCGGTCGCGGGTGCGAAACGCGATGGGGCGATCAAGCTGGTCAAGGGCAGCCATATCGTGGTGCCGCAGATCTATCCGGGCGACCATGCCTTCATCCTGCAGCAGGACGACGGCCGGATTGTCTTCACCATTCCCTATGAAGGTCAGTTCACGCTCGTCGGGACGACCGACGTTGCCGTAGGCGAGGACGAGCGGGCGCGGCCGAAAATCAGTGCGGAAGAGGTCGAATATCTGTGTGCGGCCTCGAACAGGTACTTCGAGCGGCAGATTGCGCCTGCCGATGTAGTCTGGACCTATTCGGGCGTGCGTCCGCTGTTCGACGACGGGCAGGAGGATGCCAAGGCCGTCACCCGCGATTACGTGCTGAAGCTGGGACGCTCGGAGGGACCGCAGGTGTTGAGCGTCTTCGGCGGCAAGCTGACGACCTATCGGCGTCTTGCCGAACATGCGCTCGATGATCTGAAGCCGTGGCTGGCCGGATCGGGAGATGCCTGGACGGACCTTTCGCCGCTCCCGGGCGGTGAGCTTGGCGCGGCCGGTTTCGATGGGTTTCTGAAACAGGCCCGCGAGCGGTGGCCCTTCGTTCCAGCCGCAACCATGAAGCGCATGGCGCACGCCTATGGCACGAGGCTCGCCATGATCCTCGGGGATGCGCAAGGTTGGCAGGACCTTGGCACCGATTTCGGCGGAGGCCTGACCGAAGCCGAGGTGCGCTATCTGCAGACCCACGAGTGGGCGCGCAGCGCGGAGGACGTGCTGTGGCGGCGCAGCAAGCTCGGCCTCACCGCTGCGGCAGACGTGGCCGAGAAGCTGGCGTATTGGTTCAAGGCGAACGCCTGACAAGGGTCTTGGGGGAAATGGGAATGGGTGATCTCGTACTGGCGATAGACCAGGGCACGACCTCGACACGCGCCCTGGTGTTCGATGCCTCGCGGCGCGTGGCGGCGAGTGCGCAGCGCGAATTTGCACAGCACTATCCGGCCGATGGCTGGGTCGAGCATGATCCGGAGGAGATCTGGCGCGATACCCTGCAGACCTCGCGCGAGGCCCTGGCCAAGGCCGGTGCAAGCGCCGACGATATTGCCGCGATCGGCATTACCAACCAGCGCGAAAGCGTTGTCCTCTGGGACCGGGCGACGGGCGAAGCGCTGCACAACGTGATCGTCTGGCAGGATCGGCGCACCGCGGATACTTGTGCCGCATTGCAGGCGCAGGGCCATCAGGCGTTCGTTCACGAAAAGACCGGCCTGCTGCTCGACCCGTATTTCTCGGCGACGAAGATTGCCTGGCTGCTCGATACTATCCCCGGAGCGCGCGAGCGTGCCGAGAAGGGAGAGCTGGCCGTCGGCACCATCGACACATTCCTGCTGTGGCGGCTGACCGAAGGGCGCAGCCACAAGACCGATGTGACCAATGCCAGCCGGACGCTGCTGTTCGATATCGTGGAGCAGCGCTGGTGTCCCGAACTGCTTGAACTGTTCCGGGTGCCTGCCGCGCTGCTGCCCGAAGTCTGCGCCAGTGCCGCCGACTTCGGCATGACGAGCCTGCTTGGGGGCAGCATCCCCATCTGCGGCATTGCCGGAGATCAGCAGGCAGCCCTGGTCGGTCAGTCCTGCTTTGCGCAGGGTCAGGCCAAGATCACATATGGCACCGGCGGCTTCATGCTGCTGAATACCGGCACGACCGTGGCGCGTTCGCGCAGCCGCCTGCTCAGCACGATCGCGTATCGGATCGATGGCGAAACGCACTATGCGGTGGAAGGCTCGCTTTTCGTGGCGGGCGCAGCGATCAAGTGGCTTCGCGACGGGCTGGGCATCATCGTCGAGGCGAAGCAGACGCAGGAGATGGCGGCGCGACTGCCAGACAACGGTGGCGTATACATGGTGCCAGCTTTCGTCGGCCTGGGCGCGCCGCACTGGTGCACTGAAGCCCGGGGCATGCTCGCCGGCCTGACCTTTGATTCGAGCGCCGCGCACATCGCCCGCGCGGCCCTCGAGTCGGTGGCCTTCCAGACAGCCGATCTGGTTGCCGCGATGGAACAGGATGGGGCCGGGGCGCTGGCATCGTTGCGCGTCGATGGCGGGATGGCGGCAAACGACTGGTTCTGCCAGTTCCTGGCGGACATCCTCGACATTGTTGTCGAGCGTCCTGCCAATCTCGAGACGACGGCTCTGGGAGCAGCGATGCTGGCCGGGCATCGGTGTGGTGGCTGGCCGGACGTGCTGGATGGGGCCGCGGCTGTCGAGGGTCTATCGAGATTCGAACCGGCGATGGAAAGCAATCAGCGAGAGCGTCTGAGGAGCGAATGGCGGGCTGCTATCCGCCGTGCCACGCTGACTTGAGATGTGGCGGATCCCGGAATCTGGCCTGACCAAACCTGCCATTGCTGCTCTGTTTCGCGTTTGCAGCGCCGGCTTCTGGGCGGAATCGGGCAACAAAACTCGATTGAATACCACTTTGAATGAAACATCTGACCAATATACGGGCTTACCTGTAAAACCAGTCTTGCATCTGGCTAGGCCATTTGGTAATAGACCTGCGTTCGAGGCGGATAACAGTCCGCGCATGAGGAGGGGTTTCATGAAGTGCATCCGTAATTCACTTGGTGTCAGCGTCATGGCCATGGCGATCGCCTTTGGCGCGCAGGCCGCATCGGCGCAGACTGCAGCGGAAGACGCCGCTCCTGCCGACACCGGCGAAATCATCGTGACTGCGCAGAAGCGCGCTGAAAACGTGCAGAACGTCCCGCTGGCCGTGTCCGTTGTCGGTCCGACGCAGCTGGCTGCTGCCGGCGTGCGTGACTTTGGCGACCTCGGCAAGATCTCGCCCTCGCTGACCATTCGCCCTGCCGAGCATCCGGTCAACGCCAACGTCTCGCTGCGCGGCGTCGGCACGTTCGCTTTCGGCATCGGCGTGGAGCCGAGCGTTGCCGTGCTGGTCGACGAAGTGCCGCTGGCCTTCCAGGCTCGCGCGTTCAGCGACCTGCCCGATATCGAGCGCATCGAAGTGCTGCGTGGCCCGCAGTCGACACTTTACGGCAAGGCGGCTTCGGCCGGCCTGATCAACCTGATCACGCGCAACCCCACTGACGAGCTGAAGATCCGCGCCAACGCCACGGCCACCACCGACAGCGAATATGGCGCCAACTTCAGCGTTTCGGGTCCGATCAGCGACACGCTCGGCTTCGTGGTTTCAGGTGCCTATTCCAAGTGGGATGGCAACGTCCGCAACCTGTTCAACGGTAAGAAGGTCAACGGCCGCGAATCCGGCAGCGTTCGCACCAAGCTGCGCTGGGAGCCTTCTTCCGATGCCAGCGTGACGCTGTCGCTCAACTACATGAGCGGCAATACCACGGTGGGCCGCCCCTATATCCGCATGACCGAAGGCCTGCGCTTCCGTGGCACCGGCCAGCTGGCGACAGTCGTCATGCCAGGCGTCAAGCCGGGGCCGGAAAACACCAACATCAGCAACAACTACAACGCCCGTACCAACTACGAAGGTGGCGGCGGCAACCTGCGTGGCGAATTCACGCTGGGCGATCACACGCTGGTTTCGATCACCTCGTACGACAGCTTCGAGCTGAACGATTACTTCGACTCGGATGAAACCTCGTCGAGCCTCGCCTCGGAAAACAACATCCAGACCGGCACCTTCCGCTCGAACCTGTTTACCCAGGAAGTGCGCCTGCTCTCGGACGGTTCGAAGCCGTTCCGCTACACCGTGGGCGCCTACTACGCGAACGTGGACTTCGAGCGCCCGTTCTATCGCGGCCCGGCGTTCTCGCTGGCCAACTGGTTCGCCACCTCGAAGTCCAGCCAGATCGCTGCCTTCGTGCAGGCTGACTGGCAGTTCATGCCCAATGCAACCTTCACCGGCGGCGCGCGCATCCAGAACGAGCGCATTGGCTATACCTTCAAGGATATCCAGAACGGCAACGCACAGTTCGCCGGCAACGCCTCTGACACGGCTGCAACCTATCGTGCCAGCCTGCGCTATGAGTTCACGCCGACGATCAGCGCATTTGCGACCTACTCGACCGGCTACAAGGGCCAGACCTACGACCTGACCACCGGCTTCAATGCAAACCGGGCCAATGCCGGTCCGATCAAGCCTGAAACATCGCGCGACATCGAATTCGGTCTGCGCACCCAGCTCTTCGATCGCAAGCTTACCTTCAACGTCACCTACTTCGACACGACCTACAAGAACCTGCAGGCGCAGGCTGTGGAAGTGCTGCCTGACCTGACCACCAACTTCCGCCTGACCAACGTCGGCAAGCTGGGCACGAAGGGCGTGGAAATCGATGCGGGCTTCCGTCCGAGCGACCTGTTCAACCTGAACACCTCGATCGCGGTGCTCGATGCCAAGTACATCAGCTTCCCGTCGTCGCCATGCTTCCCGAACCAGTCGGCGGCACAGGGTTGCGATCGCACGAAGTCTCCGGCCTTCCAGAACCTGACCGGCGAGCGCGCCGTCCAGGCGCCGAGGCTGAAGTTCAACGTGACCGGCGAAGTGACGCCTTCGCTAACGGAAAACATCCGCGGGTTGATCCAGGCAAACGTCCAGTACACCGGTAGCGTGTTCTACGTGGCGCGCGATCCGCAGACCTTCCAGAAGGAGTTCACGATCGTGAACCTTTCGGTCGGCGCGCGCGATGAAAGCCGCAAGTGGGAAGTGGCGGCATTCGTCAACAACCTGTTCGACGTGCAGTACTACCCCTCGCTGATCAATAACTCGGGCGTGTGGGGCGGCGGCAGCAATATCGCTACCGCAGCAATTCTCCCTCGTGATTTCCGCCGCTATGGCGGGGTTCGGGCCAGCCTGAACTTCTGATCACGGATGGCCGGGCGCGATAAGCGCCCGGCCATTTTTCTTTAAGGACTGCGACCGGCCAAGCACTGCAAGAGCAGGCCCGGTGGCGGATAAGCGCCCGATAAGTACGGCAGGAGAGAGCATGCGCGTGGCACGGTTCGATCAAGCATTTCTCGGCCCGCTTCTGGCGGGCGCATTTGCATTCGCGACGCAGGCTCTTGCCGCGGAGTCCGTCTTCACGACGCTGCCGCTTGCCACTGTCGATACCGCGCCATTGCTCGTAGCGGCCGACATGCGCGATGGCGTGGACCTATCGGGCGAATGGAACTGGTCGATCGATCCCTACCGATCGGGAATTGCCGGCTTCCATGGCGAAGCGCCCAACCGGACCGAGCAGCGCTGGCTCGACATCGATGTGCGCAAGACGCTGGCGCAGGACAACCGTGAGCTGTTCGAGTTCGATCTTGACCATGACCGCAAGGTCAAGCTGCCGGGGTCGTGGCTCGCTGCCTCGCCGGAAATGCGGCATTATCAGGGCCTCGTATGGTATCGCCGTCATTTCGACAGTCCGGCGGGGCGCAAGGGCCGTTATTTCCTGCGTTTTGGCGCTTCGAACTATGCCACGGTCGTCTTCGTCAACGGTCAGCCGGTCGGTCGGCACGAGGGCGGCTTCACCCCCTTTGCCTTCGATGTGACCCGGCTGCTGCGTGATGGCGACAACCAGATCACCATCGGGGTCGATTCTGCGGCCACTGCCGCTACCGTGCCGCCGCCGGTCACCGACTGGGAAAACTATGGCGGCGTCACGCGCGACGTGAAGCTCGTCCACACCAGCGACACTTACGTCGACAGCGCCTGGGTGCGGCTGACGCGCGAGGGCAAGATCGCCGTCGATGCGCATCTCGATGGACCGGCGGCGGCGAACCAGCCGGTGCAGCTGAAGGTCGCCGGGCTGCCGTTTGACCTGAAAGGTCGAACCGACGCGCAGGGCAACTGGCGCGCCACGGCGGCTGCGCCGCGCGCCTTGATGCGCTGGACGCCCGAGAACCCGAAGCTTTACGACGTTACGCTGGCAGCGGGCGATGACACATGGCGCGACCGGGTCGGTTTCCGCACGATCGAGCGCAAGGGTGCGGACATCCTGCTCAATGGCAAGCCGGTGTTCCTGCGCGGCATCTCGATGCACGAGGAAGAGATCGCGGCGAACCCCGCCCGCGTGATCACGCCCGACAATGCGCGGGCGCTGCTGGGCGAGATCAAGAACGGCCTCCACGGCAATTTCGTGCGCCTTTCGCACTATCCCCATTCCGAAGTGATGACCCGCACCGCCGACGAGATGGGGCTGCTGGTGTGGAGCGAGGTGCCGGTTTACTGGATGGTGGCATGGTCCAACCCGTCCACGCTGGCGACGGCGCGCAACATGCTGGCCGAGAACATCCTGCGCGATCGCAACCGTGCCTCTGTGGTGATCTGGAGCGTTGCCAATGAAACGCCGGTAAGCGATGCGCGCAACGCCTTCCTTCGCACGCTGATCGGTGACGTGCGGCGCCTCGATCCCAGCCGCCTTGTCAGCGCGGCCCTGCTGGTCGAGCGCGACAAGGCCGCTGCGGTGCCGACCATGACGATGGCCGATCCGCTGGCGGACGATCTCGATATCGTGTCGATCAACACCTACAACGGCTGGTACACGCCCGACCGTCTGGCCGATCTGCCCAGGAGCGTGTGGAAACTGCCGGCCGACAAGCCGCTGATCTTTTCGGAGTTCGGTGCCGACGCCAAGGCCGGGTTCCACAGCCCGGACGGCATGCAGAAGTTCTCGGAAGAATTTCAGGCCGAGTTCTATCGCAAGACACTGGAAATGGCCGACCGCGTGCCGACCTTGCGCGGAATTTCACCATGGATCCTGAAGGACTTTCGCTCGCCGCGCAGGCAGAACCCGGATTTCCAGATGGGCTGGAACCGCAAGGGCCTGATTTCCGAGACGGGTCAGCGCAAGCAGGCGTTCAGCGTGCTTGCGGAATACTTCGCGCGCAAAGCCGGAGAGCCCAGCAAGTGAAGCGTCTTTCTGCCCTGATACTCAGCCTCGTTGCCGTCCCGGCGCTCGCCGCACCGGGGGACTGGGTCAAAGGGGTGCTGCCCGTGGCAACGCCTCCTGCAATGGCCAGCGTCGATCTGCCGGTGACCCTCCCGCGCGCCAACCCGGCGCATGAGGCCTGGGCCCAGCAGACGCCCGACCAGCGGCTGGTATACAATGTGAGCAAGCCGCAGCTGATCGTCTGGCCGAGCAGCCTGCCGGCCGATGCCGAAGCTCCGGCAGTGCTTCTGGTGCCGGGCGGGGGCTTCCAGTTCCTAGCCATGGACAACGAAGGCTTTGATGTGGCTCGCCGGCTCGACAGCTTGGGCGTCCGCGTGTTCATCGTGAAGTACCGCACGCAGCCGGTGCCTGACAGCATCGACGGGTTCAAGGAAGCGCTCGGAAACCTGTTCCAGAAGGGCGCGCCGGTTGACCTGACGAACCGCGACTATGCCGTGGCCGATACGCAGGCGGCGATCAGGCTGGTGCGGAAGAATGCGGCGCGCTGGCACGTCAATGCCGCCAAGGTGGGCATCCTCGGCTTTTCGGCAGGGGCGATGACGACCCTGGCAACGACGCAGGCCAATGCCGCAGACGCGCGGCCGGACTTTGTCGGCATGATCTATGGGCCGACCGAGAAGTCGGAGGTTCCCGCCAACGCCCCGCCGCTGTTCGCCGCCATTGCCGCTGACGACCGCTTCTTCATCAAACAGGATTTCGGGCTGTTCCATGCCTGGCGCCAGTCCGGCGCGAAGGTGGAGTTCCACCTCTACAGCGCGGGCGGCCACGGCTTTGCCTCGCAGCCCAACGGCACGACAAGCGATGCCTGGTTCGACCAGTATGCCCTTTGGCTGAAGGCCAACGGTATCGTCAGCCGCTGACGCCGACTTATCCGATCCACCACTGCCAATGGCAGTTCCAACTACCGGCCCGAGTGCACAGCGCATTCGGGCCGGTTTTTTGTCGGGGTCAGACTTGCCAGTCGACGACCTTGCGAGTGAGCCCCAGGACTTGCGCTGAACGCACCGGCAACGCGTTGCCGTTCACGGAGATAGTGCGCTGCTCGCGCTCGGGCACGGCAAAGGACAGGACCGGCGAGGGCTCGGAACCGGGGCCGCGCCATGCTGCCTGAATGTCGATGGTGGTCGCAGAGGTGCGGATGGTCGTCTGCCACATCGGCGGCTGCGCCGGATCCGGCCACGCATCGCCAGCTTCGTCATAGCCGGTCCACTCGAGGCGGCTGTCGCCCGGTGCGAGCATCAGCAGCACGGCAGGCTGCGGCGCTGGCGGGGCAAAGCCGCCCGGAGCGATGTCAACGAGGTGGGCCGAGCCTTCACGCGCGAGGACAGGCGGAAGTCCTTCTGCCGGAGCGGGCAGGTCATGCACCTTGCCGCCTTCAAGAAGACGGTCGTCGCGCAGGTCGATCCAGCGGGTGGGGCCGGGGAGGTAGGCCTGAACCGAGCCGACGCCCTTGTCGAGCGCCGGGGCGACCAGCAGGTTCGGCCCGAGCATATAGGCGTCGGCGTCGGTCCACGCCTGCGGGTCTTCCGGAAAGTCCAGCCACAGCGGCCGCGTCACGACATCGTACTGAGCGTGATGCCGCCACAGCAGATCGTGCAGGAGTGGCACCAGCGCCCGGCGCAGGTTCATCATGCCGACAATCGCCGGGGTGGTTTCCGGATACATCCACGGCTCGTTTACCGTGCCATCGCTGTTCCAGCTGTGGATCGAGAAGCGTGGCATGAGGATGCCCGCCTGTACCCAGCGCAGCAGCAGTTCCGGCTCGGGTGAGGGGCCGGCAAAGCCGCCGATGTCGTGCCCCGTGTTGGAGACCCCGGACAGGGCGAGGCCCAGCCCCATCTTCTGGTTGTAGCGCAGGGTCTTCCATGCGGTGAAGTTGTCGCCGGACCAGGTCTGCGCATAACGCTGCATCCCGGCCATGCCGCTGCGGGTGACGAGATAGGGACGCTCGTTGGGGCGATAGGCGATCTGCGCGGCGCGGGAAGCGCGCATCATCAGCAGCGTCTGGGTCGGGCGCTCCGCAGCGGCGGGCCGGGGAGACCCGAATCCGGCAAAGCGCGCGCTCTTGTCCCAGATCTCGTATTCGTTGTTGTCGTTCCACGTGGCGCGCATGCCGAAGCTGAGCAGCTGTTCGGTCACCTGCTCGCGCCACCATGCCGCAGCTTGCGGATTGGTGAAATCGAGATAGCTGCCCAGTTCATCCCAGAACAGGCACTCCACCGGCTGGCCGTTCGCGTCGCTGACGAACCATCCTTTCGACGCCAGTTCGGCATAGCGGGGATGGGACAGCAGCAGCGCTGGCTTGATGTTGGGAACCAGCTCGACGCCCGCATCGGCGTAGCTTTTGACGAAGCCCTCGATGTCCGGGAACTTGTCGCGGTTCCAGTTGAACACGTAGCGCTTGTCGCCGATCGAGGTGTAGCCCGATGACAGGTGGAACGAGGTGCAGGGGACGCCGTGCTTTTCGAGGCCTGCCAGAAACTCGCCCATCTGCTCCTGCGCGTTGGGGGCATCGGTATAGAGCATGGTCGAGCCCGAATAGCCGACTGACCAGCGCGGCATAAAGGCGGGGCGGCCGGTCAGCCAAGTGAAGCGCTGAGCCACGGCGGCCGCATCCGGCCCGGCGATGATGTAGTAGTCAAGATCGCCGCTCTCCGCGCGCATATAGCGATAGTGCGGGTGGTAGTTGGAATGTTCGTGCCCGAAATCGAACACCGGATCGGCCAGGGTATCGTAGAACACGCCATGTGCCGCGCCCCCGCCGTCGACCACCAGCACCCACGGGATGGACTTGTAGAGCGGATCGTCGCTCTGCGCGTCGTAACCCATGCAATCGACATTGGTCAGGCGCAGGCGGCGTCCGGCGCGATCCATGTCGCCGCTGCGCTCGCCGAGCCCGTAATAGCGCTCGCCCGGGCGGCGCTTCACGTAGTGGTAGGTTGCCTCGTCCCACCAGCCGAAGTTGTAGGCCTGGGTAGGGCGGTCTTCGGAAATGAGCTGCCAGCCATCCACCGTGGCCTGATGCCAGGTGCAGAGCAGACCATCGGTTCTGATGGTAAGCTTCAGGCGTGACGTAGCGATGACGATCTGGCCGCCTGTGTCCTCCAGCGTAAAGGCCGGGGCGGAAAATCCGCTCGTGTCCATGCGGTCGCGGCCCGGTTCGGCAATGTCTTCGGCGCCCGGCGCTATGGTCCAGCTGGGTGGGGACGTGACTTCGCCATTTGCCAGCAAGAGCACCCGCATCACGTCGTCTTCGAGAACGAAGACGTGGGCCACAGCGGCGGTATCGGAGCCGAGCGTAACGCGCGGCCCGCTGGTTTCGGATACGGAGAAACGTGGCGGTGCGGAGAGGCGGGCGCGGCGGGGAGGGGAAAGGTCGTTCATCAACTCAGGCTTTCGCGAAGGCAAGGCGGCGGCGCAGGGCGAGGAGCCAGATCGCGCCGATCAGGTCGAACAGGCCAAGGCAGGCGAACAGTGGCGCAAAGCCGATCTTGTCCGCGAACTGGCCGATGGCGAGCGAGAACAGCAGCCCGCCGGTCCATCCCGCCATGCCGACGAGGCCGTTGGCCTTGGCGATGTCGGACTTGGGGAAGACGTCGGCGGACAGGGTATTGATCAGCACCGAGATCACCTGATGGGCAAAACCGCCGATGGCGAGCAACCCGATTGCCGCATAGGGACTGGCGACAAGTCCGACGCAACCCGGTGCGATCATCAGCACGGCACCGATCCAGATGCCGGCAATGCGCGATCCTTCGAGCGACAAACCCTTCCAGCGCTGCAGCCAAGGCGCGAGATAGCCGCCAAGGATGCCGCCAGCGTCAGCCGCAAGGAACGGAACCCACGCGAAAAGGGCAATCTGGGTAAGATCCCAGCCGCGCTCCTTGGCGAAATAGAGCGGCACCCAGAAGCTGAACGTCTGCCATGCGGGTTCGGCAAGGAAGCGCGGGACGGCGATGGCCCAGTAGCGCCACGAGCCGACGATGGAACGGATCGTGGTTGCGGATACCGGGACAGGGCGCTGGCCCTCCTGAATCTCGGCCAGTTCCTCGGCACTGACATAAGTCGCATCCTGCGGCGAGCGATACCAGCGATACCACGCCACGGCGAAGATCAGCCCGATGCCTCCGGTGACGACGAAGGCGGCTTGCCAGCCATAGTGCTTGGCCAGCAGCGCGGCCATCACCGGCGCGATCACAGCGCCCAGCGCCGTGCCGGCGTTGAACCAACCCGTTGCCACAGATCGCTCTCGGTCAGGGAACCACTCGCCGATGGTCTTCATGCCCGCGGGGATCACCGCGGCTTCCGCCATGCCGAGCAGGCCACGAAATGCCGCGAGCGAGAGCCAGCCCCGCGCAAAGCCATGCGCCATGTTGGCGACGCTCCACGCCACCGCGAAAAGGGCAAAGCCTGCGGTCAGGCCGATCCGGTCGATCAGCATGCCGCCGATCGGCTGCATGATCGTGTAGGCCAACTGGAAGGCGCCGACGATGTAGGAATACTGCTCTGTGGTGATCTGCAGATCGAGCTTGAGCTGCGGCGCCAGCGCACCCAGTGAATTGCGCGCGATGTAGTTGAGGATGGTGCCCACCATCACCAGCACCAGGATGCGCAGCCGCGCCGATTTCCAGTTCATGCCTTGCGATCCTCTCCCCGCGCCTGGTCCTACCAGTTCCACATTGTTCCGTCCTCGAGCCGTGCGACGGGGAGGTATGCTGGTTTGTATGGGTATTTGGCGGCGAGTTTCTCGTCGATGTCGACGCCGTGTCCGGGGGTATCGCCGATGAAGAGTTCGCCCTTTTCGAAGTGGTAGTCGTGGGGGAAGACTTCGTCGGTTTCGGGGGTGTGGCGCATGTATTCCTGGATGCCGAAGTTGGGGACCCAGGTATCGAAGTGGAGGGCGCAGCCCATGGTGACGGGCGAGAGGTCGGTGGCGCCGTGGCAGCCGGTGCGGATCTGGTAGAGGCTGGCCAGATCGGCGATGCGGCGCAGGTGGGTGAGGCCGCCGGCACCGACGACGGTTGCGCGGATGTAGTCGATCAGCTGGTTCTGGATGAGATCCTTGGCATCCCAGATGGTGTTGAAGATCTCGCCCACGGCCAGCGGGGTGACGGTGTGCTGGCGCACCAGCCTGAAGGCTTCCTGGTTCTCGGCCGGGGTGCAGTCCTCCAGCCAGAACAGCTGGTAGGGCTCGAGCATCTTGCCAAGGTTGGCCGCTTCCTGCGGGGTGTAGCGGTGGTGGCCGTCATGCAGCAGGTGATGGTCGAAGCCGTAGGTCTTGCGCAGCTCCTCGAACATCTTCGGCACATAGTTCAGCGCCTTGCGCGTGTCCCACCCCGTGACCGAGGGCAGGGCAGCATCGGCCGGTTCGTAGTAGAGCTTGCCGCGGCCCACGCCATAGGCATCCTTGATGCCGGGCACGCCGGTCTGGGCGCGGATCGCCTTGTAGCCCATGTCGATGTAGTGGCCGACCGCTTCCACCGTCTCGGCAATGTCCGCGCCGTTGGCATGGCCATAGACCATGATCCCGTCGCGGCTGCGGCCGCCCAGCAACTGGTAGACCGGCATGCCGGCCATCTTGCCCTTGATGTCCCACAGCGCCATGTCGACCGCGGCGATCGCGCGCATGGTGACAGGTCCCCGGCGCCAGTAGGCCCCGCGATAGAGATACTGCCAGATGTCCTCGATGCGGCGCGGGTCCATGCCGATGAGGCAGGGGATGACGTGTTCTTCCAGATAGGCGACGACCGAAAGCTCGCGGCCGTTGAGGGTGCCATCGCCGATGCCGTAGACGCCCTGGTCGGTCTCGATCTTCAGCGTCACGAAGTTGCGGCCCGGGCAGGTGACGATGACGCGGGCGGCGGTGATTTTCATGGGGGACACTCGCTAAGGACAGGCGGATTGTGGTAATACCGATTGACGGACCGGTTTCGGTCTGTCAAGTTTCTTGAATTGGTAATACCAGAAAGTTTCCATGACAACTGGCAAATCACACGACCGGCTCTATCAGGATCTCGCCCGCTCGCTGCTCGATGAACTGGCCAGCGGGCGCTATCCGGTGGGCAGCCGCCTGCCGGCCGAGCGCGACCTTGCGCTGCGCTACGAGGTGAGCCGGCCGACGGTGCGCGAGGCGATCATCGCGCTCGAAGTGCAGGGGCTGGTCGAGGTGCGGGTCGGCTCGGGCGCCTATGTCAAGCGGCTGCCCGGCGAGAACGACCGTCCCGGCTTCAACGTGACCGCGTTCGAACTGACCGAGGCGCGGCTGCTGTTCGAGGGCGAGGCAGCGGCACTGGCCGCCACGCAGATGACCGACGAGGACCTTGCCGAGATCGAGGTGCTGGTCCAGCAGATCGCCGAGGAGAACCGGAGCCCCAACGGCACCGAGACCGCCGACCGCGCGTTCCACCTCGCCATTGCCAAGGCCACGCGCAACGTGGCGGTCTACAACACCGTGGCGCAGCTGTGGGACCTGCGCGGCACATCGCCCGAGGCCGCGCTCCTGCACGAGAAGGCCCGCCACGCCAACATCAAGCCGGTGGTCGAGGAGCATACCGCGATCCTCGAGGCCCTGCGCGCGCGTGACCCCAACGCCGCCCGCACCGCCATGCGCACCCACCTCTCCGCCGTGCTCGACGGCCTCCTCTTCGCCACCGAAGAACGACTCCTCGCCGAAGCACGAAGAGCAACACAAGCCAAACGCGATCGCTACGCCAAAGCCACGGCGTGAATTTCGCTGGATCACTTCAAATACGGTCTGAAAGAGTAGAAATGCCCCGCATACTTGAGCTTCATCCGGACCGGCTTTTGCCGGCCGATCCATCGGTGCGCGCGATTGCGCGCGAGCTTCATGCAAGCGTTGCGGGTTTGCCGATCGTCAGCCCGCATGGTCATACCGATCCGCGCTGGTTTGCGGGCAACGAGACCTTCGGCAATGCCACCGACCTGTTGCTGGTGCCCGACCACTACGTCTTCCGCATGCTCTATTCGCAAGGGGTGGCGCTGGAAGACCTTGGCGTGCGCAACAAGGCGGTCGATCCGCGCGCGGCATGGCGGCTGTTCGCCGAACGCTACTGGCTGTTTCGCGGCACGCCTTCGCGGATGTGGCTCGACTGGGTCTTCGCCGAGGCCTTCGGCATGGGCGTGCAGCTGGGCGCGGAGACTGCCGACCTCTATTTCGACACGATCACCGAGATGCTGGCCAGCGACAGCTTCCGCCCGCGCGCGCTGTTCGATCGCTACAACATCGAGGTCATCGCCACGACCGAGAGCCCGCTCGACACTCTGGAGCACCACGCCGCGATCCGCGCCGAGAACGCGCGCGCCGGCGGATGGCAGGGCCGCGTCATCACCGCCTATCGTCCCGATCCGGTGATCGACCCGGAGTTCGAGGGTTTTTCAGCGAACCTCGACCTGTTCTCGGGGCTGACCGGCGAGGACTGCCGCACGTGGGCCGGCTACCTTGCCGCCCACCGCCAGCGCCGCGCCTTCTTCAAGGACATGGGCGCGACCAGCACCGACCATGGCCATCCCACCGCAGCAACCGCCAACCTTTCCGCATCCGAAGCGGCTGCGCTGTTCGAGCGGGTGGTTTCGGGCGAGTTCCATTCCTCGGACGCCGAGCTGTTCCGCGCCCAGATGCTGACCGAGATGGCGGCGATGAGCCTGGACGATGGCCTTGTCATGCAGATCCACCCCGGGTCCTTCCGCAACCACAATGCCGCGCTGTTCGAACGCTTCGGGCGCGACAAGGGCGCCGACATCCCGACCCGCACCGACTTCGTCCATGCCCTGAAGCCCCTCCTCGACCGGTTCGGCAACGAGAAGGACCTCTCGATCATCCTCTTCACGCTGGACGAGAGCGCCTATGCCCGCGAACTCGCGCCGCTGGCCGGGCACTACCCCTGCCTCAAGCTCGGCCCGGCCTGGTGGTTCCACGACAGCCCGGAAGGCATGAAGCGCTTCCGCCAGATGACGACCGAGACGGCGGGCTTCTACAACACCGTCGGCTTCAACGACGATACCCGCGCCTTCCTTTCGATCCCGGCACGGCACGACGTTGCCCGGCGCATCGATTGCGGCTTCCTGGCACAGCTGGTGGCCGAGCACCGCATCGAGGACTGGGAAGCGGCAGAGCTTGCGCAGGACCTGTCGTACAATCTGGCGAAGAAGGCCTATAACCTGTGAAGCGCCTGTCCCCGGACACGCTGGCAGCCCTGCCCGCAGAGGTTGCTCGCCCGCTCTACGATCGCGAAAGCCAAGAGGTTGGCATCGTCCACTTCGGCATCGGCGCATTCCACCGCGCGCATCAGGCCTGGTACACCGATGCGGCGATGAATGCTGGTGACCGTGACTGGATGATCACCGGTGTCTCGCTGCGCTCGGCAGGCGTTGCGCGGCAGATGAACCCGCAAGGCGGGCTCTATACGGTGGCCGAGCAATCGGACGACGGGATGCGCGCGAGGATCGTGGGATCGGTCCGCAACGTGCTGGTGGCGAGCGAGGAACCCGATGCGGTGATTGCCGCCGTGGCTGCGCCTGCCACCCGCATCGTCAGCCTGACGGTGACCGAGAAGGGCTATTGCCGCAATCCTGTTGGCAGCCTCGACTTCGACCTCGCGCATTCCTTGAGCTTCTACTACTTCGTCACGCAAGGCCTGCTGGCGCGGGCCAAGGCGGGACTGCCCGGCGTGACGCTGCTGTCGTGCGACAACCTGGCCGAGAACGGCGCGATACTCGAGCGCCTGATGCGCCAGTACCTTGCCCGGCACGAGCCTGATCTGGTGGACTGGTTCGATCGGAACTGCACCTGCCCCGCGACGATGATCGACCGCATCGTGCCCGCCACGACCGACGAGGACCGCGCGGCGGTGGCAGCAGCGCTGGGCGGTCCTGAAGACGAGGCCTGCCAGGATGAAGCCTGCCAGGATGAAGCTTGTGTCGTCACCGAACCGTTCAGCCAGTGGGTGATCGAGGACCGCTTTGCGTCCCCGCGTCCGCGCTGGGAAGCTGTCGGCGCGCAGATCGTCTCCGAGGTTGCCCCTTACGAGACGGCCAAGCTGCGCATGCTCAACGGCGCGCACTCGCTGCTGGCATACTGCGGGCTCAGGGCGGGCCATGAATATGTCCACGAAGCCATTGCCGATCCTGCCTTGCGCAGCCTTGCCGAGCAGTTGATGCGCAACGAAGCCGCACCGACGATCGCGACCGCACCGGGGCAGGACCTTGCCGCCTATGCCGACGCCCTCATCGCCCGCTTCGCCAATCCCAGCCTCAACCACCGCCTGATCCAGATCGCCATGGACGGTTCGCAGAAGATCCCGCAGCGCTGGCTCGAGACGCTGGCGCACAACGAGAAACACGGCCGCACCTGCCCCGCCATACGCGAAGGCCTGACCGCCTGGATCCACCACCTGCAAGGCCACAACGGACCCGTCGACGACCCCCTCGCCGACAAACTCTCCCGCGCCGCCAAAAGCGCCGATCCCATGACCGCGCTGTTCGGTGAAGGCGGGCTGCTTACCAGCAGTTGGCGGCCGCAATAGCCTGATTGGCCCCATCCTGTAGCCGTCGGCTCGCAAGTTTGGGGCAGGTCTGATGAGATCCGCTACCGGCCGAGCGGGATACTGGCGAATTCCTGCCTGATCTCCTGCAGGGAACGTGCGTCGCGCCAAGTCATCCCGATTGGCTTCGATGCCGCGCCGGGGCCGGTCGATCCCCGTTCGGCAAAGCGCGCGTCTTGCGGGTGGAAGACGGTACCCATGGTCCCGTCCCTCGACGTTCCATTCATCGGCGCCCAATGGTCGGGATGGATATGCGCGTCCATGTGGCATTCGATGAAAAGCGCATGTCCGACAGCTTCAGGATCGGCGTAGCGGCCATCGGCAAAGCGCTTTGTCGGATGCCATGGTCGGGCGAGCGCGACCGAAGCGTCCGGCACGCCCGGCTCGCGCGTCAGGCGGCTGCGATAGATCACGAGGCCTGTAGACTGGGATAGAGGGGTGGAGGGCGCCGCAATGAAGGAATGAAACTCGCCCGGTGCGATTTCCGCGGCCCTCTTTCGCGTCCGGATTTCGCTGTCTTCGATCAGCAGCTGTCCGTTACCGAAGATGAAGTCGATATTGCCGGAAATCAGCGAGCGCGCGATCCAGGCCCGGCCGCCATTCGTGAAAAGGGTATCCTGATAGCCGAGTATCGCTGCATCGCTGATCGCCACGCTGTCGCTGGCCACATCGAGGAGAAGCGCAACGGCTTGCGGGTTGGCAATCTTGCCTTCATCGCTGCCTGCGAGCGCATCGTTGGCCAGATAGTCAAAGGTGTTCTCGATCGTGATGTCCGAAATGCGCACCTCGGCTGCATTGATCGTGAGCGTGGCGGATCCCGGCGTTCCCCAGTTGGCGCGGTGATAACGGCCCGATGTCTGTGCCACGGCGCCGAAGTGGAGGCGGCTGACGTTCCGCCCCGCCCCAACGATCTTGATGCGGTTGCGCCGGATCACGGGCTTCTCTTCGTAATCGCCCGGCATGACGCGGATCTCGATCCATCGTTCGGACTGATCCCGCTCGGCCGCGTTCAGGGCGAGCTGCAGCGAGGTGTAGCAAGGCAAGGCAGACCGAGTGCAGTCCCGTGCAACAGCGTATGTATCGGCGGCAGGACTGGCCACAGCGGACGCTCCGCCGAGCAGTGCTGCGGCGAGGACTCCCAAGCAGAACTTCATCGCCCATCCCCAGTCTGGCTGGAACTCAGAAGGGCACGCAGAAACCGGTCGATCCTGCGCGCGGTAGGTGTCAGCCACGGCTCAAAAAGCCAGAAATCGTGTGGGGCATCGACCAGATCATATACTTCCGTCCGCGTTCCATGGCTTTTCAGCGCCGCCAGCACAGCCACTCTCCCTGCGGTAAAACGCGGGATGCCGCTCCCGAGGATCAGGGTCGGCGGAGACCTCGGCGAAACATGATGCGCGGCACTTGCGTCGATCCAGGTCTGCGGGGCGCTTTCGAACGATCCACCGACCCATTGCGCAAAGGGCGACTTGCCGCCCGCCGCATTCTCGAACTGCAACGCCAACGGATCGGTCATGTCGAGCACCCCGTCGAGATCGATCAGGGCTGCGACTGGTACCATGCGGCCCGCCTCGTCGGTGCGTAACCTTGCGTCATATGCGAGCAAAGCCGCCATCTGCCCGCCGGATGACGCTCCGCCTACAGCTATCCAACCGGGCTTGATGCCAAAGTGAGCCGCATTGTCGTGCACCCAGCGCAGGGCGTCTGCCGCATCGGTCATTCCCGAAGGATACCCGGCTTCGGGCGCCAGACGATACTCGGGAAGAATTACGGTATGGCCCAGTCCGGCGAGGCGGCTGGCCAGTGCGTAAAAGTGGCTCTTGTCGCCCGATCGCCAGGCACCTCCGTGAACCAGCACCAGTGCAGTGCCCAGCCGTCGTTTCTGCGACGGCAGGAATACATCAAGGCCAAGGCTGCGATCAGACAGGCGCTTGTAGGAACGGTCGAACAGGATCTCCTGTCCCTCGGCAAGGGTCACTGCCGGCCAGGTGATCCCGCTGTACTGATCTTTGTACCGCTCGAAGCGCTGGGCGACGGTATAGCTGTCGTCCACCTCTCTTGCGGTTGCCGGCAACGAACCGGTCAACCCGCAGGCAGCTGCAGCCGCAAGTGCCATCCTCAACAGCGTCATCAACCGGCCGCTTTCATGCAAGGGGGCCGCCCGCGAGGGGATTTGCGGACGGCCCAGTCATCGTCAGAACTGGTAGCGCGCTCCGACGAACCACTGCGCCCCCGTCCGCGAGAACTCGCGGCCCAGATACTGGCTGCCGTCGCCGGTGCCGTAT
Organism: Novosphingobium subterraneum; assembly: GCF_000807925.1. Taxonomy (GTDB): domain Bacteria; phylum Pseudomonadota; class Alphaproteobacteria; order Sphingomonadales; family Sphingomonadaceae; genus Novosphingobium; species Novosphingobium subterraneum. The sequence continues at coordinate 30,725 of NZ_JRVC01000014.1, read as the reverse complement.
ATCCGCTCCTTCTCGTTCGTGATGTTGATGCCCTGTACCGTCAGGGTCAACTTTGGCGTGATGTTGTAATAAGCCGACAGGTCGACATGGGTCGGACCGTACTTGCGCTCCTGAACGTGGCCGTTTCCGCCCGGTTCACTCAACAGATAGTCATCGCGCTTGTTCACCGAAACGCGAATGCCCATGCTACCGGTGTCAAAATAGCCGGTGAAATTGTACGAATTGGGCGAAAGGCCCGTTGAGTCACGCGCCGATACATGGGTGTAGTTCGATGCCACGCCAAAGTAGGACAGGACGCCCGGCAGGAACGTGAACGGCGCGTTGAGCGTGACTTCGACACCCTTCACGCTGTTGCCGCCAGGGGTGTTGACCGCCTGGAAGAAGGTGTAGGGCACCTTGGCCGGATCGGCATTGTAGGATGCGTCATAGCGGGGATCGGCGTAGATCGCCTGCCAGTATTCCTGCGGCACCGGCTTGGTCACCACAGCAGTGCTGAGCGAGCTGATGATATCCTTCTTGAACAGACCGACAGCGACCAGTCCGCCCTTGCTGAAGTACCACTCCAGCCCGACGTCGTAATCGTTGGAAAGGTACGGCTTGAGGTCCGGATTGCCGAGATTGCCGACGGTCCTTGTGGTGTATTCGAAGGTCGGGGCGGCGATGTTGAGCGAGCCCAGCCCCGGCCGCGTCATCGATCGGGCATATGCGGCTCGCGCCACGATGTCGGGAGTGATGTTCAGCGCCAGATTGAGCGAAGGCAGGAAATTGTCATAGCTGCGCTTCACCGAAACCGCAGAACCGGCAATGGTTGCCCGAGAATCGATGTTGGTCTTCACGTAGCGGACGCCACCGTTGGCGCGCAGAACCATCCCGCCGAGGTCGAACTCCCCGGTAACTTCGCCGTAGCCGCCCAGTGTCTTCTCGATCACTTCCCAGCCCGCAGCCGTATTGGGCGTGTAAGTATCGGAGATCAGGTTGGACGCGCCAACCTTGTCGAAATCGAAGACGGCGAATGTCGGCAGGCCACCCGAGACGACGCCCTTGCCGAAGTTGGAGATGGGGAACGGTTGCAGGTAAGTCTGCGGCGCAAAGCTGGGCAAGTTGCCCTGCGCTTCGGAATAGGCCACCGACCTGCGGCTGTAGGCCACGCCGGTGCGAGCGGTTATGTTGCCAGCCTCGAGAACCAGGTTGCCCTTGGTGGTAAAGTTGTCCTTGATCACCTTGTTCAGGCGGTTGGCCGCTGTCAGCGCATTGATGAAGTTTGCAGCGTTGTTCGGATCGTAGTTGCCATAGTTGAGGACCGGCACGTCCTGGTTCTTGGTGAAGTCATACGAGTAGAAGTGCGGGACTGATCGTGCATAGAAGCGCAGCTCCTCGCGGTCGGCCGCGTCGCGCGCCTTGCCAGCCATGACATCAAGCTTGAGGTTGTCCGACGCCTGCCACTTGGCCGAAGCCACATACTGCTGGAACTTCGAAACCGAAGTCTGGTGACGACTTTCGTACCACGAAGTGACATCGTCAAACGACGCGGCAATCAATTGCTTGCCGTCTGGCGCGATCGTGAACGAACGGGGCGTCTGTCCGACGAAATTGCCGGCCGGACCATGTGTCAGCAGCCACTCCATCGAGTTGTAGCTGAGACGGTCGTTTTCCAGGCGCGAGAAGAGCCCGTCGAAGCTGACTTCCAAGGTGTCCGTCGGACGGAACTGCAGCGAGCCGGTCAGGCCGAGACGCTTCTGGTTGTTGCCGAAGAAATCGCCGCGAGGCAGTCGCGGCGCCCAAAGGCAGTCCAGATTGTCGGCAGCCGGGCAGTCCACCGGCGTCCCGGACACGACGGGATTGGTGTCAGCCCAGCTGTCGCCATTAACGAACGGCGATGTCCAGCGGACCGAGCCGAAGCCTTCCTGATAAACGGTGCGTTCCGAGTAGGCGGCAGACACCAGCACGCCGACCCTGCCATCGGCAAACTGATCGGAAAGCATGGCGGTGACGCGGGGATCGACCTTGCGGGTAATCGAATTGTAGCCGCCCTGCGCCGAGATCACGGCTTGCGGCTTGTTGAAATCGAACGGCTTTGCCGAATAGAGATCGACTGTACCGGCGATGCCGCCCTCTTCGATCGATGCTCGCTGCGTCTTCTGGACATCGACCCGGTTGAACAGCTCCGATGCAAAGATATGGAAGTCGAACGCACGGCCGGCATTGATGGTGAAACCGCCCGAGTCCAGACCGTCGCTGCTGGCAGGAACCTCCATTCCGTTGAGTGTCGTGCGCGTGAAATCCGGGGCAAAGCCACGCAGGGTGATGTTGCGACCTTCGCCACCTTCGCGGGAGATCGCGACGCCCGGCAGGCGCTGAATGGACTCCGAAAGGTTGAGGTCCGGCATCTTGGCCATGTCCTCGGCCAGAATGCTCTCGGTCAGGTTGATTGACTTGCGCTTGATGTCCTGGGCGCGAACCAGGCTGCCGCGAAAGCCGCTCACGACGATTTCCGGCTGCTGCGCAGGAGCGTCCTGCATGGCTTCCTCGGGCGCAGCAGCAGGAGCGGTGGCGGCCGCCACCGGTGTCATTTCGCTAACTGGGGTCAACGCGGACGCGCGTGTCAGGGCCACTGGCCGAGACGTCACCGTGGTCGACGGACTTCTCGTGACGATGGCATAAGATCCGTTGCCGAGCTGGCGCGCGGCAAGACCCGTCCCTGAAAGCAGTCGGTCAAGCGCCTCGCCAACGCTCATTTCGCCGCGAACGGCGTTGGTGCGGATCGAACGCGTTACCTTTCTGGCGGCAATGACCTGAACATCGCCCTGTCGGCCAAGGATGCTGATCGCCGTTTCGGCGGGTTGCGCATCGATGGAGAACTGCCGGGTCTGCGCAGCGGCTTCGGCTTGTGAGGAGACCGCACAAACAATAGCTGACGAAGCTAGCAGTATATTTCTCGAAACCGACATCAATCCCTCCCATATTCAGGCTTGCCAGGCTTTTGATTGTGCCTGTGCAAACAAGAGCTCCCAGAAACAAAAATCCTTCCAAAAAAGATTTGCTTCCGATCTTTTTTCAGGTCGCCTACTCTATTCTGATAATTCCCGGCTCGGCAGTATTTATGCGGACCCCAAGGCTTGCTTTGACCGCTTCTGCGAAACCATCCGGATCGTTTACACGAAACAGACCGTCGAATTGTTCGGCTGCGATCGCCGGATCGGCGATGACGATCTGGCGCCGGTTATAGCGGTTGAATTCCTCGGCAGCGCTGGAGAGAGGCGTGCCGTTCAGATCGATCATTCCGCTGCGCCACGCCAGCGCGCGGTCGACGTTGGTAGACTGACCGGTTTCGAAATCGACCAGCGCACTGGCGCCGACGATCGCCCGGTCCCCGCCCTTCAAGGTCAGCTTCAGGTTGCTGTCGTGCCTTGCGGAAGTCTCGACCACGCCTTCTGTCACGAGCACTTCCACCGCCGTTCCCCGGGTCCTGACCGAGAACGCCGTGCCGACCGCGCGAACCTGGACGTCGCCGACCTGGACAATGAACGGCCGCTTGGCATCCTTGGCGACCTCAAACCAAGCCTCGCCCTGCAGCAGGGCGATCTGGCGAACGTCCTGTGCAAGGTTCACCTTGATCTGGCTGGCAGAGTTCATCGTCATCACCGAACCGTCGGCCAGTGGTAACCGCCGGATCTCGCCCACCCGCGTCTCGAAATCAGTGGCACCGTCTCCCAGCCAGAAAGCAAGGTAACCACCAACCACCGAAGCGGCAGCAGCGCCCATCAACCCACGGCGAGTCCAGCGACCGGCGGATGAAATCGCAAGCGGTGCTGATGGCTCTTCATTCTTGGAGTCTGTGGCGGCCGAAGCTGGGTCGAGTGCAACCCATTCGGCTTCCATGCGCAGCAACAGGCCACGACGGGCGGGGACCTCATCGAGCCAGGTCTGCAGCGTTGCCTCGTCCGTTGCCGTCCAGGCGCCGGAGTCCATTCGCGCTATCTGCCCCGCGATGAAGTCCTCGTCCGAGGATCGGGTGCTGTTGACGGGCGAAGTCATGTCCGACCTCCACGCCGTGCGGTGGGCCGTGCCGTTCCGCTTATCAGCGCATCGACTTCCGCCTCGGTCTGCTGCCATGCCTGACGGACTGCCCGAACCCCAGTCCAGATCTGTTTCTCTACGGCTTTTTCCGTAATGCCGAGATGCGCGGCGATTTCCTTCTGCGACCAGCCCTGCAGCTTGCGCAGTTCAACCACTTGCCGGCAACGTTCAGGGAGGCCCGCGATAATGGCGAGGACGCGTTGGTAATCTAGGCGGCTCTCGGTCTGACGTTCCGGAGACTGCAGGGAATCGTCGCTGACGCATTCGATGTCTGCGACGACGTCCAGCGCGACGATCTGCTGTCGCTTGATGCGGCGCAGCACCAGGTTTCTGGCTACGGAGTAAAGGTACGCTACCGGATGCTCGATGTGATCGACCGCCGGGAGCATTGCAATTCTGCAGTAGGCTTCTTGCATGACCTCGTCGATCTCCTCGCCGGGCAAGCGGGACCGCGCAAGCCACCCCCGAACCTGCCGCTCATGCGGCAGCAGGTGTTGCGCAACCCACGTTGCCCTCTGGCGACGTTTCGCCAGCTCCGTGTTCGCCTCGCCTCTCGTAGCATCCTCCTGTGCGGCCGATTTTCGACCTTGCACCATATAAGAGTCACCGGATCGCCTAATCCTTCCGCCAAGAAAAATTTTTTAGCAGCAGAAAGAGTCGACGTAACGATTACGGGTGCGGCGGACCCGAAAGCCGTACTCTTGGGTCATAGAATGGGAGATCATCGAAGCACTGACCGACGAACAGGTCTTCTGCACATACACTGGTACCCTGCACGACTGGAGCATCCTATCGTTACAAGCCAGCAATGCGCTCGGCGCAATTGTGGGAAAGGTACAAAGCTGAGCGCGGCTTACCGCGAATGTGGTGAGATTCCGCCTGCACCCAGAACAGACAGATCGATCTTATCAATGCTCGACGCGCCGGTAATTGCCATAATCTCGGCGAGTTCGGCCTGCAGCAACTTCAGCACACGCTCCACCCCCTGAGAGCCCCCCTTGGTCAAGCCCCAAAGCACAGGCCGGCCGACAAGAACGGCACGTGCGCCAAGTGCCAAGGCCCGCAGAACGTCGGCGCCTGTACGAATGCCGCTGTCTGCATAGACTTCAATGTCCCGCCCAACGGCCTCAACGATTGCCGGTAGCGCGTGGGCCACCGGTTGTGAATGGCGCAGGCCCTGGCCAGCGTGATTGGAAACGATCAGCGCGCTTGCACCATGATCACGAGCGCGCAAGGCATCGTCGGGCCGGATCACGCCCTTGAGGACCAGCGGCAGGTCTGAAAGTCCGCGCATCCATTCCACATCTGCCCAGGTTGCAGCAGCGTCGGGAAAAGTTGCCCCCATCGGCCGATCTGCGTAGTCGCGAACGGCGTACATCTTGTGCTCCGGTTCCTGCCATCGCTGGAACAGCGCTTGCGCGGCAAGGCGCATGGGCCTGGGGAATGCCGGCATCACCGGAAGATCTACCGTGAAGCACAAAGCCGAAGCCCCTGCGGCTACGGCCCGATCAATCACGTCCTTTACCACGCCGCGATCGCGCATGAAGTAAACCTGCTGCCAGTATCGCCCGCTTGCTACCGCCCCCACGGCCTCTGGTGGACGCGTGCCCATCATGCTGAGCGTGGTGATCGTACCGGCCGCCACTGCCCCCCGCGCGGTTGCCACCTCCCCTTCAGGATCCACCAGCGTCGAGCCGACGAACGGCGCGGTCATGATCGGCATCGCGATCTTCTGTCCCAGCACCGTGGCAGTGGTATCGATGTGCGAGACGTCGACCAGCGCCCGCGGCCGCAGGTGCAGCGCCTGCCATGCTGCCATGTCGTCGTACAGCGTGCGCTCCATGCCGACGTTATTGACGAAGTCGCGGTAGGCCTCGGGCATCAGCGGCTCTGCCGCCGCGCGAAACTCGACCACGTCGAGAAGGTCCTCCTGCTGCGTCACCTGCTCGAAGACAGTCTTTGCCATGATGCCCGCTCCTTTTCTGTCAGCCCGGCTTGCGCTCGGCGATGGTCGGCAGGCGGCGGATCGGCTCGATCGTGATCGCGCGGAAGTACGTCTCTGCCCCCTCCGACTGCAGCTGGATCTTGCCTGCCGTCAGCGGGATCGTCCGGCCCTTGGCGTCCTTGGTGGTAAGGTTGGTCGCCGCCATCACCGGTACGCCGTTGACGACGTGGATCGACCTGTCACCGAAGACATAGAGGTCGAGCGAGTTCCACTCGCCGAGCGGCCTTTCCGCGTCGGTCCCGGCATCGACGTTCCACGTCGGGAAGCTCAAATTCGAGGGCAGGCCACCATGGAAGTAGCGGCGGCTCGGATAGGGAATCGACGGATCATTGGCGACCGCCACTGTCGCCCCCACGCGCCAGTCCACTGTCTCGAATGAGGGCTTGCCCTTCGAATCGCCGACCGTTAGCAGCATGCCGACCGAGTGCGGCACCACCTCGAACTCGATCGCGCTCATCCACGTGCCGAAGAACGCGCCATAGGCTCCGTGCGAGTGATAGAGGACGCCGTTATTGCGCGGCATCGGCATCCAGGTGTTCGCGCCCCACTTGTATTCGACGTGGAGGTGGTAGTTGCGGTGGGCCTCCTTTGTGATCAGCCCGCCGAACAGTTTGCCGCTGGAATAGATCGCCGGCGCACCGTCTTCCTGGACGACCTTGAACACGCCGTAGGTATCGTGATTGAGCCCGATCGGCGCGCTGCTGGGCGTCCCGTAAGTCGTGGCTGGCACGGTGTAACCAAGCCAGCTATCCCACCCGGTCAGATCGCGACCATTGAAAAGCTTTTTCGGCGCGGCCCTGTTGCGCGGCAGGTTCGTGAGGATGAGATCCTGCTTGCGGTAGGCCGGATCCTTGGCGATTGCCGCCTTCTGTTCGGGCGTCGAACCATCAGGCGGGCCATCGGCAGCAATCGCGCCGGCAGGAGCAACCAGGGCAAGGCTGCAGGCAAATTTGGCAGCCAGAATGCAATGACGTGCGGACATTTGGGGAAACTCCATCAAAGCGAGAAATCAGTGGGCCCAGGCACTCGCGGCCAGATCGAATGGCGATGCCGTCAGCGCAATCAGCGCGGCATCGGATTGGAGGTCGATGGTCGCGGGACGCTCGCAGGTGGATTCAAGGTCAATCACCGAATTCGTCGTGGCTGACCTGACGATGGCCTCCATCACTTCAACCGAGTGGACGATGAACTCGGCCCCGGTGCGGTGTCTGCTGCCGGTGCGGATCGCGAGTGCGAGATCGACGAGCCCTGCGCCGCGATAATCGGCCACCGCTCGCCCTGTGTGGTCATGCCGGTTGGGCGTAGCAAAGCCCTGATCGGCGGTAACGAGGCCCATGCGCGGCTCAGGCGGCGCAATCACCGCAGGCTCTCCCCCGAAGAACATTGGGTCGGCCATGGCCAAAATGCCGTCTGACCCGAATAGTTCGCCTGGCCGCAGCGTAGGCACCACAACGTCGAGCGAGATGATGAAGCTGACCGAGGCTTCGGCAAATTCAAGCACAGTGTTGAACGTTGTGTCGACAGTCACCGGAAAAGGCGTGCCCTGACGAGGGCCACGCAGGATGGTACGCTCTGACTTGCCTGCGCCCGAAACGGAGAAAACGCGCTTCACGGGGCCGAGCAGGTTGATCCACATCGTGGTGTAATAGGGGCCGGCATCATACGGCGGCTCACCCCCCGGACGGTAGAATGCCTCCGGGCTCGGGTGGAACAACTCAAGGCCTGGCAGCCCGAGGAACGAGGTGCCGAACACCGGCTTCCCAATCGCGCCCGCATCGAGCGCCTTGCGCGCTGCCTGATGTGCGCTGCCATAGAAGGTGTCCGGTGCCGAACCGATCAGCAGGCCCCGGCGCTCGGCAAGGTCCGCGAGCCGCCGCGCCGCGCCGAGCGACAGGGCGAAGGGCTTTTCTGAATAGACATGCTTGCCTGCCTCAAGCGCAGCGCCGTTGATCTCCTCGTGCGCCACGCCCGGGGTGAGATTGACGACAAGCTCGATCGCTTCGTCGGCCAGCAGCTGCGCCACCGAAACGGCCCGTGCTCCGAAAGCGGTGGCCTTCTCGGCAATTGCCTGAGGATCACGCGTGGCTATTGCACGCAGATCCAGCGCAGGCGAACGCGTAATCGCGTTGAGATAGACCGGGCTGATATCGCCCGCGCCGACGACACCGATCCTGACAGGCTCCATCCAATCCTCCCGGGCAGCCATCAGGCATGCTTCGCCAATGCCACAATTTAATCGTTGATTAGATTATCTTGCGACGAAGTCAATCGTCCTGCGTCCGGATGCGGCTGGCGCGGATGAGCAGACTTGCCTTAAGCGTTTCGCCCTCCGCCAGCATCGCCATCTTTTCGGGCGCGCGGTTGATGGCATCAGTCGGATGGCTGAGCGGTTCGACGCAGAAAAAATCTGCATCCCGCCCGACATAGACACCGGTACAGGGCAGTCCATCGGACGGTTCCATCTCGATCAGCAGGCCATCAGCAGGTCTCTGGATTGTCAGCTTCCCCTTGCGGCCTTCCTGAATCGTGTCGACCACGCGGCTCGTCATCGGAGCACCTTGCCACCAGTCCACCGCCCTGCCCGCATCGACCAGCGACTGCGGTAGCCCATCAGGCGAAGTTTCCCACTCACCGCGATGCAGGCCATGGTACACGGCGCTGTCATCGCCTGGAAAATACGGATGAAAGCCCAGTCCCGCCGGCATGGGGCTGCTGCTGAGGTTGGTCACGCTCATGCGAATCCGCACGCCGTCGGCCGCCACCGTCACTTGCTGCTCAGCCCGATAGCGCCACGGCCACACCCCTTCGTCGTAATCGTGGACCAGCCGGATTGACGCGCCATCAAGCGCCATCACCTGCCACGGCCGCACCCAGCCATAGCCGTGCAACGCGTGCGGATGCCAAGTATCCGGAAAGTTGGACGGCAGTCTATGCTCGACCCCATCTGCCGCGAAGCGCCCCAGCGCGATGCGATTGCAGAACGGAACGATGGGAAAGCACGCCGCGTCCAGAATGTGCCCGGTCCGCGCTTTGCGGAAGACTGGCAGCCCCCTCCAGTCCAGACTGCGCAGCGAACCGCCGACCTGCGGCGCAATCGTCACTTCGTAATTCGACGTCGCAAGCGTCAGCAGACCGTATTTATCCATGACAACATTTTGATCATTGATCAGATTGGCTGGCAAGCCGGTCGACACAATCTGTTGAAAGGCCTGCGGTCCACCAACCCTATTGCGCGATGGCGGTCGGTTTCGGTCTGGCAAGAAGGTGGTTTGCTGTTAGGGAAGCAATGCGATAATCCACCATTTTCCCGGTGGCCCGAGAGATTGATGCCCGCCAAGAAGCCCTATCACCGCGAAAACCTGCGCCGCGATCTGCTCGATGCCGGCCGCGAATACGTGCGGCAGCATGGGCACCACGGGTTATCGATCCGCACCTTGGCGCAGCAGGTCGGTGTCTCGCCGGGCGCACCCTACCACCATTTTCCTGACCGCCGCTCACTTCTGCTGGCATTGGCCATCGAAGGCTTTGAGGAAATGCTTGACGGCGCGGAGCAAGTCCGCCGCAGCACCGTCACCCCTGCGGAAAAGCTCAGCCGCATGGGCCTGCTGTTCATCCGCTTTGCCGAAACCAACCCCTTTCTGCTCGACCTCATGTACGAGAGCGAGCTGACCTCGCCAGTACTCGACCCGGCGCTGCTCGATTACCAGCTCAAGGGGCATTTCAACCTGCGTGATCACCTGCGGGCAGCACTCCCCGGCGTGACCGACGACGAGGCCGATTTGCGCGTGATCGCCTTCTGGTCGGCGATTTACGGGTTCTCGTCGATGCGCAAGAAGGGCGTGATCCGGCCGAGCGAGAGCGCCGTGCCGACTGTCGACATCGCCGAGGCCATTGTCGCCCGTGCAACTTTGGCCGCTCTGGCAAACTGAACTCTCCGACATGCTGAACCACGGCGCATCGCCGCGCCTGCGCCATCGCGCCTTTCTGCAATCAGAGCAGTGATTAGATTTACGCTTGACGCACAGGTGCCACCTATCTAATCGGCGATCAAATGGACCGACCATCAAGGTGTCGGCCGTCTTTTTTCGGGAGGGGAAAGCCATGAAGATCACTGCCATCCTGCTTGCTACGTCCGCCTTGGCGCTGGGCACGCCAGCCTTCGCGCAAAGCGCACAGCAATCGCAGAACGCCGGACAGTCCGATGACGCCGATCGCGGCGTGGGCGATATCATCGTTACCGCCAACCGCATCGAGACGACCGCGCAGGACACGCCGATTGCGCTCAACGTCTATACCGGCGCTGATCTTGCCGACAGCGGCATAAATTCGGTCCGGGACCTTTCGTCGATCGACCCCAGCCTCAACGTCTCCAGCTCAAACAGTTCCGCCTATATCGCCGTGCGCGGCATCGCCTCGACCGATGTCACCGAGCTGGGCGACCCCTCGGTTCCCGTTGCCCGCGACGGCTTCTTCACCAACCGCGCCTATTCGATCAACACCTCGATGTATGACGTTGCTCGTGTCGAAGTCCTGAAAGGTCCGCAAGGCACTCTGCAGGGCCGGAACTCGACCGGCGGCCTCGTCAGCATTGTCACCAACCGACCCAAGTTCAAGAACGAGGTCTCCGCCTCGTTCGAATACGGCAACTACGACACGACCAACGCCGACGCCGCCGTCAACTTCGCCCTGTCGGACAACTTCGCGCTGCGCGCTTCGGGCGTGTTCCTCAAGCACGACGGCTACCGCCGCCAGGTCGGCGTGATGAAGTCGGCCGACAACGAGGACTTCAAGTCCGGCCGCATCCAGGCCCGCTTCGCCAAGGACGGGTTTGACCTGTGGGTGTCCTACCAGCGCGATGATCGCGACACTGACGGCGAGGCCGTGCTCAAGAACACCCTCGGCGCGCCCCAGCCCAGCTTCGATCCGCTCCCGGCATTCCGCAGCGATTCCCCCACCCGCACCGTACTCAAGGGTGAACGCATCCGCTGGGAAGCCAGCTATAGCGGTCTTGGCAACCTCAACCTGATCTATTCGGGCGGATGGGACAAGCAGCGGTTCGACCTCACGCTCGACGCCACCGGCCCCAACTATCCGGCCAATCGCCAGTACCTCAACACCCAGGCGCCTACGACGTGGAACCACGAAGTCCGCATCAGCAACGAGAAGACCGGCAAGCTCTTCATCCAGGCGGGCTACTTCCGCTTCACCGAAGACAACGCGCTCGTAGCTGGCCTGTACAATCGCGAAATGACCGGCGCTTTTGCACCCGGTCAGCCGCTCTCCTTCGCGCCCAACGCCGACCAATCGTTCCGATATGGCATTGCCTTCGACTTTGCGGTGAAAACCAAGTCCGACGCCATCTTTGCCCAGGCAGACTATGATTTGAGCGAACAACTCCAGCTTTCTGCCGGCGCGCGTTACACCTGGGACAACAAGTCGCGTACCGGCAACTCCCGCCTTGTCCTGCCCGCACTGGCGTTTCCGCTATGCGGCAACGGCTTCCCGGCGCCCGGCACCTGCCCGCCGTTCCCGATCGTCAATTCAGGCAATGGCGAAACGAAGGAAAGCAAGCCGACCTGGCACCTCGGCCTCAACTGGCGTCCGGAGTCGGGCCGCCTGATCTATGCCAAGTACGATCGCGGCTACAAGTCGGGCGGCTTCAACTCCAACGGCTCGGTCGCCGCCACGCCCTATGGCGCGGAACAGGTCGATGCCTTCGAGATCGGCACGAAGAATACGCTGATGGGCAATGCCCTGCAGCTCAACTTCGCCGCCTTCTACTTCAACTACAAGGGTTATCAGGCGCAGCAGAGCACCTGCCCGACCTGCTCGACCGGCGTGTTCAACGTCGGCAGCGCCCGCGTCCTTGGCCTGGAAGGCCAGCTCAATGCCCGCGTAGCCGAGAACACGAAGCTCTATGTCAACAGCACGCTTCTCGACACCAAGTTCGGCGATAACATCATCGTCCGCAACGGCAACAACCAGAACGTCGACATCAGCAAGAACCAGTTGCCCAACGCCCCGCACTTCACCGCCTCCATGGGCTTCGAACAGGGCGTACCACTGGGCGATCACCTGCTCTCGTTCCGTGCCGACGGCAAGTACTCCTCGAGCTTCTACTTCTCGGCCTTCAACTTGTCGCAGATCCGCTCGCCGTCGTATTTCCTCGGCAACCTCTCGGCATCGATCGAGCCCAACGCCGGTGGCTGGAAGCTGCAGGCCTACGTCCGCAACGTCTTCAACAAGAACGTTCTGTCCTTCGCCGAGCAGAACTTCAACGGCTTCAGCGACAATTACCAGTTCCAGCCGCCTCGCACATATGGCGTGCGGGCGAGCGTGAACTTCTGATCTGACACGCGTACCGGCGGGAGGTGAAGCCTGGCTCCTTCTCCCGCCATCCAGGAGTAAGACATGCCCGGTTCGTTCAAATACGGTGTTTCAACCTACAGCTACGTCGACGACTACGGATCGGTCATGACGCTGGAAGACGCGTTCGATCACATCGCCGATACCGGTGCCACTGGAATCGAGATCCTCGGCGAAGGACAGATCGAAGGCTACCCCAACCCCTCCAGCCAGTTTATCGACCGCTGGTTCGGCCTGCTCGACAAGTACAAGCTGGAACCCACCAACATGTGCTCGTGGGTCGACATGCGCATTACGCTGGGGCGCAATCTCACCGTCGAGGAAGGTGCCGCGGAGCTGGAGCGCGACCTGCGCCTTGCCCACCAGCTGGGCTTCAAGTTCCTGCGTCCGAAGTTCGGTGTGCTTTCGCACGACCTGATCCCCGAACCGCAGTGGGAGGCCTATACCGAGCGCAACCTCGATCTTGCCCACAAGCTCGGCGTGGTCATCTGTCCGGAAATCCACGCTCCCACGCCGATCAAGCATGAAGTCGTCGATGGTTACATCAATTTCATCGAGCGCACCGGCACGAAGAACTTCGGCTTGATGATCGACACTGGCATCTTTCAGGACCGCCCGCTGACGCACTGGGGCTCGCACCAGATCAACGACGAGGCGCGCAAGCATATGGAATTCCTCAACGGCATTGCCGTCAATCCGGAGGAGTTCCTCGACATCGCCAAGTACGTCGTGTTCATCCAGGCCAAGTTCCACGATATCGACGAGAACCTCGAGGACCAGAACATCCCGTGGAAGCCGGTGATCTCGGCGATCAAGCGCTCGGGCTATTCGGGCTACCTGTCTAGCGAGTACGAAGGCTGGCGCGCGCCTTGGCGCTCGATCGATCAGGTCCGTCGCCAGCACGTGCTGCTGCGCAAGCTGGAGCGCGAGTTCGACGAAGGCAAGTTCGCCTGAGGCCTTCCGCCCCCCAAGATTTCCCGGAGAACACCATGCTCGAACACCAGCTCATCCAGAGCACCGGCTTCCGCAATTTCGGCCCTGTCGGTGCGCGCGAAGGCTTTGCCATCCGCATCCGTATTCCCAACTACCACGGCACCCGCCTGTCGCAACTCGACGGCTTCGACGTCACCGTCGACGGCGTGTTCTACGATCACGAGATCAACCGCTTCGGCATCCGCGACGAAGTGTATACCATGGCCGAAATGCGCGAGGAGACCACCGCGCGCTGGGGACTGACCGAATGGGGCGAAATCCTCGTCGACAAGCCGGGCGGCCTCGAACCGGGCGTCCACAAGATCGAAGTCCTCGCCCGCATCCGCTATTCCTACTTCCCGCCAGACGTGCATATCTTCCCGATGCACGCCGAACGATACGGCACCATCTGCATCGCCTGACAGGATAGGCATCCGGCGATTCTAACATGGGGCTTTGGAAGCTCATCAAGAAAACGAAGGTTTGAGCACAAATGACGCAGCAGTTCGGTAGACAGGGGGACGATTATATTCTCACGCCAGAGGAGATCGCCCAGTTCCATCGCGATGGCTACATCACTTTGCGCGGCGTGATGACCGAGGAGGAACTTGCGCCGCTCGAGACCGAATTCGAGCGCTTCATTCGGGGCGAAGTCAGGGGCATGGGCAAGGATTTCTGTGACATGTCCGGGCCATATGACCGTGCATTCGAGAACTTCAGCCTGGTAAATGCCGTATTGCCGCGTCACTACGAACCAAGCTTGCGCGACAACCTCTACGAACGGCGCGCAGCCTCGATCTCCCGACAGCTGATCGGAGAGACTGCAACTCTGGATTATGACCAGTTCCTCGCGAAACGCCCTGCGAAGCCCGATGCTGTTTTTACCATGCATCAGGACCTTGGTTACTGGCCCACCGGAACCCCTGAGCCATTGACCGCGACCTGCAGCCTTGCGCTCGACGATGCCGATCCGGAAAATGGTTGTCTCAAGGTTGTGCCGGGTTCGCAGAAGCAAGGCCTGCGTCCGCACCGCCCTCTGATGGGTGAAGATCGCAGCAAATCTCACATCCTCAGCGTCGAACTGAACGATGCCGATATGGTCGTGGACCTGCCGCTGAAGCGGGGCGACATTACCGTGCATGACGAACTGATCGTCCACGGCTCAGGTGGGAATACCTCGCCGGACCGCTGGCGGCGTACTTACATCGTTGCCTTCCGTTCGAAAGCCTGCGTGGACTTCGAACGTTCGATCGGCTTTACGCATTCGCACAACGACACAATCGCTTGGGAGACACATCTCGCCGCGCTAACCGCTTGAAGGAGGCGTTCCGACCGACCTCCAATGTGCCTCGAATTTTTTGTTCAAGGGTTTGCCGGCGGCTACCCAAATTGCTTGTGATCTCTCCGCGCCGGTAAATGCTCCTCTGGCCGTCGACGGCACGAAAAACAGTGCGTAAGCTGTAACAGAAAACAACTTAGCTACCGCTTGGGCTTGAGCGCTTCGCGTATTTCGCTTCCAGACGAACGGTCGAAGGTTTCAGGATCAGGCGTTCAGAAAGGGACATCTGACCGACCGGGCCCACTCGCGTCACTCATTCGTCGACAAGCCGAGCAGACTGGCGGGTGCTGGGGTGACCAACCCGGCTTGGACAGACATAACCGTCCACAATTGCTACCCCCGCGGTTCGAGCCACGCCAGCAGTCTGGCCCGGGCATCGGGAAGAAGTTCAAATTGAACAGGCCGCTCCGTTTTCAGCTGCATGACGATTACCCGCCATCTGCCGGCCGCTTTATTCTCTCGACCAGACTTCGGCAAAACCCGACTTCCAGTTCCAGGCCGACAGGCCTCACACATCGACGGGAACAGCGCAGCTGGTACCGAGGCATAGCGCAAGAAATGTCAAATTGGCGCGCAATCGGCCCTAAAGCCCTACCGCACCCAGTAGCCTAATCATCGCAGCATGTGAGCCACAAGAGCTCAAGTCTTTTACGGGAGAGAAGCATGGCTGGTATGGGGTACGTGCGCGCGGCGCTGTCGCTGATTGCTGCATCGACATCGAGCGTTGCCTTGGCGCAGGCTGAAGCACCCAAAGGTGATGACGAAATCGTAGTGACAGCGCAGCGCCGCGAGCAGTCGTTACTTGATGTGCCGCTGGCCGTGACCGCGCTGGGCGGGGATTCGCTGGCAGAGCGCGGCATCACCAATTCGGCGCAGCTCGGCGAGGCGGTGCCGAACCTCCAGATCAACAGCCCCTATGGCAACACGCAGCCCAACTTCACCTTGCGCGGCATTGGCGTGGCCAACGAATACAATTCCAATCAGGCTTCGCCGGTCGGGGTCTACCTCGATGATGTCTATCTCGCGCCACGCACCAGTCACGGGATGGGCTTGTTCGATCTGGACCGGGTGGAGGTGCTGCGCGGGCCGCAGGGCACGTTATTCGGCCGTAACACCACCGGCGGCGCGATCAACTTCATCACCAAGCGGCCGGATCTTTCGGGCAGCGAGGGCTACGTCCAGCTTGGCTACGGCAACTTCGGCACGTTCACCGCTCAAGGGGCGCTCGAAACCACGCTGTCAGAGGGCGTCGCTGGCATCCGCGCGGCGGTGAACTACGCCAAGGGTGACGGGCAGATCCGCAACACCTTCGCAGGAGGCCGTGATCCCAATTCGACCGATACGCTGCAAGGTCGCCTCTCGCTTCGCCTCAAGCCGAGCGAGAGCGTCAACGTTGTCCTGCGCGCCTACGGCGGGCGCGATCGTGGCACGCAGGCTGCGGTGCATGGCCTCGGTGCCTTCCGCGCTGGGCTCGACTTCTTCGAGACCAATGAAAACCGCGTAGGTGACAATAACACCGACGCCTGGGGCTTCAGCGCCAATATCGGCGTCGACCTGACGGACAAGCTGACGCTGACCTCGATCACTTCGTACGACGGCGGATCGCAGAACCTGCAACAGGCGGCGGACGGCTCGCCACTCGATATCCTCGATATCACCTGGCAGTCGCAGTATCGCCAATTCAGCCAGGAATTGCGCGCCAACTATACTGGCAGCGGCGTGACCTTCGTCGGTGGCTTGTTCTACGGCTACGACCGCAACGTAACAGACAACCGCTTCAACCTCCCGCTGCCACCAGCCGGCGGCTTCTTCCAGCACTACCGGCAGCAGCGCCGTTCCTACGCCGTTTTCGGGCAGGCTGACATCGCACTGACGAGCGCGCTTAGCCTGACGCTCGGCGCCCGCTATACCCGCGACACATCAAAGTACGACGACGCCTTCGCCTATCTCTTCGTGGGTGCAGTGGGTGCACCTGATTTTCCGATCGCCTCCACTGTGCCGTGCGTCGGCGTGCCCGGCACCTGCGCTTACGATCCCGCGGCCCGCTATGCGCTGAAGGACAACAACAACGCACTGACCGGTCGGGTGGCGCTAAGCTACACCTTTGGCAGCGGAGCGCTGCTCTACGCGAGCTACAATCGCGGTTACCGCGCTGGCGCGGTCAACGGCGGCGGCTACACTTCCTCGAGCGGGATCAGCTATATCAAGCCCGAGTATGTCAATGCCTTCGAGCTTGGCTTCAAGGGCCGCACGGCTGACCGCGTGCTGACCTATGCCATCTCGGCGTTTTATTACGACTACACCAACCAGCAGCTGCAGGACACGCGCCCCGGGCCGGTCTCATTCCTTGTCAATGCACCCAAGTCCGAGGTGTACGGCCTGGAAGCGGAAACGACGTTGCGGCCGATCAATGGCCTGAGGGTCAATGCCTCGTTCGGCCTGCTTCAGTCGAAGTTCAAGGAGCTGACCCTTCAGGGTACCGACCTCGCCGGCAACCGCCTGCCGTTTGCGCCCAGGTTAACCGGGCAGCTTGGAGCCGACTGGGATGTGGTCGATGTGGCCGGCGGTCTAGTGGCCTTCTCGCCGAACGTGGTCTATGCCAGCAGCCAGTTCTTCTCGCCCTTCAACGCGGTGAACGTGGCAGGCTCGGCACAGGTCAATTCGGAACTCGCGCAAGGGGCCAACGCCAGGGTCAACGGCGCGCTCAGCTGGAGCAACGACACAATCACCGTTCGCGCCTTCGCCAACAACCTCTTCAACCGCAAAACCTATGGCTACGGCCTTGATCTGCGCGGGGCTGGTTTCCCTTACAACTTCCTTGTTCCGAATGCGCCACGCACCTTCGGTATCTCCGTTCGCGCGGACTTCTGAGCATGGACACCGACCTCGGCGATCCTTCGCTCTATGCGGCGGGCATGCCTTATGACCTGTTCGCACAACTCAGGCGCAAAGGGCCTGTCCATTGGAATCCGCCCGCGCAGGATCGAGGCGGGTTCTGGGCGGTGCTCGGTTTCGAGGAGATCCTAGCGGTCTCGAAGCAGTCCGATCTGTTCTCCTCGGCCCGCGAGAATGGCGGCCACCGCATTTTCGACGAGAATGAGGCAGGGCTCGCCGGTGCGGGTGACAGCGGCATCGGGGTGCCGTTCATCTCGCGCGATCCGCCGATCCACACGCAATACCGCAAGTTCGTGGTGCCTGCGCTCTCACCGGGGCGGCTCGAGGGGATAGAGACGCGGATTGCGGCCCGGGTGGAGGCCTTGCTGGCCGGGGTCCCGCTGAACGAGATCATCGATATTCTGCCCTGTTTCACTGTACCGCTGCCGCTTCTCACGCTTGCCGAGCTGCTCGGCGTGCCGAGTGACATGTGGCGCGATCTGCACCGCTGGACCGATGCTTTCATCGGTGAGGACGATCCCGATTTCCGCCAGTCACCCGAAGCGATGCAGCAGGTGGTGGGCGAATTCTTCGGCTTCTGTCAGGCACTCTTCGAAAGCCGCCGGGCCGAACCAACCCGTGATCTTGCCTCGCTGCTCGCCAACAGCGAAATAGGAGGTGAACCCGTACCGTTTGCCGATTTCGTCGGCAATCTCGTACTCGCGCTGGTCGGCGGTAACGAGACGACCCGCAACACACTGAATCATTCGATGATCGCCTTCGCGCGCGAACCGGCACAGTGGCAGATGATCCGCGACAACCCCGACCTGTTGCCCGGCGCAGTCAAGGAAATGGTGCGCCATGCGAGCGCGGTGATCCACATGCGCCGCACCGCGATGCGCGATACCGAACTGGGTGGGCAGGCAATCCGCAAGGGCGACCGGGTGGTGATGTTCTACCCCGCCGGCAATCGTGATGCCGCTGCCTTCTCCGATCCCGACCGGTTCGATATCACCCGGCAGGTGCGCCAGCATGTCGCCTTCGGGGCGGGTGCTCATGTCTGCGTCGGCTCGCGGCTTGCGGAAATGCAGCTGAGGGTGGCATTTGGTCACCTTGCGCGCCATGTTTCTCGCTTCGAGATTGTGAGCCAGCCGCAGCGCGTGCGATCCGCGTTCATCAACGGGTTCAAGAAACTCGAGGTGCGGCTGGTTGGGTGACGAGGGACGAGTGATGCCGAAACAGCTCGAAAGGGAGAAGGACGCGTCCGCACCCGCCCAGAAGGTGTGGGACAACAAGGCAATCATCTGCGACGTGCTCGGCAGACCGCCCGAGATGGAGCTCGGGTCGCTGGGCGATGGCTGGTCGCTGTGCCGCTGGCGGCAGTTCGTAGGGAGCTATGCCCTGCCGCCAGTGCCCGATCCGATCTTCATCGTGCACATCGCGGGCAAGCCCCGCGTCAAGACCTGGGAGCGCGGCAGTTGGACCGAGACGCATTCGATTCCCGGTTGCGCTACGATCGTGCCCGCCGGAATGCCCACCGGCTGGCTTGTCGATGGCGAGCTCGACGTGGTCACGCTGAGCGTTTCTTCGGAGGTGCTCAAGACCGCCTCACTAAGTGACCAGTTCAGCAAGATGCGATTTGCCTTCACCGATCCGCTGGGCGTGGCGCTGACGCGGCAGATCCTCGCAGAGCTTTATGCCCCCCATGCAGACGAGCGCGAGGCCTATGTCTCGGCCATGGTGGGTGCGCTCAAGGCGCACATCCTCTCGGGCGTGCCGGCACAGGGCAAGCCGCTCGAAATCCCGACCTCGGACTTTTCAGCTTACCGGCTTCACAAGGTAATGAACGCCATCCTCGATCACCCGGAACACGAACACAGCCTGGAGCAGATGGCGGCGACCGCCGGCGTCACCCCCTCGCACTTCTGCCGCGTGTTCAAGAAGGCCACCGGAATCTCGCCGCACCAGTATGTGATGAAGGCTCGGCTCGACCGTGCACAGCATTTGCTGGCGCAGACCGACATGACGCTTGCCGCGCTTTCAGAATCGCTGGGCTTCACCAGCCAGAGCCATTTTAGCCGCGCCTTCCGGGCCTATGCCGGGCGCACGCCAAGCGACTTTCGTCAGCACGAGCAGACCATCCAGTAGCAGGAAAGACCCCGCATGACGCAATGCACCGCCGCCGTCGCCCGCACCCCGCATCAGGACTTCAGCGTCGAGACGCTGGAGGTCGATGCGCCGCGCGCTGGCGAGGTTCTGGTGAAGATCGCCGGAGTCGGCTTGTGCCACACCGATCTCGTGTTCCGCGACCAGTTCGCGCCATATGCGCTTCCGGCCGTGCTGGGGCATGAGGGTGCAGGCACGATCGAGGCGATCGGGGAAGGCGTAGAAGGGCTGGCTGTTGGCGACAGCGTCGTCCTCGGCTTTTCGAGCTGCGGGGCTTGCCCGCGCTGCGATGAGGGGCTGCCGAGCTATTGCCGCACTTTTGTGCCGTTGAACTACGCCGGAATGCGGCTGGAAGATGGCTCTCAGGCCTATCGTGCCGGAGATCAGGCAGTTGCCTCGCACTTCTTTGGACAGTCCTCCTTCGCCAGCCATGCAATCACCCGCGCGCGTAATGTGGTGAAGATTTCGGAGCATGCCGCACCTCTCGCCCTGCTTGGTCCGCTCGGCTGCGGCTTCCAGACTGGTGCCGGCGGGGTCATGCGCTCGCTGGCCGCACGCGCCGGTTCCAGCATCGCGATCTTCGGCGGAGGCCCGGTCGGCCTTGCGGCGGTCATGGGCGCGGTGATTCAAGGCTGCACCACGATCATCCTCGTCGAACCGATCGCTGCGCGGCGCGATGTGGGCCTCGATCTCGGTGCCACCCATGTGATCGATCCCGCCGCGACAGACGATCTTTCTGCCGCGATCCGCGCGATCGTCCCCGATGGCGTCGATTTCGGATTCGACAGCTCCGGTCGACCCGAGGTGATCGAGGCGGGGCTCGGCGCACTCGGCTCGCACGGTGCGATCGGACTGGTCGGGGTGCCCGCCCGGCCCGAGGCTGCGATCAGCGTGAACATTGCTGCGCTCATGACCCCGGGCCACCGTATCATCGGCATCATCGAGGGCGACAGCGACCCGCAGAACTTCATCCCCGAACTGATCGCCCATCACGCCGCAGGCCGCTTTCCGTTCGACCGCCTGATCAAGACATTTCCGCTCTCCGAGATCAACGCGGCCATCGCGGCGCAGGCGAAGGGCGAATGCATCAAGGCCGTACTTTTGCCGTGATGTCTTCGGGGTCTGAACCAGCCTCCAAGTGTCCTGGTTGGGAGTCAGATGCGGTTCACGCCCAAAACAGCCATTCAAGCTCTCGCTGCTAAATGTCGCAGTATGGTGGACCGTTGCCGTCCGCGGCGATCCCGACTAACGGTGGGTTTGAACCAAAGCTACCGTTTGCTCACGCCTCGAACAGGATCGAGAAGTGGGAAGGGTTAGAAGCGGATCGTCCCATCCCGCGCCGCGCCCTCATCGCACGGTTGGAGTGGTACAATCGAGCCTCATAGTGAAACCCAAGAGGTGTGTTCCATACCGCTGACAAGTCCTTCGCCCACCTGTGCAAGCCAAAGCAACTGGCCCTCGGGGGGAGTCGTGTGGTGGATCAGCCCATCGCAGGGCGTTCACTTCCACGCCATCGATGACACGCTGGCCCTCAAACTGATAGCAACCAGCGGTCTGGCGCTCTCGCAAAGGCCGAAAACAATACCGAAAACAATACTCAGCCTGTAGCCTTGCCCAGAAAAATCATGAAGGGTGGAATCAGTGCCTTGTACCTGACGTCTCGCAATCAGGATTCTTGTCTGAACAGGTCGCCGATCGACCGGGCGAAATGGGATTCCATCGCCACGCGCGCCAGTTCCGGATCCCGGGCGGCAATTGCTTCAGCAACCTCCCGATGCAGCACAAGAGATTCTTCGCGGTCCTCAGAGGTCACTCGTCCTGCCCAAGCCTTCGGTATCGCCACGAGCATCATCTGCTCGAACGACCGGACAATCTGGAAGAACAGCTGGTTGCCGCTGGCAAGAGCGATCAATTGGTGGAAGCGGGTGTCGGCCCGGGTTCTTTCGTTCTCGTCACGAAAATGCTCAAGTTCACGTGCCGCCCTCAGGATCTGCGATGCCTGCTCGTCGGAACGGTTGGCAGCGGCAAGTTCGGCCGTGCGAAGTTCCAGCGTGCGCCGTACGTCCCAAACGTCGACCAGAGAGACCTGAGCCGTGGAAACCGCATGACCGATGGAGGCGGCCATGACCGAACCGTCGATCGCCGCGACGCGCGCGCGGCGGCCATTCCCCACGTCGATCATCTTCAAGGCTGCTAGAGCGTGAAATGCCTCACGCATCACCGGGCGACTGACGCCCAGTTCTGCTGCAAACGCGCCTTCGGCGGGGAGCGCATCGCCGACCTTCAGGCCGTGCGCCCGGATGTATTCGCGCACAGCTTCGGCCGCGCTGTCAACCAATGTGCCGGCCTTCATGCTGCAATCCCCTGGCGGCGCAGTTCAGACGGGGCAATGCCATAGCGGCGGTTGAACGCGCGGGTGAACGACGCGTTGTTGAGATAGGAACACCGGTACGCGATTGTGGAAACCGGCAGCTGCGAAGACAACAACATTTGCCGTGCCTCCGCCAATCTGCGCTCCGTCAGGGCCTGAGCAATCGTCGTGCCGTAAATTTCATGGAAGCCGCGCACGAGCTTGTCGCGGTTGATGCCGGCGATCCGCGCAAGCTGAGCAATTGTCAGTTTCTCGTGCCAGCTTTGATCGAGAGACCGCCGTGCCATCGCGATCCGCGCGACGTCCAGTTCGCTGAATCCGCTGTCGCGCTCCACCGGGACCAGCGTCGCCCCGTCTTCGAAAGCCACATGGATCTGACACAGGAGTTCGATACTGCGGGCAAGGCGCAGCGTGGTTGCCGCCTCGCCAGTAGCCTCACAGTGGATGATCGAATTTGCCAAGGCCAGAAGCCTGCTGGGCAAATGCCATGTTGCTGCCTTTTGCGGCCTTGCCTCAAAAAGTCGCTCACAGGCCGAGGCTGCGACGAAGAACACGAGAACCGAATCCTCGATCTCCCCCTCTGCCAGCGCTTCGCGGTAATGCAGCAGGTCTGACTTGCCCTCGCCACCGCACCGGAACAGGTAGGCGATCCATCCCTCGGGTAGCCGGGCATCAGGGCAGACCCCCTGCCCCACCAGCGTGATCATTTCGTGCGAGACCTGGACCTGCTCTTTCATGGCGAACTCCTCGGAGTCGAATTAACCTATATGATAGGTTTTGCAACAGCTATCTTACAGGTGGCGGCGCCCGGTGTCGCGCGATGATGAACCCCGCACATCCCGTAGCGCTTGCCCCGAAGCCGACTATCGCCAGCCCTAGGCCGATCCGCCCTTCCCCGCCCAGCGCAGTGCTGACGACGGTCACCAGCGTCGGCGCCATGCCGAAGGCGACCAGACCGCCCAGTGCCATGAACACCCCGATCGCCAGCCCGCGCAGGTCGTTGGGCAGGAGGACTGCAAGCGTGGTGGCGGTCACCAGGCCGGTAATCGTGCCGCCAAGCAGCAACAAGAAGATCAATGCGGCAAACACGCCGGTATCTGGTGCGATCGGGAAAAATGCTGCAGGCAGGGCGAGCAGGGAACCGAAAACGGCACCAGTAAGGATGCCCCCGCGTCGACCGCTGCGCAGTCCCGCGTCGGCAGCGAAACCGCCTGCGAGGGAGCCGAGAATACCGGCCCCGAAGATCACGGCGCCCAACCAGCTGCCAAACTCCTGGGGCGATGCTGCGTAAGTGCGGGACAGGACAGGTGCTGCCCAGACCGCCGCTGCCGCATCGGCCATCATCACGCCGATCTGGCCAAGGAACAAGGGGGCGAGAAAACGTCGATACGCCGCCAGCTCGCGCAGAGTCTCGCTCACCGAGCGGCCTGCAGCGGCCGCCATTTCCTGTCGCAAAGGTTCACGCAATCGCGCCAGTGGCAACAGCAGAAGGACGCTCAGTACGCCAACCGCCAAGTGAGCGCTGCGCCAGGCCGAAAGGCCAGCCCATCCCCCGTGAGCGAGAAAGTGTCCGAGCAGCCACCCTCCCAGTGAAAAGGCGAGCGCCGTTCCAGCGTACTTGCCAACGGTCAGCAGCAGCAGCGAACGGCCACGGTTGGCAGGCAGGCTGAAATCCGATGCGAGGGAAATGGCAATGGTCGTCGAAACGCTCGCGCCCACGCCGCCCAGCATTCTTGCGGTGAAGAGGACCGGCATGCTCTCGGCAACCGCTGTCAGCAGCGTGCCGGTGGTCCACGCCACCGCCGTCCACAACAGGAGCCTAACTCGGTTTCCACGATCAACTATCAGGCCAACCGGCACCGCGAGAATGGCCAAGGGAATGGACACCGCCAGCCCGCTCAGCAGGCTGAGCTGGAAATCGCTCAGCGCCAGTTCCGCCTTTGCCTGCTCCTGCACCGCACTGAACAGGCCCATGGCCATGTTGCCGGTGGCCATGGCCACTGCAAGCGCGAGCAGCGCGATCCGGTGTCGTGGCCGGGCCGGATGGAAGGAACGTTCGGCTGGCCCAGACAATGCCTCGGTCACAGGGTAAAGATCTTCCCGGGGTTCAGCAGGTTCTGCGGATCGAACGCACGCTTTATCAGGCGCATCTGCTCCACTGCATTGCCGAGTTCGGCGACGAGCCAGTCCTGTTTACCGAGGCCTATGCCATGTTCGCCTGTGCAAGTGCCGTCCATGGCAAGCGCGCGCTCGACAAGCCTTCGATTGATGGCTTCAACCTCGACAAGCTCATCGGGAGCATCCGGATCCAGCGAGAACACCACGTGGAAGTTCCCGTCGCCAACGTGTCCCAGGATCGTTGCCGGCACACTGGCCTGCGACAGGTCCTTTTGCGTCTCGAGTATGCACTCGGCGAGGCGGCTCATCGGCACGCAGACGTCCGTTGCCCAGCCCACCGCTCCCTGCCGCAGGTTTATCGCCGCATAATAGGCTTCATGGCGCGCCCGCCACAGGCGCGAACGCTCCTCCGGCTTGTCGGACCATGCAAAGTCGCCACCGCCGTTGGCACTTGCGAGTGCCTCGACGGTCGCGACCTGTTCGGCGACATGCGCCCGTGTGCCGTGGAACTCGAAGAAGAGCGTTGGTGCTTCGGGATAGTCGAGCTTCGACCAGCGGTTCACGGCCCGCATCTGCAGAGCGTCGAGAATTTCGACGCGTGCCAGCGGGACGCTGCAATAGATCGATTGGACGACCGTCTCGACCGCACCTTCCAGCGTCGCAAAGCTGCACACCGCAGAGGAAATGGCCTCGGGGATGGCGTGGAGACGCAGGTTGATCTCGGTAATGATACCGAGCGTGCCCTCTGAACCCACATACAGGCGAGTGAGATCGTAGCCCGCTGCGGATTTGCGAGCCCGTCTTGCGGTACGGATCACCTCGCCCTGCGGGGTGACAACCTCAAGACCCAGTACCGCGTCCTTCATCGTCCCATAGCGCACGGCATTCGTGCCCGATGCCCGGGTCGAGGCCATGCCGCCGATCGTGGCGTTGGCGCCCGGATCGATGGGAAAGAACAGGCCCTGGTCGCGCAAGTGCTGGTTGAGCTCTTCGCGCCGCACGCCTGGCTGGACGACGCAATCGAAATCGGCAGCGTTGACCGCGATGATCCGGTTCATCCGCGACATGTCGAGCGAGACGCCCCCGAAGGGTGCCGCGGCGTTGCCTTCGATGGACGTCCCTGCGCCGAACGGCACTATGGGAACATTTGCCGCTGCACAGAACCGCACCAGATCGATGACGTCCTGCTTGTCCTGCGCAAATACCACTGCGTCGGGCACCATCTTTACGAAATGGGATTCGCTCGATCCATGCTGCTCGCGGATCGCCTGTCCGGTCTGGAGTTGATCGCCAAAGCGTTCTTCCAGTCCGGACAGGAACCCGTCAGGCGGTGGGCGTCGCCCTTCGAATGAAGTGACCTCGGTCATCTTCAGAACTTCATGCCAATACGGATACCGTAGCGTCTTGCATCGCCCATGATCCCGAGGTCCGATGCCGGGAGCCCTGCGAGCTGCAAAGTGGTGCGTTCGATGTAGCTTTCCCAATAGCCCTTGTTGAACAGGTTGCTGGCGAATGCAGAAACCTCGATCGGACCGGCGCGGTAGGTGGCCGATGCTCCGACCAGCCAATACCCGTCGAGCGTCGTCGGGGTGGTCTGGTTCAGGGTCGCGGCGAGGCGCTTGCCCTTGCCCGTCAGATTGGCGCCGAGAACGAACTGGTCCTTGCCGAGATCGATGGTGTAATCCGTCGCCAGATTGGCGGACCAGTCAGGTTGGAAGGTCAGGCGGTCCGAGGCGAG
Source organism: Novosphingobium subterraneum (assembly GCF_000807925.1). Lineage (GTDB taxonomy): Bacteria > Pseudomonadota > Alphaproteobacteria > Sphingomonadales > Sphingomonadaceae > Novosphingobium > Novosphingobium subterraneum. The sequence continues at coordinate 4,699 of NZ_JRVC01000014.1, read as the reverse complement.
GCGCCGTCCGGTCGTCTGCGTGTAGGCCGAGGTGTCGGTAAGCCGCGCGTGCATCAGGGTAAGCCCGCCACGGATCGACCAAGCCGGCACCGGACGCACGAAACCTTCCAGTTCAAGGCCGTAGCTTTCGACGTTGCCAGTATTGAGATCCACCGTGACAAGCCCGCCACCGGCCGCCGGCGCAATCGAATTGAGGCCGATGTAATCCTTGTAATCGTTGTAGAATACCGCCCCGGACATACCGCTGCTGCCATCGGCCGCAGCATATTTGGCACCAAGTTCGTAAGTCCAGGCGCTGTCACCGCGATACGTGCGGGTCGGAGCCGTGGGCGCATTGAAGCCGCCGCCGCGATAGCCGCGCGCGACCGATGCATAAGTCATCAGCGAAGACGACCAGTTGCGCTTGACCGTCAGCTTGGGCTGCCATTCGTCGGACTTGATGCGCGCTGCGGGCAACGCGCCGCCTGTCGAACCAAGCGGGCCGAGCACTGTGATTATCGACCCATTGGCGACACGGTTTTCATGATCATAGCGCAGGCCCAGTGCGACTTCCCAGTCGCTGTTCGGCTTCCAGAACACCGTGCCGAAAGCCGCGTACGTGTCCGCTCGCGTCGAGTTGATCGTGTTCCGGACCACCGCAAATGGGAGGCGCGTGAAGGCCGGGAACAGCGTCGTCGCGTCAACACCGTCAGCTTCTTCGCGGCTGTAAAACACGCCAACCAATGTCGAAAGGGTCGAGGAGATGTCGCTGTCGAGGCGCATTTCCACCGTCTTGGTGCGCAGTTCGTCGCCGCCCTTCGCCCGCGCGAAGTCGCCCGGGCCGAAGTCCACATCACTTTCGACGTTGGTTGCCGAACGCGCATCCCACGCGCCGATCAGGGTCAGTCTGCTCGACAACGCATCGATTGGCACCGCAAGCTTGGCGTTCACGCCGCGGTACTTGTACTTGACCTGGTTGAGTGTGTTGAAGGTCAGATCGCGCGAGTAGGCCTGCGGTCCGCTGACGCGCGAGTAGGGAATGTTGACCGAGTCAATCCAGTCGTAATAGCCGTTCACGGTCAATTCGGCGACGCCCGGTGTAAACCGCAGCGTTGCGTTGACGGAGTCACTGTTGAGCGGGTTGCCATCCTTCTTGAGCAGCGTGTTGCGGGCAAACCCGTCCTGCTGCTGGTGCGATGCGGCAATGCGGACCGAGAGCAGATCTCGGAGCAGGGGTGACGATACCGAACCGGCCGCGATGAACTGGTTGTCGGGCCCGGCATAGCTGGCGCTCGCCCGCACCGAGAGGTCGTTGCCCGGCTGTCGGGTGATCACGTTGATCGCGCCGCCCAAGGTGTTCTTGCCGTAGAGCGTTCCCTGCGGTCCGCGCAGTACTTCGATACGCTCGACGTCGACCAGGGGATTGTTGAGGTACGCGGTGTTGGGCCGATAGATGCCGTCGACGAACAGGCCGACACCGGGCTGGACCGACTGGACAAGGGTGACACCAACGCCACGAATGGCCACGAACGCACGCCCCGCGCCGTCGCTGTTGATATTGAGACCGGGCGAAAGAACCGCTGCTTCGCGAACCGAGTTAAGCCCGCGCTCAGCCAGAACATCGCCCGTGATTGCCGTGACGGCAGCCGGGACGTCCTTGATCGTCTCTGCCCGCTTGCGGGCCGTGACCACAATCGAGGCATCGGCTGCGATTTCAGCCGAACCTTCGCCAGCGGCAGTCCCTGCAGCTTGCGTCTGCCCATGTGCCTGCACCGGGCCAAGCGCCGAAACGGCTGCGGTACCTGCAAGAATGGCGTAGCGAAGTGAAAGCATGTCGAGGTCCTCTGCCTGTCCTGTCTCTTTTCTCTGCGACCTGTATGACAGCCTTCAGACCTATATGAAAGGTTTTCGGACTGTGCCGATCGTCAGACAGGCTTTGCACGACGACGCCATGGCGCTCACCAGCAGGTATAGCCCCCATCGGCGATGACTATGCTTCCAGTCAGCAAAGAGGCCATGTCGGAAGCAAGAAACAGCACGACTGCCGCTACCTCCGCAGGTTCGCCCAAGCGCCCTTGGGGAGTGCCGTCGATCCAGCGGCGGTACATTTCCCCGGACTTGTCGGCAAAAGCGTTGAGCGGCGTTGCTATGTAGGTCGGAGCAACGGCGTTCACGCGCACGCCCCGGTTCGCCCATTCTGCCGCCAGGCTGCGCGTGAGCTGGTGCACGGCAGCCTTCGATGCATTGTAATAGCTTTGCGGCTGCGGGCGATTGACGATGAACCCGCTCATCGACCCGACGTTGACGATGCTGCCGCAACCTGCATCGAGCATGTGCCGGCCGAAAGCCCGGGCGCACCAGAAGCTCCCGTTGAGATTCACATCGAGCACGTTCAACCAGTGCTCGTCGGCAACATCCTCGGCAGGCGTGTCGCTCCGCGCGATACCGGCATTGTTCACAAGAACGTCGATGCGCCCTTCGCGCGCAAGCATGGCATCTGCTGCCTGCTGCACGGCAAGCGAGTTGGTCACGTCCAACTCGCAACCTGTCGCTTCGATACCCACCTCGCGCAGTGCATCAAGACCTTGCTGCAGCCTCTGGCGGTCCAGATCCGCAATCGTCACACGAGCCCCGGCTTCACCCAGCGCATGCGCGCTGGCAAGGCCAATGCCCTGTGCACCGCCCGTAACAAAGGCGGTTCGGCCATCCAGCCGCAGCTTTTCAAGGTACATGCGATCTCTCTCAATCTCGAAGGAAATGCGCTGCCGCCATCGGTGGTTCGACGTTCGTGTCTCCCGCTGCCAACTGATAGACCAACCGGTCCCCGTTCCAGTGGCGCCAAGGCACAGTCCCATCAGTCGCAAAGTTCACCCAGATCGAATGAATCCTGTCGGCAAGTTCGCTCGGTGGCGCTTCGCCAACCAGGCCTGCAGGTCCTGTCGCGATATCGAGGGTCTTGAACACGAAGGGAAGTTCGATCCCATGACAGGCGCCAAGTTCGCCGCTGCAAGCGGGCGAGCGCCATTCCATCTCGTACATGTGGGTTCGACCACGATGGGCGGACGCATACTGACGCGCAGGCCAACGAAAGACGAGGTCCGACATCGCGCGAGTCATCGCGACACCGGGCCGCACTCCTTTCTGCCCCCATCCGTAGGCCTTGAGCGCCCGGCGGGCATTCGGCAGCGACCGCGAGAGCAACCACCACGCCAGCGGGCCGGGGATCTTGTCGCGCACCGCGGTTGGCACAAAATAGAGGTTCATCTCCTCGGCGTTCGTGCCGATCATGATCTCGATTTCTGCGCCGGCTCCCTGCCGCAAAGCTTCGATCGGCTTCAGCGGGAGCACATCGTCGCCCCAGACCGGAATGAAGCGACTGATGCCGAAGACCGGCTCGAAGCCGTCACCGTCACGCAGGTCGATGGATGCCGGCTTGGCGACCTTTTCCAGCGCAGCCATTGCGGAAAGGTGCGAAACACTGCGAAAGCCATCTGCATCGGGTGAGACCCCCAGCAATCGAGCGAGCTTGCGCACGAGTCGTTTTGCAACCGGGATATCCCGGACCATCGCGCCATGCCCGCTCTGAATGATCGCGCGCCTGAACAGGCCTTTTGCCAGAGGCGACGTTACCAGGTTCGCAATTGCCATTGCCCCGGCACTTTCGCCAAATGCGGTCACGTTCGAAGGGTCGCCACCAAAGGCAGCAATGTTGTTCTTCACCCAACGCAACGCGAACAGCATGTCGCGCAGCCCAAGATTGGTCGGTGCGCCGGGGACTGGAAGGAACCCGTCAATGCCCATGCGGTAGTTTATCGCGACGCAAATGACACCCGATTGAGCGAATGCGGTGCCGTCACTGATCGGAGCATCCTTGCTGCCGACGACAAAGCCGCCGCCATGGACCCAGAACATCACCGGTGCATCCTTGGCGTTTTCAGGTGCCCAGAGGTTCAGACGCAGGTAATCGCCGTCACTGCCGTCGCTGCCGGTCCCTACCAGCGGCACGACATCAAGGTTCGGGAACGGACGCACCGTGTGAGGGGCTGTCGGTCCGCGCTCGCTGGCATCGCGCACCTGGGTCCAGCCTGCCGGACATGTCGGTAATTCGAAACGGGTTGGCGGAGCAGCATATGGCAGACCCAGATAAGTCGCTACGCCATCATTAATGCGTCCCCGAACCGGTCCGGACTTGGTCATGACGACAGGTGTGTAAGTCTTGCTGGTCATCGCGGCATTGTGCGTCTTGCAGGCGGCGGACTCCACCGGTTTCGGTGTGCCGATCGACAGAAGGGTTATGCCATTACTGAAGCGAGACTGCCGGACAAATCGGGCCTACTTTCGCACCCGCAGGTCCATAAAGGTCAACCGCATGAAGCAGTGAGCCAGCTGGACGGCGGCATGAACGCCCGGCACACGACGAATGATGGCGCGCAGACAGAACACGATCGTCGCCACGACCACCGGCTACTTCGAACCCAGGCGAACCGATATCCCCCCACCAGAATTCCGGGAATATTCGCCGGTACCGTCGACCTTTGCAATCTTCCGGTGCCGAAGCATCGCGGACCAGCACCAGTAGGAACTGCGATCCTGCCGCCTGCACCGAGTCGATGTAATGGGCATCGGCCGGAACTCATAAGCAGTCCCGAAGCAAAGGCGTTGGATCGATATGATGGCATCGAAAGAATGCGATGGTGTGGGTCTGGCGGGTCCTGCAGTT
>NZ_JRVC01000013.1 GCF_000807925.1 Novosphingobium subterraneum | reverse complement strand
GATAGTGTTGAAAAACTCAGCCTTGCAGTAATCGCGCAGTCCTGATTCACTGGCCCTGTCATGGGGAGACAGGCTGATGATGGGTGCTCGGACTGTGATGCAGGAGGCGCTGTTTTACAGCTTCAGCCTGGAGGACCATGTGCCGCAAAGCCATCTGCTGAGGGCGGTTGACCACTTTGTGGACCTGAGCGGCATTCGGGAGAAACTGCGGCCATTCTATAGCGAGACGGGCCGCCCTTCGATCGATCCTGAACTCATGATCCGGATGCTGCTCATCGGCTATTGCCTGGGCATCCGGTCAGAGAGGCGCCTGTGCGAGGAAGTGCATCTTAACCTGGCCTATCGCTGGTTCTGCCGCCTTGGCCTTGACGGGGCTGTGCCGGATCATTCGACCTTCTCCAAGAACCGGCACGGCCGGTTCCGTGACAGCGATCTGTTGCGGGAAGTGTTCGAGATGACCGTCACGCGCTGCATTGAGGAGGGATTGGTCGGTGGCGAGGGCTTTGCCGTCGACGCCAGCCTGATCAAGGCCGATGCGAACCGGCAGCGAGGCGTACCCGGCGAGGACGGCTTGCCCCCGAACATCGTCAATCATGCTGCCCGCGAGTATCTTGAGGTACTCGATGAAGCAGCGTTTGGCGCGGCATCGCCGGCTACTCCCAAATATCTGTCGCCCGCTGATCCTGCGGCGCGCTGGACAAGCGCCCATGGCGGGCAAGCCTTCTTCGCTTACAGCACCAACTATCTCATTGACTTGGAGAACGCCGTGATTGTCGATGTTGAAGCTACCACGGCCATCCGCCCTGCCGAGGTGACGGCGCAGCGAACGATGATCGACCGAACACAGGAACGTTTTGGCATCTGGCCCCAGCGTCTGGCCGCCGATACCGGTTATGGCGATGCCGCCAATATCGCCTGGCTTGTCCATGAGCGCGGCATCGAACCCCACATCCCTATTTTCGATCACGCGAGGCGCCGGACCGGAAGTTTCCAACGCGACGAATTCCGCTACGATCACCAACATGATCTCTACGTATGTCCCGGCAGCAAAGAGCTGCTCCCGCGCCGCAGGAACTTTGCGGCGCTGCGGGGCGATGTCGATCAAGACGGATTTATCCGCTACCGCGCCAGCAAACATGACTGCGAAGCCTGCGCTCTCAAGCCGCAATGCTGCCCCGGACAGCCCAACCGCATAGTGCCCCGGTCAATCCACGAGGGTGCACGGGATCTGGCAAGAGATCTGGCCAAAACCGACGCGTATCTTACATCCCGCCGCGAGCGGAAAAAAGTTGAGATGCTGTTTGCCCACCTCAAGCGCATTCTCAAGCTCGACCGCTTGCGCCTGCGAGGGCCGAACGGGGCAAAGGACGAGTTCCTCCTTGCCGCCACCGCTCAAAACCTCCGCAAGCTGGCAAAGCTGATCCCGATGCCCGCCGCACCGGCGCTCGCATAACCGGGGCAGGCCTTCCAGACCGTTGCCAAGTTGACACTACCCTCGATCCCAGCGGTGGGTTTTTCAACACTATCGGTCGGGAGCTTCCGTTGGTGCCGCCTCGCTTAAACGGCCGCTAACCCGGTTTCGCGGTCCGTAAGCTGCCCTTCCGGATCGTCCGCAATCATCGCCCTACACTGCGAAAGCTCTGCTATTTGAAGGTTGCCAGGACAGCCGCGCTCCCAGTCGATGGACCGCTCGCCCTCAGGGTTTGTCGCTGTAAGATTTCGCCGTGAAGGGCGTGCCTGGCGATCCTCTCCCAATTGTTAAGAACGGATCGAACATATGTCTCCGTCTCGCTGATGTTTGGAATGCGGCCTTCACTGAGCGCCCGACGCTCTGGACCTGCATTGTACGCTGCCAGCGCAAGGTCAATTCTGCGGAACCGAACCAGCTGGTTGCGCAGATAGCGGGCTCCGCCGCGCAGATTGCTCATCGGCTCAAATGGCCTTGCAACCCCCATCGCATCGGCTGTTCCGGGCATGATTTGGGTCAGCCCTTTGGCGCCTGCCCTGCTGATGGCCAGTGTTCTGTAACCGGACTCCTGGGCTACCACCGCCTCTAACAAGCTTGGCGAAATGCGGAATTCGCAGGCCGCTTTCGCTATAGCGGCAAAATGCATCTGCCGGCGTCGTTCGACCTTGGCAGAGAGCCAAGGAGCCGGAACATACGGCGCGGAAGGACAGGAGGAAGAGGCAGGTTGATACTGCGCTGGTGTCGTCCGCGGATCGGCTGTGGTGCGAAGAAAGAAGCGCAGTGACCCGTCTACAGGACTGCTGGAACTCGAGGCCGACCTTGATTTGCGCAGGTCGTCAACATTAGCAGATGTTGTTGGCGCAAAAACCATCAGCTCGACAGATTGCGCATGCGCAGACGGGGCAAATCCGAGAGCCGCCAGACCAAGTGCCAGATACCGCAACATTCACGCCTCCACAGGCGTGCCGGCTCGGCAGGGATTGCGCGAGGAACATCTGACGCGATCCGGCCAATCAAGTCAAACCCTGTCGCGACCAATCATCGAAATCACGGCTCAGGCCGTCTGCCTCGGGACCTGTGCCTCGAGTTCGGCTATGCGCTCCGAACAGATCGCATAGACCACGCGACCGAGTTCTTCGACCTGCTCTGCGAGCCAAGCCAATTCCTCGCCAGAAATACGGTAATGCTTGGAATAGCGCGCCTTCACATAGGCTTCCTTGAGCTTCTCGAACATTCCGCGCTGCTTGCGGTTGTCTGCCGGCCACACATGGACAAGCCGCCGATCGAGCCGCTCGGCCTGAGTGCGCAAGAAACCCAGATTGTGCACGTGCGGTGTGTAGAACGTCACCGTGAGCAAAACACAGTGGTACAGGCTCTCCGTGGTCTGATGCAAATCGAACGCAGCTTGCTTTTCATATCCCTTATCCAGCAGAAATTTCGCGCTTTCGAAACGCCTCAAGGAATTTGGAAACCACTCTTCAAAATACTCCCGTGCCATCGTCACCGCCTGCTGCGGTGTCTTGGGCTTGGGCTGATGCAGTTCCTCCTCGTCCGCCTGGTAGAGCGCGATGCCGTCCCTGGCGACGTCGATGAAGAAGTAGCGCCCGTGCGCCAGCCCATCGTTGACCTCGCCCAGGGTGTGGACGATGAAGTTGACCGGCGTTTTGAGCGTGCCCGTCACTCCGTACTCTCGCATCAGGCGCTCATCGAGCCGTGACCAGTACTTTACCCGGTCGGTCAGCCGCGCATCGTTGACGATGATCAGCAGGTCGTAGTCGGACTTGTAACCCTTGGCGGTGTGCGGCTCGTCTACCCACCCACCGCGCGCATAGGAGCCGTAAAGTACGACCTTGAGGATCCGGCCCTGTTTCTTCCATCCGCGGCGCGCGAGAGCAAAGCTGTCTTCAAACTCCTCGAAAACAAGCTGCACGACGCGCTCAAGCTCACGTCGCTTGTGTGCTGGAAGATGATCGAGAGCGGTCCGCATCGTGCCGCAAGCCTAGCAGCAATTGGCCCGCAATGCACCAATATGAATTCTGTTTAACACATTGTATTCTATCAATTTATCAAGAAGTGTGCTTCTTCTCCGGGCAGTTGCAGGGCTAGATGCAATTGAATTGCGTTGCGCTGCTGCTCCTGAGTGACCGGGTCGCCGCTGCGCATGTCCAGGCCGAAAGGCTAAAGGCTGCGGTGTGGGTCCCCAACGATCCGTTTCATGTCCCGGTCATTTCATATCCCTGCCCCAAGCTGCTCAAAATAAAGCCATTATAAAATGGCTGGCAGTGCCGGTCGGGATCATCCTTGGCCTGCGACAATGGAGTCGCGTTTAGCCAAGAAGGATGAAGATCATGACCCAAGACACGCCCCGCGAGGACACCCTGATCGATCTGGGTGAAGCCTCGACCACAACCAAGGGCCAGGCAATCGTCGAACTCGACGTCAGCGGTGGCAACCTCCGGTTCCTCCCGGGCATCGCTGCCGAGTGACCGGCTCGGGCGCATGTCCCAGTTTCAGGGCATGCGCCCTTCGGCGCAGGTTCCCATGACCACTCCCCTCCCCACATTGAGCTTCTGCGTCATCGAAGAGACCGCGCTGTTTCTCGATCTGGCTGGCGACCGCTACTTCCGGTTGCCGGAAGCTGCCAATGCCGCTTTTACCGCCAGTCTGTTCAATGGCGTTGCACTTGCCCCCGCATTGCAGTCTGCCGGACTTGACCAGTTCGTTTCACTCGCTCCACTTCGCCCACAAGGGAGTGGCATCGTCACCCGACAGGCAGCCGATCTGCGGGGATGCGGCTTCTCGCCTTCCCTGATGGCTCGCGCGCTCTGGGAGCAGCGTGCTATCGAGCGAAGGCTGGCCAAACGTGGCTTGCACATGGTTCTGTCAGAGTTGCGTTCAGTGCTGTGCTCGCGGCACGTGAGCAGACCTTTCGGTGCGGAACACACCGCACTGGTGAAGGCCTTCGAGGACGCTGGGCTTGTTCGAAGCGCAGTCAACCGATGCTTGCCCCGCTCGATCGCGCTTGCCCGCCTGATGGCGAGATCGGGCTGCGCTTGTCAGGTCATCATTGGCGTCAAGCTCCGGCCCTTTGCCGCCCATTGCTGGGTACAGGCCGGTCACTTCGTACTTAACGAAAGCGTGGAAGAGTCGGCGCGCTACACGCCGATCCTGATCCTGTGAAACCGATCCGCTTTCTGCTGACCTGGCCGGAAGCGAGTGCGGGCAACATCGAGCGCATCGCATTGTCGACCGGTTCCACGTTCCGTGTTTCAGGACTCGATGGTCCTCGCCTGTGGGCCGAGCACGAGGAGCACGTTCTGGACGCTGGCGAACGCGGCGTCGTGATCGGCTATCTGTTCGAGAGGACGACCGGCCGACGCGTCACCCGCCTGCCCCGAGAAATCCTGCAGTGTCCTGACGCATCAAGCTTCGCGACATGGCTTACGCGAGAATATTGGGGCGCATACGCAGCCCTTCTTATCGACGGGCCGCATTTGTGCGTTTACCCGGACCCGTCAGGACTGCTGCCGGTTTTCCGGTCGAAGACTGCGGAGGGCCAGGCCTGTACGAGCGACGCGACGCTGCTGCATATGCATTCCCTCACCAAAGCCCGCGTTTCCTGGTCTGACCTCTCCTCGCATCTCCAACGGCCGGATTGGCGCGGTCAGCGAACCTGTCTTACCGGCATCGAAGAAGTGCCCGCCGGGCACATGACGTCGTGGACCAAGGACGGCGCAACGTCGGTGGCCGTGTGGCATGCCACCCAATTCATGCCGGACAAAAAGACACGACCTTTTGACGAACTGGCCTTTGAATTGCGCGCGACCGCGCAAAGCGTCATGCGGGCGTGGGGAAGCGTATCTAGCCGCCTGCTGGTATCAGCCTCGGGCGGAGTTGATTCCTCGCTGATCGCCGCCGCGCTTGCGACGACCGGTAAGGACTTCGCCTGCCTGACGATTGCAACGGGCGATCCCAGCGGTGACGAGCGCGTGCCTGTGCGGATGCTTGCCAATGCGTTGGGCGTCGAAACCATCGAGGCCCGCTACGATCCCCGCATGGTCGATCTCACCGTTCCGGTTTCGCTTGGGTTTGCGCGCCCCTCGGGCAAGGCGTTCATGCAGGAAGTCCGGCGCCAAGCAATCGAAGCCGCTGGCCAGTTTGGGGCAAGCGCGGTTTTCGATGGCAATGGCGGCGACAATCTGTTCTGCTATCTGCATTCTCCGGCGCCGATCCTCGACCGTTGGCGCAGCGAAGGCCTGTCGCGCGGCACGGCGGCCACTTATCTCGACATATGTCGGATCGCGCAAACGACATTGCCAGCCATGGCACGGGCTTTGGCCTTGCGGGCGCGGCGCGGAGCTCGACCTGCAGCCTGGACGGCTGATCGGCGATTGCTGGCAAGCGATGTGCCCGCCTGTGACGCGCCGGCTGCAATTCAAGACATGGCACTGGCGGTTCCGTTCAAGCATCCGGGCAAAGTTGAGCATCTGGCGTTGATGCTGCGGACGCAGAACTTCATCCATTCCGCCGGCGGTCCTGCCGACCTGTTGCAGTTCTCACCCTTGATGAGCCAACCCCTCGTCGAGCTGTGCCTGTCGATCCCAACATGGATCTGGTGCCAGGGCGGAATCAATCGGGCACTGGCCCGTGCAGCGTTCTCACAAGAACTGCCCGCTGCCATCGTACGCCGTGTATCCAAGGCCGGTCCCGACAGCGTCATGCGCGTGATCTTCGCCCAGAATCGGGCGCTGATCCGGGACATGCTTCTCGGTGGCCTGTTGAGGGCCAACGGACTAATCGATGCAGTCGCAATTGAGCAGGCCATTGCCAGCGACCCACATGGAGAAGACCCGATAATCTACCGGCTGCTGGACTTTGTCGAAGCCGAAGCCTGGGCGCGCTCTTGGCAGCCTTGATCTCCAGCGTGGCTCACAATTCCCCATCTGATCATTTGCAGAGAAGAGCAGCGGGCGCAGGCGCGCCTGGCATGGCCTTCCAGCGCTCGTACTGATCGCGCTTGTCGGGTGAGCAATCCATCTCTTGCATCAACCAGAAGCGAAACCAGTCGACCGAGCGCTCGTAGATCGCAAGCCGATGCGCTGGCTGCCATTTGAAATGCGGCTCATTCTCCAACACGATCATCTCGATGGCCTTGCCCTGCTTGCGCAAGGCAGCAAAGACATCGAGAGCCGCCTCGTATTCGCTGTCGCCAGTCTGGATCAGAATCGGTGCCTCAATCCTGTCAGCGTTGAGCACCAACGACATCGGCTTCCAGAACTCTTGGCCGCCCCCCTCGAAAAAGCGATAGCCCATTTCACGCCCGAACCTCTCGAAATACGGCCCTGCCGCCAGAGGATAGGACACCATATCCTCGCAGCACGCGCCGAGGCTCGCGACCTTGAACAGCTTCGAATTGATCAGCGCCCATTGGGTGGTCGACGTCCCATCGCTGAACCCGCTGATCCCCATCCGGTCGGCATCGACAGCGCCTGTGGCGATGGCCCGTGCAATGGCCATCTCGAGCGAGGACTGCACACTTCGGCGATCGAGCCAGTCGGTACGATTGCGCGCGCGCAGTTCGCTCTCGTCCTTTGCTTCCATGACCCAGGCCGGAAAATCGGGCCGGGCAAAGCTCAGCACCGCAAATCCCTTCGCGGCGAGCACCTGGACAGGGACTTCATCACCGGTGCCGCCGCGAAGGAATCCGTCGCTGCCGTACTGGACGACAACGAGGGGGTGCTTCTGCCCTCGCCCGTGATCCGGCGGGAGCACGAGGTCGGCGAAACTTTCCACACCATAGGCATTGCGAAACCGCAACCGCTGGACCGTGCCAAGTCTGAACCGCGACCAGTCGGAGTTCGGATCGTGGAGAAGGCGCTCACGACCCGTCGCAGGATCAATCGCGACGAGGCGGCGCGGTCGCGCGGCACTCTCGCGCGCGCAGACAAGCTCCGGTCCAGGCATCGTGCAGCCGATCAACGCATCCTCGGTCACGAAAACACGCTTTGGGCGAGGCCAGGACACGTGCCAACGCAGCAAGCCCGTCTGGCCCTGCCCCCATCCGGTTTTCTGCAGCACATAAAGGTCACCACTATTGGCTGACCACCACAGGTGCCGCCCGCCGTCGCAGAGCGCCGTGTCACAAAGCCGGGTTGCACCGCCTGGCAGTCGCAGGACAAGGCGTGTCGGCGCGATCAATCGACCGGGTGCCTTGCTTTCTATCCAGGCTGCGCCGCCATCCGCTCTCCTCGTAAAACCCCGCGCGCCGACCGGGATTTCGTCGCCAAGACTGTCGCGCCGGTTCGCGAAGGCACTGATTTCGGCATCAGTGGCAGGGCGCACAAGACCAGCATCGTCTACCGCGGTATACGACGTGATCATCGGCCCCGTGGGCATGGGACGATCCGCAAACTGCGGCGAGAAGCGATCGTCGAACACAAAGCCCGTCCGCGCCTCGGCTGCAATCTGCGCGTTCATTTCACGCAAGGACGGCCGCGTTTGCGCAATGAGTGCCTTCCCGTCCGTGCTCCAGCGGAAATCCTCGACATCGTCGGGCAGTGCCGTTGCTTGCCTCGCCGGAGCGTTCCCGGCTGCCTCCACGGTCCAGACATGAGTCTGTTCCGACACGCGCTTGAGAAAGGCAATACGCTGGCCATCCGGAGACCAGCGCGGGGTGATGACCTGAGCGTACCCTGCGCCGACAACGGGGAAATTGCGCAAGGCGAATGTCGCGCGGATGAAAGCGCCGCCGCGGTCGATCTCTCGCGGCGGCGCTCCCTCCCTGGCCAGGCTCGCGACCATGAGCTTCTGGCAGAAGGCATTGGCTTGCGGATTGGCCCGGCGCACAACAAAGGCGATCTGCTTCCCGTCGGGCGATACGCCAAATGGGCTGGCAGATTCGTTGGGATCCGAACGCCCGATATCGGCTAGAGCCGCCAAATGGCCGGACGTGAGTTCGCTGCCCTTGTCCTTGCCTGGCCTCAAGGCTTCCGCTTCAAGCGACAGGCAAGGGTCGACTGCTGCAGACCTTTCGGGGACGGAAGGCCCGGGCATGACAGCCTGAACCAATATGAACACCGCACCGGCCAGCATCACCATCGCCTCGACAAGCCGAGGGCCACAAATCGGCCAATCGGAGAGAAGTTGGTCGAGTCATAGGGTGTGTCGGTCGGCCCCGTCGTTCGAATGATCTGCGGCTTCTTGTTGGCGATGTTGTTGACGACAAGCGACAGGGCCAGACCCGGTTCGCCACCGGCACCGGCAATCGCGGTATAACGGATCGCAAGATCGACTGTCGCTTGTGATGCAATGCGCACAGGCGTCGCGAAGCGGCGATCGGCAAGCGCACCGGTGTAATTGACATAGGCCGAAGCCAGAACCTCACGCGACTGGTAAGCGACGCTGCCGCGAACGCGGAACTTCGGCGGATTGAACAGGGTCCCCGCAAGATCGGCCTCGGGCAACGCCGCGTTGACCTGTTGGCCGCTGTCGAGCCACGAGCCGGAAAGATTCGCCGTGAGCGAACGACCCGATCCCAGGTCCTTGCGCCAGCTGAGAGACGCATCGACCCCTTTGATGTTCTGGATGGCGACATTGAGATTGCGATTGTCGACCAGCGCGACGACTGCGGCGGGATCATAGGGGCGGCCTGTAAAGTTCTGCAGACCGAGCTGTGCCCCTTCTATGAGCTGGCTCAGTCGACCTGCATCAAGGTCGCGATCAATCAGTGAAGCGTAAGCAGGATCGGTAAAGGCAGCTGCGATCGAACCGGCAATGGGCTGGACGACCCTGTCGCGATAACGGATGTCGAAATAGCTCGCTTCGAAGGTCAGGTTTGGCACAGCAGCAGGGCTGATCACAAATCCGGCCGTCCACGAACGCGCCCGCTCGGGCTTCAGGACAGGATTGCCGCCGCTGGTATAGAGAACCGCCTGAGCGCCTGTGCCGGCGCCGAAGGCTGCTGCAGGCAGAAGGTAGGCCTGGTACCCGACAAATTGTTGGTACAGCGTCGGCGCCTTGAACGACCGCGCCCACGAGGCCTTCAAGGTGACGTCGTGCACTGGAGCGTAGATCAGGCCCAGTCGTGGCGTCGCAACCTGTGCCATGCCCGGGTAGTCTTCGTAACGCATTGCGGCTGACAGGCTGAGCCGGTTGATCCCGGCGATGCCGTTTTCTGAGGCAACAAAGGGCAGGAACACTTCCCCGAATCCATAGACGCTGTGGCGCGACACATCGAAGGCCTGTGCCAGCGTCCCTCCGACAACCCGCGTGAAGCTCATGCCATTATCGCGATAGCCGCCGCCGATGGCGAGGCGAGCGGGACCACCGGCCAGTGCGAAGAGTGGGCCGGTAGCATTGACTTCTGCCGAAGTGGCATCGTTGCAGTAGCAACCCTGGGTTACCGTGGGCGTGCTACTCGAGGGGGTGGAGGTCGTATGGTAGCGAGTGCGGTCGCGCCCGAAGGCTCCCAGGAGCTTGATGCTCCAGTCACCTCCTGCTTCCAGTCGCAGCTCTGGCGCGATGGAAAACGTGGTGACCCGCGGCGCGAACAGATAGCGCGCAGATGTGGTACCGCCGATCGTACGCGATCTCCGCCTGGAATAGAGCACATCCATGCTGAAGGTGAGGCGCTCACCCAAATCCTGGTAAAGCGTCATCAGCGCGGCGTGCCGCCTTTGCTCCGGGTACAACGACGCCCGGGCGTCGAGCGAGGATGCGTAATTGCGCTGCTCGGCAGAAATGGCGGAATTGTGCGCATAGTCGTAAGCCAGCATGGCGCCGCCGGAGGACCACTGCGTGCCGCCCACGACATCGGCTTGCTGGCGAAAATAGCCGCCATCGGTTGCGGCGCCGATCTGCGCGGACGTTGCAAGGCCGCTATAGTTCCGCCGCAGGATCACATTGACGACACCGGCGACGGCATCCGAACCGTAGAGGGCCGAGGCACCGTCGGGCACAACTTCGATGCGCTCGAGCGCCGAAACCGGTATGGCGGAGATATCGACGCCACCAAAAGCCGAATCGTAGGGCAGTCTGTGGCTGTTGAGCAGCGTCAGTGTTGCGTCTGGACCGAGGCCGCGCAGATTCGCGCTGGCTGCCGAGTTGACGTTGGTGTTGATGAGGCCTGCACCTGTTCCGACCCCCGGGTTCTGGCCACCTGCAAAGTTCTGCGGAATCGCCCGCAAAGCCTCGCCGGTATCGGTCTGCCCGGCAGCGACGATGGTCTCTCGCGATAACCTGATCACCGGCGCTGCCACTTCGGCACCACGGATCAAGGACCCCGTGACGACAATCGACGCATCGGCATCAGCGGGGGATGCGGCCTTGTCGGGCATGGTAATGACGATCGTACGGTTCGAGAAACTTGCCTGTAGTCCAGTTCCCGACAGAAGCCTGGCCACGGCCTGTTCCACCGTCATCCTTGCGCGTAACGGTTCGACCCGACGACTGCTGACAGCCTCGGCCGGAGCATAAACCTGCCACCCCGCCTTGGCGGCAACAGCCATGAGTGCTGCACCGAGATCGGTCTCGGAGATCTCGAAATCATAGCGCGCTTCTTGCGCCTGAGCGGGCGTTGCGATCAGCACGGCGCATGCGCCGCCAAGCAAACTGGCAAGCAGTCGGGGTGAGCAGATCATCGATAGTTCCCTCATTCTCGTTGACCCGGTTGCGCGAGAGCAGCCGGGCGATGAGGGCAATGACGTCGGGATCTGCAGGGACCCTAGTTGCAGTTGCAAATATTTCTTCAGGGTCGATCGATGTAGAATCCCTCGGGACGTTCCGTGACTGTCAGGGCGAATACGCGCCCCAGGTTTAGGGCGACCGCGGATGGATCAACGATCCGGAAGCGACCGGAAATGCGAAGTCTACCAAGCGCAGGATCCGAAAGAATGATGGGCTTGGCGGCGTAGCGGTTTACGGTGTGCAAGAGGTCAGCCAAAGGGACACTGCGATACTGCACCCACCCTTGTGGCCAATCTCGCTCATCTGCAGCAAAGCGCGGCTGCAGCGGCTCGGCCCGGCCTCTCGCAAGACGCATGGACAGGCCTGTGGGAAGCCCACGCCCGCCGACGACATAGCCTGCGCTTTGCAGGACGGGCCGCGTCATGGCCTCTCCTGCATAGAGCTGCACATATGGCGCCTTGCCACCGCTCCAGCTCACATCGAAGATGCCGTTTCGGGAGATTATCTCGCTGTCGTCCACACGCACCACCCATTCAGTCCCACCGCCGGGAAGACGCAACTGGGCACGTCCCTTGACCACGGTGACAACTGGCTCGCCGTCTTGCTCTTCGAAGTGCACTTCAGTCGCAGAATCCAATGCAAGGCTTGCGCCTTGCTCGAGTTGCACGGTGCGCATCGTGCCATGCCTGGTAGCGAATGTGGTGGCACGCCCATCTGACGCAGTCTGTTGCAGCTTGAGCAGTGGTCCCCTGACAACACCTGTGGCAAGGGCGACAGCGACACTTGTCGCAAGAGCGCCCCCAATCCATGAACGGGTATCCAGACGGAGAAGCGGCGGCCGACGATGCCGCGGCGCGGCCGACCTCTTGAGCACCTCAGCTCCATCAAAGGTGGCAGCCACCTGCTCAAACGCCACGCGGTTCAGCTCGCTTGCGTCGCGCCATTTCACGAAATCCGGACGGTGTCGATCTGGATCAGGCCCCCTCAATATGACAAACCAGTGCGCGGCCTCGTCGGTGGCGACCGCGTTGCCTTCGCTGTCGGCTCCCCCCTCACCACTCATCGCTGAAGGCTCACCTGTGCACTGCGAGACGTTTGGCAAGATGTGCAAGCGCCTTTGACATGTGATATTCGACCCCCGCAGGGGTGAGGCCTGTGGCCAGAGCTATCTCCTGATAGGTCAGTTCATCCACCCGATGCATCAGGAATATGTCGCGCGTCCTCGTCGGCAGTGCCGCCAGTGCCGTCTCGTAGCGTAACTGCAACTGGGCAGCTTCAAGGAGCGCTGCCTGATCGGCAAGATCGGGCGAATGCTGCGCTTCGTCGAACTGGACTTGCGGCCCTCGCCGCTTTCGAACACGCAACGTGTCAATCAAGAGGTTCTGGGCAATCCGCCAGAGATAGCCTGCGGGGTTCTCCAGGCGCTCACCCTGACTTTTGCCCAAGGCCCTGACAAAGACATCCTGGACCAGGTCTGCGGATGCGTCTGGCCCTGCCTTCCAATCGAAGTAGCGCTTCAACCTGGCCTGCTCTTCGCGGTACGCCTGGTCGAGCGTGCTGTCGCGTGGCGACGTCAGCGCAGGCGAAAATCTGGTAGGAGACACATTGGCACCGAAGCCGGCATGATCCTGGCAGCCCGGCAAGGTCGTTGCCGACTGCGTTCGGAGTCAGGTCTGTGCCGGCCTCACGTGGCGATGACCGACCACCGGTCCATCAGGACAGGCGTGCTTGATGCCTGGCGGAATTGTAGTCCGGGCAGCTATGCCAGCTGTTCGTGCTGCCTAAACAGAAGATGGCGCGATTGCAGGGACTTGGCAATAGTCGATGACCAATCGGCGTCAGCTTCTGGTCGGATGAGCTTGCTGTAACATTGCAACGAGGCGTGGCGCCGCAGAAATCCGGCGCTGATGATAACGCCGCATCGCAACCGCAGTTTGCCGACTGGGTGAGTTTATCAACATGGCCTCGAGATCTGCGACTTCCTGTTCAGCGTCGCGCAAGACCTCGGCCTCGATCCGCCGGAAAGGATGAAGGCGATCATTGAGCGACTCTATTGCGTCCGCCAGGGCCTCGTTGCGCGCGGCTGCGGCGATGCCGCTAAACAAAGCACGCGAGCGCAGGGCGAGGTCGGGTTCGCCGGTCCCGATATCAGTGATCCCAGCTTGGCCCGTGCGCTTCACTGCGAGGCCCACCAGCGAAAGGTTGAGCTCCAGGAGGTCACGAAGGTCGAACGTGCAGAGCCGCGGCACATGGAAGCCGAAACCTGGCCTCAGGTCCACCATGCGCTCGCCAACAAGGCGATTGAGACTGTCGCGAACCGGGGTCATGCTGACGCCTACCAGATCGGCGATCCGCGCGCTCTCCAGGCGAGAGCCTGGCGGCCAGGCTCCATCCAGCAACTTTTGCTTGATGGCCGTGTATGTCGGTTCGAGGACATGCGCCGGGCTCATCGCTGTGCCCCCTGCCCCCGCGCAAATTCCGAGAGCATTGCAGCCTGGTCGGGTCGTAGTGCATCGACCGCACCGAGCTTGCCTCGCCTGCCGCGATTGAGCAGCACGGACGGGCATTGTCCTTCGTAGTTTCCAAGATTGGGGCGGTGCTGAGCATAGCCGACAAGCGCCGCAAGTTCAGGCGAGAATGACCTTGCGACCTCTGGCGGATAGGCCAACCACATATTCTCGTATGGTTTGAGCCAGCCCAGACTGTACCCGACAACGATCGCGCGGCGGACGCCCGAGGAGCGGTTTGGACCTGCGCCATGAAGCGTCGAGCCCAGAAAGCATATGGCAGAGCCAGGTTCGCACTCCGTGATGACGGGGTCTGGAAGCTCCGAGAAGTCAGTTGGCGGATTACGATGCGTGCCGGGGTATATCCGAGTGGCACCGTTTTCAGGCGTGAAGGGATCCAGAGGCCAGACCACGTTCAGGAGATATTCGTGCGCCCCCTTCACCCCGGCCCACATGTCGTGGTCGCAGTGAGGGAATTGCTCGAGTTCGCCCGGGTGGATTGCGATGGCCTGTGCCACGTTGAGCTGGATTCTGTCACAGGCGGCCCCCAGCACCGCCTGCGCCAGGGCGAGCACAGTGGGCTCCATGACGATTTCCGAAGCCCGCGTCGATCGGCGCAGCAGGCTGCCGAAGCGCTTGGTCCGATAGCCATAGAAATGACCTTGGCCGAATGGGGTCGTTCTGAACGGGACCTCCAAGTCTCTAGCCAGATCGGACAAGATTCTCGGCGAAAGAAGCTGCGGGATGACGCAGTAGCCTTGCGCCATCAGCTCATCGAGCCATGGCTCGATTGTGATGGGCGTCATGCCGCTCCTCCCCTCGCGGCGGGCATTTCGATAATCGGCTCGGCAAAGCAACCTGCCTGCTTGAGCCCTTCAAGGGTATTCCCGTCGATACTGATGTGCAGACCGACGAGCATTTGCCCATCATGTGTTACAGCATCGCCAAGCGCCCGGCATTGCCACCCGAATGTCCGGATTTGCCGATACCAGGCAAGGCCGGCGACACCGGTATAATCCGTGACACCGTTTCTCAGCGCGTACTGGACCAGCGCGGTCACGAGCTCGTTGCGCGCTACCTTGCGCTGTGCAGCCGTCAGCCGCGGATCAAGGCAGAAGCGGGTTATTTCCCGGGTCGCAGGTCCGGACGGAACTGGCCCGGGGCATAGCACCGGAAACATGTCGCGCAGGATGTGGGGGGTATCGGTGCGCAGCAGCCTGGTCGATGCCCGATGCTCACCGTTCTCATCGAGCAGGATCAGGTAATCGGCATGCTGGTTGTCGAATTGATCAACCTCGTACTTGCCGGCAAGGACTGGCAGATCCCAGCGCAGGAGGTCGATAAATACCCGCTTGCGGGCGGCAAACATGGTGCGAAAGGCGTGGGCTTCATTCGCTGCGGCGTCAGTGAGGTTGAGCATGGGGCCATCTCCAGGTTGGGATGGCGCATCCAAACAGCGAGCGGACGTTCGCGGTATTCCCAGATCTGGGAATGGCGGAACTTAAAAAAGCTCTTCCCGGCGATCCTCTTAATCGAGGAGGTTGTTCCACCAACGCAGGAGGTCCGGAAAGCTGATCAGACCGTCATAGAGGGCGCAGAGGATGAGCGTCTGGCCACAGTGGACGTTGTAACGTTCTCGGGCATCCTTGAGGTGCTTGCGAACGGTAAACTCGGTGACGCCCATGATGATTGCAGCCTCTGCTGCCGTCTTCCCTCTGGCGGACCACAAGACGCATTCGCGCTGCCTGTCCGAAAGTGCTGGCCTGCAATCGTAGTGGCCCAGCCCTGCCAGTCCACGTGCGGCCGCTATCGCGATGCCTCCAAGCAGCTCAGCCACTTCCAACCGCTCACGGGGGAGTTCAGTTCTTGGGCCGACCACGAAGGAGCATGAGCCGCTGCCTTCGCCGGGTATGTGGCGAGGCACCGTGTATCCGTCTGCGACGCCGACGTGGCGACCAACAGACAGCATGCGATGATCGCCACTCGTCATGGGGATCAGCCTCGCAACGTTGCGCCATTCGAAGCCCAGCAGTGCCCTATCGCAGGCACGGCGCACCGGGTCCTGTCCCGCGAGGTCAAAGCAAACATACACCTCGGCCCATTCTGCCGGATAGTTGTGCATCAAGACCGACTTTCGCTCCTCAAAACGAACCCGCGGCTCATAGGCTACTGCGAAATGATCGAACCCGAGTTCTCGCGTGATGTGCGCGAGGCAGTCCGACAAGGAAGCTGAAGTCTTCGCATCGATCAGGTAGGGTGCAAATTCGCGAACGAGCGACAAAGGCATGCCTGACAATCGGCACCCCTGACGTAACCCAACCCGTCAAGGATGAACCGCCCTGCAACGCCCAGACCCTGGTTCCATGCCAACGCCTGCGGCTGTTTAACCAACGCGCTAGGCCGATTAGTGCCGAGCGTGCGTCCAATATATCGCGCATACCAACCGTGATCAACCGAAATAGTTTAAAGGACCTTTAGTTCACGTTGGGTTTGAGATGTCAGCAAGCTTCTCCACTTAAAAAAGTATTACTGCAAAACTGCACGAACTTGTGTCAGTGGATTATATTTTGAAGTACCAAATTCGAAGAATCTCGAGGCATCGTCCCCCACTCAGAGGATCTGACCTGCCACGGGTAATTACCTCTAGTTGCGATTAGAGTCCGGCCTGCGGAAGGACGGACGAGATGAAGCGCAAGAGGTTTACAGAAGAGCAGATCATCGGGGTGCTGAAGGAAGCGGAGGCGGGAGTGAAGACCGCCGACCTTGCTCGACGGCACGGTATCTCCGAGGCAACGATCTACAACTGGAAGGCCAAGTATGGCGGCATGGAAGTGTCGGAGGCGAAGCGGCTGCGTTCGCTCGAGGACGAGAACGCCAAGCTCAAGCGCCTGCTGGCGGATATGATGCTGGACAACGCCGCGCTGAAGGATCTTCTATCAAAAAATTGGTAACGCCCGCTGCCAGGCGCAGAGCAGTCGCTCATCTCGCGGATCATCACGGGATGAGCGAGCGGCGGGCGTGCCGTGTCATTGAAGCTGATCGCAAAAGCGTTCGCTACCAGTCCCGGCGGCCGCCGGAGGCGGAGTTGCGCGCCCGTTTGCGCGAGCTTGCCAACGAGCGGCGCCGGTTCGGCTATCGCCGGCTGCACATCCTGCTGCGGCGGGAAGGAGAGCCTTCGGGCATCAACCGCGTCTACCGGCTCTATCGGGAGGAAGGCTTGGGCGTGCGCAAGCGTCGAGCCCGGCGCGGGGCGGTCGGCACACGGGCTCCGATCCTTGTGGAGGCCCGGCCCAATGCCCGCTGGAGCCTAGACTTCGTCCATGATCAGTTCGCCTGCGGCAGGCGGTTCCGCGTGCTCAACATCGTCGATGACGTAACCAGGGAATGCCTTGCTGCCATCCCCGACACGTCGATCTCCGGGCGCCGAGTAGCGCGCGAACTGACCGACATCATCGCCTGGCGTGGCAAGCCGGGCATGATCGTCAGCGACAACGTCCTAGGTCGGGAAGCAGCGGCGAAAAACGGCCAGCAGGTCTCGTTGCGCCGATGGTGATCGGCGCTGGTTGCGTTCTGATCCAGATGGCTTCCATCGTCAAGGAATGCGCTCTCGGCCATAGCAAACACAGGATCCAGCGGCCGCTCGGGTCGTGGTCCTCACCGTCCTTAAAATGAGATGCGGATGCCAGATGGAAGGCCCGAACATTATCTACAGGGTCGCCGTAGCGCCCTCACGGCACGACAGAGAGGGGTCCTTCCATCTGGTGTCCGCCCGTTCGTCGAACGGACGGTACTCGGCTCCCGTCTTGATGACAGCGTGCGCGACGCGCGCCATCTTGGCGGTGAGTGCGGTCATGGCCTTGCGGCGGCGATCAGGGTCGTTTCCATGGCTGGCAACATAGCGACCAAGCTTGTCGCGGAAGCTGTTGTCACGCTGACGGATGGCGACTTGAGTTGCCATCCAGAAGGTGCGGCGTAGCCGGGCGTTGCCGTACTTCGAGAGCTTGGTTCGCCCACGGAAAGTGCCCGACTGGCAGGTCGCGAGGTCAAGCCCACAGAACTTGAGGAACTGGCGGTGGTGCGCAAACCGGCGAAGGTCGCCAGCCTCGGCAAGGATGGTCAGCGCGTTGATCGGTCCGATCCCGGGGATCATGCGCAGGAGCTGATAATCGCGGTTCTCGCTGAGCAAGGCGTGAGCGGTGCGCTCAATCTCATCGCGCTGCCGGATGAGGCTACGTGCTTGTGCGATGACCATGCGGAACATGGCGATCGCTACGGAATCCTTGTCGACCGGCAGTGCCACCGAGGCGCAGGCGGTCTCATAAATATCGTTGATTAAGCGGGCCTTGGAGACCTTGCGACCGACGAGAGACCAAGCCTCGCGCGTGAAGTCTTCTTGGCCGAGCGCTGTCATGCTGGCCGGAGTTGGGAAGCGTTCGAGCAGGGCAGAAACCAGTCAGACCGGCTGTTGCCGGCGAAGCGCTCGATCTCAGGAAAATACAGCGGCAGATAGTGTGTCAGGATCCGATGCCAGGTCTGGGTCTTGGCTTTGGAAATGGCTTCATGGGTCTTCGACATCTCCTGCAGGTCGTTGATCCCGGCGGCCAGCGGATCGACGTAACGCTGGGTGGCACCGATCCGCAGCATATGCAGGATCACCTGCGCATCCTTGGAATCGTTCTTGTCCCAACCATTGTGCAACGCCTCGCGGGTGCGAGCCAAGGCAACCGACGAAATCAGTCGCAGCTCGAAACCTGCCGAGAGCAGCCGATGCGCCAACGTGCGATGGTAGTTGCCGGTCGCCTCGAAGCCGACGACGATCGGGCGCCCTATGCTGCTGAGCTCGTCGGCGAGGCGATCGTAGTCAGCCTTGGTGGCCATGATCGTCATGCGCCGGCGGCGGCCGCCTTCGGGGCGTTCAATCAATACCTCCTGCCGGTGCTTCGACATATCGATGGCTACCAGCACGGCGTCGGCGGGGGTAGAACTGCGCTTGGTCATGGTCGGTCCGTCTCCAAAGGGTTGAGTCGACAACTTCACTTTAGAGACCTGCTGGCCGGTCATGGCCGCCTTGATGAAGCCGGCGGGCGCTACGCGCTCTTGTCTTCATCAAGGCATCGCGGCCCTCAAAGGAGCCGCTTCCCAATGTGCTACGGCACCGAGTTCACCGCCAATGCGATCCTGGCCTGGTGCAAGGACCACGAGATCGAGTGGCACTACATCGCGCCGGGCAAGCCAATGCAGAACGGTTACGTGGAATCCTTCAACGGGCGGATGCGGGACGAGCTGCTCAACGAGACGCTGTTCCACGGCCTCGATCATGCCCGTGCCGTGATCCGGGAGTGGGCGGAGGATTACAATACCTGCCGCCCCCACTCCTCGATCGGATACCAGACCCCAGCCGGCTACGCAGAAACGATCTTTGCAATGGGGTCAGGCATGCCTGACCCCATTGCAAACAAGGCGCCGAAAGGCATAACCGCAACCGCCGCGGCTCTAATCAGGGCTGGATGAAAATCCCGTGGCAGGCCAATACGGCTTCCAGTTCCCTTAGACGCGTCGTAAGCACATTGGCACTAACCTTGGGGATCTCCCGGCGAAGCGACGTGAAGCGTAATTCCCTACTACTGAGCGCGACAAGGATTTGCAGCACCCAACGGCCTGTAAGAGTTTGAAATATGACATCGGCTGTCGCAGGGCTTATTGCTTTATCGGGCGCGCGTTCTGACTCGATACACATCAAATTACTCTCACATTGTTCGGGCAAGTCCCGCAGGAATTCGTCAGCGCCTTCGCACGAGGCTGAGTAGCGACAGAACCTACCGCCCTAGAAACAGCAAGATTTCTCGATTTTCCGTGGCGTTAGCGCTTTGGAGCGTCGAGCTCGCTGACGCCTCGGACTGGTTTGTCGGCCGCGCTTACCTGCAGACTGGCTGGTCCCGCCGGAGCCCGCTTGCACCGCGGAATGAACGCGGGGACGCGGCGCATATAATCGCGGTAGCTTTCACCAAATTCCGCAAGCGCAGTCTTTTCTTCGGTCCACGCCAGCCTGAAATACATCACCACGAGCACCGGGAACATGGCGAGCGTCAGCAGAGTCGGCCATTGCAGCAGGAAGCCAAGCATGACGAGGATGAACCCGACATATTGCGGGTGGCGTACCTTGGCATAGATTCCTGTGGTCGCCAGCTTGTGAGCGCGTTGGGCAGCGTGAAGTGGCGCCCAGCCGGCCGAGATCAGCCAGAAGCCCGCGCCGATCAACACAAAGCTGGCAATGTGGAACGGCCCGAAATGCGGGTTGACGCGCCAACCGAACATCATCTCGAGCAGGTGGCCGGCGTCGTGGCTCCACCAGTCGATGCCAGGGAAATGCGATTGCAGCCATCCTGAGAGCACGAAGATCGTCAGCGGGAAACCATACATCTCGGCAAAGAGGGCGATGATGAACGCGCTGAACGCTCCGAAACTGCGCCAGTCGCGCTTGGTCGCCGGCTTGAAGAAGCTGAATGCGAACAGGATGAACACGGCCGCGTTGACCAGAGCGAGGCCCCACAGGCCATAGCCGTAATCGGTATGCGTCATCGCGACTCCCCCTCGGCACGCTCATTGGAATTGGCCGGCAGGCCGGTCGGGAGCTGATTGGGCTCGTGGCCATGTTGATGGCCGCCATGACCATGGTGCATGAACAGGTGCATGAGCGGACAGGCGAGAAGGATCAGATAGGGCAGCACGCCGAAAAAGTGCGCGGTGTGCTCGGTGATTAGGAAGAAGCCCGCTACCAGCAGGAACCCGATCAGGACGATCGTCCCGCGTTTGCGCATTCGATGGTCTTGATCGTCCATATGCCACTCTCTTCTAGCCGATGCGCCGCCAGGTTAGGCCTAAGTCCCGGGAGCAAGGTATAAGTAGAGACCGAAGTTCGGAAGAGGCGGCCAGCGGTGGGCGTCGAGATGCGTCGATTGGACCCGTCCACCGTTATCAGCGCGGCACCGGCACTGAGGCTGAATCACTGACCGGCTGACGCCGGTAGGATCAAGCGGTGGGGCTGAAGCCGTCCTTGTGGGTATGTTGGTCCAGGTAACGCATGATGATGTCATCGGTGATGTTGCCGGATGTGGTCGAGAAGTAGCCGCGCTGCCAGAAGCGTTGGCCCCAATATCGTTTGCGGATGTGCTCGAATTCCTGTTGGATCTTGCGGGATGAGCGCCCCTTGGCCCGGCGCACGAAGTCGCTGACCGAGACGTGCGGCGGGATTTCGACGAACATGTGTACGTGGTCCTTCGACAGCGCGCCGTTGATGATCTTCACGCCCATCTCGGCACAGACCTGACGGATGATCTCGCGCACCCGTAGCCGAACATCGCCGATCAGCACCTTGTACCGATATTTCGGCGCCCAAACGAGATGGTAGCGATGATGGAATGTGGTGTGACAACCGGACCGATACGGCATAGCCTGTAACCTCGGGAAAAGCGGAAGCTTCACGCCTTCGGCGGCTTCCGCTTTTCCCGAGGTTACAGGCTAGCACGCGAGTCTGTGGCTGAAGCCAGTATCCGACTGAAGTCGGAGGGGTTCCTCCTTGCTAGAGGACTCTAAACAGGCTTGCTGCGGCTTTTGCGTATAGGCTCGAGGTACGAGCCCACCAATGCTGCGCTCACGAATATAAACGTGAGAGGCAGGCAAGGATTCATGCACAAGAGGAAACAGAAGCATCGCCCCCGCAGCCATTTCGGCACGGCTATCCTCGAACAAGAAGCGCGTATCGATCTCGCGGAGCGCTCAGCAGACGGCCTCGGCATCGCCTTTCTCGGCGCATCGGGGACCGTAACGGGCTCTCGGTACCTAGTGGATGATGGCGAGACGCAGGTGGTCATCGATTCCGGCCTGTTCCAGGGTCCGAAGGATCTGCGCCGCCTCAATTGGGCGCCGATTCCGCCCGAGGTTGCCGATGTCGACCTGGTGCTGCTCACCCATGCGCATCTCGATCATTCCGGCGCGCTGCCCCGGATGGCACGATTCGGGTGGGGAGGAACCGTTCTCAGTACACGGGCCACCGAAGCTCTGTGCGAGCTTCTACTGCCGGACAGCGGTCATCTTCAGGAGAAGGACGCGGAGTTCGCCAACCGTCACGGTTTTTCGAAGCACCAACCGGCACTGCCGCTCTACACTCAGGCCGACGCGCGCTTGGCGCTGCAACTGTTCCGAACGATCGAGTTCGGGGCATGGCACGTGATCGCGGATGGCATCAAGGCACGCTATCATCGCGCCGGACATATCCTCGGGGCCGCGTCGATCGAGATCAACTGGAAAGGTCGCACGATCCTCTTCTCCGGCGACATCGGGCGTTACGGCGACGCGGTCATGAAGGATCCCGAGCCGCCCGCGCGCGCCGACTATGTCCTCGTGGAGTCCACCTATGGCGATCGCCGCCACGAGCAGATCGACCCGACAAGAGCGCTGGGGGACCATATCGAGCGGTGCGTCAGGCGCGGCGGCACGGTCGTGATCCCGGCTTTCGCCGTGGGACGCGCGCAGTCGCTCCTCTATCACCTTTCACGTCTGCGTGCCGACGGCCGTCTGCGGGACATCCCTATCTATCTCGACAGCCCCATGGCGATCAACGCGAGCGGGCTGATGTGCGACTTCATGGGGGAGCACCGGCTGAGTCGCGCGGAGTGCGAGGCGGCCTGCGGAGTCGCGCACTATGTGCGCGAAGTCGAGGAGTCCAAGGAGCTGACCGCGAATCCCGCCCCCAAGGTCATCATCTCGGCAAGCGGCATGGCGACTGGTGGCCGTGTCCTGCATCATCTCAAGCGCTTCGCACCGGACGGAAAGAATCTCGTCCTCTTTTCGGGCTTCCAGGCGGCGGGGACGCGCGGCGCGGCGATGATCAGCGGTGCCCGGACGATCAAGATCCACGGCGAGTATATTCCGGTCGAGGCCGAGGTCGCAAACCTTACCATGCTGTCTGCGCACGCCGACAGCGATGAGCTCATGCGATGGCTCGGCTCGCTGCACGAGGCGCCAAAACATGTGTTCGTCACCCACGGAGAGCCCACCGGCGCACATGTGCTGGCGAAGCGCATCTCGGAAGAACTGAGCTGGTCCTCCAGCGTCCCGGCGCTGGGAAGCTGGGGCATGCTGGCGTGAGCGCCCCCGCAATCGAAGAAACCGATGCGGAGCCCATCGCGACGACGCTACGGGCGCGACGCCTCGGCCTTACCGCAGCCGGCAACGATCCGATTGCAGTCATGCGTCACGACTGCCCGGTCTGTCGATCCGAAGGGCTCGCGTCCCGCGCTCAAATCAGACTCCGCGCCGGCGGCCATGAAGTGGTGGTCTCCCTGCTGCACAGTTCGGCCGATATTCCGGCACCCGGCGAGATTGGCCTGTCCGAGGCGGCTCCGGCTCGGCGTCAGTGACGGCGACCTGGTGGAGATCGCGCATTCCCAGCCGCTTGCCTCGCTCAGTGACGTGCGGCGTCGTATCTACGGGAACCGACTCGGCCAAGCGGCCTTCTCGGCGATCATCACTGACATTGCCGAGCGCCGGTACAGCGATGTCCATCTCTCGGCCTTCGTGACGGCCTGTTCGGCGGTCCCGCTTGATCAGGATGAAACCGTCGGGCTCACGAGGGCCATGGTCGATGTCGGAGAGCGGCTGAGCTGGGCCGGTGCCGTCATCGTCGACAAGCACAGCGTCGGCGGATTGCCGGGCAATCGCACGACGCCGATCATCGTATCGATCATGGCCGCTGAAGGCCTGATCATGCCCAAGACGTCCTCACGCGCGATCACCTCGCCGGCCGGCACTGCCGACACGATGGAAGTGCTGGCGCCCGTCGACCTCGACGTGCCCGCGATCCGCCGGGTGGTCGAGCGCGAGGGTGGATGTATCGCCTGGGGCGGCGCCGTAAAGCTCAGCCCGGCCGACGATGTGATCATCGGGGTCGAACGGGTGCTCGACATCGACGCGGTCGGACAGATGGTGGCCTCGGTACTTTCCAAGAAAATTGCCGCCGGCGCGACCCATCTCGTGATCGACATCCCGGTCGGCCCGACCGCCAAGGTGCGCAGCGCCGAGGCAGCCGAAACGCTCTCGACGGCGCTGACCTCGGTCGCCGAGGCCTTTGGCCTGCGCACCCGCGTGATGTGCGGCCCGGGCGTCGAGCCGATTGGCCGTGGCATCGGCCCGGCGCTCGAAGCCCAGGAGATACTGGCCGTGCTCCAGGGCGAACCCGGCGCAGAGGATCTCGCGCACCGGGCATGCGAACTCGCCGGAGGCCTCCTCGAGCTGGCGGGAGCGACACCGACCGGCGGAGGATTCGCGCGCGCGCTGGAAAGCCTCGAAAGCGGCCGGGCCTGGGCGAAATTTCAACGCATCTGCGAAGCCCAGGGCGGCATGCGAGAACCGCCGGTTGCCAAGTTTCAGCAGGATATGATCGCACCTTATAGCGGCAGGATCGTCAGCATCGACAATCGCAAGCTCGCAATCGTCGCCAAGCTCGCCGGCGCGCCCACAGCCAAAGCCGCCGGGGTCGCGCTGCACAGCCGCCTGCACCAGACGGTGGAGGCAGGCGCCCCACTATGCACCATCCATGCCGAGAGTCCCGGTGAGCTTGACTATGCCGCGGCATTCGCGGTGAGTGACGGGGCGATCTTCGGGATTACCGCTGAATGAACCGGCCGATCGTCTTCGCGCTTCCCGGCAGCGAGGCGCTGCTGCAGGCCCTGTGCACTGCCCTCGACGCGGAGCCGGGAGCACTGGAACATCGCCAGTTTCCTGACGGGGAGACTTATCTCAGGATCGAAAGCGATGTCGCCGATCGGCACGTTGTCCTTCTGTCGAGCCTCGATCGTCCGGACGCGAAGCTGCTACCGCTTCTGTTCGCCGCTGACACGCTTCGCGAGCTTGGTGCCCTCAAGCTTGGTCTCGTCGCCCCTTATCTCGCCTATATGCGCCAGGACGTGCGCTTCCATCCCGGCGAGGCGGTCACGTCGCGAACCTTTGCCGCCCTCCTGTCTCGCCATCTCGACTGGATGGTGACGGTCGATCCGCATCTCCACCGCTACCATGCGCTGGCAGAGATCTATCGAATTCCGACCCAGGTCGTTCATGCGGCCCCGCTCCTGGCAGCATGGATCAAACGGAACGTCGCCCGGCCGCTGATCATCGGCCCCGACATGGAAAGCGAGCAATGGGTCGCGCAGGTCGCGGCCGACGCCGATGCGCCGTTCCTCGTCTGCGAGAAAGTGCGGTCCGGCGACCGTGAGGTGACGATTTCGATCCCCAACGCCTCGGCATTTCTCGATCGCCAGGCAGTGCTGGTCGACGATATCGCCTCGTCAGGGCGAACGCTCGCGGTCGCGGCACGCCAGCTCGCCAGCATGGGTTTCGCACCACCCGATTGTGTGGTGGTTCATCCCCTCTTCGCGGGCGACGCGGCGCAGGTTCTGGGCGGGTATGTGGGGCGCATCGTCAGCACGAACACAATCGTTCACACCTCCAACGACATCGACATGATGCCGGTGATCGCGGAGGCTGTCCGCAACGCCCCGTAAGCAGGACTGCGGGGCACGCAGGCGCCCCTCCCTAAAATAGCTTCTGAACCTGCCGACAGCATGTCGTCCACGCTTTGGCTCGCCAGATGCCGGCGTGATCGCCGAGTTCGTGAGGCACAAAATCCCCCTTGACCTTGGACTATGGTCCAACCCGCACAAGGCGCGCGCGAAGCGGCGGCGTGACCGACGCTGCAGCATGGTAGGTTTGAATTGCCAGGGGGACCATGGCAGAAAAGCGCGTCGTTCATATCGTCGATGACGAGGAGACAATCAGGAAAGCGGTGGCGTTCACGTTACGAACAGCGGGTTTCATCATTGAGACTTATGCATCGGGACCGGAATTTCTGAAGATTGCGGGTGAAGCCGAGATCGGCTGTGTCATTCTCGACATGCATATGCCGGATATGGACGGTCTCGAGGTTCAGGCAGTTCTGACACAGAGAAACATCGACATGCCGATCGTCGTGCTGACCGGAAATGGCGACGTCGCGCTGGCGGTCCAGGCGATGAAGGCAGGCGCCGTCGATTTTCTCGCCAAGCCGATCGAAAGGGCCGTACTGCTCACTGCAGTCGACCGAGCATTCGCGCGCATCGACCGGGCAGAGAGCCGTGCCCTCGAAGAAGCTGAAGCGAGGATGCAGATAGATCTTCTGACGCCGCGTGAACGGGACGTCCTAGAAGGTCTCGCTCAGGGGCACCCAAACAAGACCATCGCCTACGACCTCGGCATCTCTTCCCGAACGGTCGAAGTCCATCGTGCGAGCCTTATGGCCAAACTCGGCGCCCATACGCTTTCCGAGACCTTGAGGATCGCCTTTTCGGCGGGAATGGGAAAGCGGTCGTAAGCCTGCAGACACAACTCTGTCACTGCGCATCTTTTGGCTTCGCCGACCCGGAGCAGAGCGAGGCGTTGGCGGAATAATACATCGGCATCCATCGAACCCGTGACGAAGGCATGGCGACGCAGGCTCCGGCGGCTCGGGCGCGGGCTCGCCCCATCCAAACGGCCAGATGGCCTTCGATCACTATTCCGAAATAACGTGAAACTCTTCCAGCAACTGGGCGATCTCTGTGCCTTCGAGCTTCTTCATCAGCAGCTTGCGCAGGAAGGACGGGCCGGGAATGTCGATCCCCTTGCCATCCCTGAGCGGCCCGATCGCAGCCAGGAGCGTGCGAATATCATAGGTTGAGCTAAACACTTCAGGCACGCCGCGTTCGACCTGCATGAGCGTGTAGACGGCCTCCATCGGCGTGCGCACCGAATATTCCGTCGTGAAGATACAATCATGCTGCTTCGACTCGGCAAACTGGCCGATGAAGGCGAAATTGACCGCGCCCTGAGGCACCACCTCCGGCCGGTCGCCGGCCTGGCGCGGCATGAAGAAGGCGGTGATGTAGGGCATCATCACCGGCACGGTCTTTGCTCCCGTCGCCGCGAGCCCGGGGATATCCGCGACCGGCACGCCGAGGTGATAGAGCCATTCCTGCGTGATTTCCTCGCCCGTGCAGTCCTGCATCGGCTTCTTCACATAGTCACCCGGCCGGTCGACGAACAAGGCATAGAACCAGGCGACGATCTGGTCCTTCGGCTGCTTCTTGAAGTGGGGTTGCCGGCTGACCGTCCAGCTCAGTAGCCAGCTCGAGTCCTTGACCGTGACGATGCCGCCGGTCACCACCCGGCCGCTGAACGGATCGCGCCTGGCGATCTTGCGAATGTACGCCGGGATGCGCGCGTCTAGCGTGGTGATGGTTGCCGATGCCCATTTGGTTTCCGGGATATTGGATCCGAACACATCGGGACGACCAAAGGCGGAATCCTTGGCCGCGATCCGGCGCCACAGATCCCAAGCCGGCGCGGGCCCCTCGTTGAGCCTGGCCGGAGTATGGTGATCGCCATTGTCGGAATTCTCGGTCAGCGATCCGATGGTGATGAAGACGAGATCATCGGCGCCAAGATCGACGCCGCCTTCGACGCCATTTTCGATCCAGGCAATCCGGGTCGCCTGCTTGCGGCCGGGTTGGATGTCGAAATCGACGTCGGTGACCTCGACGCCGTAGCGAAACCTGACGCCGCGATCCTGCAGCCATTTGACCAGCGGCAGGACCATCGATTCATATTGATTGTAGCGGTTGAACTTGAGTGAGGAGAAATCCGCCAGACTGCCGATATGGTGGATGAAGCGATGGAGATAGAGCTTCATCTCGAGCGCGGAATGCCATTCCTCGAAGGCGAACATGGTGCGCCAGTAGAGCCAGAAGTTGCTCCTGAGGAAATCATCGCCGAAGACTTCGTTGATCCGCTTGTTCTCCATCTCCTCCCGCGTCGCGAGGAAGACGGAGATCAGATCTTTTTGCGCGCGATCGCCGAGTGTCAGCAAAGCCTTGTCAGGCACATCCAGGCCCTGGTTCTGCGTGACGCGCTGCAGCGAAAAATTCGGATCGTCCTTGTTGAGCCGGTAGAATTCGTCGAGCACACTCGCATCCTCGATCTCCAGCGACGGGATCGAGCGATAGAGATCCCAGAGGCATTCGAAATGCTCCTCCATCTCGCGCCCTCCGCGGATGACGAACCCTTTTTCGGGGACGTCGAGGCCGTCGAGCGCGCCGCCGGGAACATGCAGCTCCTCAAGGATGGTAATATGCTCGCCGGCGACGCCGCCGTCGCGGATCAGGAACGCCGCGCCCGCTAGTCCCGCAAGACCCGAGCCGACGAACCAGGCCGTCTTCCTGTCAGCGCCCTCAGGTTTGCGGGGGCGCACGAAAGCTTCATAGTTTCCGCTACTATAGTGCATGACGAACTCCCTCTTCGATCCCGACGACAATGGCGGTTCTGCGGTTTCTTGCTGAACAGCAGAAATGCCTGCCCTGCATTCATTCTCGCCGATGTCGCCCGCCGCTCAGTTCGACGACTTCACTGGTGATCTGATCCTGACGCGTGAGCCGCTCCTCGAGGCGCAGGGCCTCGCCCTTGCGATCGATGTGGCTGCGGGCGGTCGCCATGGTGCGCAGCCGTGCCTCATTCTCGGCGACGAACGTCTCGACCGCCGCCGCGCAGATCTGGGCGAAGACATATTCCACTGTCAGGTTGCCGATGAGGTCCGCCGCCTTGATATTGACGAGCGGCGGCAAATCCGCCGTGGACGCCGGGAAAGTGTCGAGGTCGAGCGGCAGGAGGCTCGCACGCACGATCGAGATGCCCTTGCCGCTGCTCCAGACCGGATAAGCCATGGTAATGGGCACCGCGCCGGCCTCCTCCAGAAAGTCGTAAACCGCGTCGATGATGCTCGTCGCCAGCGCGGGAAGCGCGTCGGCCTTGCTCGGCATGCTCGCGCTCCATGCGATGCGCAGACCGCGCTCGGCCGCAAGGGCCGCCGTGCGTGCCCCAATCAGAAGAATATGCCTGTCCTGCATGTCGGCCGCGGCGCCGTCGAGCAGCTGCTCCGGAAAGGCCCCGGCAAAGCCTTGCTCCGCACCGAACAGGATAAGGCCGCCTCTCGCACCACCGACCGCCCGCGCCGGAAAACGCGCCAGTGGCTCGTCAAGGCGGCGCGCCTGGCCAATGGCGGTGCGGGCGGTCTCCGCATAGCGTCGCACCGCGGGCAGCAGCGCGCGCGCCTGCTGCGCCCGCTGCGCGGCGATGCCCTGCATGGCGTTGACCACCGCACCGAGCTGGCGGACGGTCTCGATCCGGTGGCCGATCTCGGCGAGACGATCGCTCATGGCATACCGCCCATCCGCGGGCTTTCGAGCAGCGCTTTCACCGCCGCGACCAGAGCGGCCCGCTGCGCAGTGTCGATCTGTCCGGTCCGCTCGATCTGCGCGCAAAGCTCGGGGACGTGATCGTCGATCCAGGCGGGCAGCCGTGTGCGGAGCGACGGTATCTCCGCTACTGCCATGTCGTCGAGCAACCCTTCGCTGAGCGCAAGGGCCAGCGCCACCTGGTCGACGGCCCGCAGGGGGCTGAGCAATGGCTGCACGAGCAGGGCGCGCAAGCGTTTGCCACGTTCGATCTGGGCCCGGACGCGCGGCTCAGGCTGCTCGCCGAAGCGGGTGAACATCTCGAGTTCCAGGAACTGCGCATAGTCGAGGCGCATGGTTCCGCTCGCGTCGCGCAGGACACGCAGCTGCGTCTTGCCGCCGACCCGGCTCACGCTCGTGCCGACGTCGATGGCGGGCTTGTGCCCTTGCGCGAACAGCTTCGCGTCGAGAATGATCTGACCATCGGTCATCGAGATCAGATTGGTTGGGATATAGGCGCTGACATTCCCGGCATCGGTCTCCGCGATCGGCAGGGCGGTGAGCGAACCGCCCCCTCGTTTGGCCGAGAGACGCGCCGCGCGTTCGAGCAGGCGGGAATGGAGGAAGAAGACGTCGCCGGGATAGGCCTCGCGCCCGGGCGGCTGCCCGGTCAGCAGAGCGATCTCGCGATGGGTCGCGGCATGCTTGGTGAGATCGTCGAGCACCACCAGCGCGTGGCCGCCCGCGTCCCGAAAATATTCGGCCATCGTGAAGCCCGCGAAGGGCGCGATCCATTGAAGCCCAGGCGCCGCGGCGGGGCTCGCCACGACAAAGACGGTGCGGTCCGGTGCGCCATGCCGCCGCACCTGATCGATCACGCGTGCGACCGCCGAGCTTTTCTGACCGATTGCGACATAGACGCAGATCATGTCGCTCGTGCGCTGGTTGATGATCGTGTCGACCGTGAGCGTCGTCTTGCCGGTGGCGCGGTCTCCGAGAATGAGTTCCCGCTGCCCCCGGCCGATGGCGAACATCGCATCGATCGCGAGCGTGCCGGTTTGGACCGGCTGGACGACGAGGTCGCGCTCGATGATCGATGGCGCCGGCCGTTCGACAGGGTCGAAACGCCTGGCCCTTATCGGTGGGCCGCCATCGAGCGGACGGCCGAGCGGATCGACGACGCGGCCAAGCAATGCCTCGCCAACCGGCACGCGCACCACCTCGCCCGAGCCGGTTACGGTGTCTCCTGCCTCCACCTGGGCGGCATCGTCGAGCAGCACGCAGCCGATCCGGTCCCGGTCGAGCGTGTGGACGAATCCGGTCTGGCCCCGGGCGAAATAGAGCAATTCGTCGAGGCGCGCGTCCGGAAGGCCCGAGACCATAGCAACGCCGTCGCCGATCGATTCCACCCGGCCAATTGCATCGACACGCGGCCCGAGATTGGCGCGCGCGATACAGCTCTGGGCCTGCGTCAGCCAGTCTTCAGGCGATCCGGGCATGATCGTCCTCATTGAGGCTCTCCACCATGGCGTCGAGATCGGCGCGCCAGCTGTTGCGCACGACGGCGTGGGGCGTGCGAAGCTCCGCGCCGGCGATGAGATCTGGATCGACCGCGAAGATCGGGGTCGCGGTATCCGGCAGGATTTCGCCAAGCGCGCGCGCTACCTGCGTCTGCAGATCGGCCGTCAACGGCGCGGGCGTCGCGACGGTGACGGTCCCGGCGACCGCCAGGCTGCGGCGATCCGCCTCGGAAAGGTCCCCGAGCCGCGCGTTGAGCGCGTCGACCATGGCCTGCACCGTCTGCTCGGGCGGGAGACGAGCGAGCAATGTGCCCGCCATCGAGGCGGCGAGGCTCGCTGCCTTTTCCCGCCACTGTGCCGCCACCCGCCCGCGTTCGGCATCGATCGCCGCATGGCCTTGCTCGACCACGGCGTCCGCCTCGAGCCTGGCCTGCGCGAGGAGGCGCTGGCGCTCTGCTTCGGCCTCGGTCCGGATCTCGGCGTGCCGCGCAGCCGCATCCGCGACGAAGCCGTCATTCTGCGTCTTGAGCGCCTGCGCTTCGGCCTGTGCCCGGTCCTTTGCCTCCTGCGCTTCGTCGAGCAGCGCCTGGGCCGATGCCTGGCGGGCAGCGATGGCATCCATCACCGGACGGAACAGGAAGCGTCCGAGCAGCCACACGAGGATGAGGACATTGACCGCCTGCAGCGCGAGCGTCCACCAGTCGATCCGCATGTCAGGCGAACGGGTTGGCGAAGAGCAGCAGCAGCGCGATCACGAGGCAGTAGATCGCCATCGTCTCGATCATCGCGAGGCCCACGAACAGCGTGCGCGAGACGGTGTTGGCGGCTTCGGGCTGGCGCGCGATCGCGTCCATCGCGGCGGCGACGGCCCTGCCCTGCCCGAGCGCCGGGGCGATTGCGCCGATCGAGATCGCGAAAGCGGCGCCGAGGATGCTGGCGAGATGGATCCAGTTCATGCGGGGGACTCCTGTTTGGATGCCGGGCGGGCGCCGTTCTCGCTGATAGCGCTCCCGATAAAGACCATGGCGAGCGCGCCGAAAATGTAGGCCTGGACCGCGCCGGTGAGCATTTCGAGCGCCATCAGCGGGATCGGGACGAGCAGCCCGGCGATGCTCAGCACGACGCCGATCATGAAGACGCCGCTCATGACGTTGCCGAACAGGCGCACCATCAGCGAGAAGCTGCGGGTGAAGAGCTCGACGATATTGAGCGGGGCGAGCAGGATCGAGGGGCGCGCGAAGGTCGCGAGATAGGCCCTGGGCCCGAGCGCGCGGACGCCGAACCAGAGCGTTGCGCCGAAGACGATCAGCGCCAGCGCCGCGTCGGTTTCGAGGGTCGCGGTCGGCGGCTCGACGCCGGGGATCAGCGACGACCAGTTGGCGACCAGCAGGAACAGGAACAGCGTGCCGATCAGCGGCAGATAACGCCGCGGTTCCGCCTCCATCGTCTCGCGGATCTGGCCGGCGACGGTCTCGACGACCAGCTCGATCGCAGCCTGCGCACGCGATGGGCGGAGAGTAAGGCGGCGGGTCAGCAGCCAGCTTCCGATGGTGAGCACGACCATGATGCCCCAGGTCGTGACCACGGGCTGGCTGATCGGTACCGGGCCGACGGTGAAAAGTACATGGCCTTCGAGCGGCGAGGCGAATTTCATCGGGCACCTCCGAACCGGTGGAGCATGATCTGGCGACCGCCCATGAAGCCGGCTGTTGCGGCAAGAAGCGCCGGCCACCCTTGGCGGCTGGCGATGACGAGGACCAGAATAGTGACGGCGAGACGCCCGAGCCTCAGCAGGATCGCGCGCGATGCCGAGCCGCCATGTGTGACGAGGTCGGCTTCTCTCGCGATGGCCGCGAAATGGGCGAGGCCGACCGCAAATCCGAGGGCCAGGAACAGGATGGGGGAGAGCTGGCTCATTGCCGGTGCATCCAGCGCCAGCCCGACCAGCAGCCGAGGGCGAGCCCGACGAGCAGGAGCGGCGCGGTCCAGAAGATGCCGCTATCCAGCCGGTGGTCGAGCCAGCGGCCGATCGCGAGACCGACCAGCGCGGGCAGGACGATCTGCCAACCGAGCACGCCGATCTGGCCGAGATTGCGGGCGACGGAAGGAAGCCGCTGCGCAAGCCGCCGCCGTTCCGCGCGGGTCCGGATGGCTTCGACGATCGGCTGCTCGGGCTTGTCCGCGTTCACAGACCAAGCTCCCGGCCACCACCCTGCAGGGCCTCGACCATATGGCGGATCGCCTGCATCCTGAGCTTCGCCGACGCGGTCCGTTCGGATCGTTCGCCCTCGTCGCGCTCGCGGTAGCGCGCGAGCACGTCATGCTCGAGCGTTCCAAGGTCATCGCCGACATGGCCTTCGCGCGTCGCGACCGCGACCTCCGTGCCGTGGCTCACGGTCAGAATGCCGTTGCGCACCGCGCAATAGCCGGGAGCGCCATCGGAGCCCCGCCAGGAGACGATCGAGACGCCAAGCGCGGTCAAGAAATCGGCATGGCCCGACAGGATGCCGAAACTGCCGCTGGCGTCCTCGGCGCGAACCGACGCGACATCGGCGTCGACGAGGATCGCGGTCGGATCGGTGATGCGCAGCTTCATGCGCCCTGCCCCACGCGAGAGCGTGCCTCTTCAATATCGCCCACCATGTAGAAGGCGCTTTCGGGCCAGTCGTCGGTCTCGCCCGACAGGATGGCCGCGACGCCCTTCAGGGTATCAGCCAGCGCCACCGAGCGGCCGGCTTGCCCGGTGAAGGCCCGCGTCACCATGAAGGGCTGGGTCAGGAAGCGCTGAAGTCGCCGCGCCCTGCCGACGATCAGCCGGTCTTCGCGGCCCAGCTCCTCGATGCCGAGCAGCGAGATGATGTCCTGCAGCTCGCGATAATGCGCGATCGTCTCTCGGACCTGCTGGGCGAGCGCGTAATGATGATCACCCACGACCTGCGGATCGAGCAGGATCGACGAGGACCCCAGGGGATCGACCGCGGGATAGATGCCTTCGGCCGCCATGGCGCGCGAGAGCAGAATGGAACTGTCAAGATGGGCGGAGATGGCGGTGACCGCAGGGTCGGTGAAATCGTCGGCGGGCACATAGACCGCCTCGATCGCGGTCACCGCAGCCCCATGCACAGAGGCGATGCGCTCCTGCAGCGCGGCCACCTCGCTGGCCAGCGTCGGCTGATAGCCGACGCGCGAGGGCATGCGTCCAAGCAGGCCCGACACCTCGCTGCCGGCCTGGACGAAGCGGAACACATTATCCATGAGCAGCAGGACGTTGCGCTTCTGCTCGTCGCGGAAATGTTCGGCGATGGTGAGCGCGGTCAGCCCGACCCGCCAGCGCGCGCCCGGCGGCTCGTTCATCTGCCCGAAAACGAGCACGGTCTTGTCGATCACACCCGAGCCGCGCATGTCGGTGAGCAGCTCATGGCCCTCGCGCGATCGCTCGCCGATGCCCGCGAACACTGAGACACCCTCGTAGCGGGCGACCATCGCGTTGATGAGTTCCATCACCAGCACGGTCTTGCCCACCCCCGCGCCCCCGAACATGGCGGCCTTGCCGCCCTGGGCAAGCGGTGCGAGCAGATCGATGACCTTGATGCCGGTCTCGAACATCGCCGTCGCCGCGCTCTGCTCGTCGAGCGGTGGGGGTGCGCGATGGATCGGCCTCAATGGCACATCCGGTCCGAGCGGCGCGCCGCCGTCCCCCACCTGCCCGGTCGGCGTAAGGAGCCGCCCAAGAACCTTGTCTCCGACCGGAACCGCGATGGGTGCGCCCAAGGCCACCACGCCGACATTGCGCGCCAGACCGGAGGTCGGCTGAAGCGCGACGGCGCGGACGGTCCGATCATCAATATGGCTCTGCACTTCCGCGACCAGCGGGCCTGACGCCGCATCGATGCGCAGTGCTTCATTGACTGCGGGCAGCGGCCCTTCGTCGAACTCGACATCGAGGACGGGACCGCGGAGCGCCGCAATCCGGCCGAGCCTGGCTATGGATGGTATCACGCCCATGCCGGTTGCCGGGTCAGACCATAATCATGCCCGACCGTGCCGCGATCATGACGGGACGGGTAGAAGTCGCTGCCCGCGGGCACGACATGGACGACAAGCCAAAAGTGCATTGGCTGAGCGTCGCAGGCAAGCCGCAGATTCGGCATACGTAGAGTTACCGATTCTCTCTGATTCAGCCTCGCCGAATATCGGCGGCGCGACGCGATGAGCCTCAGGCCAGGGCTGCATGCCCGATACGCTGGAGCTTAGACGCGAAGAGAAAGGTTCATCGTCCCATGCCCTATCCGGTCGATCAACTTGCCGCGCTCGCCAAAGCGAATGTCGGCCTGATGCTGAAGCTCGCCGAAGTCGCCCGGAAAGTTGGCGAAGAGTCGCTCGAGGTCGGCAACCGCGCCGCCGGCCGCTTCGCCGAAGAGGCGCGTGCCTCGATTGCGGGCGCGACGGACAAGACGTCGGACGCCGGCGCGGTCAGCCCGGCCGGACCGCGGGCACTGTTCGAGGACATGGCCACGGTCCGCGAGCATATGATTGCCGGCACAAGATCGGCGTTCGAGGAATGGCAGCAGGCCTGGCAGGCCGTCGCGAGCGCTCCGACGGCTCCCGGGGCGCTGGATGCCTTTGCTGCCATTGTCGGACCATGGTTCGGGCAGAAAAGCCCGGGCGACGGCGAGAAGCAGGCCACCAGCGACAAATAGGATAGCCCCCGATCGCGGCGAGCCGCCCTAGCCGAGCAGGTGCTGACCGCCATCGACCGGAATGATCGTGCCGGTGATATGGCGGCCGGCATCGCTCACCAGGAAGGCGGCGAGCCCTCCGACATCCTCGATGGTCACGAGCTGGTGCTGCGGGACCGTCGCCGCGGCCCGTTCGAGCAGCTCGTCGAAGCGGTCGATGCCGCTGGCAGCGCGGGTCGCGATCGGGCCTGGCGAGATCGCATGGGCGCGAATGCCCTTGGGGCCAAGCTCAGCCGCGACATAGCGGGTCGCGCTTTCGAGGGCCGCTTTGACCGGCCCCATCAGGTTGTAGTGCTCGACCACCCGCTCCGACCCGTAGAAGGTGACGCACAGCAGGCAGCCGCCATCCGACATCAGCGGCTCGGCGAGACGCGCCATGCGCAGGAAGCTGTGGCACGAGACGTCCATCGCCAGCGCGAGGCCTTCGGCCGAGCTGTCGACGACGCGGCCGTGCAAATCCTCGTTCGGCGCGAAAGCGATCGAATGAAGCAGGAAATCGAGGCCGCCTTATTCGGACTTCACCCGCTCGAACAGGGCCTCCAGTTCGCCCGGCACCCGGACATCGCACGCGGCGAGCCATTCGACTCCCAGGGTCTCCGCGACGGGCGCCACGAGCGGCTCGGCCTTTCCGTTGAGATAGGTCGCCGCCAGTCTCGCGCCACAGTCGTGGAAGGCCTGGGCGCAGCCCGCCGCGATGCTCTGCGCGTTGGCGATGCCGATCACCAGGCCGCGCTTGCCAGTAAGATCGACGAGAGGTTTCATGGTTTCGGCTCCTCACGCAGAAGATCGGCGGTGTGGATGGCGATCATCCACTCCTCGTCGGTCGGGATGATGCGCACCGTGACACGGCTGAACGGCGCGCTGATGACCGACGCTCCGCGGAGATTCGCGTCCGTGTCGAGCGCCACGCCGAGCCAGCGGAGCCGATCGGCGACGCGGGCGCGGATTTCAGGCGCATTCTCGCCGATCCCGGCGGTAAACACGAAGCTATCGAGCCCCCCGAGCGAGGATGCGAGGGCGCCAGCCTGGCGCGCGATCTGCCAGACGAAGAGGTCGATCGCTTCCCCAGCGGCGGGCGTTTCGCTGCCGAGAAGCGCGCGCATGTCGCTCGATGTGCCGGACACGCCCAAAAGGCCGGACTCACTGTAGAGGAGACGCTCGACTTCGCGCGCCGTCATGCCCCTCTGCTGGAGAAGATAGAGCACCGCGCCCGGGTCGAGCGCTCCGCACCGCGTGCCCATCACCAATCCGTCGAGTGCGGTGAACCCCATCGTCGTGTCGATGCTGCGCCCCCCGTCCATCGCACAGAGGCTGGCCCCGTTGCCGAGATGCGCGGCGATCGTGCGGCCACCGCCTGTATCGGGATCGATCAAACGCAGCTGCCGCGCGATATATTCGTAGGAGATGCCGTGAAAGCCGTAGCGCCGCATGCCCTCTTCGCCGAGCGCGCGCGGCAGCGCGAGGCGCGTCGCAACCGGGGGCTGGCCATGATGGAAGCCGGTGTCGAAGCAGGCGACTTGCAGCAGAGCGGGGCGCAGCCTGGAGACGGCGCGGACCGCGGCGAGATTATGGGGCTGATGCAATGGCGCCAGTGGGCAAAGCGCCTCGAGTGCGGCGAGGAGTGGCGCGTCGACCCGCGCCGGCGCTGAATGGTCAGCGCCCCCATGAACGATCCGATGTCCTACCGCGATCAGATCCTCGCCGACCGAAGCTTCGATCTCCCGCAGCAAATCCTTGAGCAGCGTCTCATGCGTGATCGTGACGTCTTTCGTCCAGCGCCGGTCGGCAAGGACATCCCCCTTCGCATCGCGCGCGATCAGGTGCGGCTCAAGGCCGATATTCTCGATCTTGCCGCTCGCCAGCAAAGAGGGCTCATCAGTGCCCGGCTCGGCGTAGAGCGCGAACTTAAGGCTCGACGAACCGGCGTTGAGGCACAGGATTTCAGCCATCGCGGCGCTGTCCCGCAACGCCGGGAGCCGCCTTGGTCGCAGCCCGCGCCAGCAGCACCGCGAGCGCGCAGGAGGCGAGGCGCGTGCGCACGCTGTCTGCCCGGCTGGTGAGGATGATCGGAACGCGC
This sequence comes from Novosphingobium subterraneum, assembly GCF_000807925.1. GTDB lineage: Bacteria > Pseudomonadota > Alphaproteobacteria > Sphingomonadales > Sphingomonadaceae > Novosphingobium > Novosphingobium subterraneum. The sequence goes on along the minus strand of NZ_JRVC01000013.1, from coordinate 123,662 downwards.
CCGCCGAGCACCACGCCTGCGGCATCGGCGCCGCCCAGGAAGGTCAGCTGCTTTGCGAGCATGTTGCCGGCCTCCAGATCGGGCACCAGCAGGATGTCCGCCTGGCCGGCGACCGGCGAGACGATACTTTTCTCGCGCACGGCCGCCTCGCTGATCGCATTATCGAGGGCGAGCGGGCCATCGAGCAGCGCGCCTTCGATCTGGCCCCGGTCCGCCATCTTGCAGAGCGCCGCGGCATCCAATGTGGTGCGCATTTTCGGATTGACCGTTTCGACGGCGGCGAGGATCGCGACCCTGGGTTGTTCGATCCCGATCACATGGGCAAGGTCGATCGCGTTGCGCGCGATGTCGGCCTTGTCCTCAAGCGTCGGCTCGATGTTGATCGCGGCGTCGGTGATGATGAGCGGGCGCGGATAGCCGGGCACGTCCATCACATAGGCGTGGCTAATCCTGCGTTCGGTCCGAAGGCCCGTGTCGGACGATACGACCGCGCCCATGAGCTCGTCAGTATGAAGCGAGCCCTTCATCAGCAGCGCGGCTTCGCCGGCCCGCACGCGCGCGACGGCTTCGGCGGCGGCGGCGTGGCTGTGCGGGACGTCGATCACCCGGAAGGCCGCAATATCGACACCGGCGTCCTTCGCCGCATTCGTCATACGCGCCGCAGGGCCGATGAGAATCGGAACGACGATGCCGGCGTCGGCGGCCTCAGCCACTGCGCGCATGGCGTCGGCGCTGCACGGATGGACCACGGCCGTGACGCACGCAGATCCGTCCTTGGCGCGCGCCATCAACTGGCGGAAGCGGTCATGGCTGGCGATCCGCACGTCGGGAAGCGGCATGCGGGGCCGGCTGACTTTCTCGGTGGGCGCCTTGACCTCGGCCTGGCCGCTGATGACGGTCTCGCCCTTCTGGTTCACGCAGGTGCAGTCGAGAACGATGACATGATGCTCGGCGCGCTTCTGCGCGACGGTGACGCAGGCCGTGATGGTGTCGCCGACGCCCACCGGGCGGGTGAAGCGAAGCGATTGGCCGAGATAGATCGCACCGGGCCCTGGCAGCTCGGTTCCCAGGATCGCCGAGATGAGCCCCGCGCCCCACATGCCATGAGCGATGACCCTGTGGAACATGTCCGTTTCGGCATAGACAGGGTCGAGATGCGCCGGATTCACGTCGCCTGACACCGCCGCGAAGAGCTGGATGTCGTCGGCGGTCAGCGTGCGGGTGAGGCTGGCCGTGTCGCCGACGGCGATCTCGTCGAACGTGCGGTTCTCGATGAGGTTGGCGGTGGCCATGGCTCAGCGCTCCAGCACGTAGCGCCCGGGGGCATCACCGAGCGGCGGATAGTTCCGTTCGGGCGCGCCCATCGACGGTGGGGCGGCCGCCTTGCCCGAGTGCGATCCAAGCCATGAACTCCATTCCGGCCACCACGACCCTTCGCGCAGCTCGGCCCGCTCCAGCCAGGTATCGGGACCTGGCGCCGGGCCATCCTGCATCCGTGTCGCGACGCGAAAGTGGCGATGAGGATGCCCGGGCTCGGAGACGATCCCGGCATTGTGGCCACCGCTCGTCAGCACGAAGCGGATCTCCGCGCCCGTCAGCATGTGGAGCTTGTGGGTCGAGCGCCACGGCGCGACATGGTCGGTTTCCGTGCCCACCATGAAGATCGGCATGCGCAGCCCCGAGAGCGAGACCGGGTGGCCGCCGGCCTCGTAGCGCCCTTCGGACAGGTCATTGTCGAGGAACAGGCGCCGAAGATATTGCGCGTGCATGGCATAGGGCAGGCGGGTGCCGTCGGCGTTCCATGCCATGAGGTCGGTCATCGGCTCGCGCTCGCCCATGAGATAGGTCGAGAGGATGCGCGACCAGAGCAGATCGTTGGACCGCAGCATCTGGAAGGCGCCGCCCATATGGCTGCTGTCGAGAAAGCCGCGCGCCCACATCATCGCATCGATCAGGTTGATCTCCGCCTCGTCGATGAACAGACCAAGTTCGCCCGGCTCGCTGAACTCGGTCTGGGCGGCGAACAGCGTGACGCTCGCCAGACGCTCATCTTCATCGCGCGCCATCGCGGCCGCGGTGATGGCGAGCAGCGTGCCGCCGATACAATAGCCGGCCGCGTGGATCTTCTCGGTGCCGGTAATCGCCTGGATGACATCCACGGCGGCCATCGGCCCAAGCAGGCGATAATCCTCCATGTCGAGATCGCGGTCGGCGCTGTCGGGATTGTGCCAGGAGATGCAGAACACGGTGTAGCCCTGCCCTACCAGCCAGCGGATGAGCGAATTTTCCGGCGACAGGTCGAGGATGTAATATTTCATGATCCATGCCGGCACGATCAGTATCGGCTCCGGACGCACCGTCTCGGTTGCGGGCGCATATTGGATCAGTTCCATGACCCTGTTGCGAAACACGACCTTGCCAGCCGTGGCTGCGACCTTCTCGCCGACCCGATAGGCCTCCGTGCCCGCTGCGGGCTCCCCGCGTACCAGGCGTTCCAGGTCGTCGCAAAAAAATCGCGCACCCTCGACAAGGCATTGTCCTCCGGTTTCGAGGATGCGCTGCTGGAGCACGGGGTTGGTCGGGATGAAATTGGTCGGGGACACCATGTCGAGCATCTGGCGGGTCGCGAACTCGACGATCGCTTCGTGGTGCCCGGTGACGCCGCTCACGCCGGTCGTCGCGGCATGCCACCATTGCTGCTGGAGCAGGAAGGCCTGCTCGATCAGGTCGAACGGATGGCGCTTCCAGGCTGCGTCGGCGAAGCGCCGATCCTGGGGCAGCGGATCGATCGCCGGCTCGGGATCGCTGCCGGATGCGCTGCGCATGGCATAGTCGGCGAGCCGCATCAGCTTGCGCCCGCCCTTGGCGGCGAGCTGCAGCTGCCTGCCTGGCGAGCAGAGAATGTGCGTCCACCAGTCGGAAAAAGACTGCGCCAAAGTGGCGGGCGACTGGCCTGAAGTCAGCTGCGCGATGGCGGCGAAGCTCGACCGATCCAGCGTCGTGGCCAGACCGTCCAACGGGTCAGGGATATTGCTTCGACTCTGCACATTTTCGCTCCTGCTGCGGTGCAACAAGCCCTGAAGCGCAGGAAGCCTCTGCGCACTCCGTAGTCCTACGGAGGGATTGCCTCGCATATGCCAGCCCCAGAAGTCAGAGCTCAGCACGACATTGCTGTATGAAAAGCGGCCAAATACGATCAGGAGGCTCAGTGCGGTCGCACGGGCGAGCCAGCTATCCCGCCGAACCAGTCCCGCAATACCGGCGAAAGGGTCTGCGGGTTGCCGCCGATATGGCGAAGATCCTCCGCCAGCAGTGGCGGGCGGACTGCGAGGAAATATATCGCGAGGCCCGTCGTGAGAATGCCAAGTGCGATCAGCACCCCGGCCGCCAGAGCGGGTCTGGTCCGAGAGGCGGCCGGCGCTAACATTTTCTGTCGAGACTCAGTTCGGCGATGATGGGACAATCTGGCCGCTCGTCGCCATGACAGCGCTCGGCGAGATCGACGAGGGTCTCGCGCAGGGTCGTCAGCGCTTCGGCCTTGCGCTGCAATTCCTCCGCCCGCGCCAACGCGACCCGCTTTACATCGGCGCTGCTGCGGCCCGTGTCGGCCCACAGGCCGAGCAGGGTCCGGATCTCCTCGATCGGAAACCCCAGATCGCGCGCATTGGCGATGAACCGCAGGCGATGAAGATCGCGCTCGTCATAGTCGCGATAACCCGCTCCCCGGCGCGGCGGCGCCGGGATGAGGCCGATCTTCTCATAATGGCGGATCATCCGCTCCGAGACCCCGCTTTGCTTCGACGCCTCCCCGATGTTCACAGCGCTTTCCGGTTGAGGCGCAGCGCGTTGGTGACCACGCTGACCGAGGAGAGCGCCATGGCGGCGGCCGCGATGATCGGCGAGAGCAGGATGCCGAACAGCGGATAGAGCGCGCCCGCCGCCACCGGCACCCCGGCGACATTGTAGATGAAGGCGAAGACCAGGTTCTGGCGGATGTTGGACATGGTCGCCTGGCTCAGCCGCCGTGCCCGCACGATGCCCATGAGATCGCCCTTGAGCAGCGTCACGCCCGCGCTCTCGATCGCGACGTCGGTGCCCGAGCCCATGGCAATACCGACATCGGCGGCAGCCAGTGCGGGGGCGTCGTTGACCCCGTCGCCGGCCATCGCCACCACGCGCCCCTCGCTTTTCAACCGCGCGACGACGGCACTCTTCTGGTCGGGCAGTACCTCGGCTTCGACATCGTCAATGCCGAGCCGCCTTGCCACCGCCTCTGCTGTGGTGCGGTTGTCGCCAGTCAACATCACCACGCGAATGCCTTCGGCCTTGAGTGCGGCCAGGGCCTCCGGCGTCGTCTGCTTCACGGGATCGGCGATTGCAAAGGCGCCGCCGACGGTGCCGTCGACGCCGATGAAGATCGCGGTGGCGCCATCCCGGCGCAGGGCGTCGGCCTGCTCCGCCAGCGCGTCGGTTGCTATGCCCTCTTCCGAGAGGAACCGCGCATTACCGAGCACGATCCGGCGGCCGTCGACGGTGCCGAGCGCGCCGCGTCCGGTGGGGGAATCGAAGTCGGTGACGTCGCTCGTGGGGATGCCGCGATCCTTGGCGGCCTCGACGATCGCCAGCGCGAGCGGATGCTCGGAGGCCCGCTCGACCGAGGCGGCAAGCCGCAGCAGTTCGGCTTCGTCGAAGCCGGGCGCCGGCACGATCTGGGTGACGGCAGGCCGGCCTTCGGTCAGCGTGCCGGTCTTGTCGACGACGAGCGTGTCGACTTTTTCCATATGCTCGAGCGCTTCGGCATTCTTGATGAGGACGCCGAGCCCGGCGCCGCGGCCAACCCCGACCATGATCGACATCGGCGTGGCGAGACCCAGTGCGCAGGGACAGGCGATGATCAGCACGGCGACCGCCGCAACCAGCCCGTAGGCGAAGCGCGGCTCGGGGCCCCAGATGCCCCAGGCGATGAATGCGACCACCGCGACCGCGATGACCACGGGCACGAACCAGCCCGACACCTGATCGGCCATGCGCTGGATCGGCGCGCGCGAGCGCTGCGCCTCGGCGACCATCTGGACGATGCGCGCGAGCATGGTGTCCCGGCCAACCTTGTCGGCGACGATAACGAGCGCGCCGGTCTGGTTGAGCGTGCCGCCGATCACCGTGTCGGCCTTGGCCTTGGTGACGGGCATGGACTCACCGGTGACCATCGACTCGTCAAGCGAGGAACGGCCGTCCTCGACCACGCCATCGACCGGCACCTTCTCGCCGGGACGCACACGCAGGCGGTCGCCGACCGCAACGAGATCGAGGCTGATTTCCTCTTCACTGCCATCGGAACCGATCCGGCGCGCGGTCTTTGGCGCAAGGTTAAGCAGCGCCTTGATCGCGCCCGAGGTCCGCTCGCGCGCGCGCAGTTCGAGCATCTGGCCGAGCAGCACGAGGACAGTGATCACCGCGGCCGCCTCGAAATAGACGGCAACCATGCCGTCCTCTCCGCGGAAGGCGGGCGGGAACAGCTGGGGCGCGAGCGTCGCGACGACGCTGTAGATCCAGGCGACCCCGGTCCCCATCGCGATCAGGGTGAACATGTTGAGGTTGCGGGTCTTGAGCGAGGTCCAGCCACGCTCGAAGAAGGGCCAGCCCGCCCAGAGCACGACGGGTGTCGCCAGCACGAACTGGATCCATACCGAGATCGACATCGGCACGAGGCGATGGATCGCGGGAAAGAGATGCGCGCCCATCTCGAGGATCAGCACCGGGAGGGCCAGCATCAGGCCGACCCGGAAGCGCCGTGTGAAATCGACCAGTTCGTGGCTGGGGCCGCTGTCGGCGGTTACTGTCGCGGGTTCGAGCGCCATGCCGCAGATCGGACAGGACCCGGGATGGTCCTGCCGGATCTCGGGATGCATAGGGCAGGTCCAGATCGTGCCTTCTGGCACCGCGACCGGCGGTGCCGGCGGGCCGAGATAGCGCTCGGGATCGGCGATGAATTTTGCCCGGCAGCCCGCGCTGCAGAAATGATAGCGTTCACCGCCATGCTCGGCTTGATGCGCCGTGGTCGCCGGGTCGACGGTCATGCCGCAGACCGGGTCCTTGACGCCGGTCGCCGCTTTCGCGGCGCTGTGGCCGCCGCAGCAACCGCCGCCATGCGCCGCTCCATGTGTCTCGTTCATCGCCTTGCTCCTTTCGACGCCTGACGATCTAGGGTCTGACACCGTGTCAGGGTCAATACGTAATCGCCTAAGCGGACAAATCGGCGGGCCCGTTCGCCTGGCCGCCATCAGCCAAGGTCATTGGCAACCGTAAGGCCGTGGTCCTGCGCCGGTCGATGCGCCGTAAACAAGTCGATCGCGCCGGTGATGGTCAAAAGCCGAAACGTCTCGGCCACATGCCTGAAGCCGGCCGCCGCGATCAGGCCGGGGAGCACGCCGTCGGCATTGGGCCGGGTATCATCGATGCCATCGAGCCGCTGCACGGTCAGGCGGAAGGCAAGCCGCATGAAACCCTGCTGGCGGCCATAATCGGCGATCACCAGGCGCCCACCCGGGCGCAGCATGGCGAACATGGCGCGCAGGGTTGCCGCCTTCTCCCTGACCGGCATCTGATGCAGCACGAGACTCGACACGACAGCGTCGGCGGTACCCGGGGCCACGTCCCTGGCAAATCCCTGACGCCAGTCGATATCGGCCCGCCGCACAGCGGCCTTGTGCCGCGCGATGTCGAGCGCCTCGGCATCGGGATCGAGACCGATCACCTGCGTCCTGGGCTCGGCTTGCTTGAGCATCAGCGCGAAGCTGCCGGTGCCACAGCCGACGTCGACGACCGTCTCACCGGCTTTGGGCGCCAGGGCGGCGAGCATGGCGGCACGCCACCGCTTCTCCCGCGTCCACAGGCGGATCGCGCGATCATAGTCTTTCGTCGATCCGGTCCCGAGCGGCGGGGTGTAGGATTGCATTGGCTTCTCCCAACGCGAGGCGTCCGAAACGATAAGCTACATCGACATGGGCGGCGATAGTGTCCCCAGCCAGGCGACGAGCCCGAGAATGACGATCGCAAGACCGCCTTCGACGACGAGGCTCGCGCGCAGCAGCGCCTGCGCCCGTGGCGCGTCCTCTTCCTCGATCGCCTGCGCAAGTGCCGGGGTCAGGCGATAACGGTTGAGCGCGGCCAGGCCCAGCATGCCGGCGAACAGCAGCAGCTTGGCGATGAGCAGCAGGCCGTAGGTCGACTGCCCGAGCGAGGCGATGTTGCCCGGACCGACGAGGAACCAGCCGTTCACCGTCCCGGTCAGGATCAGCAGGGCGACGATGATCGTGCCGACGAGGGAGAAGCCCCGCAACGCTTCCTCGGCGAGCGTGACCCGGTCCATGTCTTGAGCGGCGAGATCGTCGGTTGCGAGCCTGGGAAGTACCAGCGCGAGGAATGCGGCAAGCGCGCCGACCCAGGCGCCGGCGGCGAGCAGATGGATGAGATCGGCCCCCAGTTGCAGCCAGCCCGCCTCGCCTTCGCCAGCCGCGCCATGCCCACTCCAGGCGAGGGTCGCGAGTGCGACCGCGCCTGCCAGAGTGGAGGCGATGAAGGCAGGACCGGATTGCCGGCGATAGAAGGGGATGGAGAGCAGAAGAACGAGGAGCGCGACGAGGCGCGCCTTCAGCGCCGTTCCCATGGACGTGCCGTTGAACAGCTCTGCGACCATGGAAAGATCAGGCTGGGTGAGCGGCAGCCCGGTCATGGCCGCTGCCTGCAACGCGAACCCCAGCGCCGACAGCAGGAGGGCGAGACAGGCGAGACCGGCCACCATTGCTACCATCGGCAGATGCCGCTGTACCATCCGGCCGCCGCCGGGCGCATAGAGCGCGAACAGCGGCAGGCCGAACAACAGGCCGAGATCGACGTAGAGCGCCCAGCGGACGGCGACGAGTGCCACGTCGTTCATGGCGTCACTTGACGGTAAAGGCGAGATTGCCCTGGATGCGGTGCGTGTCGGTCGAGACGACGTGCCAGGCGACCTGATAGCTGCCCGCCATGAGCGGCTTGGCGAGCGTCAGCACGAGCGTCTTGTCGCCTTCGACGGACGTCTTGAAGCCGGTTACCGCCATGCGATGGTTGGGCATGCCGGGCATACCGGTCATCACGATCTCGGCACCCGACAGCCTGGGCATCAGACCTTCGCTGAACGTAAGCGTAATGCGCGAGGGCGCCGAGACGCTGGCATTGGCGGCCGGAGCCGAGGATACAAGCTTGGGATGGGCATAGGCCGGAGCCGAAACACTTAGGCCTACGATGGCGATAGCTGCGAGAGGCGAAAAGAAACGCATTGGAACATTCTCCTGTGGATCCCATGAGACAATACGCAGCCGCGACCTGCACCCCTCGCAATTTTCTTTTTGTTCCCGGACAAGGGTTGCCGGACCATCCTGCGTATTGAGAAGTGAAGACGGAGAAACATCATGGACCACCTCGACGACATGCTCAGCCGGTTGCGGGAAGCGCCGCTCGATCCCCGGCTTGCCGGGCTGGACAGCCGCGTCATGGCCGAGATCGCCCGGCTCCAGGCCATGCCCCGCCTGAGCGCCACGACATTCGGTATCGCCGCGACAGCAGCCTTGTTCCTGGGAATTGCCGGCTCGGCCGTGCCTGTGCGGTCGACCGAAGCCGGGCCGATATCGCCCTTTGACGCGCGGCTCGCGCTCGCTCCTTCGACGCTGCTGAGTTCACAATGATGCGCGACCGCCGGCTCCTGCTCCTCGTCCTGCTGACCTTTGCCGCGGCGATCGCTGGCGTTGTCATCGGCCGCGTCTATGTGGTTCCAGTACGCCCGGTCGAAAATGAGCTGCACGAGCTGCTCCATCGCGATCTGAAGCTGGATTCCGCGCAACACAGCCGGCTCGAGACAATCGAGAAGAACTACGCCTTACGGCGTCAAGCGCTGGAGGCCGAACTGCGCGCCGACAATGCGCGCCTCGCGGAGGCGATCGAAGCGGAGCATGGCTATGGCCCGCAAGTCGCAGCGGCGGTGGATCGCTCGCACCAGGCCATGGGGGCCCTGCAGAAGGAAACGCTCGAGCACATCTTCGCAATGCGGGCCGTGCTGCGTCCCGATCAGACCGAGAAGTTCGACGACGCCGTCGTGAAAGCGCTGACGGCCAAGTCCAAATGACCGCGAGCCTCCCCGACTGCTCGGACGGGGAGCTCGCGGCTTTGGCGCTTGGCGGGCGGCAAGCGGCTTATGGCGAACTGGTCCGGCGGCATCAAGGTTGGGTTCACCGGCTCGTGCGCAGCCATGTCGGATCTATGGATGAGGCCTTAGATGTCACCCAGGCGAGCTTCGTCGCGGCCTTTGCCGCACTCAACCGCTATGACGCTGCGCGACCTTTTCCGGTCTGGATGTCCCGGATCGTCATCAACAAATGCCATGACTGGCGGCGCCGGCGCGCGGTCCGGAACTTCTTCTCCATGGCCCTGCCGCTGGGCGAGGCGGATGACGTCGCCGATGAGGCGCCGCTACCCGACCAGGCAATCGGCGCCGAGCAGCAACTGGCAGAGGCGATGAAAGCGATCGCCGCCCTGCCCGCCTCTCTCAAGGACACGCTCATCCTGCGGACGATCGACGAGAAGTCGGAAGCCGAAACCGCCGAGATTCTCGGCATCAGCCAGAAGGCAGTCGAGACCCGCCTCTACCGCGCCCGGGCGCGCCTCGCGGAAATATTGAAGAAAGTTTGAGGGGGATGAGGCCACGCTGCGTATTTCCAATAGGTCCGCCCTCTTTCTTAAAGCTGAGACAAACCGAATGATTTCTGCTCTCGACCGCCGCCAGTTCCTCCGCGGCGCGGCCCTCGCCGGCGGCGGCGCAGCATTGTCAGCCTGGCTGCCGGCCTGGGCGCAGACGATCTCGCCGGGGATGCGACCGACGCTGCCGACCGTGTCGGGCGAAGACATCACGCTCACCATCGCCCGGCAGTCGATGACCATCGACGGGCGCAAGTTCCGGGCAATCGGCCTCAACGGCACGGTCCCCGCCCCGCTGATCCGGCTGCGCGAGGGCCAGCGCGTGCGGCTCAACGTCATCAATCAGCTCGAGGAAGACAGCTCAATCCACTGGCACGGGCTGTTGGTTCCGGCGAAACACGACGGCGTGCCGGGCGTCTCCTTCCCCGGCATCAAGCCCGGCAGCAGCTATCTGTATGATTTTCCGGTGATGCAGAACGGTACCTACTGGTATCACAGCCATTCGGGCCTGCAGGAGCAAGAAGGCCATTACGGGCCGATCATCATCGACCCGGCGGGCACCGATCCGGTCGCCTATGACCGCGAACATGTCATCGTATTGGCCGATCACAGCGCGCTGTCACCGCAGGCGATCTTCCGTCGCCTCAAGGTCAATCCCGGCCATTTCAACTTCCAGCGCCAGACGCTGGCCGGACTTCTGTCTGGCAAGGACCAGCCGCTCAAGGATCGGCTCGACTGGGGCCAGATGCGCATGGACCCGACCGACATCTCCGATGTGACCGGATCGACCTACACCTATCTCGTCAACGGCCACGGTCCCATGGACAACTGGACTGCGCTCTTCACCCCGGGCGAGCGGGTGCGGCTGCGCGTCATCAATGCCTCGGCGATGACCACCTTCAATGTCCGCATTCCCGGCCTGCCCCTGAGCATCGTTCAGGCCGACGGGCAGAATGTGATGCCGGTCAGCGTCGACGAATTCCAGATCGGCGTCGCCGAGACCTACGATGTCATCGTAACGCCTAGCGAAGATAAGGCCTACACGCTCGTCGGCGAGGCAATCGATCGTTCCGGCATGGCGCGCGCGACGCTGGCGCCGCGGGCCGGCATGGCCGGCGAGGTGCCGCCGCTGCGCAAACGGCCGCTCGCCGACATGAAGGACATGGGCATGGACATGTCCTCGATGTCCGGCATGGAGGGCATGGACATGTCGGGCGGCACGACGCGGGGCGTCGATCCGACTGCCGAAAAGAACGCATCTGCCCGCCTCGCAACCGGTGCGGGGGCCGCGATGGCGTCCGGCATGGAGCAAGGCGCCATGGGAGACATGGACCACTTGGGGATGGATCACTCGTCGATGGCGGGCATGGACCACGGGGCGATGGGCGCCGATGGCCAGATGGCGGGCATGGATCATGGCGGGCACGCGATGGGCTCGATGAAGATGCGCGACTTCTCGAATGCGCCCCAGGTGAAGCGCGACCCGAGCGTCCAGACCATCTCGCCGATGCCCGTAGACCGCACCGGCGAGCCCGGCCAGGGCCTCGCCGACGTCGGCCACAAGGTGCTTGTCTACAGGGACCTGATGGCGCTCGATCGCAATCCGGACGTGCGCGCGCCGAGCCGCAGCATCGACATTCACCTCACCGGCAACATGGAGCGGTTCATGTGGTCGTTCGACGGCGAAAAAATGTCGGACCATCACGAGCCGATCCCCTTCATCGAAGGCGAGCGGGTGCGCGTCAATCTCATCAACGACACGATGATGGGGCATCCGATCCATATTCACGGGCATTTTTTCGAGCTGGTGACGGGGCATGGCGATCATGCGCCGCGCAAGCATACGGTGATCGTCCAGCCCGGCGGCAAGGTGACCTGGGACTTCACCGCCGACGCGGTCGGCGACTGGGCCTTCCACTGTCATCTCCTCTACCACATGCATGCAGGGATGATGCGGGTCGTGAGCGTCCGTCCGAAGGGAGACGCGTAATGACCCGCATCCTCACGCCGCTGGTGAGCGCGATCGCCCTTTTCGCTGCCGCGCCCGCCTTTGCCCAGGATCATTCGATGCACGGCATGCCCGGCATGGCGCCGCCGGGCGAAGTGGCGCCGGCGCAGGAGAAGAAGAAGGACAAGGCCGCCGCCAGGCCGCGCGCTCAGACACCAGCGCCGGACGCCACCTCGGCGATGGACCATTCGCAGCACCAGGCCAGTCCTGCGCCGCAGGGAGATGCGGCCGGTCAGCCGCAACCCGCGTCTCCCGCGATGCCGGAGATGCCGGGTATGGACCATTCGCAGCATGGCCAGACAACGATGCCGGGAATGCCCGCCATGCCCGGCATGCAAATGACCGGCACGGCGCTTCCGGCCGGCAATGCGCCCCCGCCGCCTCCCCCAAGCGACCACTTCGCCGATCGTGATTTTCCCGGCGGCGAGATGGCGCGCTCGCGCGACATCATGATGAAGGATAGCGGCGGCAACAATTTCGGGCAGGTGCTGCTCAACGTGTTCGAGTATCAGGCGCATAGCGGCCGCGATGGCTATCGCTGGGATGGCGAAGGCTTTTACGGCGGCGACATCAACCGGCTCTGGCTCAAGAGCGAGGGCGAAGGCGAGTTCGGCCGCGGCATCGACAGCGCCGAGGTGCAGGTGCTCTACAGCCGGGCCATCGACCCCTATTTCAATCTTCAGGGCGGTATCCGCCAGGACTTCGGCCGCGGGCCCGACCGCACCTACGCGACGATCGGCGTCGAGGGCCTGGCTCCTGGCATGTTCGAGGTCGAAGGCGCGCTGTTCCTCTCGACCAAGGGCGATGTTCTGGGCCGGGTCGAGGGCTATTACGACCAGCGCATCACCCAGCGCCTGATCTTGCAGCCGCGCGCCGAGGTCAATTTCGCCGCGCAGGATATTCCGGAGAACGACATCGGTTCGGGGCTGGTCAACATAGAGCTCGGCGCGCGCCTGCGCTACGAATTCAGCCGCCAGTTCGCACCTTACATCGGCGTTTCCTATCTGCGCAAAGCCGGAGACACGGCGCGGCTGTCGAGGCTTGCGGGCGAGGACGTCCATGCCACCAGCTTCGTCGCCGGCGTTCGCTTCTGGTTTTAGCATCAGGACGGTTGATGGCGGGGGCGAACAAGAGAGCGGGGCGTTACACTCATACCCAGGTCGGCCGGCGCCGAGCGAAGGAGATACGCCATGGACCATTCGTCCCACATGAACACCCGGAAGATGGGTGCCTATTGGAGCCTTGCCGTTCAGACCGTCATCAGCGGCGTCATCATGTATCTGGTGATGTTCGTCATGATCGACGGGCTCGACAGCTTCTACAACAACCTCAACATGCTCTACATGACGCTGATGATGGTCGCACCGATGGTGGTGCTGATGATCCTCGCCATGCGACACATGTTCGTGTCGAAGGCCGCCAACATCGCGCTGATCGCCGCGTCGCTGGTCGCCTTCTTCGGCAGCTTTGCACTCATCCGCACCCAGACCACGATCGGCGACACGGCCTTTCTGCGCTCGATGATCCCGCATCATTCCGGGGCGATCCTGATGTGCCAGGAAGCAAAGCTCAGCGATCCGGAAGTCATCCGGCTTTGCGAAGCGATCAAGCGCTCGCAGCGGCAGGAAATCGACGAGATGAAGGCCATACTCGCGCGGCGCTGAGTGGCACGGTCGGGCTACGCCCGGATACGTGCGCCCGGCCAGGTATGTGAGCCGGCCGATGGTCGACACGAGGCGCGGGGCGGACGAGATTGCCAGGGAGGTGGTGCGGCTTGCGCCGTTGTTCCTGCGACAGGCTGGCGGCCATGTCCTGACGCTGCTCGATCCTGCCGGGATCGTGCTGAGCTATAATGAAGAAGGCGAGCGTGCCGAATGCTGGCCCCTCGATCGCGTCCTGGGACAGCCCCATGACCTGTTCTACCCGCCCGACGAGATTGCGGCCGGCCGCCCGTGCGCAGACCTGGCGGCCGCCCTTCACGAAGGCACGCTGGAGCGCGAAGCGTGGCGGGTCTGCGAGAACGGAGCGGAGTATCTCGCGCGCCTGACGATCAGCGCCCTGTTCGAAGGCGACGCACATCGAGGCTTTGCCTGCATCAGTCGCGATGTCACCGACGAGGCGGCGGTCCGGGCGTCAATCGAGACCCGCGAGCAGCATCTCCAGTCGATCCTGGCGACCGTCCCCGATGCGATGATCATCATCGACGAGACCGGCGACATCACGTCGTTCAGCGCGGCCGCCCAACGCCTGTTCGGCTATTCGGAAACCGAGCTCGTCGGCCGCAACGTCTCCTGCCTGATGCCCCAGCCCGATCGCGACCGGCATGACGAATATATCGCGCATTATCTCCAGACCGGCGAGCGCCGGATCATCGGCCTCGGCCGCGTCGTGGTCGGCCAGCGCCGCGACGGCTCGACCTTCCCGATGCAGCTGTCGGTTGGCGAGGCCGGTGAAGACGGGCAGCGGTTGTTCACCGGCTTCATCCGGGATCTCACCGCCAAGGAGCAGGATGAGCTCAGGCTCAAGGAACTGCAGGCAGAGCTGGTCCATGTCTCCCGGCTGAGCGCGATGGGCACGATGGCCTCGACCCTCGCGCATGAGCTCAACCAGCCGCTTGCCGCGGTCGCGCTCTATCTCGAGACGATCCGCGACATGCTCGACGAGCGGGACGACGAACCCTTCGTGTCGCTACGGTCGGTGATGGATGATGCGGCACAGGAAACGCTGCGGGCCGGCCATATCGTCCGGCGCCTGCGCGATTTCGTCGCCCGCGGCGAGGTCGACAAGAGCCTCCACGATCTGCCGCAGGTTGTCGCCGAGGCGAGCGAGCTCGCGCTGGTCGGTGCACGCGAGCGCGGCATCCGCAGCTTCTTCGCGGTCGATCCCGCCGCGACGCCGGTTCTCGTCGACAGGGTGCAGATCCAGCAGGTGCTGGTCAACCTGATGCGCAACGCCATCGAGGCGATGGCGGCGTGTCCTGTTCGCGACCTCAAGGTAGCGACCAGGTTGCGCCCTGACGGGCTGATCGAGGTGACCGTGGAGGATACCGGCCCCGGCATCGCCGACGAGGTCCGGGAGCAGCTCTTCACGGCGTTCAAGTCGACAAAGGCCGACGGCATGGGCCTCGGCCTTTCGATCTGCCGGACCATCATCGAAGCGCATGGGGGCCGTATCTGGATGGAGCGCCCCGACCGCGGCGGCGCGCGCTTTCATTTTACCTTGATCCATGCGCGGGCGGAGGAGGAACATGGGGGATAGACGCGTCATCCATCTGGTCGACGACGAGGAGAGCATCCGCAAGGCGGCGAGCTTTGCGCTCAAGACCGCGGGCTACGACGTCGTGACCTATGCCTCGGGCGTGGAGTTTCTCAAGGAGGCGAAGTCGGCGGCCGTCGGCTGCGTCATCCTCGACGTGCGCATGCCCGAGATGGACGGTCTCGAGATTCAGGCCGCCATGGCAGCACGCGGGGTCAATATGCCGGTCATCGTCCTGACCGGCCATGGCGACGTGTCGGTTGCGGTGCAGGCCATGAAAGGCGGCGCGGTCGACTTTCTCGAGAAGCCCTTCGAGAAAGCCGCCCTGCTCGGCGCCGTCAGCCGCGCGTTCGCGCGTCTCGACGATGTCGACCTTCGCACTCTGGAAACCTCTGAAGCCGGCGTGCGGGTCGCTGCACTGACGCCCCGGGAGCGTGAAGTGCTGGAAGGGCTGGCGAACGGCCTGCCCAATAAGACGATCGCCTATGACCTGGGCTGTTCATCGCGAACGGTCGAGGTCCATCGCGCGAGCCTGATGGCCAAGCTCGAGGTCCGCAATTTGTCCGAAGCCCTGCGGATCGCCTTTGCCGCGGGCATGGGCCGCAAGCCGAAGTGACTGCGACCTCTACGTAGCGACGGGACGAGGCGCGATATGCGATCGATGGTGCAATCGTCACACGGGTGTCCGCTTCTCGCAATGCCATCGGTCCGTTCCACTCAGCATGATGGCAGATACACCATCCTCGTCTCCGACGACGATCCCGGCGTGCGGCGTGGCCTCCAGCTGCTGCTGAGATCGCGCGGCTATGCCGTGTGGGGATATACGACCGGCCACGCGCTGTTGGCCGACCCCCGCGCGAAGGAGGCAGACTGCGTCATCCTCGACTATCGCATGCCCGACATCGACGGATTCGCGATGCTGCGTCACCTTCGCGAGATCGGATGGTCGGGACGCGCCATCATGATCTCAGGCTTTCACGACACGCTGCTGGCCTCGCGGGCCGCCGAGGCGGGCTTCGATCACGTTCTCGCAAAGCCTTTGATCGGCAGGGCTTTGCTCGATGCGTTGGACCGGCACCGCGCCGAGACGCTTCGAAAGCATTGAATTGTGGCAACCTACCCCCGGCGGCCTCAGCCCTGCGCGATGTGGACAGCGGTCAGCGACGTCAAAGCCAGTGGTTGCGTTTGAACCGGATGTAGAGTCCGATGCAGACTGCGGCGATGACGCCGAGGATTACGCACACGAAGTCATCCTCGGCGATATGCTCGCACACCGGATCGATCAGGGTCACCGGCCGTAGCCGTTTGCCCTCATGATATAGAAAGGCGGCGACGACGCTCATGCCACTTTCCGGTGCCACCACCTGCGGCGGCGACCGGAAGCCGTGTGCCTCGCCCATTGAGACGCGTGCGCAAGCAGGCGCGCCTCGCCCTTTAACCCCAGTCGCAGGAAGACAAAGGCGGCGCGCAGCAATTCGAGCGAGAGCTTATAGAAAATGCGGCGGAGCGTTGGGTTTCGCAGAAGGCCGCTCCCGTTCATGTCGCGCGTGGCTGGGCGGCGCGCTGCCAAATCAAGGGCACGCAGACTGCGAAGGTCCACGCACCCTTGATTGGCGACCGCGAGGGTATTTTCCTCTCTTGCGATGGTACCAAGCGATTGCCCGTGTGGCGCCTCTGCAATCGTGTCGGATGACTATACCTAAGTATCGGATAACGGCGCTGACGACAGGGTTGCCGGGCCCCGGTGAGGCGCGTCGCACCGCGCGGAGACGAAAGCTGGAAGACGGAAAAGCTCAACTGTCGAAAGCGACCGAGCGCGCGAGCGCTTCCTGGGACTGCAGAAAGGCGAGCCGCGATTGCAGCGCCGCCTGGACAACGCCGAAAGCGTCACCCCCCAGAGTCACGCGCAGCGGCGGATGGTCGCTGGTTGCGACATCAACGATCGCTTGCGCGATCTTTTGCGGGTCGAGCGTGTAGAGCTCGTTTCCGGCGGTCTCGAACATCTTGCGGATATGGCCGGCGGGCGTATCGCGATACGCGGCGATCTCGCTGGCGAATTGCAGATTGTGGCTGAAGCTGGTGCGCGCCCCGCCCGGCTCGATCAGTGTCACGAACAGGTTGAAGGGTTCAAGCTCCTGGCGGAGGCATTCGCTGAAGCCTCCAGGCCCCATTTGGCCACATGATAGAGACTGCTCGTCGGAAGCGAGCCCTGACCACTAGCGCTGGAGATCTGGATGATCCGGCCGCTCCCGCGCAGCCGCATGGCGGGGACAAAGGCGCGGGTGATGTGGATGGGCGCCATGAGATTGAGCGCGATCTGGCCTTCGACCTCGGCGTCCGACATCTCTTCGGTGGCGCCGATCACGCCGCCGCCGGCGTTGTTGACCAGAATATCGACGGGTCGACGCGCCTGCGCCCGGGCCACGACCGCAGCAATATCGTCCTTGACCGTGACGTCGAGCGCTTCGACGCGCAGCTGGCTCGGATATTTCGCCGCGAGATCATCGAGGCTTTCGGGCTTGCGGGCCGTCGCGGTAA
This sequence comes from Novosphingobium subterraneum, assembly GCF_000807925.1. Lineage (GTDB taxonomy): Bacteria > Pseudomonadota > Alphaproteobacteria > Sphingomonadales > Sphingomonadaceae > Novosphingobium > Novosphingobium subterraneum. The sequence goes on along the minus strand of NZ_JRVC01000013.1, from coordinate 106,132 downwards.
GGTCGTCGCCAGCGGCCAGGATCAGTTCGGCCAGATGGCGGCCGATGCCGCTGGACGCGCCCGTGAGAAACCAGTGATTGGACATATGTTACTCCATATATTACCAACTGGTAGGCAACTTGAAACCTGGAATGCGTCAATGCTTGGAGGTGTGATGAAGCAACGAACCCGGCGGAATGCCGCACAGAGCCGCGAGACGCTCCTGGCTGCAGCGACCGAGGAGTTCGCGTCCCATGGGCTGGCGGGCGCGCGGATCGACCGGATTGCGCAGGCGGCGGGTATCAGCAAGCCGATGCTCTACACCTATTTCGGGGACAAGGAGGCGCTCTTCGATGCCGCGCTGACGCAGGAAGTGATGGACGCGGCGCATGCCGATCGCTTCGATCCCAATGATCTTGAGGGTTATGCGGGGCGCACCTATGACTTGCTGGTCGAACGCCCGCGCCTGTGGAGGCTGCTGACCTGGCATCATTTGGAGCGTGGCCAGGATGTTCTGATGCTCCCGGCCGGCGAGGTCCTTCTCGGGGAGAAGCTGGACGGGATCGCAGCGGCGCAGGCCGAGGGGCGGATCGTCGCCGACTTCACGCCCCTGGATGTCGTCCGGCTTGTCGCCGCCCTCACCCAGCTCTGGTGCATGACCGGAGCTGCACGCGACGCTGCCGAGCACGCGGCGCGCCGGGCGACGATCATGCGGGCGGTGGGGCGACTGCTGCGCGTGTGATCGTGCGAGGCGCGAGCTGCACGCCCGCGCGCCGACCGGGACACAGCAAGCATTTTTCGCAACCTGCCGTACTGCCCAGCGGCAAAATCAGGGCGGCTCATGCACAAGCCGGCCCGTCGGCTCCGCGGATGCGATCGACGTTCGAGGACTGCGCCGCCACTGCCGAACCGGATTGGATCATCGCCAAGTGACCCAGTGGCTGCGCGACGATCTCAGGTCGCCGGACTCGTCGCACGACGTTTCGTCAGGAGTCGTTTCATCTGCCTCAAAAGGCGAACCTGCGGCTCAATCCGGAAGAAGGCGCGACACATCCAGGAAACGAGGATCAAATGCGGTCCGCATCGGTATTACTTTCCCTGGCGCGTGCAAGCTCAGCAAAGGACTAATGTTCCCGGAGCATCTCTAGCGCTATACCTAGGTATATCACGCCGACACCAATAACATGTGATCATGCCGCTTCGCATTCTTGCCGGCCAAATGTCCCGATCATCAAATCGAAGCGTGCGAGGCTGTATTACGATATGATATTCTATCTCCTATCTCAGCAGCTTTACAAATGAGCGCTCGCAAAAATATCTCTTCAGTCATGAGGGTTCGACGTCTGGCGTGCGTATTATAGCTATATCTATATCTAAATTTCACGAGAATAAGGTATTGGAAAAACAGGAAAAATACTGTTGACCTGTATATACAACTGATGTTGTCTGTGGCTGTTCTAAAACGTCAGGGGGATTGCACATGACCATCAGGATGGCCCTGCTCGGCAGCGCCGCCATCGTCGCGGGCTACGCCGCGCCGGCTCTCGCTCAGGCCGATCCGACACCGCAGCCAAAAGCACAAGTCCTGGGGGATGACAGCGACATCGTCGTTACCGGCTCACGAATCCGTCGGCAGGATCTGGCCGGGGTTGGACCGGCCACCGTGGTCACCGCCGAGCAGATCCAAAATACCGGCATCGTCAATATCGAAACCGCCTTGCAGCGTTTGCCGGCCAATGCCGGCTTCGCGGGCAACCAGACATCGGCCTACTGGACCAACAACGGTTATGGCACTGCTCAGGTCAATCTGCGCGGCCTCGGCATCAAGCGCACACTCGTGCTCCTCAACGGCCGACGCCTCGTCGCGGGCGGCACCGGCGCCAATTCCTCACCCGATCTCAACATGATCCCGGTCGTGGCGCTGGCACGCACCGATGTCCTCAAGGATGGCGCGTCCGCTATCTACGGGGCCGATGCCATGGCCGGCGTGGTCAACCTTGTCACGCGCACCGATTATGAAGGCCTGGGTCTCAGCGTCCGACAAGGCATTACCGAGCGCGGCGACGGCTCCGATCTCACCGCGGACCTACTTTGGGGCATTCGCAACGATCGTGGCGGGTTCATGGCAGCAGTCACCTACCAGAAGACCAGCGCCGTCAACATGGCCTCGCGTGCGCCCTGCTCGCTCGCTGAAACGACGCCGGGCTCGCTGAGCTGCGTCAACAGCGCCTCGACGATCGGCGGACGCGCGGTGCTGCCCAACGGCCAACAGATCAACTTCAACCAGGTACCCGGAGGGAACGGGAACTTCTACGAGCCTTACAGTCCCGCCAAGCACAACTTCAACTCGAACCCGTTTCTCAATGCGGTCAGCCCAGTCGAGCGCGTCAGCACGGCCTTCTTCGCGGACTATGCGCTGACCGACGGTATCCAGGCGTTCGGCGAGTTCCTCTATACGTTCCGCAAGTCGAATCAGATCGCTACACCCGGCACGCTGCGCAATCTCTCAATACCAGCCAGCAATCCGACCAATCCGACCGGCCAGAACCTGGTCCTGGCCCAGCGCCGCCTCGCCGAACCCGGCGCGCGCCACTTCTTCCAGGAGACCGATACCTGGCAAGGCACCTTCGGGCTGCGCGGCAAGCTGGCGAACGACTGGGCCTGGGAAGTCGCGGGCAGCTTCGGGCGTAACACGGCCGTCGACGGCTCGACCAACATCGCCAATCTCGAGCGCGTCGCGAACACGCTCGACAGGAGCAAATGCTCCAGCACGGCGGGCGCGGCCATCCCCTGCGGTGACTATCTTGGGTTCGGAGACCTGACACCTCAGGTTCTGGATTATATTCTGTTCACCTCGCGCGATCGCGGAGGCAACGAACTCGGCACGGTCACGGCTGACCTCAACGGCGATCTCTTCTCCCTTCCAGCCGGCGCGGTGTCCTTCGCCACCGGCGTGGTCTATCGGCGCGAAAAAGGCTGGCGCGATCCCGACCCGTTGACGGTGCTCGGCGTGGCGAACGTCAATCAGCAGGATCCTATTTCGGGCTCGAGCACCGCCAAGGAAGCCTATCTCGAGCTATCGGTGCCGGTGCTTGCCAACACAGCTTTCGCCAAGGCGCTCACGCTCGATGGCGCAGTCCGCTACTCAGACTATAATCTCTTCGGGAGCGACTGGAATTACAAGCTCAGTGCCGACTGGGTAGTCAATGACAGCATCCGTCTGCGCGGCACTTATGGGACGGGCTTTCGCATTCCCAACGTGCCGGAGCTTTTCGGCGGCGTCTCGGAAGGCAATCTGACCACGACCGATCCCTGCTCGCGCTACACCTCCAGCGGCAACGTGACCTTGATCGCCAATTGTCAGGCGTCCGGTGTGCCGGCCAACTATACGCAGCTCGGCACCACGATCCTCACCACAGTGGGCGGTAACCAGAGCCTTCGGCCCGAAAGCTCCACGACCTGGACCGTTGGTACGGTGATATCGCCGCGCGGCATCATCCCAGGGTTGTCGCTGACGGCAGACTGGTTCGACATCAAGATCAAGGACGCGATCCGGGCCATTCCCGGCTCGACCAAGCTCGCAGTCTGCTATGCGAGCCAGAACCTGTCGCACCCGTTCTGCAGCGACTTTACGCGCAGCGCGCTGACCGGCGAGGTCACTTACCTCTCCGCCCAGCCCATCAACACCGGCCGCGAGGAGATGAATGGTCTCGATCTGGGTCTGGTGTACAGTGGTGCGGTGGGCGAGGTGAAGATCTCCTTGGATCTCAACATGACCTATCTCAACAAATATGTCGTAAACCCCTTCCCCGGCGGCGCGCCGATCTATTTCGACGGGTTTATCGGGGGCGGCAATGGCGGCTATCCGAAATGGCGTGGTTATGGCGTGCTGACGGCGGAAAAGGACGGCATCAGCGCGACCTGGTCGACACAATGGATCGGCAAGGCGACCGACTTCAACGCATCGGCCGGCGACATCGGCTACCGCACGCCGAACGTCTTCTACCACAATCTTCAGCTTGCCTTCGCGATCGACGAGAAGACACGTTTCCAGATCGGGGCCGATAATCTGTTCGACCGCAAGGCGCCCTATATCCAGAGCTTCACCGATGCCAACACCGACACGATGACCTATGATCTGCTCGGACGGCGCTTCTACGCCGGCTTCCGAACCGCGTTCTGAAGGGCAGCACATGGCAATTCGCTGGCCTTTGGTCATCCGCCGGACGCACAAGTGGCTGGCCCTGATCGTCGGCGTCCAGGTTCTGCTCTGGACGCTGACCGGCTTCTATATGGTGGCCGTCCATATCGACATCATCCATGGCGACGATCTGGTCCGCCCACCGGTCGTCGCCCCCATCGACCTTGCGAGCTTCGTCCCGCCGGCGCGGATTGTTCAATCGGCTCCCGACGCGTCCGAGATCCGCCTGCAACGGTTCATGGATCAGCCCGTCTGGCGCGCGCAAACCTCGGGTGGTCCAAGACTCTTCGATGCAGGTTCGGGACAGCCCATCCCCGATTTGAGCGAGGCACAAATCCGCGCCGCCGCTCGGCGCATCTACAGCGGCACCGGGGACATCGTCGCAGCCCGGCTGCTGACGACGGCGCCACTGGAAATGCAGGCGCGCAAGCCTCCCTATTGGCAGGTCGAATTCGATGCCTGGAACCGGCCAACCCTGTATCTCTCTCCGCAGACCGGTGAGCTGATCTCGCGCCGCCATGCGCTGTGGCGCGTGTTCGATTTCGCGTGGATGCTGCACATCATGGACTATGACGATCGCTCCGACGTCAACAATCCGCTGCTGCGCGTGGCGACCTGGAGTGCCCTTGCCATGGCGCTGGCCGGGGCTTGGCTGCTGCTTTGGTCGTTCCCGCGGCGCAGGAAGAAGAAGGCATGAAGAAAATCCGGTTCACCCCGCTCTTTTTTCGGCGCATCCACAAATGGGTCGGCCTGATCCTGGGCGTGCAGTTTCTCCTTTGGGCTCTGAGCGGCTCGATGATGGCCTTGCTCGATCAGGAGAAGGTCGGCGGACACAGTGCGCAGGCCAGCCATCAGCACGCCCTACCTGCCGGTGACTATATTGCGCCGGCAAAGCTCGCTCTTGATGGTCCCGTGCTCGGCATCGCCTTGCGGTCCCTTGCCACACGCCCCGTCTACGAGCTTCGATCCACCACGGGCACGCGGCTAATCGACGCGACGAGCGGCGCCCCGGTTCGGGTCGACGAGCAGGTCGCGCGCGACGTCGCGACGATGGTGAATGAAGCACCGATCCGCAAGGCAACGTTGCTCGCCGAACCGAATGTGGAAGCGCGCGAGCACGAAGGCACCATGTGGCGACTGGATTTCGCGGACGCAGAGAACAGCAGCGCCTACATCTCCGCCGACACCGGCCGATTCCTGGTCATGCGCGGCGACACATGGCGCACCTGGGATTTCTTCTGGATGCTCCACAATATGGACTATGTGAACCGCACCAGCTTCAATCACCCGCTGATCGTCTTCGTTGCGTTCGGTACTTTGTGGCTGTCGGGGACGGGCTTCTACCTGCTGTTTAAGAGCTTCAGTCGCGCCGACGTGCGATGGTTGCGGCGCAGGCGCAAATCGGCCGTCAAGTTGGGCGCGGGCTGATCGCTAGGTCCCAACAGAAAAAGCCGCCGATAGCTCGAACCGATTGCCCGGGTGCGTGAGCCAAGCGTGCGATACGAGACGTCCGCGACTCCAGGTTCTGCGCGTCATCATTAGCACTGGTTCTCCTTCAGCGAGGCCCAGCATTGTTCGCATGGCTGTATCCGGCATCGCCGCGCACACCCGGTGCTCTACTCGCTCGAGCGGGGCAACACGTGTCAGATATTCATTCGGCGTCGAGGCGCTGAAATCCCTCTCTCCGTAGCGTGGCGCAGCAGATGCCAGCACAAAGCGCTCCTCGACCTGAATTGGGAATTCGGTCTCGTGATGGACGATAAGCGAATGGAAGAGGCGCGTGCCCAAGCCGACTTCCAGCAGAGCTGCCCTTTCCGCATCAGCCCGTATCTCGATATTATAAATGACGCGCGCGCGATAGGCGTGGCCCCTGCCGCGCACCTCCTCCGCGATGTTGCGGATCTCGATCAGCTGCCCGATCGGCCGGGGCTCGGCGACAAAGCTGCCCCGCCCCGCCCGCCGTACCACGACACCGGCCGATTGCAGTTCCCGCAACGCCCGGTTTGCGGTCATGCGCGAGACTTTGAACGTCTCGACGAGCTCGGCCTCTGACGGCGTCTGGTCGCCGGGCTTCAGGCGACCTTCCCGGATGTCCTCGAAAATGCTGTCTTTGATCGCCACATAGCGAGGTTGCTTCTCCGCACCGGCAGCGTCGACCGCGGGTTCGCCCACAGAAGCAGCTTTCGTCCGGGGAGCGGATGCGCGGCTATGGGGGCGAGCGGGAGCATGCATCAAATGACTATACAGGTGGGGGCGAGCAAGTCCCAGTCATTCAAACAGGAAATCACCAGCGAGAGCCGAGGCGTGCGTGATCAATGCCGCGCGAAGACCTTCTGGCCCGAACTGCCGAACGACACCACCGCATAGGGTTGGCGGGCGGCGCCTGCCACTTCCATGCCCTCCGAGCCGATCGGCATCCCCGCCACCGCAATGCCTCTGACGCCTACGGGACGGGTTGCCAGCAGGCGCTTGATATCGGCGACCGGGACATGGCCCTCGATCAGATAGCCATCAACCATCGCGCTGTGGCAGGATGCCAGCGTGCCCGGCATGCCGGCCCTCCGCTGAAGCGCCCCGCGCGACGCATCGTCGCGCATGACGACCGTGCGGCCCAGCTTCGCGCGAAGCGCCTGGGCCCACTTCTCACAGCATCCACAACCCGGGTCCCGGTGGACGACGACATCATTCGCCGCAAGCGCTGCGCCGGGCAGGGCGAGGAACAGCAAGGCGGCAGAAAGACGGGTCTTCATGAACGGCTCCCGGAAGCATGCGATAGGGTTCCTAATGATCTATACGCATTGATGCCCCCTACCCCTCATCACGCTGAAGATTTCACGATGGCGCGCGGCCTCCAGGCGAGCGGCAAGGACACAAGCAGCGCCAGCGACAGACCACCAATCCCCCACAAGACTAAGTGCTGCGCCCCGGGAGCGACGACGGCGATCGCCAGCGGCGCGAGCGCCTGCCCGATGCTGGCGGCGGAATGCTGGAGACCGAGCTTCAGACCCGAAGGGGCTGCCGCACCGCTGATCCAGAAGCTGGTGACCAATCGAAGGGTTGCCGAGCTCCAGCCGGCAGCAACGATGATCCCACTGAGTTCGGCCATGCTCGCGGCGACAGGGAACAGGAAGAGCGCCGCAGCCAGCAGGCCGAGCGTCAGCCCCGCAAGCCGCCTCGGCATGGTCACCAGCCAATCGAGCCTCGCATGGAAGATCTGTGCTGCCAGCATGCCCAATCCGCAGAGACTGAGCATCCAGGCGATCTCTTCGCGGCTCAGCGAAATGACGCTCCGCGTCACCAGGAGATTGACATGCATCGCCGCCAGCCCGCCGCCCGCGACGATCGTGACGAAAAGCAGGATCAGCGTCGCGCCGAGCGTCGGCGCGGGCAGGTCTCCGCCATCGATGCAAGGTGCACACCAGCGCGGCAGACGCACGGCGCAAAGCGCCGCCCCGACGGCACCGATGCCGAAAGCGAGGATCATGAGGGGAGCGCGGGGCAGGATCGCGGCCGAGACCTCCGCCACCAGCGGACCGGCGAGATCGCCCAGAAACAAGAAGGCGGTCAGCCAGGTGAAGCGCCGCGCCTGGTCCGCGCGCTCGTTTGCGGCAAAGCTCGCGCAGAGCAAGCCCAACGGTATGATGGCGGCCGACGCCATCCCCGCCACCAGGCGCAATGCATAAAGCTCAGGCAGCCCGACGAGGCCGATCGGCGCGGTCACCAGGGCGAGGATGACCAGCGCTGCGCGCAACATCGCCCGATAGTCGACCCGGTCCGCGATCCAGCCCCAGAGCGGCGCCGCCAGCAAGGCTGCCAGGGGATGGACCGCGGTCAGGCTCGCGACATGAAAATCATGAGCGCTTGACGATAGCGCGCCACGAGCCGGGTCGACCAGTGCCGGAAGGAAGGCGAGAATGGCCGTCTGTCCCGCCGACGCCGCAGCCGCCGCGAGCAACAAGACGAAAAAGGAGGCCGGCCAGCGACCGTTGGCTTGCGATCCAGCCTTGTCACGCGGCGCGTTCGCGGTCGACCCCTCGAGTGGCCATCCGCGGATCACCACCAGGCGCGCAAGCCGATCACCAGCCGGTGTTCGGATGACCCCTCGCCCCGCAGGCGTCGGAAGCCCGCCGTGCCATCGAACGCGCGCTCCCAGACGAAGCCGATATAGGGCGCGAACTTGCGCGACACCTCGTAGCGCAACCGTCCGCTCAGCTCGACATTGCTGAAGCCGCTGCCGAGCTGCCGATCGCTCGACCGCTTCGAATAGATATTGGTCTCCACCTGCGGCGTAAGGATCAACCGATTGGTGAACAAGACCTCATAGGACGCCTTGGCGCGCGCCGCGAGACGCCCATCGGTTCCTACATAGCCGGTGAGCTGGACGTCGAACCAATAGGGCGCCAGTCCCTCGACGCCGGCGGCCAGCCAGGTGGTCGCACCCTTGCCGAGATCCTGCCTGACCCCGAGCAGCGTGCCCCAGAACGGGTTCTTGCTGTGCCACCACAGCGCCTCGACGCTGCTCTCCGGATCGAGACGTTGGTCGCGGGAGTTCTTGAGCCCCTGGCTGCGCAGCCAGAGCTTGTCATTGTCCTGACCCTTGGTGACGAGCACGGTCCAGCCCACGCCCTGACCCTCGTTGCCGCTGGTGAACTCAAGCTCATCGACAAGTATCTTGGGGATTGAGAGCTTGTCGGCCATCTCATAGCCCGGCAGCGTCGAGTTGCGGTAGCCGTCGGCATAATCGTCCGAGTTGCGCGCGTCCGGCGGGGCCTGGCCGCCCTGCATCGAGCCCATGTCCATCGTGGCGCCGTTACCGGACGCCTTCGTGTCGGTCATATCCATGCCCGGCATGTCCATGCCCGCATGGTCCTGAGAGCCTTGCGCGGAAGGGGTGTGCTGAGCGGGAGTGGCCGTTTGGGCAGGGGTGGCGGCGGGCGACGGGGGCGAGGCATCCTGCGCGAGGGCGGGAGCCGTGATCGCCGGCGCCAGGAAGAGGGCAGCGCCAAGAGCGATGCCGCGCGAGGGGAAAATCCGGATCATGCGACCACCACCTCCCGGAACATGCCGGCCGCCATGTGATAGAGCAGATGGCAGTGGAAGGCCCATCGGCCCATGGCGTCGGCGGTGACGCGGAAGCTCACCCGCTGGGCGGGCTGGACCACGACCGTATGCTTGCGGACCTGGAAGGCGCCGTCCGGGCCTTCGACATCGCTCCACATGCCGTGCAGATGCATCGGATGCGCCATCATCGTGTCGTTGACGAAGGTGACGCGCAGCCGCTCGTTTGGCTTGAAATGAAGCGGCCTGGAATCGTTGAGCTTGATGCCGTCGAGCGACCAGATGAACCGTTCCATATTGCCCGTCAGATGCAGCTCGATGTCGCGCTCGGGCTCGCGCGGGTCGGGATCGCCGCCCGGCGTGCGCAGATCGGCCAGCGTCAGCACGCGCCAGCCGCGCCCGCGCAGCCCGGCGCCGGGATCGTCGAGATTGGTGCGCGGATAGTCGACGCGCATGTCGGTATTGGCGCCATATTCGGTGCGGGCGTGCCGTGCCCTGGCCGGCATCTCGGTCATGCCGTGCCCGGCATGCGCGTCGCCTCCCATTGCGCCCATCGTCGCCATCGCGCCCATCATGTCGACCGGCTCGAGCCAGGTCCGGGCATCGAGCGGCGGCACGGCTGCCGCCATGCCCGGGGCCGGTGCGATCGTGCCACGCGCATAGCCGCTCCGATCGATCGCCTGCGCGAAGATGGTGCGGGCGCCGCCCTCGGGCATGGTGAACTCGACGTCGTAGGTCTCGCCCGGGCCGATCCGGAATTCCTCGACCGTGACCGGCTCGACCGGCTGCCCGTCGGTCGATACGACCGTCAGCTCGACCCCGGGGATCCGCACGTCGAAGAACGTCGCCGTCCCCGCGCCGACGAAGCGCAGGCGCACGCGCTCGCCGGGCGCGGCGATACCGGTCCAGTTGCCGGCGGGCGGCGCGCCGTTCATCAGATAGGTGTAGGTCGCGGCAGAGACATCGCTGTAGTCGGTCGGGTTCATCCGCGAGCTGTTCCACATCCGCCGCCGCTCGAGCGCCTTGCCCAAGCCCATGGTGCCGACATCCTTGAGGAAATCGCCGGCGGTCGGCTGCGCAAAATTATAGTAGCTGCTCTGCTTCTTGAGATTGAGGAAGATCTGCAGCGGCGGCTCGTCCGACCAGTCGCTGAGCACGATGCAATAGTCGCGATCGGGCGCCCGCGCCGTCGGCACCTGTTTTGGCTCCACGATGATCGCTCCATAGAGTCCCGTCTGCTCGGCGAGCGTGTGAGCGTGATACCAGTAGGTTCCGCTCTGGCGGACCTCGAAGCGATAGGTGAAGGTCTCGCCCGGCGCGATGCCGGCAAAGCTGATGCCGGGCACGCCGTCCATCTCCGCCGGCACGATGATGCCGTGCCAATGGATGCTCGACATCTCCTTGAGGCCGTTGCGTACGCGCAGCGTGACCGTGTCGCCTTCGCGCAGGCGCAGGACCGGCGCGGGCACGCTGCCGTTCACGGCGGTCGCGATACGGCGTTTGCCGGTGAAGTTGACCGGCAGCTCGGCGATCTCGAGGTCGAACTCGGTCCCGCTCAGCTCAGCGGGCAAGGTTGGTGCGGATCGCGCGAGAAGCGCCGGGGCGAAACCGGCGACCGCGCCGCCGATCGCCAGCCCCTGGACGAAACGGCGCCGCGCGATCGGCCGGATATGTAAGGGAGACATGAACTGTACTTTCGCGAAGTCGGCTTCAGGCGAGGTCGAGGACGATCCGGCCCTCGATGTCGCCATGATGCATGCGGGAGAAGACGTCGTTGATGTTCTCGAGCCTGTCCGCATGGACCGTGGCCTTGACCTTGCCCTCGCCGGCGAACGCCAGTGCCTCGAGCAGATCGAGCCGCGTGCCAACGATCGAGCCGCGCACGGTAATGCCGTTCAGCACGGTGTCGAAGATCGACAACGGGAAGTCGCCCGGCGGCAGGCCGTTGAGCGCGACCGTGCCGCCGCGCCGGACCATGCCGAGCGCCTGCTGGAACGCCTTGGGCGAAACGGCGGTCACCAGCGCCCCGTGCGCGCCGCCAATGGCTTTCTTGAGCGCTGCCGAAGGGTCCTCGTTGCGCGCGTTGACCGTCAGTGTGGCGCCAAGGCGTGTAGCGAGGTCGAGCTTGCTATCGTCGATGTCGACCGCGGCCACATTGAGACCCATGGCTCGGGCATATTGCACCGCCATGTGGCCGAGCCCGCCAATGCCGGAGACGACCACCCACTCGCCGGGTCGGGCCTCGGTGGCCTTCAATCCCTTGTAGACGGTGACGCCCGCGCAGAGGATCGGCGCAATGTCGAGGAAGTCGACATTGTCGGGAAGGTGACCAACATAGTTGGGATCGGCGAGGACATATTCGGCAAAGCTGCCATTGACCGAATAGCCGGTGTTCTGCTGTTCGTGGCAAAGCGTCTCCCAGCCACCCAGGCAATGCACGCAGTGCCCGCAGGCGGTGTAGAGCCAGGGCACACCGACCCGGTCGCCTTCCTTCACATGGGTGACGCCTGCACCGACGGCGGCGACATGCCCGACGCCTTCATGGCCAGGAATGAAGGGCGGGTTGGGCTTGACCGGCCAGTCTCCTTCTGCCGCGTGCAGGTCGGTATGGCACACGCCGGTTGCCGCAATCTTGACCAGGATCTGCCCGGGGCCGACCGCCGGGATCGGCGCCTCCTCGATGACCAGGGGCTTGCCGAATTCGCGGACGACCGCCGCTTTCATGGTTTTCGCCATGTCCGTTTCTCCTTTTAAGCGGGGGGTCAGAATAGGCCGAGCGCGTGCTCGTCATAGGAGACGAGCAGATTCTTGGTCTGCTGATAATGATCGAGCATCATCCGGTGGTTTTCACGCCCGAAGCCCGATGCCTTGTATCCGCCGAAGGCGGCATGGGCGGGGTACTGATGATAGCAGTTGGTCCAGACCCGCCCGGCCTCGATCGCGCGGCCGAGCCGGTAGGCGGTGTTGCCGCTCCGGGTCCAGACGCCCGCGCCAAGACCGTAGGCGGTGTCATTGGCAAGTGCGATCGCCTCCTCGACCGTCTTGAACGTGGTGACCGACAGGACGGGACCGAAGATCTCCTCCTGGAAGATGCGCATGTGGTTCTGACCCACGAACACGGTCGGCTGCACGAAATAGCCCTGGTCGAGCGCACCGCCCGGCAGCGCCCTGGCGCCACCGACCAGACACTGCGCGCCCTCGGCCTTGCCGATATCGATATAGCCCAGGATCTTGTGGAGCTGGTCCTCCGACGCCTGCGCGCCGACCTGGACCGACGGGTCGAGCGGATCGCCCTGGCGGATCGCGGCGACGCGCGCCACGGCGCGCTCGATGAAGCGGTCGAAGATCGACTCATGGATCAGGGCGCGCGACGGGCAGGTACAGACCTCGCCCTTGTTGAAGGCGAACAAAGTAAAGCCTTCGAGCGCCTTGTCGAAGAAGGCATCGTCCTCGTCGAGCACGTCCGCCATGAAGATGTTGGGCGACTTGCCGCCAAGCTCCATCGTCTGGGGGATCAGATGGTCCGCCGCGGCGTGCATGATCTGCTTGCCGGTGACGGTCTCGCCGGTGAACGAGACCTTGGCGATGCGCGGATTGGCGGCGATCGCCTGGCCAACGGTCCGTCCCGGGCCGGTAACGACATTGAGCACGCCGGGCGGCAGGATGTCGGCGGTGAGCTCGGCGAACATCAGCAAGGTGAGCGGCGTCTGGGATGCGGGTTTGATGACGGTGCAGTTGCCCGCCGCCAGCGCCGGGGCGATCTTCCACGCCGCCATCAGCAGCGGGAAGTTCCACGGGATGATCTGGCCGACGACGCCGAGCGGCTCGCGGAAATGATAGGCGATGGTGTCCGCATCGATCGTCGAGATGCCGCCTTCCTCCGCCCGGATGCAGCCGGCGAAGTAGCGGAAATGGTCGATCGCGAGCGGCACGTCGGCAGCGCGCGTCTCGCGGATCGGCTTGCCATTGTCGATCGTCTCGGCAAGTGCCAGCAACTCCAGATTGTCTTCGAGCCGGTCGGCGACGCGATTGAGAATCCTGGCGCGTTCGGCGGGCGCGATCCTTGCCCATTGATCCTTGGCGGCGTGCGCCGCATCGAGCGCGCGCTCGACATCTTCCGGCGTCGACAGCGCGAACTCTGCGATCTGGGCGCCATTGATCGGGCTCGTGTCGGCGAAATACTCGCCGCCCGCAGGAGCGCTCCAGCGGCCTCCGATGAAATTATCATAGCGGTGTCGGAAGGAGGCCGCCGCGTTAATGGTCCCGATCGCCTCCTCGAACATAACCTGACTCCATCTCTATCGATGGCCTGACGGAGTAATCTCTTTGCCCGGGTGGCCTATAAGTAAGTTCCGCAGAAGGTAGTCTGGTATCGGGGTCGCGGGCTTGAGGGTCAGACACGCCAACAGAGCCGATGACTATTCATCGACTCCTGAACGTATTCGCGCACGCCTGATCGGAATTATGCCGAGACAGGCGTTACTCGGCCGAGTCTTCTTTTGGCGAGGGCGGCGCTTGGCATTCCAATTCTGGCGTTACGCCCGGACGCACTTTAGGCTCACCCAATCGCCTTTCTGAAGCGTCCCGTCCCTCACGCGGAAATGAGCATAATGGTCGTCGAAAATCTGGTCGACTTCGACATGACCGACAAGACGGCGGTGGCGCGGCGTTGCGTGATAGACTTCGAGTATCTGCCCGATGTGCGCGCCATCGGCCTTACCCAGGCAGGCCACTGTGCCGCCCGCATCCATACGGACGATCTTGCCGCGCATGAACAAGCTATGGCCGATACCCTGTGCGAGGAGCGGCGTGCTGCCAAAGAGCAGAAAGCCAACAGCAGCACCGACGCCAAGATGTTTTCGCATCGCTGTTTCCTCTGTCAAGTCAGACGCTCGGACCCGGTTTTGAAAGCTGGGAGCACGGGGCGACGCTGGGCATCGTCAAAGAACTGGCCCGCCGCGGGGGAACGGCGGGCCCTCAGCCCCTGGGGTCTGTTCTCGGGGCTGGAAACCTCACATGTCGCTCATCGGCTTGTCGGCCATGGGCTTGGCGGTCTTCTTCTTCGCCGCCGGCTTGGCCTTCTTCATCGGCATCTTGCAGCAGCCACTCTTCGCCTTACCGGCCATGCCCGAGCCGTTCGATGCAGGCGAGCCGCCGGACATGCCGGCCATCCCCGACATGCCCTGTTGATCCTGCTGGGCCGGTTGCCCCTGCTGCTTCTGCGCGCCGGCCTGATGATCCTTCATCATCTGATCGTGCATCTGCTGCCCGCCATGATCCATGCCCTGCTGGTGGGCATGGGCCGGCGCAGCCTGCGCGGGCGCGGGCGTCGACTGGGCGAGAGCGGTGCCGGCGGCGAAGGTTAGCGTCGCGAAGAGGCTGACGGGCGCCGCGAGAAATGTCGTCTGTCGCATTGAGGGTCTCCGAGTGTTCTTCCTGTTGCCCGATCGACGTTCCGATCCCGGCAATTCCGAAGCTTCAATGCTGCTAGCGAGACGCAGTCTGTATACGTAACTTACGAATCGAAATCCGATCGGCCGTGTGCCTGCTGGAGCAGGCGCGTAAAATGATGATCCGGGATCGATCAAAAATGTGACCCGGCCTGGTTTTCTCGTCCTGAGACCGGCCAGAAAAGCGATTGGCCCGCCGTGGGAACGGCGGACCAAGGCTTCGGTTGAAAGCGGCCATGATCTTGTCCGTCAACCTTGTCGTCTGATGGAATGATGGCAGGGTCAGCAACCACCGTCCGACCTGTGTGACATGCCGGAGGCGCCGTCCTGGTCCTGCGAATCCCGCATCGCCATTCGATGGCCCTGCATCATCTGGCCGTGCATCTGCTCCTTACCGTGAGCCATGCCCTGCATGTGGGCAGGATCGGGCTGGGCAGGCGCCGGCCTGGCCTTGAGGGTCTCCTCAAGATCGGGCATGCCCGGCGGCATCCCGTCCGCCAGCACCGGTCCGGCACTGACGGCGAGGAAGCCGAGAGCTGCGAGCGAAGCGATCATTGCCGTCTTCTTGCGCAAGTATCCATTCCTTCAAGTCTGGGTTTCCCGTTCGATCGAGCATATGCCCGGTCGATTGTCGCCCCTTCCGGAGCTTGCCCGTGAAATGGTGTCACCTTCCGCCTTGCTGTATACGTAATGTGCGAAGTCCGTCTCTGAGATGGCCATAAATTATCGCACTGGCATCGTTGTTGTGCCGATGTGTAACTATGGTTCGGACTCGAGAGCAGGACAGGTCGGCAACAGTGACTAATCCATGGCGGCCAGCAGACGCTCGAGAGGAATAGTGGCAAAAGTGGTGAAGCTGTCAGCAATGGCATAAGGCAGTACCAGCACCCGATTATGTACCATCGCGCCGCAGCTGTAGGCTACGTTTGGCACATAACCTTCGCGCTCATCCATGTCCGACCGCAAAAGCGGTAGCTTCGTCCGCGCCAGCAGCTTCGAGGGATCGTCACGGTCCAGCAGGCACGCCCCGATGCAATAGTTCCGAACGGCGCCGACTCCATGAGTTACGACCAGCCAGCCTTCGTCGATCTCGATCGGCGATCCGCAATTACCGATCTGGACAAACTCCCAAGGCCAGCGAGGTTCGATGGCTTTCGCTCCGCCACTCCAGTCGTGAATGTCCGCGGACGTCAGGAACCAGATATTTTCGTTATCCTCGCGCCCAAGCATGGCAAAGTGCCCGGCAATGCGTCGGGGGAAAAGCGCCATGCCCTTGCTACCGGTGGCATCCCCACGCAGCGGTCTGAGTTCGAATGTCCGGAAGTCCGGCGTGGACAACAACTCCTGCCGGACGGACTGGCCGCTAAATGCCGTATATGTACCGAAATAGGTGGCTCGGCCATCGTCGTCCAGGAAGCGGACCAAGCGAAGGTCTTCGATGCCACCACGCTGGCTGGGGGTTGTCGGAAAGATCACGATCTCCGAGAGATCGTGGCTGCCATCGCACTTGATCCGAATGCCCGCGTCCGGCCCGTCCTCGCCGGAGATGTTTTCAGTCTCCAGCACGAGCGGCATGGGGCTCGGAGGATTGATTGCTATGGTTCCGTCCGCGGCGCAAAACCCGGTGCGAAAGGTGACGGAGGAGATATGCCCCTCGCCCACGCCTCGCAGGGAAAGAATGAATCGGAGAGAGTTTTCAGGTACAGCAGACTGATCAGGATGCAGGACGATGCTCGGATTGAAAAGCGCTGCTGCCTCATAGGAATATTCGTTGCAAAAATGGGCACCGATCAAGAGCGCCTGTTCATGGGTGACCTCGCAATCACAGACGATGATGCCATCAACCTCGTGGAACCGCCGCAAAAACAGGGACGGAACCTCACGATGCCTTCCCGAGAAATCATCAAGAATGCGTTGCAACTCATCGTGGAGCGATGCTGGGTCGAGCGCCAGGACGCGGTCGGCGATGCGCTGCGCACGTGGCTGATCCGGTACCGCATATTTATAGGTTTCCGTCGACGGCATATAGGGTCTGATCACTACCCTTGCTGGATTGGGGCGGAGCAATTCGGGTAGCCGGTTGACAAATTCGGCGGTTGACACTGACTTCTCCAATACAGATCGACCGTGGAGCGTTCACGCAATCGTAAAGATGGTGCTCGGCATTACCCGACTATCGGGTGGCGGCACGGAAGGCTCCGGCGATGGCGGGTGCGATGATTTCCGCCGTTGCCGGATACTCGGACTTTGTGCCACGTGCCATGATCGCTGTCCTGGCGTAGTTGTCGGACACACAAGCTGTGACCGGGGGCTCTGGCCTGAACGTGACTATGTGGGGCACGTGCGAAGCGCGCCGCTCAGCTCGACATGTCCGCCATCGTTCGGCAGCTCGCCGCGCATTTCTTGCAGGTGGCCGAGCAACGCGCGATCCGCTGGTCCGCGCTATGGCGTCCGCATTCCTCGGCGCAGCGCTCGCAAGCGTCGGCGCAGGCGCGGCAGACGATGCGGTGCAGGGCAGATTCCCGCAGCATCGAGTTGGCGGTCGCCTGGCACAGTTCCGCACAGTCGTTCAGCATGGCGATCAGCGACGCCGTAGCTGACGCGCCGCCTTGCTTCGTCAGCCAAGCGGCGGTTTCCAGGCACATGCGGTGCGAAGCCACGCAATCGTCGATGCAGTCCGTCATCGACATCGCCATCCCTTCCATTCGATGCTGCTGCGCCGCCGCCGGCACAGCCAGCGTTCCGGCGGCGGCAAGGCCGGCGCCGGCCATCAGCAATTCGCGTCTCTCGATCATCATGCACCTCCCATCTGCTATCCCTTGAGCGCTGTGCCGCATCCGGCGGCCTCAGCCGTCGCAGGCGACCCATCCGACGCCGCACGCGCCTTCTCCCGCGCCATCCGGGTTTCCTCCCAGGGCCAGTGGCCGTTGATCTCGACCCCGAGCGAGATGCTCAGGAAGGTCCGCACCAGCACCAGCCCGGCCAGAACGATGAGATCGTCGAGCGTTGGGTTGATCACCAGCGACTTGACGATGTCGCCGGCGACCAGAAATTCCAGGCCGAGCAGGATGCTGCGGCCGAGCGCCGAGCGGAACGCGCTATAGGCCTCGGTCCGGTCGCCCGCCCTCGCCCGCCGCGCAAACAGAAAGGTTGCGAGCCCCGCGCCGACCAGGATGGTCAGCGTGCCCGCCAGTTCCAGGCCAATCACCGCGAGCCGGAAGAAGGCGCTCAGCCAGTCGGCCTCAATGGTGATCATACCAGCCTCGCTTGCGGATATTGTTGAAGCTGTCGGTGGCGTGACAGGCATAGCATTGGTCGACGCGCGCCTTCGATCCGGCTGCGCGCTGCGAGACCATGCTGAAATGCTCCATGAAGTGACTCGGCGGCGCCTTGTGGCACTCGGCGCACTGCGTCGAATTGACCGATGGATGGCGATAATTGACGATCTTCCAGCTGTCGGTCTTGTGGCAGCTCGCGCAGTCGGTGCCGAACAGGGCCTGGTGCGGATCGCGGAACGCATGGCAGCTCGCGCAATTGAGCGCGGTCTCGGGAGTCAGGCTTCTAGTGTTTGTCGACATGCCCGCCGAAGGCTGCCGCCACTTTGCCATGTCGAGCAAGGCGGCGTGATCCATGCGGATGATGCCGCGCTCTCCCTCATGTTCGACGTGGCAGGAGGTGCACTGCGTCGCTTTCGCGTGGAACTGAGTCGACTGCTTCGTCCCGAAATCCGTGCCCGCATGGCAGGTGAGACAGGTCCGGGTTTCGACGCCCTTGCCCGGCGTGTGGCAGGCCGTGCATTGGCCGGCGAAGGACTGGTGCGCGCTCGAGAGCGGGCCGGGCGAGACGAGCTGCGCCATCAGGCCGGCATCCCTCGGCGCGTCCGATCGCATCCGGATCGCGACCGCGGCGACCATCACCAGCAGGGCCGCGATGAAGACGGCGTAGGAAAGACGCTGCCAGCTCATAGCCAGCGCAGCCCGTAATAGATCGCCGCGCCGACGTGGAGCGCGAGCAGCGCGAAGATGAGACAGCCCAGCAGGATGTGCAGGAACCGCCATCGCGCGAACAGGGTGTTGGTCGCCTCTTCGGCGCGGATCGCGAATTCGGTATCGGCCAGCGCCGCGGCGATCCCCGCCTTGTCCTGGGGGTGCTGGCCCGCGGGCGCATCCCCGGCGACGAACAGATAGCGCCTCCAGCCCGACAGCGGCGCGGCTGCGGTATCGGCCTGCGTCGGCGCGGCCGGCTCCTCGAGGAAGGCGGCGCGAAGCGAAGCCAGTTCCGACCTGCGTCCGCGCAGCGCCCGACCAAGCTGGGCAAGCAGGTAGCGGCCGATGAAGCCGGTGATGACCGTCATCAGCAGAAGGATGGTCAGAAGCAGTCCGACCGGGCTTTCGAGCTTGTGCGCGGCGTGGACCAGACCCAGGATCGGCGCCAGCACGCCGGCATAGATGTGGATGGCGAGCAGGGTCGGCTTGCTGACGAGCCGGGAGAGCGCCTTGTCGACCCAGGCGATATGCTTGGCCGCGACATAGGGAAGCGTCAGCAGCATCAGCACGAGCGCTGCGATCCCGATGATCCCGCCGGCCAGGCTGCCCGGAAAGCGCGGTGACACATGCACGAGGTAGCCGAACGGGAACAGCAGCAGGAACGCGACCAGCAGGCCGACGGCGATGTCGCTGCGTTCGCGCATCAGGCTTCGACCACGAGCGGCGTGCCCGTGCCCTTCGCCTGGCACGCGAGCACATAGCCCTGCGCCTTGTCGGCGGGCGCGAGGCCGGACTCGACCTCCATCGTCACCTCGCCCTGCAGCAGCTTGACGACGCAGGCGCCGCATGTGCCCGCACGGCAGGCATAGGGGATCTCGACGCCCGCGCCCTCGGCCGCCTCGAGCACGGTCTCGTCCGCGGGCAAAGCCGCCGACACCCCCGACACGGAGAAGGTCACCGTGCTCGGTGCCACCTCGGCGCTCGGGGCCGGCTTAGCTGCTGGCGCGGGCGCGGGCTTGACCTCGAGATCCTCGTGGTCGGCCGGCAGCGAGGCCGGACCGAACGCCTCGGTGTGCAGCTGCGCTTCGGGGACGCCGAGTTCCGCCAGCACGCCGCGCATCGCGCCCATCATCGCCGGCGGGCCGCACATATGGATCCGCCGGCTCGCGATCTCCGGCACCGCGGCCAGGATCATCTCGCGGGTGATCGGCCCTTCGGGGCCCATCCAGACGGTGCCGGGCGCGCGCTGCATCGCGGCGACGACATGGAGGTTGGGAAAACGGCGTTCGAGCCGTTCGAGCTCGTCGCGGAACACGAATTCCTCGGTCGACCGTGCGCCGTAGAAGAAGAAGATATCACCCTTCCACGCGGTGTCGGTGAGATAGCGCAGCACCGACATCATCGGGGTGATGCCGACCCCGCCCGCGATCAGCACGATGCTCTGGGCATCCGTTCCCGTGAAGGTGAAGGCGCCGAACGGTCCGCTGACCTTCAGCAGATCGTCGGCGACGACCTTGTCGTGCAGGTATCGCGAGACCACGCCCTGCTCCTCGCGCTTGACCGTCAGTTCGACATAGGCCCGCTGGGTCGGCGAAGAGGCGATCGTGTAGGAACGGCGCGCGGTCTTGCCCGCTTCGGGCTCTACCTCGACCTGCAGGAACTGGCCCGGCAGGAAGTCGAACGGCAGCCGGTCGGCGGCCGGGTCCGCGAGCCGGAAGGTCAGCACGCTCGGCGTCTCTCGCACGATCTGGACCACGCGCAGCTGCCCCGCCCAGCTTTTGGGCTTGCGCAGCGAAGCTCCCGCGGGCGCGGCCGCATTGCTCGAGGCGAGCCCGGCGCTGCCGGCAACGGGGGCAGGTGCGTGCGCGAGCTTCGCAGCGGGCGGGACAGCCTTCGGCTCCGGCTTTTCCGAGGTCTTGGCGGTGGCGACACCGCCGGCGATCGCCCCGATCCGCCGGAGGCGGAAGATCTGCAGCGCGATCAGCGTGGCGCTCACCAGCCCCAGGAAGAGCATGAGAAGGAGGTGTGAGGGCGAGATGCCGAACCAGTGGTCGGCATGGCCGGGCGCGGCCTGGTCGATGTCGAGCTGATCGCGCAGCCAGGCAAGGCCGACCTCCCGGGGCGGCTGCAAGCCCCCGATCGCGCCCTGCGCGGCGGTGCCGGACCGGAACAGGTCGGTTCCATCGCGCAGGCGGCGCGCCGCATCGAGCCGGGCCGAGACCGTGGTTGCACGCGCGCCGTCGGCCGAGGCGGCGTTGATCATCGCCAGACCGGTGCTTACCCGTTCGCCGGCCTGCGCAGCGACCCGCTGCCTTGCCGCTTCGTCGAGCGCGGGAAAGGCGAGCAGCTGCGAGATGAAGCCGGTCCGGCGCGATTCGTGGCCGTGCTCATTCTCCCCTTCCCCATTGATCATGCGATCCATCATGGGGTTCATCATCTTCGCCATGTCCGACGACCCCGGCTCTGCCGGTGCGGACATGCCCCCGCCGGCCGGCATGCCTGCGCCATGATGCGCGGCATGATCCTCGCCCTCCTGCGCGCCCGCGCTCGCGCTCGCGGACAGGCTGAGAGCGATTGCGCAGCCGAGGCTCAAGCGTCGAAGGCTGATCCGCCTGGACATCCTCATCCCCTTAGTGTGCGAGCCTACATATCCTTCATCGGCATCGCCGCATTGCCCGGCGCGGGATCGGGTGCCGGCGCGGTCTGGTTGCCGGCCCCGGCGCGCATCGCGTCATGGTCCATCGCC
Source organism: Novosphingobium subterraneum (assembly GCF_000807925.1). Lineage (GTDB taxonomy): Bacteria > Pseudomonadota > Alphaproteobacteria > Sphingomonadales > Sphingomonadaceae > Novosphingobium > Novosphingobium subterraneum. Next base: position 84,712 of record NZ_JRVC01000013.1, on the reverse strand, counting down.
TGACGGTGATGCCGCTCCATCTCGGCCTGGTTGCTCATCGCGTCCATCGACGCCGCGTCTGCAGCGTTGCCGCTGTCGGTCAGGACCGGGGTGGCGGCGACGCTGTTCGCCGCGGGCGGCACCGTCTGGTCGGCCTGGCGGTCGCAGCCCGAAAGCGCGAGCGCCAGCAACAGGCTTCCGCCGACAAGCGGAAGGGCTTTTTTCGCATGGTTGATCATAGCTTGCTCCTTGGCTTGAAAACTGTGGTCCCGGGCGCCGGGGATGGCGCCCGGACCGGCTCATTGCGCGCTGCGCAGGATCTGAAGGCACCGGTCGTGCGAGAGGTTCATCGGGTTGCGCCCCTGCCCCTTCATCTCGCCATGATCATGCGGCGTCTGGAGACCCATATTGCCCTCCATCGCCCGGCAACTCTCGACCTGCGCCGAGGTCGGCCGCGTGGTTACACAGGCGCCTAGAAGCAGCGCCGGCGTGAGGACGGCGATCAAACGCATTTTCGTCATGACAAAACCCCTTTCGCTAGTGATGATCGTTCGTCCTGCGCTGCCTGATGTTTCTTGTTATGCTGCTGGTCTTTCCGCCGCGCCGTCAGGAAGGCGAGGATCGGGCAATCGGAGACGGGCACTTCGCCCGGGCATTCGTCGGCGAGCATCCGCAGCATGTCGCGGATATCCGACAGGCGCTCGAGCCGGGCTTCGGCGTCAGCGATCTTGGCAAGCGTGATATCGAGCACGGCCTGGGCATGCGCGGTGTCCGACGCCCTGAGCGCCAGCAGCTGCCGGGCCTGTTCGAGTGTGAAACCAAGCTCCTGCGCCGAGCGGATGAAATTGACGCGCTCGAGGTCGGTCGCGTCGTAGAGCCTGTAGCCCGCTGCCGTGCGCGCGGGCTCGCGCAGCAAGCCCATCCGCTCATAATAGCGGATCGTATCGCGGCCCACGCCTGCCGCGGCGGCCAGTTCGCCGATCTTGAAATTGCCCATGTCATCCGCTCGATCATGCCGGTAGGACCATGGTCCAGGGTCAAGCGGTTTCGCCTCGATCCCGAACGGTCCGTTGCCGCCGGCAACCCGCTGCCCCGATGCCTCGCATCAGGGCAGCGTGTGCCGCCGGGCCACCGGCGCGTCAGTTCTTGCGAAGCTCGACGATGTCGTGCTTGGCAGGCGTACCGTCGGCGACGGACACATGCGCGAAGTGATCATCGAAGATATGATCGATCGTCACATGGCCGACGAGCTGGCGGTGATAGGTCGGCGCCACGCCCTTGGGCGGACCCGGATGGGTCACGACGCGATAGACCTCGAGCTTCTGGCCGACCTCGGCGCCATCGGCCTTGCCGATGCAGACGACCGTGCCGTTGCTGCCCGTGTCGACGATCGAGCCGCGCATGAACAAGCTGTGCCCGATGCCCTGGGCCATAGCGGGGACGGCAGCAAGCATCGAAATGCCGGCAAGCCCGACCATGAGAGTTTTTCTGACCATATTCACCTCCTTGGATGGTAAGCCACCGCCCGGACCTGCCGGGGGGAAGAGCGTCTCTTCAGGCTTGGGACTACGGTCCCGGGTCCAGCCTCGATATACGTAGAGGCCGCAGCCGGTCTTCTTCCCCGGGCCAGATCTTTATTGACGCGGAGTTGACGGAATCAGCCGTCAGCACTTCAAAACCCGCGCGGCGCGAGACTTTGGTTGGCTGCGCCAGCGAAACCCGCTAGATATCGAGGCTCGTGAAACGCCTGCTCGCCCTTCTGCTCGTCATCGGAGCGCTGTCCGGTCTCTTCGGAGCCCAGATGGCGGCCGCGCACAGCGTGCCGCAGGCGGCAGGCGCGCCGCTGGCCAAGGGCATGGATGCAGACTGCATGGCAATGATGGCCAAGCAGCAGCCTGCGCCCAGCGAAAAGCCTTGCAAGGGCCTGACGCTCGATTGCATCGCCGCGATGGGGTGCGTGATCCCGCTGGTCGCAGCGGACCTGGCAGGCGGCGTTGCGCCTGCGCGTCTCTACGACGCGGCCAGCTTCTGGACGACCGACACGATATTGACCGGCAAGGCGGTTGTGCCCGAGCCGGATCCTCCCACCAGCCTTGTCTGATTGAACGAGCACGGGCTGCGCGCATCGATCGATGCGTGCGCGCCCGGTTTCCTTCTTTTCAGTCAAAGGTCTTCGTGATGATCAAAATGCTTCCGGCCGCCCTTGTGGCGGCCCTCGGTCTCGCCGCGCCTGCGCTTGCAGCCGACGCGAGCCGCACGCCTCAGGGCCATTGGGAATGGCGCTCGGCGCCGCAATATGGTCCGCGGGCGACCGGCCCTGCGCGTGTCCGCATATGGGTGCCCCAGAGCCGGGACATCGCCAGCTGCGATTGCGCGATGATGCAGGCAAGCGCCGCCGACTGCATGCGCGGCGCAGTCAGGTCGGACAAGGGCTAACCCACTCCGGAGCGGCGCGTCACATGGTGGCGCGCCGCCTCTGTCATGAGGGGATGATATCCATGATCATGATGCCGAGGCGCGCTGTGCGACGCCTGTTGCTCCCACTCGGTGCGACGCTTGCGAGCGCCTGGGCCGTGCCGGTGTCGGCCGGCCCGCTCACCTACGAGCAGGCACTGAGGCTCGCTGCCGCCAATGCGCCAAGCCTCAAGGCGCGCGCGGCGGCGACAGCTGGCGCCCGCTCCTCGGCGGTCGCGGCCGATCGCCTGCCCGATCCGACGCTCGACCTGGGCCTGCAGAACTTCCCGGTGAGCGGCCCCAATGCCGGCAGCTTCACGCGCGACGATTTCACCATGGCGACGATCGGGTTCAGCCAGGCCTTCCCCAATCTCGCCAAGCGCCATGCACGCGCCGCGCGCGCCGCGGCCGATATCGGTGTCGCCGAGGCGGGCGAGCTGGTCGAAGGCCGCAACGTGCGGCTCGAGACCGCGCTCGCATGGATCGATCTCTATTATGGCGAACGCCGGCTCCGGCAGCTCGACCTGCTCGATGCCAGTCTCGACGACCTGCAGAAGACCGTGACCGCACGCCTGGCGTCGGGCAGCGCGCGCCCGAGCCAGGCGCTCGAGCCCGACCAGCTCCGCGCCGCCATCGCCGATCGCCGCGCCGAGATGGCTGCGGTGGTGGCGCAGGCGCGGGCCCGGCTCGCGCGCTATACCGGCGACCCCGACCCGCAGGCGACGGGCGACCCGCCGATGCTCGATGTCGATCCGATCCGGCTGCGGGCCGGGATCGATGCGCTTCCCGCCCTGCGCGCGCAGGACGCGCGGATCGCAGTCGCCGAAGCGGACGTGCGTCTCGCGCGCGCCGACAAGCGCCCCGACTGGAAGGTCGGCGTCACCTATGGCCGGCGCGATCCCATGTACGGCGACATGGCCTCGGTCGGCGTGTCGATCGACCTGCCGCTGTTCGCCGGCAAGCGCCAGAACCCCAGGATCGCTGCAAGCGAGAGCCTTGCGCAAGGGGGTCGGTTCGACCGCGAGGCGATCCGCCGCGAGCTGGTGGCGCAGCTCGACGCCGATCTCGCAGACCATGCCATGCATCTCTCCCGGTTGCGCAATGCCCGCGAGACGCTGGTGCCACTCGCCAGGCACCGCGCCGAGCTCGACCGCGACAGCTATGGCGCCGGCAAGCTCGACCTTGGCGCCGCGCTGCTCACGACGCTCGGGCTCGCGGAGGCCGAGGTCGAGGCGCTCAACCGCGAAGCCGACGTCGCGCGCGACGCGGTCCGCATCACTATCACCTATGGGGAGGAGCGGCCATGACGCTCGATAAATCCGCGCTGCGCTGGGGCGCATCGATCCTGGCTGTCGCGCTGCTGGCCGGCGGCACAGGCTATTGGGCTGGCCATCGCCAGACACCGCAATCGGAGGCGACCACGCCCGCCGGGGCAGGCAAAGTCCTTTACTGGTACGATCCGATGTTCCCCAACCAGAAGTTCGACAAGCCCGGCAAGTCGCCCTTCATGGATATGCAGCTCGTGCCGCGATACGCGGACGGAGGAAGCGCCGGCGCGGCCCCCACGGTCGCCGTCGATCCCGCCGCGCGGCAGAGCCTGGGATTGCGGGTCGTCGCGGCGAAGATGGGCAGCCTTGCCTCGGCCCTCGAGGTCACCGGCACGATCGACTTCAACCAGCGCGACGTCGCCGTCATCCAGGCGCGTTCGGGCGGGTTCGTGAGCCGCGTCTATGCGCGAGCGCCCGGGGACGTGGTCCGCGCCGGCGCGCCGATCGCGGACCTGCTCCTGCCCGAATGGGGCGCCGCGCAGACCGAATATCTGAGCGTCAGGCGGCTCGGCAAGCCCGACCTCACCGCGGCCGCGCGCCAGCGACTGCGGCTGATGGGCATGTCCGACGGCCTCATCGCCAGCGTCGAGCGGAGCGGACGCCCGAACGGCGTGGTGACGATCACGACGCCGATCTCGGGCACGATCCAGACGCTCGACGCCCGTGCCGGCGTGACGCTCGCCATGGGCCAGACGCTCGCCCAGGTAAGCGGGCTCAGCACCGTCTGGCTCAATGCCGCGGTGCCCGAAGCGCGCGCGGGCGATGTCCGGGTCGGCCAGAATGCCAGCACCACGCTGGCGGGCTTCCCCGGCGAGCGCTTCGCCGGCCGGGTGATCGCGATCCTGCCGACCACGCAGGCCGACAGCCGCACGCTCACCGTGCGGATCGAGCTGCCCAACCGGGACGGCCGGTTGCGGCCGGGCATGTTCGCCAGCGTCGCGCTTGGCGGCGATGCCAAGCCGGCGCTGCTGGTGCCGAGCGAAGCGGTGATCCGCACGGGCAGGCGCACGCTCGTCATGCTGGCCGCAGGCGACGGGCGCTATCATCCCGCCGAGGTCCGCATCGGCCGCGAGGCAGGCGGCGAGACCGAGATCCTTGCCGGCCTGTCGCCCGGCGAGAACGTCGTCGTCTCGGGGCAGTTCCTGATCGATTCCGAGGCGAGCCTGTCGGGAATCGAGGCGCGGCCGATCGGCGGCGGTGCGGCATCGGCGACCATCGCCGCGCCGGCGTCGAAAGCCACGCTGTACGAGACGACGGGCAAGATCGAGCGGATCACGGCCAATTCGGTGACGCTCAGCCACGAGCCCGTTCCCGCGCTCGACTGGCCGGCGATGACGATGACCTTCGCGCTCGCCAATCCGGGCATCGCGCGCGGCTTCAAGGCGGGTGACCGGGTCCGGTTCGGGTTCGACCGGCCCCCGGCGGGACCGACGCTGCGGCATATGGCGAAGGTGGCGGGCCAGTGATCGCCCATCTCATCCGCTGGTCGGTGAGGAACCGCTTCTTCGTCGTGCTCGGCATGCTCGCGCTGGTCGGCGCGGGCCTGTGGGCGGTGCGCTCGACCCCGATCGACGCGCTGCCCGATCTTTCCGACGTGCAGGTCGTGATCCGCACTTCCTATCCGGGTCAGGCGCCGCAGATCGTCGAGAACCAGATCACCTATCCGCTCACCACCACCATGCTGTCGGTGCCCGGCGCCAAGACGGTGCGCGGCTATAGCTTCTTCGGCGACAGCTTCGTCTATGTGATCTTCGAGGACGGCACCGATCTCTACTGGGCGCGCAGCCGCGTGCTCGAATATCTCAACCAGGTCCAGGGTCGGTTGCCGGCCAGCGCCCGCAGCGCGCTCGGGCCGGACGCGACCGGGGTCGGCTGGGTCTATGAATATGCGCTGGTCGACCGCACCGGCCGGCACGATCTCTCGCAGCTTCGCGGGTTGCAGGACTGGTTCCTGCGCTACGAGCTGAAGACCGTGACCGGCGTGGCCGAAGTCGCCAGCATCGGCGGCATGGTCAAGCAGTACCAGGTGCTGCTCGATCCGGTGAAGCTCGCGGCCTACGGCGTAACCCACGCCCAGGCAGTGCAGGCGATCAGCCAAGCCAATCAGGAAGCCAGCGGCTCGGTGCTGGAAATGGCCGAGGCCGAATATATGGTCCGCGCCTCGGGCTATCTGAAAACGCTCGACGATTTCCGGGCAATCCCGCTCAAGACTGCGGCGGGCGGCGTGCCCGTCCGGCTCGGCGATGTCGCCACGATCCAGGTCGGCCCCGAGATGCGGCGCGGCATCGCCGAACTGAACGGCGAAGGCGAGGTCGCCGGCGGCGTCGTTATTCTTCGGTCAGGCAAGAACGCCCGTGAGACCATCGCGGCGGTCAAGGACAAGCTCGCCGATCTCAGGAAAAGCCTGCCGCCGGGCGTCGAGGTGGTCACGGTCTATGACCGCTCGCAGCTGATCGATCGCGCGGTCGAGAACCTCACCCGCAAGCTGGTCGAGGAGTTCATCGTCGTCGCATTGGTCTGCGCCCTGTTCCTCTGGCACGTCCGCTCGGCGCTGGTCGCGATCCTGACCTTGCCGCTCGGTGTGCTGGCCGCGTTCGTCGTAATGCGGTTCCAGGGGGTGAACGCCAACATCATGTCGCTGGGCGGCATCGCCATCGCCATCGGCGCGATGGTGGATGCGGCGGTCGTCATGATCGAGAACGCCCACAAGAGGATCGAACGCTGGGAGCAGGATCACCCGGACAGACATCTCGATGGCGAGATGCGCTGGATCGTCGTCACCGAGGCGGCGGCCGAGGTCGGGCCGGCGCTGTTCTTCAGCCTGCTGATCATCACGCTGTCGTTCATTCCGGTCTTCACCCTGGAGGCGCAGGAAGGCCGGCTGTTCGCGCCGCTCGCCTTCACCAAGACCTATGCGATGGGCGCGGCCGCGATCCTGTCGGTGACCCTGGTGCCGATCCTGATGGGCTGGCTGATCCGGGGCCGCATTCCGGCCGAGCAGGCCAATCCGGTCAATCGCTGGCTCACCAATATCTACCGGCCCGCGATCGACTGGACGATGAAGCGGCCCAAGGCAGTGCTGCTGATCGCGGCTCTGGTGTTCGCCACCACGGCCTGGCCGCTCAGCCGGCTCGGCGGCGAGTTCATGCCCAATCTCGACGAGGGCGACCTGCTCTACATGCCCTCGGCGCTGCCGGGCCTCTCGGCCGCCAAGGCGAGTGAGCTGCTCCAGCAGACCGACCGCCTGATCAAGACCGTGCCCGAAGTCGAAAGCGTGTTCGGCAAGGCCGGCCGCGCCGAGACCGCGACCGATCCCGCGCCGCTCGAAATGTTCGAGACGACGATCCAATTCAAGCCCCGCGACCAGTGGCGGTCGGGCATGACGCCCGAACGCCTTGTCGACGAGCTCGATCGCCGGGTGAAGCTTCCGGGTCTCGCCAATATCTGGGTGCCGCCGATCCGCAACCGCATCGACATGCTCGCGACGGGCATCAAGAGCCCGATCGGGGTCAAGGTGTCGGGCAGTGACCTCGCCGAGCTCGACCGCATCGCGCATGATGTCGAGACCGTGGCCAGGAGCGTGCCCGGCGTCAGCTCGGCGCTCGCCGAGCGGCTGACCGGCGGACGCTATGTCGATGTCGACATAGACCGCGCCGCCGCCGCGCGGTTCGGGCTCAACATCGCCGACGTCCAGGCCATCGTCTCCGGCGCGATCGGCGGCGAGACGATCGGCGAGACGGTCGAGGGCCTCGCCCGCTATCCGATCAGCGTGCGCTATCCGCGCGAATTGCGCGACAGCCTCGAAAGGCTGCGGGCGCTACCGATCCTGACGCCCGCGGGCCAGCAGATCACCTTGGGCACCGTGGCAAACGTCTCGATCGCCGAGGGACCGCCGATGCTCAAGACCGAGAATGCCCGGCCTTCGACCTGGGTCTACGTCGATGTGCGCGGGCGCGATCTTGCCTCGGTGGTCGGCGATCTGCAGCGTGCGGTGGCGAAACAGGTCAGGCTCTCGCCTGGGGTCAGCATCGCTTACTCTGGCCAGTTCGAATATCTCGAGCGCGCGGTCGACCGCTTGAAGCTGGTCGTGCCCGCGACGCTGCTGATCATCTTCGTGCTGCTCTACCTCATCTTCGGCCGCTTCGACGAGGCGGCGCTGATCATGGGGACGCTGCCGTTTGCGCTGACCGGCGGCATCTGGACGCTTTATCTGCTGGGGTTCAACCAGTCGATCGCCACCGGGGTCGGGTTCATCGCGCTCGCCGGCGTCTCCGCCGAGTTCGGGGTGGTGATGCTGATCTATCTCAAGAACGCGCTGGCCGAGCGCGGCGCACATCCGGACGCTGCCGAGGTCGAGGCCGCCGTGCGCGAAGGCGCGCTGCTGCGCGTCCGTCCCAAGGCGATGACGGTGGCGGTGATCCTGGCCGGCCTGCTGCCGATCCTGCTGGGATCAGGCGCGGGTTCGGAGGTCATGAGCCGGATTGCCGCGCCGATGATCGGCGGCATGCTGACCGCGCCCTTGCTCTCAATGTTCGTCCTGCCCGCCGCCTACCTGCTGTTGCGCCGGCCCAAGACCGATCCCATCCCTCAACCCGTTTCATCATGAAGGAGAAGACGATGAACCATGCACGACTGACCATTGCCCTCGGCCTCGCCGCCCTGACTGCCGCGTGCGGCAAGAAGGCGGAGGCCCCCGTTGCGACTGAGACCAACGAGGCGGAGCCCGCCGCGACCATGAGCGGCGACATGGGCAACATGTCGATGGCGCCTGACGCGAACGCCGCGATCAAGGCCAAGGGCCATGGCACCGTCACCGCGATCGACAAGGCGGCAGGCACGATCACGCTCGATCATGGTCCGATCCCGGAGGCCAAGTGGCCCGCGATGACGATGGCGTTCAAGGCCGCGCCGTCGATCACCGATGCGGTCAAGGTCGGCGACAAGGTCGATTTCGACCTCTCGCTCAAGGGCAGCGATGGCGAGGTCACCGCGATCGCAAAGCAGTGATCCGCTAAGTTCGACCGGAAAAAGCTGGTTGCGTCGCCGCTCCCGGGCGGCGACGCCCGTGCCGGCCGTCTGCCTGGCTGTGCGCCCGGTCGACGGTTGCGACCGGCAACGCCCAATGCCAGCGGCGTTTCCCTGCGCGATCACCGACAATTTGAGCACGCTTCGCGGATCGCACATTGAACGTGCAAGCCGCCCTTGCTCGCGATAGCCTGAACGGCAAGGAGCCCAGTTTAGATGACCCAGCCAGTATGACCTTGTTACCCGCGACACATCATGATCTCGTGAGCGAGCTTGTCCGTCGTTGGCGAGACGATCCCGGCGCCACCTATCGCTCCTGGTTTCTGTGGGACGAACGGCTGAAAAACTTCCGCTCCATCCGTCGCGGGCTGCAGCAGGTGGTCGCAGAAATCGAAAGTGGGCGGTTCGGCGTCGCCTATCGCGGCTCGTCACTGGAAACGGTTGTCCACTCGATCGCCGAACAGCGGCAGATCTTCAAGGGCGCCGACCATGCCTGGCTGTGGAAGCCCAAGCTGCGCATTCCAGACATCTACGAAAGCCCGGACAACCAGCGGGCGTTCGGTCGCCTGCTCGACAATTGCTCGTGCTGCGATACCGCCGAGGAGATCATCAGCCACATCCGCAGCATAGACGCGCTCAAGATCAAGGGGCTGGGGCCGGCGGCGGCCAACCTGCTCTATTTCCTTCACCCGACGCTGGTGCCGCCCTTCAATACCGCGATCGTCAAGGGCTACAATGCCGTCACCGGCGCCAAGGTGAAGCTCGGGTCATGGGATCATTTTCTCGCCATGCGCGCCGGCATCCTCGACCTCAACGACCGTTACCGCGAGTTGCTCTCCAACGATCTCGGCGCGATCGGCGGACTGTTGTTCGACATTGGCTCGGGCCGCTATCCCGCGCCACCGCTGGAGGATGACGCAACGGCGGCCGACGACTGGCTCGGCAGATTGGAACATGCCAGAGCGGAGGCAAGCCGGCTCGACAAGACAGCCGCCGCGCAGGGCGAAACCGATCGCACGCACGCCGAAATCCAGGCCTGGCTGCGCGACCTCGGCCATGCCCTCGGTTACGATGTGTGGATCGCCGCCAATGACCGCGGTCGACTTCACGCTGGCTGCCCGCTTGGACAGGGATGCCTCGAGCGCCTTCCAGACGCCATTGCGACCTCTCCCGGAGCGGACTCGATCCGCCTCATCGACGTGTTGTGGCTGGCGAAGGGTGGCGACGGCGTCGCCGCCGCGTTCGAGGTTGAACATTCGACCTCGATCTACTCGGGGATCGTGCGCATGCTCGATCTGGCGCTGTCGGGGAGCGATCTGCACGCTGCCGCCGGGCTATTCCTGGTCGCACCGAATGCGCGCGAGCAGGACGTTCGCGCGCAACTCCGTCGCCCGGCTTTCAGCCGTATTGCCGATCTCGACTTCGCCTATCTGCCCTATGGCGAGCTGGAGAGAAACAGGGACGCGATCGCTCGTTTTGGAACGGGATTGAAGGCCATCAAGGCGATCTCAAGCCCCCTTCCCTGAAACACGGACCATTGTGCCGCTGCTGGCAAGGGCCACCGGCCAGCTCCATAAGCTCATGCCGGTCCGATGAGGTTGCTTGGGGAGCGACGCCCTCCTGCAATCGAGTCGACCAGCGACCCCATCAGCCGATCTTCGCCATCAGCCTGCCCGCTGCGCCCTGCTCTGCAGCAAGGTTGCGATTATAGGCGAGTGGCATTCGCGGTGACTTCCACCGCAATGCATCCATGATCCCAGCCAGATCCTCTCCGCTTGAGCAGCCCCCACCGGGTGGTCCGGGTTGATAGTTAGTGCATTGTCGTCTCCGCCGCCATTGCCGGTCGGAGGTGGAGCGAAGCGGAACCGGAGGCCGGCAATGGCGGTGTTGCCGCTTCCGGAGCCGGTGGTCGGTAGCCAAGGCTGCTGTGCGGCCGGACGGTGTTGTAGTGACGCCGCCATGCCTCGATCAGCACCCTGGCCTCGGCGAGGCTGTAGAAAATCTCGCCGTTCAGCAGTTCGTCGCGCAGCGAGCCGTTGAAGCTCTCGTTGTAGCCGTTCTCCCATGGCGAGCCCGGCGCGATGTAGAGCGTCTTCACGCCGATCTGCCCGAGCCAGGTTTGGACGGCGGTGGCGATGAACTCGCTGCCGTTGTCGGATCTGATATGCGCTGGCGGACCACGCTCGATGAACAACTCGGCCAGCGCTGCCAGCACGTCTTCGTGGCGGAGCTGGCGCGCGACGACCAGCGCCAGGCACTCGCGGCTGGCCTCGTCGATGATGGTCAGGATGCGGAACTTGCGTCCGTCATGGGTTCGTTCCTCGACGAAGTCGTAGGCCCATACATGCCCCGGATACTCCGGCCGCAGCCGGATGCATGAGCCATCGTTCAACCACAGCCGGCCGCGTTTCGGTTGGCGCTGAGGCACCTTGAGCCCCTCGCGCCGCCAGATCCGCTCGACCCGCTTATGGTTCACCGACCAGCCGGACGCATGCAGCAATGCTGTCACCCGGCGATAGCCATAGCGCCCATACTGCTTGGCCAGCGCGACGATGTCGTCGGTCAGCGCCTCCTCGTCATCTGCCCCGCATGGCACCTTGCGTTGCGTCGACCGGTGCTGGCCGAGCACGCGGCACACTCGCCGCTCGGATACATCCAGCACCTCCCGGACCTGGTCGATGCAGCGCCGACGCCGTGCGGGGCTCAGAAGTTTCCCTTGGCGGCCTCCTGAAGGATGAGCTTATCCAGCGTCAGATCGGAGATCGCGCGGCGCAGCCGCAGATTCTCCTTCTCCAGGTCCTTCATCCGCCGCACCTGATCCGTTTCCAGGCCGCCATATTCCTTGCGCCAGCGATAGTAGGTCTGTTCGCTGACCGCGATCCGCCGGCACGCCTCGGCAGTCGTGCCGCCCTGGCCCAGCATAATCTCCACCTCACGCAGCTTGCCGATGATCTCCTCCGGCTTGTGCTTCTTCGCAGGCATACGTCGTCCCTTCCTTGGTCCAGACTCTCATAGTCAATGGACCACTCAGAAGGGGGCAGCTCACCGCTCCCGCCTGCGCCCGGCGGCGCGCGAGAGACCGGCCAAGGAGTTCTCCGATGAGCTTATACGCAACCCTTACCCAGCATATCTCACGAAGCAGGCTGATGATCGCCCTCGGGCTGCTTGCTTTTTCCTTCTGCCTCAGGGTCGAGGCGTTCGCCCACAATGTCGCGGAAGGCGACAAGGGCTATATCCAGGAAAGCAGCGGCGTCCTGTTTCTCCCGTTCGTGTATCTGGGCGCCAAGCACATGGTCACGGGCTACGACCATCTGCTGTTCCTGTTCGGCGTGATCTTCTTCCTCTACCGGATGAAGGACATCGGTCTTTACGTGACGCTGTTCGCGGTCGGCCATTCGACGACCATGCTGTTCGGCGTGCTGATGGGGATCAGCGCCAACGCCTATCTCATCGACGCAATCATCGGCCTGTCGGTTGTCTATAAGGCGCTCGACAATCTTGGCGCGTTCCAGCGCTGGTTCGGCTTCCAACCCAATACCAAGGTCGCGACGCTGGTGTTCGGCTTCTTCCACGGGTTCGGCCTGGCGACAAAGATTCTTGAGTTCGAGATTTCAAGTGACGGCCTGCTCGCCAACCTGATCGCCTTCAATATCGGCGTCGAGATCGGGCAACTTCTCGCGCTCGGCGCCATCCTGATCCTGATGGGCTACTGGCGCCGGACCTCAAGTTTCATGCGCCACGCCTTCGCCGCCAACACCATCCTGATGGCCGCCGGCTTCGTGCTGGTCGGCTACCAGCTCGTCGGCTTTGCCGTCGCCTGATTTCAAGGAGGTTTCGACCATGTTCAACGCCCAACGTCCCAATCTCGACGACCTGCCCACCAATCGGCAATTGATCCGGGCGACACTCGTTGCCGCCATCTCCGCCAGCGCCCTTCTCGTCGCGGTCATTCTGCCCTCGGAATATGGTGTCGATCCCACCGGAGCCGGCCGCGCGCTGGGCCTTACCCAGATGGGCGAAATCAAAGTCCAGCTGGCTGAAGAAACAGCACAGAACGCCGCCGCCGATGCAGTGGCGGCGCAGGCGCCAGCCCTCGCATAGGTGGAGCAGGCTGCAGGCGGCAGCGTGCAACCGGTAGCCGCGCCCCCGAAGGTGCCCCTCGCGAGCGAAGCCGATGGGCGCACCGACACGACGCGCCTGACACTTGCGCCAGGCGAAGGCGCGGAGGTCAAGTTCAAGGCCAGTAAGGGCGCCCGTGTCGTCTTCAAGTGGTCGGTAGAGGGCGGCCACGTCAATTACGACACCCACGCGGACGCTCCGGGCATCTCCTATCATGGTTATGGCAAGGGCCAAGCGTCGACCGGCGAGCAAGGCGATCTCGTCGCCGCATTCGACGGCAGCCACGGCTGGTTCTGGCGCAACCGTTCGGGTGCCCCGGTGACGATCATGCTACGCACCGAGGGCGCCTATAGTGAGATCAAGCGGGTTGTCTGACATCGCTGCATCTCGTCCGATCGAATCCCGCCGTGCGAGCCCTCATGAACAGCGCGGTGGGATCGTCGGCGTCATGCGTTTTACCGGAGAGTTTTCAGCTGCCGGACATCGATCTTCTCGCGCTGGGTTATCCTGGCCTGTTTCTGGCTGCGCTGGTTGCTGCAACCCTGCTGCCGGCACAATCCGAACTGCTGCTGCTCGCCATGCTGGCTTCCGGAAGGTTCGAGCCGGTCCCGCTGCTCCTGGCCGCGTCGGTGGGCAATGTGCTGGGCTCAACACTCAACTGGGCGCTTGGCCGCTTTCTCGCGCATCATCGCGGCGCCCGCTGGTTCCCGGTCTCGGAGACCGCAATGGCGAAAGCGGAAAGGCGCTATCGCCGGTTCGGCGCGCTTTCCCTGCTGTTCTCATGGCTGCCCATCATCGGCGATCCCCTGACGCTTATCGCCGGCGTCTTGCGCACGCCGCTTTCCCGCTTCCTCCTGCTGGTCACGATCGCCAAATCCGGACGCTATCTAGTGCTGATGGTGGCGCATGGTTATCTGACCGCATGAGGCTGCAGACCAGTCTCACGGGCCCAACGAGGTAGCCATGCTCAAAATATTGGCCAACCGAACCTATCGCCATCTGTTCTTGGCCCAGATCATCGCGCTGATCGGCACCGGCCTCGCTACCGTCGCGTTGGGCCTGCTCGCCTATGACGTCGCTGGTGCTGACGCGGGTGCCGTGCTGGGCACAGCGATGGCGATCAAGATGATCGCTTATATCGGTGTGGCCCCGATTGTCGGCGCCTATGCAAACCGATTGCCGCGCCGTAGTTTCCTCATCGCGATGGACCTGATCCGTTGCCTGGTCGCGCTCGCGCTGCCCTTCATCGATCAGGTGTGGCAAATCTACGTACTGATCTTCGTGCTGCAATCGGCTTCGGCAGGGTTCACGCCGACCTTCCAGGCGACCATCCCTGACGTGCTGCCCGAGGAACAGGACTATACTAAGGCGCTGTCCCTCTCTCGCCTCGCCTATGACATGGAAAGCCTGACAAGCCCGATGCTCGCTGCCGCGCTGCTTACGGTTATGAGCTTCCACTGGCTGTTCTCAGGCACTGCAATCGGTTTTGCCTGTTCGGCCCTTCTTGTGTTGACGACCGTGCTTCCGCGGGCCGCTGCCAGCCGGCCGACGGGCGGCATCTATTATAATACCACGCGCGGCGCCCGGCTTTACCTCAAAACGCCTCGGCTTCGTGGCCTGCTCGCCGTGACTCTTGCAGCCGCCGCGGCCAGTGCGATGGTGATTGTTAATACGCCAGTGCTGGTACAGTCGGCCCTTGGGCGTGGACAGAGCGCGATGGCGATCACGCTCGCCGCTTTCGGTGGCGGCTCGATGCTGGCGGCGCTGTTGCTGCCGCGTTTGCTTGAACGGCTCTCCGATCGGACAGTGATGCTGTCGGCCGCTTCGGCTATGACGGTCACGCTGGCGGCGCTCGCCTTGTCTTGGCAGGACCACGCCGCCCCCCATTATTGGGGCGTGATCCTCGTGGGCTGGTTAGCACTTGGCATTGCCTATTCGGCCAGCATTACGCCTGGTGGCCGGCTGCTACGCCGCTCTTCGGGCGGGCAGGATCGGCCCGCCCTGTTTGCAGCGCAATTCGCGCTTAGCCATGTGTGCTGGCTAATTGCCTATCCACTGGCAGGTCAGATCGGCGCATTCGGCGGCATGGGCGCCGCGTTCGCTGCGGCCGCTGTGCTGGCGCTAATCGGCACGGTGATTGCGTTCCGCATCTGGCCCAGTGAAGACGCCGAAGTGGTAGCACACAGGCATGACGATCTGCCACTCGATCATCCCCATCTTCTCGAAGGGCATCCGGGCGGTCGCGCCCGCCACGCGTTCGTGATCGACGAGCTGCATCCACGCTGGCCGATCCAGTAGCGGCAGTGAGTGTGAAAGCGAGCGGTGACGATCGCGGGCAGCGTGTCGCGGAGACTGTGTTTCGGCTACCATCCGAGCAGCGAACGCGCGCGGGAGATATCGAGGATATAGTGGTCGTTGCTGCTGTCGATCATCCAGGGCTGGATGAAGTCGTCGCTGCCGAGCGCTTCGTTCTGCAGGATGATCCCGGCCTTCGCGAGCGGCTACGGAATCCGGATAGTCTTCCGGACCTCGCCGTCGAGCGCCTCGCCCACGATGTCCTGGATCTCGGCATAGCCGGGCGCGCCGATGAGCAGCGGCAGCTCGGCCGAAAGGTCGTGCCGCCGATCGACCAGGCGAAGCACGGCATCGGCCAAGTCGTCGCGGTGCGCCGATGCCGCACGCAGCATCCCGTGATAAAAGTGCGAGATCACGCGATGCTCGTAGATCTGGGATATCTGCTGCGCGAGTAACGCCGAGCGCCCGTCGCCGTCGTAAACTCCGGCGGCGGGGAGGAAGACGACGGGAATCTTACCGCGCCTCGCGTGCAGCAGTGCTTCGGCAACAACTTTCGACTGTGGATACGCCTAGGACGCACCGATTGGCGACTCCTCGCTGATGCGCTCTTCCGGAGTGGCGGCAGGCTTATGAACCAGCATTGTGCTGGCGAAGACGAATTGCTCGACGTCGAACGACCGGAGCCCGTCAATCAGCCGGCGGGTGTCGTGCACGGTGGCCTTGTCGTAGAGCGGATTGGGGTTGCCCGTGATGTCATAGCCGATTGCCGACGCGGGCGGCCGCGGGTCTGGAGGACCGACACGATCCAGGCCGACAACCGTGTAGCGTTCCCTCGGCTGGGCAACTAGCGCGGCGGCTGTAAAGCCGCTCGCACCTGTGATGAGGACGACTTCGAGGGCGTCCTTGTCGCTCCCTGACCCACTGCGCTCACCGTCGGTCATCAATCTGCCACCCTCATTCATTGTGCTGCGGAACGCATACAGTCCCCCTGTACTTATGATCGCGAGGCGGGCGCGTGCGGATCACCGCACAATTGTTTTACGCGCCCGCCCCGCAAATCCCTTAGGCAAAATGGGGCTTTATTGCGTCACCGCGAAGCCGGCTTTCTCGATGGCCTGCTTGAGCTGCTGTACATCGGCCGTCGAGTTTACCGAAACGGTCTTTCTCGCCAAATCGATGTTGACGACGGCATTGGCATCGACGCGCTGAAGCGCGTTGGTCACACCGCGCGCACAGCCTCCGCAGGTCATTCCCTGAACTTTGAAGTCGATCATCTTCGTTCTCCCATAAGGTGGATGAAACAAATATGGGGCTTGACACTGTGTCAGGGTCAAGAGGTGAATTTAGCTGTTGACCTTGACACAATGTGAGGGACCATAAGGCCGTCGACTCAGTAGTGGAGACGACCATGAACGCCCGGGCGCAGCTGCCAATGCAGGCACAGACGAGAAGCGACGAAAGGCTGTCGCTGGCCATCGATGGCATGACCTGCGCGACGTGCGTCGGGCGGGTGGAGCGCGCCATCGCCGGGGTGCAGGGCGTTGCCGGCGTCTCGGTCAATCTCGCGACGGAGCGCGCGAATGTCGAGTTCGTCGATGGACGATCCGATGTCGCTGCCGTAGCCGATGCGGTTCTTGCGGCGGGCTACACCCCGGTGACACAGACGACCGAGCTGACGATCACCGGCATGACCTGCGCGTCCTGCGTCACCCGGGTCGAGAAGGCGCTGCTGAAAGTGCCCGGCGTCCGCTCCGCGAGTGTCAACCTGGCGGCCGAGACGGCGCGGATCGAAACGGCGGGTGACGTCCCCGCTTATGTCTTGGTCGAGGCTGTCGAAAGTGCTGGCTACACTGCATCAGCGCGCACCGGATCGGCGGAGGCGGAACGCGGCGCCGAGGACGCCCGGCGCGACGCCGCCGCAACAAGAGAGCTCCGCCATGTGCTGATCGCCGCGGCGCTGTCGCTGCCGCTTGTCTTTCCGATGCTGCTGGCCCCGTTCGGTATCGAGGTGGCCGTGCCGGGCTGGATCCAGCTGCTGCTCGCGACGCCCGTGCAGTTCTGGCTGGGCGCGCGCTTCTATCGCGCGGGTTGGAAGGCCGCGCGCGCCCGAACCGGCAATATGGACCTGCTGGTCGCGATCGGCACATCGGCCGCCTATGGGCTCAGCCTCTACCAGCTGCTGTTCGCGCCGATGCACGGCATGGACGCGCATTATTACTTCGAGGCTTCGGCCGTCGTCATCACCCTTATCCTGCTCGGCAAATGGCTCGAAGGCCGCGCCAAGCGTCAGACCGGAGAGGCGATCCGCGCGCTGATGGCGCTGCGGCCCGACCAGGCTCGCGTTGTCGGCACCGACGGCAGCGAACGAGAGATTGCCCTGGCGGAGGTGCGCTCGGGTGACCGCGTCCGCGTCCGGCCCGGGGAGCGCATCCCCGTCGATGGACGACTGATCGAGGGAGCGACCCATGTCGATGAATCCATGCTCACCGGAGAGAGCCTTCCGGTCGCCAAGGCCGCTGGAGACCCAGTGACCGGCGGATCGATCAACGCGGACGGGCTCATCCTGGTCGAGACGACGGCGGTGGGGGCTGAGACCACCCTCGCCCGCATCGTGCGCCTGGTCGAAAGCGCGCAAGGCGCCAAGGCTCCGATCCAGCGGCTCGTCGACAAAGTCAGTGCCGTGTTCGTGCCAATCGTCCTCGTCATAGCCGCGCTTACCCTCGCCGGATGGCTGATCGCCGGCGCCGGAGTGGAAGTCGCGATCCTGAACGCGGTCGCGGTGCTCGTCATCGCCTGCCCGTGCGCGCTCGGCCTAGCCACTCCGACCGCGATCATGGCCGGTACGGGCGTTGCCGCGCGGGCCGGCGTGCTCATCAAGGATGCCGAGGCGCTGGAGACCGCGCACCGCATCAATGTCGTTGCGTTCGACAAGACCGGCACGCTGACCGAAGGCAAGCCCTCGCTGCTGGCCGGACTGCCCGCCGCCGGGGTCGAGCGCACCGATCTCATCGCGCTCGCCGCGGCGCTTCAGGCCGGAAGCGAGCATCCGCTCGCACGGGCCGTCATGGCGTGGGCCAGCTCGGAAGGCGTCGAACCCGCCCGCGCCAGCGGGATGCGCGGCCTGCCCGGCCGCGGGGTTGCTGCAGACGTCAACGGCCGCGACCTGATCCTCGGCAGCACGCGCTTGATGGAGGACGAAGCTATCGCACTGACGCCGCTGGCCACCGAGGCGGCCAGGCTGGAAGCCGAGGGACGGACGGTCTCCTGGGTTGCGGAGCGCGCGCCCGAACGCCGCCTCCTCGGCCTGCTGGCGTTCGGCGACGAGGTGAAGGCTTCCGCCGCGGCCGCCGTGGCGGCGCTGCATGGCCGCGGCATACGCAGCGTGATGCTGACCGGAGACAATGCGGGAAGCGCCCGCGCAGCCGCAGCCAAGCTCGGCATCGACGACTTCGTCGCCAATGTCCTGCCGGAAGGAAAGTCGGATGCGGTAGCGGCGTTGCGGGCCGAGGACCGCACGGTCGCCATGGTCGGCGACGGCGTCAACGATGCCCCTGCCCTCGCTGCAGCGGATGTCGGCATCGCCATGTCGACTGGCACTGACGTCGCCATGCACGCAGCGGGCATCACGCTGATGCGGGGCGATCCACGCCTGGTGGCGGACGCGATCGACATCTCGAAGCGGACCTATGCCAAGATCCGCCAAGGCTTGTTCTGGGCGTTCATCTACAATCTGATCGGCATTCCGCTGGCGGCGTTCGGTTATCTAAGCCCGGTGATCGCCGGCGCGGCGATGGCGCTGTCGAGCGTCAGCGTCGCTGCCAATGCGCTGACGCTTCGCCGTTGGCGTCCGACAGCGGCTTGAGGAGACAATACGTGAATATAGGACAAGCTGCCAAAGCTTCGGGCGTCAGCCAGCGGATGATCCGCCATTATGAGGCGATCGGCCTCATCCCCAAGGCCACGCGGCGTGATTCCGGCTACCGCGACTATGACGAACGCGAGGTGCACATGCTGCGTTTCATCCGACGCGCGCGCGATCTCGGCTTCCCAATTTCGGAGATCGGCCAGCTCGTTGCGCTGTGGCAGGACGGCGATCGGGCGAGTGGTGAGGTCAAGGCCCTCGCGCTTGCACGAGCCGCGGAGATGGAGCGCAAGGAGCACGAGCTCCGAGCGATGCGCAAGTCGCTCGAAGATCTGGCGCGTCGCTGCGCGGGCGGAGATCGGCCAGATTGCCCTATCCTGGACGATCTTGCGGTCGGAGTTCAACATGTTACTCTCCGTTGTGCGCAAGAAAAGGGTTGACCTTGGACGATGGTCCGAGCCGTAAGGACGGTGAAGTCCAAACCGCGGCGAGGGATAGCGCCAAGTACCGCGTATCTATGAGGGGAGCGGGGCGCATATGGAAGGAAAGACAATGCATCAGATCGATCCCGAGATGAAGGCGTGCATCGACGCCTGCCACGAATGCCACATCACCTGCCTTCACATGGCGATGAATCACTGCCTGGAGGCGGGAGGGCGGCACGCCGAGCCGCAGCACATGAAGCTGATGCTGGACTGTGCCCAGATTTGCAGCGTCGCGATCGACTTCATGGCGCGCAAGTCCGAACACCACCGGCATATCTGCCGCGAGTGCGCCGAGATTTGCCGGGCGTGCGCGTCGAGCTGCGAAGGGCTGGACGGCATGGAGGATTGCGTCGCCGCATGTCGCAAGTGCGCCGAGGCTTGCGACAAGATGGCCGCGTAAATGGCCCGAGGGCGGCGCTTTCCCCGCCGCCCTCCCGTTACATTGCGAGCCAAGGCGCGTGAGACGGTGCGATGCACGGTCAGGGTTGCGGCAACGCTTTAGAGAGGGGCGTTGTCTGCCCTGCCGCTAGTAGGCTAGCGGCCCGCCCGCCCGCGGCTTGGCGCGGCGGTTCCAGGCAAACCCGATCACGATCACGGCAAGCATCAGGAGTTGTGCCAGCACCGACTGAAATGTCGGGAACAGGCCCAACATCGAGATACGTGGCACGCTGGCGAGCGGCGCTATGTCGATGATCCCCGCCTCTTGGAGGGCAGCGACTCCCTTACCGGCCAGCACGACCGTCAGAGCGGCCATCAGCCACGAGCTGTAGCGGAAGAACTGCGTAATCGGCAGCGTCCGGCTGTAGCGGAGCATGGCCCAGGCGATGACGGCGAGAAGGCTGATCGCTGCGCCGGCGCCGGCCAGCAGCATCGCGGTGTTACCCTGTGTCGAGAGCGCGGCGTAGAAAAGGATCGGGGCTGTTGAAAAATGCGCCGCTCGCGGCCGGGTACGGTTGAGGGCGGAATGACACCCTAAGGTTTTGCGATCCCGTCTCGCATGGGATGGTATTATGGGAATGCAGGCTGCTGATGTTCGCAGTTGCAATATGGTCCGATCAGTGACTATCTAGAGGCCTTCGACGGACCCGGATTGATTCGGGTGGCTCGGCCCGGCGCCTATCCCCGGGATAACCTTAGCGAATTTGGGCCTCGCTTCCGAGTATCGTTGATTGAACGCGTCTGACGGCGTGCGCCCCTCGCTATTGCGATCAGGTTTCTACATGACATTTGCTACTTCGCTTCGACGCGAATGGCTCTCGAACCCGCGCGCCGACGTGCTTGCGGGTATCGTCGTCGCGCTCGCGCTGATCCCGGAGGCCATCGGCTTCTCGATCATTGCCGGCGTCGATCCAAGCGTCGGGCTGTTTGCCTCCTTCTCCATCGCCGTCATCATCTCGCTCGTGGGCGGACGCCCCGGCATGATTTCGGCCGCAACCGCCGCCATTGCGGTTCTTGTCCTGCCGCTGATCCGCGATCACGGCGTCCAGTACCTCTTTGCCGCCACCATCCTCATGGGACTGATCCAGGGCGTCGCCGGCTTCCTGAAGCTCGACCTGCTGATGCAGTATGTGTCACGCTCGGTCATCACCGGCTTCGTCAACGCGCTCGCGATCCTAATCTTCATCGCGCAGCTTCCCCAGCTAACGAACGTCGGGTGGGAAACCTACGCGATGGTCGCGGCGGGCCTGGCGATCATCTACCTGTTCCCGCGTCTGACCAAGGCGATCCCGTCGCCGCTGGTCGCGATCGTGATCCTGACGATCGTCTCGATCTATGCCGGCATCAAGGTCAACACGGTGGGCGATATGGGCAAGCTGCCCTCGTCGCTGCCAGCGTTCGGCATCCCACAGGTGCCGTTCACGCTGGAAACGCTGCGCATCATTTTCCCCTATTCGCTGACGATGGCGGCGGTTGGCCTGCTGGAATCGATGATGACCGCGCAGATCGTCGATGATCTGACCGACACGCCATCGAACAAGCGCCGCGAGATGAAGGGGCAGGGTATCGCCAATTTTCTGACCGGCTTCCTCGGCGGGATGGGCGGCTGCGCCATGATCGGGCAGTCGGTCATCAACGTGAAGTCGGGCGGCTCCACCCGCCTTTCCACCTTTGTGTCGGGCGCGTTCCTGCTGTTCCTGATCGTCGTACTGGGGCCGCTGGTCGCCCGCATTCCGATGCCGGCGCTGGTCGCGGTGATGATTATGGTGTCGATCGGCACCTTCTCCTGGGGATCGATCAGGAACCTCAAGAGCCATCCGTGGCAGTCGTCGGTTGTCATGCTGGTGACGGTGCTGGTTGTCGTCTCGACGCACGATCTGGCGCAAGGCGTGGTCGCAGGCGTGATCCTGTCCGGTCTGTTCTTCGCCAGCAAGGTCAAGCGCCTGTTCGACGTGGCATCCGAGCTGAGCGCGGATGGCAGGACGCGGACCTACCGCGTCTCGGGTCAGGTGTTCTTCGCCTCGTCCGAGCGGTTCGCCGACGCCTTCGACTTCAAGGAGGTGCTGGACAATGTGGTCATCGACCTGACCGCCGCGCACTTCTGGGACATTTCGGCGGTGGGGAGCCTCGACAAGGCGATCCTCAAGTTCCGCCGCGAAGGCACCCATGTCGAGGTCATCGGCCTCAATCAGGCGAGCGCGACGATGGTCGATCGCTTCGCCGTCCATGACAAGCCCGGCGCCGAAGCAGCGCTCGGCGCCCACTGAGGAGAGGGCTTATGAACCGCATATTGGCCTGTATCGACGCATCCACCTACGCGACCAGCGTCGTCGATCTGGCGGCCTGGGCCGCTACCCGGCTCGGGGCCGATGTCGAGCTGCTGCACGTCGTCCAGCGCAAGGATGCCGTGGCATCGCGCAACGATCATAGCGGCGCGATCGGCCTCGGTGTCAAAAGCGAGCTGCTGGAAGAGCTGACCCGCATCGAGGAAGCGGCGGGGCGTCTTGCCATCGAGGAAGGGCGCATCCTGCTGGACGCAGGCGGCACTCGCTTGAAGGAGCAGGGCATCACGGTCGCGTCGATGCACCTGCATGGAGGGATCGTGGAGACGATCGTCGAGCGTGAAGCCGATGCTGCATTGGTCATCATCGGCAAGCGCGGCGCGTCGGGCGAGTTCGCGACCGACCATATCGGCTCCAAGGTCGAACGGGTCGTGCGTGCCAGCGACAAGCCGGTGCTGATCGCCTCACGCGAAGCCAAGGCACCTGACGCGGTGGTGATCGCCTTCGACAACAGCCCCGCCGCCTGCCGCGCTGTCCGTCATGTCGCTACCTCGCCGCTGTTCGGTGGTTTGCCAGTACACCTCGTCATGGCGGGGCCGGATGATGGCAAACACCGCGACCAGCTCGGCGCAGCGGCAGCAACGCTGCCCGCCTGTTCCGAAACCGTCCTGCGTGACGGCAAGGTCGATGCGGTGATCGGCGATCATATGGCGGCGCATCCCGGCGCGATGCTGGTGATGGGTGCCTATGGACACTCGCCGCTTCGCACCCTGATCGTCGGCAGCACGACGACAACGATGATCCGCACCGTTCGCGCCCCGGTACTGTTGGTACGCTGACATAGCCGGGGACGCGCCGGACCTTGATGCGCGGCGTCGGCAACTGCTGGCGCTTCGCGATCAGCTCGTCGCCGATGATGCGGCGGCCGAGGAAACGCGCGCCCCGGTCACGCTCGATCAGGAAAGCGTCGGCCGCCTGTCGCGGATCGACGCCATGCAGGTGCAGGCAATGGCACTGGCGGCGCAGCGGCACCGGCAAGCCGAATGTAGCCGCATCGACGCCGCACTGATGCGGATCGACAGCGGCGATTATGGCTGGTGCGTCCGCTGTGGTGAGGAAATCGAGGCCAAGCGCCTCGATCGTGCGCCCGCGACGACGATGTGCCTCGCCTGCGCCAAGGAGGGCTAGGCCCGAAAGGAAGGCATCATGCCGACCGGAACGATCAAATACCTCGACCGTGGTGGGGCCTGGGGCTTCATCTCTCGTGACGACAAGCAGCCCAAGGTCTTTGTCCACGTCCGAGCGGCGGAGCGCGCCGGGTTCACTGAGCTACGGCGCGGGCAGCGATGGCGCTTCACGCTCGTCGAGCGCCCCAAGGGCGGGTTTGAGGCCGATGATCTGGAAATGCTGTTCGACGAACCGCCCCCGCCCGGACGATAAGCAGTTTCCCAAAAACGAACCTCCAACGGGAAGACCGGCACCGGCACAAAAACACGCCCTATCCCCGCTGGGGCTTTCCCAAAATATGTTCCCGAAATATAAGTCCCGAAATTCGCTGTTTGAGATGGGATAACGGGACTCATGCTGGTTGGTTATGCGCGTGTCTCGACTTCCGATCAGGACCTGACGCTACAAACCGATGCGCTGACCAAGGCTGGCTGTGAAAAGCTGTTCACCGACAAGGTGAGCGGCGCGAAGCTGAACCGTCCCGGCCTGACCGAAGCTCTCAATTTCGTGCGGGCGGGCGATACGCTGGTGATATGGAAGCTCGATCGCCTTGGCCGTTCGATTGGGGGCCTGATCGAACTGGCGGCGGACCTGTCCGCTCGCAAGATTGATTTCCGATCCCTGACGGACGGGTTCGACACGGCCACCCCATCGGGCCGGCTGCTGTTCCATATCCTCGCTTCCGTCGCGGAGATGGAGCGAGAACTGATAAAGGAACGGACGATTGCTGGTTTGGCAGCGGCACGGGCCAAGGGCGGCACGGGCGGGGGCCGCAAGTCCGTCATGACGCCCGACATGCTCGATACCGCCCGCAAGCTGCTCAAGGCCGGCGATAAACCAGCGAAGGTCGCGAAGCTGCTACAGGTCGGCCGTTCCACCTTCTATCGCCACTTCCCTGCGGCCGAGCGCGAACCTGGCTAATTGGTGTCAGAAGATCGTCGCGTAGTAAGATTGCTCGAACCGGCCCCGGCTGATCCGGGCCATGTGATCGATCCGTTCCGGCACCGGGGGTGGGCGGCGGGTCCGTGCCGGTCGTGCGGCGGGGCGGGCCAGCAGTACGAGATTGGCAATGGCCGCGCCCAACAGAAACTCTTCCTCGGCACCGCGCAGGCCGCGAAGGTGCAAACGGGTTAGCCCCCGCTTACCCTTGGCATCGGCAAACACCCGCTCGACGCCCCGACGCAGTCGCATCGACCGCTTGAATAGGGGCGTCTGCATCTCGCCGCGCACCAGCTCGCGCACGTCCTCATGTTCGCTGTGCGTCACCGACCTGTTGCTGCCTGCGGTGCATTTCCGTTTGAGGTGACAGGCGCGGCAGTCGGAGGGACTGGCGCTGTATCGGAGAAAGCCCGCCCGACGATCGGCACCACGAAAGGGCAGTATCTTGCCAGCAGGACAGACATAGCGGTCCTGCTCCCGTTCATAGCGGAAGGCTTCGCGGGGGAATTTGCCCTTGGTCTGTTCGGATCGTTCCAGCACCGGGATATGCGGGATGGTGCCGCGATCGGTGACAAACGCCAGGAACGCGGCGCTGCCGTAGGCGGTGTCAGCCGCGACGCGCTTTGGCCGGTAGCCGAACCGATCATCGGCCCGTGCCAGCATGGTCCGCCCCGCATCGACTTCCGCCGCGAAGCGGGCGGGACTGGCCTCCACGTCGATCGTCACCCCTCCCGGCGTGTCGATCAGGATATTCAGGGCATAGCCGAACCGGCCCCGCGCCGTGCGCGCAGACCAAGCCGACGCCGGATCGGTGCGTGACACCTCGGCCGGCTTGCCACGCGGCACGCCATGTTCCTGCGGTAGAGCATTGGCCTGATCCGCCAGCCATTCGCAAACCGGGCGGGGAAGCCGGGGCGCGGCTATGTCGGCGTCCCGCATCTTGCGCTGCCAGCTTGCGTCGGCCGCGACAAACGATGCGTCGATTGCGGCATCCTTGTGGGCGATCAGCCGCGCGTCGGCGCAGCGCCGAACAGTCTGCTCGAACAGGATGCGGAAGATGCCGGCATCGCGGAAGCGGCCATGCCGGTTCTTGCTAAACGTCGAGTGGTGCGGCACCCGCGCGTCGGGCGGCAATCGGCAGAACCAGCGATAAGCGAGATTGAAGCGGACTTCCTCGCACAGCCGGCGTTCCGACGTGATGCCATAGAGGCGAGCGATAAGCGCCATGCGGACCAGCAATTCAGGCGCTATCGAGGGACGCCCACGGCGACTATAATGCGGCGCGAGCGCATCGCGCAGTTCACCCAGGTCGATCAGTCCGTCTATCCTGCGTAGGATGTGATCGGCGGGGATCATCGCTCCTAGCGCCCGCCAACTTGCGCCCTTGCCGCCTCGCTGTTGCTCACCCATCATGGCCGCTGCTCCCGATGTGTCGAAGCAGGGAACCCGTTAGGAACGCGATCGGCTCACCCGGCCTTTTTCAACAGCCCCGGCCGCTTGCTCTCGGCAAGCGTGCCGTCGAGGTCGAAGGCGATCAGCCACTTCATGCCGCCTTCCCTGCCGGATCGCGGTAGGCGAGCAGCCTGAGCGCATTGATGACGACGAGCAGCGTCGATCCCTCATGAACCGCCACCGCTGGCCCAATGCCGAGGCCGAGGATGGTAGCAGGCACCAGGAAGGCGACGACACCCAGGCTGACGAAGACGTTCTGCCGGATGATTCCACGGGTATGGCGGCTAAGACCGACTGCGAATGGCAGGTGCGCCAGATCGTCGGCCATCAGCGCCACGTCGGCTGTCTCCAGCGCAACGTCCGACCCCGCCGCGCCCATCGCGATGCCGACCGTGGCGCTTGCCATCGCCGGCGCATCGTTCACGCCGTCGCCCACCATCGCGACCTTGTCTTCGCCGGCGAGCTTCTTGATCGCGGCAACCTTGTCTTCGGGCATGAGGTCGCCCCACGCTTCGTCGATCCCGACTTCGTCGGCGATCGCTTCGGCGACTTTCTGGTGATCGCCGGAGATCATTATCATCCGCGACACGCCCATCTCGTGCAGCCGACGCAACGCGGTCTTGGCAGCTTCGCGAGGCGTGTCCATCAGGCCGATCGCGCCCAGGTCGCGGTCCCCCTTGCGGACCACCATTGTCGTGCGGCCGTTCTCGCGCAGCTTCGCGATTGCGTCCTGCGCGCCCTGCCCCAGCGCCGGAATGCCCTCACTTCCGAACATCTCGGCCTTGCCGATCCACACCGTCTCGCCATCCACGCTCGCGGTGACGCCCCGACCGGTCAGGCTCTTGAGGTCGCCGGCAGTCGGCACGGCACGATCGTTCAGACGTTCGCGGCCGTCCTTGACGATCGCTTGGGCCAGGGGATGGTCGCTCAACGCTTCGACGGCGACAGCCAGCGCCAGCAACTCGCCTTCATCGGCGCCATCGACGGGCACGACATCAGTGATGCGCGGACGACCTTCGGTCAGCGTGCCCGTCTTGTCGAAAGCGATCGCTTTGAGCGACCCGAGGTTTTCGAGCGGTGCACCGCCCTTCACGAGCACGCCGCCCCGCGCTGCACGGGCAACGCCCGACAGGACCGCGCTCGGCGTTGCGATCGCGAGCGCGCACGGGCTTGCCGCCACCAGCACCGCCATCGCGCGATAGAAGCTGTCGCGGAACGGCTCGTCGACGACCACCCATGCGAACAGCAGGAGCACTGACAGGACCAGGACGGCGGGCACGAAGATCCGTTCGAACCGGTCGGTGAAGCGCTGCGTCGGCGACTTCTGCGTCTCCGCTTCGCTCACCATCTTCACGACCTTGGCAAGCGCGCTTTCATTGGAACGGCGTGTCACCTCGATCTCGATCGCGCCGCCGCCGTTGATCGTACCCGCAAAAACCCGGCTTTCCGCGTCGACTGCATCGGGCTTGGCGCGTGCCGCTGCGGCATCTGCGACCGGCACCTTGTCGACCGGGATGCTTTCACCCGTGACCGGGGCCTGGTTGATCGCGCTGGTGCCCTTGATGACGAAGCCGTCGGCAGGCAGGCGCTCGTTCGGGCGGACGATGGCAATGTCCCCGACGACCATCTGCTCGACCGGGATTTCGCTGGTCTGCCCGCCGCGTCGCACGGTCGCGGTTTCGGGCGCGAGCTTCGCCAGCGCCTCGATCGCCTTCTTGGCGCGGCCCATTGCATAATGCTCAAGCGCATGGCCGAGGCTGAACAGGAACAGCAGCAGCGCACCTTCGGCCCATGCGCCCAGCGCAGCGGCGCCGGCCGCAGCGACCAACATCAGCGTGTCGATCTCGAACTTCTTCATCCGGAGGTTGTCGATCGCCTCGCGCAGCGTGAAGAATCCGCCGAAGAAATAGGCTGCGATATAGCAGGCGGTCGGCAGCCATTCGGGCGCGCCAGCGACCAGCCTCTCGATCGCGTAGCCGATCCCCAGCAGCGCGCCACAGGCGAGCGCGAAGATCAGCTCGGTATTGGGGCCGAGAAATTCGGCGTGGCTATGGTCGTGGCCATCGCCGGGGCCGTGCTTCTCTTCGCCCGCGCCGTGGCCCCCGGGGCCGTGGTCGTGGCCGGCATGTTCATCGGCAGCGACCCGCTTGCCCACCCTCACCTTCAGCTTGCGAAGCGCAGCGCGCACCTCCTCTTCGGTGGTTTCGCGGCGATCATATTCGACCCGGACAGACCCGCTGGTGCTGGCGCTTGCCTGGACCACGCCGGGCAAGGCGCACAGCGCATCGCTGACCGTGCGCGCCCGACGTTCGTGGTTGATCCCCGTCACCTGCCAGATCGCATGGCCGTAGCGCTCGGTGATTTCGGCACCTGCGGCGCGCACCATTTCGCGCAACCGTGGCAGCGGCAGCTTGGCGGCATCGAAATGGATGCACAGCGCCGCTGGCGTGTTGCCGTCGAGACAGATCACATGCGCCCGCTCGACACCTTCGCGCTTTGACAGGGTTGATACGAGACGGTCCAGGCAGGCATCGGCCGCGTCAGGAAGGTCCGGCAACAACACTGGAATGTCGAGTTCGAGCTTGTCGTTCATGACGACCTCCTTTCGCTTTTCTTGGTTTCGGCGCGCGCGTCGCGCAGGATTTCGACACCGCCCTTGATGGCGATGATGGCGGTGGCGAAGCCGACCAGCAGGTCCGGCCAATTGGTACCCAACCACAGCACCAGCACGCCGGCGATCAGGATGCCGCCGTTGGAAATGAAGTCGTTGAAGCTGAAGGTGGTTGCGGCCCGGAGATTGACGTCCGGATCCTTGAGGCGCTGGAGCAGCCGCAGGCAGAGGTAATTCACGACGCCGGCGATCGCGGACATGACCATCATGGTAGGTCCGATGGGCTCGCTGCCCTGCACGTAGCGCCGTCCGACATCGATCAAGATGCCGCCCGCGAAGATCAGCAGCATGACGCCCGAAGCGACCGCGGCGCGTGTCTTCCATGTCTGGCCCCGGGTGAGCGCCACAAGGCTCAGCGCATACACAGCCGTATCGGACAGGTTGTCGAC
Source organism: Novosphingobium subterraneum (assembly GCF_000807925.1). Classification (GTDB taxonomy): domain Bacteria; phylum Pseudomonadota; class Alphaproteobacteria; order Sphingomonadales; family Sphingomonadaceae; genus Novosphingobium; species Novosphingobium subterraneum. The sequence goes on along the minus strand of NZ_JRVC01000013.1, from coordinate 55,767 downwards.
GCCGTTGGCGATCAGCGCGCTCGAGTCCGCGAAGAAGCCGGAAACGAAGAAGCCCGCAGCGATCGCCGCGTTCAGCAGCAGGACGATCCACAGTGTGCGGCGCTCCTGCCCGCCATTGTTGTCGTTGCCCGGGATCATCCCATCATCTCCTCAAGTGTCAGCAGGGCCAGGAAGCCGACGAAAAACATCGAGCTGATGAGCGGGGTGTCGGGTTTCTCGTGCGCCTCGACCAGCAACTCCTCCGTGACGAGGTAGAGCAGCGCCATCAGCCCGAAGCTGAGGAAGCCGGCGATCATCACCGGCGACAGCGCGGCGACCGGCACGGCAGCGAGCGCGCCGATCGGCAGCAGCAGGGCCAATGCCGAGACGATCACGATGATGCGCAAGCGCGAGCGATAGGTTTCCGCCAGCTCGTCGGTCAGCGTCAGTCCCAGAAATAACACTTCCAGAGTGAGCGCGATCGTCAGCAGGAGACCTGCCTTCTCGCCCGCCACGAAAGCGAGGCCGAGCACCAGGCCGTCGACCAGAATGTCGATGCCGATCGCGGCGAGTAGCGCCATCGGCCCCTTGAAGCGGGCCTCAAGAGCCTTGAGCCCCAGCATGGTCGCGACGCCCGCCGCCCCGCCGATCAACGTCGCGCTGGGCGATGCCTCATGCTTGACCTGCGGCAGGATTTCGGTCGCTGCCGCCGCGAACACGACGCCGGCAGCGAGATGCTGTAGGCCCGCCACGAGGCCAGGTTTCAACTTGGTGCGGCTCGCGACAATCGCGCCGAGCACGACCGCCAGCACAGGCGCAAGCGTATAGAGCAGTGCCTGCATTTCCTAGGACTCCTCCGGGGTTCGGTGGCAGACGCGGATCTTCCCGCGTCGCGTGAACGCGATCGATCCGCCCGCCACGACAGCCCGCGAATGGTCGCCGCGAAACTCGTCACCGGTTCGCTGCGCGCGCAGGATCTCGGTCCTGCCCTTCGGCAGCCAGGTGACGGCCATTTTCAAGCCGTCATCGATGAAGTCGACATCGGCGCGTGTGCCGTCGTCGCAGTACATGATGCGCTGCGCGATTAGTTTCGACGTCAGATGCTTTTCATGCGCCGGCTCGGTAGGCTGGGTCGGCGCTGGATTACACGCCCCTATAACCGCCCCGGAGACGAGAACGACGCCGAGGCGCGCGATCGCCAGACCGGCCCGATTCAGGCCGCACAAGGTTGTCACATTTGAAATCGACGTGTCAGACATCGGTCTCTTCCGACGAAGCGCCCTGTGGCGTTCGAAGGCAGGGCAGTTCATCGCGTGCCTTCCCGCTCGCAGATCCGGGTACGGCCATCGCCTTCCACGATGGTGAGCTGCGACCCCTTGAAGGTCGCGGTGGCTGTTTCGCCGACATATTGCAGGCCCTGCGCTGGCGCGGTCAGCATCATCGGCGGTCCCCCGTTGGAGCGCCGCAAATCGATCTGCAGGCCGTTGTCCTTGTAATCGACGAACAGCGGTTCCCCGTCGGAACAGCGATATCTATGCCGCCCCATTTCCCCGGTCGCCACGGCGCTGTCGGACGAATGGATCTGCTGCTCCGTTGGCGGGGCTGGCGGCTTTCTTTCCGAGCACGCCGCGAGCCCGACAACGAGGATGACGGCGGGCAGCACCCGCTTACAGTGCATCATCATCGCGCCTTCCTCCTGTAGCGGAAGGGGACGCGCTGACGATTGATAGCCCGGGCAGGCTGACCTACCCGCCAGCGGAGATAGGTTGCGAGGCGATCGTCAGATTCGACCATCAGGGATCGCAGGCGGCGCAACATCATCGCCGCGAACGGCAGGGAGAGCGCCCCGCGCAGCGTGCAGCTATGCGTTAGCCTGGTGCCGCCATCGTCCCCCGCCAGCTCGTACCGCTCTTCGAGCGTGAACAGATAGGGGATGCCGCAGGACCAAGCGAAGGCGTGCGGTTTATCGAATCGATCAATCCGTGCTGGCGTCCGAATTGGCCGGGTGATGCCCTGGATCGCAAAGGTGCATTCTGTGTCGCCGAGCCGGGACGGATCATCGAGAAATACGAGCGGACTCCACGCCCGGCGATGATCCGGATCGGTGAGTGCCGACCAGATGCGCAGTGGCCCGCCGTGAAGCATCGAGCTGGTTATGGTGCGAGGCATATCCCCATCTCCCAGAGATGGGCGGGGCGATCGCGGATCGCCCCGCCCATCCATCAGGCCAAGTTGTTCACGAAGGTCTGACCGTGGTCGTCCCCTTCATGCTCCTCATTGTAGTGCTCGGGTTTCTCGATCACTTTCTGCCCGAACCGGGCATAGAGTGTCGGCAGCACGAACAGCGTAAGAAGCGTCGCCGAGATCAGACCGCCGATGACGACCGTCGCCAAAGGCTTTTGAACCTCTGCGCCGGCGCCTTCGCCCAGCGCCATCGGCACGAAGCCGAGGCTGGCGACTAGCGCGGTCATGATGACGGGTCGCAGACGCTGCATCGCGCCAACATGCGCGGCTTCCTCGCGGCTCATCCCTGATCGGATCAGATCTTGGATCGAGCTGACCATGACGAGGCCGTTGAGGACCGCGATGCCCGAGAGGGCGATGAAGCCCACTGCCGCCGAGATCGAGAAGTCCATGCCCCGCAGGAACAGCAACAGGACGCCGCCCACCAGCGCGAAAGGCACGCCGGTGAACACGATCGCGGCGTCGCGGACCGATCCCAACGCCCCGTAGAGGAGCAGCAGGATCAAGATGAAGCAAGCCGGAATGACCAGCTTCAGCCGTTCGCTTGCCGATTGGAGGTTCTCGAACTGGCCGCCCCATTCGAGATAGGTGCCGGCAGGCAGCCGGAGTTGGCTGCCGATCGCCGCCTGCGCATCCGCCACGACGGATCCGACGTCGCGGCCACGCACGTTGGCTTGCACCACCACGCGCCGCTTGCCGTTCTCGCGGCTGATCTGGTTCGGACCATCGACCACCTTGATCTCGGCGACGCTGGACAGCGGTACATAGCCGCCGCCTGCCACCGGCACCTGCACCTGTTGGAGCAGGCCGATGTCGGCACGCTGCGCCTCCGACAGGCGGATCACCACGGGGAAGCGACGGTCGCCCTCGAAGATCTGGCCCGATGTTCGCCCGCCGATCGTCGCAGTCACGGTGTCCTGCACATCCTGAGCCGTAACGCCCAACCGCGCCATCGCGTCGCGGTTGACACGAATGTCGAGCATGGGAAGACCGGTCGTCTGCTCCACCTTCACGTCCGCTGCGCCTTGCGTTCTGCGCAGCACCGCCGCGATTTGCTCGGCCGTCCGGTTCATCTGGTTGAAGTCGTCCCCGAACACCTTCACCGCGATGTCGCCGCGCACGCCGGCGATCAGCTCGTTGAAGCGCATCTGGATGGGCTGGGTGATCTCGTAGGCATTTCCCGGAATCTTCGCGAGATTACCCTCGATCCGGCTGACCAGCTCCTCCTTGGGAAGCTCAGGATCCGGCCAATCCTTGCGCGGCTTCAGGATGACGAACATGTCGGTCGCGTTCGGCGGCATCGGGTCGGCCGCCAGCTCGGCGGTGCCCGTCTTGGAATAGACGAATTGCACCTCCGGCTGCTTCGACATCATCCGCTCGATCGGCACCTGCATCGCCTGGCTCTGCTGGACCGACGTTGCCGGAATGCGGAGCGACTGGATCAGCAAATCGCCTTCGTCGAGCTGCGGCAGGAACACCGAGCCGAGCGTAGTGAAAGCAAGCGCCGCCACCACAAGGCTTCCCACACCCGCACCGATCGTCAGCGTCGGGCGCTTCATGGCCCGGTCGAGACCGGGTTCGTAGCGCTTCTTCAGCCACGTGATGATGCGGCCGTCCTTCTCCTCGACCTTCTTCGACAGCCAGATCGCAATCATCGCCGGCACGAAGGTGAGAGAGAGGATGAAGGCGAAGGCGAGCGCGATGATGACGGTCAGCGCCATCGGTCCGAACGTTTTACCCTCCACGCCGGTCAGCGTGAGCAGCGGTACGTAGACGAGGATGATGATTGCCTGCCCGTAAACCGAGGGGCGGATCATCTCGCGAGCGGCGGCTGCCACGGTCGCAAGCCGTTCCTTGACGGTCAGCAAGCGACCTTCATGATGCTGTTGTTCGGCAAGCCGCCTCAGCGCGTTTTCAACGATGATGACGGCGCCGTCGACGATCAGACCGAAGTCCAAAGCCCCAAGGCTCATCAGATTGGCCGAGACCCCAGCGCGCAGCATACCAAAGCCTGTCAGCATCATGGTGATCGGGATGACCAACGCCGCGATCAGGGCCGCACGGAAGTTGCCGAGCAGCAGGAAGAGCACGACGATGACCAGCACTGCGCCTTCGGACAGGTTTTTCGCGACCGTCTTGATCGTCGAATTGACCAGCTCGGTGCGGTTCAGCACCGGCTGAATTACGACGTCAGGAGGCAGCGAAGCGTTGATCGTCTTCAGTTTCTCAGCGACCGCGGTCGACACGATGCGGCTGTTCTCGCCGATCCGCATGATCGCCGTGCCGACGACGACTTCGGTACCGTTCTCCGATGCCGAACCCATGCGGATCGCCTGACCCGTCTTCACAGTCGCAACTTGTTCGACCGTGATCGGCACGCCGTTACGTGTCGCGATCACGGTCCTGGCCAACTCGCTGGCATTGCGAACGAGCGCATCCGAGCGAACAGCCAGACCTTCGCCATTGCGATTGACGAAGCCACCGCCGACGCTGGTGTTATTGCGCTCCAGCGCATTTCCCAGGTCCGTCAGCGTGATGCCGAGCGAGGCCAGCTTCTGCACGTCGGGCACGACGAGGAACTGCTTGGCGTAACCGCCAATCGAGTCGACACCGGCGAGGCCCGGTGTGGTCTTCAGAAGCGGCGTCACGATCCAGTCCTGCGCGGTGCGCAGGTAGGTCGCCTTGTCCTCTTCGGTCGTCAGTCGCTCGCCCTCTGGCGTGATGTAGCTGCCATCGGGCTGTTGGCCCGGTTCACCGGGCTTGTGCTTGTCGTCCTCGCGATGATCGAGACGAACGGTGTACATGTACACCTCGCCCAGGCCTGTCGCGATCGGACCCATTTCAGGGTTCACGCCGTCGGGCAGATTCTCTTGCACGCCCCGCAGACGCTCGCCCACCTGCTGGCGGGCGAAATAGATGTCCGTCGCGTCCGAAAAGACCGCCGTGATCTGCGCGAAGCCGTTGCGGCTCAACGAGCGCGTATATTCCAGGCCGGGGGTGCCGGCGAGCGCGGTTTCGATTGGAAACGACACCTGCTTCTCGACCAGCTCGGGCGAGAGGGCAGGCGCGCGGACGTTGATCTGGACCTGATTGTTGGTGATGTCCGGCACCGCGTCGATCGGTAGCCGGTAGAGGGAAAAGGCGCCGATGGCGGCGACGATGACGGTGAGGAGCAGGACTAGCCAGCGCTTCTCGACCGCCCAGGTTACGATACGGGCGATCATGGCTTAATCCTCGTGGCTCGCTTCGCCCTTGCCGATCTCGGCCTTGAGCGTGAAACTTCCGGTGGTGGCGATCTGTTCGTTGCCGGTCAGGCCCGACCGGACGATCACCGTGTCGCCCGACGCATCGCCGAGCTGGACCGGGGTCGCCTTGAAGCCGGTGGGCGTGCGCACGAACACGACCGACTTGCCCTCGAAACTCTGGACCGCCGTCGTCGGCACGCGGACCGCCCCGCTCCCGCCGCTGCCCGTGAGCTGCACGGCTGCCGTCACAGGCTCGCCGACCCGCCATTCGCCACCGCGATTGTCGAGGGTGGCGAGCGCAGGCACGAGCCGCGTCTGCGGATCAAGCGCCGGCGACACGAAGGTCACGCGGGCGGTCGCCTGACGGCCTGCCGCCTTCACCAGCACCGTATTGCCGGGACGCACCCGGCCCGCATCCTCGGGCTTGAGATTAAGCGCGATCGACACCTGGCTCAGGTTGGCGATGCGATAGAGTTCGGCATCCGCCGCGACCGTTTGTCCCAGCGTCACGGGGCGCGCAATGATCTGGCCCGAGATCGGCGCGGCAATGCCGAGCCGGTTGAGCCCGCCGCCGCCGACACCCGCCGCCGAAACCATGCTCTGCGCCTGCGTCAGGGCGATCCGCGCCTCCGTCGCCGCTGTGCGGGCGGCGATCAGATCCTGTTCAGGGGAGACTCTCTGCGCGAACAGCCGCTGTTCGCGCGCGAGGTTCGAATTAGCGAGCTGAAGCCGCGCCCGCGCCGCCTCGACCTCGCCCTTGATCTGCGCCGCCTCGCGGCTTTCGATGACCGCAATGGTCTGGCCGCGTCCGACCGATTGGCCGAGGTTACGGGTGAGCGCGACCACGCGTCCCGCAATTGCGGCCGAGACGACCTGCGTTCCCTGTGGGTCGCCCTCGATGATCGCGGGCAGCTCGATCGTCCCGGCCCCGCCGATGATCGGCCGTCCGACCTGGACGCCCGCTGTGGCGATCTGGTCGGCACCCAATGTGACGACGCCTTCACCGGCATGACCGCCTTCAGCACCGCCCTTTTCCGTGCCCGCTGCCGTCTCATTGGCAGCTGCGCCTTCGGCAGTTGCCTCGTTTCCGCCATCCTTGCCGCCGCAGGCAGCCAAGAGCAGGGCGAGCGACGCCGCGCCCGCGAGATAAAAGCTCTTCATCACTGATTCCCCCCATTGGGCGCACGAGCGGTCAGTCGCTCCACTTGCGCGCGGGCATTCTGGTAATTGGCAAGCGCGTCGATCGCGGCGACCCGCGTTTCGGCGAGCGTGCGTTCAGCATCGAGCAATTCGAGCTGGCCGAACTTGCCCTCGCGATAGCCGATCCGCGCGATGCGGGCGGCCTCCTGTGCAGCCGCCAGCGCCGGCCCCGACGCCGCACGAGCCGTCGTTGCGGCATTGGCCGCCTGCGCCTGCGCGTCCGTGATCGCCTGTTCGATGTCGAGCGCGGTCACGCGGCGCTGCGCATCCGCCTGGGTCCGCTGCGCGGTCGCCTGCGCAATCGCGGCGCGACCATTGTTGAACACCGGGATCGGGATCGACACGCTGAACACCGCCGCCATGTCGTTGGTCGCTTCCAGGCGGCGGATCGACGGCCCGACGTTCAGGTCAGGCACGCGATTGGCGCGCGCGAGCCGCACGCCGGCTTCGGCAATGGAGAAATCCGCGTTGGCTGCCGCCAGCGCGAGTGTGCCGGTCGTGTTGACCGGTGCCAACGGCCCATAGACGTTCACACCGGGAAGGCGATCGAGCAGCGTGTCATCGAGCAGGCCGTCGATCGGCCGTCCGATCCGACGCGCCAGATTGGCGCGGGCCGCCTCGGCCAAGCGAAGCTGCCGCTCCACATTGGCGTCGGCATTGATACGCGCGACATCCGCGCGCTGTTGCTCGAGTGGCGATGCCCGCCCTGCCTGCACGCGAACGCTCGCGGCCCGCAGCGCATCGCTGGCGATCCGGGCCTGATCGCGGGCTGTCATTACCCGGCGATCGGCCGCGACCGCTTCGACATAGAGCTGCGTTACCTGAAGCCGGACATCCGCCGCGATGATCGCGGCCTGGATCTCGGCCCGGGACAATTGCGCATTGGCGACCGCGACGCGGGCGCCGCGCTTGCCGCCTAGCTCGATCGGGATCGCAAAGCCGACCGTGGTTTCCGCGCTGCGGACCCCCCGATACGGCCCGGAGCCGATGACATTCTCGACTTGGCCTTGAACCACCGGATTGGGCCGCAAGCCGGCGACTGTGCGACCTGCACGGGCCGCGTCGATTCCAGCTGTCGCCGCTTCCGCAGCAGGGGCCGAACCGCCCGCTGCACTGACCGCTTGGTCAAGCGTGTAGACCGGCGCATCCTGCGCAACAGGCGCGGACGGTCCGACCTGCGCCTGCGCCATCGTGGCGCAAGACGCTGCGGCCAGCATGGCCGCGAGGATACGATTCATGAAAATAGGACTCCTGACGATGATCGACAGGGGCGCGCCAACGCACGCCCAAATCGGACGTCAGGCTTGGGGGGGCCTCAAATGGACCATGCCGGTGCGGCCGTCGAGCGACGCAGAGGCGGAGATTGTCGGCTTGGGCACTGTGAGGACGGGGGTATATTCCATCGTCGTGCGCGCAGGCGCGCCGACGTCGTGTCCGTGACAATAATTGTGATGATGCGGGACATTCTTGTCCGAGTCCGATGGCACCTGATCGATGTCACCGGCGGTATGGACCGTGAACTCAACGCCCGCGATGCTTCCCCCCGCCAGATCGGCGGCATGGGCCATGCCGGAGAAGCTGGTCAGGACCAGCATCAGGCATGTCAGGAAAGGCAAAAAGGCTCGCACTAGCTTGCCTCTATCACGGAAGGGTTTTCATGTCATTGCACTAATTCGAACCAAGGGTCACTGAGCCGGAACCCGAGCGGGATCGGTCGCGCCCGTTCCAGGCGAACCCGACCGCAATGGCGACCGCCATCAGGAGTTGCGCCAGCACCGATTGCCAAGTGGGAAACACGCCGAGCATCGACAGCCGTGGCACGTCCGCGAGCGGTGCGATGTTGATAAGGCCGGCTTCCTGGAGCGCGGCGACGCCTTTACCCGCCAGCACGACGGTCAGGACCGCCATGAGCCAGGAGCTATAGCGGAAGAACTGCGCGATCGGCAGCTTGCGACTGTAGCGAAGCATGGCCCAAGCGATCAGGCTGAGCAGTCCAATCGCCGACCCGGCCCCCGCGAGAAGCATCCCGTTGTCACCTTGCGCCGAAAGCGCGGCATAGAACAGGATCGTCTCGAAGACCTCGCGATAAACTACGACGAACGCCAGCCCGAACAGGAACCAGCCCGACCCGCCCGAGAGCGCCCGCGACATCTTCTCGCGAATATAGCGCTGCCACTGATCGGCCTGCGCCTTGCCGTGCATCCAAATCCCGACCGAGAGCAGCACGACCGCGGCGAACAGCGAGCCAAACCCTTCCGTCAGCTCCCGGCTCGCACCGCTGATCCCGATCGCATAGGTGGCGACCGCCCAGGTGATCCCGCCCGCGATGATCGCGCTGACCCAGCCGCCATGCACGTACCGCAGCGCCTCGCCGCGCTCGGCTTTACGCAGGAACGCGATCATGGCGACAACGATGAGCAGGGCTTCGAGCCCTTCACGCAGCAGGATCGTGAACGCGCCCAGGAACGTGGACGCTTCGGTGGCGGCATCAGGCGCGAGCGCCGCTTCCGCATCGTCGAAAAGGCCGCCCAGTACTGCGACCTTCTCCGCGAGATCATCGGGCGACGCGCCCCGGTCGATCGAGGCGCGGAACTCCCCCATCGCGCCCTCGATTCGACCCATCAGCGTCGCGTCGCGCGCGGTGAGTGTTGGCTCGATCGGCTCGAACCCATCGAGATAGGCCGACAGCGCCAGCTCTTTCGCCATGCGCGCATCGCCGCGCCGCGCAGCCGCCACGCTTTCGGCGAGTTTGGCGCGGGCGACCGCGAGCGAGCCGGGAGCCTGTTGTATCACCTGTTCGGGATGACGACGCAGGAACGCGAGCACTGGGTCAGCCTTGGCGTCGCCGATCGCCGCGCCGAGCGCGGCCGGGGTGAGCGCGACCAGGGTTTTCAGGTCCGGAATGCGCCGGCGAAGGGTCGGGTCGGATTTCCAAAGCCGCTCGCCTTCGCGCGCCTGCGCATCCGTGAAGGCGAAGCTCCCGGCTCGGAATGCTAACGCCCAGCGCTGATCGTTGGGCAGATCGGCGAAGCTCTGCATCGCGGTCCCGTCGATGCCTTGCGTCACCACCTGATAGAGCGCGAACACGCTGCGCTGGCGCGCGCGCTCGGCATCGGTGAAAGCAATCGGGGGCGTAGCGAGCTTGGCGGCGTCAGGGCCACGGCCGTTGCCCGTCATCCCGTGGCAGGACGCGCAGGATTGTCGGAACAGGGCATCGCTGGAGACGAGGTTCGGAGCCTTATCGGGCGCGAGCGGCACCGGGTAGGCGCGCAACAGATCGGCCGCGAGCCCGTGCGCCAATGTTGCCACCTGTTCAGTCGGTCCCTTTTCCGCGATCACCGCCTGGAGGTTGGCAGCCCGCTGGATGAGGGCTTGACGCTCCGGCTTCGCCGGCAGGCCCTGAAGCCGTGTCGAGACCGACGCGGCGAACTCCGTCATCTCGGCATATTCCGACGTGCTCTTGATCCGACCGTTGGCGACCGCGCCGCCATAATCGACGGCCATATAGTCGAGCAGCCGCCATGCGGTTTGCACGTCGCCGGGTTCGGCGATTGCCGCAGCAGGGATCAGCAGCGCCGCGAGCGCGGAGAGCAGCCGCAACGAGAGCATTGCCCGGATCAACGCGAGCAGACGCACTACCGCTCTCCCAATTCGCGCCGAGCGCCAGTGACGATTTCATAAGCGGAGTGGAGGAACAGGAGGGCGATGAGGCCGGCGACGGCGAGGTCCGGCCAGGCGCTTCCTGTCCACGCCACCAGACCGGCCGCGGCGATCACCGCCACGTTGGCGAGCGCGTCGTTGCGGCTGAACAGCCAGATCGCGCGAACATTGGCGTCCCCTTCCCGGAAACGCGCAAGCACCAAGGCGGACACGACATTGATCGCGAGCGCGACAACGCCGATTGTGCCCATCAGTTCGGCATCGGGCGCGGTTGCGTTCAGGGCGCGCCAAATCGCGAAACCGATTACGCCCACGCCAAGCGCACCGAGAAACAACCCCTGCGTCAGCGCGACCTTTGCCCTCGCCCGTGCGGACCAGGCAAGCGCGAGAAGACCGATAAGGCTGATCGACCCGTCCCCGAGAAAATCGAGGGAATCCGCTTTCAGCGCTTGGCTATCGGCGATGAACCCGCCGAACAGCTCGGCGACTCCGAAGCCGAGGTTGAGCACCACGACGGTCAGCAGCGCACGGCGATAGGCCGGATCGGTTTGCGCGCGCGCGGGCTCCCCGTGGCACCCGCAGCTTTCGGTAGAAGCATTCATGCGGCCTTCCTTACCACCTCCAGTCGCTGTAGAAGCAAGCGAAATGTGCGACACGTTCGCATAAGCAAGGATGGCATGATGAAGCCGGTGATGATTGGGCAGCTCGCCAGCGAGACCTCGACGAAGGTGACGACGATCCGCTTTTATGAGTCGATCGGGTTGCTCCGATCCGCCCCTCGCACGGCGTCGGGTCGCAGAACCTACGATGCCAGTGACATTGAGCGTTTGCACTTCATCCGCAACGGTCGCCGGCTTGGCTTCTCCGTCGACGAGATCCGTTCGTTGATGGGGCTGGCGCAGAACCCGGACCAGGATTGTGGTGCCGCCTCAGCTATCGCTGCTCAGCACCTCAAGGATGTGGAGGAGAGACTGGCGCAACTCGCGGTGTTGCGGGATGAGTTGGCAATGCTCAGCCAGAGCTGCACCAAGGCGCGCATGGCCGATTGTCGGATCATGAAGGCGATCGGCAAAGGCCACCCTCAAGCCGATCAATAATAATCGGCCAGCCTGAGCTCGCGCACATCACCCGAGGCCATCGTCAGCTTTACGAGGGTGCCAGCAGGCCGGGAGCGCACTTGCCAGAGCTCCCCACGCGTATAGTTCGCATCGATCGAATGGCCGTTCACCGCCACGATCCGGTCGCCGACCGCCCAGCCAGCCTTTTCCGCGGGACTGTTCGCCGCCACATGAACAACGGTGAGCGCCGTTGGTGAGGCTGCGAGGCCAAGGCCGCTACGGTCCTTCAGCATCGGCAGGCGACGACGAGGACCGAGTGGCCGGAGCCACACGAATCCGGCGGTCACGTCGAACACCACGTCGAATTGAGCGATCAGCGGTAGGCCGACATTGCCAACCGTGCTGGTGGAGAGCCAAGCTCTCATCCCGAGTGTGGGGACGTTCGAGACGCCAAGCCCTTCGATGTTGATGTTCTGGATCGTGAAAGCATCGTTGATACGCACACCATCGACGCCGCCGATCGCCGCGGTCGAGACGAGCTTCCCGTTCAACAGCCCTTGATCGCGGGCATAGGCCGACGAGAGCATCAGCGCGGCCGAGCTGCCAAGATCGATCATCAAGGGCACGGGAGGCAAACCCGAGACGGAAGCTCGAATGAACAGCTCCTGCTTGGCACCGCGCCCGAGCGCGACAGCGCGCCAGTCGGGACCGGCGAGAAACGTGCCTGACTTGACGACCGCCATACGCCTTTTCGCGAAATCGAGCGCGATGCAGCTACCCGTGAACATATCGGCACCGAGGAGGATATCGATCGGTCGTCCGAAGGCCGCCGACACTGAACTCAGATCACCAACGACGGCAAAGGGTAAGCGACGGGTTTCGCGGGCGAGCTGTACGTCGATGTCGCGGACCAGCAGCACCGGGGCCTTGGCGCTCAGCCCGCTAATCATGCGCCGCTCACCATCGTTCAAGCCGAGCTTCGCCGCGAGCGCCGTGCTCATGATCGACGCGCCGCTGCCACTGTCGAGCACCGCCCGCACCGGCACTCCGCGCACTTGTGCCGAAACAAGGAGGGTATCACCCGTGCCGACTTCCAGCGGCTCCCATTCGAGGTGAGCCGCACCGAAGTTCCACGAGCCCGCAGACCGGGAAGTCTGTCGCGCGAGCGTTGGAGAACCGAGCACCAAGCCGGTTCCACAGGCCACCAGCCGCGCCACTAATGAGCGTCGAGACATACCGATTGCTTCAACACGGGCCGTCAAAAAGCCACCTCCAGCCCCCCGTCCGCAGGAGAGCAAATTGCGGTTACATGCTCCAGCCACTGGAGGAGCAAGTGCTTTTGGTGCGCCCGAAAATCCTCAGAAGCGCTTGGAGAACTTTAGATGAAGGATGGTGCAGACCGCTTAGATGCCTTCCCGATAACGAACGGTTCCGGGGGACGCTGGGCCGATCGGGACCGCAAACGGTGTAAACGCTCGCGCTAAGTGGCGGCATTCTGATCGCGCTATTTGTCGGCGAGCGTCGCTACGCGGCTACCGGCTTGGTCTCGGCCGATCGCACATAGGCGTAGAGTTTTGGCTTGGAGATGCCGAGCATCGAGCAAATCTTGGCGATCGGCATCGTGTTCTCGTGGTAGAGCCTGACGGGCAGGTCGCGCTTTTCCTTGCCGAGTGCGGCCGGCCGGCCACCCTTCTTGCCGCGAGCGCGGGCTGCGGTGAGACCGGCCTGGGTCCGCTCGCGGATCAGGTTGCGCTCGAACTCCGCCAATGCCCCGAACAGGTGGAAGGTAAGCTTGCCCGACGTGGTGGTCGTGTCGATCGCCTCGTGCAGGCTCAGCAGCCCGACCTTTTCCTCGTCGAGGTAGGTCATCCATCCGATCAGATCACGGAGCGAGCGGCCGAGCCTGTCGAGGCGCCAGACCACCAGTGTGTCGCCGGCGCGAAGCAGCTCCTTCACCTTTTCCAATCCAGGGCGAGCGGCAGTCGCCCCGGAGGCCTTGTCGGTGATGACCTTCTCGCAGCCGGCAGCCTTCAGCGCATCACGCTGGAGGTCCAGGTTCTGCTCGGCGGTCGATACGCGGGCGTAACCGATTTTCATGCGTAGGGCCGGTGGCGCCCCGATCGGGCGCGGTTTGGGAAGAAAGTCGTCATCGGCAGGTCTATGTTGCCCTAGTTTTCTTTACCGGGTAGATTTACGTCGAACAGGCCGGTTTGGCAACGCGAGCGGACTCGCATGGCGATGGGCAGGCAAATCTCCGTTTTCCTTACCTGCGACACGGACCGTCGGCGGTGACGCATCCGGCGCTTGTCCCGCCGCTGGCGATCGAGCGCTACCGCGTCCTTGAACCGCACCTCGCCGATGGCATCCCGCTCGCGGACCTCGCCCGCACCGGCACGCTGAGCGAGCGGACGTTGCAGCGCTGGCTCGGGCGCTACCGTGCCGAAGGACTTGCCGGTCTCGCGCGTCTGCCGCGCAACGATCGGGGCAGGCTGCACCTGCCGGAACATCTGGTCGAACTGACCCGCACTCTCGCCACCAAGCGCCCGCGACCCCCGGTCGCCGCCATTCACCGAAAGGTGCAGGAACTCGCCATCGCGCATGGACACCGAACCCCCAGCTATGCGGCCGTCGCGCGTGTCGTCAGGGCGATACCGGCAAGCCAGATCGCCGCAGCCTCCGATCCGGCCGTCTACCGCGACCAGCACGAGCTAGTGCATCGGCGCGAAGCCGCGACCTCGAACGAGATGTGGCAGGCCGATCATACCGTTCTCGACATTCTCGTGCTCGATGATGCCGGAACCCGGTGCGTCCTTGGCTGACCGTCATCGTTGACGATCACAGCCGAGCCATCGCCGGTTACTTCCTCAGCCTCGATGCCCCCAGTGCCCTCAACACGGCGCTCGCCTTGCGGCAGGCGATCTGGCGCAAGCCCAATCCCGAATGGATCGTCAGCGGCATTCCCGAACAGCTTTACGTCGACAACGGCTCGGATTTCATCTCCGAGCATATCGAGCAGGCGTGCATCGCCCTCAAAATCCGCCTCATCCATTCGCTGCCGGGGCGTCCTCGCGGGCGCGGCAAGATCGAGCGGCTGTTCCGCACCATCAACGACATGTTCCTGCCCGACCTGCCCGGCCACCTGATCGCGGGCAAGCCGCTGTCGGCGCCAGTGCTCACGCTCGACGAGCTGCGCGCCCGCTTCGAGGCGTTCGTGTGCGGCGTCTATCATCGTCGCCCGCATGGCAGCACCGGCGAACCGCCGATCACGCGCTGGCAGAAGGGCGGGTTCCTGCCCGCAATGCCCGACAGCCTTGAACAGCTCGACATGCTGCTCGTGCACGTGCCCAAGCCCCGTAAAGTGCTGCGCGACGGCATCCGTCTGATGGGCAGGCGCTATGTCGAACCCACGCTCGCGGCCTTCGTCGGCGAGCAGGTCGAGGCGGTCTATGACCCCCGCGACCTGACCGAGATCCACGTCTACCACCAGGGCCGGTTCGTCTGCCGTGCGCTCAGCTCCGAGCACGCTGGGCACCCGTCGTTGCGCGCGATCCAGCGCGCCCGGCGCGGCGCGAAGGAGCGCGACAAGCAGGTGCCTGCCCCCACGGAGACCTTCGATGGCGACCAAGAGGATACGGCTTCCCGGCCCACCACCTACCGAGGGCTCCGGCTCTACGCCGCTGACGATTGAGTTCCTGGTCGAGCAGCCGTTCCTGGCGACCCGCGAACATGCCCGGTTCGTCGAGTTTGCCGAAGCCTGCGCGCACTACCGCTATATCGGCGTGTGTCATGGCCGGCCGGGCGTCGGAAAGACGCGATCGGCGCGCGAGTTTTCCAGCTTCCCCGACCTGGGGGAATATGCCGCGCTCCGTCCCATTGCCGCGCTCCTTGGCGAAAAGGTCGCTCGCTGCCGCGCCGTCTTCTACACCGTGTCGGTCAGCAACACGCCCAAGACGATCGACGCGGTGTTGGGCCTCAACCTCATTAAGCTGGGCTATGCCCGGCTGACGGTCGCGGGCGGCTCGCAGGACGAAATCACCCATGACGCCGCCCGCATCGCCTGCCCCCTCGTCATCGTCGACGAGGCCGACCGCCTGACCATAAAGTCGCTCGAACATCTCCGCGACATGGCCGATCGCCACGGCTTCGGGCTGATCCTGATGGGTATGCCGGGCTTGGAGAAGCGCCTCGCCCGCTATGCCCAGCTCTACTCGCGGATCGGCTTCGTCCACGAGTTCAAACCGCTTACCGAGACCGAAATGCGGCTGCTGCTCGCGACCCACGCCGGCGATTTCGGGATCAGCTTCGACCCGGCCCAACTCGACGCGATCGAAGCGCAGGCAGCCGTGATCCGCATCACGCGCGGCAACTTCCGGCTCATGGAGCGCCTGTTCGCGCAGATGCGGCGGATCATGACCCTCAACCGCGTCGAGGAGGTCACCGCTGACATCGTTCAGGCCGCGCGCGATTGCCTCGTCATCGGACCCGGCAACTGACAAATAGCGCGATCAGAACGCCGCCATTTAGCGCGAGCGTTTACACAGGATAAGATCCATACCGTTTCCGGAACCACTTTCTTGTTTCCTCTTCGAAATTGGACTGTGCTGATGAGTTTGAGCGATGGTGGCTTCGCTCATACACTACGCGCTACCAGGCCCCTGCCCGTTTCTTAGGCTTAACGTTGTAGCTCAAGACCCCGGGGGCTCAGCCTCCCTTCTCCGGTTCTTGCCGCTGCGCAAATCCCTCGATCTACCTGCCGCCGTCGTGTGGTCGCACGGCATCATCCAAAGACCTATTTAGGCCGTCATGACTAGCCAATCTTCGCCATAAGGCGCCCCGCCGCCCCCTGCTCTGCCGCGAGATTGCGATTATAAGCGAGCGGCATCCGCGGCGACTTCCACCGCAGCGCGTCCATGATGCCGGCCAAATCCTCCCCGCTGGCGAACAGGTCCTGATTGAGCCCGATCCGCGTCGAGTGCGCACTGATCCCCTTCAGCAACCGCGCCAGATCGTCCGCCGTCAAATCGGGCAGCGCGCCACGGTCGAACGCGCGGCCGATGATCGACCGAAAGATTGGTCCGATCGAGCCCGGGTGCAGCGCCACGGCGCCGATGTCATACTCGACCCGCGCCTTCACAGCGGGCTTGGACAGCGTCTTGCGCAGATCCCAGGTCTCCCGGCCCGAGATGCTGTCGATCGAACGACCCTTCACAGCCGCCCGCGCTTTGTAGCGCCGTACCTGCACCCGCCGGAACAACGGCCCCGCGTCGATCCCAGCGGCCTCTCTCCACGCCGCGACAGCCCGCACAGAGCGGGGCGACAAATAGGCTGTGGCTCCCTCGCCCTCCTGATCGCCTTTGCTTCGCGCGATGGCGAGGAGGCGCGCTTCGGGATCAAGCGCCTCGAGAATGTCATTGATGCTGATTGCGACGAGCTCCGATGCACGGAGCCCCGTGTCATAGGCCACCGACAACAGGGCTCGGTCCCGCAAGCCTGGCAGATCGCCCGCGCACGCCTCCAGCAAAGCTCGCACATTCAGTCCGCGAGGACTGTCGCGCTCCACGTCTCGCACTGGCCCCTTGAAGCGCAAGGGACGCGCCTGAGCCTGCGCGGTGCCCTTCTCGCGCCGGATCGCGCGTAGCCGCAGCTTCACGAGATCAGCCTGGGTGGGATCCTTGAGATCAAGCAGCTGATGGATCTTGGCGATCGACGCCTTGTAGCGGCCAAGCGAGGCGGGCTTGGCCCCCTGCCCTGCCCGCGCGTCGAGATAGTCGGCGACGATCTCGGGCGTGGCCGGCAGTGCAATCCGGTTGTTGCGCCGACACCACGCATCGAACGCCTCGACGTCGGACTTGAGCGCACGGATGCTGTGGGGCGATGAAGCGGCCTGATAGGCGGCGATCAGGCCCTCGTTGACGGTGATGCGCTCGCCGGCGCGCATCTGCACGATCGTCCACGCAAGGTCGGCCGGCGCCCTGACGGCCGGCAGGACAGCCTCAGGCGGCGCTACGGGGATTTCTGGCCCTTCCCGGGCGGTTTCGGTGCTCACGACGCGCCTCGCTCCTCAGCCGCGCTTGTAGCCCACCTTATAAAGAACGGTCAAATCTGCTTATGTGATAAGTGCAATTATCACATGTTTCTTTAGAGCCATCCGAGCGCTTGTGGAGTTGGCGGCCTTTCACGACGCATCGCCCATGAAGCCTTTCTACCCGTGGACCGGAGATGCCAACGCCGATCCAGAGAAAAGACATTGTTTTGCTGGATATTTCTGTGGCAGGTGCTCCGCGGCGCCATGTCCCGGGACGGGTTTGCCGATGCCGAGCCACGCTTCGAGGGATGATTCGTCGGCACGAACCGGGCTCCGCAGGAAGACCCCCCTCACCACCTGTCGGCCCAGACGATCATCCGCAACTCGCCAAACTGGCGCGCTGCCCGTGGCGACAACTTGCGAGGCAGCACTGGTGATTGAGCGATGTGGCATGTTCGCCCCAGAACGGGTGTAGCTGGGCTTGGTCCATGGCAGGATCTGGCTGACTGACGATGGAATTATGCCTGCCGAGCCGGGAGTTTCCAGCAGAAGATCGACGGTGGCCACCCCTTTCAGGGAAACCTACCTGAACGACCCCGCTCAACGTGCCCTCTTGCAATCCGGACCAAATCCCTCCACATTGCTCATGCGGACCGGGCCCCTCTGGCGCGGCGTTCTAGCCATAGCGGCAGTGCGCTTCGTGATGTCGGACCGCATCGGTAATGCCGATGTCATGCGGGTCCGGGTCTCTTCCCCTCGTTTCCGACTTTGGCCTCGCGGGCTTCGGCATTCCCGATCGAACGCAACCGTTTCGACAAGGGAACTTTCAATGTCCGATCGTTACTTCCGCCTGATGGAGCGTCACCAGAAGCTGGACGATGCGCTGCGCATCGCACGCGACCCGCTTGATGTGCTGCGGCTGCGCAGCCTCAAGAACGCCGTGAAGGCGCGGCTTGCGGCGCTGTTCCTGCGCCGTCCCGAAGCCGCTGGTTTTCCGGCGTCCTTGGCAACAGTCTGACACAGAGGAACGCCCCCGCGGCCCGAGCATTGCCGAGGCAATCGCGGGACGTGCGGGGGCACAAGGAGTCTGACTGATGGAGTTCCTTTTCGCAGACTGGCTGGGCACGCCTGCGTGGTTCTGGCTGGCCTTCCTCGGCCTTGTCGTGGCGCTGACCGCGTTTGACCTTGGCGTCCTCCACAAGGAGGACAAGGCCATGGGCATCGGTGAATCGCTGAAGCTGACGGCGTTCTACATCACCATCGCGCTGCTGTTCGGCGCGTGGGTCTGGGCCGAGAAGGGCGCGGACCTGGGGATGAAGTATTACACCGGCTTCTTCATCGAGAAGGCACTGTCGATCGACAATGTCTTCGTGATCAGCCTGATCTTCACGTTCTTCGCCATTCCGCCCAAGTACCAGTACCGTGCCCTGCTGTGGGGCATCGTCGCCGTGATATTCCTGCGCGGCGCGATGATCGCAGGCGGCGCCGCGCTGGTCGAACAGGCCTACTGGGTTCTGTACATCTTTGCCGCGTTCCTGGTGTTCACCGGCATCAAGATGTTCTTCGCCAACGACCATGACCCGGACATCGGCAACAATCCCGCGGTGCGCTGGATCAGCCGCCACATGCGCGTGACCAAGGAGCTGCATGACCAGCACTTCTTCGTGAAGGTGCCTGACGAGAAGACCGGCAAGATGGTCAACGCCGCTACGCCGCTGTTCCTGGCGCTGGTGGTCATCAACCTTGCCGACCTTGTGTTCGCGGTGGATTCGGTCCCGGCGATCTTTGCGATCACGACCGATACCTTCATCGTCTATACCTCGAACATCATGGCGATCCTCGGCCTGCGCGCACTCTATTTTGCGCTGGCTGCGATGATCGACCGCTTCGCCTATCTCAAGTATGCGCTGGCCGCCGTGCTGGTGTTCATCGGCTCGAAGATCTTCGTTTCCGATTTCCTGCTTGGCGGTGACAAGTTCCCGCCGGTACTCAGCCTTGGCGTCACTTTCGCGCTGATTGCCGGGGGCGTGGCCTATTCGCTGTGGAAGACGCGGGGGCAGCCCCTGCACGATCCGGCCGAGCCGATTGCCTCGGGCACGATCAACTGAGCATGCCCCTCCCCTGACCGGGAGGGGGTTTTGCTTTCAGCTTACCACTGCCGGATCACTTCGAGGAAACGATCGCCATAGGCATCAAGCTTGCGCGAGCCGACACCGCCGATCTGGCCGAGTTCGGTGAGGCTGCCCGGGCGCGTAGCCGCCATCTCGCGCAGCACGGAATCGTGGAAGATGACGTAAGGGGGCACGCCATTTTCGCGCGCGAGATCGCGGCGAAGATTGCGCAGGGCATCGAACAGGGGATCGCCCACAGGGTTCAGTGCCGCCCCTGTACCGCTGCGGCGGCGACCTGAGCGGCCTTCCTTCTTCGGCACGAGGACGAGGGGCACGTCCGCTTCGCCCTTCAGGATGGCGCGGGCATCGCCGCCCAGGGCAAGGCCGCCGTGTTCCGTGGCCACCAAGGCACCCCTTGCCTGCAGGGCGCGGGCGAGCGGGCGCAGCAGGGGGGCTTCATCGCCGGTTACGATGCCGAACACGGAAAGCTGGTCGTGCCCGCGCTGGGTCACGCGATCGTCGGCAACACCCGTGAGAACTTTCTCGACGTAGCCGAAGCCAAACGACTGTCCGGTGCGGTAGACGGCGGAGAGCAGCTTGCGGGCAACCTCGGTAGCATCAGTGACGCGCGGGGCTTCCAGGCAGTTGTCGCAATTGCCGCATGACGGTGGCGGGTTTTCGCCGAAGTGGCGCAGCAGCAGGGCGCGGCGACAGTGCGGGGTTTCGACCAAGGACGCGAGCGCATCGATCCGCGTGCGTTCGCCGGCGCGGCGGTGCTCTTCGACTTCGGCGAGGCGCTGGCGGGCGCGCATGAAGTCTTCTGCGCCCCACAGCATGACTGCCACGGAAGGATCGCCATCGCGCCCCGCACGGCCGGTTTCCTGGTAATAGCTTTCGATCGATTTCGGGCATGCGGCGTGGGCAACGAAGCGCACGTCGGGCTTGTCGATCCCCATGCCGAAGGCGACCGTCGCCACCATGACCATGTCTTCGGAGGCGACGAAGCGCGCCTGATTGTCGGCCCTTACCTGCGGATCGAGCCCGGCGTGATAGGGCAGGACGGGGCGACCGCTGGCCTGCAGCTGCTGGCTGAGCTTTTCCACCTGCGCGCGGGTGGGGGCATAGACGATGCCGGGGCCGGGGTTTTCGGCGATGACCGTCATCAGCTGGCGCAAGGGATTGTCGCGCGCCGTGATGGCGTAGCGGATGTTGGGCCGGTCAAACCCGGCAACGATCAGGCCCTCTTCCGGGATGCCCAGCTGGGTGAGGATGTCGGCGCGGGTGTGGCGGTCAGCAGTGGCAGTCAGCGCGAGGCGCGGCACGTCCGGGAAAGCGTCCATCAGCGGACGCAGGAGGCGGTAATCGGGGCGGAAGTCGTGGCCCCACTCGGAGACGCAGTGCGCCTCGTCGATGGCGAACATGGCGACGCGGCCGCGGATGAGCATCTCGAGGAAATGCGGCTGGCTGGCGCGTTCGGGGGCGACGTAGAGCAGATCGAGATCGCCCGACAGGAACCGGTCGATGGTCTGGCCCCGGTCAATATCTACGCTGGTCAGCGTGGCGGCGCGGATGCCGTTGGCGGTGGCGCTGCGCAGCTGGTCATGCATCAGCGCAATCAGCGGCGAGACGACGACGCAGGTGCCCGGCAGCATGACGGCTGGCAGCTGATAGGTCAGCGACTTGCCCGCGCCGGTGGGCATGACGGCGAGCGTCGAGCGACCCGCCAGCGCGCGCTCGACCACGTCCGCTTGCACGCCGCGAAAGGCGTTGAAGCCGAATACGGCGTGGAGACGATCGAGGATTTCGGATTCCGGGAATGCGGTGTCGGCGATGTTCACGCCAGCGCTATGGCAGATCGTGCGCAGTCATTCCACGCCGGATGCGCCCAAGTTACTCGCCGACGATCACATGCAGGCGGCTTATGCGGCTCGTCACGATCTTCCAGCCGCCTGCCTCCTTGCGGTAGGTTTCGTGGTAGTGGCCCATGCCGTGGAGGAAAGGCTTGCCGTCGGCGTCCCAGATCTGGTCCTCCATGGCGATGACGCCGCGCGCTTCGCTTTCGGAGAGCAGTTCGATTTCGTGGCAGTGGCCGTGGTGGACGGTGCGCAAGGGGGCGACTGCGGCCTCGACGAAGGCGGCGATGGCGTCACCTCCCGCATGCGTCCAGTTCTCCGCGTCCTCAGCGGGTTCGATGGAGAGCGAGCAGGAGGCATCGAACACCGCGTCGTCGGCAAAGACAGCACGCAGGCCAGTGTAGTCCTTGGTGTCCATGCAGCGGAAATAGCGCGCCTTGAGCTGCTTGATTTCCTCGATGGCGATCAGGCGGGTGACGGGGTCGATGACGGACATGCAGGGCCTCTCCGGTATTTTGCGACAGGAGAAGCGAGATTGCGCGCCTGCGCCACTCTTACTTGTGCGAGACTTCGGCGGCCGAAAGATCGACCAGCCATTGTGGGGGCTGGCCAGTTCGCGCCCAGTCTATGCCCCAGGCGAACGTGGCATAGAGCGCAGCGGAGGTTAGCAGGGCCATCGTGAACCAGTATCCCGGGCCATAGGCAGTGACGCGCTGCGGATCATCGCGGCGGTACCAGATGCGGAACACGCTGGAGGGCTTCCACGACCGCTGCACCTGCCGACCGACCATGGCATGAACGCGGGTGCCCTCGGCTGTTTCGAAGACGACCTCGTCCTCGATCCAGCGCTTGCCCCGCCATCGCGGATGTCGAAGCCGCGCAGGGTGCCGATCGATTGCTGCAGGTGGACGAAGTCGTCCAGCCGCTCGAGATCGCTGTAGCCGCCGCGCCAGACATGGGCGACGGCGACCTGCGAGCCAGTGAGCAGCGTGACGCCGTGGTACAGGCACCAGCACATGCCGAGCACGAGTGCGGCAACGCCAGCCATGAGAAGATCGACGGGTTCCATGCCGCCGATCCTATCGCGCCGGCGTTAATGGAGCGTTGGCTTGGCCAGCGCCTTCAGCCTGGGGGTGACCAGCGGGACGGTCAGCATCGTGCTCATCACCGCCATCAGCAGCAAGGCGGTGAAGGTCTCGTTGGTGACGATGCCCTTGTCGAGCAGGACATTGACGAAGATGATCATGATCAGCGCCTTGGTCTGCAGCAGCCAGCCGATGATCGAGGCCTCGCCCCTGGCCCAGCCGAGCAGGCGTCCGGCGATGCGCACGCCGACAAGCTTGCCCGCGACCGAGGCGACGAGGAACAGGAAGGCGGCGCCAAACACGGCAAGGCCGCCGACGTCCCACTTGGTGCGCAGACCCGTCGAGAGGAAGAACACCGGCATGACGGCAAGCAACAGGAACTGGCGGAAGCCGTCGAGCCGCTCGCGCGTGAACCACTGCGCATCGAGCACCGCCCCTGCTAGAAACGCGCCGACCATGAAGTGCAGGCCGGACCAGTCCGCGGCAAAGCCGACCATGGCAAGCCAGATCAGCGAGACGTACCAGCGATCGTTCTCGGACAGGCGGCGGAACAGGGCCCGCACGGCCCACGAGGCCACGGCGAAGGTCGCAAGGAAGATGCCCTGACGCCCGACGCGCTCCCAATCGACCAAGATCAGCGCGAGGACGCCCCAGATCGCCACGTCATCAAGGCTGGCGTAGCGCAGGATGCGCTGGCCCAAGGGTTCGCGGAAGATACCGAGCTTTTCCATCAGCAGGACGAGGATCGGCAGCGCGGTGACGGCGCAGGCCATGCCGATGCCGAGGACGACTTGCGCATAGCTGCCCTTGGGGCCGATCCAGCCCGGCGTCTGCAGGAGCAATGCGGCAGCAGCCGCGCCAAACAGCAGTGGCGTGATCAGTGCGCCCGCAGCGGTGATCGCGGTTTCGCGGCGATTGGCCCAGGCATCGGGCAGGTCAAGCTCAAGCCCCGCCGCGAAGACGAACATCATCACCGCCCACCAGGCGATGCCGTTCAGCGAACCGATGACCTGCGGGTTGAAGACGAAGGCGTAATAGTCAGGAAATGCCGCACCCAGCACGCCTGGACCAAGCAGGATGCCCCCGATGATCTGCACGACGACGAGCGGCGCCCAGTAGTCGGTTCGCAGCAGGCGCCAGACCAGATAGGGTACGGCGAGGATGATCGTCAGCGCGATCAGGAACACTTCCGTCGTGCCCATCGCGGGCGCAATTGCCGTCACCGTCTATCCCCCGAGTTGCCGTCGTCTATGCAAGGATGCGGCGGCTTGTCCAACTGATCTCAAGGGCCATATCCTGCCTGGAGGAGTTGGCCCATGACCTTTGACCTCGGCAAGGCCCTGTTGCGCAAGGAAGAATACGAATCCGCAAGGCTGACGGAGTTCGAATTTGCGGAGATGGTGCGGGCCCTGAAGGCCTTGGCGGCGGAGCTTGCCGTGCCAGTCGAGCCGATGCTGGGGGTGCTTGCCGAACGCGGGCTCGGCGTAGCGCTCAGTCACCTTGCACAACTGGCCGGGCGCGATGTCGAGGCCGACTACCTGCGCTGCCGGGCGAATGCGCGGGCAAAGCTGATCGAGGAGCGTGGCGATCCCTCTCCGGTAAGACTCGGCTGACAGGAATCTTACCGCTTAACCATTGCGCGGTTCCGGCAAGGTGCGCTGCGGTCGGTTAAGCGAGAGTTTGCCGAGGCCTGACAGCTTCTCCTCATGGCGGGTTGGTCCGCCGCGAGAGGAGAATGGCCATGGGCTTCGAGATGCGCGACAGCTTCGTTCACCGCGAGGAATGCAAGGCGGCGTGGGAAAGCGAAGTGGAGTTCGCCGAGATGGCGCGCGTGCTCAAGACATTGGCGGCTGAACTGGGACAGGACACCGACGCCGCGCTGGGAGAACTCGCCGCGCATGGCCTGGGCGCGGCGCTGGGTATTATGGGAGGACAAGCCGAAGGTTCGGACATTGAGGCCGACTACCTGAGGCGGCGGGCAATGGCGCGGGTGGCGGCAAGCCGCTTGCAGTAACCCGTTCATCCACATAGCCGCCTCCGATGCGGACAATCGATCCGCTTGACGCACTCCAGCGACACTGACGAGGCTTTTCCCAAGCGAGCCGAGCCGGGCATTTTGGCGTGCATAGGGCGGCTGCGGGTTGCGTACGAACGGCGGATCTGCCCTTGTGGCGGTTCTTGGCTGGATGCGCGACGCAGAGGAACGCGCGCGGATAGCATGCGCCATGCAGCCTCCCGCCTTCGCTATCGAGCGCGGCATCGAACATGGCGGTCAAGGACAAGGCGCGCCGGGAGGCGCGGCGGCGTGGATATCGGGAAGCTTCAAGGCCGAGACCCGGGTGGAGATCTGTGTGGTCTCCAGGCTTTCGTGGCCGGGCATCGTAGCACCTGAAGGCCCTCCGCCAACATGAACCCCTGTCGCTCGGGCCCGATCCCTGCCGTCACCAAACCTGACTTGCGGCTCCACTCTAGGACAGTGATGCCGTCCGCCGGGCAAGGATTTTCCTAGCCTCTATGCCACAGGGGCACCTGAAAACGAAGGCATTGCGCCAGACATCATCGTGCTGCGGCCCGCGCAATTTCCGCAAGGCCCTGAGCCAGCGCCAGTTCCCCGTTCCTGTTGTCGGCAATCAGCACGCGATGCAGCTGAACGAGTCTTTGGCACAGGCGGACTAGCCGCGGACCGCGCCAGCGCTTGAGCTGCTGGGTCAGGTCGGCGCGGTCACGGAAAAACACCCGACGCGCATCGCTTTCCTGTTGCATGAAAGCATTTACGTCTCCGCGTTCCCCAAGCCGACCAGCGAGTTGGACCAACTGCCCGGCGCGGCGTTCAAGTGCGAGGACCAGCCCGACCGGGTTCATGCCCTGTTCGCGCATGCGGGATAGCTCGGCGGGAATGCGCCGCACCTCACCGCCAAGAACGGCGTTGACCAACGGCATCATGCCGTCGTCCTCGCTGACGGCGCAGACTTCGTCGAGGTCAGCCGCCGTCGCTGTTCGCGGCGCCTGCGGGCTGGCATCGAGATAGAGAGCGATCTTTTCAAGCTCGCTTCGGGCCATGCGCGTATCGAGCGCAGTCGCGCGCGCGACTCGCTCCGACAGCTCGTCCGTCATGCGCACACCCATCGCATCGGCCGAACTCCGGATCGCACTGGCGACCGATTTGAGGTCTGGCGGATGGAACATGCCGACCAGCGCATCGGCGCGGTTCTCGAGCAATTTCGCAATGCGCGACTTGTCCGTGGCCGAACTGGCGACGATCAGGACAGGCCAGCCGTCGACAGGGCTTTGCAGCAGGGTTTCGACGGCGTCGTGCGCATCGTCGCCGGTCGCCCGGACATGGATGATCCGCCTGTCGCCGAACAGCGAAACCGAGCGCGCCTCGTCGGCGAGGCGCACCGGGTCGCGCTTGAGTTCGGCTCCGCTCAGATCGACCTTCTCGGCCTCGCCCAACATGCCTGCGATCTTCGCGGCGGCATCGCTGGCACCGGATTCATCCGGCCCGCAGAAATAGAAGATGCGGCAGTCATTTACCGCGCGCGCCGCACTTGCCGAAAAGTTTTTCTGGGTAACCTTCACGCCCCGTCTCAGGAGCGCTTGCGCAGGCGGACCGAGACGCGTGTGACGATCTGGTCGGCCACTTCCTGTGACAGGTTTTCAAGCGCCGTCTGTTCGGCCGCGATCACCGCGTATTCGCTGTTGACCACGTCGAACCCGGCGTCCGATCCCGCGGTCGCATCAAGGACGACCTCACCGTTCTGCGTGTCAACCAGCTGGTAGCGGGCGCGCAGGGTACGGCGTTCGCGCGTGATGGCGTCGTTGGAAAGCTGGCCAAGCCCCTCCACGCGATCGTCCAGCCGGACATCAAGACGATAGCGGGCGCCGGTCCCTGCCGCGCCAGCGCCCAATCGGTCGACAAGCGCATTGCGGACAAGCCAGCCGGACTGCCCCTCGATCGGCGAGATGGTGACGTCGGCAAGCGCCCGCGCCACCTCGCCCTTGCCGCCGCCTGCGTACATTGGCTGCAGACCGCAACCGGAGAGCAGCGCAAGCGGCGCGAGAATCCGGACGAGGCGCTCAGGCGACAAGATTCACCAGACGGTCAGGCACGACGATCACCTTCTTCACTTCCGCCCCTTCAAGTGCACGCTGCACTTTCTCGGAAGCGAGGGCAAGGCGTTCGAGGTCTTCCTTCGGCGTCCCCTTGGCCACAGTCAGGGTATCGCGAAGCTTGCCCTTGACCTGGATGGCAACGGTGACTTCATCATCGACCAGCAATGCCGGATCGACTTCGGGCCAGGCCTCGTCGGCGATCAAGCCGGTACCGAAGCGCGCATGCGCTTCTTCGGCAAGATGCGGCATCATCGGCGCGACGAGCAGCAGGACCTTCCTGATCGCGGCGGAGCGGCTGGCCGAAGGCGCAGCCTTTTCAATCGCGCCGGTCAGTTCGTAGATCCGCGCCACGGCCTTGTTGAAGCCCAATGCCTCGATGTCGGAGGCAACCGCGTGGACGGTCTGGTGCGCCTTGCGGTCCAGCGCCTTGTCTTCACCCACTGCGGCAGCGTCGTACTGGCCGAACAGGCGCCACAAACGCTGAACGAAGCGTGCGCAACCCTCGATCCCGGCTTCCGACCACGGCAGGTCGCGCTCGGGCGGAGAATCCGACAGCATGAACCAGCGGATCGCGTCAGCACCGTACTTTGCTACGATCTCGTCCGGGTCCACGACGTTCTTCTTGGACTTGGACATCTTGATGACCCGGCCGACCTCGACCGGCGCACCGTCAGCTTTCAGCGTTGCGCCATCACTGCTGCGTTCAACTTCTGTGGGCGAGTAGAACACCGGCTGACCATTCTCGGGATTCCGGCGCTCGTATGTCTCGTGCGTGACCATGCCTTGGGTGAACAGGCTGCCGAACGGTTCTGTCACCTCGATCTTGCCGATGCGGGCGAGCGCACGGGTCCAGAAGCGCGCGTAAAGCAAGTGCAGGATCGCATGCTCGATCCCGCCGATGTACTGCTCCACCGGCATCCAGCGGTTGATTTCTTCGGGATCGAACGGGCGATCTTCCGGCTGGCTGGCAAAGCGCAGGAAGTACCACGACGAATCGACGAAAGTGTCGAGCGTATCGGTCTCGCGCCGGGCGGGATGGCCGCATTGCGGGCAATCGACATGCTTCCACGTCGGATGCCGGTCAAGCGGGTTGCCGGGCACGTCGAAGCTGACATCCTCGGGCAAGGTCACGGGCAGCTGCTTCTTGGGCACCGGCACAACGCCACACACCTCGCAGTGCACGAACGGGATCGGCGTTCCCCAATAGCGCTGGCGCGAGACGCCCCAGTCGCGCAGGCGCCACACCGTCTTGCCTTCGCCCCAGCCTTCGCTCTGTGCGCGGCCGATGACCGCAGCCTTGGCCTCGACGACGTTCATGCCATTGAGGAAGTCAGAGTTGACGAGAACGCCGTCCCCCGCCTCGGCTTCACCGGCAAAAGGCTTGTCGGCAGCTGCCGGATCGGAGGCAACCACGCGCAGGATCGGCAGGCCGTACTTGGTGGCGAAATCAAAGTCGCGCTGGTCGTGCCCCGGCACGGCCATGATCGCACCGGTGCCGTATTCCATCAGCACGAAGTTGGCGATGTAGACCGGCAGGTACTTGCCCGTCAGCGGGTGCTTCGCGCCGATGCCGGTGTCGAAGCCCAGCTTCTCGGCCGTTTCCAGTTCGGCGGCGGTGGTGCCGCCCTTCTTGCACAGCGCGATGAAATTGGCCGCTTCGCAGTTTACCGCCGCGACGCCCTGCGCGATCGGATGGTCCGCAGCGACGGCAACGAAGCTTGCGCCGAAGATAGTGTCGGGGCGCGTGGTGTAGACCTCCACGCTCTCGCCATTGGAAAGGTCGAAGCGGAACTGCAGGCCCTGGCTCTTGCCGATCCAGTTCTCCTGCATCACGCGGACCTTCTCGGGCCACTTGTCGAGCGTCGAGAGGCCTTCGAGCAATTCGTCGGCAAAGTCGGTGATCTTGAGGAACCACTGATTGAGCTTGCGCTTCTCGACCAGAGCGCCCGAACGCCAGCCGCGTCCGTCGATCACCTGCTCGTTGGCCAGCACGGTCATGTCGACCGGGTCCCAGTTGACCGTCGATTCCTTGCGATAGACCAGGCCTGCCGCATAGAGATCGAGGAAGAGCGACTGTTCGTGGCCGTAATACTCCGGCTCGCAGGTCGCGATCTCGCGGCTCCAGTCGAGCGCGAAGCCGAGGCGCTTCAGCTGCGCCTTCATGTTGGCGATGTTGTCCCGCGTCCAGCCACCGGGGTGGACGCCCTTTTCCATCGCCGCGTTTTCCGCCGGCATGCCGAAGGCGTCCCACCCCATCGGGTGCAGCACCTCGAATCCGCGCATCCGCTTGTAGCGCGCCAGTACGTCGCCCATCGTGTAATTGCGCACGTGGCCGATGTGGATGCGGCCCGAGGGATAGGGAAACATCTCCAGCACGTAGCTGCGGGGTTTGGTGCTGGAATCGTCGGCGCGGAACGACTGGCGGCTGTCCCACACCTGCTGCCAGCGGGTGTCGGCGATTGCGGGATCGAAGCGCTCAGGAGCAGAGCTGGCGGGAGCAGTGTTCTCGGTCATGCGCGCTCCTCTAGGGAGCGCTGGCGCGACACGCAAGATTCGCCTCTCGGCAGATCAGGCCGGCCCTTTGCTCTGGACCGGCGCCTTATCCCGTGATTGCGGCGCGGCGCAGATCGCGCGCCTTGCTCAGGATGATGTCTTCGAGCTTCTGCACGGTGGCGGCCTGGACAGGGGCATCAATCCACTGGCCGTTCTGCGAGACCTGACGGCTGGCGGCAACGCGCAGCGCATCGGCGCGCAAGTCCTGGTCGACGATCGAGACAGTCACCTTGACGCGCTCGCCCGGGTTCTTGGGGTTGGCATACCAATCGGTCACGATCACGCCGCCGTTGCTGTCAGTCTGCAGCAGAGGCATGAACGAAAGCGCATCGAGCGTTGCGCGCCACAGGTAGGCGTTGACGCCGATCGTGGTCACCTGGCTGGCGGCGAGATCCGCCCGCGGGCGCTCCTTCTTGCCGCAGGCGGTGACAGCCAGGGCCATGGTCCCGATCATCAGCCCACGAAGAATCAGCTTGCGGGTGCTCTGCGCGGTCTTGACGGTCATGGTCACTACGAAACAGTCCTTGGCTTGCGGGCATGCCGTTTCCGGGCATTGCCGCAGGTTTGCGCGCATGTGAACGCGCGTGATCGAAAGAGCCTCTATCACCGGCGCGCGCCATGCGGCAAGCACGATGAACGAGGCACGGAATTGCGGGGCCAAATGGTCAAGGCCCGCGTGAACCGTGACTGAACATCACATGTCCTGCACAGCGGCAAAGCGCAGTCGCTTGCCAGGCACCTGTGGATATTGCGCCACACCTTGCAAGGAAGAGTCTTTCGCCGCCACTTCTATCTGGCGTGGGACTGGAAACCTTCACGCATTAGAGGTATTGCGTAGAACAGTCCGAGTGGTGCGCGGAGTCGTTATGACGGCAAGCCGCTCTCGGTCGCATAATGGGGCGGATCACAGCCCGGGTTGGGGTAGAACGGACGTATCATGGTCGGCAACGGCAACAGGACTGCAGGTAAGGGTGCGATGCGCCGCCGCCTGCGCGCGCCTGTGACGCTCGGGCTGGCGGTCGTGGTGGGTCTTGCCCTTTCGCCAACGGTCACCTCCGCCTTCTCCAGCGGTTTCGACATGGCGCCCGTCAGCCTTGCGGCACGCGGTGGCATCGGTTCTTTCACGCCGGCCTCGGTTGACGAACGCCTTGCTTCGCAAATCACCGTTCGTGCGCTCAAGAACGGCAAGCTTTTCCGCTTCACGCCCACCGGCACCGATACCCGGCCGACTCGCTCGGTTACCGTTGCGGTCCGTGTCGATGCGCTGAATTCGTCGAACTTCGCGGTCCGCACCGCAATGGCCGATACGGCACAGCCGGGGGCTTCGCCGGTCCGCATCGCGCCGATGGCGTTCAACCTCGGCATGGCCCGTGGCTACGCCAGCTTCGCATCGCCAGCTGCCGCACCTTCGCCTTTGCATGACCTGCAGCGGATCGAGATGCCCGATTTGGCCAAGTTCAAGGCTTCCGGCCCGACGTCGACGCCCAGCCGCTTTGCGCCCCGGATCGAAGCCGAAGGCCGCGATCAGGCTGGTCGCGCGCCGCGTACGCTTGAAGGTCAGGGTGATTACCAACTGGACCTCGGCGGCAGCTATCGCCTGACCAAGAATCTGAACGTCACCGCGGGCGTACGTTACTCGCCCGAGCGTGATCGCCTGCGTCCGCTGACCGATGGCAAGCAGGACAATCAGGCCGTCTATGTCGGGACGCAGTTCCGCTTCTGATCGCGGTCAGCATCTGACACTATTAGCTTCATTGCTGCAGCAATTCTGCGCTGTGTTTCCTCGTTCTTTTGCAGCATTTACGTATTCGGCAACTTGTCGCATCTCCGTCATGAACCTACCCTACCCGCGAGAGGGAACAATGGAGGGTAAAGCATGTCGCGAGTTGCAGTGGTTACCGGCGGTACGCGCGGAATCGGTCAGGCGATCTGCCTGGCACTAAAGGCGCAAGGGCGCACGGTTGTCGCCAACTATGCAGGAAACGAGGAAAAGGCCCACGCCTTCACCGCGGAAACCGGAATTCCCACCTACCGCTTTGACGTGGGCGATCATGAAGCCACGATCAAGGGCTGCGCACAGATCGCCGCCGAAGTCGGTGAGATCGACATCGTCGTCAACAATGCCGGCATCACGCGCGATGGCGTGCTCCACAAGATGAGCTTCGATGACTGGAACGAGGTGATGCGCATCAACCTCGGCGGGTGCTTCAACATGGCCAAGGCCACGTTCCCCGGCATGCGCGAGCGCGGCTGGGGCCGCATCGTCAACATCGGTTCGATCAACGGCCAGGCCGGGCAGTACGGCCAGGTCAACTATGCCGCTGCGAAGTCCGGCATCCACGGTTTCACCAAGGCTCTGGCGCAGGAAGGCGCAAAGTACGGCGTGACCGTCAACGCAATCGCGCCGGGCTACATCGACACCGACATGGTTGCCGCCGTGCCGGCGCCGGTGCTGGAAAAGATCGTTGCCAAGATCCCGGTGGGCCGTCTCGGCCACGCCGAGGAAATTGCTCGTGGCGTCGCCTTCCTCACGGCGGACGAGGGCGGTTTCGTCACGGGCTCGACCATGTCGCTCAACGGCGGCCAGCACATGTACTGATGCGCAAAGGCCCCGCCTCACGCAGAGGGCGGGGCCTTTGCCTGCTTACTCGACGGTTATGGCAGTCACCTTCCAGCCGCCGTCTTCCGACGCCATTTGCAGGGTCTCGGTCACGTCCCCCGCCTTCGCGTAGCGCGCCTTGAAGGTTACGGTCCAATAGCCGTTGGGCGGTGCAGGCGTGAAATCGACCTTCTCGAGCCTGCGCGTGATCGGCTTGCCGACACGGCCCCGCACGCCCTCGGAGGCCTTCGCCCACCAGTCCACGGTGTTGAGCAACTGGAACGACTTGTGCGTTGCCTGCCAGCTTGCGGCCCAGTCATCACGGTCAACCAAGGCAAGGAACGCCTCGGCGGAGCACAGCCAATCAATGGGTCCTGAGCCCAGGTATTCCAAAACCGCGGCGAATCAGATACCTGTCTGACATTGCACCTACACATTGGAGCGGAGGTGACGCTGTCGGACATAGTGACCAGACGCGGTGCGAAGCGCCTGTCCTCGAATGACGGCAAACGCATTCTCCTCGTCGATCTCAACAATTTCGCTTCATTCCCGACGCTTGCTGTGGGGTTGCTGGTCGCATCGCTGCGAAATGCCGGGCATCGCGTTGATCTGCTCGTTCCGCTGGCGTACGACGTTCCAGCCGCAGCGCGCGAAAAGCCGGATCGGTTGCATCATAAATGGATGCGGGCTCTGCACCTCTCGACGACTCCAGGCCTCATCGTGTTCCGCAATGCCATGCGATCGGCGTTTTACTGGTATCACAGGCGTCCCCACGAAACAGTGATCCGTGAAGTTGGCCGCGCGTTGGATCAGCGGCCAGACATCCTGTTGCTGTCCGCCTATCTTCAGCATCACGCAACCGTCGTGGAGCTGTGCCGCTTAGCGAAGGAGCGCAGCGTTCCAGTGCTATTGGGCGGCCCAGCCTTCAACTTGAAGGGTACGACTGAAGCGTGGCGCACCATTCCCGGCTTGACCGCAATTTACGGCGGTGAGGCCGATCTTGTCGCGCCCGAACTCGTCACCGCCATCCTCGCCAAGCAGGACATGTCCGGGGTTCCCGGCATCACCCTGAGCGACGGGCGGGGCACGCCTGCCGCGCCGCCATTTAGAGAATTGGATCGCTCTTCGGTTCCAGATTTCACCGATTTCCCGTGGGATCGCTATCCGGTGCGGATCGTGCCGATCATGACTGGCCGCGGTTGCCAGTGGGGGCGCTGCCTGTTCTGCTCGGACGTCGTTTCTGCAAATGGCAGGACGTTCCGGACACGGAGCGTCGAATCCGTCCTCAATGAAATGCGGGAACAGTCGCGGCGCTGCGCCACAACCAACTTCCTTTTTCTGGACCTCAAGCTCAATTCAAACCCACATCTCTTGCGTGGACTGGTCGAACATGTGCAGACGGCCGTACCGGGCGCTCAGTGGATCGGGACCGTCCATGTCGACCGTCGGCAAGATAATGGCCTGTCCAGAAATGAACTACGCGCTGCGGCTCGAGCCGGAATGCGTCGGGTCAGCTTTGGCCTTGAATCAGGCAGCCAGCATGTGCTCGACCTGATGGATAAGGGCTCATCTGTTGAAGGCAACGAAGCCTTCATTCGTCATGCCAGCGAGGCTGGGATTTCCGTGCGCTGCACAATGTTTCAGGGATTTCCGGGCGAAACCGCCGAAGACCTCTCCATGACCGCCGATTTCCTCGTCCGGAATGAGCGCTACATTGATCGTGTCCGTTTCAATGACTTCTCGATCTTGGAGGATACGCCGATTTGGCACAAGCTGATGGCGGAGGCTAACTCCTATCCCGGGCTATCGATCAAAGGCATCGACAAGCGTCATGCAAAGGCTTCCTACGCCTACACACCTTCGCGCCATCCCGAGTATCGCAGGGCGCGAGCACGAGTGCTTGAAGCAGTCTATGGCATCAACCGCAGACCACTTCGCGATGAGGCGCGCATGTTTGACGGGCTGATGTGACGAACGAGGCAGATCGCTTTGTTCAATCCGATCCGGTGCGCAGGCGGTTACGACGTCTTACGCGCTCGGAACGGATTGAGGAAGCCGTTGCTTTCATCCGTCAGTTTGCTTCCGAAACCGGGCAAAGTTCAGCAGATGCCGATCTCCGTATCCGCGATATTCGTCGCAGCATTCGGCAGAAGGGAACCTATTGGCATAGTCCCGACGAGCTGGTGTTCGGCGCCCGCGTCGCCTGGCGCAATCATGCGCGATGCGTGGGGCGTCTCACGTGGAAATCCCTGCAGGTCAATGATTGCCGGACGATCACGGATTGTGATGAGGTCGTCGATCGAACCCTGATGACTCTGCGCCAGTCCCTTTCCGGCGGCGAGCTGCGATCCGCGATCACCATCTTCGCGCCCGCGACCGTTGCATCCATGCCGCCTACATTCGAAAGTGCGCAGATCTTTCGATACGCAGGCTATATGCTGAATGATGGTGCTGTAATCGGAGATCGAGCGAATATTGAGCTTACGCAGATCGCTCAGCGGCTTGGCTGGATCGCACCGGCGCAACCCACCAACTTCGACCTGTTGCCGCTTATCATGCGGACGGCAGATGGCGTGCGACATGCCTACAACATCCCGTCGGACCTCAGGCATGAAGTACCAATTCATCACAACAGCTTTCCGGGCCTGAGCGACCTTGGGCTACGATGGTATGGGGTGCCGGTCGTCACCAATATGGTGCTGACCATCGGCGGCATCGACTATCCCTGCGCACCGTTCAGTGGGCATTACGTCGCGACGGAAATCGCATCGCGCAATTTCATCGATCCAACGCGCTATGATCTGCTTGACACCATCGCACGCGCCTTCGGCTTCAGTCCCGATAAGCAAGAGCGCTCTCTCTGGAAGGATCACACGCTAACTGAACTGAACCAGGCTGTGCTCGACAGTTTCAGGCAAGCCCGGATCACCATTGCAGATCACCACAGCGTCAGTGATCAGTACGTTACTTTTGCACAGCTGGAACATCGTGCCGGCAGAACGCCCTCAGGCGAGTGGCCCTGGATCGTACCGCCGCAAGCTGCAGCGGCGTGCCCGACATTCCATCTGCCTATGGCGAACATTCAGGCAGTCCCTAACTTTTACGTCAGCCGTCATATTGATGGCGCCAGCCTTGCAATCGACCGGACCAGCCTGCGTGATGGCAAATGGCGGACGCGATATGAGCGGCTGAAGCGGCGCTGGCGCAACTGGCGCAAACGCCGAGACTACATCTGGCAGCGGGCGTGACACCGCCGCGCTTCAGCATCATCATCCCGCATAGGGACGATTCCGTGGGTCTCTCTTGCACCCTCGCGGCGCTTACCCGCCTTGACGCTACGCCATCGTTTGAGGTCATCGTCGTCGACAATCGCTCAGCTTGTGGCGTTGACGGCGTCAAAGTCGTCACTGCCCGGTTCAATCAGCTGGACATAACCTTTGTCGAAGCACCTATTGTAGGAGCAGGACCTGCACGTAACGCTGGCGCGCGCGCGGCGCGAGGTGATTTGATCGCCTTTCTCGATTGCGACTGTCTTCCCGAGCCTGATTGGCTAAGCGTGGCCGAGCGACTGCTTGCTACACCTGGTGCGGTTGTCGGCGGTCCTGTCGAGGTATCAGTAGGCTCGCTACCTGCCGATAAGATCAATCCGGCGCAGCTCTTCGACCTACTGTACGGCTTTGATGTCGCGCGCAGCTTCCGCCTTGATGGCCTTCTGCTTTCCGGCAATCTGTTGACATCGCGAGAGACGTTTTTTCGCGTTGGTGACTTCAGGACGGGCCTCTCGGAGGATCGCGATTGGTGTATACGTGCGCGATCCATGGGCTATCTGCCGACGTTCTCATCCGACCTTGCCGTCATGCATGTCGCACTAGATGACGTGAAGCGCCTGCGCGCACGGTGGGCGCGCGTCGCACGGGAAACGCACGCCTTCCACCGTTTTCATGGTGCGGGCCGATCTGGCGGGCTGCTCTACTGCTTGACGGTTGCTGCCTCGCCCTTGGTGCATGGATGGCGTCTTTTCGGCGCCAAGGCTGCCAGTGCACCTGCGTCCATCCGTTGGCGCACACTGCTCCTGCTGATCAGGATCAGGAGCCAACGAGCTGCAATCGCCGCCTCTCTCCTTGTGAGGGATCTGTTGAACGCCGTCAGAGACGCTCTGTCGGGTGCGTCAAAAGCAGGACCGTGAGCGCAATGAACACCAATAGCGTGATCGCACTCATCGCCAGCGTGTTCGTAGACTGGTCGAGGTAAACACCATTGGCGCAAACCGCCGCAACGCTGTCAACGAAGGTAGTCTTGGTCGAACTGAACTAACGTGAGCCGAGCGGCCCGGTAAATCCGTTCAAATGGGCGAACGATGCGCCAATCCTAAGAGTGAGCAGTTGATACGAGCGGCCGCTCCCATTGCACTGAGGATGCACGCGCCGAGCTTGGTTCCGGGGCTTGCCCCTTCCGCAAGCTTGAGCCAGATGCCGAGCCGCACGGACCACGCTCAATCGTCAGTCGGCATCGGAGGGGTGACAGTTCCATGGTGACTCATTGTCATTGGGCTCATCGTTCTGGTAGCTGTTCTCCGAGGTAAAAGGAGAGGCTTCCATCGTGATAGGGGATGTGTCGGTTGTTCGCTTGGGTGCGTAGACATGTGCGACTGATCGTCGCTTTTTATGACCAGCTTTATGACTTCGGCTTACTTTTCTGCCAGAGGCTAATAACTGCAGAAAGTTGTCGGACTCCTGCTCCTTCTCGCTCAGTGCTTCGTAGCCTCTTGCCATCATGCAGGGGGAGGAGCGAGGCGGGTTGCGGGCCACCCCCAATAATTCCTATCCCTGGCGCATGACCAACCCGTACCACCCGCCGGCAAAGCGCTCGGTCGAGATTGCCGGACACAAGACTTCGATCAGCCTCGAGCCGATGTTCTGGGACATGCTGCGCGAAGCTGCTGCCGCCGAGGGCATGCCGATCAATGCGCTGGTTGCGCGGATCGATGCCGAGAGGATCAGGGTGGAAGTGGCGCCAGGGCTCGCCGGCGCAATCAGGCTGTGGCTCGTGGCGCGTCTGCGCAGTCATCTTGCGGACGGCATGGGCGCTTCCTGAACGGGAACCGT
Organism: Novosphingobium subterraneum; assembly: GCF_000807925.1. Classification (GTDB taxonomy): domain Bacteria; phylum Pseudomonadota; class Alphaproteobacteria; order Sphingomonadales; family Sphingomonadaceae; genus Novosphingobium; species Novosphingobium subterraneum. The sequence goes on along the minus strand of NZ_JRVC01000013.1, from coordinate 18,937 downwards.
GGCTTCCGGCAGGGCAGGCTGCGCGCGGGCATCGAGCATCTCGGCCGCAGCATCCAGTGCCTTTGCGTCATCCCGCGATACGCCGCCGGGCTTCTCGTCCTCGCCTGGACCGCACGCACTGACAAGGCCGACCAGTGCAGCGATGGCGAATATGCGGAATTTGTCGCGGGGCGTCGCCATGGCTAAGGTTGCGGGGGCTAAGGTTGCGGGCGGCGCGTGAGCGCGTCGCCCGCTTGTGTCTTTACTGCGCCGGGGTCTGCGGATCTTCGCCTTCATCAGCCGCAGCCTGTGCCGCGGCTGCCACCGCTGCCGCATTGTTGGCAGTATCGCGCACGGCGTTGGCTTCGGCATCCGCTGCTGCCGAAGCATCAACCACAGGTGCCATCGGAGCCGCTGCAGCCGAAGGCTCCATTGCCGGCAGTTCGTCTGCGGGCATTTCCACCGTGTCCTCGGCAGCTGCTTCGGATGCATCGTCGGACTTGCCGCATGCCGAAAGGGCAAGGGCTGCTGAGGCGACGATCGCGAGGCTTGCGTACTTCTTCATCGAATTCCCTCTCTGGGCTGTTTCTGGGCTGTTCGCGGACGGAACTCCGCCCGGCGTGAAGCCGAACGAGGCTGTTCTATAAGTGGCCAGAGGCTAAGGCAAATGCATCCTGTGCGCAAAATAGGCAGGCACTGGAAAAACTATAACAATTGATATAACAAAAACCTTATATCAATTGACAGGCATAAAGGTTTCTTTATATGAAGCCCCACATGAACCTTGAAAATGCCATTCGCGCGCTCGACGACCCGACGCGCCTGCGCATCCTGCGCCTCCTTGCCAGCATGGAGCTGGCGGTGGGCGAAGTCGCGCAAGTGCTGGGGCAAAGCCAGCCGCGCGTGTCGCGCCATATCAAGATCCTGTGCGATTCGGGCTTGGCCGAGCGTCGCAAGGAAGGCGCCTGGGTGTTCCTGCGCAGCTCGATCTCGGAAAGCTCGGACAGACCGCTGGCCGCTGCGATCGCACGGCTGCTCGCCGTGGCCGAGCACGAGGACACCGCCTTCGGCCGTCGCTGCGCCGAAGACCGCCAGCACCTCGACGCGATCCGCGCCTCGCGCGAATCCCACGCTCTCGACTGGTTTTCGCGCCATGCCGAAGAGTGGGACGAGTTGCGCTCGCTCCATATCGAAGATGGCCCGGTAGAAGCCGCGCTGACCGAGATGCTGCTCGATCTTGCAGGCGAGGCAACGCCATCCCAAGGCAGATTGGGCCGCGTGCTCGATGTCGGGACCGGCACCGGCCGCATCGCCGAACTGCTGGCACCGCATGCCAGCCACGTCGTCGCCTTCGACAAGAGCCACGACATGCTGCGCATTGCCCGCGCCCGGCTCCAGCACTTGCGCGCCGACAGTGTCGAGCTGGTGCAAGGCGATTTCGCGCAGATCCCGTTCGCCGCGCGCAGCTTCGACACGGTGCTGTTCCACCAGGTCCTGCACTATGCCCAGGCACCCGAAGCCGTGCTGGCGGGCGCTGCCCGCGTCACCGCGCCGGGCGGCCGCATCGCCATCGTCGATTTCGCCGCGCACGATCGCGAAGACCTGCGCCAGACCCACGCCCACGCGCGCCTCGGCTTCTCCGATGCCCAGATCGAGGCGATGCTGCGCGATGCCGGTTTCGTGCCCCACGAAACCCGCGCGCTCGCGGGTCATGAACTCGTCGTCAAGCTCTGGACCGGCACGCGCCGGGAAGACAGCGTGGCGCAACTTGAACCACGGCAAAGCCGGAAAGCCCCATGAACGCCAGCTACGATCAACCCACCTACGACAAGTTGCGCGAAGCCCGCACTGCGCTCGACACCCCGCTCTTCGCCGGGCTGCCAGGCGACATCAATGTGTCGTTCGAATTCTTCCCACCGAAGACCGACGCGCTGATGGCACAACTGTGGGACGTGGTCGAAACGCTGGGGCCGCTGCAGCCGAAGTTCGTCTCGGTCACCTACGGCGCGGGCGGCTCCACCCGGGACCGCACCCACGGCACTGTCGCCCGCATCATCAGGGAAGCCCGCCTTCCCGCTGCCGCGCACCTGACCTGCGTCGATGCCAGCAAGGCCGAGATCCGCGAAGTCGCCGAAAGCTACTGGGAAGCGGGCGTGCGCCACATCGTGGCCCTGCGTGGCGACATGGGCGCACCCGGCGTGCCGTTCACGCCGCACTCGGACGGCTATGCCAACGCTGCCGAACTGGTGGCCGGCCTGAAGCAGATCGCTCCGTTCGAGATTTCGGTGGCCGCCTATCCGGAATCGCACCCGGATTCGCCGAGCAGCCAAGCCGACATCGACAACCTCAAGCGCAAGCTTGATGCCGGTGCCACCCGCGCGATCAGCCAGTTCTTCTTTGAGCCCGAAACCTTCTTTCGCTTCCGCGACAAACTGGCAGCAGCGGGCATCGACGCACCGGTGCTGCCCGGTATCCTCCCGGTCTCCAACGTCGCCCAGACGCGCAAGTTTGCCGCGGCCTGTGGCGCGGCGATCCCGGCCTGGATGGATGGACTGTTCGAAGGGCTGGACACCCATCCCGCCTCGCGCCAGCTTGTCGCCGCGACCATCGCTGCCGAATTCTGCCGTCGCCTCTATGCCGGCGGCGTGCGCGATTTCCACTTCTACACCCTCAACCGCGCCGAACTGTCCTACGCGATCTGCCACCTGCTTGGCCTTCGCCCCAAGGCTCCAGCGCTGGAGAAAGCCGCGTGACCTTGCTTCCTTCCGCCGCCCGCACCGCTTTCCTTGAGCAGGCTGCCAAGCGTATCCTGATCACCGATGGCGCGTTCGGCACCGAGATCCAGAACTTCAAGCTGTCCGAAGCCGACTACGCCGGGACGCTGGGCCTGGCCAAGGACCAGAAGGGCAACAACGACATCCTGGCGCTGACCGCTCCGCAAGTGCCGGAATCGATCCACCGCGCCTATTTCGAAGCCGGGGCCGACATTGCCGAGACCAACACCTTCAGCGCCAACCGCATCAGCCAGGCTGACTATGCCGCCGAACATCTGGTGCGCGAGATCAACGTGGAATCGGCAAGGCTCGCCCGCCGCGTGGCCGATGAGTTCACTGCACAGGATGCCGAAAAGGGTATAAAGCGCCCCCGTTTCGTCGCCGGTGCCATCGGCCCCACGAACAAGACCCTCTCGCTCAGCCCCGACGTCAACGATCCCGGCTTCCGCGAGATCGACTGGGACCACCTCGTCGACGTCTATGCCGAGCAGGTCCATGCCCTTGTCGAAGGCGGCGCGGACTTCATCCTGATCGAGACGGTGTTCGATACCCTCAACGCCAAGGCCGGCGTCATGTCGGTGCGCCAGGTCGAGAAGGAACTCGGTCGCGAGATCCCGATCATGATGTCGATGACGCTGACCGACCTTTCGGGCCGCAACCTTTCGGGCCACACGGTCGAGGCATTCTGGTACGCGATCCGCCATGCCAAGCCGCTCACCATTGGCCTCAACTGCTCGTTCGGCGCCACCCAGCTGCGCCCGCACGTGAAGGCGCTGTCGGAAATCGCCGACACGCTGATCATGGTCTATCCCAACGCCGGCCTGCCGAACGAGCTCGGCGAATATGACGAGATGCCGCAGACCACGGCGGGCCTCGTCAAGGAATGGGCCGACCATGGACAGGTCAACGTGCTGGGCGGGTGCTGCGGCTCCACTCCGGCTCACATCGCGGCGATGGCGCAGGCGGTGCGAGCCCTGCCGCCCCGCAAGATGGCCGTGCCTGCCACCGTTACCCGACTCGCCGGGCTTGAACCTTTTGTAATGGCTGCCTGATTTCCATGACCGATACATTTACCGGCTCGCGCTTCGTCAACGTCGGCGAGCGCACCAACGTTACCGGCTCGGCCGCATTCAAGAAGCTTATCCTTGCCGGCGACTACGCCAAGGCCGTCGAAGTCGCGCGGCAGCAGGTCGAGAACGGCGCGCAGGTGATCGACGTCAACATGGACGAGGGCCTGCTCGACGCTGTCGAGGCCATGACCACGTTCCTCAAGCTGATCGCTGCGGAGCCCGACATCGCGCGCGTGCCGGTGATGATCGACAGCTCGAAGTGGGAAGTCATCGAAGCCGGTCTCAAGTGCGTTTCGGGCAAGCCGATCGTCAATTCGATCAGCATGAAGGAGGGCGAGGACGCCTTCCTCCACCACGCCCGCCTGTGCATGGATTATGGCGCCGCCGTCGTCGTCATGGCCTTCGACGAGAGGGGCCAGGCAGACACGAAGGACCGCAAGGTCGAGATCTGCGAACGCGCCTACAAGCTGCTGACCGGCATCGGCTTCCCGCCTGAAGACATCATTTTCGATCCCAACGTCTTTGCCGTCGCTACCGGCATCGAGGAGCATGACAACTACGGGCTCGATTTCATCGAAGCCACGCGCGAGATCAAGGCGCGCTGCCCGCACGTCCACATCTCGGGCGGCTTGTCCAACCTCTCGTTCAGCTTCCGCGGCAACGAGACGGTGCGCCGCGCCATGCACTCGGTGTTCCTCTACCACGCCATTCCGGCTGGCATGGACATGGCCATCGTCAACGCCGGCCAGCTCGACATCTACGACCAGATCGACCCCGTCCTACGCGAGGCTTGCGAGGACGTGGTGCTCAACCGCGCGCCTGCCGCAGGCGGTGATCAGACCGCGACCGAGCGCCTGATCGAGCTTGCCGAAAGCTACAAGGGCAAGGACAAGGTCGCCGAAAAGGAAGCCGAGGAATGGCGCGGCTGGGACGTCGTCCGCCGCCTCGAACACGCGCTGGTCAAAGGTATCGACGCTTTCGTCGTCGAGGATACTGAAGAAGCCCGCGCTGCCATCGCTGCGCGGGGCGGTCGCCCGATCGAAGTGATCGAAGGCCCGCTGATGGAAGGCATGAACACGGTCGGCGACCTGTTCGGTTCAGGGAAAATGTTCCTGCCGCAGGTGGTGAAATCGGCCCGCGTAATGAAGAAGGCGGTTGCCCACCTGATCCCGTTCATCGAGGCGGAGAAGGAAGAGGGCGCCAAGGCGAAAGGCCGGATCATCATGGCCACCGTCAAGGGGGACGTTCACGACATCGGCAAGAACATCGTCGGCGTGGTCCTGCAGTGCAACGGCTATGAAGTGATCGACCTGGGCGTGATGGTGCCGTGGGCGACGATCCTCGACGTTGCGCAGAAGGAACAGGTCGACATGATCGGGCTGTCCGGCCTGATCACGCCTTCGCTCGACGAGATGGTCACCGTGGCGGAGGAAATGCAGCGTGCCGGGATGACCATTCCGCTGCTGATTGGCGGCGCGACGACCAGCAAGGTCCACACCGCGCTGCGCATCGATCCGGCCTACGACGGCCCGGTCGTCCACGTGCTTGACGCCAGCCGCGCCGTGGGCGTCGCTTCGCAGCTCTTGTCCGATACGCAGGCCCAAGGCTTCATCAAGGCCACTGCCGCCGATTACCAGCATGTCCGCGATGCGCGTGCAGGCAAGGGTGCCTCGAAGCTGCTCAGCCTCGAAGACGCGCGCCTGAATGCCTTCGCGCCGGACTTCTCGGAAAAGGCCCCGCCGCCCGAACAGCCCGGTCGCCACGTCTTCGAAGACTGGGATCTCAAGGATCTGGTCGAATGCTTCGACTGGACGCCGTTCTTCCGCTCTTGGGAACTGGCAGGCACCTATCCTGCGATTCTTGAAGATGAAGTGGTTGGCGAAAGCGCGCGCAATCTCTATGCCGACGCCCGCGCGATGCTTGAAAAGATCATCGCCGAGAAGTGGCTGACGGCCAAGGGCGTCGCCCAGTTCTGGCCCTGCGCCCGGCACGGTGACGACGTCATCCTGCACCCGAACGACGACGAGCTCTCGGTGCGCCTGCCGTTCCTGCGCCAGCAGTTCATCAAGAGCCGCGGCCCAAATGGACAGGGGAGGGCCAACTTCTGCCTGGCAGATTTCATCGACCCTGCGGGCGACTGGATCGGTGGTTTCGCCGTCGGAATCCACGGCATCGACGAACACCTCGCCCGCTTCAAGACCGACAACGACGACTATTCGGACATCCTGCTGAAGGCCCTGGCCGACCGCTTTGCCGAAGCCTTTGCCGAACGCCTGCACCAGTACGTCCGCACCACGCTGTGGGCCTATGCCCCAGGCGAGCAGCTGACCAACGAAGCACTCATCCGCGAGCAGTACCGCGGCATCCGCCCGGCGCCCGGCTATCCTGCCTGTCCGGACCACACGCTCAAGCCGATCCTGTTCGACCTGCTCGATGCCACCAACACGGCAGGCATCACGCTGACCGAATCGCAGGCGATGCTGCCGACCTCGGCGGTATCGGGCTTCTACTTCTCCCACCCCGAAAGCCAGTACTTCGGTGTCGCGACCATCGGCCGCGACCAGCTCGAAGACTATGCCGGCCGACGCGGCTGGGACGTGTCCGTCATGGAGCGCTGGCTCCGGCCCAATCTGGACTGACACGCCCCTCCCCTGCATTCATGGCACATGGCTGCTCTCGAAAGTCACCGATCGCTTGGGCACTGCCATGACCTTCCAGCGTCGCCTAGGGTCTGAGCGCGCGCACGAAACAGGGCCTGTGACAGAACGCAGCGAGCAGGACTTGGCTCGGGACCTTCTGCCCCGACCTTCACGCGAAAGGCACGGATTATAAAGTTGACCGGGCAAGACTGCCTGTGGTGCCATGCAGGCAAAGGGGAACGCTGCTATGCTGGATGGGGCCATTACGCCAGTCACCGTTTTCAACCAGAGGTATGCCAGCGGGAGCGATGGAGACCGCGCTGGACAAGGCACTGCTGATACCGAGCAGACAGCCTACAAGCGGCTGATCAACTGCGAGCTGACTCGCCAGGTCATTCCTCTGGCCCACATGGCCGACCGGCTGGGCGTCTTGCGGACAAAGCTCCATAAGGTGCTGCGGCAAGGCGCTCATCTTGACGAAAAGCTGCGGCTGCGATTGTTCGAACAATTGCAGATTGACCAAACGCGGGCAACAATTGCTGTTTCCCTGCTGAGGAGCCACCTTGCCTATTACGATCAGGCTGTCTTCCTTGCAGCAGAAGGCCTCAAAGGTCTCTATTGCGAGGCGCGTTTGGCAAATCAGGGAACAATCCAGATCGATCTGCAACCAGCCATCATCCATACGGCCGCGGGTCGGACGTACGCCATGCTGATGGTCCATCAGGCCCGAGTCCTCGAGGCCAATCAGACCCTGTTCTGCTGATGCAGGACCCCAGCACCAAGCTCGATCTGCCCAGCACGATCCACCCAGCGTAGCAGTCTTGTCGTTGCAGGGCGCAAAGACCGGATCCCGGACCAAGAACAGGTTGAGGACGCGTCCATGTCCCTGATTCCTGGCGCAGGCCGGGCAAGCGGCCTGTCGGGATTCTCGAATGGCACTGCAGTCTTGCCGAGGCGCATTTGCTGGTTTCGGGCGATGCAAGAGTCGCGCGGCTGGCTCGGAGAGGCATGCCGCGACGTCTCGCGGCATATCACAGGAACGAGCACCGCCAGTAACGAACCGTGTCGAAGTCCGCGGCCTTGATGCGGGGCTTCAAAAGCATTGCTTCCTGACGTAAGATCTGCAGGAACTGGAATTGGTCTCTGCCCAACTGCGCACCGGGTGCTAGCCAGCAAACTCAGATATGTCGCCTCTTTCGTGTTCCTCTCGCGGCTCTGCCATGACACATTCTGGAAGGAGCCACCCTGTGAGCCGTCAAACGAAACGCAATGCCGGACAATTCGATACGGAGCTTCTCAAGCTCGCGTTTGCAGCCGTCCGCGACCAGCCTGTTGCTGTCCAGCGCGCGGTAACCAGGCAAATCGAGGACTGCACCTTGCGCCTCACGATCGAAGGCAAGGAAGTTGAAGCCGAAGCGCTCTGCAGGTTCGTCTCATCCATCTTGCCCGGCAGCTTTTCCGATGCGCGCGACACGGCCACCCCGAACCGTCCTGTGGCTGAAGCGGCGCCTCCCTCGGCAAGCCCGGTCGGCACGTTCTTCCGGTAGAGACACGCGCCCGCGCAGTGCCCAGGAGCCCACTCCGGCAAGCCGTGAAGAACGTTGCGTTCGTCCTGGCGTTATCACGCAGCCTGCAGAAGCGGCGCAGACGCGCTGACGGCCGCAGGGTGGCTGCGCAAACGGCGAACGAGCCCGTCCAGGTCCTGCGCCTCCCTGATGAGGGCCCTGGCTGCCGCGTCTGATTGCTCGGCCATGGCTGCATTATGCTGCGTCACCTCGGCAATCGCCTGAGACGCGCACTTTACAGTGCCAAGCGAATGCGTCTGCTCCCCCATGCTGGCAACAATCGTCCGGACATTTTCAGCCACCATGCCCATGCCTGCCACGATCCGCCCGAGCGCCGCGCCGGTTTGGCCGACCAGGAGCACGCAGGAGCGAATCTCGTCGCCTGAAGCGGCAATCACGGTCCTGATGTCGGCAGCAGCATCGCCTGCACGTTGCGCCAGAGACCTGACCTCGCTGGCAACGACAGCAAAGCCCCTGCCGGCCTCGCCCGCGCGGGCTGCTTCCACGCCAGCATTGAGCGCGAGGAGATTCGTCTGGAAGGCAATTCCGTCGATCAGGCTCACGATCTTCTCGATGTCGCTGGAGGACTTTTCCAGGGCATGAACAGCATCGACGGCCTCGGCGGCGACAGTGCCGCCCTGCACCGCCTCTTCGTGCGCCCGCGATACGTTCAGCCGGATCTCGCCAGCCAGGCTTTCGCTTGTCTCCAGCATTGCAAGGACATTTCCAAGTGCTTCGAGGTTGCCCTCGACGCTGCCTGCCTGCGCCACATTTCTATGCGCAAGGTCGCTCGATGCCGCACCGATCTGCTCTGCCGCGATCGCGACCCGGCCTGCCGAGCTGGACACTTCTCCGACAACTTTCCCCAAAGTTTCAAGGCTCACGTTGAATGTACTGCGCAAGCTCTCGAACTCCGGGGCAAAGGCTTCGCGAAGCCGATGGTCAAAGTCTCCTCTCGCCAGCGCGTCCAGACCGCATGAAACACTCGCAACGACTTTGCGCACTTCTGCCTCCACCGCTCGCTGGTGCTGGGCTGCAATTCGGAAACTCTCGATAGCACGGGTCATGTCGCCCACCTCGTCGTCGCGGTGAAGCTGGGAGCGTCCCGCTTCCAGATCGCCTTCGGCCATGGTGCGCATCGTCCGCGCCGCTGCAAGCATCGGGTCGAGCGCACTCGACATGAGCCTGTGCAGGCCAAAGCCGACCAGGGCCATTGCGCTCAGGGCAACCAGGCCAAGCAGGCCAAGGACAGTCTGCACCGTTCCCAGTGCTTCCTCTTCAGCAAGGGCGTTGCGGCGGATGCTTTCCTGGGACAAGGCCTGGATGGCAGTGCGATGTGCATCAAAAATGCGTCAGCCTTGCGATAGACCCTTGCTGCAGCTTCCATGTCGCCCCGCTCGACCGCAGGCAGCAGTTCCGTGTCGACAAGTTGCCAGAAGCGGTCCGCCTGCATCATAGCGTCTTTCTCATGACGCTGCTTGAGATCGCCATCAAGCTCGCTGGCCGCCCAGTATCGCGAGCGGTCGTGATAGACCCTTTCAAGCTCGGCAAGCCGGTGGCGGCGCAGGTCAAGCGATGCGGGATCCTGCACGATCCTGGTGACTTCCAGCATGGGTTCGATGACATACTGCGGTGGAGGCAGGATATCTGCGAGGTACTCGCCGGTCAGTTTCTGCCTCTCGTGCAAAGGTCCGCCCAAGCGAATCTGTGACATGCCGAACGCTGCAAATGCTGAAAGAGCCAGAAGAGCACAGATGACGAACGTGCCACCCCTGCGCACTGTTTGCCTGATCATGTCCAGACCCCCCGTGTCTGATTTCGCGTGAGTTGGTAGACTGCAAAGGGCCACGAAAATGATTGCTGGCCCTTCCCGGCAAACACGAGGTGTTATAGCCTGGCCACATTAAGGCCCTAAGTTTGCTGCCCCGAACAAACTTGACGCTGTACAAAGTGTTACAAGGCCAGACATTGCAGAAAAGATTAACGCTATCTGGGTGACCGACAGAATTGCCGCAGACGTACGACATCATCGAGTTTGGAGGGTGGCCCGCACAGGCAGGCGATCTTGACACCGGCGGCACAACCAACAGCAAGCAACCGTGCCGCCCTCCCTCCACAGCGCTTACCGCGCCTCACGATCTAAATGCTTGCGCTTGCCTTTCCCAAAGCGGCTCGACAGCGGAAGGCCTGAAAAGCTGTCGGGCGGAGCAGCGGTGATCGGATAAGTTGCCCTTTCACGCCGCCGAGTGGCCCGCAACAACACTCTCACTAATATTCTGACGGGTGCTGCGGCCGGACTACTAGAGGCGACCGCCTGGCAAAAGGCACGTGATCGACGGGGTGATCGACAAGCTGCCACTGCACATTCCGGACCTGATCCCCTGCCAGATCCACGGCCCGGATCAACAGCGGTATCCCGTAGGGCGCAGGTTTGGCAGCACCTCGGAACACCTGGTTCGAAAGGATGCGGCGGTCGCAACACACGGACTTGTGCGTATTGGCTAACAGGTGATTGCACACTATCGTCCCCTTCGGCGCCTGCACTTTAAGGATAGCTGCCCGGTCCAGACACGAGTTCTCTCGCAAAGGGCGGACAATCTTGAAGTTCGTGCGTCTGGGTCAAAAGAACAGAAGTCCTCTCCGCAAGTTGCGGTGGCGTCGCCAGCCGATTGGAGAAGGACGGGAGACGTAAGATGCAGCGATCAGCCCACCCGTTCTGGCACAGTGGCCAAGGCACCGGGTCCGCAGGCAAATCGAGCACATGGCGGGGATGGTTGCGTCTGACTTTGCCACTCGGCATCTCCATGGTGCTCTGGTACGGGATATGGTTGATCGTGCGGACCCAGCTTTGATCGAACGGTCCCGCCTGATCGTGCAACTGCCGCCTTGTCCAGTGCCTGGGACGATCGGGACCGAGCAGATCACACAGCCTAAAGTCGGCGCAACGCCTAGCCTATCGCTCGTGTTCGCTCGATCAGAATAGTTGTGACAGGTGCCCGCAACCCGGTGTCACCCTGATCGAATTATTTCTTGCCAGTTCACCTGCTTCTCGGCAGCGGCTCGCGACAGATTTTCGTGCGAAACCAGGCTTCCAGCAGGGACGCACAGGCTGGCACCCAAGAGCAGGACTGGAACCAGAAATCTGCAGGCGCGCACGGAGTACAGCTTATCTGCTGCAGGGCGGATCACAGGTGCTGTAAGAAGTTTGGTTTATCGTCGCTCGATGCGGCGAAACTAGGGGCAATCGCGCCAGGTCAGCTGTGAGCAACCTTTCCTGGAAGCGATCCCGCAGCCTGCATGGCCAGGCACTTCTCGATCAGCGTCACCGCTGAATCATTGAGGACAATCCACGTCCTGCGCGCATCATTGCGATCGGGCGAACGCAGGACAAGCCTGCGCGAGCCGAGCAAGGCAAGCCAGCGAATAACGGTCGCAGTGGGAATGCCCGTGGAATAGACAATGTCGGTCACGCACATGCGCGAACAATCGCAGCGCGACAGGTAGAGCGCCACCAGGATCGCCCAGCAATACTCGCTCGACAATTCTGCGCCCAATATCTCTTTTCGTAGCATGCAGCTTCTCAGGTAATCATTCGCAAGCTTGCGAAATTGCCGACCTCCCGCTGAATCGGGTGAACCACGGACAGGCGAGCGACAATCTTCGGAAAAATCATCGAAGTACTGGTTGAGGATCGCCAAAGCTTCACGTGCTTCTGCCAGACGATTCAGCGTCATACTGCCCTCTCCAGCTCGCCGAGGACTACCAAAGGCTTCGGCGCCGTGGCATGGAAGACCTTTAATCAGACAAGACTACCGCAACTCGATTACCCAGACCCTCAAAGAAACGTCGAATCTGGAGCGTTCCTCGCATTGGCTCGCAACACCGTCGATTATCTGAGGGGCGGCTGGAACCGCTGCCGGGCCGTCACTCGCTGGCGATAGCCAGATCGCCCTGAAGACGCAGTCATCGTGCAGGACAGACGCCACCCGCCACCCGCAGCGATCAGCTCAGCCCTGCAGCCTCGATCTCGACTCGGATTGCTTGCGCGGACGTCTTGGCGCCCAGTTTTGTCATCATTTTCATGCGGTGGATTTCAACCGTGCGCGGACTGATATCGAGCTCCCGCGCGATCTCCTTGTTCGACAGTCCCGTTGTCACGAGTCGCAGCACTTCGGCCTCACGCCTCGATAAGGCCTTGATCGCCCGCCGCGCGACCGCCTGGCGCAGGCGGACCGCAAGGCACGCCTGGCCTTCTGCGTAGCCATGGTGCAACTTCGTAAGCAGTTCTTCCCGCGATACATCGCCGACAAGATAGTTCACCACTCCGGCCTTTATCCCCGCGACTATGGCATCGCAGTCCAGCGTCCGGGCAAATGCGATGACCGGAAGCCAGATGCCCTGGCTGTCCATCATCTCCATCAATCGGCACGCCGCCCCGGTCCCGTCTTCGCACAGCAGGACCAGCCCTTGCTCGGGCATCATGGCAATGAGTTCGTCGGCATCTTCGTAGACCTCGGCATGATGACCGAGTGAAAAGATCAGGCGCGCCTTGGCCGCGCGCTCGAGCTGATTGCTGGCAACGACATGAATGTACATGCGATCCGGCACTTGCATGGTTGCCCGCGCGCCGTACTCGTCGGACACAGGCTGGGCGAACAGGTCCATGAGCAGCGCGCGATCGGCTGGTGTGCTCGGAATGGCGTTCACTGGCATTAAGAAGCTCATCTGATCCCCCTCACAAGTGTGCCGCAAGTTGCGGCCTGACCTAAGGGAATGTGCAGAATGAAGGTTAACGCCGGGTCCGGGGAGCGGGTAGGCTTTATCCCTAAGGACTTTTGACTATACCGCGTCATGTCCTCGCTTGGGATCTGGCGCAATCGAGCTGAAATCCCGACGTCGGACAGCCGTCCGGGATAGGACGACCCGCCGTCAGGACCTGAAAAGATTAACAAGCAAAAACGGCAGCTTAACCATCCATCTTGAGCTTTACATGAATGCCCGTCGTCTTTCTCTCGATCAAATAAACCTTGAGGCAGGATCGCGATAAGGATTTCCCTGCTTGCTGAACCTGCATTTTTGAGAAGCGTCGCTGGCTGCCCGATCTCGTTCCTGATTTCCGGCGCGATCGCATCTATGCCGCCTTGGCGCCTTTACGCTGATTGCCTGTGCTCTGGCCATAGCTGGCTCACGGCCTGCCCTGTCCGCCGCCTCCCGACCCTACGCGAGCTGAGTAGTTCCGAAATTGCACCCTTACGCTTTTGCAGCATGGTCCCTGCAGTCGAGCGGTTGATGCCAGGCGACGCCTTATGGCGATGTCGTGGCCGTTGGCGTAACTGTCGTTTCAGGCCCGATCGTCAACGGCCCGGCATACTGTGCGCTGCCATTGCGCAAAAAGGGTCACCAGCTGCTTGACGTCGCATTCCTGGTCATGTTGCCCGGCGCCCTGCGGGGTAGCAGAGCCGCTTTTGGCCATTCTCCATGCGAGGCCACGGCCATCCGCACCATGATGAAGGGCGACCACGTATACTGCGCATCAGCGCGCTTGCATGCCCTGGATATGTTCTGCAAACTTCCGTTTGGGCGAAACGCATGCCATAGCTCAATACAGCGGAGGCGGGAACATTCTCGTCACGGTACTGGTTCTCGCCAGAGCCCCAAGCCTGTCACGCGCTGACGACCGGCATCGGGCTAGCGATGGCCTTTTCTTCGTGGAGAAACCATCTGGTCACCCCCTCCAGCCCAATCGCAGTCAGACGCCCGTGCAGGTAGGCGCCCGTATCGATACCGATGCGGCAGGAACCAGAAATGACGTCCGGCGCTACGGTATGGCCGTGAACGACCACGAAACCCGGATCAAAGTCCGCGTCGAGGAAATCCTTGCGGATCCATCGCAGATCCTGCTCCGACTGCTCCGCAAGCGGCACCCCTGGCCTTATGCCGGCATGCACGAAAACATAGTCGCCAATCATCAGGATATTGTCCATGGATCGCAGCAGCTGCAGGTGACGCTCAGGTACAAGTCTCGGTAATTGTTCGCGCAGCTCCTCGATGGTCAGCCGGGCATAAGCATCGGCATCCTCCATGTAGCTTAGGATTGTCTCGCGTCCTCCATGCTGGAGGAACTGGCGCAGGACGCGCCCGGACCCAAAACTTGCAAGAAACATTTCTTCGTGATTGCCGACGATCAGTCGGACGTTCCGGCGGGTCTGCAAATCAGCAACCATGTCAAGCACGCGCGCGCTGTCCGGGCCGCGATCGATAAGGTCACCCAGGAACACGACCGTCGTTTCCGCCGGTTCGCGGGCGAAGTCATCGGCATCGATGCGCTCGAGCAAAACCGCCAGAAGATCTGCGCAACCGTGGACATCACCAATGGCATAGACCCGGTGGCCTTGCGGTATTCGGGCCTTCAATCCGCAAGCCCGGGAATTACGCTGCCAATGTCGCAGAATTTTCGAGAATTGACCAAAGCCTAACACGTTGATGCATATGCTCTGTTTAACAGCAGCATGCAATGACGTCTGCCACGCTTGGCGCACAGCTCGTCTCCTTGATGCGGCTCGCTGTCTGGTTGCGACCCATCATTTCGACACGTACGCAGTGCTCTTGCGAACCACATGTGACACCTTGCTGCGCACGTTGATGACGGTGGCCTTGTCAGAAGCCTCCAATCCAAGGCACTTCACGCAGCTGCGTTCCAAGGCACGTCTTCCCGTGCCCATGCAAGAATTGTTACTCCGTCCCCGTTCGAAGTGCGATAATCCTACCGATTGGATCTGCGCCGGGCAAAGGAGGCTGCGACCGCTTTGGCTTGACTTCTACCTTGGAAGCAACATGAGATGAAGTTGCATTTGTTGCAATCTCAGGCGCTATGCCATCGAGGAAAGAGGCTGTGATCGCCGGGGATTTGGTCGGGCGTCGGGGCAGCGAGTCTCCATCCGCTGCATGCGCCGTCGCAGCAAGCGCAGTGATCGCGAAGAGTATGATCAGCAGGCGAGATATGAGTGGCATGGAAGCGTGATAGAGCTTTCTGATTAATCTACTGTGAAAACGCGTTTTTTGCCTGTACGCCGCTGCGGTCCGTGTGTGCCAAGCTGGCGGATAGGACGTTTGGCTGGAAGATCATGAGAAGGCGTCGCCCGCTCAACTTTTAATGCTTGAAAGGATTTCGAGCCTTGCTCTGCGGAGAAAGAAAGGCCGCGCTCGAGATGCGTAGGGGATAATCGCGGCCTAGTCATAAAAAGGGATGTCGCTATCGCTCTAGCTGACGACCAGACCCTAGACGTTGCATGGTTACTGATTGCTTAAAGCTTCAAGAAAAAGCCCCTCGCAACCGGTGGGTGCGTGGGGCTTTTCCTGGCTGAGAATTCGGGACGGGGAAATATCCTGATGTCCTTTAGACAGGCGACAGTTAAAGACGTCCTAACAGATGTAGAAAGGCCCCAGATGCTCGGCCTCGACTGCGTAGGCACGGTGCTTGGCCACGTCGGCACTCAGCAGTAGAAGCGTCAGAAACGCCTTCGATGAGAACGAGTGAACCCATCACAAACTGGCGAAGCCTCCCCGAAATGCTTGGATAATCTGTTATCCCCTGCACTGTGCGGCGCCACAAATACCACAGGTCATGCAAGTCGATCCTGTTCAGCCAGGCAAGGCAACTGCATGCTCGTCAGCTACGGAGCCGCGTCCGTCGCCAACGGCTACGCAAACCACCCCTTCCCGCATTGCTTAGCATACAGCGACATACCGATCCGGTCGTGCCCCCAATCATCTTCACCGACGACCAGGAGCGACCACGGAAACCGTTGAACCGCGCCGATTGGGTATCTTGTAAGATCCTGCAGGACCATCAGTGCCAGTTACTGCATATCGCCAGGGGCCACCGCGATCCACCTTCGTCGATCTGCCGGAACCATAGCGACGCCTTCAAGCAGCCAGAACCGGCACGATCGTCGTCAATGACCTGTACGTCTACCTCGAGGCCCGACTCCGGCACGTCAGTTCCAATAGCCATCCTGCCGTTGCTATTCGCCACGCGCCCATCGTCTGGCCCGGGCTGTCGCTGCTCCTCGACGGCAGTCGCGTCAAGCTGGCTTCCAACACCTTCGAGCGGTCGATCGGTCCGCTGCTTCTCAGTCGCAAGAAGGCCCTCTTAGCAGGCTCCGACGAAAGTGGCGACGACTGGGCAGTGATCCCCACGCTCATCGAGAACTGCAAGATGCCAGCATCAACCGGCATGCCACGCTGACCAGGCTGGCCAGCGATCATCCTGCAAACGCCGTCGCAAACCAATACCGTGGACCGCCGTAGCCCGAGTAGACCGCTTACAGCTTATGGTCGATCACCGCCGGAACGAATGCCTGATAAATCTGTGGCCAAGTGGCCCGGCAGCACAAGCCATTGGAAACATCATGGCGCCGCGCAACTTCGTAAGCGTGGCCTGAAGGCCGCCGGTTAGGCGGCCTCTGCGATCAGCGGCTGCTGGCTGGAAGTCCAGTGCCAGGGCATGAGCTCGTCCCAGCGAGCGGCTGGCCATCCGCCCGCAATCTTTGCGATGACATCGGCGATATAGGCCTGCGGCTCGATGCCATTGAGCTTTGCCGTCTCGATGACCGAGTAGATGGCGGCGGCGCGTTCACCGCCAGCCTTCGATCCTGCGAATAGCCAATTCTTGCGGCCGATCGCGACGCTGCGCATCGCGCGTTCGGCGACGTTATTGTCGATCTCGGCCAGGCCGTCATCGAGGTAGCGCGTGAGCGCAATCCAGCGCTTGCGACCATAGGCGAGCGCCTTGGCCATCGCCGACTTGGGCGACAGGCGGCGCAAGGCATCGTCGATGGCCGCGCGCAGATCGTCGACCAGTGGCCTGGCTTTTTCCTGCCGCCGTTGCCGACGCATATCGGGCGGTTGTCCCCGCACCTCGTCCTCAAGCCGGTAGAGCGCCGCGATCCGCTCAAGCAGATCGGTGGTCAGCGGTGTCGGACTGGTCTGGTGGTTCTCGAATATCTTGCGCCGGAAGTGCGCCCAGCATGCCACTTCCTTGATCCGGTTGCCGGCATAGAGCTTCTCGTAACCGGCATAGCCATCGGCCTGGAGGAGACCCGCGAAGGCCTTCAGTTCGGTTTGCGGATGGATACCGCTACGGTCGGGCGTGAACTTGTACCACACCAGCGCCGGAGCGGTTGATCCGCTGGCCCGATTATCGACGACATAGGTCCATAGCCGTCCCTGTGCGGTCTTGCCCTTGCCGGGCACCAGCATCGGCACGGGCGTATCGTCGCTGTGGATCTTGGCGGCCTTGAGGCCTTCCTCGCGGATCCGGGAAACGATCGGATCGAGTAAATGCGCGGCTTGTCCTGCCCACCCGGCCAGCGTCGAGCGATCGATGTCGAGGCGCTGCGCTGCCATCATCTCGGCCTGCCGATAGAGCGGGAGATGATGGTCGAACTTGGACACGACCACATGGGCGAGCGTGGCGAAGCTGGCCTTGCCGCGGGCGATGGCCTTCGCCGGGGCTGGCGCCTGCACGATCTTCTCGCAGGACCGGCAGCTGTACTTGGGACGGATGGTGCGGATCACGCGCCATTGCACGGGCAAGACGTCGAGCATCTCGTCGCTGTCCTCACCCAGCGGGCGCAGGACGCCGCCACAATCGGGGCAATTGCAGTGGCCCGCTTCGGGTTCGATCCGCTGCTCGGCACGAGGAAGATGGGGCGGAAGGCTGCGGACCGGCGCTGGCCGTTCGGGCTTGGCTGCTGGCGCATCCTTGCGGGCATCGGCGACAGCGGCTTCACCTTCCAGCTCCTCGAGTGCAAGTTCAAGCTGCTCGATCTGGGCCGACAGCTTCTCCGACGACTGCCCGAACGTCATGCGGCGCAACTGCGCCAACTGGAAACGCAGCGTGTCGATCAGCGTGTCACGAGCGGCCAAGGCTGCTTCCAGCTCGGCGATCCTGGCATCTTTATCCAGGTTGGAAGTGGCTGCGTCCGACACCGTGACCCACTAGCAAAGTGGGTCATTCCGCACCAGAAAAACCACGCAAATCTGCGACTTTTTATCCCGCCAACAGCGGCACGGCAGTGCGTTCGGGCCGGCGCCAGTCAATACCTTCGAGCAGCATGGAAAGCTGCGCCGACGTGAGATTGACCTTGCCTGTCTTCGTGACCGGCCAGACAAATTTACCGCGGTCCATGCGCTTGGAAAACAGGCACATGCCCTGACCATCGAACCAGAGCAGCTTGATCAGATCGCCACGCTTGCCACGGAAGGCAAATAGCGCGCCGCTATGCGGTGACTGTTCCAGCACTTGCTGGACCAGCACGGCAAGCCCGTCAAAGCCCTTCCTCATGTCCGTCGCCCCGCAGGCGAGATAAACCCGCGTCGAGGGTGGCAGGGGGATCATCGGCCAAGCACAGCGATCACCCGGGCCAGGGCGTCGGCATCGACCATTGCGTCCACGGTCAGGCGGACACCCTTCGGCAGTTCGATGCTGATCTGGCCGCAGCGCGGTGGGACCGGCAGCGCAACATCGCGGACGACCGGATCTGCGATCTCAACCTCCGAGAATGCCGGCAAGGCCGGTGGCCGGACGCCAGCAAGTTCTCCCGACATAGCCTGTCGGCGCCACGTGTAGATCGAGCCGCTGCCAACCTCGTGCCGGTCGCACGCTGCGCGGACCGAACCCTCCGGCCCAAACGCATCTCGCAGAATCGCCAGCTTCTGCTCCACCGTCCAGCGACGCCGGCCGGATACCCGACCAACAACCTCAATCTGAGTAGTCATACGACCTCTCGTATGACTACTCGCTCGTTCGTCTTCGAAATCATCCATCGTCGGCGCCCCAAAAAAGGAGCGGCTATCAGCCCATCAATCCCGCACAGTGCAAGGCGGCCTACAGCCCACGGTTACGC
>NZ_JRVC01000012.1 GCF_000807925.1 Novosphingobium subterraneum | reverse complement strand
ATGAGGCGGTCGTCGGGGCGGGCGCATGTTCGGTAGCGGTGAGCTTCGCCTGCTTCTGCTGCATCTCGTGGCAGAACAGCCGCGCCATGGCTATGACCTGATCCGCGCGATCGGCGAGCTTGCCAGTGGCGAATATGCGCCAAGCCCGGGCGTGGTCTACCCTACGCTCAGCCTGCTGGTTGACGAAGGGCTGATCGCGGAAGAGGCAGGTGAAGGCCCGCGCAAGGCTTTCGCTGTTACCGACAGTGGCCGGGCCGAACTGGTTGGCAAGGATGCGGAAATCGACGCGGTCCTCGCCCGGCTCAAGGCGCTGGGCGAACAGCGTGATCGTGCGGACAGTCCGCCGGTCCGCCGGGCAATGGGCAACCTTCACGCAGCCGTGCGCAATCGCGTCATGGCAGAAGGTTTCGATACCGAGACTGCCCATGCCATTGCCGACATCCTCGACGAGGCCGCACGCAGGATCGAACGCCTCTGATGCTCCATGAATCCGCGCTTTCGCGCCGCTTTGAGGATGCATTGGGCCATGATATCCTCTCCCCGGGTAACAGGGGGAGAGGACCCATGGATAACCTGCAAGACAATCCCGTGAAGACACCGGGCCATCTCTGGGCTGTCGGCGTGATCAGTCTGTTATGGAACAGCTTTGGTTGCGTCGACTACGCGATGAGCAAGCTCGACCCGTTTGGTTACATGAAGTCCGTCGGCATGACTGAAGCCGAGATCGCCTACATGCTCGCCATGCCCGCCTGGCTCAGCGCGTTCTGGGCGCTTGGTGTCTGGGGTTCGCTGGCAGGCTCGCTCCTGCTGCTGGTGCGTTCGCGCCATGCCGTTACGGCATTTGCGGTTTCGCTGGGCGGCCTTGCCGCAAGCCAGCTTGCGCATCTTCTCGACAGCACGATGCCCACATCCATGAACTCGGGCGCAATGATGGCGATGAACCTCCTGATCTGGGGCTCGCTCGTGTTCTTCCTGTGGTATGCGATCCGGATGAAGGCTGCAGGCGTGCTGCACTGAGCCTGGCGTCTATTGACCCGCCCGCGACTTGGACTTCTGGCGCACCAGCCTGAGGTAGGTATCGGCGACTGCCTGATTGATCCGGTCCCAGGAGAAGTCGAGACTGCGTTCCTCGCCCGCCATGCCGTGGCGGGCGCGAAGCCCTGCGTCTTCCACATAGCAACGCAGCGCCTCGGCAAACTGGCGGACGGCACCCGGCGTGATCAGGCGGCCCGATACGTTGTCGTCGACGAGGCTCTGGCTTCCGGTCGCTGCTGCGGCAACGACCGGTACGCGGCAAGCCATTGCTTCAAGAGTGACGTTGCCGAAGGTCTCGGTGACCGACGGATTGAAAAGCACGTCCATGCTCGCGACCGCGCGGCCGAGATCGTGCCCGCCCTGGAACCCGGCGAAGACCGCATCGGGCAACCGGGCGGCAAACCAGTCGTGTGCCGGGCCTTCACCAACCACGAGCACGCGATGTTTGACGCCCTTGCGCACCAGCTGGTCGACCGAGTCGGAAAAGACATCGAGGCCTTTCTCCATGACTAGGCGGCCAAGGAAGCCGATCACCACTTCGTCATCACCAATGCCGAGCGAGCGGCGCCATTCGAGACTGCGCGCTCCGGGGTGGAAGATCTCGCGATCGACCCCGCGCGACCAGATGTCGATGTCGTAATTCATCCGCTGGTCGCGCAGCACCTGCGCCATCGATTCCGACGGCGCGACCAGCGCATCGCAGCGGCGGTAGAAGCGACGCATCAGGGCTTCGACCACGGGTTCGGCCCAGGCCATGTTGTAGTAGCGGAAGTAGGTCTCGAACCGGGTGTGGACCGAGGCGAGGATGGGAAGCCTGCGGTGTCGCGCCCACGAAACCGCGCGGTGCGCGACGACGTCGGGTGAGGAGACGTGCACGACGTGGGGGGCAAACGTGGCCAGATCGCGGCGGATGCGTGGGGACAGGGCAAGCGGGAAGCGATACTCGGGACGGCCCGGGATCGCGAACGAGGGTACACCGATCAGCGTGCCGGTTGCCTCGAAGGCGGGTTCATCCACCTTGGGGGCATAGATGCGGACATCCGCGCCCTGGCGCAGAAGATAGCCGACGAGGCGGTTCAACGCCTGGTTCGCGCCATCGCGGACGTAATTGTAGTTGCCGCTGAACAGCGCGACGCGCAGCTTTGAAAGATCGGTCGGGAAGGGGGAGTTTGCCTCGCTCATCGGCTGCGCCATAGCCGGGCCGAAGCCGAATGGCGAGTGACGGTGACCGATTTGCGCGACTTTTGCGCGGTTCGCGTCAGGCGTTGCACGACTGGCCGAGCGCTGCAACTAGCCTTGGAACTGACACCAAGCCTGTCCGCTCACCCTGCAAGGCTCAGCAGGAGTGGAGCAAATGTCCTTTCTCGACAAGATCGTAGCCGTCATCACCCCACCTGAAAGCGATGAAGATCGTCGCGAGGCGCGAGACAAGGCGCAGGCCTTGGCGCGGCCCGGCGACTGGATGACGCATGCGCTGGAACATCATCGCCGCATCGAGGCATGCTTCGAACTGGCGCTGGGCGCCAATTCCGTCGCCGAGCGGCGTGCCGCACTGCGCGACCTTTCGATGGTGCTGACCGCGCATGCCAATGCCGAAGAGGCAGTTCTCTATCCAGCGATGGCCAATGAGAGCAGCAAGGCAAGTGCTGGGCTGGCGTTCGAGGAGCACGCGATGACGCGCATCCAGATGGGCGCATTGGAGACGCTTGATCCGATGGGCCAGGACTGGCGCGACAAGCTTGGCCATATCCGCGGTGCTGTGCTCCACCATGTCTACGAGGAAGAGGGCAGCCGCTTTCCGGAGCTGCGCCACGCCATAGATCCGCAGGAAGACAAGCGGCTGACGCGGCGGTTCCTTGAGGAATTCGATCGCTACATGGGTGCCCAGGCTTTCGAACAGCCGCGGCAGATGGCGGCGGAAATTCCGAAGGATACCGGAAACCGGAATCCGCCCAGCAATTGGGGCGCGGCGGACTACTGAACCTGCCCCAAGTGCCGTACCCGTCCGATCCGGTGCGGTTTTGCGGAAACCAATCCCGCTCGCAGGGATTGGGGCTGCACGACCGGTCTCAGGCAATCCAGAGGGAATATCAATGACTTCGAAGAGCATTTTTACGTGGCCGCTGGCCGCGACGCTGGCGCTCGTCGCCGCTCCGGCCATGGCGCAGGACAGCATGGACAATTCCGACACCACGATGTCCACGGCCACCACCGCCGATGGCTTTGATCGCGACAGCCACTTCGACGGAGTCTACATCCAGGGCTTTGGTGGCATCAGTCTGCTCGGCAATAATCGTGGCCAGTTCGAGTTCGATACCGATCGCGATGGCAACTACGGCAATACCGTCCAGACGACGACAGGCGCCAATGCGTTCTCGCCTGGCTTCGCCAATTGCGGTGCCCAGGGCGCACAGCGTGGGGCTGGATGCGTGGCCGACAAGCAGGGAGCGGAATACGGCGTTCGCGTCGGCTTCGATGCGCGGTCGGGCAACATGGTGTTCGGCGGCCTGATCGAAGGTTCGCGCAATGAATCGATCTATCGCTCGACCGCTTTCAGCACCACGCCGGCGTCCTACCGTATCGACCGCCAGCTCGACTACGCCATTTCGGCGCGCGCGCGCCTTGGCTATACCCCGGGCGGCGGCGCTCTGTTCTACGTCACCGGTGGCGGCAGCTACGCCAAGATCAATCATGATTTCTCGACCACCAATACCGCCAATTCGTTCACCGAGCGCGACGACGGCAAGATGATCTGGGGCTGGCAGGCTGGTGGCGGCACCGAGATCATGCTGTCGAACAACCTGTCGCTGGGTTTGGAGTACCTCTACAGCCGGTATCAGGACGACAAGTATGAAGTCGAAGTGGGCCAGGGGACCGCGCCTGCGACCAACCCGTTCCTGCTGAACGGCGGCGGGACCAACCTGCGGGTTGCCGACCGGGTGTTCGACACGCACGCCCTGCGCGCTACTGTTGGCCTGCGTTTCTAAGAACGAGACGAAATACCTGCTGCGCGCCAGAAACGCGCGGGAAAGCGAACCCGGAGAAGCTGCGGCGACATGCATCGCCGCAGCTTTTTCGTGTCCCGCGCGGCCCGCATGGGCATCGCGCCGGACCTCGTCGACCGCCCGGCGGGCGCCAGAGGGTTGACGCTGTTTACACAGTTCAGGAGCGCAATCGCGGGCAAGCGATCGGGGCAGATCGATTGGCTGTGGGAATGCGCGGCCTGCGCCTTCCAAGAGGGCGTCGTTCAGGCGAATCAGCATTCCCGGAACCTGGCCACCCCCGGCCCATCCTGCCTGCAGGAGCGAGGAAAATCGGCGGTTTTCCGGTGTTTGAGCGGTGGTGGTGTTGGCGGGCAGCGTGATGGGGGCAGGGTGCGACATGGCGGGGATGCTATGTCAGCTGATGCCTTGTAGGACAGCGGTTTTTGTGCCTGTTTTGTTCAGGAAAGCTGGCGATTGTTCGCCATTTATGCTGACGTGGGCGTCAGCATCCCGTGGTGGTGAATGCCCACCCCGAACCCTTCCGCCTGCCGGTGCGGAGAAGGTTGGAGCGGCTCTACGCACGTCGCTTGACGGACAAGCAAAAGGGCGGCCCGAGGGAGCCGCCCTTTGTTATTCCTTATGCCGCTTCCTTCTTCCGCGACGCCTTCTTGCGCTCGTTCGGGTCGAGGATGGCCTTGCGGATGCGGATCGACTTTGGCGTGACTTCGACCATTTCATCGTCGTCGATGTAGGCGATGGCCTGCTCCAGCGTCATGATCTTGGGCGGGGTCAGGCGGATGGCGTCGTCCTTGCCGCTCGAACGGAAGTTCGTCAGCTGCTTGGACTTCATCGGGTTGACCTCGAGGTCTTCCGGCTTGGCGTTCTCGCCGATGATCATGCCTTCGTAGAGCGGGGTGCCGACGCCGACGAAGAGGATGCCGCGCTCTTCAAGCGGACCAAGCGCATAGGCAACGGCTTCGCCGGTGCCGTTGGAGATCAGCACGCCGTTCTTGCGGCCCTCGATCTTGCCCTTGTGCGGACCGTACTTCTCGAACAGGCGGTTCATGATGCCGGTGCCGCGGGTGTCCGAGAGGAATTCGCCGTGGTAGCCGATCAGCCCGCGCGAAGGGGCCGAGAACGTGATGCGGGTCTTGCCGCCGCCCGAGGGGCGCATGTCGGTCAGCTCGGCCTTGCGCATGGCCATCTTGTCAACCACGGTGCCCGAGTGCTCGTCGTCCACGTCGATCATGACGGTTTCGTACGGTTCGAGCAGGTTGCCGTCCTCGTCCTTCTGGAACAACACGCGCGGGCGGCTGATGCCGAGTTCGAAGCCTTCGCGGCGCATCGTCTCGATCAGGACGCCCAGCTGGAGTTCGCCACGGCCGGCGACTTCGAAGCTGTCCTTGTCGGCCGATTCCGTGATGCGGATGGCGACGTTGGATTCCGCCTCGCGCTCCAGACGGTCGCGGATCATGCGGCTGGTGACCTTGCTGCCTTCGCGGCCTGCCATCGGGCTGTCGTTCACGGCAAAGCGCATAGACAGGGTCGGCGGGTCGATCGGCTGGGCCTTGATCGGCACGGTGACTTCCGGCGCGGCGATGGTGTTCGACACGGTGGCGACGGTGAGGCCGGCGAGGGAGATGATGTCGCCCGCGCGGGCTTCATCGACCGGCACGCGATCGAGGCCACGGAAGGTCATGATCTTGGAAGCGCGGCCGGTTTCGATGACCTTGCCGTCCATGTCGAGCGCACGGATCGGATCGTTGACGCGGATCACGCCCGACTGGACGCGGCCGGTGAGCACGCGGCCAAGGAAGTTGTCACGATCCAGCAGCGTGGCGAGGAAGGTGAACGGTGCGTCTTCATCGAGGTTCGGCGGCGGCACGTGATCGACGATGAGCTGGAACATCGGCTCCAGCGTGCCTTCGCGGCGATCGGGATCGGTGCTGGCATAGCCATTGCGGCCCGAGGCGTAGAGCACGGGGAATTCGAGCTGTTCGTCGTTGGCATCGAGCGTGACGAAGAGGTCGAACACTTCGTCGAGCACTTCCTGGATGCGCTCGTCCGGACGGTCGACCTTGTTTACCACGACGATCGGGCGCAGGCCGAGGGCGAGCGCCTTGCCGGTGACGAACTTCGTCTGCGGCATCGCGCCTTCCGAGCTGTCGACCAGCAGGATCACGCCGTCGACCATCGAGAGGATACGCTCCACCTCGCCACCGAAGTCGGCGTGGCCGGGCGTGTCGACGATGTTGATGCGCACGCCGTTCCATTCGATCGAGGTCGGCTTGGCGAGAATGGTGATCCCGCGTTCCTTTTCGAGATCGTTGGAATCCATCGCGCGCTCTTCCACGCGCTGATTGTCGCGGAAAGTGCCGGACTGGCGGAAGAGCTGGTCGACGAGCGTGGTCTTGCCGTGGTCAACGTGGGCGATGATCGCGATATTGCGCTGCTGGGCGGACATGAAAACGGGCTTTCAGTTGGAATCGGCTGGAGTCGGCACAAGCAAGGCTCGCTCCGGTTTCGGCGCGCGCTTACTCGCAATTGTGCGTTGCGGCAAGCACGCTTCTATAAAGGCATGCGTTGCAGCGAACACGCTTCTGTAAAGGCCTGCATTGCTACAAGCACGCTGAATGCGGGAAGGCGCGTTGCGGCAAGCTGGGCGTGGAACAGCAGCCAAGCGGTTGCAGGTGTGACTATCATGCAACAGCGCATGAAAATGCATGGGGACCGCGAAGGATTTCATCGAACTGGAATTGTTCGCATGTTTTCCGCGCCCTAGAAGGTCGGGTGGGAAACAGGATGACCTTCCGGCCGGATGACGGCCACCGTCCGGCGAAGGCCCGGCGGGTGAATAGAGGAACAGTTTTGCAGATGAAATCCTTGTATGCCGGTCGTGCCGGCCAGGCCGCGCTTCTTGCTGGAGCTTGCGGACTTGCTCTTGCGTTTTCCGCCACCGCCCACGCGCAGGACGCTGCCGTCGCGGCCGAGGAGGAAGCTCAGCCGGCACCGCCCGCGCCCGATCAGGCGGCAGAGGGCAACGAGATCATCGTCACCGCCACGAAGCGCGAACAGACCCTGCAGGACGTGCCGATTGCCGTCTCTGTAACGAGCGCGAAGACGCTGGAGCAGGCGCAGATCCGCGATCTGAAGGACCTGACGAGCGTGGTGCCCTCGCTGCGGGTGACGCAGCTGCAATCGAGCGCGAACACCAACTTCATCATCCGCGGCTTCGGCAACGGCGCCAACAACGCCGGTATCGAACCATCGGTCGGCGTGTTCATCGACGGCGTCTACCGCTCGCGCTCTGCCGCGCAGATCGGCGACTTCCCCGACGTGCAGCGCATCGAAGTGCTGCGCGGGCCGCAATCGACCTTGTTCGGCAAGAATGCCAGCGTCGGCGTGATCTCGATCGTGACCGCCGCGCCCAAGTTCGACTTCGGTGGCAATGTCGAGGCGAGCTACGGCAATTACGATGCGGTCGTGCTCAAGGGCGTGGTCACCGGGCCGGTGACGGACGGGCTGGCGGTGAGCCTTGCCGGCGGCGTCAACAAGCGCGACGGGTACAACAAGGACCTCGGCACCGGCAACGAAACCAACGAGCGCAATCGCTGGTTCGTGCGTGGCCAGGCGTTGTGGGAACCCAATGCCCAGGCGCGGGTGCGCCTGATCGGCGATTATTCGAAGATTGACGAGAACTGCTGCGGGGTGGTCAACCTCCGGCCCAGCTCTGCGACGCAGGCGATCCGTGCTCTGGGCGGGCGCGTCAACGGACCTGACGAGATCTACGCCAACCGGGTCTATTCGAATATCGATTCGGTCAACGACATCGAAAACTGGGGGGCTTCGGGTCAGGTCGACTACGACTTCGGTCCGCTGACCTTCACCTCGATCACTGCCTACCGGCGGTTGGACGCCTTCACCAATCAGGATTCCGACTTCACCAGTGCGGATCTGATCGGGTTCAATGCACAGGATCAGGGCATCAAGACCTTCACGCAGGAACTGCGTGCGGCCACCAACATGGATGGCCCGCTCAACTTCCTCGTAGGCGGATATTACTTCAACGAAAGCATCCGTCAGTCCAACCAGCTTGGCTGGGGCGAGGACGCGCGCGGTTATGCCGACGTGCTGATCCGGGGGCTGACGCAGAACACCCAGTCGCTGTCGAGCATCGAGGCGACGATCAGCGGGCTGACCGGCACCAACTACACGGGCCGGTTCTTCGTGGCCGGGCAGAAGCTGGACGAGCGCTATCGCCTCAAGAATGAGGCTTTCTCGGTCTTCGGCCAGGCAGACTTCAAGATCGGTGACCGGCTGACCGTGACGGGTGGCATCAACTACACCAAGGACAAGAAGGACTTTGCCGCCTCGGCAACATCGTCTGACGTGTTTGCGAACCTCGATCTGGTGCAGATCGGCGGCACGGCCTTGAGCCGCGGCTTCATCTCGACCGCGCTGGGCACGACGGACCCGCTGGCCATTGCCGCCTTCGCACAGGCCAATCCGACGGTGTTTGCCAACCTGCAGGCCCAGGCTTCAGGCTTTGCGGCGCTGAACGCGAACCTTTCGACCCAGCAAGCGGCTGCGGACAGCAATCCTCTTACGGTCGGCAATCCGCTGCTGGCGCTGCAGGATCTGCAATATCTGCCGCCCTTCCTGGCCGTGCCCAACGCGGTGGAGCCGGGCCGGACCCGTGACGACAAGTTCACCTACATCGTCCGCGTTGCCTATGACCTGACCGACGACATCAACGTCTATGCAAGCTATGCGACGGGTTTCAAGGCGAGCTCGATCAACCTCTCGCGCGACAGCCGCCCGCTGCTGAGCGATCGCGACGCGCTGATTGCGCGGGGACTGACAGTCGTCAACCAGACCTATGGCAGCCGGTTTGCCGGCCCTGAAAGCTCCACCGTCTATGAAATCGGGCTGAAGGCTGACTGGGGGCTGGTCACGGCAAACCTTGCCGCGTTCGACCAGCGGATCAATGGCTTCCAGTCCAACACCTTCACAGGGTCGGGCTTCGTGCTGGCCAACGCCGGCAAGCAGTCTGTTCGCGGTATCGAGTTCGAAGGCACGGTGAAGCCGGCCAAGGGCTGGCAGTTCAACGTGGCGATGACCTACCTTGATCCGAAGTACGACAGCTTCGTGCTTTCGGCGGTGGGCGACCTTTCGAAGACGCGACCGGCAGGCATACCGGCCATCTCCTCGACTTTCGCGGCGAGCTATGACCATGAGTTCGACAGCGGCCACCACCTGATCCTGCGCGGCGACTTCCATTATGAATCGCCGGTGCAGATTGCCGAGGGGCTGCCCGGCTTCCTCGATGGCGGCACGCGCGTGGCGATCGAAGCGGCGCGGCCGTTCCGCCGTGAAGTGAACGAGGCCAATGCCTCGATCACCTGGGCCATGCCGAGCGGGTTCGAACTGACGCTGTGGGGACGCAACCTGACGGACAACCGCTATCTCCTGCAGATCTTCGATACCCCGGCCCAGCCCGGATCGATCTCTGGCTATACCAGCCAGCCGCGCACTTATGGCGTGGCGGCACGCTACCGGTTCTGAGGCGCGGGCTTCGGAAGGGGGAAGGGGAGCTTCGGCTCCCCTTTTTCGCATCAGGGCTGCCGCCGAGCGGCCAGGTCAGCGGCTGGGCGTGCTCTCGGCTGTTGCGACCTGTGCGGGGGTGAAGGGCCTGGCATGAAGTGGCGGGAAGGCGTCTTCCAGCGGCTTGCTATCGGGCAGGATGTAGACGTAGCCGCCTTTCTTGCCGAACATGGGGGCGATCTTGCCGTTGTAGAGCGCCTTGGGGACGTTGATGCAGCCGAAGGTTATGCGGTTGTCGTCCACGTCGGGCGAAAGCATGCGTTTGGCCCGGTTCTCCTTGGGATTTCCCGGCGGGATGGTGTGGATGGCGACCGAGGTGGCGTAATCGACCCAGAGAACGCGGGTGTTTCCCGCAGCCTTGCCGAAGCGGGCAAGGAAGCGACCGGCCGGGGTGGTCTTCTCGGCGGGGCCGATTTCGGCAAGGCTCTTGTTTCCGACGCCAGGCGTGGCGTCGTCACCCAAGGCGCGGCCGATCAGCACCGGACCGAAGCCCACCGGCTTGCCGCTCGCATCGAAGGCGAAAACCGTGGCGCTTGGCTTGTCGATCACGAGGAAGGGCAGCCCGTTGTTGTCTGCGGTCTCCGTCACCCATGACGTCACGCGTTGTGTCGGGATCGTCAGGTCGGGCAGTTGGACGGGCTTCTGGACGGATTTCGTGCTCTTGCGCTTTTGCGCCTTGGCCTTCGAAGCTGTCGCCGTTGCCGCTTCGGCGGGGTCGGTCATCACAGAGGGGAGAGCCAGCGCCAGGCCGGCAAGCGCCGCAAGAGCCTTCATCATTTCGAACTTCACTCGCACCAAAGACGAAAAACCGGACAGGCCTTCCCTGGTTGTCTGACCACAGAAGACCTGTCTGGCACTTTAACGCGACAGTGGCCGATTAGTTGCGCGGACGCTTCTGCTGGGCCTGCATCATGCGCTGGTCCATGCTGTCGACGCGGCCAGTGAGCTGGTCGAGACGCTGGGTGTTGGTCTGGGCCTGCGCGTTGGCGGCCTGCGCTTCGCTGCGGGCAGCCTGGGCAACGCCGTCAGTTGCCTGGAGGCGGCTTTCCACGCCATCGATACGCTGGTTGACCGTGGCGATCTGCTCGTTGACGTAGCCCTTGGTGGCGCAACCGCCGAGGCCCAGCGAGCCAGCGAGAATCGCAACGGCGGGGATGATCTTGAGAGACGGCGTCATGTAATGCTCCTTGATGAAACCTGTTGGTTTTTTGGCGAACCGCAGCGGCAACGCGCAGATGCGCCAAACAGACATGGTTGAATCGGTGGAGCGTTGGTTGGTGGGGGCGAGTTGCGGAACGCGCGCCAGGGCGTTTCGGGGCGTCGATGACCGGTGTGCAGGCAAGGCGATCCGGCAGAGTGCGGATTGCAGGTGGCGAATGCCCACCCCCCGACACCTTCCGGCTGCGGGAAGGGTAGATAACTGTCGCCTGTTCGGAAACGAAAAGGGCGCGCCTTGCGGCACGCCCCTTGCGGTTTGCATAAGCGCGGTCTCGGGCCTACTTCGGCGCGAGGACCATCAGCATCTGGCGGCCTTCCATGCGGGGGAAGGCTTCGATCT
This sequence comes from Novosphingobium subterraneum, assembly GCF_000807925.1. GTDB lineage: Bacteria > Pseudomonadota > Alphaproteobacteria > Sphingomonadales > Sphingomonadaceae > Novosphingobium > Novosphingobium subterraneum. Next base: position 147,529 of record NZ_JRVC01000012.1, on the reverse strand, counting down.
TGGCGATTTCAGCCACATCGTCCTGCACCTTGCGCAGGAGGTTCATGCCGAGCTGCTGGTGCGAAAGCTCACGGCCGCGGAAGCGCAGCGTGATCTTCACCTTGTCGCCTTCACCGATGAACTTCACGACGTTACGCATCTTCGTGTCGTAATCGTGGTCATCGATGTTCGGACGCATCTTGATCTCCTTGATCTCCTGCGTCTTCTGGCTCTTGCGCGCGAGGTTGGCCTTCTTCTGCGCCTCGTAGCGGAACTTGCCCACGTCGAGGAACTTGCAGACCGGCGGATCCGCATTCGGGGAAACTTCAACGAGGTCGAGGCCGACTTCGGCGGCCTGTTCGATCGCTTCACGGGTGTACATCACACCCAGGTTCTCGCCGTTCTCGTCGATCACGCGCACCTTGGGCACGTTGATCATTTGGTTGTAGCGAGGCCCGCTCTTGACGGGGGGCGCCATCATGCGCCGCGGTGGGGGAGCTATAGTGCTTTCTCCTGCAGTTTTTGCCCAATATGGTTCCGCGCGCTCATATCACAATGCGCGCACAGATAAAGGGCGGTTTTGCCCTTGGTTCTAAAGCCGACGGGTTTCGCGAAAGCATGTTGCTTTCAGGCTGCAGCGCGCCAGAGATTGAAGCGGGCCAGCTTTGCCCCGGCAGGGACGATCGCATCGATCGAGCGGGCGGGCTGCAATGCCGCCAGAATTGCCGGGTCGCCTGCGTCCATGCCTCCGGTCAAAGCGCCGAAAGCGGGAAGAATCAGGCGGTTCTCGCTCGCGACGGCACAGGGGCGGGCAATGGTGCGACCGCGGATCGAGACGCGCAGCTTGGGGTGGAAGTGCCCTGAGACTTCGGCTTCGCCGGTGCCTTTGCGGGCGATGTGGCGCAGGGTGAGACCGCGAACGGCCAGCTCGTCAACCAATGTGCCGCCGGGGGCAGATGCGTCTTCGTCGTGGTTTCCGGTGATCCAGACCCAGTCTTTCGCGCGGGTGAGGGCATCAAGCATGCCAGCGGCGTAAGGCTCCATTCGAGCGACGGCGGCGGCATCGTGGAACGAGTCGCCCAGGCAGAAGACGCGGCGGGCGCCGGTCTCGCGCAGGGCCTCGGCAATCCGTTCGAGAGTGGCGCGACTGTCATACGGGGGGAGCATCTGGCCGTGGCGCGCGAAGAAGCTGGCCTTTTCGAGGTGAAGGTCAGCCACCAGCAGCGCATTTTCTTCCACCCAATAAAGCGCGCGGGATGCACCGAGGCGGAATTCCTGCCCCATGAACTGAAAAGGTGCGAACGAAAAGGGAACCATGGCTTTCCCTTGCCGGATCGCGATTCCCTTGGCAAGTCGCCATGACAGACCTTTGGGGGAATGCATGACCGACTGGACGACCCACACTACCCGCGCTCGCGCCTGGTTCGAGAGCTTGCGTGACCGGATCTGCGCGGAGTTCGAGGCGATCGAGCGCGAAGCGGGGTCGGATGCGTCGTTTGCCTATACGCCGTGGAACCGGGAGCATGACGGCGAAGCTGTCGAAAACGGCGGCGGCGGTGTGCAGGGCCTGATGAAGGGCAAGGTGTTCGAGAAGGTCGGCGTCAACGTCTCGACTGTGCAGGGCGAGTTCTCGAAGGACTTCGCCGGATCGGTCAATGGGGCGAGCGCAGAGGCGCCGGGCTTCACTGCGACGGGGATCAGCCTGGTGGCGCACATGCGCAATCCGCACGTGCCGGCGGTCCACATGAACACGCGCTTCCTGACGACCAGCAAGGCGTGGTTCGGCGGTGGCGGCGATCTCAACCCGCCGATCCCCTATGAGGAAGACACGGCCGAGTTCCACGCCGAGTACAAGGCGGCCTGCGACAAGCACGATCCGGAATACTACCCGAAGTTCAAGAGGTGGGCGGATGACTACTTCTGGATTCCGCACCGGAAGGTCCATCGCGGCGTTGGGGGCATTTTCTACGACCACCTCGAATGTGCTGACGATGCCGCATTCGAAGCCAACTTCGCCTTCACGCGCGATGTGGGCGAGGCTTTCATCAACGTCTTCCCGCGTCTGGTGAGGAAGCGGATGGGAATGGACTACTCGCCGGCAGAGAAGCTGACCCAGCTCGAATATCGCGGTCGCTATGCCGAGTTCAATCTGGTGTGGGACAGGGGTACGCTGTTCGGTCTCAAGACCGGCGGGAACATCGATGCCATCCTGATGAGCCTGCCACCGGAAGCCGTCTGGAGCTGACGTGATCGAGGCGGAAGGCCCGGCGCTGCCCCGTGGGTTCCACAACGTTGCGCCGGGCGATCTGGCTTGCGTCGTGACCTCGCTCGAAATGCGCCAGCCGCCGGCGGGCTTGCGTCGGCTGGTGCCCGAAGGCGACGTTCCGGTGCAACTGGTGCGCTGGAAGGACTGCGCGCCCGAGAAATACCGGCTGCTCTATCGTCGCGTGGGTGAGCCCTGGCTGTGGTGGTCGCGGCTGGCCATGTCGGACGCGGAACTGGCGGCGATCATTCACGATCCGCAGGTGCAGGTCCATGCCGTGGTGGACAGGGCGCGGGTCGAGGTCGGCATGCTGGAGCTGGACTTCCGTGCGGCCGGGACGTGCGAGATAGCGTTCTTCGGACTGATCCCCGGGGCGACCGGCAAGGGCCTTGGCAAGTGGTTGATGCGGCGGGCGCTGCAGATGGCCTGGGTGCCCGGCGTTGAGCGGGTGTGGGTACACACCTGCACGCTCGACGATCCACGCGCCCTGGGGTTCTACATGGGACAGGGCTTTGCGCCCTATGCACGGCACGTCGAAATCTTTCCTGACCCCCGCGTCGCAGGACTGTTGCGGGAAAGTGCCGGAACCGAGCCGATCATCGGCTGATCGACCAATACGATTGCATTCATGCGGCTTTCCCCCTTGCGGGAACCGCTCCGATGCCGCCATTTAGGGCACAGATGCTCCGCCAGTACGAACTTGTCGAACGTGTGCTTGCCTATGATCCCGATGCGGACGAGGCGATGCTCAACCGTGCCTATGTCTATACCGTGCAGAAGCACGGCACCCAGAAGCGGGCGAGCGGGGACCCGTACTTCTCGCATCCCGTGGAGGTGGCCGGCCTGATGACCGAGCTCAAGCTCGATCAGGACACGATCATCACTGCGCTGCTCCACGATACGGTGGAGGATACGCTTGCCACCGTGGACGAGATCGAGCGCCTGTTCGGGCCGGACGTGGCGCGGCTGGTCGATGGCGTGACCAAGCTCTCGAAGATCGAGACGATGAGCGAGAGCGAGCGCGCTGCAGAGAACCTGCGCAAGTTCCTGCTGGCGATGAGCGAGGACTTGCGCGTCCTGCTGGTGAAGCTGGCTGACCGCATGCACAACATGCGCACGCTCCACTACATCAAGAGCGAGGAAAAACGGCGGCGCATCGCGCGCGAGACCATGGATATCTATGCCCCGCTGGCCGAGCGGGTGGGCATGTACGAATACATGCGCGAGATGCAGCTGCTGGCTTTCGAGCAGCTTGAGCCCGAAGCCTATGCCACGATCACCGGCAGGCTGGCGGCGATCCGCAGCGAGGAAGGCGCCCAGGTCGATGCCATCGCGCTGGAGATCAAGCAGGCACTGGCCGAGGCGGGCCTGCGCGTCGAGGTTTCGGGGCGTGAGAAGCACCCCTATTCGATCTGGCGCAAGATGGCCGAGCGGCACGTGTCGTTCGAGCAGATCACCGACATCATGGCCTTCCGCGTCCTGACCGACAACGAGGACGACTGCTACAAGGCGCTGGGCATCCTGCACCGCGAATGGCAGATGATCCCGGGGCGGTTCAAGGACTACATCTCGACGCCGAAGATGAACGGCTATCGTTCGCTGCACACGGCGCTGATCTATTCCAACGCGATGCGCGTGGAAGTGCAGATCAAGACGCACGAGATGCACGAGCGCAACGAGTTCGGCCTTGCCGCGCATTGGGCCTACAAGCAGGGCGGCACGCCCGATGGGCAGGTGGGCTGGCTGCGCGACCTGATCGAAATCCTCGAATCCAGCCACGACGCCGAGGAACTGCTCGAGAACACCAAGATGGCGATCTACCAGGATCGCATCTTTGCCTTCACGCCGAAGGGGGCGCTGTTCCAGTTGCCCAAGGGGGCGACGCCGATCGACTTTGCCTTCGCCGTCCATACCAAGCTCGGCGCGCAGGCGGTGGGGGCGAAGATCAACGGTCGGCACGTGCCGCTGCGCACGCCGCTCGGCAACGGCGACGTGGTGGAGATCATCAAGAGCCGGACGTCAGAGCCGCAGTTATCGTGGCTGGGCTTTGTCGTCACCGGCAAGGCGCGGGCCGCGATCCGCCGTTTCGTCCGCCAGAAGGAGCGCGCCGAAGTCGCCGCGATCGGGCGCAAGCTCTACGAGGAGATCGTCGAGCGGCTGCCGACCAAGATCGGCAAGAAGGCGCTGAACGATGCGCTCAAGCGGTTGAAGCTGGCGGGCGAGGAAGACTTCATGTTCGCCATCGGCTCGGCCAAGCTGGACGACCGGCAGGTGATGGAAGCGCTGGTGCCCGGAAGCGCTGCCAACATTCCCGAAGAGAACTGGCCCAGCCAGAAGCGCGCTATTGCGGTGCGGGGCCTTACGCCGGGCATGGCCTTCAAGCTGGCCGACTGCTGCCACCCGGTGCCAGGCGACCGCATCGTCGGCCTGCGCCGCCCCGGCAAGGGGGTGGAAGTCCACGCGATCGACTGCATGAAGCTGGCAGACGGCGTCGATGCCGACTGGATCGACCTGTCATGGGACGCCCGCACCGACGGCGCGATCGGGCGGCTGCGTGCGGAACTCTACAATCGCCCCGGCACCCTGGCCGAAATGGCCGGCATCTTCGCCAAGAACCACGCCAACGTGGTCAATCTCGAGATGACGCAGCGGGAGAACCCGTTTCACACCTATGAGGTGGATCTGGAGGTGCGGGACCTGGCGCATTTGACGCGGATTATCTCAGCGTTGCGGGCGAGTGAGGCGGTGGCGCAGGCGGAGCGGATTTGAGGGAATAGATAAGTGTATTTAGTAAAGTGTCACCGTAACCTGTAATTGAGCCGAAGCGCCCGCGCGTTACGGATTGCACTTAAGCGCTGGCACGTTCAATGTGACACTGGCGACAGTGGCCCGTGGGGGAATACCGTGTTCAATCTAATCAAGCAGCAAGTTGCCAGCGACTATTTTCAACAGAACTTCCCAAACGATGGCCAGCGCTTCGTGGCTTGGTATCTACGCAATGTCCTGTTCCGTGATATGAACGAGACGAAGGCGGACATAACCGATGGCGCGGATGACAAGCAGATTGATGCTATCATCGTCGATGACGACAAATCCGTTGTTCGAATCATCCAAGGCAAGTTTATCGGGAATGGCAACGTTGATGGCGAGCCCTTACGTGAAGTGCTGTCATCTTGGATTCAAATCAAAGATTTGGCACGGCTACAAAACGTGGCGAACAGCAAGCTGAAAGCGAAGCTGTCGGAACTGGCAACAGCACTTGAAGACGATTATGAAGTTTCGTTCGAACTGTTAACTACGGGTTTACTCACGCCAGCCGCTCAAGCGGACTTGGCTGCGTTCCAAGAGGAACTGGCGAAACTGAGCGAGAATGAATCGTTCGATGCAACGATTCACGTCATCGATGCGGACGAACTGCAACGACGCTATGAATACGCCATTGAGGCCGACAACCCCAGCCTGAACTACAAGCTGGACCTGTCCGGCACGAAGCACATGTATCACGAAGTTGCGGGGACGCCAGTCGTCGTCGCGGCGCTACCATTGAAGGAATGCATTAAACTGCCCGGCATCAAGGATGGCACGCTTTTTCAAAAGAACGTGCGCCAAAGCCTCGGAACCAGCAACGCCGTCAATAAGGGCATTCGCCAATCGATCCTTGGCGACAAGCGCAGTGATTTCTTCTTTTTCCACAACGGCGTGACTGCACTCTGCAACAAGATGACGTATGACGAAGCCAGCCAGTCGCTTTCGCTGCACGGGCTTAGCGTCGTGAACGGCTGTCAGTCGCTAAACACGATATTGTCGTGCAGCGAAACGGTGAAGAAGGTGGATGATGCCTTCATCCTGTTTCGGTTCTACGAAATTCCACAGCGGGACCGGGCGGACAAAATTTCCATCAATACAAATTCGCAAAGCGCGGTGAAGGCCCGCGATTTGCGCAGCAATGATAAGCGTGTTCTAGCGCTGAAAAAGGCTTTCGAACTGAAATACCCAACTGGCTATTTCATCACCAAGCGGGGTGAAGCGGCTCCCGCAGATCGCAACAAGATAGAAGTTGTAGAACTATCCGAATATGCGAAGACGTTGATTGCGTGGCAGACACTAAGGCCGAACCTGTCCTACGGTGAAACCAAGATTTTTGATAAATATTTTGAAACGCTGTTCAAAAACAAGGATTACCCGCCTGAAAACATCATGGCGTTGAACAGGTGGATGCATGCGGTTCGCCGCACTTGGGTTTCGGATAACCCACTAAGCTTGAACGAGACTTTGTTGGCGATGAAGGCATACGCACCGTATCATCACCTCTACGCTGTTGCGATGTGCTTCGCTATTTCTAGCAACCAATCGGATCGCGTTTCCAATCCGGCGCGTGCCTGGCAAGCCGCTGAAGCTGCTGGGATGGTAGATGAAATTGTGCGGCTTGGCGGAACGGCGTTGAATATGGCGCTTGAAGCGGCTGCGAATGAAACACAGCCACCCAACCGGGTCTTCAGCCCGCAAAATTGGATCAAAACGAAAGGTTGCCTGTCGAACATAAACATGGCTGTGAGAAACTACTTCAACATGTTGAACGTCATGCCGGGTGGAGCAGAAATCAAAAAGAAACTGAACGACGCAGCCGTTTTGCCTCAAGAAGCCTTCGAATATCGTTGGTCCGCTGATTAAGTGTAGAGCGCATAGAAGGAGTATTTTGTATGAGCGAAATTGCTGAAAAATTGCGGCGTGTGGTAGATGCCGCACCCAAAGGTGACAAAGTTGTCACCATTCATCTTTTCGGAATTCAGCACGCACAACGACTCAATGGTGTGAACCTTCAGGATCTTGCAGAACGCGCCGGAATTGGAAAGTCTTTTGGGACGGAACTACGAAAGGGAGTTCGACTTGCCGAATTCGTGGAAATTCGAAAAGGTAGATAAGTTTAATAGCCCCGAAAAACTGCAAATTACGAATTATCAATTACGTGAATTAAGGGGACACGTGCATAATTCCCTAAATCGAAGTCCGGAAACTCAAGAGAAGCCAAGCCCCTTGTCGAGTACGGGAAGACGAGGTCTTTGGGTGATTGTGGCGTGTGGGTTCACGCTGGTTGCGACACTGCCCGTTAGTCCATCAAGCGCACCTCTACCACCTGCGCATTCAGCGTCGCGGCGCCGAAGATCGTCAGGAAAGCGATGTCAGCAGCGTCGCGTCCTACGCCGATGATGGCGGTTGTGGCGGGGTCGGCCATGCCGGTCGCGTCCACCAGGTGCCAGTCTCCCGCCAGCCAGACCTGGGCGAGGGCGTGGAAGTCCTGGGGGGTGACGTCGGGGCTGTAGGCGCTGACCATTCGGGCCGGGATGCCAAGGCTGCGCACCAGCGCGATCAGGAGGTGGGCGTAGTCGCGGCAGACGCCTTCGCGGGCGTGGAAGGTGTCAAGCGCGGTGGTGCCGCCGTGGCTGGCACCGGGGACATAGGCGAGGTGGGTGGCGATCCAGTCGCGCACGGCCTCTACCGCCGCACCGCCAGTCAAGTGGCCGAACATGTCGACCGCGGCGGCGTGCATCGTGTCGACCGGGCAGTAGCGCGAGGGGAACAGGTATTCGAGCACTTCGCCGGGCAGGGCAGTGAGGCTGTCGGCGGCAAGATTGGCCAGCGGCAGGGGCTGGCGGTCGATCTCGACGATGACGTTGTAAGATACCTCGAACCGCGTCCGGGGTTCGAGCCATTGGCGCTCGCCCAGACCATCGTGCCCGGCGACGGTGTGGGCTATGCCGGGTGTGGTGATGCAACTGGTCTCGAGCAGGCGCTGTCCCGCCACTGCCGCAACGCCGATCTGCATCAGCACCGGAGCGGCGGCGGACATGGCATAATCGAGCGATGCGGCAATGCGCAGGCGAGTTGTGATGGCAATATCCGACGCTGGAGGGACGGCCGCCCGTGCCGGCGGCGAATCTTGTCGCTATCTAGCGGCCTCGGCCCTTTGCGCAAACAACCATGCGACGACCGCCGTCATAAAGATGGACAGCAGGTTCTGGGCAAGCGACGCGCCGTCCTGCGCGAGTTGATGGGTTACGGTCGAGACCAGTTCGAGCGCGATGAATCCGTATGCTGCCATCATGCCGATCCGGCTGTACCCCGGCCGGAACAGTGCCAGCAGCAGCAGGAGCGTAAGCGCAAGCTCGGTGATCCCGACAAGGCGTCCGAGCCATTCCGGCAGATGCACGGTCCAAGCCGTATGGCGCATCAGTTCCTCGCGGGAGGAGAAGACCTTGTGCCAGCCGACGAAGCCGTGGAATGCCGAAAGCAGCAGGGTCAGCGGCACGAGCAGGGCCAGTCTCACGAGCGGTGGAAGACGCAGTGCGGCCATCGAGTTCTCTCCCCATGTATTATTAGAACTTCTGGTCTAATATGGATCGAGGGCGGTGACAATCGTCTGAGAAGGGCTTTCAGTCGTTGGCTTCAGGCGTTGCTTCGAGGGCGGCCGGGCCGCGTGTTGCGAGCCCGAGCTTGATGGCCTCGCGCGCATACATCAGGCGCTGGTTGATGTGGGCTTCCGGCAGGCGGCCGAGCCATCCGGCGTCGATGCCCCGCCGCACGATGCGTGCGGGATTGCCCGAGACGATGCAGTCATCGGGAACGTCGCGCCTGACGACCGATCCCACCGCGACGATTGCGCCGTTCCCGATGGTCACGCCGGGCAGGATGACAGCCCCTGCGCCGATGAAGCAGCGCGCGCCGATCGAGACCGGGCGCACGTTGCCGTCCTCTCCTCTGGTAAAGATTGCGGCGTTGAGGGCGATCGCGGTTTCATCGCCGATCGAAATGGCGCCACGCCTGCCCACTTCCATGCGCGTGCTGAGCGACAGGTCGACCTCCCGGCCCATGCGCACGCCACGGACATGGCGGAGCCAGGCGATGTAGCTGCCGATCACCAGGCCACGGGCGCGGATGAAGCGCGAGAGACTGCGTCCGCTGATCGGGGGGTAGGCCATGGCGAGTTGATATCTCCGGCCCGGGCGTTATGCAAAGCGCGATTGGCCCCTGGCGGGCCTGGCGGGGGCATCGGACGCGTGACCAGAGGGGCGGGTATACGCCGAAAGAGCATCAGGCAGAGACTTCGGCATCTTGTCCAGACCCGCTTCTGGGGGATGAACATTGCCGCCAGCGCCTGGGTCTCCCCGACAGCGTCGCTCGACCGCAACTGGCCATCGGGGATCCATATCGGCGATGAGTGCGTGATCGGGCCATGGGCCATCCTGCTTTCGCACGACTTCACGCGCGGTCTCTACGCCGACACCGTTATCGGCAGCGGCACCACGATTGGCGCGCGGGCCATCGTCATGCCGGGCATCAAGGTGGGCAAAGGCTGCGTGGTGGAAGCCGGCGCTGTCGTGACGCGCGACGTTCCCGATGGGGCGCGTGTTTCCGGACATCCGGCAAGGATCGTCGCTCCGACCCAGTAGGGCTGCGCACCGGGGGTTTTGACCTCGCGGCGCGATTGGGATAAGGTTGCTCCACATTCGAGCAGGACCGTGCCACGAACGGCGCGCAGTCCGCCTTTTGTGCTTGCGTAACGGTTGACGTTGCAGTCGAAACCGCCTAATCGCGCCTTTCACTCATTTCCGGGCAACGTCTGCACAATCAGGATCAAGATCCTGAAACCATGCAGAAATCCGGGATTTCCCGAGTGAGTTTTCGCGATGAGATAGGCGGCGCGAGCGATTCGCGCGGCCTGTGGAGCAAACGGAGAAGCAAGTGGCTCGTATTGCCGGGGTCAACATCCCCACCAACAAGCGCGTGATCATCGCGCTGACCTACATCCATGGCATTGGCGCACACAAGGCCAAGCAGATCGCCGACAAGCTGGGTATTGAACACACCCGCCGCGTGGCCGACCTTTCGGACGCAGAGATCCTTCAGATCCGCGAAACGATCGACGCCGAGCACACCGTGGAAGGCGATCTTCGCCGCGAAGTGGCGATGAACATCAAGCGCCTCATGGACCTCGCGTGCTATCGTGGTCTGCGTCACCGCAAGGGCCTGCCGGTCCGCGGTCAGCGCACTCACACCAACGCCCGCACCCGCAAGGGCAAGGCCAAGCCGATCGCCGGCAAGAAGAAGTAAGATCTGAACAGATCCTTCTTCCGTCCAAAGTTTCTCGAGGATATTTACCATGGCACGCGAACCTCAGCGCATTAAGCGCCGCGAGCGCAAGAACATCACCAGTGGTGTTGCGCACGTAAACGCCAGCTTCAACAACACCATGATCACCATCACCGATGCTCAGGGCAACGCCATTTCGTGGTCGTCGGCCGGCATGATGGGCTTCAAGGGTAGCCGCAAGTCGACCCCGTACGCAGCGCAGGTCGCTGCTGACGATGCCGGCAAGAAGGCTGCGGAACACGGCGTCCGCACCCTCGAAGTCGAAGTCAAGGGTCCCGGTTCGGGCCGCGAGAGCGCCCTTCGCGCCCTTCAGGCGGTCGGCTTCACCATCACGGCGATCCGTGACGTGACCCCGATCCCGCACAACGGCGTTCGTCCGTCGAAGCGTCGTCGCGTCTGATCCTGCCTATGGTGGATGGGGCGCAGGTACCGGCGCCCCTTTCACCCAATATCTCGACCGGAGCCGGGAATTAAGCATCCCGGCAACCGGCAAAAGCCCGCACAAACCCCAGGGGAATTCCATGACTGTCAACATCAAGAACTGGCAGGAACTGAAGAAGCCCAACAATCTCGAGATCAAGCCGGGCAACGACGCCAAGCGCCGCGCGACATTCGTCGCCGAACCGCTTGAGCGTGGCTTTGGTCTCACCCTCGGCAACGCGCTGCGTCGCGTGCTGCTCTCCTCGCTTCAGGGCGCGGCGGTCACCTCGATCAAGATCGAGAACGTTCTTCACGAATTCTCGTCGCTCGCCGGCGTCCGCGAAGACGTGACCGACATCGTGCTCAACGTGAAGCAGATCGCCCTCAAGATGCAGGGCGAAGGCCCCAAGCGTCTGCAGCTCTCGGCCACTGGTCCGGGCGAAGTGAAGGCAGGCGACATCGCCGTCACCGGCGACATCGAGGTCATGAACAAGGACCTCGTGATCTGCAATCTCGACGAAGGCGCGACGTTCAACATGGAACTGACCGTCGATACCGGCAAGGGCTATGTCCCCGCCGTGTCGAACCGTCCGGTTGACGCGCCGATCGGCCTGATCCCGGTCGACTCGCTGTACTCGCCGGTCCGCCAGGTTTCGTACAAGGTCGACAACGCCCGTATCGGTCAGGAGCTTGACTACGACAAGCTCAACCTGACGGTCGAAACCGATGGCACGATCACCCCGGAAGACGCCGTGGCCTATGCTGCGCGCATTCTTCAGGACCAGCTCGCGCTGTTCGTGCACTTCGACGACCAGGTGCCGGTCGGCCACGTTCCTTCGGTTGCCGGTGGCGTCGCTGCCCATGCACCGGAAGAGAGCGATGCCAACCAGCTCAATCGTTACCTTCTCAAGAAGGTCGACGAGCTCGAGCTGTCGGTGCGTTCGGCCAACTGCCTCAAGAACGACAACATCATCTACATTGGCGACCTGGTCCAGAAGACCGAAGCCGAGATGCTGCGCACGCCGAACTTCGGCCGCAAGTCGCTCAACGAGATCAAGGAAGTCCTTTCGTCGATGGGCCTGCGCCTCGGCATGGACATCCCGGGCTGGCCGCCTGAGAACATCGAAGAGATGGCCAAGAAGCTCGAGCAAGAGCTTCTCGGCTAAGGAAATTCGGGGCGTCCTTCGGGACGCCCTGTTTTCAAGGGTGACTTGGCGGCAGCCCTAATTGCCGCCTGGATCGGGGTACCTCGTACGGCCCCCCTACGAACGGAAGGGAAATACCATGCGTCATAAACTTGGCCAGCGTAAGCTGGGTCGTACTTCTGCCCACCGCATCGCGATGCTGCGCAACATGGCAGCGGCTCTGATCAAGCACGAGCAGATCACCACGACGACGCCGAAGGCGCGCGAACTGCGCCCCTACATCGAAAAGCTGATCACGCTTGGCAAGAAGGGTGGCCTTTCGAACCGCCGTCTCGCCCACGCCCGTCTGCTTGACGATGCCCAGCTGCAGAAGCTGTTCACCGTTCTGGCCGAGCGTTATGCCGATCGCAACGGTGGCTACACCCGCATCATCAAGGCCGGTTTCCGCGCTTCGGACGCCGCGCCGATCGCCGTGATCGAACTGGTCGACCGTGACACCTCGGCCAAGGGCCAGGACTCGGGCCCGGTGATGACGGCTGATGAAGACGAATACGAAGCCGCATAATTCGCGCTTCGTTTCGGACGAGATTGACGGGCGGGGCCGCTGGCTCCGCCCGTTTTTCGTGCACGGGGCTTGTGCGTGACGGGAAGCTGGCTAGTTTCGGCTGCAACCGAATGATTCACCGGAAAGCTCCCCCATGCCCATGCGCCAAATTCTGTTCGCCACTGCGGTGGCGGCTGTCAGCCTGTCTGCCCCTGCCTTTGCCGGAGATACAGCCTTGAACTACCCTGAGACTGACCGGGGGTCGGTGGTCGAGACCCTTTTCGGCGAACAGGTTGCCGATCCCTATCGCTGGCTGGAAGCGGACGTTCGTATTGACAGCAAGGTTGCGGCGTGGGTCGACGGCCAGAGCAGGTTTACCGATAGCTATCTCAAGGCCCTGCCGGAGCGGGCCGGGTTCGAGAAGAAGCTTAAGGGGCTGTTCGACTATCCGCGCTGGGGCGTTCCCCGCGAGGAAGGAGGCCGACTGTTTCACACCTACAATTCGGGTCTGATGAACCAGGCGCAATTGGTCGTGCGGGATGCCGCCTCGCCTGAGGGGCGCGTTCTGCTGGATCCCAATGGCTGGGCGAAGGATGGGGCGACCGCGCTCGACGCCTGGGAGCCTTCGCCGGACGGGGCAACGCTCGCCTACACCGTGCAGGACGGTGGATCGGACTGGCGGACGATGAAGTTCGTTGGCGCGGGCGACGGGAAGGCCCTTGCGGACGAGATCAAATGGGTGAAGTTCAGCGATATCGCATGGGTCGGCAATGACGGCGTGCTCTATTCACGCTTTGAGGCACCCAAAGAGGGCGAGGCGTTCCAGGCGCTGAATTACAACCAGACCGTTTGGTATCACAAGCTGGGTACGCCGCAGGCTGAGGACCGGCCCGTCTTTGCGACCCCTGACAAGCCGAAGTGGGGACATGTGGCGCAGGTCAAGGGCGAGGGGCGCTGGCTGGTGGTGACCAGCCATGAAGGCACCGACCCCCTTTCAGCCGTGTTCGTGGCGCCAATCGGCAAGGCTGACTGGAAGTTGCGCCCGTTGGTTCCCGACATGACCGCCCAGTGGGACTGCTTTGACGCGACAGGCGACACGCTGTGGTTCGTGACCAGCAAGGACGCGCCGCTCAAGAAGGTAATGAAGGTCGACCTTTCGGGGGCAGAGCCGGTCTGGACCACGGTGGTCGAGCAAAGCGATGCGAACCTCGACGGGGCCGCGATCGTCGGGGGCAAACTCTACCTCAATTACCTGAAGGACGTGAAATCGCTGATCAAGGTCTACGCCCTTGACGGGACACCTGCCGGAGAGATGGCGCTGCCGGGGATCGGATCGATCACCGGGTTCAGCGGCAAGCCGGGGGACCGGGCCGGATTCTTTGGCTTTACCAGCTTCACCACCCCCGGAACCGTCTACAGCTTCGATACGGTCAGCGGGAAAGTGGCGCCATGGCAGAAGGTGCCGCTGAACTTCGCGCCCGAGGACTACAAGGTCGTGCAAGTGTTCTATCCATCGAAGGATGGCACAAGGATCCCGATGTTCGTGGTCCGGCGCAAGGACGCAAAGGGGCCGGTGCCGACGATCCTCTATGGCTACGGCGGCTTCAACATTTCCTTGCCGCCAGCCTACTCGGCAGCACGCATGGCGTGGCTGGCGAGCGGCGGGGCCTATGCCGTGGCGAACCTGCGTGGCGGCGGCGAATATGGCGATGCCTGGCACGATGCCGGGCGGCGGGCACGCAAGCAGAATGTGTTCGACGATTTCATTTCGGCAGGCGAATGGCTGATTGCCAATAACGTGACCCCCAAGACGGGGCTTGCGGTGGAAGGCGGCTCAAACGGCGGGCTGCTGGTGGGCGCAGTGGTGAACCAGCGGCCCGACCTGTTCGCGGCGGCGCATCCGGCGGTGGGCGTCATGGACATGTTGCGCTTCGACCGCTTTACCGCCGGGCGTTACTGGACCGACGATTACGGCCGACCTGATGTCGAGGCAGACTGGCGCGTGCTGCGGGCCTATTCGCCCTACCACAACGTGAAGGCTGGCACGCCCTACCCGGCAGTGCTGGTGACGACGGCTGACACTGACGACCGCGTGGTGCCGGGGCACAGCTTCAAGTATGCAGCAGCGCTCCAGGCCGCCGGACTTGGACCGAAGCCGCAACTGATCCGCATCGAGACTCGCGCCGGACACGGGTCGGGCAAGCCGATCTCGAAGTTGATCGAGGAAACGGCTGACGTTTACGCGTTTCTGGCGCACTGGACGGGGTTAAAAGCCACGGACTGAGGAAGAAGGGCATCTCCCGCATATCGTTGCGCTGTGCTATGCCTTGGCCAACGATGATGCGGGAGATGGCAAGGTCTGCGCGCGGCCTGTTGGGCGGCGCACTTCTGTTGGCGGCGCTGCTGCCTGCAGGCCCTGCAGTTGCGGACAGTTCCGAGGTGGCCTTTCCGGAGGCCTCTGGAGGTTCCAATCCCAGCAGTAGTAATGCCAGGCTTGTCCTTCCGAAGACGGCTTATCCATCGACCCGGGCCGATCCGCTGGTCGAGCAGGTTTTCGGGCAGCGCGTTGCCGATCCTTTCCGTTGGCTTGAAGCCGATCCGCGAACGGATGGCGCGGTCGCTACCTGGGTGGCAGAGCAGAATGCCTTGAGCGGGGATTATCTGGCGAGGCTACCCGCCCGTGAGCGCTTTGCCGGTCGTATCCGATCCTTGTTCGATTTCGAGCGCTATGGCCTGCCGCGCAAGGCTGGACGAAGCTATTTCTACACGCGCAATGCAGGCTTGCAGAACCAGTCGGCATTGTGGGTGCGCAAGGGGGTCGAGGGCAAGCAGCGCCTGCTGATCGATCCCAATGGCTGGAGTGCGGACGGGTCCTTGGCGCTGGCCCAATGGGAGCCATCACCATCCGGCAAGTATGTCGCCTTTGCCGAGCAGGAGGCGGGCAGCGACTGGCGCACCTTGCGCGTGGTGGATGTCGCGAGCGGCCGCATCTTTGACGAGCGTATCGCGTGGGCCAATGATACGGAGATCGCCTGGGTTGGCGACGAGGGCTTCCTCTATTCGCGCTTTCCGGCACCCCGGGCGGGCGATGATCCCCGGGCGCCGCGCTTCAACAAGGCGGTATGGTTTCACCGCGTCGGCACCGCGCAGGATCACGATGAACTGGTCCACGCAACGCCAGAGAACCCCGCATGGAGCCACAAGGCACTGGTGACGAGCGACGGGCGCTGGGCCGTGGTGGTGAGCGAAGTCAGCACCGACAAGCGCAATGCAGTTCATCTGATCCAGCTCGACGGGCGCAGGTCGGGCGAATGGAAAGCGCAGCCGCTGGTGCCCGAGATTGCAGATCACTGGAAGCTGGTGGCGGGGATCGGCGATCGCTTGTGGTTCCTGACCGACCGGAGCGCTGCCAATTACCATCTGGTCAGCATCGATCTGGCCCACCCGAAGAAGGGCTGGACCGTGGTCGTGCCCGAGCGCGGCAATACGCTGGAAGGGGCGCGGATGATCGGCGACCGCTTCCTGTTGTCGTATCTCAAGGACGGCCAGACGGTGGCGGTGATGACCGATCGCAAGGGCAAGCCGGGCAAGGCGATAACGCTGAACGGGATCGGCACGGCCAGCGGGTTTGGCGGACGACCCGGCGACCCGGAGACATTCTACCAGTTTACCAGCTTCAACCTGCCGCCGGCGATCTATCGCATGGACCTGCAGAGGGGAACGGTAACGCCGTTTGCGGTGCCGAGAATGGCGTTCGATCCCGCTGACTATCTGGTCGAGCAGCGTCAGTACCCTTCGAAGGACGGGACGATGGTGCCGCTCTATGTCGTTCGCAAGAAGGCCCTGGCGGCGGCAGGCAAGCCTTTGCCGACCCTTCTTTATGGCTATGGCGGTTTCGATATTGCGCTGACGCCGGCCTATTCGCCGGTGCGCATGGCCTGGCTAGAGGCGGGCGGGGCGTTCGCGCTGGCCAGCGTCCGGGGTGGCGGCGAGCTTGGGCGCTCCTGGTACGAGGCCGGACGGCGCGAGAAGAAGCAGAACAGCTTCGATGATTTTATCGCTGCGGGCGAATACCTCGTGAAGGAGGGGATCGCGGCCAAGGGCGGTCTTGCGATCCAGGGCGCATCCAATGGCGGGCTGCTGGTGGGAGCGGTCGTGAACCAGCGGCCCGATCTGTTCGCTGCGGCGAATCCCGACGTGGGCGTCATGGACATGCTGCGGTTTGACCGCTTCACCTCCGGCCGGTTCTGGGTGGATGATTATGGCCGTCCTGACCGGGAGGAAGATTGGCACACGCTGCGCAGCTATTCACCCTATCACAATATAGACGGGGGCAGGGCCTATCCCGCAATCCTCGTGACCACTGCGGACAATGACGACCGCGTGGTGCCAGCGCACAGCTTCAAGTACGTGGCTGCGCTGCAGGCCGCGGAGATCGGCGAGCGGCCGCGCCTGTTGCGCGTGGAGGCGCGCGCGGGGCACGGGACGGGCAAGCCGGTGGAGAAGGTGATTGGTGCGGGCGCCGATGTGCTGGCGTTCCTGGCCTACTGGACGGGGCTGGACAGCGAAGCAGTACGGTAGCAGGCCCGTTCATCTTAGGGGCTGTTTTGATGAACAATCGCTGTCGGCGTGGTTCAGCGTCCCATCACGGCGAATCAGGCAATCCTTCATGCGTGGCGGGAAAGGCCCGCCGTTTTGAAGGATCTGAGCCATGAAGACTTTGCCCAAGGCCCTGGTCGGAACTGCTGCCGCCGCTGCGGTCGCGGTGTCTTCGGCCTCTCCCGCAGTTGCCCGAGACCATCGCGGCGGCATCGACGGGGGCGACATCATTGCAGGTGCGCTGGTGATCGGCGGCATTGCCGCGATCGCCGCTGCAGCAAGCAACAACAATAACCGCGACTATGACCGCTACGGTTATGGCGACGACTGGCGGGGCCGTGATGGCTGGAACGACGGTCGCTATCGCGATGGCTACTACGGCCGTGGCAACCCGCGCCAGGCGATCGAACAGTGTGTGCGGACGGCAGAGCGCAACGCCGCCCGCTAC
Organism: Novosphingobium subterraneum; assembly: GCF_000807925.1. Lineage (GTDB taxonomy): Bacteria > Pseudomonadota > Alphaproteobacteria > Sphingomonadales > Sphingomonadaceae > Novosphingobium > Novosphingobium subterraneum. The sequence continues at coordinate 129,983 of NZ_JRVC01000012.1, read as the reverse complement.
AGCTATGGCCGGGCCGACGTGACCGACGTCCGCGAGGTGCGGAACACGCGGTGGGGCTATGAGGTTCGCGGCCGCATCGCCGTGAACACGCGCGGTCGCGATTGGCGCGATGGCGACCGCTACTACGGCAACGGCTGGGGTGGCGACTATCGGGGCTGGAACAATTCCCTGCGCGGCTACGACAGCGGTTCGTTCAAGTGCAAGTTTGAACGGGGCCGGGTCGTCGACCTCGACTACAGCGGCATTCGCGGTCTCTGAAGCATGAAAAGCCAGGCGGTTCAGGCATCGGAAAGCCTGGGCCGCCTAGCCTTGCAAGAATGGCGGGCACCGACTGCTGGCCCATGGATCGGGGCAGGCGGTCGGTTGTGAAGGGATGATCATGGTGGGACGTTTTTCCAGGATTGCGATGGCGCTGGCTGCGCTGGCGACGACCGCACTGCCGGTTGCTGCCGAGGCGCATGGACGCTGGGATCGCGGCGGCTGGGGCGGGCGCGGATGGCACCGCGATCGCGGCGGCGTCGACGGCGGCGATGTGCTGGCCGGGCTGCTGATCATCGGCGGCATTGCGGCAATCGCGACCGCTGCGAGCAAGGCCGAGAAGAAGCGCAATTCCGGGGAGGATGATGGCTATCGTTATCGCCCCGAAGATGATCGGCGCAACGACCCGCGAGACGTTCAGCGGGACGGGCAGCCCGATGACTGGCGGGACGACAGCCGGGCAGGCGTGGGTTCGCGCGGGTTGAACGACGCGGTCGACTCCTGCGTCACCGAAGCCGAGCGGAAGGGCGAGGTGGACGAGGTCTACGACGCCACGCGCAATGGCGATGGCTATCGGGTGTCAGGCACGCTTCGCAATGGTGACAGCTTCTCCTGCGACGTGAGCCGCGAAGGCGGCGTGCTCCTCGACATTCGCCGCGGGCGGATCTGACTCCGCGCTGCCTGAGCCCCAGTGTTTCTTTTCGTGATGCCTTGCAGGGAACGCGCTCGCTGATTATCGGCTGGAGAAACCCTTTTACGAAGGATATCCGGCCGATGACCACGTTCGACGATCGCGAGAAGGCTTTTGAGGCCAAGTTCGCCCGTGACGAGGAAATGATGTTCCGCGTCCACGCCCGCCGCAACCGTCTGCTGGGCACCTGGGCGGCCGAGCGCATGGGCCTCGATGCGGCCGAAACCGAGGCTTATGCCAAGTCGGTCGTGCAGGCCGATTTCGAGGAAGCCGGTGACGAGGACGTAATCCGCAAGCTGCTGGGTGATCTGGTTTCGGCCGGCATCGAAACCGACGAAGCGGAAATCCGCGCGGCGATGGAAGCCAAGCAGGTCGACGCCCGCCGCCAGCTGATGGGCGAAGCCTGATGGCAATGCCTGCGGCCGAGATCGAGGCGATGATCCGTGCGGCCTTGCCGGACGCCGAGGTCGAGATCACGGACCTTGCGGGCGACGGCGATCACTATGCCGCCCGTGTCACGTCTGCCGCCTTTGCCGGCCTGAGCCGTGTCAAGCAGCACAAGCTGGTATATGATGCGCTTGGCGGGCGCATGGGCGGCGAGCTCCATGCCTTGCAACTGACCACTGCCGTTCCCAACTGAGGACGGAAAGGAAACTCATCCACCATGTCGACCGAGCAGCGCATCTCCGAAATCGTCAACGGCAACGACGTCGTCCTGTTCATGAAGGGAACGCCGCTGTTCCCGCAGTGCGGTTTTTCCAGCAAGGCCATTGCCATCCTCGAGCATCTGGGCGTCGAATACGCCTCGGTTGACGTGCTGCAGGACATGGAAATCCGCAGCGGCATCAAATCCTACTCTGACTGGCCGACGATCCCGCAGCTCTACGTCAAGGGCGAGTTCGTGGGCGGATCGGACATCATGATGGAGATGTTCCAGGCTGGCGAATTGCAGCAGCTGATGGAAGATTCGGGCGTCAAGGCCGCCTGATCCACCAAGAGTTCAGCATTTCATGAGGCGCGGTCGGCAATGCCGGTCGCGTCTTTTTTTGTGGTCTGCCTGTTTGAGGGAGGTCCCGGGAGAGGCGGAGCCATAGAGACCGGGGGGACTGGCTCCGCCTCGAGAAGAAGCTACTCTTCGGGACATTATGACTTAAGCATTCTTCGTGCCAGTTTGCGGAAAAGGCCTGTCTTCCGGGATTCTCCGCGCCTGAAACCATCAGGCTGAAGCGGCGAATGTAAAGTGATCCGACACTTTCTCGAGACTTGGCAAGCGCGCCTGGGCGGGACATGATCGCCAGGATGGAAACGCATGATATCGAGCCCGAAAACTGGCTGAGCAAGACCACTCCGGCGGCAACCGTCATCATCTTTCGGCATGCTCCTGCCGGTGGCGCGCCACAGATTCTCATGGTGGAGCGCAATGCCAGCCTGAAGTTTGCAGGGGGCGCCACCGTCTTTCCGGGCGGCAAGATCGATCCGTCGGACTTTTCGCTGGCGGAAAGCCTGGGGCAGAGCGCTGGGGGAGATCTAGGCGATCTGGCGGCGCGAGTGGCTGCTGTCCGCGAAACCCTGGAAGAGACCGGCCTGGTGGTTGGAATTTCGGGCGAGGTCGATGGCAGGCTTGCGGCCGAAGCGCGACGCATGCTGATCTCGGGCGGTGATCTTGCGCCGGTACTGGCAGAGTTTGGCTGGGAGCTTGAGATTGATCGGCTGGTGCCCTTCGCTCGCTGGTGGCCGAAACACAGGACTGAAAGAATTTTCGACACCCGCTTCTATCTCGCCGATCTGGGCACCGGGGCGGTCGATATCGAGGTTGATGCCACCGAGAACCGGCACCTCTTCTGGGCAAGTGCGCGCGAAGCGCTCGATCTTGCCGAAGAAGGCAAGATCAAGGTCATCTTTCCGACGCGACGGAATCTTGAACGCCTGGCGTTGTTCGGCAATTTCGACGAAGCGCGCAATCATGCCGAGACGACACCGATCGGCACGATCAGTCCGTTTGTGGAAGAGCGGGAGGGGCGTCGCTGGCTGATGATCCCGGACGGGTTGGGTTACCCGGTCCGTGGCGAACCGCTCGAAATGGCGCAACGGGGCTAAGCGTAAATCCCTAGGTTTGTGGTGAGCTGTCGTTGGTGACCTCATGGCAGAGTGATGCCGAGGAGCCACCATGTCGGGATCGCCGGTACTGTCTGCCAAACTGCCTTCAGGTGTAGCCGAGAGCGTCGCGCCAAACATCGCGGTGCCCCGTCCTGCACGGCAGGAGGACGCCCCGGTTCGTTCACCCGTCCATCAGTTACAGGAAGAACTGATGGCCGGGCGATTCGGGCAGGCGGAGGGTGATTCGCCAACGGAAAGTGCCTCGGGCTGGGTTCGTTTCGGGCTGCCGCTGGCGTTGTCGGTCCTGCTATGGACTGTAATTTTTGGATTTATTCAGATCATTTCCGGACCTTTCGTGCCGTAACGAATTGTTGAGAGGCTTGGGCAATGATCCTGCGCATGCGTAGCCCACTCGACATGCTGACCCCTGGTCAGATTTCCCGCACCGCCCGTGTTGTCGCAGTAGCCAGCGCGGTTGCGCTCGGCTTCGGTTATGTGACGGACCAGCTCAGCGTGACGACGGCCGGTGTCGGCTCGTTCTTCCTCGCGTGCTCCCTGCTATTGGCGGCGCCACGCCAACGCGCGACCGAGCTGCTTGGCGCTGCGACCGTATGGCAGTGCTTTGCCGAATTCCTGTCGACCGTGCAGAGCGGGCAATTCGCCATGTGGCGTCTTGGCGTATCGATCGCGACGCTGGGTTGCGTGATGGCCGTGATCCGTGTGCAACACTTACGCGATCTTACCCGCCAAAGTCCTGACATACAGCTCCAGCATCTCGATCGTCGGACCATAAATGGCATGGGTATTTTGCCTCGGACCGACGCGCAGCTTGCAGAACTGCGGCACGAGGAAGCGGCCTGAACCCGGATTGAGGAAAAAGGACGGCGCAGATTGTTGCCGCTCCTTGTTGCGCAGGTATGATGGCGCCATTCGAAAGGATGGCGAATGCGGATTGTCCTACAGGTTCTTGCTGCTGCCCTGACGCTGACCGTTGCGGCTCCTTCGTTTGCCGGCGAGCGTTCCGAGGCGCTGACCCTGTTGCGGCCTGACGCCGTATTCGACGGTGAGACCGCAGTGCTGCGCAAGGGCTGGGCGGTTCTGGTAAGGGGCAACCGCATAGAAGCGGTCGGTCCTGACATTGTCGCGCCAGTCGAGGCTTCGGTCATTGCGCTGCCAGGCACCACCTTGATGCCGGGCATGATCGAGGGGCACTCGCACCTGTTCCTGCACCCCTACAACGAAACGCCGTGGGACGATCAGGTCCTGCATGAGTCTCTGGCGCTGCGTACGGCGCGCGCCACGGTTCACGCGCGGGTGACCTTGCTGGCGGGCTTCACCACGGTGCGCGATCTCGGCACCGAAGGCGCTGGCTATGCCGATGTGGGACTGAAGCAGGCGATCGAGCAGGGAATCGTGCCCGGGCCACGCATGCTGGTGGCGACGCGCGCCATCGTTGCGCCGGGGGCCTATGGTCCCAGAGGGTTCGAGCCGGGGGTGACGGTGCCGCTTGGTGCGGAGGAGGCTGGCGGGCCGGACCTGATCAATGCCGTGCGGCGGCAGATCGGCGCCGGGGCGGACCTGGTGAAGGTCTATGCCGATTATCGCTGGGGACCCGGCGAACCGAGCAGGCCAACCTTTACGGAAGCGGAACTGAAAGCTGTGGTGGAGGCTGCGCACGGTGCCGGACGGCAGGTTGTCGCCCACGCCAGCACGGCAGAGGGGATGCGTCGTGCCGTCGCAGCCGGTGTCGACACGATCGAGCATGGCGACGAAGGGACGCCTGACGTGTTCGCGGCGATGAAGGCCAAGGGCGTGGGCTTCTGTCCGACGCTTGCCGCAGGCGATGCGATTGCACGCTATCGCGGATGGAATGGTGAGGCGCCGGTGCCCAAGGGCGTGCAGGAGGGGTTCGAGGCCCTCGCCAAGGCGCGCAAGGCCGGGGTCGCCATCTGCATGGGCGGAGACGTCGGCGTTTACGCCCATGGCGACAACGCGCGGGAAGCCGAACTGATGGTGAAGGGGGGCATGACGCCCGCCGAAGTGGCAATCGCAGCGACATCGGGCAACGCGAAGATGTTTGGCATCGGTGACCGGCTGGGCAGCGTGAAGACGGGAATGCTGGCCGATCTGGTGGCGGTCGAGGGCAATCCGCTCACCGACATTGCCGCGATCCGCAAGGTATCGCTGGTGATGAAGGACGGCGTGCTGTGGAAGGGGCCGGTGGGGCGCTAGGTAGTTATCAAGGCTTCTGGGCCAGCAATCTGGCGGCATGTGATGGCCTTATGGCGAGCAAGTAGCCAATTTCGTCCGATGTGATGTCCGGTCGTTCACGTTTCAGCTCGTGAGCGGTGGCCACCAATGCGTGGCAGTTCGGATCCAGGAAGTGTGCAACCTGTCCGCATTCACGTTCCAGTCGTAGCACCGCGCCAAACTCAAGAAAGTCTTCAGGCCAGATAGCATCCGTGACGATCCGTGCTGCATCCTCGGCATCAATGCGCTTCAGGCAGAAATTGTCATGAACCCTTTCTTCTTGCGCGATCATCCAGAACTGTTGGCATTGGTTGCACCGGGACATGTAGAGCCACCATTGCAGGCCTCCGTGTTCGCTAACAAGATCAAGCGAACCTAGCACTTCCTCGTCTGGCTCAGAGCCCATGCCAATGACTGCCAGGTTGCCGAGCTCTGCGCAGCGGCAATTCGTGTGCGATTTCAAGTCCTGTCACCTTTGCGGCTTGCCTTCGGATCCGCCAGGAGCGCCTCTGCGAGGGCCAGATAAGCTGCGCATTCGGAGCTTCCTTGCAGGCGTTCTTGCAGCGCCCGGTAGTGGTGCAGAACGGCAATGCCCAATGCAGTCAGCCTGGCTCCGCCGCCTTTTGCGCTGCCGGGAGAGGTTTGGACCAGAGGTTCGCGCCAGCAGCGATTCATGGCATCGACCAGCAGCCACGCGCGGCGGTAGCTCATGTCCATGGCGCGCGCGGCGCCGGAAATGGAGCCTTCGCGGTCAATCGCATCAAGCAGGTCGGCCTTGCCGGGACCCATCGCGATCTCGTTGCCGCAGTAGAGCTGGATCTTCAGTTTGAGGCGCTTCATCGGCGGCAGGTTATCGGCGCGGCCGGCAGGGTTGCAACTTGTTTCGGCGGCAACTAGCACGCTGCCATGATCGCCGAAGTCGAACCGTTTCACGCCATCGCCGTTTCCCGCATCGCGCACGATATGGAGGCAGCGGGCGCCAGTGTCATCCACATGGAGTTCGGCCAGCCGTCGACCGGCGCTCCGGCCAAGGCGATTGCGCTGGCGCACGCGGTGCTGGACAGCGAGGCGATGGGCTATTGGGAAAGCGTGGCCCTGAAGGACCGCATCGCCCTGAGCTATGCCGAGAACTATGGCGTGACGGTGGAGCGTGAGCAGGTGATCCTGACGTGCGGTGCTTCGCCAGCGTTCGTCATGGCGTTGTCGTGCCTGTTCCGGCCGGGTGCGCGCATTGCTCTGGCCCGGCCGGGCTATGTTGCCTACCGCAATTCGTTGAAAGCCATGTACCTCGAGCCGGTCGAGATGGATTGCGGCCCGGCAGAGCGGTTTCAGGTCACCGCTGCCGCTGTCGAAGCGCTTGATCCGGTGCCCGATGGGCTGATCGTGGCGAGCCCGGCCAATCCGACGGGGACGATCATAGAGCCGGCAGAACTGGCCGCGATCGCAGAGGTCTGTCGCCGGAAGGGTATCAAGGTCATCTCCGACGAAATCTACCACGGGCTGAGCTACGGCGCGAAGGCGGCGTCGATGCTCGAGCATCTGCCCGACGCAGTGATCGTCAATTCGTTCTCGAAATACTTCAGCATGGCCGGGTGGCGGCTCGGCTGGCTGGTCGTGCCGGCCTCGCTCATCGACGCGGCGCGGGCGCGAATGGGCAGCCTGTTCCTGACGCCGCCGGTGCTGGCGCAGAAGGCCGGTCTCATGGCCTTCGAGTGTCGCGACGAGCTTGACGGGCATGTCGCGACATATGCGCGGAACCGCGCGATCCTGCTGGAGGCACTGCCTCCCATGGGGCTGGGGCGCATCGCCCCGCCCGATGGCGCGTTCTACATCTATGCCGATGCCAGCGAGTTCACCGACAACAGCCTGGCGCTGTGCGAGGAGCTGTTGCGCGATACGGGCGTTGCGACCGCGCCGGGGATCGACTTCGATCCGGTCAACGGCAAACGCTTCATCCGCTTCAGCTTCGCGGTTTCCACGCCTCTGGTGGAAGAGGCGATGCGCCGGATCGGGCCCTGGTTCGCGGCACGACGCAAAGGCTAATCCGGGGTCAGCACCATCTTGAGCGCACCTGCCTCGCGCGCTTCGAACAGGCGGTAGGCTTCGGCGCCCTGTGACAGCGGCAAGTGGTGGCTGATGTAGCGTTCTGGCTTGAGGCGGCCCGAGGCGACCAGCGGGAACAGCGCCGGCAGTTCCTCGGGCACGGAGCAGGTGCCGACGCGGAAGGTAAGACCGCCAGCAAAAGCGCGTTCCAGCGGGAAGGGGAAGCGTCGCGACTGCTGGACGCCGATCACCGAGACAGTGCCGCGCACGCGCACCAGGCGCAGCGCCATGTCCACCGTGGCATCGGCACCCACGACTTCGACAACGCAGTCCAGCCGCTTGCCGTGCGTGTCCTCCTTTATCCGCGCAGCGGCCTCGTCCGGGTGCAGGGCAATTGCGCCGAGGCTTTCGGCAATTGCGCGGCGCTCGGGCACCGGATCGATCGCGTAGACGACATGCGCACCCATGACGAAGGCGCTTTCCACCACCATCAGGCCAATCGGGCCGAGGCCGATCACGCCCACTGACGAGCCGGGGTGGATGTCAGCCTGCCGCGCCCCGAACCATGCGGTGGCGAGGGCATCGGTCATCATCAGTGCCTGATCGGTGCTGATCCCGTCCGGGATCGCAACGGCATTGGCATCGGCGGCAGGCACGCGCACCGCTTCGGCCTGGGAGCCCTGGAGTTTTGCCGAAAGGCCGTAGCAGCCCGATCCGTTGTTCTCGCAAGTGTTGACGACGCCTGCGAGGCATGAGCGGCAGGCGCCGCAACCGACTGCCGCCGGGATCATCACCTTCTGGCCGACCTTCAGGCGATGGACGCCGCGGCCCACCTCGACCACTTCACCCACGGCTTCGTGGCCGACACAGAAGCCGACGTCTTCAGAGAAGCCGTAGCCATGGTAGATGTGGAGGTCGGAGCCACAGATCGAGCAGGCATCGACCTTGACGATTGCGTCCCGGTCAGACTGCGGCAGCGGATCGTCCATGCTTTCATGGCGGATGTCGCGGGCACCGTAGTAGCGAAGGGCTTTCATGACAGCGGGTCCTTCAGCGGGCGTTCGAGGCGACGTATTCGGCGATCTTGAGCTTGCCCAGCTGGCTCATGTGGACTTCCTCCGGCCCGTCGGTGAGGCGAACGTAGCGATTGAGCGTGAAGAAATAGGCCATCGGGCCGTCCTCGCTGACGCCCATGCCGCCGTGGACCTGGATCGCGCGGTCAGCGACCTGCTGCGCCATCGAGGGAGCGACGACCTTGATCGCGGCGATCAGGTCTCGCGCTTCCTTGTTGCCCTTGCGATCCATCGCGTCGGCAGCCTTGAGCGTGAGCAGCCGCGCCATCTCCACTTCGCAGAACGAGCGGGCAACGTCCTGCCGCACGCTCGACTGGTCGGCCAGCTTCCTGCCGAAGGCGGCACGGCTGTGGGCGCGGCGGGCCATCCATTCGAGCGCGCGCTGAGCCTGGCCGATCGAGCGCATGCAGTGATGGATGCGGCCCGGCCCGAGGCGACCCTGGGCGATCTCGAAGCCGCGTCCTTCGCCGAGGACCATGTTTGCGCGGGGCACGCGGACATTGTCAAAGCGCAGCTCGACCTCGCCGCCCGGTGAATTGTGCGAGCCGAAGACCTTGAGGTGGCGGACCACGGTGACTCCCGGCGTATTGCGCGGAACGAGGATCTGCGAGTGCTGGCTGTGGCGCGGTCCGTCGAAGAAGGTCTTGCCCATGACGATCATGAGTTCGCAGCGGGGGTGCATGGCATTGGAAATCCACCACTTGCGCCCGTTGATCACGTAGTCATCGCCATCGGGAATGATCGAGAGTTCAAGGTTGGTAGCGTCCGACGAGGCCACCTGCGGTTCGGTCATCACATAGGCGGAACGGATCGTGCCTTCGAGGAGCGGGCGCAGCCAGCGCTCCTGCTGTTCGGGACTGCCGAACTTGGCGAGGACTTCCATGTTACCGGTATCGGGCGCCGAGCAGTTGAACACCTGGCTGGACCACGGCACGCGGCCCATGACTTCGGCCAGAGGCGCATATTCAAGGTTGGTGAGGCCGGGCGACCACGCACCATATTCGTGAGGAAGGAACAGGTTCCACAGGCCGGCCGCGCGGGCCTTTTCCTTGAGCGGTTCCATCCCCGGCCATTCGGCCCAGAGATTCTGCTGGTCATGGACGAAGTCGTAATAGTCCTGCTCGGCCGGATAGACGTGTTCGTCCATGAAGGCTTCGAGGCGGGCAAGAAGATCCTTGACCTTGTCGGTATGTTCGAAGTGCATCCGGCAATCTTTCAGAGCGAGAGGCCGCCGTCGACCACGAGGGTGTGGCCGGTGACGTAAGAGGCAAGCGGGGAGGCGAGGAAGATTGCGGCACCTGCCATGTCGGCAGGAGTGCCCATCCGGCGCTGCGGAATGCTGGCAAGGGCCCCTTCGAGGCGCTGCGGGTGGGCGGTGGTGACCTTGGTCAGCTTTGTATCGACCAGACCGGGGGCGAGGCCATTGACGCGGATGCCCTCGGCAGCGAGCGCCTGCCCCAGTGTCTTGGTCAGGCTGATCGCGCCGGCCTTGGACGCGGCATAGGCCGGGTTGCCGATATTGGCCTTGAGACCGGAGATCGAGCTGACGACGATGATCGAGCCGTTGCTTTCGCCAAGCCGCGCGCGGAACTTCATCGAACAGTGCATTACGCTGTCGAGATTGACGGCCATGACCTTGTCCCAGCCCTCCCGCGCAAACTCGCCGCGCTTGTAGACCACCGTGCCCTGGCAGAGGACGAGCACGTCGAGGCTGGAGTAAGGAAAAGGGGCTGCCGCGATGGCATCGGGATTGCCGACATCGACGCAGGTGTAACCGAGACCGGAGAGATCAGACCCATCGGCAGGATCATAGTCTTCTGCGCCAGGCCGGGTTCCCCAGACGTGGACTGCGGCGCCGCGTGCACGAAAGGCTTGTGCGATGCCGTTGCCAATGCCGCTGGAGCCGCCAACGACAAGGACATGCCTGCCGGTGAAGTCTGTATCGTCGATCATCGCTCTCCCTTTCGGCCGCTGCATGCGACTCTGTGCAATCAGCTTAACGGTCCGGTGGCCACGCAAAAGACCCTCGCTGTCTTCCGAAAGCGAGGGTCTTTGCATCCATTCCTGCAACGTCAGAACGAGGCGCGGACGCGGATGCCGTAGGTGCGAGGCGCTCCGGGATAGGCGTTCTGATCGCCGGTCTGGAGCGGGGTGGGGAATGACTGGGTGAACCAGGTCTTGTCGAACAGGTTCTGCACCCAGCCTTCGATCAGCAGGCCGGTCTTCGGCAGCTTGAACCCGAGGTTGGCGTTGACCAGGGTGACCGGTCCCTGTTCAGCCGTAGTCGCGGTGCTGATCAGCTGGCGGCTCTGATACTGTGCCTGCACGCGAGCCAGCACACTGAGGTTGTCGTTGATCGGCTGATCGAGGTTCAGCGTGGCGTTGCCAGAGAACTTCGGGCTGAAGCGGAAACGCGAGTCCGACAGGACCGGGTCGATGTTGCTATCCTTCCCGTACTGGGCATGCGGGATCCACGTACCATCGAGGCCGAGCGTCAGGCTGTCGGTGATCTGGAACAGGTTCTCGATCTCGAGACCGTAGTCCTTCGCCGACTTGGCATTGAGCACTGTGAAGCGCAGCCCGATGAACTGTGCGATCTGGAGGTCGGACAGGTCATAGTAGAAGAACGCGATGTTGGTGCGAGCCCGTCCATCGAGGTACTGGAACTTGCCGCCGACTTCGAAGGCGTTGACCTTCTCCGGCTTGTAGCGCGGGTTCAGCGGTGCCTGTGCTGGCGCATTGCCGAAGAAGCCGATGCGGATTGCGGCAGGCAGGGCATTGTAGACAGCAGCGTTGTTGATCAGCGTGCCTGCCGCATTGACGTCCATGTTGACGCCGCCCGCCTTGAAGCCGCGGTTGTACGTCGCATAGAGCATGATGTCGTCAGTCGGGCGGTACTGGACGCCGAGGGTGCCCGAGAGCGCCTTGTTGGTCGTCGTGGCGTCGTATGCCGGCGATGGGGCGATGCCGAGCAGGGTGAATACATCCGTCGGGATCGGGCGATAGAAGGCGTTGTTGAAGAAGCCGCGCTTCTTCTCGATCGAGTAGCGCACGCCGGCAATGACGTTGAACTTGTCATTCACCGCGAAATCGAGGTGGGCGAAGCCTGCGTAGGACTTGGCCGTGCCGCCCATGCGCTCGGTGGTCCATGTACCGGGGGCAGCGTATGCAGTGCCCGGGGCGACGCCGAGGCTGGCGAAGATCGCATCCCAGTAGAACTGCGCCTGGTTCGCCCATGGCAGGCTGCGGCCCATCTTGAGCTTCTCGTCCGAGAAGAACAGTCCGAACACTGCCTCGGCGTTGAGCGCCGGAATCTTCGTGTTGTAGGTCAGTTCCTGCGAGATGAAGCGGCTGGAGAAGCTTTCATTGTAGCGGAAGATGTCGGCGCCCGAGAAATCGGGGTCGAGATCGCGCTGGTCGACGGTGAACTGGCGCACTGCCGTAACCGACTTCAGCGTGCCTTCTCCGACCTGTGCGTCGATCAGCATGGTGCCGCCGTAATCCTCGATTTCCTGCTGGCCATTGCCATTCAGGGTCTGCTCGAACTTCGAGGGATCGCGGGCAGGAAGCTTGCGACCGGTCGGCGTCATCGACGAGGCCGGGATCAGGCCGGCAAGCACGCCAAGGAACTGCTGGCTGCTGGCTGGCTGGTAGAGCGTCAGCAGATCGATGATCGGCTGGGTGGGACCGTCGATGAAGGCCGAGGTGGCGTAGCAGCAGTTGCCCTGGCTGTGCGAGTAGTCGCCAATCAGGCGGACGGTGAGGTTCTCGCTCGGCTCGAACAGCAGCTGCGCCTTGACCGCGCGGGTCTTGTTGTCGTTGAGGCTCTGGCCGGTGGTGCTGTCGGTGAAGAAGCCATCGGCCGACGAGGCGAGCCCGGCGATGCGGAATGCAACCTTGTCCGAGAGTGGAGCATTGACGGCGCCGCGGGCAATCAAGGTGTCGTAATTTCCGTAGGTCACTTCAACGGCGCCATTGACGTCGTTGAGCGAGGGTGATGCCGAGGCGAGCAACAGGGCGCCGGCGGTGGTGTTCTTGCCGAACAGGGTCCCCTGCGGGCCGCGCAGCACCTGAAGGTTGTCGATGTCGAGGAAGTTCTGCAGCGCCGCTGCCGCGCGGGTGCGATAGACCCCATCGATGAAGACGCCGACCGAGCCTTCGAACGAGCGGCTGTTTCCGGTCGTGCCCAGACCACGGATGATGAGGTTCGCGCTCGAGGTTGCGATGTTGGTGACGCGGAAGCTGATCGAGGGGCTGATGGCCTGGATGTTCGCGACGTTCTCGACGCGCGCCTGGGCGAGTGTTTCGGCGTTGGCCGCAGTTATCGCGATCGGCACGTCCTGAAGATTCTCGGTCCTGCGCTGTGCCGTTACGATGATCTCGGCAAGGCCGGGGGTAGATTGCTCTTCGGCCTGCTGGGCGTGCGCCAGGTTCGGCAAAGTGACCGAAGCCGCGATTGCGGCAAGTGCTGCGTTACGCAAGTACAATGCTTTCAAGGCTGCCTCCCATGCGCCGCCTTGTGGCGGCTGTAATTGGTGTTCCAGACGCTGTCCCGGACTGGACAGAAGCTGACTGCAGCGGCATTGTGCGTTTAATCGTTTAATTGATCTTGACGGATCGCGGCACAGTATTGTCAGATTGCATCATGATGGAATCGGAAAGCGGTCTCGCTCATGCCAGCGCCATGCGCCAGTTCGCCCACTTCGCGGAAGTGTCGGGGCTTGATCTGAGGAGCCTTTGCCCTCCCGACGTCTTTGCCCACGTGGAACAGGCGAACGAGGCGGAATGGCTGCCGGCAAGTGCGCACGTAGACGTTCTGCAGGCTGCCGCGATCGCATCCGGCCGCGATGATCTTGGCGTGGCCTTCTCCATGTGGTGCAATGTGCGCGGCTTCGGCCCGATCAGCCTGCTTTGGGATCATTGCACCACGCTTGACGAGGCGACACGGATAACGCGACGCTACATGCACCTCGAAAGTGCGGCGATGCGTTCGAGCACGGATATTACCGGGCATGAGGCGGCCTTGCGCCATGTTCTCATGGTGCCTGCGCGGTTTGGCGGCTCGCAATTCCTGCAGGCCACGCTGACACTCCAGTTACGCATCACGCGGATGCTCCTTGGTGAGGAATGGACGCCGATCAGGCTGGAGCTGGATCATCCCGCGCCGCAGAGTTGGCGGTATCATCAGGCGGTGTTTCGTTGTCCGATCGAGTTCGGGTCGGATCGCTGTGCGCTGGTCTTCCGCAAGTCGGATCTGCATCGGCCTTCGCAGCGGGCCAATCCCAACATGGTTCGCTACCTTGAAAAGCAGTTGGCCCAGGCCGATAGCCAATGGCCGGGCGATCTCATGCAGCAGGTGCGCTACTTCATCGCCACCAACCTGACGGAGCGGCGGGCAAACCTGCCGCATGTTGCCGGGCTTGCCGGCCTTTCTCCGCAGAGCCTCCAGCGCCGCCTTGCCGAAAGGGGCACGAGCTTCGCAGTGATTCTCGAACAGGTGCGAAAGCATACTGCCGACGAATACTTTCGCACCGCGCGACGACCCAACCTGACCGAACTTTCGCATCGCCTCGGCTATACCGACGCCAGCGCGGCAAGCCGCTTCCTGCGTCAACATATGTCCACCGGCGCGCGAGCCCTTATGGCGCAAACGCGCCCGCGCAAGGCACCCGATGGTCAGTCGGCAAATGCCTGAGGCACAAGGGATTCTGCAATTTTCCAGAGCTGCATCTCGCTTGCCGCGCGCATTTGACGGCTGCTTCGCAGCACCGCCAGCTCGGTGAGGATGGAAAGGCCCGCGACGGGTCGATAAACGACGTTTCCGTGATCCTTCGGGCGAAATTGCGCGATGGAGATCGCCGGAATGCGATATTCGCGGCAATATCGTTCCAGCGCAAAGGCGTGTGCTTCGGGCGGGAGGAAGCCCGTCGCCCCGGCAGCCGCAAGCCACGTCGATATCGGTTGATACAGGCTCTTGCCGTGCAACGGGGCGAGCATCGCGATGACCGATCCGGACAAAGCTGCCTGCGGCACGACGTCGAACCGGGCGAGAGGGTGCTCTTGCGGAATGGCCAGGCCGATCGGTTCGCGGCTGAGCGTCAGGCGAGGCAAACCATCCGGAATTTCAAGTTCGCCGCATTGCTGGCGGGCCATGTCGGCCAAATACTTGTCGTGAGGCACGACGGCGGCAACCACCATGGCGAGATCGACGGTGCCCTTGATCAGCCCCTCGCAAAGCGAATAGGCAAAATCGTTGTCCACCCGCAGCGATATGTCCGGAAGCTCGCGCGCGATCGCCGATAGCAGCGCTCCGTGCTGAGGCAGTTCGAACGTATAGCTTGGCGCGCCGAGGACGATCCGGCGATCAGGGCGATCCCGCCAAGCGGCAAGTTGGGCGGCGAAGGCATCGGCTTGGGCGACGAAGGTACCGGCCTGGTCGAGCAGTGCCGTGCCAACGGGCGATAGCTGGACCGCGCGCGTAGTCCGGTCGAACAGGCGCTGGCCGATCTGTTCCTCGAGCTTGCGGATCTGTGCCGAAAGGCTGGGCTGCGTCAGGTTCATGCGCTTCGCCGCACGGCCGAAGCTCAATTCCTGCGCAAGAGCGAGGAAGCACCGGATAGCTTTCAGATCGACATCGGGCTGCATGAGCTCGATATATTCGAATACCCTATAAATCGAAAGATTAAATCGATTGGACGGTGCGGTCCGGCGCTTTTAGCTTGGCGGGAAAAAGCGAAAGGATGCCATGCCCCTGTCGGAGAATACCCCGGTCATTGTCGGTGTCGGCCAGTTCGTCGAACGGGTCGACAATCCTGGATATGTCGGCCTGTCGTTTGCCGATCTGGCCGCTGCGGCCGCCCGGGAGGCTCTTGCCGACACGCAGGCAGGTGCGGCAGTTGCAGCGCAGGTGCAGGCGGTCGGTTCAATCCGGACGTTCGAGGAATCCGGAGCGATGCAAGTCCCGTTCGGGCGGGCGGACAAGCTGCCACTGGCAGTTGCGCGAAGGCTGGGCATCAAGCCGGAAGTCGCCATCCTCGAGAAGGTGGGGGGACAGTCTCCGCTGGCCTTGCTGGCTGATCTTGGGAACCGCATCGCGACAGGTGCCGTGTCGGCAGCCTTGATGTTCGGCAGCGAGGCGATCTCGACCGTGCGCCATCTCGTGGCCAAGGGCGAGACGCGTGATTGGGCCGAGAGCGATGATCCCGATGCCACCGGCGTCGAGTGGATCGACAAGGGCAGGGGCTTTGAGGGCACCCTTTCGGCAGCCAGCATTGCCCATGGCATTCGCGCGCCGGTAACGGCTTACGCATTGTGCGAGAATGCCCGGAGAGCCCGTCTTGGCCTATCGCGCGAGGCCTATGCCGAGGCGATGGGGAAACTGTTCGCGCCGTTCACGAAAGTTGCGGCAGCAAACCGTTACAGCGCAGCCGCGGTCAAGCCGATGAGTGCGCATGAAATCGCCACTCCCGGCGAGCGCAATCGGATGATCTGCGATCCCTATCCTCTCAAGCTGGTCTCGCGCGACCAGGTCAATCAGGCGGCAGCGCTCGTGCTGATGTCAATCAAGGCCGCCCGCGCGGCGAGGGTGCCTGAGACCAGGTGGATATATCTTCACGGGGCTGCCCTGGCCAACGAGCGGGAACTGCTGGAGCGGCCGGATATCGGGGCCTATCCCGCTGCAAATGCCGCCATTGCCGCCGCCTTGTCGCAGGCGAACGTGACGGCCGATGCAATCGCCGCTTTCGACTTTTATTCCTGCTTCCCCGTCCCGGTGTTCAATGCCGCGATCGACGGCCTTGGCCTTGCTGCAGATGACCCGCGTAGTTTGACGGTTACTGGCGGTCTCCCCTACTTCGGCGGAGCCGGCAACAACTACTCCACGCATGCGTTGGCAAGCATGGTCGAAATCTTGCGAGGCAAGCCTGGAGCCAAGGGCCTGGTAGGCATGAACGGCGGCTTCCAGTCCAAGTACGGCGCAGCGGTGCTGTCCAGCGACCCGCGTGAATGGCCGGGGTGCCTGAGTGCGGAACTGCAAGCTGAACTCGATGCAGTCCCCAAGGCCGCCATGGCGCTCGCGCCGCAAGGGAACGGCCGCATCGGCACATATACGGTGACCTTCGCCAAAGGCGTGCCGGAGCAGGCCATCGTGATCGGTGAACTCGACACTGGCGGACGCTTCGTTGCCACCACACGCGATGCCACCACCGTTGCAGCGATGCTGGAGCGCGATCCGCTTGGCAGACCCGTGGTCATTACGACGGGTGAAAAGGCAAACAGCTTTGCGTTCGACTGAAGGGACAGGGCAGGTGGCGGAAAATCCGGTTCTCCTCGAGGGCATCCGTGTTGTTGACCTGACAACCGTGGTCTTCGGCCCATACGCCACGCAGATCATGGCGGATCTGGGTGCGGACGTGATCAAGGTCGAAGCGCCAGGCATTGGCGATGCGTTTCGCTGGTCGGCAAGAGCGGCTGTCACGCCGGGCATGGCACCGGCGTGGATGGCGCTCAACCGTGGCAAGAAGTCCGTTGCGCTCGACCTGAAGGACGAGGGCGACCGGGCCGTGATGCTCGACCTGCTGCGCGATGCAGACGTGTTCGTGGTGAACGTGCGGGGCAAGGCGCTCGAGCGGATCGGGCTGGATTACGAGGCGCTCAAGGCGATCAATCCCGGTTTGATCTATGTCCACTGCGTCGGCTTTGGCCACGATGGTCCTTATGCAGACCTGCAGGCCTATGATGACGTGATCCAGGCGGCCACCGGCACCGCCACGCTGTTGCCTCGGGTCGACGGCAACCCGCGCCCGCGCTATCTTCCGTCGCTGATCGCTGACAAGGTGGCAGGACTGCATGCCGCCTATGCCGCAATGGCTGCCATCGTGCACAAGCAGCGGACGGGCGAAGGACAACGGGTTGAAGTGCCGATGTTCGAGGTGTTTTCAAGCTTCATGCTGCTTGAACACCTTGGTGGCCTGACATTCGATCCGCCCAATGGACCCGCAGGATACCCACGGCAGGTCGATCCCGATCGCCAGCCTTTCCCGACAGCCGATGGCTGGATCAGCATCGTTGCCTATACCGACGATGCGTGGATACGCATCTTCACGCTGCTGGGGCAGCCGGACTTCCTCGATCAGGAGCATCTCTCGACGCCGCAGCTTCGGCTCAAGGCGCAGCCGGAATTGTACCAGGCGATAGCGCGTTTCACGCCGGCCTTGCCGACTGCGGAGTTACTGGCGCGGTGTCATGCTGCCCAGATCCCTGCGCAAGCCGTACGCGATCTGGCAGACGTGATGAATGATCCCCATCTTCAGGAGACGGGCTTCTTCCGCCGACGCGAGCACCCGGTTGAGGGCGCCTATTTCGAGCAGGCCGCGCCTGTACGCTTCGAGGTTTCCGAAATTGGTAAATCTGTCTCTTTCCCTCCCTTGGCTGGCGCCGATAGTGAAGAGATCAGAGCTTACGGATGGCAGGCCTTTCCAGGCACAAAAGATGGTTAAGATATCTGTTTGTTTCTATTGATAAAACTACGGATTAAATCCGACTAAAGCTCCTATGAATTCCCGATAAAGGTAAGGTTCTGGAAACCGTCGAGCGCCGTTTTAGCCAATGTCAGAAATGGCAGGGGCAAGCGGGACGGCATGGCAAGGTTCATCGAAAGGCTTTTTGCGAGCAATGTCGGCAGCGTGCTGCCGATCGCCGCTGCCAGCGTGCCGGTCATCGTCGCGTTGATCGGCGGCGGGCTTGATATCAACCGCGTCTACAAGGCGCGCAACCGGTTGCAGTCAGCCTGTGATGCCGGCACGCTTGCTGGCCGCCGCGCCGTTACGACCAATGGCTATGACGCTGCCGCCCGGAACCAGGCGAATGCCTACTTCAATACCAACTTCGTGGAAGGTGAGCTTGGCGCGACCGGGACGACGTTTACCACGGCGTCGACCAATGGCGGCAATCTGATCTCGGGAACGGCTGCGACGACGGTCCAGACGGCAGTAATGAATCTGCTCGGCGTGGACACGATCCCTGTCAGCGTGGCCTGCAGCGCCACGATGGGTGTGGGCAACAGCGACATTACCATGGTGCTCGATACCACCGGCTCCATGGGCAACACGCTTTCCGGCACCAGCCAGACCCGCATTCAGGCGCTGCGCGTGGCAATGAAGAACTTCTACGATACGGTTGCCACCGCCACGCAAGGCTCCAACGCGCGAACTCGCTATTCGTTTGTTCCCTACAGCTCGTCGGTAAACGTCGGGCGCCTGATCTACAATCTCAACCCGGCATATCTGGCCGACACGTGGCCGATCCAGACGCGCGAGCCGGTATTCAACACGATTACCGAGCGGGTGTTCACCGGCTGGTCTGCAGCGGTCAATACCAGCGAGCAGACATACTCCACCGAGACCATCGGCAGCACATCGCAGCACAGTTCGACCAATTACAATTCGCAGGCCACCTGCAACAACGCGCGCCCTGCCGATGTTGCCTGGGCCAACAACGGCAGCGCGACAAGTTCGTCCAGCACGACGACGAATGGGGCGGGGCAGCAGGTCGTCACCACCACAACCACCCAACCTCAGCGCAAGACCACATATGTCTGCCAGCTACAGAGCAGCAACCGCTGGCGCGTGTTCTACTATCATACGACCCGCAACTTCATTACGCGCAATTATGCCACTTCGGATCCGATCTACGAGACGCGCACCCGGCAGGAATTCTCGAACTGGGCTTACCGGCAAGTCAGCAACGTCGATACCAGCGTTTACAAGACATTCACGGCGGTCAGCAAACCCAACGGCAGCAACGGGACAGCAGCCAGCTACACCTGGGGAGGCTGCATCGAGGAGCGCGAAAGCGATGCCACGAGCAGCATCAGCTACTCCAGCGTCACGGGCATGTCGCCTTCGACGGCGCTGGACCTTGACGTCGATCTAGTTCCGGATGGCAATCCTGAAACCAAGTGGGGTCCGATGTGGCCTGAACTGGCCTACTATCGAACGACGACGGTATGGGGCACAACATATCTCACCGATGCCGTGCAGACCTCGCAAGGGAGCAAGGCCTCGTCCTATTGCCCCCATCAGGCGCAACTGCTGTCCACCATGAACCAGTCGGCGTTCTACAGCTATGCCGATGCCCTTGCTGCTGCCGGTTCGACCTACCACGATCTGGGCATGCTGTGGGGGCTGCGGTTGAGTTCGCCGCAGGGACCATGGGCCGACACCGTAAACATCGCGCCGACCAACGGTGGCAAGGTTTCGCGCCACATCATCTTCATGACCGACGGGCAGATGGAGCCAAGCACCACGATCCAATCGAGCTATGGCATAGAATGGCATGATCGCCGGATAACCGACGATGGCTCGAGCAACCAGGCTGCGCGCCACACGCTGCGCTTCCGCGCCCTATGCGACAACGCCAAGGACAAGGGGTTCCGCGTGTGGATGATCGCATTTGCTTCGAGCCTCACTTCCGATCTGACCTATTGCGCATCGAGCAACAGCTCGTTTCTGGCCACCAACGCTACACAGCTGAACAGTGCCTTCCAGGAAATCGCGAAGAACGTGGGCGAATTGCGGGTGTACCAATGAAGAACCTTCGTACCCTGCGCGGCGAGGACGCCGGCGTTACCACCATCGAATTTGCAATTGTGGTCCCGGCGTTCCTGCTGGCGCTGGTGGGCTGCCTTGACCTGGGCCAGATGGTTTACGCCAAAGGCGTTCTCGATGGCGCGGTCGAGAAGGCCGCACGCGATTCCACGTTGGAGACCGGCGACACTTCCGTCGCCGACGCCAAGGTCGTCAGCGCCATGCGCCCGATCGTGCCCGGTGCGCAGGTGACTTCCACCCGCAAGAGCTATTACGACTTTGCTCGCACCAACAAGGGCGAGCCGCTAGACGACAAGAACGGCGATGGGTCGTGCTCACCGGGCGAGGGGTATACGGACGAGAACGGCAACGGATCGTGGGACGAAGACCTGGGGCGGTGGGGCAATGGCGGCGCTAACGATGTGATCGTCTACACGGTGCGGGTGCAATACGATCCCGTTTTTGCCGTTCCTCTCCTGCCGCTTGACTGGAGCCGCCGCGAGATCTCCGCAACGGCAGTAAAACGCAACCAGCCTTTCGCTCTGCAGGACGGCAGTTACGGATCGACACCGCGCGTATGCTGAAGACATTTGCCGCCAGATTTGGCCATTGCGCCAAGGGCCTCGCCCGGGATCGCTCAGGCGTTTCGGTTGTCGAATTTGCGATCATCACGCCGTTCATCCTGTCGATTGCGCTCTACGGGCTTGAAGTGGCCTACATGAACTCTGTCGACATGAAGATCAGCGAGATAGCGCTCTCGCTTGCGGACAACGCTTCGCGCATCGGGCAGACTGACAACAGCGTGGTCACGCCGACAGTGAGCGAGGCCGACATCAACGAGGTCATGCGTGGCGCGCAGGAGCAGGCGGCAGGGCTTGATTTCGCAACCCGAGGCAGGATTATTCTCTCGAGCCTTGAACGCGACGCCGCGACGGGCAAGCAGTACATTCGCTGGCAGCGCTGCTACGGGCAGCTCTCGCGGCAATCCGCTTATGGCAATGACAGTACGCAAAACGGGCTTAACGGTGCGGCGCTGGCCGGAATGGGAAGTGGGCCGACCAAGATCACCGCGTCGGCCAACAGCGCGGTGATGTTCGTCGAAGTCTACTATCAGCACCATGGGCTTATGGGAGATCTGTTTGTCGACAATCCCGTGATGCGCAAGGAGGGAGCTTTCCTTATCCGCGACAACCGCAACCTCACGCCGGGGGTTACCGGCACAGGCGGGGCCTATCCCTGTGGCTGACTGGAGCGTGGACTGACGGCTTGCGCGCAATGAATTTCCGCAAGCGGTGGGAGGGTGTAGTCTCCTGAAGGTGCCCTGAAGCCATGCTGAGTCGATGGCGAGCGGGCTGAACAGGAGAGACCTGATGAAGCATGCGAATCTTGCAGCGATTGCCGGAATGGTTGCTCTTGTCACTGGCGCGACCGGACCAGCCATGGCCAAGCCAGTAACGCTTGTCGCCACGCTCGGTGGCGCAGCCGAGACGGCTGGCGGCGACCCTGATGGCATTGGCGGCTTCAAGGCCGATGGCGATGACGAAACCGGCGACTTCTGCTTCACCCTGTGGGTCGAGAAAACCGAAAAACCGACCATGGCCCACGTCCACGAAGGCAGTGCCGGAAGCGACGGCAAGCCGGTTGCCACGATCGAGGTCACCGGTAAGGACAGCGACAATTGCATCGCGATGGAACCCGAACTGCTGAAGAAGATCATCGCCGCTCCGGGAGGCTATTACGTCAACGTCCATACGGCGGATTTCCCGAAGGGCGCGGTGCGGGGGCAGCTTGAGGTGAAGTAAGCCAGAAGCTTAAGCGGCGGAATCCGCGTGGATTGTCGCCGTCACGTCGGACGTTCCGCAAGAAACGCTGATAATTGCGCGAAACCGTCTGGAACGTCCCGCCAAAACGCCGAAAGGTTTTGAGGATATCGCTGAAGAAGGTCGTCTAATAACGGTGCGGTGGTAGGTTCGGTCAATCGATTGAGCCACTGGGCAATCGGTAGTCGTGCGTACGCTAAGCCGCACAACAGGCTCTCGGTTCGGTTGCCGATCCAACCATCTCTTGCATGAAGGAGATCTTGTTCGCTTGCGACTGCAAACCACGCATCGATAAAGCGTTGAACCGCATCTCTCTCGTCCTCCAGCCAATTGCCCCACTGCGCGCGGGCGAGCTTGCTGAGCACGATTTCCGTGTCCGGAATTTCAGAAGAGCTAAGCGCCGCCAACTCGAATATGCGAGGCATCAGGTAACGAAAATCTCGGTCGCCTCCCAATGTCAGATAAGCGCCTGAGATGTATCGCCAAAGTTGATCCCCGCGTAGTTCCCGCAGCGGCGTGGCGAGCAGCACATCGACATTGCGAGTGTTGATACAACAAGGACAGCCTTCAATGGCCGAAGGAGTCTCGGCAGAGAACACCCGATACAAGTCTTCGATCGTCAACGCCAATCTTGCGTGGCTAGCAGTCGGAAGCGGTGGTCTCATTTCCAAACTTTATGGTTCAGGATAGATGTCCGCAATGGGATCGTATCCAGCACTGCAGCATTTTTCACGAAATGCTGAACTGCAGCAACCAACCAACCGCAGAAGTCCGCTCATGCTGAGTTTGTCGAAGCATCCAGCGCAAGGCGTCCTTCGACAGGCTCAGGACGAGCAGGCTTCGTAAGCGTAACCTCAAACAGCAAATGGGGGCCAGCATTGCTGCCGGCCCCCACTCTACGTCCGCTCGGGCTTGTCTCGTCGCGTTTCGCTTCGGCCGTTTCGCGCTCGTCCGTCACTGCTGACGTCCATGCGCCTTGTGGCTTTGCTCGGCGGAGCGCGCTTTGCGCGTAGTGGGCGTGTGGTTGGATGCCGTCCGGGGCGCGGAGCCCCTGGGCTGCTGCCGATCCGTGCTTTCGCACAAGGTCGCGCCGCTATCCGTCCTTTCGCCTATCCGCGCCGGCCGAGTGCGAGGCACTCCTCCGTCGCTCCGGTTTACCGCGACTGTTCCGGGTGCTCTTTCAAGCGATCCGGAAAAAGCCGTCCGTGGGCGTTTCCCCTTGGTCGGGTGGCTCGCTCCCGACCGGGCTTGCACCTGGCCGGACGAACGCCGCCGTTCGTCGGGGTGAAATGCTGTCCGCCATCCTTGTCTTCGCCGCATCGCGCTGGATGGAGACCGAAGCCTGCCCGCGCGCTGCACCGTGGAAAACGATGCCGTTCCGCACTCCGTTTCCGATCACGAAGGCCGCAGTTTTGCACATCCGCAGATCAGCCCGAGGGTGCCTGCCGGTTGGTTACGCTGCAAACTATACGTGGTCGTATCGCTTTGCGCTTAGTCCTTTGAATTCAGAGGTTTGGGCCTTGAATTCTGAGGCTTCCGCGCTCTCGACACACAAAAGCTGCGCCTCTTGCCCGAGTCGCGCAAGCAAAAAGTGCGGGAGTTATCCACAACCCCCGCACCTTTCGGTGGATAGCTATTGTGCAGCGCCGAAGCGCAGCAATCAGCGGCCCTGCTGTGCCAGCAACCGCAAGCGTTTACTGGTTTCTCTGCGCCAGAAGGCGCAACCGGAGCGCGTTCAGCTTGATGAAGCCGGCCGCATCCTTCTGGTCATAGGCGCCTGCATCGTCCTCGAACGTTACGTGGCGTTCGGAGTAGAGGCTGTCAGGCGACTTGCGGCCGACGACCGAAGCATTGCCCTTGTAGAGCTTGAGCCGGACCGTGCCGTTGACGCGAGCCTGGCTGTGGTCGATCGCTGCCTGCAGCATCTCGCGCTCAGGCGCGAACCAGAAGCCGTTGTAGATGAGCTCAGCGTACTTGGGCATGAGCTCGTCCTTGAGGTGCGCGGCACCGCGATCGAGCGTGATGCTTTCGATCCCGCGATGGGCACGAGCGTAGATCTCGCCGCCCGGCGTTTCATACATGCCGCGGCTCTTCATGCCGACGAAGCGGTTCTCGACGAGGTCAAGACGGCCGATACCATGCTTGCGCCCAAGTTCGTTGAGTGCAGTCAGCAGGGTCGCCGGTGACATGGCTTGACCATTGAGGGCAACGCCATCGCCCTTCTCGAAGTCGATGGTGATGTACTCGGGCGCGTCCGGCGCATCCTCGGGATTGACCGTGCGGGAGTAGACGTAGTCCGGGGTCTCTTCCCACGGATCTTCCAGAACCTTGCCCTCGGAGGAGGTGTGGAGGAGGTTGGCGTCGGTCGAGAACGGGCTTTCCCCGCGCTTGTCCTTCGGCACCGGGATCTGGTGCGCTTCGGCCCAGGCGATCAGCGCGGTGCGGCTGGTGAGGTCCCATTCGCGCCACGGTGCGATGACCTTGATGCCGGGTTCAAGAGCATAGGCCGAGAGCTCGAAGCGGACCTGGTCATTGCCCTTGCCGGTCGCGCCGTGGGCGACGGCATCAGCGCCGGTCTCGCGCGCGATCTCGATCAGGCGCTTGGAAATCAGCGGGCGGGCGATCGAAGTGCCGAGAAGATAGTCGCCCTCGTAACGGGCATTGGCGCGCATCATCGGGAAGACGAAATCGCGCACGAATTCCTCGCGCAGGTCGTCGATGTAGATGTGATGGTCGGGCACGCCCATCAGCTTGGCCTTGGCGCGCGCAGGTTCCAGCTCCTCGCCCTGGCCGAGGTCGGCGGTGAAGGTCACCACTTCGCAGTTGTAGGTGACCTGCAGCCACTTGAGGATGACGGAGGTGTCGAGGCCACCGGAATAGGCGAGGACGACCTTCTTGATATCGGACATGAGCGCTACGACTCCCGTGAAATACGCGCCGCGCGCCTAACAGGGAGGGGGCGGGGGTGCAAGGTTTGCCGGGATGTGGCTGCCTGACGATCAGGGCGCAAAGGCGGGCAGGGGCCTGTCCTTGTAGTAGCTTGCCAGTTTCTGCAGGTTCTCGTGGTGCGCCTCGCGATAGGCCCACCACAGGCTGACAGTGCCTGCCTTCAGTTCGGCCGGGATGAACCGCTCGATGGGCTGGTTGGCAAGATCCTTGTCGTGCGCGTGTTCGGCCATGCTCCGAATGTAGTTGCGAGTCATGTCGATCAGGTCGGTGTGATAGCCGCCTTTGGCGATGATCGCCGGATCGCCATGGTTGGGCAGGATGCCCACCGGCGCCCATTCTTTCATCGCGCCGAGGTTGCGGTACTGTTCCGCAAGGCTTTCCGGTTCGGCAATGAAGGTCAGGGTATCTTCAAGCGTATCTCCCGCCAGCAGCAGCCTGTCCTGCGGGAGCCACGCGACGAGGCCGTCGGCGGAGTGGATGTTCACCGGGCGCAGTTTAACCGTGTAACGCCCGACACTGACCATTGTCGGTTCAGTGATGCCAACTTCGGGCACCTTCAACGGCGATATGGCTGGCGGGCCTTGCAAGGTGCCATCCTCGATCTGCGCCTTGTGCCGGATCAGCTGTGCCCGGGCCTTCTCCGTCGCGATCACCGTGCTGTCCGCATAAAGCGCATTGCCGCCGACGTGATCGAGATGCCAGTGGCTGTTGACGACGATGAAGTGCTTCACGCCGCGCTTTTCAAGCCAGGCGCGCACCTGCTGCGCCTGCTCGATGCTCGGGTAGGTGTCGTAGACCAGCGCCTCGGCGCCGTCCAACACGGCAAAGGTAGCGACGCCGACAAAGTTCGCGCCATGGTCCGCCCAGGTGGCCTTCGACAGATCGACGCCTTTCTCTTCCGGACGACCGTCATAGAAGGCGATGAGGTGATCGTTGATTGGCACGACGCGGACTTCGCCCGCGTGAACAGTCGTCACCGTCGCGAGCAAGAGCCCGATTGCCGCAAGTGCTCTCCTGATCGCCATGTCGTCCCTCATGCCTGTTTCAGACAGGCTAGGAAGCCACCGGGCGATCAGGAATAGGCCGAACGACGCAGAGTGCGCCTTACATGTGCCGGTAGATCGCCCGTTCGTGGCTGAAGCACTTGAAGCCGAAATAGCCGTGATAGCTGCCCATGCCGCTGGTGTTGACGCCGCCGAACGGCAGGTTGTTCTCAAGGTAGTGCGAGAACACCCCGTTCACGGTGACGCCGCCTGAAGAGGTGCGGGCGAGGACCTTCTCGATGTTGTCCTCGTCCTTGCTGTAGACGTAGAGCGCCAGCGGCTTGTCGCGGGCCTCGATGTAGCCGATGGCCTGGTCGAGAGTGTCGTAGGTCATCACCGGGATGACCGGGGCAAAGATCTCGTCCTGCAGGATCGTCATCTGCGGGGTGACGTCGGTCAGCATCGTTGGGTGGACGGTGAGGTCATCCGCGTCGAAGGTGCCGCCCACGGCGACGGTTGCGCCCTTGGCAACGGCGTCGTCGAACATCGCCTTCACCCGGTCGAAGTTTGCCTTGTTGACGACCTGAGCGATGCTGTCCTTCTTCAGCGCGCCGCTTTCGTCATAAAGGTTCCTGGCGACGTTGGCGCGGAAGCCTTCGACCAGCGCGGCCTTCTTGTCTTCCTTCACGAACACGTAGTCAGGGCTGATGCAGGCCTGTCCGCCGTTGAACTGCTTGGCAGCGGCAAGTTGTGCCGCAATCTGGTCGATATCGGCGCTGTCGTCGACGATCACCGGAGACTTGCCGCCAAGCTCCAGCGTCACGCTGGTGAGGTGCTTGGCCGCTGCCGCCATCACGATCTTGCCGACGCGCGGGCTTCCGGTGAAGAAGATGTGGTGGAAGGGCAGGTCCAGCAGCGCAGTTGCCACGGAAACATCGCCTTCGAACAGGGCGACGTCCTTCTCGTCGAAGGCCTCCTTGATGATCACCGCAGCGATCTTCGCGGTGGCAGGGCACAGGTCGGTAAGCTTGACGATGCAGGTGTTGCCCGCCGCAATCGCAGCGGCGACCGGCCCGAGCGCAAGACCGAGCGGGAAGTTCCACGGCCCGAGGATGAGGCAGACGCCCCGCGCTTCATAGGCGATCTGGGCGCGGTCTGCCGGGTTGAGCGAGGTCTGGACTTCCGTCGGCTTCATCCACTCATCGAGATTGTCGATGTTGCGCTGGATGTTGGCGGTGACGTTGAGCACTTCGGTAACGCGGATTTCACCCACCGGCTTGCGGGTGTCCTCCAGCACGGCTGCCACGATGTCGTCGGCATGGGCTTCGACCGCAGCCTTGAGGCGCGCGAGCTTTTCCTTGCGCACATCGGCGCTCGAGGCCTTGGCTTCCCACATATGCGCTTGCTGGAGCGCGAACACGCGCTGGATGTCGGCGGAAAGGTCGGCGGCGGTAGGAGCGGTCATCAAAAGGCACCCTGCTGAGATTTGTTCGTTAGTGTGGCTAACAAGTTAGTCGCCGGGTGGCAATCGCCGAACGCCAAGATCAAGCATGTCGTGGGCACCTTCTTTCCACGCAGTGAAAGTGGGAGCCGAGACGGTACGCGCACTGCGCAGGCCCAAGAAGGGGGGCGCCCGGTTCAAGCCTCTGTTGACACGCCGTCTCGAGTGCGACACCTCCCCGATATGGGCAAAAGTGGCGAAACCAGCAGAATTCAGTCCTTCCATGGACTGCGCGGGATCATGGCGTGGTGGGTGGTGGCGGGGCACGTTTCTCTCGCCCTGGCATGGAAGCTGCCGCTGATCGATCGCAACACGCTGGCGGTCGATGTCTTCATTCTCCTGTCCGGCTTTGTGATCGCCATGCTCATTGATCGCAAGGATGAAGCCTATCCGGCGTATATCGTCCGGCGGGCGTTTCGACTTTTCCCGCTGTATCTTCCGGTTCTGGCGATATCGACACTGCTTCTCGGGGTTCAGGCCGAGGCTTGGGCCAGTCTTCCGCCCACGGATGCCAATCTCAATCGCATGGCCCTGGCGGAGCAAGCTATCAAGGCACTGCCATCCCACCTGTTCATCCACATACCGCTGCTGCAGGGACTGGTCCCGCTCTCTTTTGCCGACAACCCGGCCTATACGATCGTGGGGCAGGCCTGGAGCATTTCGCTCGAATGGCAATTCTACCTTTTGGCCCCCTTTCTCGTTGGCGCCATGTTAAGGCAGCGGTGGCTGGTCGCTGCCGCCATTGTAGGAGGCCTTCTTGCGCTCGCCCCGCTGTTTACGGGCGCTTTCCTCGGTGCGAAGATCCTCCTGTTTGCGATTGGCATTGCCACGCACGTCTCCACTAAGCCCGGCGCGTCCGGGGCCTCTGCTGTCATCGGTTTGATCTGCGCGCTCGGAGCCATTGCCGTTGACGGGTTTGCGCAGCTCATCCCGCTCTTGCTCTGGGCTGCCGTGGTTTTCTCTTCGCGCCAGCCGACCAAGAGTGTGTTTCACCTGCCAGCACGGCTGCTTGGTGCCCGAATTCCAAGCCACATGGGCGATATCTCGTACTCGATTTATCTGCTTCACATGATACCGCTCTATGGCATCGCCTATCTCTGTGCCGCTTTCGGGCTTGCTGGCACGCTGGCGCAAGCTGCCATCGCGGTGGGCACGATCGTCCTTACCTATCTCGGCTCACTGGCCACGTACGCGGCAATCGAAAAGCCTGGTATTGCGGCCGGAGCAAGGGTTGCGAGGGGACGCGCAGGCACCGCCCCATCGGTGTGAGCCGATCCTGCGGGCGGCGCCATTATCCCATGGCTACGTAAGGGGCCGAAAAGTCACTCCGCCGCCTTGCGCTCCAGATGCCACTCCGGCGCCTCGTCCAGAGCTGACAGCCGCGCCCATTCCTGCTGCATGTAGTCGCGGGTCATGGGCAGGGCGCTGCGACGCTTCACGCTCTGGATGTGGAAGTTGACCATGCCGCCGTGGCGGAAGCTCTGCTCGGCTCCGGCAAGGTAGAACTGCCACATGCGGAACAGGCGCTCGTCATACAGCGCGACGATTTCGTCCCGGTGCATCGTGGCACGACGGTACCATTCGGCGAGCGTGTAGGCATAGTGGTAGCGCAGGACTTCGATGTCGCCCACTTCCCAGCCGGTCCTCTCCAGCGCCGAGACCAGTTCGCTCATCGCCGGGATGTAGCCGCCGGGGAAGATGTACTTGCGCGTCCACTTGTCGGTCGTGCCGGGCGCGCCCTTGCGGCCGATCGTGTGGGTCAGCATGATCCCATCGGGATCGAGCAGCTCGTTCGTCTTCGCGAAGTATTCGCCAAAGTTGGGTGCGCCGACGTGCTCGATCATGCCGACGCTGGTGATGCGGTCGAACTGGCCTTGCACATCGCGATAGTCGATCAGCTGGAACTTGACCTTGTCGGCGACGCCAGCTTCTTCGGCGCGCTCCTGCGCGAATTTCACCTGATCGGGCGCAAGGCTTACGCCAAGCACTTCGCAGCCGAAGTGGCGGTTGAGATAGAGCGCAAGACCGCCCCAGCCGCAGCCGATGTCCAGCACGCGCATCCCTGAACTCTGCCCCGGCACCAGCCGGAGCTTGGAGGCGATCAGCGCCTTCTTGTCGACCTGAGCGCGCTCCAGCGTGTTCTGAGGATCGCGGAAGTAGGCCATGGTGTATTGCCGGTCCTCGTCGAGGAACAGCTCGTAAAACTGGCGGGTCAGGTCGTAGTGGTGAACGACGTTCTTCGAGGCCTGCGCCCGCTGGTTGATCTGGTCGATGCGCGAGACGACCCTGGACAGCGCCTTGCGGACCGGACCCTTGCGGTCGATGCCGCCCGCGTTGCTGGCATTGCCCATGACGAACAGGACGAAATCACGCACGTCATGCGGTGGTTCGATGACCATGCGTCCGTCCATGTACGCTTCGCCCGCGCCGACTCGCGGGTCCTTGGCGACATGCATGGCCGCGCCCTTGTCCGTGAATCGGATCTTCAGGGGCGGGGCGGTTGGCTCGCCGTAGGCGTACTCCTTGCCATCGTGATCGATTACGACAAGCTTACCCTTGCGGATCAGCCTCTTGAGCATCTGGTCTAGCAGCCACATGCCCACAGGTTATGCGAAGCCGATCCTGTCGCAAGGATTTATTGACGAAGATTGCATGTAACATTGTCACTTTAAAATCCGTCCATGTCGTGCGATGGTTAATGCGATTGCAATTGTAACTTTCAGGACCGGGTGCCATGGCCAAATTCCGTCTTGCCGCTTCCGCCGCGCTGCTGTCGTTGTCATTCCATTCTGCGCAGGCTCTGGCTGACGAGGGCATGTGGACTTTCGATGCATTCCCGACGGCCAGGATGCAGAAGGACTACGGGTGGGCACCCGATGCGAAGTGGCTGGCCCGCGTGCAGGCAGCAGCAGTGCGCCTGACCGGCGGCTGTTCGGCCAGCTTCGTCTCGTCCGAAGGGCTGATCCTTACGAACCACCATTGCGTCGTCGAATGCGCGCAGGACAACTCGACCGACCAGCGTGATCTTCTGAAGGACGGCTTCGTGCCCACCCGGCGCGAAGACGAACTCAAGTGCCCCGGCCAGCAGGCCGAGGTCGTGACCGCAATTTCCGACGTGACCGCACGGGTCAAGGCGGCGATCGGCAATTCCACCGGCGAAGCGCTGGTCAAGGCGCGCGATGCCGAAGTTGCACGGATCGAGAAAGACGGGTGCAAGGACGGCAAGACCACGCGATGCGAGGTTGTAACGCTGTTCGGCGGCGGCCAGTACAAGCTCTATACCTATCGAAAGTATTCCGACGTGCGCCTGGCCTGGGCGCCACAGTTTCAGGCGGCGTTCTTCGGGGGCGATCCGGACAACTTCAACTACCCGCGCTATGCGCTCGATGCCGCGTTCCTGCGGGCCTACGAGAATGGCAAACCGGTTCCAACTCCTGCCCATCTCTCATGGAACTCTCGCGGGCCGAAGGTAGGCGAAGCGACGTTCGTGGTTGGCAATCCGGGGGCAACGCAGAGGCTTTTCACCACTGACCAGATCGCCTTCCAGCGCGAAGTCGGACTTCCGCTGACAACGACCATCCTGTCCGAACTGCGCGGGCGCCTTATTGCGGCAATGGACAAGAGCCCGCAGCAGAAGCGCGAGGGCGCTGACGAACTGTTCGGGATCGAGAACAGCCTCAAGGTCTATATCGGGCGGCAGAAGGCGTTGAACGATCCGGCATTCCTCAAGATGCTTGGCGATGCCGAGGCGGACCTGAAGGCGAAGACCAAGGGCAAACCGGGGATCGGCGATCCCTGGACGGACACGGCGAAGGCAGTCCAGTCCTATCGCGACATCTATGTGCCGTGGCGCTTCATCGTGCCGCACTCCGCATTGATGGATCAGGCCATGAAGCTGGTGCAGGGCGCGGCAGAGCGGGAAAAGCCCAATGCCGAGCGCCTGCCGGAATTCCGCGATTCCAGCCTCGAACTCACGGCCAAGACGCTGCTCGACGATGCACCGGTCTATCCGTGGATGGAGCAGCTGGAACTGGCATGGAGCCTGTCGAAGGCGCGCGAGTATCTTGGTGCCGACGATGCTGACACCCGGCTGTTGCTGGGTAAGGAGTCGCCGGAGGCTTTGGCCGAGCGACTGGTTGGCGGGACGACGCTGGCCGATCCGGCGGTTCGCAAGGCGCTGTGGGAAGGCGGCCGCAAGGCTATCGAGGCGTCATCCGACCCGATGATCGTCTATGCCCGCAAGATCGACGCCCGAGAGCGGGAACTGAAGAAGCTGGTGGACGAACGCTATGCCGGACCTCTGGCCGAAGCAGGAGCCCGGCTCGCCGATGCGCGGTTCATGGCCTATGGCAACAGTGTCTATCCCGACGCCACGTTCACGCTGCGCATCAGCTATGGGAAGGTCGAGGGCTGGAAGGAGCGCGGGCAGGACGTTGCGCCGGTCACCACCATCGGAGGTGCCTTCGACCGGGCGACCGGTGCCGAACCGTTCGATCTGGCCAGTGCATTTGCGGCGAACGAGGCGAAGATCGACAAGTCCTTGCCGTTCGATTTCGTCACGACCAACGACATCATCGGTGGCAATTCGGGATCGCCGGTAATCGACCGCGACGGCAGCGTGATCGGCGCGGCGTTCGACGGTAATATCCATTCGATCGGCGGCAACTACGGCTATCAAGGTGAAGTCAACCGGACCGTCGTCGTCAGCACCGCAGCGATCCAGCATGCGTTGGACGTGATCTACCCTGCGCCCGCGCTGGTCAAGGAACTGGCGCGCAAATAGCAAAAGGGCGGCCCTTGCGAGCCGCCCCGATGCATGAAGCTGAAAATCGCTTAACGGCAGCGACCACCGCTCCGTTCGATCTCGCGCCCGAGCAGTGCGCCGCCCGCTGCGCCGAGGATCGTACCCAGAGCGCGATCGCCCCGGGTATCAATGGTGCGGCCCAGCAGCGCGCCGCCTGCAGCGCCGATGATCAGCCCGGTCGTGCCGTTGTTGCGACGGCAGTAGTAGCGTCCGTCACGACCGCGCCACACGGTATCGCGGCTGCTGATGCGACGCGGCTCAAGGTAGCGGCCACGGCTGTCATAGATGCGGTCGTGCTTTGCCCGGTGACCGTGGGCGGGAGCCCAGTGCGGGGGATCTGCCAGCGCCGGTGCGGCGGGAAGAGCGATGGCTGCCAGGGTTGCGGCCAGAATGGTCTTTCTCATGGGATGCTCCCGTAGTCGAAACGATGCTTGCAGTTCGGTTGATCCGATTTGCTGCGACAACGGCGATCCTTGCGACACGATCCACAACGTCGGATGAACAGGCACGGCATCACCGCGGCAAGCGACGATCCGCCTCTTGCCTGCGATAAGCGGACGCCCAAGGACAGGCATTTTCGCGGTGCCGGACCGACCGGCACCATTCAGGCCCACATGATCAATAGTTCCACTGCACCTGCGCGCGGATGACATCGCCCTTGGCCTGCCCGGTCCGTCTCTCGTCTGCTTCGGTACGCGAGACGTTGGCATAGTTGAGCGTGACTTCCAGTTCCTTCAACGGGAGCCACTCGACGCCCACCTCGTACTCGTCCGTTTCGAGCCGTGGCGCGTTGATCGCGCTCTTCCAGCCGCCGCGATACTTCTGCCAGCGCGCAAACGGAATGAGCTGGCCGATCGGGGTTTCCGGCATGCGGTACATGGCCATGACATAGCCGCCAGACGCCCGCTGCGAACGGATGGCGCCAAGCGTGCGGTCCCATTGCGGTGCCGTCCCGAAGGTCCATTCGGCCTGGATGCCAAAGGGCTTGGGATAGATCATGCCGTGGAAGTTCACGTGGTTGTCGTCATAGGAGATCGTCGAGACGCCGCCCGTGCGGACTTCGGGTCGGAACTGGTTGCGCATTGCGGTTACGCCGAATTCCGCGACCTGGCCGTCGAGGCCGATGCCGTCGAGCCGGAACGGCACCGTCGCCATGGCGACCGTCATCAGACCGCCGTTGCGTTCAACCTTGTTGATGCCCTGGCCGTTGTACGCGGCAATGGCGAAGGCACCGTAATTGCCAAACAGCTTCTGGCCATCCTGGGTAAGCTCGTCCCAGATCTTCTGGATCTTCGGCGGGGTGTAATAGAGGACGGCGCCAAGATCGCGTTCACCGGGAACGGGCGCGTTGATCGCATCGGTACGATCCAGCGGCACACGGTTCGAGGAGCTCTGGAGGTTCTCCCAGCCATAGGGCACCTTCGACTGGCCGAGACGCACCTTCAATGTCTTAGCCTTGTCGAGGAACACGTCTGCATAGGCATCGCGCATCTGAAAGAAATGCTGGCGCGATTCATTTGCCGACTGGTTGCTGACCGCAGCCGCCATATCGCCTTGCATATAGAGCGAGACGCGGTCGGAGATGTCACCCTGCACGACAAGGCGAGCACGGCGCAGCGTGAAGTTCCCATTCTCGCTGATCCCGCTGTCCTGCACCGAGCGCAGCCTTGATACTCCTGCAGGCGCGTTCTTCGGCCCGCTGACGATCTCGTTTAGGCGCATCTGGGTGTAGCCCCGGATCATCAGCTTCTCGTGCCAGGCCTTCTTCTTCTTCTCAACCGGTGCGGCGCTGGCCAAGGCAACTGGCGTGGCCGTCGGCGCCGTCGCAGCAGGATTGGTCGCAACAGGCGCCGCCGGGGCAAGAGGCGTGGTGGTGGCCGGCGCGGCCGCGATCTGCGGAGCCGCCTGGGCCGCCTGCATTGCCTTGACGATGGCCTTCAGTTCATCGACCTGGCGCTGAAGATCGGCGATCTTTGCGTCCTGATCTTCGGCCGCTGCCGCGATCTGCGGCGCAGACAGGAAGACGGTTGCTGCCAACGCCGCCTTGAACGCCTTGCTTGCCGACACTTTGCTTCTCCGTTCGCTGTGTTGCCGGTGCCGCTAGGCGCTGAAAATGACGAGTTTGTGACAGCCAGTTGACGCAATGGCAGATTCCGCTTCGTAGAATTCGATTTATCCATATGATTTTCAATGGAAAAATAATATTTCGGCTTTGTGTCCGATGTCGAGAAACTGACGCACATCTGAAAAGAATCGCGTCTCGGGGCTTTCACCGATGCAGACTCGGGCCATCGTGACTCGCTGGATCACACCTGCTAACGGCGCTCCGGTGCGCACCGCACCGCTTTCATTCAAAGACCGACATGACCGACCTTTCGCTGATCCGCAATTTCTCCATCATCGCCCATATCGACCACGGCAAGTCGACGCTGGCGGATCGTCTTATCCAGTACACCGGGGGCCTTTCCGAGCGTGAGATGTCTGAGCAGGTGCTCGACAACATGGATATCGAGAAGGAGCGCGGCATCACGATCAAGGCGCAGACCGTGCGCCTTGATTACAAGGCCAAGGACGGAAAGACCTATCAGCTCAACCTGATGGACACGCCGGGCCACGTCGACTTTGCCTATGAAGTCAGCCGCAGCCTTGCCGCCTGTGAAGGCGCGCTGCTGGTCGTGGACGCGGCGCAGGGCGTGGAAGCGCAGACGCTGGCCAACGTCTATCAGTCGATCGAGCACGATCACGAGATCGTGCCGGTGATCAACAAGATCGACTTGCCCGCCGCCGAGCCCGAAAAGGTCAAGGCCGAGATCGAGGACGTGATCGGCCTCGACGCCAGCAACGCCGTGATGACCAGCGCAAAGTCGGGCATCGGCATCGAGGAAGTGCTGGACTCCGTGGTCGAGCGCATTCCCCCGCCGAAGGGCGATCGCAGCGCACCGCTCAAGGCCATGCTGGTGGACTCGTGGTACGACCCGTACCTCGGCGTCGTCATCCTCGTTCGCGTGATCGATGGCGTGATCAGGAAGGGCCTGCAGGTCAAGTTCATGGCCGGGGGGACCGAACACCTGATCGACCGCGTCGGCTGCATGCGGCCAAAGATCGAGACGCTCGACGAACTGGGTCCGGGCGAGATCGGCTTCATCACCGCGCAGATCAAGGAAGTGGCGCAGGCCCGCGTGGGTGACACGATCACCACGGTAAAGCAGGGCGCCAAGGAAGCACTGCCGGGCTTCAAGGAAGTGCAGCCGGTCGTGTTCTGCGGCATCTTCCCGGTCGATGCTGCAGAGTTCGAAAAGCTGCGCGAAAGCATCGCCAAGCTGCGCTTGAATGACGCATCGTTCAGCTTCGAGATGGAATCGAGCGCAGCATTGGGCTTCGGTTTCCGTTGCGGCTTCCTGGGATTGCTGCACCTCGAGATCATTCAGGAGCGTCTCAGCCGCGAGTATGATCTCGACTTGATTACCACTGCACCATCAGTGGTTTACCGCATCCAGCTGCGCGCCAGCCGCAACGATGATGCGCGCGAGATCCTGCTGCACAATCCGGCCGACTATCCCGATCCAAGCCGCATCGAACAGATCGACGAACCGTGGATCAAGGGCACCATCTATACGCCGGACGAGTACCTCGGCTCGGTGCTCAAGCTGTGCCAGGACCGGCGCGGCGTGCAGACCGGGCTGACTTATGTCGGCGGGCGTGCGCAGGTGACCTACGAACTGCCGTTGAACGAAGTCGTGTTCGATTTCTACGACCGTCTCAAGTCGATCAGCCGTGGCTATGCCTCGTTCGACTACGAGCAGATCGGCTTGCGCGAGGGCGATCTCGTCAAGATGAGCATTCTCGTCAACAACGAGCCAGTCGATGCGCTGTCGATGATTGTCCACCGCAGCGCGGCCGAAGCGCGCGGACGTCACATGTGCGAGCGCCTCAAGGACCTGATCCCGCGCCACCTGTTCAAGATCCCGGTGCAGGCAGCCATCGGCGGCAAGGTTGTTGCCCGCGAGACGATCGCGGCGATGCGCAAGGACGTTACCGCCAAGTGCTATGGCGGCGACATCACCCGCAAGAAGAAGCTTTTGGAAAAGCAGAAGAAGGGCAAGGCCCGCATGCGCGAGTACGGCAACGTCTCGATCCCGCAGGAAGCCTTTATCGCCGCCCTGCGGATGGGCGAGGAATAAACCGCCTTACTGCGGTTGCGACTGCATTGGCGTTGTGCCGTCAGCCGAGGAGCGGTCCTCGGCTGGTGCGTTCACAGGCGTGTCCGCGCCGGTGCCTGACGGAGTCTCCGTCGGGTTTCCGTCATAGGCGCCGCCCATGCCCTGGTTCTCAGGAATATCCTTGGCGTCCATGGGCTGTGTCGGCGTGTCCGCCGCGTCGCACGCGCCGAGCATCAGTGCGAAGGGCAGGGCCAGCGCCCCGATCAGGCGGAAGGTGGCAGGCTTGGGCATCAGGGACATGTGAAAACTCCGGCTCGAACATCATGTCCAAGCCGGAGCAGGCGATTCCGTTCCACGAGGTTGATCAGCGTGGCTGCGCAGGGCCCTTGCGATGCGGCTTGCCTTGCGGACGCTGGCCGGCCGGGTGAGGGCGGCGTGGGCCGCGATGGTCGTCGCCGCGACGGTCGTCGTTGCGCTGGAACTTGCGCGGGCCGTCATTGGCGCCGCGGCGATTGTCGCGCGCCATTTCGCGCGGACCATCGGGCGCGGCTTCGATGTGGATGCCGTTCTCGTCCTCGCCCTTGGGATCGGCGGTGCGGCGCACGGCATCTGCAAAGCGGTCGGCAATGGCGCGAGGGACCTGGAACCAGGTATCGTTCGGCGCGATACGGATCGCGCCGATTTCCTGGCGCGAGACGTGACCGCGACGGCACAGCGTCGGCAGGATCCAGCGCGGATCAGCGTTCTGGCGACGGCCCACGTCCATGCGGAACCACACCACATCGTCAAAGCCGGGGCGGTGCGCGGCCTGCTTGCGACCTTCGTCGGTGCCGGAGAGCAGCTCTTCGGGCTGGGGCAGGGCGGCGCGATGCGCGCGAACCAGAGCGGCGGCCAGTTCCTCGGCGCTGCGCTGTTCGAGCAGGGTGCGGGCGATTTCGAGATCGGCCTCGTCCGGCTCCACCGGTGCGAGGATCGTCTCGAGCAGGCGTTCGCGGTCCTGCGCGCGGATCGCTTCCGGCGTCGGCACTTCGGCCCACTCGGCGTTGATCTTGGCCCCGCGCAGCATCATCTCGACGCGGCGGCGGCGCGGGAACGGCACGATGAGCACGGCCGTGCCCTTCTTGCCGGCGCGACCGGTCCGGCCCGAACGATGCTGCAGCGTTTCGGCATCGCGCGGAATCTCGACGTGAATGACGAGGCTCAGCGAAGGCAGGTCGATGCCGCGCGCGGCCACGTCGGTGGCAACGCAAACGCGAGCGCGGCGGTCGCGAAGGGCCTGCAGCGCGTTGTTGCGCTCGGACTGGCTGTGCTCGCCCGAAAGGGCGACGGCGGTGAAGCCGCGTTCAACCAGCGTGGCATGGAGGCGGCGGACGTTGTCGCGCGTGGCGCAGAACAGCATCGCGGTTTCGGCCTCGTGGAAGCGCAGCAGATTGACCACGGCGGCTTCGATCTCGGCAGGAGCAACGGCGACGGCGCGGTAGGCGATATCGCCATGGCCACGATTTTCGCCAACGGTGGAGATGCGCAGCGAGTTCTTCTGGTAGCGCTTTGCCAATGCCTCGATCGGCTTTGGCATCGTCGCCGAGAACAGCAGCGTGCGGCGGTTTTCCGGCGTTGCGTCAAGCAGTTCCTCGAGGTCTTCGCGGAAGCCCATGTCGAGCATCTCGTCGGCTTCGTCGAGCACGACGCAGGCGAGCGCGGAGAGGTCGAGCGCGCCGCGTTCGAGGTGGTCACGCAGGCGGCCCGGCGTGCCGACGACGATATGCGCTCCGCCCTGCAGCGTGCGGCGTTCGCGAGAAGGGTCCATGCCGCCGACGCAGGTGGCGATGCGCGCGTGGGTCGGCGCATAGAGCCACTGCAGTTCGCGGCTGACCTGCAGAGCGAGTTCGCGGGTTGGCGCCACGACCAGGGCCAGCGGCGCGGTGGCGAAGGGGAGGGCGCTTTCGTCGCCGATCAGTTCCGGCGCCATGGCAAGGCCGAAAGCCACGGTCTTGCCCGAGCCCGTCTGCGCCGACACGACAAGGTCGCGCCCCGAAGCTTCGGGTTCGGTAACGGCAGCCTGGACGGGCGTAAGCGCCGTATAGCCATGCGCTTCGAGTGCCTGCGCGAGCGGGCTGGGGAGGTGTGCAAAAGTCATCGTCAAAATCGCCATTCCTGCCGCCGAAGCGACATTCGCATATGTGTTGGGCCAATATCGGCTGGGTGGCCGGGGTACTTCCCCGGCACGAATCGCCTCAGCCCGTTCCCACACAGTGCACGGCGATACCTGTGCGGCGGCCCCTACACGCCTTTTACGCGTTTGGCTTGCATTTCTTTTCAAGGCACCACTTGATTAGGCAGGCTAACATATGTGAAGGTCGGCCGGATCAGAAACAAGGCCTTGGGAGAGGCAGATGAACGTCACTGCGCAGCTTGAGCCGATCGAGGAATCTGTCCGCCGCGCTCCCGCGCTGATCCGGTATCTGGGCGAGGGGGACTACGTCACGCGGCGTTATGTCTCGCAGGGCGCCGAGATGAACACCGGCGACTATTTCGATTACGCTTGCGAAGTGCGCGACGGGATGACCATCCGCGATCACTTCACGCTCGACACGCATGGCTTCGTGCTCGGCAAGCATCGCTCTGCCATTGCCGATTTCCACGATAAGCCCGCGGTCGACGCCGCCTATCTGGCTGAAGTCGAGAACCTGGTGACGCGCCTTTCCGGGGCAAGCCGAACCGCTGCTCAAGGGTGGATGATCCGGACGTCGGCTGATCTGTCGGCCAGGGCGAAACAGAAGGTCGAGGGTTATCAGCACTCCGGCGGAATCCAGCCACCGGCAGGCGAAGCGCACGTCGATTATAACGAGATTACCGGGCAACGCGCCGCCGCGCGGGTCTATGCCGATCGGTTTGCCGATGGTCCGGGGTACAAGCGCTATATCTGCTTTTCGCTGTGGCGGACGTTTTCGCCCGGGCCGCAGGACTGGCCGCTGGCAGTATGCGACGGACGCACGGTGAGTGATGAGGAAACCGCCTCGAACACCCTGTTCGTGGTCGATGAATTCCCGACCGGCGACGCCCTGACCGCTCCTGTCGAAGGGGAGGACCAGATGATCGCCGCGACGATCTTCCGCCATCGCGAGCGCCACCGCTGGTGGTACTTCTCGAACATGCAGGCAGACGACGTGCTGCTGTTCAAATTTCAGGACAGCGATCACTCGGTCACCTGGCGCTGCCCGCACACCGCGTTTCACGATACCAGCCTGCCCGATGCGAAGA
This sequence comes from Novosphingobium subterraneum, assembly GCF_000807925.1. Lineage (GTDB taxonomy): Bacteria > Pseudomonadota > Alphaproteobacteria > Sphingomonadales > Sphingomonadaceae > Novosphingobium > Novosphingobium subterraneum. Next base: position 90,508 of record NZ_JRVC01000012.1, on the reverse strand, counting down.
TCCGGGAAAGCATCGAAGTGCGCTGTATCGCGTACTTCGAATAGCCCGCCAGACCTTCAGGGACGGTTGACGCCCGCGCGAAATGGCGACAGGCAGGCGCGCATGATCGATCCCCGCCATTTCCGTAACGTCCTCGGTACCTGGCCGACAGGTGTCTGCGTCATCACTTCGGTCGAGCCGGATGGAACGCGGCACGGTCTGGTCGTGGGCTCGTTCAGTTCGATCTCGCTCGATCCGCCGCTTGTGGGATTTTTCCCGGACAAGCGATCGAGCACATGGCCCAAGATCGCGGAGACGGGCCGGTTTTGCGTGAATGTGCTGGGCGCTGACCAGTTGGAGCTGTGCAAGCGCTTTGCAGCGAAGGCTGAGGACAAGTTTGCCGAGCTTGCGCACGATCACACGCCGTCCGGCATGCCGCTTCTCGAGGACGCGATTGCCTGGATCGACTGCACGGTCGAGCGGGTCGAGGACATCGGCGATCACTTTCTGGTGGTTGGCGCAGTCGAGGCGCTGGACCGTCGCGAAGACGGCACACCGCTGCTGTTCTTCCGGGGCCAGTATCACGACGTGACGCAGCTTCCCGCGCTCTGAATTCTGCAGCAATCCTAAAAATTGTTGGTGTTTTTGACTTCCGTCAACGCGGGCTCGGGCGCGCGCGGATAGTCATGACTTCGACGAAGCGGGGTGGATGCACCCCACCGGCCTCCGCCCCGCTTCGGCGATTTCTCCCCAACTCGGGCGGCCCGGCAGAAACGGACCGCCCAATTTTTTCGTGCTTCGGAGAGCCCGAAGACCGATCCTTTTCGCCAATTGCCGGAAATGGTTCGGAATGATAACGAAGCGCCATGTCTTCCTGTGATACCTGTGTCGTCCGCAATCGTGCCATTTGCGCCGGACTCGACAACCGTGAGATTGAAGCGCTCAATCAGATCGGTCGACGCAGAGTAGTGACGGCGGGCGAACCGCTGATCTGGGAAGACGATGATTCGCTGCTCGTCGCCAATGTGATCGAAGGCGTCCTCAAGCTGACCACCAGCACGGAGGACGGGCGCGAGCAGATCGTCGGCGTTGCCTATCCATCGGATTTCATCGGCCGTCCGTTCGGACAGACCAGCAGCGCCAGCGTGGTCGCGCTGACGGATGCGCGTGTCTGCGTGTTCTCGCGCAACGATTTTGACCGCTTCGCCCGCGAACATCCCGAGCTTGAGCACAAGCTGCTGGAGCGCACTCTCGCGGAACTCGACCGCACGCGTTCGTGGATGATGCTCCTCGGGCGCAAGAACGCATCGGAAAAGATCGCGACATTCCTGCTGGAAATGTCCGATCGCCTGGCGGAAACGGGATGCACTCCCGCTTTCGGGCCTGCACGCCGTTTTTCACTGCCGTTTTCCCGCCAGCAAGTTGCTGACGTTCTGGGACTGACGATCGAAACGGTCAGCCGTCAGTTCACCAAGCTCAAGAATGAAGGCGTGATCGAACTTCCCTCGCGTCGCGAGGTGGAGATACTGAACCGGCAGGCGTTGGTCTCGCTGGCCGGTTGAATCCGGCTCCAGCGTTGGAAATGGAAAAGGCCGGCCCCTTGCGGGACCGGCCATTCTCTTGTCCGATCCCCGAAGGATCAGAACGACTTGCGCACGGTCATGCCGATCTTGCGCGGCGTGCCGACGTTGTAGCCGAGGCGTGCGCGGCCACCGCGTTCGCGGTCGAGCGAGAGCAGCGGCGTTTCGTTGAACAGGTTGTTGGCATAGACCAGAACCGACAGGCCGTTCTCCCAGTTCAGACCCGCCGAGATGTTGACGAGGTTGTAGCTTGGCAGCTGATACGATCCGAAGTTGTAGGCGCCGCTGCCGTAGGCGCCGGTTGCCGGATTGAAGAACAGCGAGTTGCCGAACACGCCTGCGCCGGCCTCTTGATCCGAGGGCTGGGTGAAGCGGTTGCCGACATGCTGGAAGCTGGCATTGGCCGACAACTCCATGCCGCTAGACACTTCAGTGGTGTAACCGGCTGTTGCCGACATCTGGAACTTCGGCACGGTCGGCAGGCGGTTGCCGTCACGGATGCCCGCGATGATCGCGCCAGTGCCGTCCTTGACGCTGCTGTCGAACTGCGATTCGATCACCGAGCCGTTGACTGCGAGCGAGAAGCCCATGCCGAGGTCGGCAGCGAGTTCCATTTCGACACCGGTGGTGTGCGCCTTTGGCACGTTGAACACCACGCGCGACGAGCAGCTTCCGGCGTCGGCCGTGACCTGCAGGTTGCGGATATCGTTGTAGAACGCTGCCGCATTGAAGGTGACGGGGCCGCTGGCGAGCTTCACTCCGGCCTCGTAGTTCCAAAGGGTCTCGTCCTTGTAGGTCTGGCTGTTACCGAAGATGACCTTGTCGTTGGCCGAGCAGAGCGGCAGGTTCAGCGGGTCGTTCACGCCACCAAGGCGGAAGCCTTTCGAAGCCTGCAGGTTGATCGAAAGATCCCGGCTCGGTTGATAGCTGACGATGAAGCGGGGATTGAACCCGTCGCTCTTGGTCTTGTCGGCAATCCGGCGGTCACCGTTGGCGAAGACGCCGCCCGAGATGAAATCGCGCGATTCCTTGAAGTCGTAGTAGCGCCCGCCTGCGGTCATCTTGAAGTCGCCGATCTTGTAGCTGGCTTCACCGAAGATCGCGAACTGCTCGATGTCGTATGGGATATCGGCATTGTAAGGCGAGTTCGCGGGGAACCCGTTGGCGATCGCAGCGTCGGTCGACACGAACGGGGTCCGCAACGCCGGATTGGCGTTGGGAACGCGGCACGTGTTTTCGGCTTGGCACAGGGCGGCAAGGAACAGGTTGCCGAAGGCGTCGTAACCCGGGGTGGGCAGACGCTGGGCGTATTTTCGGTCGATCTTGCTGTAGAACCCGCCAAGTACCCACTGGAGTGGGCCCTTGCCTGACGAGGCCAGGCGCACTTCCTGGGTCCAGGTCTTCAGCTTGGTGCCATCGCGCAGGTTCGAAGGCAGGTTTGCGCCCGGCGCCACAAGCGGTTCCAAACCGGCGAACGAGACCGAGACCGAGCCGGTCAGGGCCGAAGCATCGCGGCTAACCAGAATATCGCGGTTGATATAGGTCGTGACGCTGGTGACCTCGATCGAATCCGAAACTGGAGCCGAGATCGTGAGGTCAGCCAAGGTGGTCTTGTCGCGGAAGCCTTCGCGCAGCTTCAGATACTGCGTGTTTTCCGGCAGCGCGGGAGCGCCAGCCAGCGGGCTCTGGTAGAAGTGGTACACGTCCGCGCGGTTGAAGCCGTTGGTCTTGATGTCCTGGTAGACGATGCGCGGCGTGATCTTCACGCCAGCAACAGGCTCGAACAGCACTGCTGCGCGAACGCCGTAGCGTTCGCCGTCGTTGATGTTCTTGCCGGCCGCCGGGCCGACTGCGTTGATAAAGCCGGCAAAGTGCTCGCCATAGCCGACCACGCGCAGCGCGGCGTTCTCGCCCAGCGGCACGTTGACGGCGCCCTTGGCCGAATAGCCGACATCGCCGCCGTCGAGCACGTTGACGTCAGCGGCGACCTGGCCTTCGGTCTGGCCCAGCTTGGGCTGGTTGGTGATGTAGCGGACGGTACCGCCCACCGAACCCGAACCGAACAGCGTGCCCTGCGGCCCGCGCAGCGTTTCCACGCGGTTGAGGTCGAACAGGTCGAAATCGGGGGTGAACAGCGACAGCGAGGTGACGGATTCGTCGAGATAGATGCCGACCTGTTCCTTCACGCCCGGCTGGTCGCGGACGATCTGGCCTGCCGATACGCCGCGCACGGAAACCTGGCTCTGGCCGGGCCCGAGGTTCTGGACAGTGAGGCCGGCGACCGAGCGCGAGATGTCTTCGATCGAGCTGGCGCCGGTCTTCTCGATGTCGGCTGCGGTCTGCGCGTTCACCGAGAACGGCACTTCCTGGATCGTCTGGGCGCGCTTGGTTGCAGTGACGACGATTTCGTTGCCGGTGCTGCCGTCTTCAGCCTGTGCTTCATCGGCGGACTGGGCGAGGGCGGGCGTCGCGATCACCAGCGAGGCGACGGACGAGAGCAGAATCCTGCGAATGCGGGCTGGGTTAGCCATTGTTGTATCCTCCCGAAATGGCGCAACTGTAGTTGCGATGGCAACTTGTTCGTTGACAAGTGCTGGAGTTCCCATGCGCTAGAGCAACGGTTCGGCGCAATCAGGCTTTGGGGAAGTTCCGCCTATTCAGCCACACCTGTGTCTGCGGCGCAACAGGCCCGAAATGCCCGGAAATGTTGGGATTTGTAAGTTGAACAAACAAAAAAGTGGCGGGCAGAAAACCAGCGAGGCGATCCCAGAACCTCGTGATTTCCTGCCCGCCGTCCCCTGATCCGGCGCGCGTGGGGGGCGCCGGACGGGAAGGGGATTTCGTCAGAAGCGGTATGCGAGTCCCGCGCTCACGACCCACGGGTCAAGCGAGTGCTTGGTGGTCAGGACTTCGGCATTTCCGGCATAGAAGTGGGCGGTCGTGTCCTGGAAATACTTCTTGGCATCGATGCTGACACCAAGGCCCTTGTCGTTGACCGGAATGTCCACCCCCGCCTGAAGGGCAAAGCCCACTTCGTTGGACATCTTGACCTTGGTCACGCCCAGGCCAGTGATGCTCGAACCAGGCTTTTCACCGAAGATCAGAAACATCGACGGACCGGCGCCCACATATGGCTTGATCCCGCCGCCCATCGGCAGGTGATACTTCAGCGTCAGCGTGGCCGGCAGCACCAGCACGTGGTCGACGATGTTGGTGGCTGGGGCCAGGGCGCCCACGCCGCTGACATGGTGCTGGGTGAAGCAGCAGATCGTCTCGGCCGAGATGTTGGGCGTCAGAAAATACTCGACCGCAAGGGTCGGCACATAGTTGTCGTTGGCCTTGGTCTGCGCGCCGGTGGTCAGGCCCAGGGGGTCTTTCTTCACTTCCACGATCTTGCCGTCCGGAAGCACGCCAGTGCCGAGCACCTTGACCTGCAGCTTGCCTTCGGCCGAGCCGGCAAGGGCCGGTGCCGGTGCAAGAGCGGCGGCTGCGAAGGCCAGGGGCAGGGCGGCGGTAATCAGCTTCTTCATCGGTCTTGTCCTGCACCACGGATGGCCAGCCCCTCGCTGGCCCCAGATCGTCCGTGGCTTGGACAGCCTGATGCACCGCACCGAATCACGAGACATTGACGAAGCGCAAAAATGCGAAAACGCGATCTACGACCAAAGTATAAGGCTGATTTTGCGCGATTTGACTCTGGTCAATGTTCCTCCCCGCCCTTGGGTGCAGCGCGGCATGCACATCACTCATGGAAGGGAAGGCTCCATGGAATCGGCACTATCGCGCTCGGGCCTCTGGCTCGTTGCGCTCTTTATCGCCGTCGCCGCCTGCGCTGCAGCCGTCGACACGGGTTTCGCGATCCACATGGGCATCGTGGCACTGGCCTGCATCATCGGGCTGATCGTCACGCTGCGCGGGGTGGATCTGTCGAAGGCCATCCTCGCACCTGATCAGGGCCGCTACGACGACGACGTGATCCGCTGGGGCGTGATCGCGACCGTCTTCTGGGGCATGGCAGGGTTCCTGGCAGGGCTCTACATCGCACTGCAGCTGGCGCTGCCGGTCCTGAACCTCGGTCTTGAATGGACCGCGTTCGGCCGCCTGCGCCCGCTGCACACCTCTGCGGTCATCTTCGCTTTCGGAGGCAACGCGCTGATCGCCACGTCGTTCTACGTCGTGCAGCGTACTTGCCGGGCGAGGCTGGCCTTCCCCGGCCTCGCCCGTTTCGTGTTCTGGGGATACCAGCTGTTCATCGTGCTGGCGGCAACCGGCTATCTGCTCGGCATCACGCAGGGCAAGGAATATGCCGAGCCCGAATGGTACGTCGACCTGTGGCTTACCATCGTCTGGGTGGCCTACCTCGCGGTCTTCGTCGGTACGATCGTCAAGCGCACCGAACCGCATATCTATGTCGCCAACTGGTTCTACCTGTCGTTCATCGTGACCGTGGCGATGCTGCACATCGTCAACAACCTGAACTGGCCGGTCAGCTTCGTCGGCAGCCGCAGCTACCCGATCTTTGCCGGTGTGCAGGGCGCGCTGGTGCAGTGGTGGTACGGCCACAACGCGGTCGGCTTCTTCCTCACCGCCGGCTTCCTGGCGATGATGTACTACTTTGTTCCGAAGCAGGCCGAACGCCCGGTCTATTCCTACCGCCTGTCGATCATCCACTTCTGGGCGCTGATCTTCCTCTACATCTGGGCGGGTCCGCACCACCTTCACTACACCGCGCTGCCCGACTGGGCGCAGACGCTGGGCATGGTCTTCTCGGTCATGCTGTGGATGCCGAGCTGGGGCGGCATGATCAACGGCCTGATGACGCTCAACGGCGCCTGGGACAAGGTCCGGACCGATCCGATCATCCGCATGATGGTCATGGCGCTCGCCTTCTATGGCATGAGCACCTTCGAAGGCCCGATGATGTCGATCAAGTCGGTGAACAGCCTGTCGCACTATACCGACTGGACCATCGGCCACGTCCACTCCGGCGCGCTGGGCTGGAACGGCATGATCACTTTCGCGGCGGTCTATTACCTCGTGCCGCGCCTGTGGAACCGTGAACGGCTCTACTCGCTGCGCATGGTCAACTGGCACTTCTGGCTCGCGACCGTGGGCATCGTCTTCTACGCCGCCTCGATGTGGGTGGCAGGCATCACCCAGGGCCTGATGTGGCGCGAATATGGTGCCGACGGCTACCTGGTGAACAGCTTTGCCGAAACCGTCCTTGCGCTGAAGCCGATGTTCTTCCTGCGCGCCTTCGGTGGCCTGCTTTATCTCGCAGGAGCCGTGGTCATGACCGTCAACGTCTGGCGCACGATCCTTGGGGCGCTGCGTGACGAAGCACCGATGAGCGACGCCCCCTACGATCCCGAAAAGGACCGTCCGATCCTCGCCGCGCATGCCGCAGCCTGATCAGACGCATCCGGAGAAAATCCCATGACGACAATCGTGGAAAAGCACAAGAAACTGGAGCGCAACGTGACGCTCCTCGGGCTCGCGGCCTTCGCGGCAGTGACCGTGGGCGGCATCGTCGAGATCGCCCCGCTGTTCTGGATCGACAACACGATCGAGAAGGTGGACGGCATGCGCCCCTACACCCCGCTCGAGCAGGCCGGACGCGACATCTATGTCCGCGAAGGCTGCTATGTCTGCCACAGCCAGATGATCCGTCCGTTCCGTGACGAGGTCGAACGCTACGGCCACTACAGCCTTGCAGCGGAATCGATGTACGACCATCCGTTCCAGTGGGGCTCGAAGCGTACCGGGCCTGACCTTGCCCGCGTCGGCAATCGCTATTCCGATGAATGGCACGTGCAGCACCTCAAGGATCCGCGCGCCGTGGTGCCGGAATCGATCATGCCGACGTACGCGCACCTTGCTGAGCATGACCTGAACCCGGGCGACATGACGGCAGAGTTGCGCACGCTCTACCAGGTCGGCGTGCCCTATTCGAAGACCGACATCGAGAAGGCCAACGAGGACCTAAAGGCCCAGGCCGATCCGAACGCAGACGCGACCGATCTGCTCAAGCGCTACCCCAAGGCGCAGGCGCGCGACTTTGACGGCGATCCGACGCGTCTGACCGAGATGGATGCGCTTGTCGCCTATCTCCAGATGCTGGGCACGCTTGTCGACGTGAACGCCCCTGCCGCGCAGGAGAAGCTCGCCAAGGAGAAGGGCCGATGAGCACCCACTCCACTTACGACATGCTGCGGCATCTCGCTGACAGCTGGGGCCTGCTGGTGATGACGGCCATTTTCGTGGGGTTGAGCGCATGGCCGTTCCGCCCCGGCGCCAAGCCGCTGAACCGCGAGGCTGCGAACTCGATCTTCAAGGACGAAACCGATGTCTGAGTCTAACAAGATTCCGGCCTCCGCCGGAGGGCGCATCGACGACGCAACCGGCGTCGAAACCGTCGGCCACGAATGGGACGGCATCGAGGAACTGAACAATCCCCTGCCGCGCTGGTGGCTGTGGTCCTTCTACGCCACGATCATCTTCTCCATCGCCTACTGCGTGGTCTACCCGGCCTGGCCGATGATCGACAAGGCGACGGCGGGAACATTCGGCTGGACCAGCCGCGGCCAGCTCGACCAGGAGATGAAGGCAGAGGCCGCGCGCAAGGCGGGGCTCTTGGCCGAACTCGACAAGGCCTCGATCGAACAGATCGCCGCTGATCCGCGCCTTCGCCGCGCCGCGATCGACGGTGGACGCGCCGCGTTCAAGGTCAACTGCATCCAGTGTCACGGCAATGGCGCCGCTGGCAGTGCGGGCTATCCCAACCTCAATGACGACGACTGGCTGTGGGGCGGCGATGTCGCCACGGTCCACCAGACGCTCGTCCACGGCGTGCGCCAGCCCGGCGACGACGCCACCCGCATGAGCCAGATGCCGGCATTCGGCCGCGATGGCATCCTGACCTCGGCCCAAGTGCAGGACGTGGTCAGCCATGTCCGCGTGATCAGCGCCCAGGAGAAGCCGAGTGGCTCCTCGCAGCGCGGCGCCGAGATCTACGCCGCAAACTGCGTCGCTTGTCATGGCGCCAGCGGTGAAGGCGATCGGGCTTTTGGCGCGCCCAAGCTCAGCGATGCGATCTGGCTCTACGGTGGTGACCGCAAGGCGCTGACCCAGACGGTGACGAACGCCCGGTACGGCGTGATGCCATCGTGGGGCACGCGTCTCGATCCGGTGACGGTGAAGATGCTGGCCACTTACGTCCATTCGCTGGGCGGCGGCGAGGAAGCACCCGCTCCTGCCGCTCCCGAACCCGCAGCAGCCCCCGCTGCGGCCAAATAACCCGAACACAGGACAGCACGGTCATGACTGCGCACGATCCCAAACTCCGCGCGGACCACTCGAACGAAATCGGCCTCTACGAAAAGCGGAAAGGCGTTTTCCCGAAGGCTATCAACGGACCATTCCGCCGCTTCAAGTGGCTGGTCATGATCGTGTGCCTGGGCATTTACTGGGGCACGCCGTGGATCCGGTGGGACCGCGGCCCCTATGCCCCCGACCAGGCGGTGCTGATCGATCTGGCGCACCGCCGGTTCTTCATGTTCGATATCGAAATCTGGCCGCATGAATTCTACTTCGTGGCAGGCCTGCTGATCATGGCCGGGATCGGCCTGTTCCTCGTCACCTCGGCGGTGGGTCGCGCCTGGTGCGGCTATGCCTGCCCGCAGACGGTGTGGACCGACCTGTTCCAGCACGTCGATCGCTTCATCGATGGCGACCGCAACGCCCAGCTGCGCCTGCAGAAGGCGCCGTGGACAGCCGGAAAGATCGGCAAGCGCGCGCTGAAGTGGACCATCTACCTCGCCATCAGCTTCGCCACGGGCGGGGCCTGGATCTTCTACTTCGCCGACGCACCGACGCTGCAATACGAATTCTGGACCGGCACTGCCGCTCCTGTCGCCTATGCCACCACATTCGTCCTGACGATGACGACCTTCATCTTCGGCGGCTTCATGCGCGAACAGGTCTGCGTATACATGTGCCCCTGGCCGCGCATCCAGACCGCGATGCTCGACGAGAAGAGCCTGATCGTCACCTACAAGGACTGGCGCGGTGAGCCGCGCGGCTCGGTCAAGAGCGCGGTCAAGGCTGCCACTCCGCTGGGTGACTGCATCGACTGCATGCAGTGCGTCGCCGTATGCCCGACCGGCATAGACATCCGCGAGGGGCCGCAGATCGGCTGCATCACTTGCGCGCTGTGCATCGACGCCTGCGACAAGGCCATGGCCGACGTCGGTCGCGCGCGCGGACTGATCGACTACTGCACGCTGGTCGATGCCGAAAAGGAGAAGAAGGGCGAGGAGCCCACCCCGGTCCTCAAGACCATCTTCCGTCCGCGCACGCTGATCTATCTCGGGGTGTGGTCGGCGATCGGCGCGGCAATGCTCTTCGCCCTTGGCCAGCGCGCCCGTCTCGACATTTCGGTGGCCAAGGACCGCAATCCCGAGTTCGTGACGCTGTCTGACGGGACAATCCGCAACGCCTACACGATCAAGCTGCGCAACATGGAAGAGCGCCCGCGCACCTTCCGCGTCGCGTTGGAAGGCCTTGAAGGCGCTGCCATGTTCACCGACGAGATGGACGCAGCCGCTGCCAAGCGCGATCTCACCTTCCGCGTCCCCGCCGACACCACGCAGCGCCTGCGCATCTACGTCGTTGCCCGGCGCCGTGGTGAACATGGCGAACACCGCCGCGACGGCCACGGTGAAGGCCATCATGACAGGGGCCACGGCGAATTCGCCTTCGTCCTCACGGCCCCCGATGACGAAGGCGGCATGGACCGCAGCGAAACCAGCTTCACCCTCCCTGAAGGACACGGCGAATGACCAAGAACAGCCGTACCGCTCGCCCGTTCACTGGCAAGCACATCACCCTGATCCTCGTCAGCTTCTTCGGCGTGGTCATCGCGGTCAACGTCCTCATGGCGCGGCTTGCCACGGACACTTTCGGCGGGGTGGTGGTCGAGAATTCCTACGTTGCCAGCCAGCAGTTCAACGGCTGGCTCAAGGAAGCCAGCGCTGAGCAGGCGCTCGGCTGGAAAGCCGACATCGCCCGCGACGAGCAGGGCAGGGCGGCGATCACATTGCGCGACAGCAAGGGCAGCGCCATCGCTGCCGCCAAGGTCTCTGCCGTTGCCGAACATCCGCTCGGCCAGCGTCCGGAGACCGACCTGACCTTGCACGAACTTGCACCGGGCACTTACGCCGCCCCGCTCGAAGCCGGTCGCTGGCGCTTGCGGGTCATGGTCCAGGCCGAAGGCAAGGTTTGGCGCGCCGTAGGTGAAGTGCTGTGACCGTCGCCGCCCGCCTTCGCGCTGTCCCTGACGATGCAGTCCACACTGTCCTCGCCGTGCCGGGCATGCACTGCGCCGGCTGCATGGGCAAGGTCGAGCGCGCGCTCGCCGCGCTCGACGGGGTGGCCAGCGCAAGAACCAACCTGACCGCACGGACGGTGGAAGTCATCCACGCCCCGGAGGTCGAGCCGCCAACGCTCGTGGCGACGCTCGCAGCTACCGGTTTCGATGCGCAGCCGCGCGAGATCGAGGCCGAACCCGTTTCGGCCGTCAGGCCACTTCTCGCCCCACTCGGCGTCGCCGCCTTTGCCTGCATGAACGTCATGCTCATGTCGGTCAGTGTCTGGTCAGGCGCCGACGGGACGACGCGATCGCTGTTCCACTGGGTCTCGGCGATGATCGGGGTGCCCGCCATCGTCTATGCCGGCCGCCCGTTCTTCGCTTCGGCCTGGAAGGTGCTGCGCCATGGCAGGACCAACATGGAAGTGCCGATCTCCATCGGCGTGACCATCGCCACCGGATTGTCGTTCTACGAAACCCTGACCGGCGGGGCAGAGGCCTGGTTCGACGGCGTGCTCATGCTGCTGATGTTCCTGCTGGCAGGGCGCGTGCTCGATGCGATGATGCGCGATCGCGCGCGTTCGGGCGTCGATGCCCTGTTGCGCCAGGTGGCCAGTGGCACGATGGTTGTCGAGGCGGACGGCGCAACCCGCTGGCTCGACACGAAATCGCTGCAGCCCGGCATGCTCATGCGCGTCGCGGCGGGCGAACGCCTCGCCGCCGATGGCGAAGTCCTGCGCGGCACGACGCGCTTCGACCAGTCGCTGCTGACTGGCGAAAGCGCACCGGTCGAGGCCGCGCCCGGCACGGTCGTTCACGCCGGGACACTGAACGTCGATGCACCGGTCGACGTGCGCGTCACCGCCATCGGACAGGACACCGCGCTGTCGGAGATCGCCCGCCTGATGGAGGCGGCCGGGCAATCGCGCTCGAAGTTCGTGCGCATCGCCGATCGCGCCTCGCGCCTCTATGCCCCTGCTGTCCACACGCTGGCGGCGCTCACCTTTGCCGGATGGATGATCGCGGGCGCTGGCGTCTACCAGTCGCTGGTCATCGCCATTGCGGTGCTGATCATCACCTGCCCCTGCGCGCTCGGCCTTGCCGTCCCGGTAGCGCAAGTCGTAGCGGCAGGCGCGCTGCTCAAGCGCGGCATTCTGGTCAAGGACGGCTCCGCGCTCGAACGCATGGCCGAGGTCAACCGTATCCTGCTCGACAAGACCGGTACGCTCACGCTCGGACGCCCCGTGCCGGACGAAGTCGCGCTCGGCGCATTGACGGAAGCGCAAGGCTCGGTCGTCATGGCCCTTGCCAGCCATAGCCGCCACCCGCTGTCGCTCGGCCTGGTGCAAGCCCTTGGTGCCCGCGGCGTGCGGGCCGCAGTTGTCGAAGATGTGCGCGAGGAAGCAGGGCAGGGCATCACCGCCCGCTGGAACGGTCTGGCGGTCGCGCTGGGCCGTCCTGCCTCGTCGCAGGGAATGGCCACGGCGTTCCGCATCGAAGGCGATGCCGTCCGCGTCATTCCCTTTGCTGACCGTCTTCGCCCCGATGCAGATGAGGCTCTGGCGCAGTTGAAGGCTCTGAATGTCGATCCTTCGATCCTTTCCGGAGATTCGGTCCCGGCAGTGGCAGCAGTAGCCCGCGCCACCGGTCTGACGGCGCAAGCCGCAGCTTCTCCTGCCGACAAGCAGGAGGCTCTCCAGCGCCTGCAACGCGTCGGCTGGAAGGTGATGATGGCGGGCGACGGCCTGAACGACGGCCCGGCGCTCGCGGCAGCAAACGCCTCGATCGCGCCGGGTTCCGCCAGCGATGTCGGGCGGCAGGCAGCGGACATGGTGTTCACCGGAGACTCGCTCCTCGCCGTCCCTCGCGCGATCCGCGTCTCGCGGGCGACCATGCGCGTGGTCCGGCAGAACTTCGCGCTCGCCATCGGCTACAATGTGCTGGCTGTGCCGCTGGCCATTCTCGGCCACGTCACCCCGCTGATCGCCGCCGTCGCCATGTCGACCAGCTCGCTGATCGTCGTCGCCAATTCGCTGCGCCTTGCCGGAGAGACGAAATGAACGGCATCGCCTTCATGCTCCCCATCGCACTCGGCATGGGGCTGTTCGGACTGGCCGGGTTCTTCTGGGCCTTGAAGCGCGGGCAGTTCAGCGATCTCGATGGCGCCGCCGCGCGCATCCTGATCGAGGAAGAGGATCAGCCATGAACCGCCTCATGCGCCTGTTCGCGCCATTGGCCGTGCTGCAGATGGCCATGCCGTCGCCCGGCCACGCCAGCGTCATGATGGTTGCGTCGTGCGGCGGAACCGGCGCACCGATACCGATCCGCATCCCCGCCAAGGATGATGGCAGCAAAAATCTGCCCTGCTGCAAGGTTTGTCATATCTCAATGCGCAAGCGCACGGGCACCGATAGCTGTTGCGGAAATGGAGACGACGGAGAAGGTGAAGGCGATGGCTGCTGACATGATGACGGGGCCTGAAGTCTTCGGCCAATGGACCTACTGGCCAGAGCTGCTCGAACGCCCGGTTCCGCGTTACACCAGCTATCCCACCGCTGCCGAGTTCGTCGAGGAGAGCTTCGAGGACCGGCAGCGTGAAGCGTTGAAGGCCCTGCGCGGCACGGTCTCGCTCTATCTCCACATCCCTTATTGCCGTGAGATATGCTGGTACTGTGGCTGCAACACTGGCGCAGCCAACAAGACCCAGCGCCTCGCCTCCTACATGGAAGCGCTGCATCACGAGATCGACCTGGTCTCGCGCTTGCTGCACCCGTCGGTCAAGGTTTCGCGCATCGCCTTCGGCGGCGGCAGCCCCAACGCCATCAAGCCGACCGATTTCGTCCGCCTCGTCGACAAGTTGACCCTCAGCTTCCGCCTCGCCAATCCGGTGCTGTCGATCGAGCTCGATCCCCGCACGCTCGAGCCCGGCTGGTTCATGGCGATCCGCGGGATCGGCGTGATCAAGGCCAGCCTCGGCGTGCAGACGCTCGATGCCCGCGTCCAGCAGGCGATTGGCCGCGTCCAGCCGCGTGACGATATCGATCGCGCGGTTGCAGGCTTGCGCAAGGCCGGCGTCGATTCCATCAATTTTGACCTCATGTACGGCCTGCCGTTCCAGAACGACGATATCCTCAGCCAGACGCTGGACCAGTCGATCGCCATGGGTGCCGATCGCTTCGCCTTGTTTGGCTATGCCCATGTGCCCCACATGATCCCGCGCCAGCAGCGGATCGATGCCAGCGAACTGCCAGACCAGCGCGCGCGCTTCCGCATGGCCGCCGAAGGCTATCAGCGCCTGATCAGTGCCGGGTACCAGGCCGTCGGCTTCGATCACTTCGCCCTGCCGGACGATGACCTTGCCATCGCCTCGCGCGCGGGCACCCTGCGCCGCAATTTCCAGGGCTTCACCGAAGACCAGTCCGAAGTGCTCATCGGCCTTGGCGCATCATCGATCAGCGAATTCCCCGAGCTTTACGTGCAGACCGAGAAGAACGCCGGCCGCTATCGCATGCTGGTCGGCGCCGATCAGTTGCCGGGACGGAAGGGCGTGGTCCGCACGGCCGAGGATCGCCGCCGCGGCGCGATCATCAACGACATCCTCTGCCGGGGCAGGGCGCAGATCGACTCCGATCTTCTGGCCATGAACCGCAGCCGGCTGGAGCCATTTATCGCACGCGGCCTCGCCCGTCTCGAAGGCAACGTGCTGAGCCTGTTGTCGGGCAACGAGCCCTACGCCCGTTCGATCGCCTCGGTGTTCGACGCCTATCGCACCGGTGAGCGGCAATTCAGCTCGGCAGTGTGAAGTTCCAGTTGTTCTGCGTTCCCCAAGAATAGCTATGCGCCTGCCCTTAGCAGGTGCACAATCCGGCTGAGTCGCGTTAAGTCCGCTTCACCAAACGAAGCGCGCAACCGTTCTGCGCCAGGGGAGACGCCATGAAGCCGATCGAATCCATCATGCGCACCGCGCCGGTCATCCCGGTTCTGGTGATCGAGGACGTCGACCACGCGCTTCCTGTCGCCCGCGCGCTCGTGAAGGGCGGCCTGCGCGTGCTCGAGGTTACCTTGCGCACGCCCGCCGCTCTCGACGTCATCCATGCGATGAAGGCGGTTGAAGGCGCCATCGTCGGGGCGGGCACCGTCACCAACCCCGATGAGTTGAAGGCCGCGATCGACGCAGGCGCGGAATTCATCGTCTCCCCCGGCCTGACCGAGAATCTTGGCAAGGCCGCCGTGGCATCGGGCATCCCCTTCCTGCCCGGCATTTCCTCTGCGGGCGACATCATGCGCGGTCTCGACCTCGGCCTGAACCACTTCAAGTTCTTCCCGGCTTCCACGTCGGGTGGACTTCCCGCGCTCAAGGCGCTCGCTGCGCCGTTCTATCAGTGCAAATTCTGCCCCACCGGCGGCATTACCGCCGCCACCGCGCCTGATTGGCTGGGTTTCGACCCGGTCCTGTGCGTCGGTGGCAGCTGGGTGGTCGGCAAGGGCACGCCCGATGAAGCAGCGATCGAAGCCGCAGCGCGCGAAGCCTCGGCTTTGGGGAAGTAACGAATTCAAGGGAATACAAGGGCCATGAAGACGGTCGCCAAGCTCAAGGCCAGGTTGCAGAAACTCCATGAGCGGACGGCGGAAACGCCGCTGTTCAACCCGGTCTTCCAGCTCAGCCACGATCTTTCGCGGTCGCTGGAGGGTGGCGACCTTTCGCTGTCAGACATCGATGCCCTTGTCGCGGAACTGGAATGCGAGGCGCTGAAGAGCCGCGCGGCCCGGCTCAAGCGTCTCGTCGCGCCCACAGCGGCTACCGAGAACCTTGCCACTATCGAGGCGCTGAACCCGGAAGAGGCGGGCTTTTCCGAGTTCCGCCAGCGTTGGGAAAAGCCGCTGCTCCACGCGGTGTTCACAGCGCACCCGACTTTCCTGCTCAGCCCGGCACAGTCCGATGCGGTGGCGACGGCCGCCCTGTCCGACGATCCGCAGGCCTCGACCGTCTGCACCGTCCCGCACGAGGGGCCGAAGATCACGCTCGAATTCGAGCATGTCGAGGTGTGCAACGCGATCGAGCGTGCCGCCAAGGCACGTGACGCGATCAACGCCACGCTTCTCGGCCACGCCCGCCAGCGCTGGCCCGGGCGCTGGCTGGATTTCAAGCCTTTGCCGTTCCGCTTCGCCACGTGGGTCGGCTACGACATGGACGGCCGCACCGACATTGGCTGGACCACTTCCATCGCCTTCCGCCTGCGCGAAAAGGCGCTGCGCCTTGGCAGCTACGCCGCCTCCCTGCGCGGCATCGACGAGGCACACCCGCTCCTCGCCACGCTCGATGCGGCGCACGCCCATTCGGCGGAAATGGCCGAGCTGTTCTCCTCGCCGCTCGACAGCCCCGAAGCGCTTGCCGCTGCCGCCAACCGCCTGAGCGCGGACCACGAGGCCAAGCTTCTCAGCCTTGCTCCGCTGATCGAGGCGCTGGAAACCGAGGCACGGAATGCGGACGAGGCCAAGGCCATCCCGCTTGCCACGCTCGCTGCTGCCATGCGCGCCGATGGCCTCGGCATCGGCTGGATCCACTTCCGCGTGAACTCGTCGCAGCTGCTCAACGCCTTGCGCCGCCGGATCGACCCCGAAGGCACGCTGGACCTCGGCAGCAAGAGCGCGCTGTCGCGTTTGCGCGAACTCCTGGCCGACGTGAAGCCGCTGCGCGTCAACTTCGCTGCTTTGGCGATCGAAACCAGCACCGCGATGCGCCAGTTCCTGGTCATGGCGAAGATGCTCCAGCACATCGACGCCGACGCGCCGATCCGCATGCTGATCGCCGAATGCGAGCAGCCGCAGACAGTGCTTGCCGCGCTCTATTTCGCCAAGCTGTTCGGCATCGAAGGCAAGGTCGATGTCTCGCCCCTGTTCGAGACAGAGGCCGCGCTGGAACATGGCGGTCGTTTCCTCGAAGCGCTGCTTTCGGAAGAATCCTACCGCAGCTACGCCCGCCTGCGCGGCCGCGTTTCGATCCAGACCGGCTTTTCCGACGCTGGCCGCTTCATGGGCCAGATCCCCGCAGCGCTCGCCATCGAACGCCTGCAGGGCCGCCTTGCCGAAGCGATGAAGGCCAATGGCCTGACCGACGTCGCCGCGCTGATCTTTAACACTCATGGCGAATCCATGGGCCGCGGCGCGCATCCCTCGGGCTTTGCCGACCGTCTCACGTGGCCGCTCTCCGGCTGGGCCCGCCGTCGCTTCGCCCGCGCAGGCGTGACGATCGAGCCGGAAGCCAGCTTCCAGGGTGGTGACGGCTACCTGTTCTTCCGCAACGATGATCTCGCCCTCGCCACGCTCACCCGCATTGCCGAGCACGAGGCACGCGATCAGGACCTGTCGGCCAAGGACCCGTTCTACGATCGCACCGATCTCAGCCTCGATTTCTACCGCTCGATCCGCCGCGTTCAGCGCGAACATCTCGAAAGCGCCACGTACTCGCGCGCTCTGACCGCCTTCGGCCTCGGCCTGCTCAAGGGCACCGGCAGCCGCGTCTCGCGCCGCCAGTCCGATATCGGCGCCGACCGCACGATGAGCCTGCGCCAGATCCGGGCGATCCCGCACAACGCCATCCTTCAGCAGATCGGCTACCCGGTGAACGTTGTCGCCGGGGCGGGGACTGCGGCTGGCGAGGAGATGGAATCGGTCGCCGAACTGCTCGGACGGTCTGAACGCGGCAACCAGCTGGTCCGCCTGCTGCGCGCTGCCAACGGTCTCGCCTCGATCAAGACCGTGGCTGCGTACGGTGAACTGTTCAACTCCGCCTACTGGGCCAGCCGCCCCTATCGCGGCACCGAAACCGCGCTGGAAGGCGCATGCCTCGCGCTTGCCGAATATCTTACCAAGGATGACAGGGCCGGGGTATTCCGCCGCCTGACCTCGCGCCTGCGGGTAGACTGGATGAAGCTCCACCGTCTGCTCTCGCTGGTGCCGGGGCAGAAGGCCGGGCGTGATGCTGCGCAGGACGCTGACCGCCGCAACATCGGCCTGCTGCAATCGGTGCGTCTCGCGCTGCTGATGCACATGTTCATCCGCGCCGTGCAGGTTCCGCCCTTCGCCCGTTCGAACGACGTGAGCCGCGAGGACGTGCTGGAGATGGTCCTCTCGCTGCGCGTCGACGATGCGCTGGCCCAGTTGCGCCGCGCCTATCCGGTGATCGAGCCCGAGATCACCGATTTCCCGGTGGACGAGCCGACCGACTATCCGGACCATCGCGGCGAGGACTACGGCGCCATCCGCGCCCGCTTCATCGACCCGATCGACCGCGCCCACGCCCTCAACATCCGCGTCGCCGTCGCCATCGCCAACTACTTCGGCGCCCACGGGTAACAGGAAAAAGCCCACCCCCGACCCCTTCCGCCTGCGGGAAAGGGGTGGGCGTTCAATTACCCCGCAAACGAACGCCCATGCCGCACCGGTGCCTTCGCGGCACTGAACACCGCCCCGGCTGACAGCCTGCTGCCGCGAACAACGAGCATGACCTTGTCGCCCTGTTCCAGCGTCACGTCCTCGCCAGGGTGCTGGATCGACTGGCCGCTCGCCCGATCGATCTGCACCACGAAGAATGCGCCGTTGCCGCGTCGCTCGGCCTCGCCGACGGTCTCGCCGGTGAGGGCGCTGTCCGCGCCCATCTCCACCATCTCGATGTCCAGCCCGAAATCGTGCAGGTTGCGCCGCACCGCGCCGATGTCGTCCAGCTGTCCGGTGGCGGGGTAGAGGATCATCTCGACAATGCGCTCGGCGCCGATATGCGTGGGCATCACCACCTTGTCGGCGCCGGCGTGGAACAGCTTGTTCTCGGTCGTCGGCGCCTCGCCGCGGGCGATGATCTCGATTGCGGGATTGAGATTGCGCGCCGATAACGTGATGAACACATTCGCCGCGTCGTCGGGCAGGACCGATGCCAGCACCTTCGCCCGCGCGATCCCCGCAGCCTTGAGCGTCTCCTCGTGCGTGGCCTCGCCAACCATGCACAGGAAGCCTTGCGCCTTGGCATCCTCGGCCTTGGCATGGTCTCGCTCAAGGATCAGGAAAGGCTTCTTTGCCTCGGTCATCGCCTTGGCCAGTTGCACGCCGATGCGGCCGTAACCGCAGATGATCACATGGCCGGTCAGCTTTTCTATTTCGGTCATCATCTTGTCCAGACCCAGCAGGCGGCGGAATTGGAAGAGTGTGAACACCTGAACCAGCGCACCGGTCAGCACGATCATTCCGGTGCACCCCAGCATGATCGTCGCGCTCGTCCACCAGCGCAGGAACAAGGTGTCGACCGGGCGGATCTCGCCATAGCCGACGGAGAACACGGTCAGCAGCACCATGTAGGCGGCATCGCCGAACGGCCAGCCCGCGTAGACGAACCCGCACGTCGACACGACATAGACGGCGAGAACAAAGATCAGCGTCCCCGTCAGCAGGCGCAGCGGCGACCCCAGCACCGAATTTGCCCCCTGCGTCAAGGCAGAGCTGTCATCATCGCGTATCATTCACAGCCCCCTCAGCCTTCTGATAGGGTGGCGCGGGCCGATATGTCCATATCAGGAAAGGCCCAGTCGCTCCGACAGCCAGACAAGGGCAGCGATACCGGTCAGCACCGCCAGAACCAGCCTCGCGCGATTGCCGTATCGCCAGCGGGCAAGCATCAGCAGGACTGGCAGAGTGACCGCCACGACGCCCAGTTGGACGGCTTCGATGCCCAAATTGAAGCCAAGGATAGCGACGATGCGCGTGGTCGTGCCAAGTCCGAAGTTGCTGACCAGCGTGGCGAAGGCGAGCCCGTGGACGAGGCCAAACAGCCCCGCAACGAGTGGTTCCTTGCCGGGAAACACGGGCCGCGCCGCATGAATTGCCGAGACGAGAACCGAAAGCGCGATACCCGCTTCAACCGGCTGTGGTGGTAGCCGAACGCCGAAGAGTGCGGCCAGGATAAGCGTCGTCGAATGACCGACCGTGAAGGCCGTGACGATCCATGCCAGTTTGTGCAACGTGGCTGCTGGCGGCCGCGCCTCGCCCCAGCGTCCGCCTGCCGCGAGCATCGGGGCAGGGAGAAGCAGCGCCAGCAGGAACAGCAGATGATCATAGCCCTCGGCAATATGCCGGGCACCAAGCGCCATGGCATTGAGGAACAACGCTCCCAGCCCCGCCTTTCCGCGCTCCACCAGCAATTCTGACTTACCGGCAGTGAGCGCGCCAATCAGTTCGCGCTCCCCACTCACACCTCCCGCCAGATCCCCGTCCACCACCAACAGGGCGAAGTGGTTCGGCGCTTCGCGCGTCACGACATGCCAGCGCCAGAGCAACGACCTGTCCGGAGAACCGGGCGGGGGTGTCAAGGACAGCTCCAGATGCAGGTCAGGCGGCCCGGCAATCTGTTCGAATGCGATGCGATCCACAGCGACGCGCCACGGCTTTCCATTTGCGTCGAGCACGGCCATGTCGGCCACTACGCGCGCCTGCGCCTTGGCAAGACTGGCCGTGCTGTTGTCCGTCGGCAATCCCGTGGCGTAGCCGAATTCCGCCTGCGGTACGACGATGTCGGCCTTGACCAGCCCCGGTGCGAAATTGAGGCGGATTTCCGAGTTGGGCGTAAGATGCGCGGCGGCAGGGCTGGCGAGGCAAAGCCAGGCCAGCGCCGTCAGTAGCGTCCTAATCGTGACCGAACCAGATGTAGCGCGCCGCCGGATCGGTGGCCTTGGGATTGAGATCAAGCGCGTCCTCCCGCGCATCTTCGGCGGCATCGGTGTCTCCAAGCACGGTCTGGACGTCTGCCATGGCAAGGTAAAGTCCTGCCGTCCGCCAGCCGGTCTTCTCGGCACGTTCAAGCGTTGCAAGTGCACCTCTGGCATCGCCGGTCAGAAGCTGCGCCCGCGCCAGCAAGATCAGGCTGGCCCCGTGCGGACGCGCCTGTGCATCGGCCTTCGCGATTGGCAGGGCTTTGGCCGGATCGCCCAAGGCCAGTTCGTGCTCCACCACGTGCGCCGCTGCCGCCTCTGGCATCACGCTATAGCGCTCGGTCCAGATCGCGCCGGCCTTCTCGGCCCACGCCCGACTTTCGGCGCCGCGGCCCTGCAGGCGCAGCGTGAAAGCAAGCGCGTCCATGATCTCCGGCAAGGGGGCCTTGGCCAAGATCGCTTCATATTGCCGAACTGCTCCAGCCACGTCCCCTTCGAGAGCCTTCTGCTGTGCGACATGCGCCATGGCGAGCGGGCTGCCAGGGAAGAAGCGCTCGGAAAACCGGGCCCATGTGCCCGCCGCCTTCCAGTCTCCCGTGGCATATGCGATCGTCACCCGCTGCAAGCCGACCTGCGACTTGACGTAGCGGCTCAGCTTCGGGGCGCGCAGCACTGCGTTGATACGGCGGCGGGCAAGATCAGGATCGCCCGTGCGCAATGCGAGCATTGATTGCCTTAAAGCAACGGCGGCGTTGTTGTCGTATTCCTCCGCGCGGCTGAACGCGAGGCGCGCTGCCTTCACGTCGCCGCGCTGGAAGGCGATGTCCCCCTTCAGGCTCCATGCGCCGGCAGATTCGCCGTCGTCCGGCTCCCCCACTTGCGCGAAGAACCGTTTGAGCCCCTTTCCGGCAGCGTCGAGGCGGTGTGCCAGGACCGAAACTTCGGCGCGAGACAGGCTCGGCCCGGCGGGGAAGGGGGCACCCGCCATCCCCTTGTCCAGCAATCCGTCCGCTTCGGCGAGATCTGCATATGCGCCTGTCGCGCGGAAGCGCCTGACGAGAGCTCGTGCCAGTACCTCCTGCCGCAGCCACTCCTCAGGATTCAGCGCCAACCGCGCGCGTGCGCCATCCACTGCAACTTGCGCTGCCTGCTCCAGTCCGAGCTGGTTGCGTGGTCCGAACCATGGCTTGATTTCCGAAGGCAGCGGATCCGGCGGGCCTTGCCGAGCCTTGTACTTGTCAAAGGCAATGCTGGCGGCGGTTATCAGGAAAACCGCCGCCAGCAGGATCCACGGCCACTTGGGGCCGCGCTTGTCGCTCATGCCTGTCAGGACTTCGTCGCGCAGATCTTCAACTGCAGCCTTTCCAGATCGTCGCCAATCAGCCCGAACAGCTTGTCGAGTTCGTGCTCGTATTCGGTCAGATACTTGTCGCCAGCGACGTCTCCGGTCGGCGTATCATCGTTGTAGCTCAGTTTCATCGAAGAACTAACCAGCGCCGTAGCGATAGCCGGATTGCCCATGCGGTCCACACTGACATAGGCCGAATCCGGGTCGGTGCGGAAATTGAAGTTTGTGCCGGTGCCGGTCGCTACCTGCGGCGTGCCGTTCGGCGTTGCCAGGAACGGGAAGGTCAGCAGGAAGAACTTGTCATTGCGCTGCGGATTCAGCGGCACATCTGCCAGCGTGTATGGTCCTTGGCCGGTAACGCTCATATCGAGCAGCAGGGTTGCAAGCAGAATGTCGACGACCTGATCTTCGGGATGGCGTCCATTCGGAAACTTGGTCGGTCGGGTCAGGTCGAGCTTCAATGTATCCGGAATGATGAATGACTTGAGGTTCGCGCCGTTCTGGCCCTGGATCGGCTGCAGGAAGCATTTGGTCGAGTCGTAGGCAACCGCGGTTGCCGTGGCGGTCGGCGTCGCGGTCGATGTCGAGCTCGGTAGCGGGGCCGGGACGACGACTTGGCTACCAGCACCATCATCGCCGCACCCGACCAGCGTCACGGCCAGAGCGAACGGCGTCGCGATCCGGATGATCTTGCGCAGGCTCATCAGATGTTCCCCCCAAAGCGGGCGGTCTGTCCCCAGACGCCAAGATTGGTTACCCCTGCGCCAAGGTTCGCGTCAGGAATTTCAAGCACGATCGCGGTATCGTTCTGGGTGTCGAAGAAGTTGCGGTCGTTGCGGATTTTCAATGTGCCGGTGGATCGCGTCTCGCGGAAACCGATTAGGTCGAAGAAAAAAGGTTCGTCGAACAGGCCGACGCGGACCTTCACGCCATCCTTTTGGAGGTTCTGCTCGACCGGACCTTCGATCACGCCGTTAACGCCGGGCACGCCTTCGATTCGTACTCCCCATTCGCCAGGATTTTGGCCCGGCCCGAAGCGATACTTGATCGTGAACTCGGGAGTATTGCCCGGTGCCGCAGTCGAAATGTTGATTTTGTAGAGCACGTCCCGGTCATAATAGAGCGGCGTCGTCGCGGCGGCGGAGACGGGTCCTGCAAAGGTCATCGCGATCTTGGTCGTGCCATTCGAATGCCAGGCAAACACGTCGGCGATGTCGGCCGGAATATCCGGGTTGGGATCTACGCCGCCGTCGGTGCGGCTCGGCGGATCGAGGTGGTCGGCGCTTGTCGCGACGCCGGTCGGCACCAGCATCAGCGCGGCGAGGCTGGCGGCCCCGGCGCTGCCCGCCAGCAATGTCTTGAAAATGCGGCGCACGGCGAATCTCCCCACTGCGAATTCTGACGAAAGAACGTGCGACCACTCTTTCGCCTCATTCTGCGCCGTCTGCTGTGAACTGGTTCACAGGGAGTCAGCGGGAGGCCTGTTTGTTCGATGTTAGACTATTTTGCACCGATTGGTGAAGCCCAAATCAAGCAAGACTACGTAACATAATCATGAAAAGGCGGCGACGGTCCAGACTACGCCGACCAGCAGGAACACCCCGACCACGTCGAGCGCGAAGCCTGCCTTGACCATCGCGCGCATCGAACAGTGCCCGGTTGCCCAGGCCAGCGCATTGGGGCCGGTTCCTGCCGGCAGCATGAAGCCCCAGGTCGCGGCGAAGGCTGCCGGAAGAGCCAGCAGGATCGGATCGGCCCCCAGCGCCGCCACCAGCGCTGCCACGACCGGCATGATTCCGCTCGCCGCCGCGATGTTGCTGGCAAATTCTGTCACCACGATCACGAACCCGACGAGGACCAGTGCAACCACCGGAAGTGACACATGGGCAAGCGGCAGCAGCATCTCGCCCATCCACTTGGTCAGCCCGCTTTCGGTCATGCCCATCGCCATGGCAAGGCCGCCGCCGAACATCAGCACCACGTCCCACGGTGCGCGATTGGCCTCGGGCCAGGTCAGCATCGGGCGGCCGGTGCCGTCGGGCAGGAAAAACAGGACCAGCCCCGCGATCGCAGCCACCGTGCCATCGGTGAAGCCACCCTTCGGAAACACCCCTTCGATCAGCGGCTGGAACACCCACGCCAGGAAGGCCAGTAGCACCACCGGAAGCAACCGCCGCTCGGCCACGCTCCATTGCGCGGAATGGCCAATGGCATCGCGTGCAGCCGCAGGATCGAACGCATCCTCCTTCAGCTTCTGCACCCGCGCGATGATCCACGCGGCAATCGGCACGGCGGCAACGGCGATCGGCACGCCGTACATCGCCCATTGCAGGAACGTGACCCGGGTCCCCAGCGCCTTCTCGATCAGTCCTGCCGCGATGGCGTTTGTCGGCGTGCCGATCAATGTCGCCAGCCCGCCGATGGATGCGGCAAAGGCAATGCCCATCGGCAGCGCTCCGGCCATGCCCCCGGTTTCCCCTTCGCGCACGCCGCCCGCACGCAGCATGGCAATCGCCATCGGCATCATGATGAGGGCCGTCGATGTGTTGGAAATGAAGCTTGAAAGCACTGCCGTCGCGGTCATCACGCCCAGCAGCAACTGCCCCGGCCTTGCACCGGCCAGGCCCATTATGAACAGCGCCAGCCGCCGGTGGAGCCCGGTCCGCTCGATTGCCAGCGCCAGAAAGGCGCCACCTACGAAAAGGAACATGATCGGCGAGTAGTAGGCGGCAGCCGTCTTGTTGGCATCCGCCACGCCGGTCAGCGGCAGCACGAGGAAAGGCAGGAATGCCGTTGCCGAAAGCGGCATCGCCTCGGTCATCCACCAGGCTGCCATCCACCAGACAAGGCCCGCCGCACTCCATGCCGCATCGGGCATGCCTGCCGGTGCTGCCGCCAGTTGCGTTACGGCAAACCCCAGCGGTCCGGCCCAGAACCCGATCCTGCGCGCATCCACTGCCAACCGACTACTCCCCCATGTCCCGGCGCAGGGACCTAGCAGAGCACTGTCGCGACTGGCAAATGCCGATCAGAAGATCGGATCGTAGCCCGGTGGCAGCTCGTCGCCCGGCTTGCTGGCATCCGTCGGCGAATGGATGCCGCATTCGGTCTTGTCCCAGCCCTTCCACCGGCCAGACCGGGGATCTTCACCGGGGGCGACCTTGCTGGTGCAGGGCGCACATCCGATCGACGGATAGCCCTGGGCCACCAGTGGGTGCGCCGGCAGGCCGTGCTGCGCGAAGTAGGCTTCGAGCGCGGTCTTGTCCCACGATGCCAGCGGATTGATCTTGAGCCGCCCTTGCGCGTCGGAGTGGTCGATCTCGAAGCGAGGCAGGCCGGCGCGGGTCTTGGACTGGAAGCCCTTGCGCCCGGTCAGCGAGGCATCGAAATGCAGCAGCGCCTTGGCCAGCGGCTCGACCTTGCGGATCTCGCAGCAGCCATCGGGATCCCACGACCAGCGAAGGCCGTTCTCGTCCTTCTTGGCGATCACTTCCGGATCGGGCTCGATGATCTGGAGATTGGTCATCCCCAGAAACCCGATCAGCTCATCGCGATAGGCTACCGTCTCGGGGAAGTGCTTGCCCGTCTCAAGGAACAGCACTGGCACCGAAGGATCGACCTCGGCAATAAGGTGAAGCAGGACAGCACTTTCCGCGCCGAAGCTCGAAACCACCGCAAGGTCGCCCGCCAGCCCGTCGCGGATCACCGAACGCAGCATCTCGTGCGTGTCGGTGCCCCGGAACAGGTTGTTCAGGCGGATCGCGTCCGTCTCGGTAAAGCGCGGGCGCACATCGATCAGGTCGATCTTGCGGTTCACGGTGCTGTCCATACTTCTAAGTCCTTTTCCCGCAGCTCAGGCGGGGTGACGCTTCGCCCAGATTGCCGGGCGTCCGTCGACGGTCTTCTGGTAGACTTCAGGCCAAGTCGCGAAGGCCTTTTCGGCGGCCTCCACGCTGATCGGCTGGTTCGGCGCAAAGCTGTCGAACCCGCAGCGGCGCATGTGCGAAAGCTGGTCGAGCAGGACATCGCCCACGGCCCGCAGTTCGCCCTGATAGCCATGCTCGCGCAGGATACGCGCCGCCGAATAGCCGCGCCCGTCGGTGTAGGCCGGGAAGTTCACTTCCACGAGCGCCAGCCGATCGAGATGCGGCAGCAGCGCGCGGGCATCGTCGCCCGGTTCGATCCGCACGGCAGTTGCGTTCGACTGGTCGGCAAAGGCGTCGACCGTCACCGCAGGATCGCCGACCGGCTCGTCATCGCGAAAACGCAGGTTCTGCTCAACCATTGGCGGTCTCCTTGGCGTAGATCGCCTCCTTGAACGGGGCCATGCCGATGCGGCGGAAGGTGTCGACGAAACGCTCCCCTTCGGCGCGCTGGGCGAGATAGACATCGGTTGCCTTCTCGACTGCATCGACGATGCCGTCCTCGTTGAAGCCGGGGCCGGTGATCGTGCCGAGCGAGGTGTCCGCGCCCTCGCAGCCGCCGAGCAGGAGCTGGTAATTCTCCACGCCCTTGCGGTCGACGCCGAGGATGCCGATGTGGCCTGCGTGGTGATGCCCGCAGGCATTGATGCAGCCCGAAATCTTCAGCTTCAGCTCGCCCAGCTCGCGCTGACGGCCGAGGTCGGCAAAGCGCTCCGAGATCTTCTGCGCCACCGGGATCGACCGCGCATTGGCCAGCGCGCAGTAATCCAGACCCGGGCAGGCGATGATGTCGCCGATCAGGTCGAGGTTGGCAGAGGCAAGGCCTGCTTCGTCCAGCTTCTGCCACAGGCCATAGAGGTCAGCCTTCTTCACATGCGGCAGCACGATGTTCTGCGCATGGGTCACGCGCAGTTCGTCGAACGAATGCTCAAGCGCCAGGTCGGCCATCAGGCGGATCTGGTCAGCCGTGGCATCGCCCGGAATGCCGCCAACGGGCTTCAGGCTGATGTTGACGATGGCGTAGCCCGGCTGCTTGTGGGCATGGACGTTCTGGTCCACCCACAGCGCGAAGTCGGGATCGGACAGGTCGAGTTCGTCGGATGCATTCGCATCGAAGCCCGGCTGCTCGAAGTAGACCTTGATGCGCTCCAGCTCGGCCGCTGGCGGCTCGAGGCCCAGCGTCAGGATGTGCTTGAACTCTTCTTCCACCTGGCGGCGGTATTCGTCGGCGCCGATCTCGTGGACGAGGATCTTGATGCGCGCCTTGTACTTGTTATCGCGGCGGCCATAGCGGTTGTACACGCGCAGGCACGCTTCGAGGTACGAGATCATCTGCAGCGGCGGCACGAAATCGCCGATCACTGGAGCGATCATCGGCGTACGGCCCATGCCACCGCCGACGTAGAAGCGGCAGCCGATCTCGCCGGCATCGTTCTGCACCAGCTGGATGCCGATATCGTGCAGCTTCATCGCTGCGCGGTCGGTTTCCGAACCGATGATCGCGATCTTGAACTTGCGCGGCAGGTAGTCGAACTCCGGATGGAACGTCGACCACTGGCGCAGGAGTTCGGCATAGGGGCGCGGATCGACCAGCTCGTCCGCGGCGGCACCGGCGAACTGGTCGGCGGTAGTATTGCGGATGCAGTTGCCGCTGGTCTGGATCGCATGCATCTCGACCGAAGCCAGATCGGCGAGAATGTCGGGCGCGTCCTGCAGCTTGATCCAGTTGTACTGGATGTTCTGGCGCGTGGTGAAGTGGCCATAGCCGCGGTCATACTTGTCGGCGATATCGCCTAGCATGCGCATCTGGCGGCTGCTCAGCGTGCCATAGGGAATGGCCACGCGCAGCATGTAGGCGTGAAGCTGCAGGTAAAGGCCGTTCTTCAGGCGCAGCGGCTTGAACTGGTCCTCGGTGATGTCTCCCGCAAGGCGGCGCTCCACCTGGTCGCGGAACTCCGCAACGCGGGCATCGACCATTGCCTGGTCGTATTGGTCGTACTGATACATCTCAGATCACCCAGGTGCCGGCATTGGGGTCGGCAGGCTTGAGGGAAAGGTCGAGGCGGACCGTCGGCCCGAGGGCGCGGATGCGGTCCTTGATGTGCGCCGGGCGCACGCCTTCGTCGGTCAGCGTCGCTTCGATCACCTGCGTGTCGGTGACAATCTGCTTGGCGTTCTCGCGGGCGATGATCGCCTCGGCATGTTCGCCTGCTTCCACCGCATCGTTGACATGGCGCGACCAGCCTTCGCCGGTCCACCAGATCACGTCGCCGGTGCGCAGATCACTTCCAGTGATGATCTTCACTGCACTGCCTCCAAAACTTGCTTCAATTCCATCATGTCTCCCCGGCCTGCCACTTCGCCGATCACGATCAGGGCAGGACTCTTGACCTTGTTTTCCGATACCAGCGGCCCGAGAGCCGCCAGCGTTCCGCGCAGCACGCGCATCTGCGGGCGCGCCGCGTTCTCGATGACTGCCACCGGCATGTCGGGCGCGAGCCCGTCTGCCATGAGCTTTTCGGCAATCGCTTCCGAAGTCGCCACGCCCATATAGATCACCAGCGTCCTGCCAACCCCGGCCAGGCCAGCCCAGTTCTGATCGGTCAGCCCCTTGCACTGGCCTGCCACGAACGAGACGATGCTTGCCGCGTCGCGGTGGGTGAGGGGGATCATCGCCGAAGCAGCCGCGCCCATGGCGGCGCTGATTCCGGGCACGACCTGCACCGGGACACCAGCGGCAAAGCAGTCTTCCGCTTCCTCGCCACCACGCCCGAACACGAAAGGATCGCCGCCCTTGAGACGCACCACGTCATTCCCGGCCAGGGCCTCGCGCACCAGCAGGGCGTTGATCTCTTCCTGACGCATGGTGTGGCGCGAACGCTGCTTGGCCACCGAAATCATCCGGCAGCCCTTGGGCGCCATGGCAAGGATCGCCGGATCGACCAGCCCGTCGTGGACCAGCACGCGCGCATTCATCACCAGCCGCGCCGCACGCAGCGTCAGCAGGTCCGGATCACCGGGCCCCGCGCCGACAAGGAATACGGTTCCGACTCTTGAAGAGGGATTGCTCATAGGGGGGCAGATGGGCGCGGTGAGCCCAAGTCACCAGCGAGAATGCTTTTCCCCCCGCCTAGATGTTCTTTAGCGGCTGCGCTGGACCTTGGTTACACGATCTCCAAGATCTAACGTCACCCCGGGTCAAGTCCGGGGTGACGGTGGAGAGTGAGGGGAACCTTCGCCCCGCAAAGCCTCTACCAGCATCCGCAAACCCTCGCTGTCCTTAAGGTTCAGATCCTGCTGCGGAAACGGAATTTGAACCCCGTGGTCCCGGAACAGGCGCCACACCGCCTTGAGAATGTCCGACCGCACGTTACCTACGCCACCCTCGGGATCGTCGATCCACACCACGATCGTCATGTCGATGCTGCTCGGCCCGAACGCGCTCAGCAGCACGCCGGGCGAGGGGAAGCTCAGCACGCGCGGCACGCCGGCCACGGCATCGAGCATCAGCTTTTCCACCTGCTCCAGATCGCTTCCATAGGCCACGCCAACGGGAATGTTGATCGCCACCTCGCGCGAGGAGTACGACCAGTTCTCGACCTGGCTGGTCATCAGGTTTTCGTTCGGAATCAGGTATTCCCGATTGTCGCGCGTAGTCACCGAAACCGCGCGGATGCCGATCTTCTTGACCTCGCCGAACGAATTGCCCTTGCCGTCGTTCACCGCGATCACGTCGCCCGGCTTGATCGAGCGGTCCATGAGCAGGATGATCCCGGCGATCAGGTTGCCGAAGGTTTTCTGCAGGCCGAAACCGATGGCCAGGCCGAACGCGCCGGAAAATACCGTCAGCGCGGTCAGGCTGATGCCCAGCACGTCGATCCCGACCAGGATCGAGATGCCCCAGACCACGATCGTCGCGATCTTCTCGCCCAGCAGTTGCTGCGTGCGGTCAAGGCTGGTCAACCGGCGGAACGTGCGCCGCGCCAGCTTGCCGATCAGCTGCGCCGCGACGATCACCAGCAGCATCACGATCACGATGCGCAGCGCGCCCCAGACCGAGATGTGGTAGGTCCCCAGATCGAACCCGATCTCGTTCAGCACCCCGATCACGTCGGCCACTTGCTGCCTGAAGCTGTTCATGCGGTCGCTCCTGCCCACACGGCAAGCCCACGCTCGAGATCGGCAATCAGGTCGGTGCTATCTTCAAGCCCGATGGAAAGTCGCACGCCGAAACGATCCTCGGCGTCCATCCCCTTGAGCGGCCACTGGCTTGCCGTGCGGATGCCCGCCGGATCGACCGGCGTTGCCAGGCTCTCGAAACCGCCCCATGAATAGCCGATGCCAAACAGCGTCAGCGCATCGATCAGCGCATCGCGCGCCGCGCTCGTGCCGCCCTTCAGCACAAAGCTGAACAATCCGCAGCCGCCGGTGAAGTCCCGGCGCCAAAGCTCATGCCCGGGCGATCCCGGCAGCATCGGGCACAGCACCCGCGCCACCTCCGGCCGCCCCTCCAGCCACTGTGCGATTCCCAGCGCCGATGCCGTCTCCGCCTCGAGCCGGTGCTTCATCGTCCGAAGGCCGCGCAGCATCAGCGCGGCATCGTCGGGCGAGACCACTGTCCCCATGCCCTGCGAGCGCAGCCGCAGCTTGCGATACCACTCCGGCCCGGCGCTGGCGCTGCCCATCATGCAGTCGGAATGGCCGGAAACGTGCTTGGTCAGGCTCATCACCACGATGTCCACACCATGGCGCAGTCCCTGAAAGCCGAGCGGCGAGGCCCAGGTATTGTCGAGTACGCTGACGATCCCGCGTGCCTTGGCCGCCGCTGCGATGGCGGGCACGTCCTGCACCTCCATGGTCAGGCTGCCCGGGCTTTCCAGCAGCACGCAGCGCGTCCGTTCGCAACATGCCGCTTCGAAGGAGGCAAGGTCGGTCGGATCGAACCAGCGCGTCTCGATCCCGAAGTCCTTCAGCAGCCCCCGTCCCATGATGCGCGAGGGTTCGTAGGCATTGTCCGTCATCAGCAGCACATCGCCGGGACGCAGCACCGTGAGCAGCGCTCCGGCTATTGCCGCGACGCCTGAGGGATAGAGCACAGTTCCCGCAGAGTCCCCCTCGAGTTGGGTCAATGCCTCGGAGAGTCCCCACTGAGTTGGAGATCCCCTGCGCCCATAATAGAACCGCCCGTCCTCGTTGGCTGGATGGGCCCTGAGTGCTGACATATCAGGATAAAGATGCGTCGAAGCGCGCCAGACGGCGGGGTTGACGACGGCCCCGGGATGCCCCGGCGTCCCGGTCCACTCCTCGCGCCGTCCAGCCAGCACGCCCCGCGTCGCCGCCCCATAATTCTCGAAATCGTCAGAACTGCTCATGGCCTCGGGCGATAGCAGCAATGATCGCTGACAGGAACCTCAGGCCGCGCCGGTTGCCTTGGGGGTTGCCGGGTCCATCCCCCATTCGCTCCACGATCCGTCGTAGAGCGAGACATCTTCCTTGCCGATCAGATGTGCCGCGAAAATCAGCACGTTGGCCGTCATTCCCGAGCCGCACGAGGAGATCAGCGGGCGCGAAAGGTCGATGCCGGCTGCCTCGAACAGGCTGCGGATCGCGTCAGGCGATTTCCACGTGCCATCGGGATTGAACAGGCTCGAATAAGGAAGGTTCCGCGCGCCGGGTATATGGCCGCTCGCCAGCGCAGGGTTGGTCTCCGGCACTTCGCCAGTAAAGCGCCCGGCGCCACGCGCGTCGATGACCTGCTCGGCGTTGCTGTCGAGATTGGCCAGCACATCGGCTTTCGAACGCACATGGCTCTCGTCAGACCACACCGTGAAGTGGCGTTGCCTCAAGGTTTCAACACCTTGCGCGCACTTGCGGCCCTCCGCCTTCCACTTGGCGATCCCGCCATCGAGCAGCGCCACGTTCTGGGCACCGAACTTGGTCAGCATGAACCAGGCACGGGTCGATGTCTTCACCGGGCTGTCGTCATAAATCACGATGCGGCTGCCGTCGCCAAGGCCGAGCGTCTGCATTCGGCTGGCGAACTTTTCGGCCGACGGAAGTGTGTTGGGTACGGGCGAGGCCGCATCGACCAGTTCGGCCAGATCCATGAAGACTGCACCGGGAATGTGGCATGCCTCATATTCGAGGCGCGGCACGCGACCATGCTCTGGCAAGAATGCCGTAGCGTCGACAATACGTAGATCGCTCGCGCCCATTTCGTCCGCGAGCCACTGGGTCGAAACCAGTGAGTCCATGGTTAATCGTGCTCCTGCCTGCTGTGCGACCCGTCTGGCGCGGGTTCGTTAGGCCAAGACTAGACGCGGCAATCGGGTGCGTCGACCACAAAAACGGACAGCCGCGCGACCTTTCCCGATGAACTCACGCAAAGGCGGGAACGGTGAGAGCGCGCTGGCTGATGTTCGGGTAGATGCGCGGGCCGAGGTCAAGCCGGAAGGGCTGCAGCCTTTGCCCCGCTGCACCTTCTTCCAGGCCGACGACGAAGGCCGCGCGCATGGTGAACGGTCGTCCGTCGACGGTGGCCGTCATTTCAAGTCTGACGAGTGGCACGAACAAGGCGGCATTGCCATGACGAATCGGTGTGATTTCGGCGAGGGGCAGGCGTATTTCGCCCGCAACTTCGATGATCTCGCCAGCGCCTATTGACCGAATCGTATGCAACTCGGGCGCATTGCGCGGGTCGAGCTGGTCCTGCGCTGGCCGCGAGGCGTGCGCCGCCGTCATTCCGCCAACGATCACCACGTCGCGCGCTTGCGCAGAGGCGGACAGCACCAGCCGATAGGAAAGCGAGGCATTCACGAGGGTCGCGCTCATGCGCGCGGCAGCGAGGTCGAGCGTCAGGGCAGCGTCCGGCACAAGCGCGGTCTCCGCCAGGTGGGGACCTTGTGCAGGAGAGCTGGCGGGGGACGCGGCCTTTATCGCTGGCGGTTCGAAGGCAACCTCGGGCGGCGCCGTGCGTCGACGGCGGAGCAGCGCCCATGATGCCCCGGCCGCGAGCAAGCCGACAAGCGCTGCCACCCACGGCCAAAGCGTGGCGCCTCGCGCTTCGGGCTCTGTCGTCGTCGCCGTGACCGGCACCGCGGGAGGCGACATCGGCTCGGGCAAATTTGGTGTAGCCGCTGTCGGTTGGGGAAGCGGAGGCGCACTTTCGGCTGCTTGCGTCGGCAGGGCCGCGGTCTCAGCTTCGGGTACGTCAGCTTGGGCGGATGGCCGAGGCGCTGGCTTGGCAGAAGGGAGCGCAACAGGCGCTGCCGGTGACGGTACCGGCGCCGGTACAGGGACGGCAACAACCGGTGGCGACGGCGTTGCACCGGGTTGCCCGGTCGTGGCGCGGGGTGGGGGCGCATCGGGAACGACCGGGCCCTGCGCGGCGGAACTGGGCTTCTCCGACGGGGGCAATTGCCACGTGGTGGCATCCTGCGCGCGCGCCGCGCTTGCGCAAAGCGCTAGCGCCGCCGCCGAAATGACAAATGACCCCGGGAACAACCTCATCGCCGGGGCATGACAACCCGCCAGTTTAATGCCTCGTGAACCAAGAGGCACGATCGGGCCACTTGCTCCCGGTCTGCGACGGGTGCATGGGCGAGCCAATTCTATTCTTGAAGTGATCGCTTGGCGGGAAACCAACTCGCACCGCCTGCGCATCCAGAGGCCAGACAATGACCAAGACTCCTCTCTTCCTGGGGCAGAACACCGCCCTCCCGGCATCGCCGGAAGAGGCCGTGCTCGATTATGTGCCAAATCCGCGTCCGGGCACGCTCTACATGATCCGCTTCGCTGCGCCCGAATTCACCTCGCTATGCCCGGTGACCGGCCAGCCCGACTTTGCCCATCTGGTGATCGACTATGCTCCGGGTGAGACGATCGTCGAATCCAAGGCGCTCAAGCTGTTCCTCGGGTCCTTCCGCAATCACGCAGGATTCCACGAGGACGTCACGGTTGGCATAGGCCAGCGACTGTTTGCCGAAATGAAGCCGCGCTGGCTGCGGATCGGTGGCTACTGGTATCCCCGCGGCGGCATTCCGATCGACGTGTTCTGGCAGTCCGATGCCCCCCCGGCAGGCCTGTGGCTGCCCGATCAAGGCGTGGCGCCCTATCGCGGTCGCGGTTGAAGCGTCAGGCTGCCAACCAGGAAGAGCCGGAGCCTTTTTCTTCGGCTCGTTCCGAACGCTGGGACTGCTGCCCCGCCTTTGACGGGGTGATTCCCATCGCGATTTTCTCCCATCCACTTTCGGTGAGAGATACCCAGATGCGCCGCCGGTCAGCCGAATCCGGCTCGCGCAAGATCAGTCCGGATTCGTGGAACATGGCAAGCCAGCGCAGCACCGTTGCGCCGGGCACATTCGCGCTCAATCCCAAACCCGTCACGGAGATGCGCCGGCCCTCGGCCTGATTGATGAACAGCTCCAGCATCAGGTCCCATGCAGGGTCAGCAACCTGAATGTTCGGGAAAAGCTCCTGCCGGCGACGGCGGGCGCGGATTTCGCTCTTGGCGATGGCGACCAGGTCAGCGGTCGATGGAGGCGTGTCGGTGGGCGTCTGTTCTTCGGGCGCAGATAGCAATTCGTTAAGCAGGAGCGTGATCCTTGCGATCCTTTCTCGTTCCTGGCTGTTCATTGCTATACCTCTGGCCACCCCAACCATACATATGCTGTAATGTCTCTTGTCTTGCAATTACAAACCTTTGAATACCAATGAAAAATTAGGAAATATTAACCTTTTTCGAGGGATTTGTCGTGCTCCGGGGCGATTTTTCCGTGCTGTCTGCCTTTCCGGTGGAAGGTCATCCAGGCCAAAAAAGCAACATCATGCTGCATGCTGGCGAGTGGACTACGCCCGAAGCACCGAGCTTGCCTGCGCCGTCCGTCGGCGCTTGTTTGTCCTACCACCGAAATTCTCATTGACGGTAGTGATTTAACCCATCGTCGCGTGCCCCTTATCCTCGTAGAGCGCGCGTCGGTCGCACCACCATACAGGACTGTTTCATGAGCGAACTGCCACTTCCGCCTGCCTTCCGCCCACTGGGCCACACCGGCATTGCCGTATCGCCGATTGCATGGGGTATGTGGCGTCTCGCCGAAGGCGGTCGCAGCGCCGCCGATGCGGCGAAGCTGGTTCACGCTGCGCTCGATGCCGGAATCACCTTCTTCGATACCGCAGACATCTATGGCTTCGACGGGCAGCGCGGCTTCGGTGATGCCGAGGCGCTGCTGGGCGAAGTTCTGGCCGCAGAACCTGCGCTGCGCCAGCGCGTGGTTCTGGCCACCAAAGGCGGCATCCTGCCGCCTCTGCCCTACGATCAGAGCCCGGATTACCTGCGCAAGGCGATCGAGGCTTCGCTGCGCCGCCTCAGGACCGAGGTGATCGATCTCTGGCAGATCCACCGTCCCGACATCCTTGCCCATCCGCACGAAACCGCGCGCGTGCTTGATGATGCGGTGGCTTCGGGCAAAGTTCGCGCACTTGGCGTATCGAACTTCACCACTCACCAGATCGCCGCGCTCAATCATTTTCTCGGCGAGAAGCTGGCGACCACGCAGCCCGAGATCAGTCCTCTGCGCATCGACTGCTTCGAAAATGGCGAACTCGATCAGGCAATGCAGCTGGGTCTGACCCCGATGGCCTGGTCCCCGCTTGGTGGTGGCCGTGTGGCTGGCCCCAAGCTGGATCGCGAAATGGCCGTGGCATCCGCGCTCGACACGGTGGCAGACGCACAAGGTGTATCGCGGACCGTCGCAGCCTATTCGTGGCTCATGGCGCACCCGGCCGGAATCGTGCCGATCATCGGATCGCAGAAGCCACAGCGCATTGCCGAGGGCGCAGCCGCGCTCAAGGTACGGTGGACACGAACGGATTGGTACGCCGTGCTCGTCGCGGCACGGGGCGAGCGGCTCCCATAAGGCCGCACCAGATCAAGCTGATCTGGGCCACGAACATGGTGAGGGCTGCCCGCCGCAACTGGCGCGTCGCATCGCTCACGTTCGGCCCGCGCGTCACCCGATAATGCGCGACGACGCCACGAGCCCAACGTGATTGATGCTGTCTCTCTCGCGTCACGCCGTGATCAGCGGCGGGACTGCCTTCGTACGATCCAGCGGCCCTTGCGCAAGCGCTTGATGCTCCGCTCGCAGCGCTCACACTGTCCTACATAACCTTCCAGATCATACGACACTTTCGATCGTACCGGGCGATGATAGCCCAGAAAGCACTTCAACGACACCATATGAGACCCACCCCAGAATCTACATCCGAAGTGAAGCAAAGAATTTCCGTTTTGAAAATTCAACGAAGATTAGGAATTGCGATCCTTTTCCTCATTTTCGCAGATGAAAAGCCCGGAGCGCTAGTCACCGCAGCGCCAGAACCTCGTTTGTGTCCAATTGCTTCATTGCCAGCGACGCGGCGCGGCGTGAATCGATCCAGCGTCCGTCGGAAAGCTCTACGTCGTAACGTTGATCGCTTGAAACTGCGCCGCGGTAAAGCTTCGCGGCCTTTTCCCTTTCACCGACAAGCTTGTAGGCGGTGCCAAGGTTGATCATGGCCAGCGGATCCTGCTTCCGCAACAGATCGCTGCCCTCAATTCTGCTGATCGCAGCGCGAGGGCGCCCGGCCATGATCTCGCCGTATCCAACATCACCACTCTCGATTGCAGGGGCCGGTACAGTCAGCGTGGCGGGAGCCTGCGCCATCAGTGCGGCTGCGAGATACAGGGTGGCAGACATCGGGACTCTCCTTGCTTTGCTTCCTGCGCATTCCGTCAGCGCATCGGCTTGTTGAGTCTGATTATGCACCCGATGACAGTGACTGCAATCAAAGTGAAACATTGTCACAAAACTGCAATTTTCTGTCCGGCGGATTTCCGTCCGGTCGTCACAAATGTCAAATAACCGTCAGAGAAACTGACTTATTTCTGTCAGGAAACCGCAAAGTGGCTGTCACTTTGCGCGCCTAGATCACCCCTCGACCTGGCGGGAATCGCTCCCGCTGTTATCCATGGGGGATACCAAGTGAAGAAGATCCACGGCCTTATGCTCGTCGGCTGCAGCGGACTTGCGCTCGCCGGTTGCGGCCCGACCGACATCGCCTCGCCGGGCACCGGCGGCAATGTCGTCATCAATCCTACGCCGACCCCGACGCCGACGCCCACGCCCACGCCAACCACGAGCCCGGTCGTCGCGGCAGCCGGTTGCCCCACCATCGAAGACCCCACCGGCTTGACTGATGCGGGCACGGTCACTTCGGCTCAGGGGTCATGGCGCGTGTGCACCCTGCCTGCCCGCATCACCCGTTCAACCACGCTCCCCAAGATCGCGGGTCTGCTCTACTCCATCAACGGTCGCGTCGATGTCGGCACCGATGCCGGCTTCAGCAGCACCAGCACTGGCGTGACGCTGACCATCCAGCCGGGCGTGATCCTGTTCGGCAATACCGGCACGTCCTGGCTCGCCGTCAATCGCGGCAACAAGATCAATGCGGTTGGCACTGCCAGCGCACCGATCATCTTCACCAGCCGCGACAACGTGCTCGGCCTCAACACCGAGACCTCGCAGGGCCAGTGGGGCGGCGTCGTGCTGATGGGGCGCGCGCCGATCACCGACTGCACCACCGGTTCGGTCGCCAGCGGTTCGACCGCCAGCACCTGCGAACGTCAGACCGAAGGTTCGGCGGATCCCGCTCTCTACGGCGGCACCAACAGCGCCGACAGCAGCGGTGCGCTGAAGTACGTCCAGATCCGCTATTCGGGCTACGTGCTTGGTTCCAACTCGGAGCTTCAGGCCCTTACGCTCGAAGGCGTGGGCTCGGGCACCGAGCTGGACTATATCCAGAGCTACAACAGTTCGGACGATGGCGCCGAGTTCTTCGGCGGCACTGTCAATATGAAGCACTACATCTCTGTCGGTGCTGACGATGACAGCCTCGACATGGACACCGGCGTGCAGGCGAACCTGCAGTATCTGCTGCTGATCCAGCGTTCGGGCGCGGGCGACACGCTGATGGAGCTCGACAGCAATGGCAACGAAAGCCAGACGCCGCGTCAGGTTTCGCGCATTGCCAACTTCACCGCGATCCAGCCCGCCACCAGCAGCAACAACGAAGCAAATGGCCAGGCAGCTCTGTTCTTCCGCGGCAACTCCGACATCAACCTTTACAACGGCGTGGTCGTCGCTCCGGCAAACCAGTGCATCCGCATGAACGGCTCGGGCGGCACGGCCTCCTCGACCCTGACCGCACGTTCGGTGGTCATGTCCTGCGCTGGCACCGGTGACGACCGCTTTATCGGTACGGGTGCCTACACCGCGGCACAGGTCGCCGGCTTCTTCGGCTCGGGTGCGAACAACAACAACGCCGGTTTCGCGTCCACGCTGGCCAGCCTCTACATCAACGGCGCCAATGAAACCGCTGTCACGGCGTTCGACGTGACGACGCTGTCCTCGTTCTTCTCGGCTGCACCGTATGTCGGTGCCGTCCGCAACAGCTCGGACACCTGGTACGCTGGCTGGACCTGCAACAGCACGGCCGCGAACTTCGGCACCACCAGCCAGTCCTGCACGCTGCTGCCGACCACCTGATCGGCGCCTTTCGGGAAACCCGGGGGGTGGCCGGCAACGGCTGCCCCCTTTCCCGCACTACAGAACATTCCTTTTCCCCAGGGGGGACGACAGATGAATACCTCGCGGCTCGCAAACCTGCTGCTGCTCTCCACCGCGCTGATCTGCCCGGCGCTTGCCCACGCGCAAGAGGCCATGCAGACACCGCCCCCGGCATCCGAGGCTTCGCCCGATCAGGCTGCGGCTGGTCCTCAGGTTGAGGAACAGCCGCAGGAAGCAGCGCCGGAAGTCTCCATTCCGGGTGGCGAGATCGTCGTTACCGGCCAGCGAGACCGCAACCTGCAGCGTGCCGCCCCGCAGGTCGTCTCCGTGCTCGGAACTGCCGAAATCGCGCGGACCGGCGAAGGCAACATCGCAGGCGCACTTGGCCGCGTGACGGGCCTCAGCGTCGTCGGCAACGGCTATGTCTACGTGCGCGGCCTGGGCGATCGCTATTCGCTCGCGCTGCTGAACGGCTCTCCTCTGCCAAGCCCCGAGCCGCTCAAGCGCGTCGTCCCGCTTGACCTGTTCCCCTCCAGCATCATCGCCTCGTCGCTGGTGCAGAAGTCCTATTCGGTGAACTACCCGGGCGAATTCGGCGGCGGCGTGGTCAATCTGACCACCAAGTCGGTCCCGCAAGAAGCCTTCGTCAACGTCGGCATCGGCGGTTCATGGGATACCGAGACCACCAATCAGCTGGGTTACACCTATTATGGTTCCAGCACTGACTGGACGGGTTTCGACAACGGCCAGCGTGATTACACGAAGGCCCTGCAGAGCTTCTTTGCCAGCGGTGAACGCCTGAGTTCCGGCAATGTCGATGCGGTTGCCGTGGGGCAGGGCATCGTCAACACCCGCAACGGCCTGACCCAGCGCATCCCCAACATGCCGGGCAACGGATCGCTTTCGTTCTCGGCGGGCAAGTCGTTCGAGCTCGGCGGCGCGACGCTCGGCGTCATCGCCACCGCAGGCTACAACAACAAGTGGCTGACTCGCGACGTGCTCAGCCAGACTTCGGTCGAATCCGATCTCGCTGACCTCCAGTCCGATTTCCGCCGCGTGACCACCGACAATCGCATTGTCGTCAACGGCATGCTCGGTCTTGGCCTCGAATTCGGTCGCAACAAGATCCGCTGGACCAACCTCTACATCCGCGACACGCTCAAGCACACGCGCATCAGCCTTGGCCAGCGCAACCAGACTTCGGCAGACTGGCAGCAGCAGGAAACCGCCTGGTACGAACGCCAGCTGATCGACAGCCAGATCGTCGCCGAGCTCAAGCCGCTCGATGGGCTGAGCGTCGACCTGCGCGGTGGTTTCGCCAATTCGCAGCGCGAGGCGCCCTACGAACTGGGCTTCGAATACGTCCGAACCAACGTGGCCTCCGACCCGCTCGGCCAATACTTCGTCAACAACCTCGATGGTAACGCCGGCCGCGCCAACGTCAGCTTCTCCGATCTCAACGAAGACCTGTGGTCGGGTGGCATCGACGTGTCGTACAAGGTCTCGCCCGCGATCACTGCGACGGTTGGCTATGCCTATACCCATACCCGCCGGACCAGCTCGCGCCGC
The DNA here is from genome assembly GCF_000807925.1 of Novosphingobium subterraneum. Taxonomy (GTDB): domain Bacteria; phylum Pseudomonadota; class Alphaproteobacteria; order Sphingomonadales; family Sphingomonadaceae; genus Novosphingobium; species Novosphingobium subterraneum. Next base: position 50,439 of record NZ_JRVC01000012.1, on the reverse strand, counting down.
GATTTCCAGTGGCGTGCCGTCGATCTGCCCGATGGCGTGAACCTGTTCCGTCCGGACTACCTGCTGAGCAACGCCGTCATCAAGGCGTTCAACATCGGTCTGGTCGATACGAACGAAGGCAACCCCGCCTTCCTCGCCACGCTCAAGAACCACGGTGCCTACGCCAAGTTCGATGCGCAATTGACCGATACGCTGCAGCTTGATGCCGGTGTTCGCTATGAAACGGCGAAGATGGGCGTTGCGGCCATCCCGGTGTTCAAGGACGTGACAACGATAACCGCGCCGACCAACCTGAACAACGATTACTGGCTGCCTGCGGCCACCTTGACCTGGTCGTTCCGCGACGACATGCAGTTGCGCGCCAACGCCTCGAAGACGATCGCCCGCCCGCAGTTCCGCGAGTTGATCTACCAGTTCTACTTCGATCCCGACACCAACCGCACCTATCGCGGCAACCCCAACCTGCAGGACAGCACGCTGACCAACGCCGAGGCCCGCTACGAGTGGTACTATGCGCGTGACCAGCGCTTCTCGATCGCAGGCTTCTGGAAGCGCATCGACAAGCCGATCGAGAGCTTCGTCAGCCTCGAAAGCGACAACTTCATCACCAGCTTCGCCAACGCGCCCAAGGCCGATCTTTACGGCGCCGAAGTCGAACTGCAGAAGTACTTCGACATGTCCGACTGGGGCGGCATGTGGGAGTCTCGCCGCTTTGCCCTGATCGCCAATTATACCTACACAAAGTCGAAGCTGAAGGTGAAGGAAGGCGATCAGACGTCGTACTACCTCGCCGCATCGACTCGCGCGCTCGATTACTTCACCAATGGCGCGCCACTGACGGGGCAGAGCGAGCATATAGCCAACGTCCAGCTCGGGCTCGAAGACACCGACAAGCTCTCGCAGCAGACCATCCTGCTGAGCTATGCCAGCAAGCGCGTCTTCAGCCGCGGTCTGCTCAACACCGGTCAGCCCGATGTGGTGCAGGACCCGGGCCTGCGCATCGATTTCGTTGCACGCCAGGGCTTCAAGCTGTTCAAGCAGGATCTCGAACTCAAGTTCGAAGCGCGCAACATCACGGGCCGCCGCAACTACGAATACCAGCAGTCCGGTGCCAACCGCGTCGAGGTCAACTCCTACGATGTTGGCCGCACGTTTGCGCTCTCGGCCTCGATGACGTTCTGACGCCGCACCGATCAACCACCCTCGGGAGGCGGCCTGTCACAACAGGCCGCCTCTTTTTTGTTGTGGCAATGGCCTGATCGTGAGAAAGTGAACCATATGGTTCAGTATGAGTCGTCCGGCCTTGATGCAGCTTTCGCGGCGCTGGCAGATCCCACGCGGCGCGGAGTCATGCTGCACCTTGTGCAGGCAGATGCCTCGATCACCGATCTCGCCTCCCGTTTCGGCATGACGCTCACCGGCATGAAGAAGCATGTCGGCGTGCTCGAGGCCGCCGGGTTTGTCGCCACGGAGAAGATTGGACGGGTGCGCAAGTGCCGGCTGGGGCCTCGTCGCATGGAAGACGAAGCCGCGTGGATCGAGCGCTACCGGCAGGCCTGGGACGCCCGATTTGGCGCGCTGGACAATGTTCTTGAATCAATGATGCGAAGGGAGAATGACGATGGTCAGTCAAGCTGATAGCCCCGATCCGCAAACACGGGTGGAACGCCCGTCCAACAGGGAGCTGGTCGTCATCCGTTGCTTCAGGGCGCCGGTGCATCTGGTCTATCGCGCATGGGCCGACCCCGCGCTGTTCCGTCAGTGGTGGGTGCCACGGTCATACGGCATGACGCTCGTCTCGTGCGAAATGGACGTGCGCGTCGGCGGCACTTACCGGCTCGAGATCGGCCACGTGTCCATGGATCGACCGATGGCGTTCTACGGAACCTATCTCGAAGTCGAGCGGGATCGCAGGATCGTCTGGACCAACGAAGAGAGCGCCGACGGAGCGATAACCACGGTCACCTTTGCCGAGCGCGATGGCGGCACCGAAGTCACCATTTCAAACCTGTTTCCAAGTGCCGAAGCGCTCGAACAGGAACTGGCATCAGGCGCCTGCGATGGAACGGCGGAAAGCCTGCATCAACTTGATGAATTCCTGCGAACCTGACCTTACGGCCGATCCAGGACGTACCCCATCGAGCGCACCGTGCGCAGCGGCGATCCTGCGCCGACATCGCGCAAAGCGCGGCGCAGGCGGCTGATCCAGGCGTCGACGGTCCTCTCGTCAATCGGCTGATCGTGCTTGCCCAATGCCGCAATCAGCTGGGTGCGGCTGAATACGTGGCCGGGCTTCTCCATCAGGTAGCGCAGCAGGCGCATCTCGTTCGGCATCAGGAGCAGCGGCTTCTCCCGCCAGCGGGCCTGCAGCGCAGCAAGGTCCAGCGTCAGTTCGCCCAACCGCAGCACCCGCGTCGGCGCTTCGTGCTCGGGAAGCTGGATGGAGAGCACCCGGTCGAGAATCGCGCCTCGGTCAACGGGACCGACGATATAGTCATCCGCTCCGGCCCGCAGGGCGCGGCGCTTGGCCTCGGCGTCGTCTTCCTCGAGGATCATCGTGATATGCGCTTCCTGCCCCAAGCTGTCGCCGCAGCGCAGACGGCGGCACAGTTCAAGGCCGGACATTTCGTCCAGCACCCAATCGATGAACGCCCAGGGCCGCCCTTCCATGAGGGGAAGGGGGGCCTCAGATTTCCAGCGGTGAAACACCACGCGCAGATCGGAATGAACGAAGGGTTCCCGTCCTCCGGATAGGTTGCCTGTCAGCAGGATGTCGATGTGCCGCATGTAAAGAAAGCCCCTGTTTCCAGGAGCTTTCTGTATCGACTTTGTGACGGTGAAATGACGATGTTACACCGGCAAGCCGACGTAATTCTCGGCGATGCTCGTCTGCGCTGCCTTGCTGGACGCGATGTACTCCAGCTCGGCCACCTGCATCGCGCGTTCGAACGGGCCGTCCTCGGGGAAGCGATGCATCAGCTTGGTCAGCGACCACGAGAAACGCTCGGACTTCCACACGCGGGCCAGCGCCTTGGCGGAGTATCCCGTGATCGCATCGTTATCGGCACGCTTGAAATATCCGCTCAGGGCTTCGGCGGCATAATGCACGTCGCTGGCGGCAAGATTCAGGCCCTTTGCGCCGGTGGGCGGGACAATGTGCGCAGCATCGCCGCACAGCAGCAGGCTGCCGTGGCGCATCGGTTCGAACACGTAGGAGCGCAAAGGCGCGATCGACTTTTCGATCGAAGGCCCGCGCGTCATGTTCGCCGCAGCCTCGGGCCCAAGGCGCACCGCCAGCTCGTCCCAGATGCGCTCGTCCGACCAGTCCTCGACCTTTTCGGTCAGCGGCACGTCGACGTAATAGCGGCTGCGCGTGTGGCTGCGCATCGAGGCGAGGGCAAAGCCGCGTTCGTGGTTGGCATAGATCAGCTCATGATTGCACGGCGGCACATCGGCCAGGATGCCGAGCCAGCCAAACGGATAGACCCGCTCGTACTCGCGCGCCACGCTGGCCGGGATGGCCTTGCGGCTGGGTCCATGGAACCCGTCGCAACCGACGATGAAGCGCGCATCGATACGCTGTTGTGACCCATCGACCGCATAAGTGACGTGAGGCGTCTCGCTTTCGATGTCATGCAGTGCAACGTCACCAACACCATAGATCACCTGCAGGCCCCGTTCGGGAGCGGCGTCCATCAGGTCGCGGGTGATCTCGGTCTGGCCATAGACCACCACCGTCTTGCCGGTGAGATTGGCAACATCGATGCGGATCAGGCGTTCGCCATCGGCAAGGTTGAAGCCTTCCTCGACCAGTCCCTCGGCCTTGAGGCGCGCATCCAGCCCGAGGCGTGCCATCAGGCCGACCGTGATCTGTTCGAGTACCCCGGCGCGAATGCGGCCAAGCACGTAATCGGGCGTCTGCCGTTCGAGCACCACGCAATCGATGCCCTCGGCCTTGAGCAGGTGTCCGAGCAGCAGGCCGGCCGGGCCTGCGCCGATGATGGCGACCTGGGTCTTCATGACAATTCTCCCACGCGGCCCGCACTGGGATGCGGGCCTGATCCTGCGGAATTTGACAGAGTGCGGCATCTGGAGGAATGCAGCGTCAGGACAAACAGCTGGCACTTTTGGGACATGATCGAGGCAATTCCCAGATACGCGCTCTATGGCGAAGGGATGGCGCCAACCGCTGGCGGCTTTGCGCATATCGAGACGATTGCCGAGCGTAGTGCGCTGCACGATTGGGAAATCGGCATCCATCGGCATGACCACTTCGTGCAGGTCCTTCTGGTAGAGGAAGGACACGCCACCATCACGCTCGATACGCGCACCGTCGGGCTGGAAGGGCCGGGCAGGGTTATCGTTCCTGCCGCTGCCGTCCACGGCTTCCGCTTCCGTCAGGGGACGAGCGGATTTGTCCTCACCTTGTCCACCGACTTTTCCACACGTGCAGCAGAGCCTTCAGACCCGCTGCTCCCCGCGTTGGCCCAAGGCGGAATCGCTGCCCTTTCCGAAGAAGCTGCCACCCGCGCGTTCTGGCTGGCGCGTGAAATGCTCTTGCTCCAGCAGGACTGGCAGCAGCATGACCCCTTGTTCCTCTCGTTGGCCGAAAGCCTGATCCGCACGCTGGTCAGGGATGTTCCTGCAGGCGATGCGCTCGAGCGCTCCGACCGGCGTCTTGACCGCTTCCGCGAACTCGTCGAACTGCATTACCGCCAGCACCGCGATCTCGATTTCTATGCCGGCGCGCTCGGCCTCACCCGCCGCACGCTGTCCCGTCTCACCGCCGCCCGCCTGGGGTGCAGCCCGATGGACCTGATCCACCGCCGTCTCGCTCTCGAAGCCCACCGCCTGCTGCGTTACACCAATGCCACCGCCACCCAGGTTGCCGCCGAACTCGGCTTCGAAGACCCCAGCTACTTCTCCCGCTTCTACCAGCGGGTTACCGGTCGGCGGCCTTCGCAAGACAAGGCGTAGACCTGTTTAGTCATGTTTACGGATCACCGTCGACCTGTGCCTCGTCAGATCTGCTTATCGCGCAGTCATCTTTAACTAAAGTAATGCTCTTCAGATTACTGCTCCTCTTTAACGGGATCGGCTGGCAATTATGGCAAATCTTTGCCAAGGTCGGTCCTGTTTTCGAGGGGTAAACGGGGGAGCCTCTTTGTCTCATGCGCTGACAAGAAGCGAAGCGGTCGCGCTGTCTGCTGCGTGCCTCCTCTTGCCGCATCCCGCGTTCGGCGCCGGTGCTGAACAGGATGCGCAGGTTCCCGGTGCCCTGACGGCAAATCCTCGAGACACGGGCGATCCCATCGTCGTAAAGGGGCAGCGCGAAACGTCGATCATAGACGGCATCATTGCCGAGGATGAGCTCGAGGAAGCGGATATCTCGGCCTATGGAGCCGATACGGTGGGGGACCTTCTCGATCAGGTTGCATCCGGCATTGACGCTTCCGATGACGGCCCGGTCGTTCTGATCAATGGCCAGTTGGCGAATGGAATTGATGACATTGCCGACTTGCCGCCCGAGGCACTTCGCAAGATCCAGCTGCTTCCCCGTGATACCGCATCGCGCATCGGTCAGCGACCGGAGCGTCGTGTCGTCAACATTCAACTGAAGCCCGCTTTCCGCCAGGCGACGCTCAACGCCGAGGGCGCCTTCGCCACTGCGGGCAAGGGGACTGGAGCCGGCGCCGCCGCCGGGTACACCAAGATATCAGGTTCGAACCGGACCACGATCACGGCGCGCATGCGTGACACCGACATGCTGCTTGAAAGCGACCGCCCGATCTTGCCCACTCCGGCAGGGGCCACACCTTATGATCTTGCTGGCAACGTCGTGGCTCTTGCAGGATCGGGCAACGAAATCGACCCCATGTTCAGCCAGCTTGCCGGCGCCCGGGTAACGGTGGCGGCCGTTCCGTCCACTAACCCGACACTGGCCCATTTTGTTGCCAACGCCAATGCAACGAACCTGAATGGCATTGCGGCATACCGCAGCCTGGTGCCGGATTCCCGGACCTGGTCGATGAATGCGACGCTGGGGCGCCGGCTCGGACCCCGCACGAATGTCAACATCACCGCCAATGGTGAGCTGACCCGCAGCCGTTCGCTGCAGGGGGCGGCCACGGCGCTCCTGCGGTTGGACCCTGCCAATCCAGCCTCGGTCTTTTCGCAAGCTGTCAATGTGGCGCGCTATCTGCCGGTGCCGCTGGAAGCCAAGCGGCAAGGAGGCGGTGCTAATCTGGCAGCAACCATCAACCACAATCTGGGCAAGTGGACCGGCACGCTTTCATTGAATTACAATCACCGCGAAGATCGGGCACTGACCGATCGGGGCGTTGATACTGCGGCGCTGCAAGCGGCAATTGATGCAAACCTGTTCAGCCCATTTGCTGAAGTGCCGAATGCCTTCCTCGGCATTTCCCGGCGTGATATCGCCCGTTCGAACAGCGATCTGGCCAGTGCACAGGCAACGTTGACTGGCCCGGCCGCCAAATTGCCAACTGGGGAGATCATGGTTTCGCTCCGGGGTGGGGGCGGCATCCACTGGCAACGTTCGGAAAGCAACGGCTCGCTCGTTTCGACACGAAGGAACGATGCGAACGGGCAGGTGTCGGTCGATGTGCCCCTCGCAAGCCGGCGCAACAATGTCTTGGCTGCGATCGGGGATCTCCGGGCCAATCTTGCGCTGGGCTTGCGAAACGCAAGCGGCGTGGGGCGCTTGTGGAACCACGCCTACGGCTTGAACTGGCAACCGGTTTCCAGTGTCTCCTTGCGGGGCGGGTTCACGGGCGAGGACATTGCCCCGCAGCTGGCGATCATCAATGCTCCAGTTATTGTCTATCCAAACGTCCGCTTCTTCGATTTCATTCGCAATGAAACGGTGGACGTCACCGTCATCAGTGGCGGGAATGCCGCCTTGCGCAACGAAAGTCGCAGAACCTTGAGCTTCGGCGGGACGTTGGCCTTGCAGGACCGCGGCAGGCTTAATCTCAACGCAGATTTCACGCGCACACGCTATCTCAACAGGATCGGTGCGCTGCCACCGCTCAATGCCGAAGTGCAGCAGGCTTTCGCTGACCGATTTGGGCGGGATGATAGTGGCCGCCTCGTCCGGGTGGACAATAGACCGGTGTCCTTTGCGCGCGAGGAGCATGAGCAACTGCGATGGGGCGTCAACTTCTTACGCTTTTTCGGCAAGTCTCAGGTCCGGCAGGCCCGTCAACTGGCCCGTCAACTGGGCACGGCGCTGATCGACAACGACGAAGATGGCACGGCTGGCAGCCCGGGCCTGGAAGGGCCCAAGCCTTGGCGCGTCAACTTCTCCCTGAACCACACGTGGACGCTCAAGGCCCAACGCCTGGCCCGTGCAGGTTTGCCGATCGTCGATCTTCTTGACGGCGGCGCATTCGGCTATGGCGGCGGACAGGCCAGGCACGCCATTCAATTCAATGCCGGCATTGCAGGAAAGGGATTCGGGCTGCAGTCCAGCGGGACATGGAAAGGTGCAACAAGTATCCGGGCCGGCACTACCCCGTCTGCTGCAGATCTGCGCTATGCGCCGCGCGCATTGATCGATGTCCGCCTGTTTGCCGACCTTGGGCGCGTGTTGCCTGATGCAACTTGGGCAAGCGGCACACGCGTCAGCATCAATGCGCGAAATCTGTTCGACAGTCGACAGCGCGTTACGGACGGGACCGGCAACACGCCCTTGCGCTACCAGCCCTACCTGCTCGACGCTGTGGGCCGCTCTATACAGATCGGCGTCCGCAAGACCTTTTGACGAAGGCGCTCTTGGGCGTTTTCGAACCAGATGGCATCATCAGGTGACCCTGAAAACGCGGTAGAACAGGAGTTAGGAGCCATCCGTCCGATGCAATCGGAAGGGATTCACGCTGGCGCAAAGGAAAAGGGTGCCGATGTTGCCCGGCACCCTCTCCAAGGACATCAAGCCGTCGATCAGATCGTGGTGGTGACGATCGGAGTGTTCGGCAGGGCATAGTCGACGCCGCCGAACGACACGTAAAGCATGTCTCCAGAATCCGAGCCGGGGACTTCCACGACGCTGGTAATGATGCCGTTGGCGCCATTGTCTTCGTTACCGTCGCCGAGGCAGACTGAGCCGACTTCGGGAGCGTCGGTGGTCGAACCAAGATCAGCACCATAGCCAAGCAGGTTGATACCCGTAACAGTGCCGTTCTTGTTGTTGCGAACATCGAAGGTCACAGCGTTGGCATCGATCACTGCGATCTTGCGTACTTTCCTGTGTGTGGTCTTCTTCTTGACGCCGGTCGTCCATTCGCACGTGGCTTCGACTTCGGAACTGGAGAGGGTGTAGAATGACAGCGTGTCTGCCGTCATGTTGGCCTTCGCCTGGGCGTTGTTCCAGCCGTAAAGCACAGAAACGTCGCCCTTGCCGACGAAGCCTGTGCCGGTGTCGTAATTGAACGAAACGGCGGCAATTGCTGAAGTCGAAATAAGGGCCGTGGCCGCAACGGCCGCAATCATCATCCTGCGCATGTGAATTATCCTTGGATTGGAGTTTGCTGCCCCTTTTCGGTTGCGACTCGATTGTTGGGGTCGAACTTTGGTATACGCGAAGTTAACAAGTATTAAAACTGTGTTAACCATTGTGTCAGCAAGCGTGCATTACTAACCTTCGGTATGAAAAGGCAGCACGATCGATGGTGTTTCATACTCTTAAGCCATTAGAATCAGAGTCTTGCATTCGTTACTAACGACGGATCCAACTTGAATGGATTCGCTGGAATATTGTGGGGTTCTGTCCGTTTGTCCCATTCCGGCTCAAGGCAGTGTCAATTCGTTGCCGCTGATCGGCAGGGCTGTCCTACAGCATGGAAATATGGCAGCGTCGTTGGCGTGGGGAATGATGGCTCAGTGCTTTGATCTGCCGCTTGAAGTGTACCCGCGGCGGTTGCGGCATTTTTCTCAGGACACTGTAAACCCGTAAACTCCCTCCCGCGGCGTTTCCGCGCAAAAGCCAGCAATTCCCCTTGTTTCGCCCGCCAAGTTCTCTATGAATTTTTCATGGATATGAACTGCGGAAGAGGCGACTGAAATGGCCAAGATCAAGACAACCCACGTCGGCAGCCTCCCGCGCGGGGATGAATTGACGCCTCTGCTCCTCGCCCGGGACAAGGGTGAGCCTTACGACGCCGCGGATTTCGACGCGAAAGTTTCGGCCGCCGTCGATGCCGCGGTGAAAATGCAGGTCGATGCCGGAGTCTCGGTGGTCTCCGATGGCGAACTCGGCAAGGTCGGCTACTCCACGTACATGATCGAGCGCCTCTCCGGCTTCGGCGGCCACATCGATCGCAAGCCCGCTGCTGACCTTGCCGAAGTGCCCAATCTTGCGAAGAAGCTCTCGGCGATCATGGGCAGCCAGGAATTCGTCCGCGCTTCGTGCATCGGGCCGGTGCGAAAGGTCACGCTGCAGCCGCTGCACGACGATATCCGCCGCTTCAAGGCGGCGCTGGAAAAGCACGCAGCGCCCGATACGGAAGCGTTCATGAATGCGGCCTCGCCGGGCCTGATCACCGCCTTCCAGGTCAATCGCCACTATCCCACCCACGAAGCTTACCTCGCCGACCTCGCCGATGCGATGCGCGAGGAGTACGAGACGATCGTGGACGCGGGCTTCTACCTCCAGCTCGATTGTCCCGATCTCGCGATGAGCCGTCACACCGGCTATCAGGACATGTCGGAAGAGGACTTCCTCAAGGTAGCCGCCGCCAACGTCGAAGCGCTGAACGCGGCGACAGCCAACATTCCGCCCGAGAAAATGCGCATGCACATCTGCTGGGGCAACTACGAAGGCCCCCACGATCATGATATCCCGCTGGAACGCGTGGTCGACATCGTGATCAAGGCCCGACCCGCCACGATCCTGTTCGAAGGCGCCAACCCGCGCCACGAACACGAATGGACGGTGTGGAGGGACGCGAAGCTGCCGGATCACAAGATCCTTGCGCCGGGCCTGATCGACACCTGCTCGAACTACATCGAGCATCCTGAGCTGATCGCCCAGCGCATCGAGCGCTTTGCCAGCTTCGTCGGCGTGGACCGCGTGGTCGCCAGCACCGACTGCGGCTTCGGCACATTTGCCGGTTATGGCAAGCTCGATCCGATCGTGACGTGGCGCAAGCTCAAGTCGCTGCGCGAAGGCGCAGACATCGCAGCGAGCCGCCTGTGAGTCCGGAAGACCGCCGCGCGGCCGAGCATGATTGCGCCCGGCTGGTTGCGCTTTATGCCAACCTGAACGACGAGGCGCGTTGGGAGGAAGTGGCAGCCCTCTATACCGAGGATGGTGTCATGTACCGCCCGACCGCGCCAGATCAGGGAGTGGTGGGGCGCGAAGCGATCCTCGCCGCGTTCAAGGCGCGTCCGCCACGCACCACACGACATGTCTGCTCGAACGTGGTCATCGATGTTGAAGGGCCGGCGACTGCACGCGGCACCAGCGCCATGCTGCTGTTCACGGGCGACGGCGCCCCGCTCGTCGGCTCTTTCCACGATCGCTTTGCGCTTACCGCCGACGGCTGGCGGTTCGCAGAGCGCCGCGGCAGCCTGACGTTCAAGTGAACGCACCAACCGCATCCAACCCCGTCAAGTCGGCGATGCGGACGCTCGACGTAATCGAGTACGTCGTGGCGCATCGGCAGGGCGCGGTGGCCCAGGAGATTGCGGGCGCGCTGGCCATTCCGGTCAGCAGCCTGTCCTATCTGCTCGCCACCTTGACCGAACGTGGATACTTGACGCGGGAAGGGCGACGCTATTTGCCGGGGCCGGGCCTGCAGCGGCTGCGAGCCCCTGAAACGGCACTGACGCTTGAGGATCGGGTGGCGCCGCTGGTCCGCGCCCTCCGCAGCGAGTTGAACGAGACATCGTCTTTCATGGTGCGCCGTGGCTGGGAAGTCGAAGCGCTGGTCACAGAGGCCAGCGATCAGGCGCTGCGCTATGCCGTCGACCCTGGCACGCGACGCCCGCTCCATGCACTGGCCGCCGGCAAGATCATGGCAGCGTGGCTGCCGCCGGCCGAGATGGAGCGCTATTTCGCCGAGACCGAACGCGCCAAGCTGACGCCGCAGACAAGGACGACAGAGGGGGAGCTTCGCGCCGACTTTGCGCAGATCATGGCCACTGGCTTCAGCCTCGCCCAGGAAGAGGCGACGGTCGGGATATGCGGCATGGCGGTCCCGGTATGGATCGACGAGCAGCTTGCCGGTGCGTTCAGCGTGGCGGTCCCTGCGGTACGATTTGATGAACAGCTAGCCGAGCGGGTGCGCCAGCTTTTGCTGCGCGTGGCAGGAGCGGTAAAGTGATGAAGCGCAGGTCTTTTCTGGGGCTATTGCACGCCGCTGCAGGTCTGGTGGTCGTACCCGGCCTGGCGCGAGCCTCGGCAGACCAACGTCGCTTTCGCGTGATTTGCGATAACGACTTTTCCGGCGACCCGGACGGCCTGTTTCAGCTGGCGCACCACTTGCGCTCGCCTTCGGTCGAAGTGCGGGCGATCATCGGATCGCATCTTCATGTCGATGAAATCTGGGCAAAATCAGAGCATCAGGCAACGGATGGAGCAAAAAAGGCCCGCGAATTGCTTGGAGTCATGGGGCTGACCGGCAAGGTTCCCGTCCATGTCGGGTCGGAGAAAGCGATGGTCTCCGCGTTCGTCCCGGCGCGCTCGGCAGCGGTCGATGCGATCATTGCAGAGGCGATGCGGGACGATCCCCTGCCGTTGTTCTATTGCGCCGGGGCCGGGTTGACCGATCTTGCTTCAGCCTTGCTGATCGAGCCGCGCATCGCCAAGCGGCTGACGCTGGTGTGGATTGGCGGGCCGGAGTATCCCGGGCTTGGCCTGCCCGTGCCGGGTGGATCTCCGGGCGAGTACAACATAACAATTGACGTTGCCGCAGCACAGGTCGTCTTCAACCGCTCCGACGTTGCGATATGGCAAGTGCCGCGCAACACGTATCGGCGAATGCTATTCTCGATGGCCGAACTCCAAGCGATGAAGGAAAATGGCGGGACCGGGGCTTGGCTGGCGGGTCAGATATCCGGACTGTCCGAGGCCGCAGCGAAGATGGGGCTTAAGGTGGGCGAAGCCTATGCCTTGGGCGATAGCCCGCTGGTCACGCTGACGGTGCTTCAGTCCGCGTTCGAGCCTGACCCTTCTTCGAGCGATTACGCCGTTGTGCCTGCGCCTACGGTGCAGGACGATGGCACCTGCAGGCCGAACCCCAAAGGACGTCCGATCCGCGTCTATACCACGATCGACACGCGGCTGACGTTCGGGGACATGCTGGCCAAGCTCAGGAAGTAAGGGCCGGATCGCTCCGGCCCATTCCTTTTATTTCTTCATTCCCTCGGTGATGCGCTGGGTTTCGGCGCGGGTCGAATCCGGGCCGGTGTTGCGCTTGTAGATGCCGCCTTGGCCAGCCGAGCGGTTGAACAGGTCCGGATCGCCTTCGCGCTGTTCGAGGCCAAACAGGGGGAAGAGGCCGGGATGACGCCCGAGGCCGCCGTAGAGATCGAGGCAGCGTTCGATCCAGGGACGGAGCGGGTCGTCGTTGGCAAGGACCGGAGTCTTGCAGACCGATGCGGTGAACAGGATGCCGCCCATGATTCGGAAGTCGGCATAGTTGGGCGACGACCCGCCGAGCCATTCGTGCTGGCCGAGCGCCGCGCGCAGTGGTTCAAGCGCGGCGCTGATCCTGGGCAGGCGCTCTTCGCGGCCGGCCTGCACATCCTCGAGCTTGCGGCCGAGCATCTTTTCGCGGCTGTGGGTGACGTATTCGTGGTCTGCCGGCACCGAGAGATCGCGGTAGTCGGCGCAGAAGCAGAACATCCAAGGGCCGACGGCAGCGTTCCAGAACCAGTGATCAAGCGCCTTGAGCGTGACGGCCACGCTTTCGTGCGGGATCAGGGCAGGGCGATTCGGGTACTTCGCGTCGAGGTATTCGACGATGCCCCAGCTATCGAGCACCCATTCGCCGTCATCCACGATGGCAGGCAGGCGCTCGGTCTTGCCGCCGGTGCGTTCGAGAATGCCGGTGAAGCCGCCTGGCACGACGTCGAGATCGAAGCCCTTGTGCTTGAGCGCGTACTTGGTCGCCCAGACGAACGGGCTGATCGTCGCACCGGTGGAAAGGGCGAGGTCGTAGAAGGTAATGGTGTTGTTGGCGGCCATGGCATCCTCGGGTTTCTGGCTCGGTTCTTGTCACCCGCACTTTGCCAGATATTGTTAGTAACACAAACGAAATTTGTGCCTCGACCGCCGTCACCCTGAACTCGTTTCAGGGTTCATCCGTCCCCTCACCAGGCTGCCTGCATTTAGACATGGATCCTGAAACAAGTTCAGGATGACGAGGCGTTAGCAGCGCAGGAAGTGCTACAATGCAAAGAGCGCCGGACCCGTCGGGATGGGCCGGCGCTCTCGCTGTCAGGCTTGCGCCTTGAGACTTACTTCTTCGTGCGCCAGCCTTCGGCGTAGCTGTCGCGGGCAACTTCCGAGTAGGGCACTGCAGCAACGGTGGCCTTGATTTCGGTCTGGACGTGGGGTTCGACCGTCGGCTTGGTGGTGCCGCCGTTGGGTTCGCCCCAGAGCAGGCTGACCTCGGTGCCAGGCTCGACGTAGCCCGGTTCCATCATCGCGAGGGTCAGGAACTTGCCTTCGTTGGCAGTGTAGCCGATCCAGGTGGAAAGGCCGACCATCTTGCCATCGGCGAGGACCTGATCGAACGGGTGCATCGAGTAGACCGCGCTCGGGTACTCCATGAACTTGGCGCGATCGCCCTTGCTCAGTGCCGAGGACTGGACGCGCATGACATCTTCGTTGTCGAGCGCGAGCGTGACCTTGGTGCGGTGCTTGCCTTCAGCGGCCATCTTTTCGAGCGCGGCACGGCCGATGAAGTCATGGTCGAACTTGACGAAGGGGCCGTAGCCGAGATCCCACGGCGTGGTGTAGTAGCCCTCGATGGTTTCGGGCACGTAGCTGCCGCCGACCGAGCACTTGGCTTCGTAGGAATTGGCGGAGAGCCATTCACGATAGGGGCGGAGCGCTTCGCCAGTGTAGATCGCGGGGAAGGGCGAGGGGATCCAGCCCGATTCCAGGGTGTTGGACGAGTAGGCGCGACCGCCAACCAGCGCCATCTGGAATTCCTTGCCGGCCTCGACCAGCGCGGCGTGGACGGCGCCATAGTCTTCCCACGGGCCCATCAGTTCGAAGCCCGGCTGGCCAGCCATGCCATGACGCAACGCGCGCACTTCCTTGCCGCCGATGGTCATGCGGGTCATGTGGAAGAACTTGAGGTCAGGCGCGGTCTTCCCGGTGGCCTTCTCGATGATCTTCATCGCGTTCGGACCCTGCACCTGGAAACGGTACGAATTGCGTTTGCCATCGGTGCGCATCGCCCAGCGTTCGTCGCGCTCCACCGTGACGTTCCAGTTGCCCGAAGCAGCGTGGTATTCGACCCACTCGATCGTCGGTGCGCGGCCGACGAGGTTGAAGTGGTTTTCGTCGAGGTAGAACAGGATCACGTCGCCGATGACGTAGCCGTCGGGCGTCACCGGTACGAACTGCTTGGCGCGATCAGGCTGGAAGTTCTTGAACGAGTTGACGCCGAGGTGTTCGAGCATCTTGAAGGCGTCAGGCCCCTTAACCGCCAGATCGACCATATGGTACGACTGGTTGTAGAGCACCGCCGAGTGCGCCCACGCCCACTGTTCGTTGCGCCAGTTCGAGTATTCTGCCGGAACACCGGGATAGACGTTGGGGCCGACCTGCTGGTTGCGGACGAAGTTTACGAGGTCACCGGCATTCTGGATGACCTGTTCGAGGGTCTGGGACATGGTTTCTTGGCTCTCCCGATGCGATTTCGCGGATGTGGAGTCGCTTTGCCCTATTTTCGCGTGCTTGAAAAGTTCGGAATGCTGAATTGCGCAAAAAATGTATGTGACACATACGACCGGGTTCGGTTCTGCAAAAACGAAAGGGGCCGGTCCTTGCGGACCAGCCCCCTTGCGTGTCGGTCAAGGCAAATCAGCCTTCGACGTGTTCGGCGAGAACCGTCAGGCCCTTGGCGCCGACTTCCGCGAAGCCGCCCTGGACCGTGATCTCTTCAGGTGCCGAACCTGCAGACTTGTAGACCTTGATCGTCCCGTCCTTGACCGTGGACATGAAAGGCGCGTGGCCTTCCAGCACGCCGAATTCACCGTCGGTGCCAGGAACGACAACCATGTGGACCTCTTCCGAACGGACGAGGCGGGCCGGGGTGACGAGTTCGAAGTGGAGCGACATCTCTTGCCTTTCGGTCTCCCCGGGGCCAGCCCGGGGAGCTAGCTCAATCAGGCTTCAGCAGCCAGCTTCTTGGCCTTTTCGACCGCTTCGTCGATGCCGCCAACCATGTAGAACGCGGCTTCGGGAAGGTGGTCGTACTCGCCGTCGACGACAGCCTTGAACGAACGCACGGTGTCTTCGACCTGGACGAACTTGCCCGAGATGCCGGTGAACACTTCGGCGACGTGGAACGGCTGCGACAGGAAGCGCTGGATCTTGCGGGCGCGGGCGACGGTGAGCTTGTCTTCTTCCGAAAGCTCATCCATCCCGAGGATCGCGATGATGTCCTGCAGCGACTTGTACTTCTGCAGCGTTTCCTGAACGCGGCGGGCGGTCTGGTAGTGCTCTTCACCGACGACGGCGGGCGTCAGCACGCGCGAGGTCGAATCGAGCGGGTCGACCGCCGGATAGATGCCGAGCTCCGAGATCGCGCGGTTCAGCGTGGTCGTTGCGTCCAAGTGGGCGAACGAGGTGGCCGGAGCCGGGTCGGTAAGGTCGTCGGCGGGAACGTAGATCGCCTGCACCGAGGTGATCGAACCCTTGGTGGTGGAGGTGATGCGCTCCTGCAGCGCGCCCATGTCGGTCGCGAGCGTCGGCTGGTAGCCCACCGCCGAAGGAATGCGGCCGAGCAGTGCCGACACTTCCGAACCTGCCTGGGTGAAGCGGAAGATGTTGTCGACGAAGAACAGAACGTCCTGGCCTTCCTGGTCGCGGAAGTACTCGGCCATGGTCAGACCCGACAGAGCGACGCGAGCGCGGGCGCCCGGCGGTTCGTTCATCTGTCCGAACACGAGAGCCACCTTCGAACCATCGGGGGTCGGGTTGCCGTCGGCATCCTTGGCGATAACGCCAGCGTCGAGGAACTCGTGGTAGAGGTCGTTACCCTCGCGGGTGCGTTCACCGACGCCCGCGAAGACCGACACGCCGCCGTGGCCCTTGGCGATGTTGTTGATCAGTTCCTGAATGAGAACCGTCTTGCCCACGCCTGCGCCGCCGAACAGGCCGATCTTGCCGCCCTTGGCGTAAGGAGCGAGAAGGTCGATGACCTTGATGCCGGTCACGAGGATCGCGGCTTCGGTCGACTGCTCGATGAATTCCGGAGCCTTGGCGTGGATCGGAGCGGTCTGCTCGGCGCCAACCGGACCACGCTCGTCGATCGGATCGCCAACGACGTTCATGATGCGGCCGAGGGTCTTGGGGCCGACCGGCACCGAGATCTGCGCGCCGGTGTTGGTCACGGGCTGGCCGCGGGTCAGGCCGTCCGTCGAGTCCATCGCGATGGTGCGAACGGTGTTCTCGCCGAGGTGCTGCGCGACTTCGAGAACGAGGCGGTTGCCGTTGTTGTCGGTTTCGAGCGCCGAGAGAATGGCGGGGAGTTCGCCGTCGAACGCGACGTCGACGACGGCGCCGATGACCTGGCTGATCTTGCCGGTAGCTGCTGCGGTGGCCATTGTTGTTTCCTTGCCTTCTATGTCGTCGTCAGAGCGCTTCGGCGCCAGCGATGATTTCGATGAGTTCGGTGGTGATCGCGGCCTGGCGGCTGCGGTTGTACTGGATGGTGAGCTTGTTGATCAGCTCGCCCGCATTGCGCGTCGCGTTGTCCATCGCGGTCATCGACGCGCCCTGTTCCGAGGCTTCACGCTCAAGCAGGGCACCGAAGAGCTGCGTGGTGACGTAGCGCGGCAGCAGTTCCTCGAGGATTTCCTCCTCGCCCGGCTCGTATTCCACCACAGCATCGATAGCGACGGTGTTGGTGGGGGCGGGGACCGGGATGATCTGCGTGGTGACCGGCAGCTGGGTCAGCGCGTTCTTGAACTCCGGCGCGACGAGGTGCGCAACGTCGAACTTGCCGGCTTCGAACATCTCGAGGAGTTCGCGAGCGATCGCGCTGGCTTCATCGAAGCCGGGCGTGCGCACGTTGCCAGTATCGTATCCGGCGGCGATGCCGTTCGGATAGTCACGGCGGATCGGGGCGCGGCCCTTCTTTCCGACGAGGTAGAACGACACCGTCTTGCCCGCGGCTTCAAGCGCGCGCGCCTGCAGCTTGGCTTCCTTGACGATGTTCGAGTTCAGACCACCGCACAGGCCCTTGTCGGTGTTGACCACGACAAGGAGGTGACGCTGGTCGGAGCCGGTGCCGCGCATAAGCAGCGGACCGTTGTCCTGGCCCGCGACCTTGGCAGCGAGGCTGCCCATGACTTCCGCGAGGCGGCTGGCATAGGGGCGCGCGGCTTCGGCAGCCGCCTGCGCCTTGCGCAGCTTGGCCGCCGCGACCATCTGCTTGGCCTTGGTGATCTTCTGGGTCGACTTGACCGAGTTGATCCGGCCCTTGAGTTCCTTCAGCGAGGCCATGACGGCTCCCTTGATCCGTCACCCCGCCGCGCTGGACGGGGTGGCGTTGACTTCAAAGACTTAGGCGAACTGCTTGGCGAAAGCGTCGAGCGCCGCGACCAGCTTGCCCTTGGCTTCGTCGCCAAGGTCCTTGGTGTCGCGGATCAGGCCGAGCAGGTCAGCGTGCTGCGTGCGCAGGAAGCTGAGCAGTTCGGCTTCATACTCGGTGACACGGTTCACCGGCACGCTGTCGAGGTAGCCCTGGGTACCGGCGAAGATCACCGCAGTCTGCTCTTCGAAGCCGAGCGGCGAGAACTGCGGCTGCTTGAGCAGCTCGGTCAGGCGTGCACCGCGGTTGAGGAGCTTCTGGGTCGAAGCATCCAGATCCGAACCGAACTGGGCGAAGGCCGCCATTTCGCGGTACTGGGCGAGCTCGAGCTTGATCGATCCGGCAACCTTCTTCATCGCCTTGGTCTGTGCCGACGAGCCGACGCGCGACACCGACAGACCGACGTTGATGGCCGGACGAATGCCCTGGTAGAACAGGCCGGTTTCAAGGAAGATCTGGCCGTCGGTGATCGAGATCACGTTGGTCGGGATATAGGCCGACACGTCGCCCGCCTGGGTTTCGATGATCGGCAGAGCGGTGAGCGATCCAGCGCCGTTCTCGTCGTTCATCTTCGCGGCGCGCTCGAGCAGGCGGCTGTGGAGGTAGAACACGTCGCCGGGGTAAGCTTCGCGGCCCGGCGGGCGACGGAGCAGCAGCGACATCTGGCGATAGGCAACGGCCTGCTTGGAAAGGTCGTCGTACACGATCACGGCGTGCATGCCGTTGTCGCGGAAGAATTCGCCCATGGTCGCACCGGTGTAGGGCGCGAGGTACTGGAGCGGAGCCGGTTCCGAAGCGGTGGCGGCGATGACGATGGAGTATTCCATCGCGCCGTTCTCTTCGAGCTGGCGGACGATCTGCGCGACGGTCGAGCGCTTCTGACCCACGGCGACGTAGATGCAGTAGAGCTTCTTGCCTTCGTCGGTGCCGGCGTTGACGGCCTTCTGGTTGATGAAGGTGTCGATCGCGACGGCGGTCTTGCCGGTCTGACGGTCACCGATGATCAATTCGCGCTGACCACGGCCGACGGGTACGAGAGCGTCAATCGCCTTGAGGCCGGTCTGCACGGGTTCATGCACCGACTTGCGCGGGATGATGCCCGGAGCCTTGACTTCGACGCGGGTGCGGGTGGCGTCGACGATCGGGCCCTTGCCATCGATCGGGTTGCCCAGAGCATCGACTACGCGGCCGAGCAGGCCCTTGCCGACGGGAACGTCGACGATGGTGCCGGTGCGCTTGACGACATCGCCTTCCTTGATTTCGGCGTCCGAGCCGAAGATCACGACGCCGACGTTATCGGCTTCGAGGTTCAGGGCCATGCCCTTAACGCCATTGGCGAATTCGACCATCTCGCCGGCCTGGACCTTGTCGAGACCGTGGATGCGGGCGATACCGTCACCCACCGAGAGAACCGACCCGACTTCCGAGACCTGGGCGTCGGTGCCGAAGCTGGCGATCTGGTCCTTGATGACCTTCGAGATTTCAGCGGCGCGGATTTCCATGTTCTGTCCTTCCTGGAACCTGTGCGGGCCGTTAGGCCTTCATCGCCTGGGCGAGAGAATTGAGACGGGTGCGGATCGAGCTGTCGATCATCTGGCTGCCGATCTTGACGACGAGGCCACCAAGGATTTCGGGATCGACGCTGGTCTTGAGCTTGATCGACTTGCCGGTACGGGCCTTCAGCTTTTCAGTGAGGGCTGCGATCTGTGCATCGTCGAGCGGGTGAGCGCTGGCGACTTCGGCGCTGACTTCGCCGCGATGGGCGGCAGCGATCTGGCCGAAGGCGCGGATCACGTCGGGCAGGGCCGAGAGGCGGCGGTTCGAAGCGAGCACGCCGAGGAACTTCTTCGTAAGGTCGCCAAGACCGAGCAGGCCGGCAACCGAATCCATTGCGCGGCCGGCTGCATCGCGGCCAAGCTGCGGGTTGCTGATCAGGCCCTTGAGGTCAGCCGATTCGCGCAGTGCAGCATCGAGCTTCTCGAGATCGCTTTCGACCGCCGAAACGAAGCTCTGTTCATTGGCCAGATCGAACAATGCCGAGGCGTAACGCCCTGACAGGCTGGCCGTAATGCCGCTGGAAATCTCCACGCGCCGAAGTTCCTTCATCCAGGATAAGCCGAGGCAGACCATTACCCGGCGATGAACACCGGGTGGCCTGCAGACGGGGCGCGCCTAGCAACGTCAGGCCCATATGACAAGATGCGACTTGGCTTCTTGTGCATAGGTATGATCGTGATTTCCTCGATCGACGTCCGATCGGCAGGTCTCAGGGCTGAGGCTGGCAGTTGTAGCGCATGCGCTCATTGGGTTCGGGAGGAAGCAGTGCCTTGATGGACTGCTGGTTCTGGCCGAACTGGCGGGCGGCTTCTTCACCGGCGCCGCATGCGGGCGCATTGAGCCTGGCGCGTGCAGCGCGGGCCTCGGTCATGGCATCCAGACCCACGAGAAACCGTTCCACGGTGTAGGTCCGGGATTGTGGATCATACGAATTCACCGAGATCGTTTCCTCGCCGTTCGGCACAAGGATTCGGCTCCAGCCATCGTTGGCGAGGCCGTACTGCGTCTTTCCGTTCATGCAGCCAGTTTCGGTCCATTCGATCGGAACATCGGTGATATCGGAAACGGTGACGCGGCTGCGTTCGGGATCGAGCACGCAGATCATGCGTCCTGAGCCAGGGCGATCGAGTGCCGCTGCCGAACTGCTGGAAGACGCCTGGGGTTGTTCGAGGTTTTCCCGTGCGCGGCTATCTATTGATGCGAGCGACGGGCGCAGGAACCATACTGCGATAGCGGACGCAAGCAGCGCCGCAGCACCAAAGACGTGCTTGCGCTGAAATTTTCCGCGCCGCCGTGAGGCCTGGACCATGCCCCAACCGCCAACGCCGAGCGCGCCGACGAGCAGCAGGGCGGCCAGGGCCATGCCGTTGTCACGCTCGGAAAGCACTGCCATTTCAGCCTCGCGCCGCGCAGTTTCGAACTGCTGCTGGCTGGCTTGCGCGCGTGCTTCGCGTTCGGCAGCCATGCGGGCCTGTTCTCCGGCTGCGCGTTGCGCTTCGGCGCGGTCCAGATCCGCTATCGAGCGACAGGGCAGGCCACTGCTATGCACGTCCACCTTGGCGCGGAGCAGGAAGGCTGAAAGCTCGCGCATCGAAATGGCGAAGTAGAAGGACGAATCGGTGCTGTTGTCGCTGACCGTGCCGAAGGAATTGACGCCGATGACGCGGCCGCAGGAATCGAGCAGCGGGCCGCCCGAATTTCCCGATCCAAGGGGGGCCGTGTGCAAGAGGGTATCGAATGACCGCGAGGAGCGGCCCCCGGACAGATAGCCGCGTGTCTTGACCGCTTCCTGCGGCGTGACGAGATCGGCCATCGACAAGCCTTGCGCCAGATCGACGTTGCCGGGATAGCCGACGGCATAGACCTCCGAGCCATCGGTTGGTGCACCGGGAAAGAGCGTGATTGGCGTAAGGGTGCCGCCACCTTCGATGCGCAGCAGGGCAAGGTCATTGCCGGGCGAATAGGCGACCAGCTTGGCCGGATATCCGTTGCGGCCCTCGGCGGGGACGACACCGGCGATGAGAGTGTCGTCTCCGCGGAGCTCCTCGACGACATGGGCATTGGTGACGATCAGGTTCGGGGTCACGGCGAATCCCGTGCCATGGGTAATCAGCCGGGCGCGATCGCCGTCGCTTTCAATGATCACCACGCGAACCACGGAACGGCTTGCCGCGCTGATGTCCGCCGGATCGGCCATGGCGACAGGCGCCGCTACCAATGCGAAAAGAGCTGCAAGGAGGGCAATTATCTGTTTGGCGACACGCATGTACCCG
Organism: Novosphingobium subterraneum; assembly: GCF_000807925.1. Lineage (GTDB taxonomy): Bacteria > Pseudomonadota > Alphaproteobacteria > Sphingomonadales > Sphingomonadaceae > Novosphingobium > Novosphingobium subterraneum. The sequence goes on along the minus strand of NZ_JRVC01000012.1, from coordinate 28,811 downwards.
CTTTTTGCGCCATATTGCTTTGACCGCAAGGTGCGGGACGCTTTTGGCATGGAGCGCGGGCAGAAACTCTCCACAAGAAGGAGATGTGACCATGCACAAGGCGACGCGGGCTTGCAGCTATCGTTCGGAGCTTTATCGAAAGCCTATGACGAGTGGATCGAAGATTGCCGACGACGAGGCGTGGGCGGCGGTGCTGGCACGCGATCGCTCTTATGATGGCCATTTTGTCACAGGTGTGCTGACCACGGGGATTTACTGTCGACCGTCCTGCTCTGCACGGCATCCCCGCCGCGAAAACGTGCGCTTCTTCCCAGATGGGGAGGCTGCACGTGGGGCAGGTCTCAGGCCCTGCCTGCGTTGCTCCCCCGATGATGTATCGCGCGACGAGCGCGCCGTGTTGACGGCTATCGAGGCTATCAAGTCGGCGGGCCAACCGGTGGGTCTGGCCGATCTGGCGAAACGCTGCGGGTATTCGCCCACTCACTTCCAGCGCGTATTTGCCAAGGCAACGGGACTGTCGCCAACAGCCTATGCGCGGGCGTTGCAAAATGCCCGGATGGCCGAGGCGCTCTCAGGAACGGAAAGGGTTGCCGATGCAATCTACGATGCCGGTTTCTCGGGACCTTCGCGGTTTTATTCGGCTGCTGGGAAGCGGTTGGGAATGACGCCATCGGCCTGGGTCAATGGTGGGAGGGGAGTGAGGATTCGCTGGGCAGTCGTTCCCACAACTCTTGGGAACATGCTCGTCGCTGCGACCGACAAAGGCATCTGCCGTCTGGCGTTCAACGAGAGCGACGAAGCTTTGCGGCGGCGCTTTCCCGAGGCCGCTCTGGAAGAAGGGGGGGCGGATTTCGCCAATCTGCTGGAGGAGGTCATCGCGGCCGTCGAGGCTCCGGGCGATCATTCTCATATTCCGATCGACGTGAAGGGAACGTCATTTCAGGAGGCTGTGTGGCAGGCCTTGCGACAGATACCGCCTGGTGAGACCCGTTCCTACGCAGAAATCGCGGCAGCCGTTGGCAAACCGGGCGCGGTGCGTGCAACAGGCACCGCAAACGGGGCGAACAACGTGGCGGTGCTCATTCCCTGTCACCGCGTGATCCGGTCGGACGGTTCTCTCGGTGGTTACGCCTACGGGCTCGAGATCAAGCAAAGGTTGCTCGACAAGGAACGGCACCAGAAGGGGAGCCAGCATGAATGATGTTTCCGGACCGGCAAGGCAAAGCTTGTTGCGGCGGATCGTCGGTTTTCCCGCAGTCCTGATCATCATCGAATTCGGGCTTGTTGCCTTCGTGGCGTCGCTGGCTTCGCTGTTGCTGAAGAGGGTGGTGCCGGACGATACCTTCCTGGACTTTCTTGCCGCCCTGATCACCGCGGCACTGGCCATCACGACGTACCTCGCTTGTCGGCGATGGATCGAGCGACGCGGGAATGATGAACTGCCGCTGGTCATGTTCGGGCGTGAAGTGTCTCTTGGATTCTTCATCGGGGCCGCACTGTTCGGCCTCATGACAGGGATCGTCGCCGTCCTGGGCGGGTTTGCGGTCGAAGGCGTGAACGGCATTGGGGCCTTGTGGGCCATGCTTGCGATGGCGGTGACATCCGGCACGTTCGAGGAAATCCTGTTCCGGGGCATCCTGCTGCGACACATCGAGGCGCTGTTGGGCACCTGGGCGGCGCTTGGCATTACCTCGGCATTGTTCGGCGCGGCTCATCTGGGAAACGAGGGAGCGACCTTCTTTGCCGCCTTCGCCATTGCCATGGAAGCCGGCATCCTGCTCGGCGCGGCATACCTCTGGAAACGAAGGCTGTGGATCCCGATCGGCATTCATGCCGCGTGGAATTTCACCCAAGGCTGGGTGTTCAGCGTGCCGGTTTCAGGGGGCGCCACGCCAGATGGCCTGCTGGCGACAACACGCAACGGGCCTGACTGGCTGACTGGCGGTGCGTTCGGTCTGGAGGCAAGCGTGATCGCCATGCTGGTGGCGACTGGCGCAGGGTTGTTCCTGCTCCTGCGCGTCGTCCGTCAGGGTGGCATACGGCCACCCATGTGGGCGCGGCACTGACGGACCGGTCGGCTCGCCAGTGCCGAGGCATCATTTAGTTTCGCAGGCGTCTTCCTCTGCCGTACAAGGTTTCTCTGGTTGCCCTGTTGACTTCCAACGCTCGATCCTGGCGCGAAGAGACTTGCCGTACTGTCCGCCGTGAGGATCGTTGGCGAGAATGCGTGCGTGGGCGATAGCGTCATCGAACCGCCCCTGGTTCGCCTGGTCCCAAGCAAAGGCTGCGCGTATGCTGTTAGCTTCCGGCGCAAGTTCGAGTGCCCGTCGCAAGGCGTAGCGCGCAGAGCCGGGTATATCCGCCGACTCGCTGCTGTAGCTCTGGAACAGCGTCCAGATCGCGAAGGACTCGTAAGGTTATGCGTCGCTGGCCTTGTTGACCCAGCCTCGGGCCGCAGTCCACCGTTCGGGCGTCCTTATGGACACGTTCCCGAGCCGGTGCATCTCGATCTCGCCCTTCAGGAGGTTCGCCCGCGCCATCCACGGCGCCAGTTTCAAGCCAAGTTCGTTGAACTTCTCGGCCTCGTTCCACAACGCGATTTCTTTGGCCGTATCTTCGGTGCTGTTCGCGAGCGCCTGTGCTGCTCTTGCCACCTCGTAAGCGGCATTGGCGGACTGCGGATTTGCCAGCGCGATCTGGCGCAGTTCGCCAAGTGCCTCTTCCTCACGCTTGTCGATGAAGCGCATAAGGTGGAGGGGAACAATGGCCGAATCGACTGGCGACAAGCGTTCGAGGGCAGGGGCGGCAGGCTGCGGCAAGGGCGTAGCGGAGCGCGAGAACTTGATGCTTCCGCGCATGTACTTGTCGAGTTCGCGATCCAGCTTCTTGAGGTCACCAGATGCAGCGGTGCCGGCTTCGTCGGGCGGCATTCCACCTGCCACGAGCGAGAGATAATTGCCGAGCTGGCCCTTCCGCTCCTCGCTTGTGCTGAGGAAGTGTACCAGCAGCCAGGACTTGCCGTAGAACAGATCCGAATTGCGCCCCTGCTTGCCAGCCAGAACCTCGGTCAGGGGCATATCGTCCCGCGCAAGGGTCCACGCTCTATGACGGGCCGGACGACCAAGATCGAAGCGACCCTGACTGTCAAATTCGACGGTGGAAAGATACTCCGCAAAGCCTTCCACGTACCAGGAGGGATAGGCGAAGCGGAAGTTTCGGAACATCAGGAAGTGGGCATATTCGTGGAACAAGGTTGCCTGGGCGCCAAGTTCGAGCTCGGACATGGCAACCTCGCGATGCGAGACGATGAAGCGGCCTTCGATGTCATGCGAGAAGAATCCCGCTACCTCCGGGACCTTGTACAATGCGCCAACTGCAGCCTTGTTGGGCAGCAGATATATCGGCAGCGGCATGGCATTGGGATCATCGGGAATGCCGAACATCTGCCGGACCAGAAAATCGAATCGTTCGAGATCATTCGACAACTTTGTGGCGAGTTCGACGCTGCCCGCGCTGTGCAGCACGAAATGGCGGGAATCGAGCTTGTACCAGCTTTCTGCCGATGCTGGAGTAGTTGCCGAGACGAGGATGCTTGTCCCAAATGCGATGGACCGCAGGAAAATCTTCAAGCCAGAAATATTTACGCCAGATCAACCACCCATTGCCGGAAAAGTTCGCAAGAGCAGTCCTTCATTCTTTCGTTATCGGCAAGCACGACCGTATGCGGATCGGTTCCGGCCCGAAGTTCAGGGCTTTTGGGAAAGACTGTTCAGGAAAAGCTCGGCACTGGCAATGTATTCGTCACGCCGGTCTTCGTCCATCCTTCGCCACGTGGCATAAGGTTGGGCGAGCCGATGATAGCTCGACAGGTGATTTTCATTCCGCGCGAGGAAATGCCAGTAGAGTGCATTGAACGGGCAGGCGCCGGGGCCGGTCTTCTGCTTCACGTCGTAAGTGCATTTGCCGCAATAGTCGCTCATGCGATCAATGTAGGCGCCGCTGGCCGCGTAGGGTTTGGACGCCAGACGGCCCTTGTCGGCATGAAGGATCATGCCTGCCACGTTGGGCAGTTCGACCCATTCATAGGCATCGGCAAAGACGATCAGATACCATTCCGCCACTTCCCGAGGGTCAAGGCCGGCAAGAAGAGCGAAATTGCCGAGCACCATCAACCGCTGGATGTGATGGGCATAGGCATTGTCCCGCGTGGTGCGGACACATTCGGCAATGCAGTGCATCTGCGTGTCGCCCGTCCAGTAGAAGTCGGGTAGCGGACGGTGGGCATCAAGGCCGTTGGCTTCGGCGAGCGCCGGCATTTCCAGCCAGTACATGCCGCGGATGTATTCCCGCCAGCCGATGATCTGGCGGATGAAGCCTTCGACGGCTTCCAGTGGTGCGCGGCCTTCGCGCCATTCCATCTCGGCACGGCGACAGAGGTCGAGCGGATCCAGGAGGCCGATATTGATCGCGGGGGACAGTGCGGCGTGAAACAGGAAATCCTGCCCCGTCACCATTGCGTCCTGATACCTGCCGAACATTGGCAGACGGTCCTTGAGGAAGGCGTCTCTTGCCTGCTCCGCCTCGGCCCTGCAAACCGGCCAGGCAAAGTTGCCGAGCGAGCCGAAGTGCCTGTCAAATCGTTCGGCGACCATTTGGAGAACCTCGTGCGTCACCTCGTCCGGCTTGAACGCGGGGAGAACTGGCGGCGCGAGGCTCTTCTCGGGTCCTCTCCGGTTTTCCGCGTCGAAATTCCAGCGACCTCCCATTGGCTTGTCACCGTCCATGAGAAGCCCGGTCTTGCGGCGCATTTCACGGTAGAACCATTCCATGCGCAACTCGCGGCGGCCTGCCGCCCATTCGAAGAAGTCGGGCAGGGGGCAGATGAAGCGGGTATCGGGCAAAATGCGGACGCGGACCGGGAGGTCAGTGCGCCACTGCTCCATTGCCTGCCGCACCCGCCATTCCCCTGGCTCGGTCACCTGCACGCCGCGTACGTCATGGCGAGCTATGGCGCGGGCAACTTCGCCGGTGAAGCTGCCGGTGTTTTCCGGGTCATCAAGGCGAACGTAGTCGACCGTCCAGCCAGCCTCGCACAATTCCTTGGCGAAGTGGCGCATGGCCGAGAGGATCAGCGCGATCTTGGCCTTGTGATGGAGGACGTAGGTGGTCTCCTCGGCCACTTCCATCATTAGGATCACGGTGTCGTCCGGCTTGCGATCAGCCAGGCTGGAGATGTCAGGCGAAAGCTGGTCGCCAAGGATCGGAACGAGGACGGGGCCGGTCATCCTTGCGGAATGGCCGAGTGACGTTTTGGTTCAACCTGCCTCTAAGGGTCAGGCCCCCTAAGCGTCAGACAAAGCTGTAGGGATCGATATCCACGGCGACACGGACGCCCGGCGGGAAGCGCAGGGGATCGAGCCAGTCGCGGATTACGCGCTGCAGTTCGGTGGAGCGGCGTGCGTTGATCAGCAGGCGGTAGCGATAGCGGCCGCGCAGGAGCGACAGCGGCGCCGGGGCAGGCCCGAGAATCAGCACGTCGTCCAGTCGCGGCGCCGAACCTCCAATCCCGCGAGCAGCGTCGCGCGCTTCGGCTTCGTCCTCGCTTGAAACGATGATCGCGGCCCAACGTCCGAAGGGTGGCGCTCCGGCATCGCGCCGGGCTTCGGCTTCGGCGGCGTAGAAGGCGTCACGGTCGCCGCTGGCCAGGGCCTCGATAACCGGCGCTTCGGGGTGCCGGGTCTGGATCAGCACCTCGCCGGGCTTTTCACCACGGCCGGCGCGGCCTGCGACTTGCGCCACTTGCTGATAGGTGCGTTCGGCTGCGCGAAGATCGCCGCCCTCGAGGCCCATGTCGGCATCGATCACGCCGACCAGCGTGAGTTCCGGAAAGTGGTAGCCCTTGGTGACAAGCTGGGTGCCGACGATCACGTCGATCGCCTTGTTGCTTGCCATCTCGACGAACTCTGCAGCCTTCGCGGGGCTGGTCAGCGTGTCGGAAGTGACCAGCGCGACGCGGGCTTCGGGCAGGATCGCCGCAACCTCGTCTGCAATGCGTTCAACCCCGGGGCCGCAGGCGACAAGGCAATCGGGCTCGCTGCATTCGGGGCAGGCATCGGGCGGCGGGATCTCGTGTCCACAATGGTGACAGGCGAGGCGGCGCGAGAGGCGGTGCTCGACCAGCCAGGCCGAGCAGTTGGGGCACTGGAACCGATAGCCGCAGGTCCGGCACAGGGTAAGCGGAGCATAGCCGCGCCGGTTCAGGAAAAGCAGTGACTGCTCGCCCTTGGCGAGCCGATCCTTCAGTGCCTCGACCAATGGCGGCGCGATCCAGTGTCCGCGCTCGGGCTGTTGCTCGCGCAGGTCGACAATCTGGATGTCTGGCATCGTCGCCCCGCCAAAGCGTGCGGGCAGGACCGCCCGCTCGTAACGCCCGGCTTCGGCCATCTGCAGACTTTCCAGCGCCGGCGTGGCGCTGGCAAGGATGACTGGCACTTTCTCGAAATGAGCGCGCATGACTGCGACGTCGCGGGCGTTGTAGCGCACCCCGTCGTCCTGCTTGAACGAGATCTCGTGCGCTTCGTCGACGACGATGAGGCCGAGGCGGGCGAAGGGCAGGAACAGTGCGCTGCGTGCACCGACCACCACTTGCGCCGTTCCTGCTGCCACAGCCCGCCACGCGCGCCGCCGTTCGGACGATTTCAGCGAGGAATGCCACGTGACCGGCGGTACCCCAAAGCGCGCTTCGAAGCGCTTGAGGAAGGTTTCTGTGAGCGCGATTTCCGGAAGGAGCACGAGGACTTGCCGCCCATGCTCAATCGCGGCTGCTACAGCTTCGAAATAGGTTTCCGTCTTGCCAGAGCCGGTCACGCCGTCGAGCAGAAACGGGTGGAAGTCATGCTTATTGACCGCCTCGACAAAGCGGGCGGCGACTTCCGATTGCTCATCCGACAGGTCGGGAGAGGCGAAACCGGCATCCGCGGGTGGATAGGGCCGGTCCGAATCGACCACCACCGGTTCAAGCAGCCCGGCATTGACCATGCCGCGCAGCACGCCGTCGGAGACCCCGGCGATTTCCGACAGTTCGCGGATCGTTGCCTGCTGGTCCTGCAACAGGTCCAGAGCGATGAGACGCTGGGGCGTCATTCGTTCCGGCTCGCGGCCGGTCAGGCGATATTCGGTGACGGTGCCGCCGCCTTGCAGTGCGGCCGTGCTTGACAGCGCCATGCGCGCCACTGCCGCAAGCGGCGCGACGTAATAGTCGGCAGTCCACTCGATCAGGCGCCGCAATGGTGCGGGCAGGGGAGGGACAGGGAGAACCTGAAGCAATGGGCGGAGTTTGGCATCCGGAACTTCAGTTCCCGGCAGCCGTTCCGCTTCCCAGACCACGCCGATGATCTGCCGCGGCCCCAGCGGTGCGATCACGACGCTGCCAGGTTCCACGTCCATCCCGGCGGGCACGCGATAGTCGAGCGGGCCGAGCGCGGAGTTGAAGACAAGGCATCGGACGCGGTTCATGTTCGCCGGTCTATATGGGGCTGCATCGCAACGGGCAAAGCCCGGGCGCAAAGGAATTGAGGAGAAAAACGTGTCGCAGGCTTCCACCATCCTGAACCGCCGGGTCCTGCTTGGCGGCATGACGTCAGCTGCCGTGCTCGCCGTTTCCGGCTGTGCGAGCTATCCGCAGTTCTCGCTGGAAGAGGCCGTGCGTCGGCTGCTGTTCCTGTCGACCGATAGGGCCTTTGCGCGCTTGCTGGCGCCGGGCGGGTTCTGGGACGATCAGGTAACCCGGCTTGCCCTGCCCCAGGCTATCGGAAACCGCGGCGGCGTGCTCGAGCGGATCCTGACCGGACCGATCGTCAGGGACCGGCTGCAGCGGGCGTTCAACGACATGGCCTATGATGCGGCGGAACGCGCAGCGCCTGCAGTGACGGACGCGGTGCGCACTATCGGCATTCGCAATGCGCTCGCGCTGCTGCGCGGTTCAGATCCGATGGGGGCGACGTCGTTCCTGCACCAGGAGATGGGCACGAGCCTTGTCGAGATCATGGTGCCGGAGTTCGGCGATGCGATCCGGGTGAGCCGGGACCCGCTGCTGGGGCAGGTCCTTGGCGCGCTGACAGGTGTTGACGTTGGCGGCATTGCCAATTCGCTGGCCTATGAGGCGGACAATGCAATCTTCCGCGCAATCGGCCGGGAAGAGGCCGCCATCCGTTCTGACCCTCGTTCGACCAACGATCCGGTGCTGATGGCCGCTTTTGGCCTGAAATAGTCTGACAAATTCGCATGCTCGGGCACTGACATTGGCCGAGGCTTTCCCTATAGGCACGGGGGAATCACTTCTCCCTGCTGGAAGGCCTCGTCCCATGAAGTTCTTCGTCGACACTGCCGATACCGCCGAAATCGCCGACCTTGCTGCCACTGGCCTGCTTGATGGCGTGACCACCAACCCGACCCTGATTGCCAAGGCGGGCAAGGACTTCATTGAAGTCACCCGTGAGATCTGCGGTCTGGTCGATGGTCCGGTGTCGGCCGAAGTCGTGGCGCTGGACCACGAAGGCATGATGCGCGAGGCCGAGATCCTGCGGAAGATCGCCGACAACGTCTGCATCAAGGTCCCGCTGACGATTGACGGTCTCAAGACCTGCAAGGCGCTGACCAGCGACGGCACGAAGGTCAATGTCACGCTCTGCTTCTCGGCCAATCAGGCGCTGCTTGCGGCCAAAGCCGGCGCGACCTTCATCTCGCCGTTTGTCGGCCGTCATGACGACAACGGCTTCGATGGCATGGACCTGATCCGCGACATTCGCCTGATCTACGATAACTATGCGTTCGAGACCGAAATCCTCGTCGCTTCGATCCGCCATGGCGTTCACGTGCTGGAGAGCGCACGCATCGGTGCCGACGTGATCACTGCGCCCCCGGCCGTGATCAAGGGCCTGTTCAAACATGTCCTTACGGACAAGGGTATCGAAGGCTTTCTTGCGGACTGGGCGAAGACCGGTCAGAAGATCGGCTGAACGTTCTGAATCACGGGCATTTGCGCATTGGCTGACGAAACTCCCCTCGACCGTTTCCGTTCGGTGCTGACCGGCACTGCGCGGGCGATCTCGCTCGATCCCGAGGTCGAGGTGGCGTGGACGGCGGATGCGCCGGTGCAGTCCGGGCAGTCCATGCGCGTGCCAATGCCAGGGCGTTCGCTCCCGGCAGAGCAGGTAGCAGAAGCCCGCGGTCATGCGGATTCGATGGCGCTGCGGCTGCGCCATCACAACGCTGCCATGCACGGCCGCAATGCGCCGACCGAGGCACTGGCGCGCGCTTGCTATGATGCGGTGGAGCAGGTCCGCTACGAGGCGCTTGGCGCGAACGCCTATGCCGGCATGCGCGGCAACCTCGGTGCGGCCCTCGCCATGCGCATGGCCTCCGACCCGATCAGTCGCGCCGCAAAGCCCGAGGACGTTCCCCTGCCAACCGCGCTTGCGCTGCTCCTGCGCGAGAAGCTGACGGGACAGGAATCCCCGGCGTCGACCGATACCGGCATGGCGATGGTGCGCAGCTGGATCGAGAGCAAGGTTGGCCAGGACATCGAAGGCCTTGCCCTCTCGCTCGACAACCAGCGGGCGTTTCAGCAGCTTGCACTGGACATGCTGCAGCATCTCGACCTGACGCAGTCCGCGTCCGAACAGGATGAGGACACGCAGGACGACGAGGGCGAGGAGCAGGAAGACGAGGGCGAGGAAGAGCCCTCGAACTCCGACGATCAGGAGCAGCAACCGTCCGAAGTGGCTGGCGACACCAGCGAGGGCGACGAGGATTCGGAGTCCGAGCAGGAAATCGAACAGGACGACGATGCGGCCGATTCGGACATGGCCGACGAGGGCGAGGAGGGCATGCTGCCGACGCGCCCGAACCGTCCCTGGACCGACCTGCCCGAGAACTTCGACTACAAGAGCTACACCACGCAGTTCGACGAGGTCGTTTCGGCTAATGACCTGTGCGATGAGGAAGAACTGACCCGTCTGCGCGCCTACCTTGATACCCAGCTCAAGGGGCTGCAGGGCGTGGTCACGCGCCTCGCCAACCGGCTACAGCGTCGCCTGATGGCGCAGCAGAACCGGTCTTGGGACTTCGACCAGGAAGAAGGTCTGCTGGACGCGGCTCGGCTTGCCCGCGTGGTGATCTCGCCGGGTCATTCGCTGTCCTACAAGATCGAGCGCGATGTCGAGTTCAAGGACACCATCGTCACGTTACTGATCGACAATTCCGGATCGATGCGCGGGCGCCCCATCTCGATCGCAGCGATCAGCGCCGACATTCTTGCGCGCACGCTTGAGCGTTGCGGGGTCAAGACAGAAGTGCTCGGCTTCACCACCCGCGCGTGGAAGGGGGGGCAAAGCCGCGAGGCATGGCTGGCCGGTGGCAAGCCTTCGCAGCCGGGCCGTCTCAACGACTTGCGCCACATCGTTTACAAGAAGGCCGACGAGCCTTGGCGCCGTGCGAGAAAGAATCTCGGCCTGATGATGCGCGAGGGTCTGCTCAAGGAAAACATCGACGGCGAAGCGCTGCTGTGGGCGCATACCCGGCTGCTGGCCCGGCCCGAGGACCGCCGGATCCTGATGGTCATTTCCGACGGTGCTCCAGTGGATGACTCCACTTTGTCCGTCAACAACGCGGGATACCTGGAACAGCACCTTCGCAAGGTGATCGACTGGATCGAGAAGCAATCGCCGGTCCAGCTTGTCGCGATCGGCATCGGTCACGATGTGACCCGATATTACCGCCGCGCAGTGACGATCATGGATGCCGAACAATTGGGCGGCACGATCATCGAACAGTTGGCGGATCTCTTCGAGGACGAGTAGGTCCCGCTTGACGATGTCGGTTTAACCGGGCAGTTAATCCGGCATGAGCACGATGACCGTCAGCGAAGCCGTACTTTCCCGTCGTTCCATCCGGGCTTTCAAGCCTGACCCTGTGCCGCTCGAAACCTTGCGTCGCGTATTGGACAAGGCAAGGTGGGCGCCGTCTGGCTGTAACTTTCAACCTTGGGAAGCGACCATTGTGACCGGCGCTCCCCTGGCCGAGTTGCAGGCGAAGATGCTTTCGTCACCGATGCAGGATCCGATCGAATATTCGTGGTCTGATCCCGAGGTCATTCCCGAATGCAAGGCTCGCCTCCATGCGGTCGGAGCCGCCATGTATCAGGCGATGGGCGTGGGACGAGCCGATGCGGATGCAAGGGCCGACTTCGTTCGCAACAATGCCACGTCTTTCGGCGCCCCGGCGGTGCTGCTCTGCTATTTCGATCGTCGCATGGGCCCCCCGCAGTGGTCGGACGTCGGGATGTGGCTGCAGACGTTCATGCTGCTTCTGCGCGAAGAGGGGCTTGATTCCTGCCCCCAGGAATTCCTCTCGATGTATGCCAAGCTTATCAAGGAGTTCATTGGCGTTTCTGATGAGACCCACATCTTCTTCTGCGGCATTGCGATTGGATACCGTGATGATGGCAATCCCGTGAACGGCTTCAGTCGCCAGCGCGAGCCGATCGACGGAAACGTGCGATTCCTCGGTTTCTGAAGCGGTTCGATGGACGTAACCGAGGCAGTGCTGACGCGGCGATCGGTGCGTCTTTTTCGCTCGGACCCCGTACCTTTCGACATCCTTCAGCGTGTCCTCACGAAGGCGCAAAGAGCTCCTTCGGGTGGCAATGTCCAACCTTGGAACGCCCACGTCATTTCGGGTGAGCCGCTCGACCGGCTGGTCAGAACCGTAGGAGCCGTAATACCAATGGGGCGCAATGCTCACGCGCCCGAATACGCCATCTATCCGCCGGATCTTGAGGGTGCTTACGAAGCGCGGCGATTTGGTGTGGGCGAAGCGATGTACGCTGCGCTTGGCATCGAACGGGACAACAAGCGCGGTCGCCTGGCCCAGTTCATGCGCAACTTCCGGGCCTTCGGTGCGCCAGTGCTGATGCTGGTCCACACGCCGCGCTACATGGGGCCGCCGCAGTGGTCGGATATCGGCATGTGGCTGCAGACGGTCATGCTTCTGTTGCGTGAGGAAGGGCTTGATTCCTGCGCGCAGGAGGCCTGGGCTGTTTATCAGAAGCAAGTCCGGGAATGCGTCGCCATCCCCGAGGATCATGTGTTCTTTTGTGGGCTGGCGATCGGCTATCGCGATCAGGACGCAGCCATAAACCGGTTTGAGGTACCTCGCGCGGCACTGGAAGAGGCAGTGACTTTCGAGGGCTTCTGACGCCTGACCGCGACATTTCGTCACACATTGCCGGTGTATCACTTGGCATTGCCGCATCGACGCGCCTATGCTGTGGCAAAGGGCACAAGAGTCTTCGGGATACGCAGTAATTCGATGCAGTGGTCTTGGTCTTCACGTGGATCGTGAAGGCCGGGCTAAGGGAGCAGGCGATGCGTAACCGATTGGCGAGCTTCGGAATTAGACTGGCAACGGGCGTTGCTGCGCTTGCAGTGGTGTGCGGCCCTTCGGTTGGCCACGCGGTGGCAGCTGAGGAATCGCTGCTCCTGCGCGACAGTTTCCCTCTCGGATCGGGCGGCAGCAAGGCACTTTGCCAGGTCCAGTCGCGCACGACGGATCAGGCCAACCGATCGCCCCTGGACAGGACATGGGCCATCGTCTGCCGGGATTCCGCCCTGCCGGTTGGATATGTATTTGCCCTGCGGCATGGCCAGGACGATGAACTTGCCCGTCTGGCAGATCGGCGTCGCCAGAAGGTCACCTGCCTAGACGCCAGCCGCGCGTCCGTTGCTGGGCGCATGCGGACGGATTGCCGGTGGAAAGACCCTGATCTGGCCTACGAAGTGGTGAGCGTGGCCAGAGGCAACACGACATTCGTGGTGGAAGGCTTCTCCGCCTATCACGGTGCGCTCGATCTGGCTCTGCGGTCGATCTATGCGGATCGTATTTTGGACGAGCCGATCGAGATTGCCACGACTTCCATCAACGACACCGAAGCTTATGCCCGGATACAGGCCCTAACGCTTGATCCAGCAACAGCGCTGGCAGAAGGTTATCGTCGCAACAATTCTGGCGATTACGCCGAGGCCGCGGCATACTTCGAGACATTGGACCAGCGGCAGGCTTCGACAGGCGATGTTCCGATCGATCGCGTCGAGTTCCTTGTAAACGCTGGCCTGCAACGCTCCAACCTTGGCCAGTTTGCCGAAGCAGACCGCCTGTTTTCCGAAGCCGCTGCAATGCCCGCCGGTAGCGGCGTGGTGGAACGGTTGCGTCGCAATTACGAAGCCATTCACCTGCTCAATCAGGAAAGGTATGCTCAGGCGTTGGACCGGCTGGGCCAGCCCCTGCGGCAGACGAGCGCCATGGGCGCGGACAGCCTGCGCGCCACCATGGAACTTACGCCTTCGGTTTCGCGACGGATCAACGCCTCGGATCTGACGGCCAACGCCATGGGATTGGTCGATGATCTGCGGCTGACAGATGACGAACGAGCCACAATTCTGGATGCACAGAGCCTCCAGTTGCGCGGAACGGCGCTGCGTCTTGTGGGGCGCAAGGTCGAGGCTCGCGCCGCGTTGGAACAGGCGCAGGCTCGGGCCTTGGCGGTGCGCAACGGCCGCGTCGTCTCGATCGTGCGGATGCGCGCGCAAGTTCTGAACGAGCTGGCAACGATCGCCGAAGACGAGGGGCGCATCTCTGACGCAGAAGCGCTGCTGCGCTCTGCGCTAGAGATCGTTAGCGTTCAATACCCGGAAACCCGCAGCATGGCAGCGGCCCAGGCGAGGCTGGCAGCCTACCTGATGCGTCATGGCCGCCCGGCCGAAGCAGAGCCGTTATATCGCCAGGTCGTGGCCCGTTCTGTCGAGCGCGAGAATGGTCTTTCCGGCCTTTCACGGCAGATGTCCCCCTATTTTGATCTGCTAGCAGCGAGGATGAGCGGCGACGCGGCAACGAGCGATGCCTTCTTCCAGGCGTCACAAGTGCTGGTGCGTCCAGGCGTTGCCGAAACACAGGCCGTGCTATCGCGCGAACTATCAGGAGGCAGCGACGAAGCAGCCCGGCTGTTCCGGCAATCCAACAGCCTGACGCGCGCCATTGAGCGCGCCCGCATGACTTATGCGGCCTTGCAGCGACTGGATGATGCATCAGCCCGGAGTGACGAGATTGCGGATGCCGCAAAACGGGTCAACGAACTCGAAGCGCAGGAACAGGCAACCGTCATCGAACTTGCCAACTATGCGCGCTACCGCGTTGTGACGCAGCGGGTAATTGGACAGAAGGAGCTTCAGGAAGGCCTCGCGCCGAACGAGGCCTATGCCAAGATGGCCGTCCTTGGTCAGGATGTGTTCGTGTTCTTCGCGAACAAGGACAAGGCCGTTGGTTATCGGGCGCCAATCACTTCGGCGGAACTGGACGCATCGGTCAAGGCGATTCGTGACTCCATCTCGCGCTTCGATGGCAAGCAGTATGTGACCGGGACTTTTGCGGCAAAAGAGGCGGTAGCCGTCTACAAGGCATTGTTTGGTCCTGTTGCATCGGATTTGCAGGCAGCCAAGCATCTGATCTTTGAACCAGACGGGGCGATGCTGAAATTGCCGGTCAATGTCCTGATTGCCGACGAGGGGTCGGCGCAGGACTATCTTCAGCAGGCCGAAAGCCCGGCGGGCGATCCGTTCGATCTGCGAGCGGTGCAATGGCTGGCAAAGGACAAGCTCGTCTCCACTGCCGTTTCGGCACGGTCCTTCATGGATGCCCGGAAGCAGCCTGCTTCGAAGGCGCACGAAGCCTATCTCGGCATGGGCCGCAACGCTGCGGTTGTTCAATCAAGCGGGCAAGTTGGTCCGAGGGTGCGGGGAAGCGATGGGGCGGCAGGCAACGATTGCGATTGGCCGCTAACGACGTGGAGCAGGCCCATCTCCGAGGCCGAGCTTCTCAAGGCCCGGATGCTGCTATCAGGCCAGGGGACTGATCTGATGGTCGGTCCGGCCTTTTCGGACACTGCGATCAAATCGCGGGTCGACCTCGACAATTTCCGGATCCTCCATTTCGCGACGCATGGCCTCGTCACGCCGCCGCAGCCGTCGTGCGCGGCACGGCCAGCGCTTGTCACGTCGTTCGGCGCGCAGGGTTCGGACGGCCTGCTCAGCTTTGCCGAGATATTCGATCTGAAGCTCGATGCCGACATGGTCATCCTTTCCGCCTGCGATACGGCAGGTGAAGCGGACGTGATCGCCACGCGCGAGACTGGCCTTGCCACAGGTGGCGGGTCAGCGCTGGAAGGTCTGGTCCGTGCGTTCATCGGTGCCGGGAGTCGATCTGTACTTGCCAGCCATTGGCCGGCGCCCGACGACTTCGATGCCACGGCGCGACTGATCAACGGACTGTTCGCAGCTGCTCCCGGCACGCCGTCCGGAGAGGCTTTGCTCAAGGCGCAGCAGGGGCTCATGTCCGATGTCGATACATCTCACCCTTATTATTGGGCCGGCTTTGCAGTTATCGGAGACGGAGCGAGGCCGCTCGTATCGCAAGGCGCGCGGATGGCTGCATCTGTGGAGGGCAAAGCGGGCGCGCCCTCAATGATAACGGAGGGAATTTAACGCATGGCCAAAGAGCCGCGCGCGGCCAAAGATGAACCGCGCGAGATTGGCAGGACGGCGCGACGCAGCTTGTCGCAGCTCGGCTGGCAGCGCAGTTTCGTGGCACTGGTCCTGTTGGCCCTGGCACTGTTCATTGCCTTGAACAGTTGGCGGTTGCCGCTTTTGCGTGATGCGGAAGCAGCCCTCTACGATCTGCGGGCAGCCAATTTTGCCCCGCCGACCGATACCGACAAGCGTGTCACCCTGGTCGTTTACACAGCCGATACAAATCGTGCGACGGGACAGATCTCTCCGGTCGATCGGACGATCCTGGCGAAAGCACTCGGGCAGATTGACCAACTGGGAGCGAAGGGCATCGGTATCGACGTCCTGTTCGACAGCCCGCAGGATGACGATGACCTCTTGAGAGCGTCGCTGAGGGGCATGAAGACTCCTGTCTTTCTGGCGTTTGCTGATAACCGCACCAATCCGGAAGCCATCACGTACGAGCAGGAGCAGGACCTGCGCGCCTTCATGCAAAGTGCAGGTGGTGTGATGACAAAGCCGGCCTCGATCCTTCTCGAGACGGACACGGACGGCGTTGCCCGCCGCTGGCCTCGACAATATCCGGGTTTGCCGCCTCTGCTTTCCATCGCTTTGACGCAGGGCGGTGCCGATGCCGATGCTCGGTTTGCGAGCTTTACAGGACCGATCCGCTATCGGGTGCCCTCGGCGAGCGATCGGCCGGTGTTCGACAAGATTCCGATCGATCTCGTTGCCGATCCCGAGACGGCGCCCTTGGTCGCAGACGCGATCAGGGGTCGCTATGTCCTGATTGGCGGCGATTTTTCGGATTTCGACCAGTTTGACACGCCCTTTACCCGCACCGGTAATCCCGTGACCGGCGAAACGCGGATGATCGGCGTCGAAGTCCACGCCTCGATGCTTGCGCAACTCCTGGACAGGGCCTGGAAGCAGCGACCCGCGATGGGTCTCAAGATCCTGGCTGGCATCCTTGCCGTTGCGCTTGGCGCTGCCACGGCCATGGTCCAGACCCGCACCTGGGTCCTGGCGATCGGCGTACTTGCGCAGTTCTCGCTGTTCCTCGCCGTGCCGTTCCTGGTGGAGCGGGCGGGATATGACACGCTGGACTTGCCGGCGACGGGCTGGCTGATCGGCTGGTTGATAGCCTACACTGCCATCAGTTCAGGCTTGCGAGCCATCAATGCAGCGCAGCGCGAGTTCGCCCAGGGCGCACTTGGCAAGTACCTTCCCCGATCGGTTGCATCAGAGATCATGCGCAACCCGGACCGTCTCTCGCTTCACGGAGAAAAGCGCGAGATATTCTGTCTTTTCAGCGACCTCGAAGGCTTCACCAAGCTGACCCATGCAGTCGAGCCGGAAATGATCGCGCGATTGCTGAACGATTACCTCGACCGGCTCAGTGCAGTGGTACTCGAGTATGGCGGTACGCTCGACAAGTTCGTAGGTGATGCCGTGGTCGCCTTCTGGGGGGCTCCGATTGCATACCCCGATGATGGTGAGCGCGCAGTGAAGGCCGCATGGGCGATGTACCTGGCGGGCGAGGAGTTTCGAAAGTCGGTACCTGAAGGTGTGCCCAAGATTGGCCGGACCCGCGTGGGGGTCCATTACGGTGAGGCGGTCGTCGGCAATTTCGGGGGGGAAGGTCGGATCCAGTACACCGCGCTTGGCGATGCCATGAACACTGCCGCCCGCCTCGAGGGGGCCAACAAGCCTCTGGATACGCGCGTACTCGTCAGCCGAGAAGCGGCGGAGCGATCTGGCCTGGATTGGTTCCGTCCCATGGGGGCTGTCACGCTGCGGGGGCGCAAGACACCTGTCGAAATTTTCGAACCGGTTCCGGACATGCCTGCGGAACAGCGCAGACTTGCGATCGCGGCGGTAGAGGCGCACGCGCGGGGAGAGGTGGAACGTGTGAAAGCTCTCACAGACACAATTCTCGAATCGGTCCATGATGATGCGATGATGAATTTGATCCAGAGGTTGCGGCAGACGCACAAGGGAGAGAGTTATGTTCTTGGTTGATGGCAAGCAGTTGCGCGCCCTGGTGGCGGGCGCTTCGGCCATTGCCGTGCTTGCACTGGCAGGCCAGGCCATGGCGCAATCGGTTGTGGTCCGTTCAACCGGACCTTCGGCAGGTTCCTATCCGCAGGGGCGCAAGTTGCCCGCTGGAGCATCGGTTGTCTTGAAGTCCGGCGACCATGTGACGGTTCTCGACAAGGCCGGTACACGAGTTCTCAACGGTCCTGGAACGTTCGCCCTCAACGGCGAGGTCAACCGCGATGCGGCAGCAGGGACGCAGCTCGCTGCGATGATGGCCCGCGGCGGCGCGTCGCGTACGCGAACCGGGGCTGTGCGCGGCGCGGCAAGCGCTCCGGCGATGGCTGCGCCGACCGGCCCGGAAAACGTCTGGTACATCGACGTCAGCAAGGGCGGGACCTATTGCATTGCCGATCCTGCAACGGTCGTGCTTTGGCGTCCGGAGAAAGTTGAGGAGGGCACGGGCAAGCTGCTTTCGCAGGACGGAAGTTCCGCTGATGTAACATGGCGTGCCGGGAGTGCGCTCAAGGTCTGGCCGGCCGCGAGCGTGCCCGTCGTCGACGGGCAGACCTACACTTTCAGCAATGCCGTGGGCGCGCCGGTAAAGATCCGCACCATGGTCATGACGAATGTCCCGTCTGACGAACTTGAGGTGGCAGGAGCCATGGCGGACAAGGGCTGCAACGCGCAGCTCGACCTCCTTGCGAACCTCGCCCAATCAACGCAAGCCGGAGGCTGACCAATGCGTCGCAAGGGACTGGTCACGTTCAGTATCGTAGTTGCCTCAGCTTTTGCGGCAATATCGAGCAGCGCCTTCGCACAGGCCGTTGTCGTGCGATCGACCGGTCCGTCTGCCGCCTCATACCCAAAGGGCAAGCGGCTCCCGGCGAATGCACAAGTGGTGCTGAAAGCCGGCGACGTGGTTACCGTGCTGGACAAGGCCGGGACGAGGGTTCTCAGGGGCGTTGGCACCTTCACGCTCGACAATGCAGTTAACCGTGATCGCAGTGCAGCGGCGCTGCTGGCTCGGTCTCTCAGCAATCCTGCGTCCGTCAGGGCGGGAGCCGTGCGCGGGGCCGGGGATACCTCGGGCGAAAACGTTCTGCCCGTAAGCATCTGGCTGGCGGACACCAGCGAGGGCGGAAACGTCTGTGTTCCGCGGGGGAGCGACCTTTATCTTTGGCGAGCGGAGGCCAAGGCACGGAGCTTCACCTGGCTGACCGAAAGTGCGGGCGGCGAGATGGTGCGCATGCAGTGGCCGCCCAAGACCGTGGGTATTGCCTGGCCCAAGACCATGCTCGCCCCGCAGGAAGGGCGGACCTACCGTATCTACGATGAAACGGCGCCGGACAAAGCGGCAGAGTTCCGGATCGTCATGCTTGAACCTGAGGACGTTCCAGCCGATGCCGCGTCATTGGGCACGTTGTTGCTGGACAACGGTTGCAAAGCGCAATTCGATTGGCTCGCGGCAACTCTTGCAGAACCGGAGATACAAGAGCAACATCCATAGTGGAACTACTTAGGGTGATTCTCCACCACAGGTCATTCCCAACATTACAGAGCCTTACCGGGCCAACAAGTTAAGTCATCACGGGTCGCGCCTGTGGAGATTCGACTCAAATGGCCGATCCTGTTGCTGTTTTGCCCTTGCCCGGGGGCACGATACCAGTTCGTTTCCGTGGCAAAGCCTGGTTCTTCAGGCTTCGCGGGACAGCCGCGGCAGGCCTGTTTCCTCTTCTGACCCTATCCTTTTCGGTGAGCACCGCGCTCGCCCAGTCGCTTCCTCCGAGTAACGTTCAGCCCCCTACGCGCGAAGAAATCCAGCGTGGGGTAGCAGAAGGAACGCTCAATCGGAGTGGCCCGGTCACGGTTGACACATCCGAAGTCGAACGCGCGCCATGCCCTCTTGCTGCTCCCGATTTCGCCGGGATCCGCTTCAAGCTTTCGTCCGTCACCTTCACCGGCATGCAGGATCTTGCGGGGTTCGATCTCGCGGACAGCTATGCAGAGTTTGTCGGAGCGGAGCAGCCGGTATCGGTGATCTGCGAAATTCGTGATCGCGCCGCGACCAAGCTGCGCCAGGCCGGATATCTCGCCGCGGTGCAGGTGCCGCCGCAAAAAATTGATGGAGGAACCGTCCGGCTGGATGTGCTCCTTGCCCATCTCAAGCGCGTGCAGGTCAAAGGTGACGTGGGGCGGTCCGAACAGGCGCTCCTCAGGTACCTCCAGAAGCTGACCAGAGATCCCGTATTCAACACCCGTCGCGCAGAGCGTTACCTGCTACTGGCGAAGGACCTGCCTGGCATGGATGTGCGGCTGGCGCTTCGCCCGCTGGAAGGGTCGCCGGGCGAAGTCGTGGGCGAGGTTTCCGTGCGGAGGATGCCAGCCTATGCTGAAATCGGGTTGCAGAACTACGGCTCTCGCGCAGTCGGTCGGTACAGTGGACTTGCGAGGGTGCAGTTCAACGGGCTGACGGGGCTGGGCGATTCCACCACGGCGAGCTTTTTTGCCACCACCGACCTTCATGAGCAGAAGGTGCTTCAACTTGGCCACGAGATGCGGCTTGGAGGAGAAGGTTTCGCACTTCGGGGTGACTTTACGTACGGTTGGACCAATCCGACTGTGACGGACTCGCGGGCCGACTTTCATTCGAGGACACTGTCGGCATCGCTGGAGGGCAGCTTTCCGCTCGTCCGGTCACAGGCATACAACCTGTCGATTGCAGCGGGGGGACAGATATCCAATCAGGATCTCGACTTCGGCAGCATTCCGCTGAACCGCGATCGCTTGCGGGTGATCTACGCCAGGACCGAGGCCAGCGGTATCAGCCGACCGAGCCTGACAGGCCGCGACGGCTTCACGCCGTTCGAACCGCACTGGTCGTGGGGACTGACTCTAGAAGCCCGACAGGGGCTTGATGTCCTCGACGCCACCAAGGGCTGCGTTGGTGCCAATGCGCCCAGTTGCCGCGGCTTCGGAAAGGTTACACCGAGCCGGATCGAGGGTACCGCAAAGGGCTTTGTCCTGCGAGCTTCTGGTGTTTTCGATTACCGTCCGGTGCGCAAGGTTACGCTCAGTATTCAGCCCCGTGCCCAATACTCGCCCGACAGGCTCCTTTCCTATGAAGAATTCTCCGGTGGCAACTACACCGTGGGCAGGGGCTATGATCCCGGTGCCGTGATCGGCGACAGCGGCGTTGGCGTGCGCGGCGAGATCCGGCTGGGATCGCTCTTGCCCAAGGTTGCCGGTGGCAGTGCTTTCCAGCCTTACGCCTTCGCCGATGCGGCGTGGGTGTGGAACAATGACGCCGCATTCGATGGGATCGATCCGCAGAAGGTGATTTCGGTCGGCGGGGGCCTGCGGGCTGCAATCAAGGATTCCATTCGTCTGGATGCCGGCGTGGCGGTGCCCCTGCACAATCCACTGGGATTGGACGTCAAGGGCAAGGCCCGCTTCATGCTCAATCTTTCGTTCCAGCTCCTGCCGTGGAGGCTGTGATGGCCCGTTCGCCTGCCCATTCGCCTGAAAGCACAAGCCCGAAAATGCGCAAACTATCCTTGGCCAAGCTCTTGAGCGGAATATCCTGCGGGGCAACATCGCTGGCGCTTGCGACTGCGCCCGCGCAGGTCCGCGCACAGGCGGTGCAGGGTACGGCAACGGTCCAGTTTGGCGCCAGTGCGCCGGTCTTCAACGGCACCAACACCGACACGATCTTTGTCAATGCGAACGAGGCCCTGATCGACTGGGCCATTACCAGTCCGTCCGGCGAGTTCCTGCCCGAAGGCATGACCCTGCGGTTCAACGCCGACACCGGCACGCCATTCACTGTCCTGAACCGCGTCACGGACACGGCGACGACTGGTCCACTCTCGATATCCGGAACAGTCTCTTCGGATCCGCTTGGCAGGATCTGGTTCTACAATGCCGGCGGTTGGGTCGTGGGGGCGAAGGGCGTCTTCAATGTCGGCAGCCTTGTGCTCACGTCGCTGCCCATCACGGTTGACCCGGTGACTGCTGAGGGTACTCGTCTGTATGGCGACAAGAACGAGATACGTTTCGGCGCTGCCCTCGATCCCAAGTCGTCCGTTACGATTCAGTCGGGCGCGCAGATCAACGCCACGCTGTTCAACAGCAGCTACGTTGCGCTGGTAGCGCCGCGGGTCGATCAGGCAGGCACAGTTCGGGTAAACGGTTCCGCCGCATTCGTTGCCGCAGAGGCGGCGACCCTGACGATCAACAACGGGCTATTCGACATCGTGGTCGATAGTGGGTCGACCGATGATGCCGGGGTCTCGCATACCGGCAGCACCACGTGGGCCGCAAACACTAACTCGACCGATGCAAACCACGGGGTTTACCTCGTTGCGGTTCCCAAGAACCAGGCGATGACCGCCATGGTCTCGGGACGGATGGGCTATGACAGCGCGACGACCGCCGAAGTGGTGGATGGTTCGGTCGTGCTCTCGGCAGGGTACAATATTGCGTCGGGCGCTATCGATCCGAATGCGATCGTGGGCAACGATGCTTCCCTTGTCGTCTCGAACCTCACGATCGGTTCCGAGGGATCGACCAACACGCTCGTCGGTCGTGCCAGCGGTGGCATTGAAATTGACGCGACCACTTCATCGACGGTCGTGAACGGCAGCGCCACATTTGACGCGCGCGGCGATCTGTCTGCCAAGATTGACAACGGCAATTTCGTTTCCGTCGATGGTGGGCTGTCGCTGGCATCGGCGAATGGCGCCAAGGCGGGCAACGTAGCGGTATCTGTGGCGGGAGAGGCGGGACTCTCCGTGAGCGGAGGCCTGAGTCTGACATCGACCGCGATCGGAGCGATCCAGACCGATCCAATGAACGGCGATGCGCTGTTGCCTGACACGGTCGGTGACGACGCCGTTGCGGGCAATGTCTCGCTGACGGTTACCAACGGCAGTGTCTTTGCGAATTCGACCTCTTTGCTGAGCGACGCCACCTCGGGAGTCGGCGCTCTTTCGACAGGAAGTGCCACGTCGGGTTCAGCGGCAATCCAGGTTTCCGCTCCCGTCGGTTCGACCAGCAACAGTGTCTCGTTCGGTGACGTCACCATTTCGTCGACCGCGAGCCACGGCTTTTTCAGTGGTCAGCAGGCGATCAGTGGCGGCAATGCCACATCGGGTGATGTATCCTTGTCGGTGTCCGGTGGTGCTTATGCATCGCGCTCACTCTCGCTCCATTCAGATGCGATCACCTACTCCGGCAGCGATCAGTCTCCACTTGATGCCACTGCTGGAGCGGTATCCGTCAGCTTTTCTGGCATCCCGACACGGTTTCAGACCGGTTCGATCAATGCGTCGAACTATGCTTCGGCCAGCGATGGAGGCATCGCTTCGCTCGGCAACGTGTCGCTGTCGTTGGACAATGCCAATCTAGCGACCTCAATCCTCACTAACGGGGGGAATTTCTCCAATTACATCAATCTTGGATCGAGTGCTTATGGCGATCTGATCGACCCGAACACGGTGTCGCTCAATCTTACAAATAACGCCCAGCTCGATACGGCGGGCGCAAGTGTGTATCTGTCGGCGCACGGCAGTAATGCTTTGGGAACACAGCGGTCGGCCAATGTCTCGTTCGTCAGCGACGCCAGCACGCTGCGCACCGGATATCTGAGCCTGACAACCGATGCGAGCTCTTACGAGAGCGGAGAGGACGCCCAGTCCGGCACTGTCACGGCGATCTTGCGCAACGGGTCTTCGGCAATCGTTGACTTCGGAGCGTCATTGCGCTCGCAGGCAAGCGGCGGGAGCGGTTTCGACGGCGGGAGCGGAACCGGTGGCGCAGTGGGCTTCACGCTCGCCGATTCATCCTATTCGGGTGACCTGACGATGCGTTCGATCGGGGGCGCAGGCCGAAGAGATGACGTAGCGGGGCTTTCGGGTGTCGGAACAGGCGGAGACGTCACTTTCACCCAGTCTGGCAAGACTTCATCGTTCACGGGGGCGCAGGTCACTGTGTCCAGTCTCGGCCAAGGCGGGGCAGCATTTGAATCCGCCCGCACCAGTCTTGGCGCTCAGGCGGGAGACGGCGCCAGCGGGGTCGGTGGAACGGCAACTTTCACCATTACGGATGGCACATTTGCGACGAGCACGCTCGACATCAGCGCAACAGGCGAAGGCGGCACTGGCCGGAACGTGGCCGGTGCGGGACCGGGCGCCGGTGGGCTCGGCCTTGGCGGATCGGCAGCGCTGAACGTCAGCGGCGGCTTGGTTTCCGTACCCAGTATCACTGTCACCGCATCAGGTTATGGTGGCGATGGAGCATACACGGACCTCGACATTGATGGCGGCGTTGGCGGCGCTGGCACCGGCGGTGATGCAACTGCAACTCTCACGTCCGGAACGATCCGCACGGACTCCCTTCTGGTTGAAGCCAATGGCAACACGCCGATTTCGGATCCGATTTACGGCGGTATCAGTTACTTCGGGAACGGCGGTTACGATTTCGGTGGAACGCTGCAACCGGGGCAGGGGGGACTCGGCACCGGCGGGGCGGCGCTCGTCACGATCGATGGCGGCTCGTTGTCAGCTACTGTTCCATATCGCGATGTCCCGCCTCAGGTCGAGGTAAGGGCGATCGGCAATGGCGGGCTTGGTGGCTATTCCTTCGGATCAGGTACTCCCCAGTACTCAGGTCCCGGAGGAGACGGCGTTGGCGGAACTGCGACCATCAGATACCTCTCTGGCGTGTTCGATGCTGGGATCATCGCAGTCGATGCGACCGGCATTGGCGGACGTGCCGGAAACTTCATCAACGATGCCAATGATGCCTTTTTCGGAGGAAGTGGCGGCAGCGGCACCGGCGGCACGGCAATATTCGAGATTGCTGCCGACTTCGGCGCTTCCACGTCGCTCGACTATCTCCGCACAGTGACCCTATCCGCCGACGGTATCGGTGCCATTAGCGAAGCTGGGACGAACGGGGGCAATGGTGGCAATGGTACTGGCGGCATTGGCCGTCTTCTGGTTGGCGCGGGCACGACGGCACTTGGCGATCTCACCATAACCGCCGAAGGCAGGGGTGCCGCGGGTGGTGATGGGCAATCCGGCGGCAATGGCGGACAAGGCGGTTCGGGCATTGGTGGTCGGGTCGAGGTGGCTTCCGGGGGATCCGGTACAGGACTAACCGTAACCGGTGCAGCATTGTCTGCGGCAGGCGTCGGCGGCAACGGCGGCAACGGCGGAGCCGACGCCGCTGGCGCAGGTCTTGGCGGAGATGGCGGCGAGGCCATAGGCGGAGAGGTTGCGTTCGCCGCAGCAAACCTCGGAACGCTGACGGTTTCGGGCCCCGCGATAGAAGCCTCCGGTCGAGCCGGAAATGGCGGGCTTGGTGGAAACTCTGCATTGTTCGGCGGCGTCGCACAAGGCGATGGCGGCAATGGGGCGGACGGTTCGGGTGGCGCCATAACCGCAACTGCGTCGGGTGGCGGCAGCCTGGCATTCGATGGCCTGACCATGATCGCTAGCGGCCTCGGAGGTGCTGGCGGTGGCCGCGTCGATGCCAGCAGCAGCGGCACGCCCGGACCCTCGGTCGGCGGCACGGGCGGCCGCGGTCGCGGCGGCCTGATTGCTCTCACTTCCACGGGGGCCAATTCGAGCATTTCTCTCGGTAGCTTGTCGGCGACCGTTGACGGCACTGGCGGTGCTGGTGCGGATGGAGCCGGATATTCCGCTTCGGGTGACGGCACCGCTGGCAGCGCGGGCGGTGACGGTTCCGGCGGCGTCTTCAACCTGCTTGCTGACCTCGAAGGCTCTATCGCAATCGCCGAAACCGATGGCGGACTGGCGGTTTCAACTTCGGGCTTTGGCGGCAACGGTGGGCGAGGCGTGGATGCAACTGGATCGAGCGGCGGTTCAGGGGGCAACGGCGGCGCTGGCGGTGCAGGTTCAGGAGGAACAATAGGGCTATCGGCCAATCGGCTTGGCGAGGCGTCACTTGGATTGTTTGGCGGCACGACACTCACCGCGAGTGGTGTCGGTGGCTTGGGCGGTGCGGGCGGCAATGGTGCGTCGGCCAGCGAAGCCGGGGTCGCGGGCGGCAATGGCGGCAATACCGGACTTGCGCAGGCTGGAGCCGGTGGCGCAATCACCATGGGCGCAGAGGGTGGGAAGCTAAGCTTCGGCGATCTCGTCGCCACGGCGGCAGGCACTACCCGGTTCAGAAACCTGGCGGGGACGAGTGGCACTGGGCCCGGCGGATCGGGCAATCCCGGAACGTCCACTGCCGTTCCCGCCACGGGGGGAACAATCGCATTTTCTGCAAGCGACGATAGCGGCGGTGGTCTTGGACAGATTTCTGCCCTCGACGTAACGGCAGATGTCACGAGCAGACAGTTCTTCGTCAATTTCGGTTTCGGCTTCAACCAGGCACCGGGTAGCATCTCGCTGTCGAACTCCGCGACTGCCGCCGGTGGTGGCCTGCATTTCAGCAGCTTCACCGGCGAAGCGTCCGGCTTTCCTGCAAGCCTGGATCCAACGATCGGCATTGCGGTCACCGGCGGGACAATCGCGGTCGATTCAGAGCTGACCCTGCTCTCCGGCGGCAACATTGCAATTACGCTAGCCGACGGTGCATCGCTCGCCGCAGACACTGCGTATGTGCAAAGTGATACCGGCATCGTTGTGACCGGCGAGGGCAATGGCCGCTTCTCTGCCGGGGCGATCAGGCTCTCGTCATTCGACACCATCGATATCGTCAGCAATGCCTGCACCGCAGCGGTCTGCCGCCTAATCGAGGCGAGCAGCAATCTCGACGTGGACGCATCAAGCGATTTCAGTCTTGTCGGTCCGGCCGAATTGGCCGGTCTCGGCAATCTCACCGTCTACGCTGGCGGAAACATCACTGGCGATGCTGGCAGCGGATACTATTCGAATGGCAACGTAGCCGTTCGCGCCGGGAACGACGCCACGATCCGCAATATCTCCGGCACGAACGTCATAGCCGAGGCTGGCGCTCTGCTCGACGGAGATTACTTTTACGTCGATGGCTTGCTGACCCTCGGAGAGGCCTCGGGCGGCGGCCGCTTCAACGCTTCGGGCAGTCTCGATCTCAACAGTGGCGGAACCGTCCTGACTCTGGATGGCACTGCTTTCACAGCCGGAGCGGGCATCGGAGTTCGGTCCGGTAATGATATCCTGATTGGCAGGAACAACAGCTTCCTCGCCAACACCGGGCCATCGTCAGTCCCCGAACGGTTGGTCTTTGCAGCCGGCGGTCAGCCGATAAGTTACGACCTCTTGCCCACCAACATTGCTATCCTTTCAATCGGGGCAGGCTCGGCAATTGATGCTGGCACGGGCGGTATCGAGATTTCGGGTGCCGCCATTGATGCTCGGCTGGCCAGCTTTGCCGGTGCTTCGTTCCGCGCGGATGTCACAGGAGCGATTTCGGGGTCGTCGATCCGTCGGACCGATGGCGATACGCTTGATGCCGATTGCCTTGAGGGCGCAATCTGCATCGGCGATGTGAACGCCGCTGACTTCGTCAGCATCGGTGACGGAGATTTCAAGGCTTTCGATATCCGCTCCAACGGCGCGATATCCGGCAAGTCCGTCGTGCTTTACGCGACCAGTGACATAGCGATCGGCGGGCCGGAGCTTGTAGCGCAGATCGCGGCGGTCGATGGCCTTTCGATCACGTCCCAGCAAGGCGGCATCGCTCTCCTTGGCGGTTCCACGCTGCAAGGCGGTTTCGTCAGTCTGACAGCCGCTGCCAATCTGTCGGGCACGGGGAATATCGAAGCAACGGTCAGTGACATCGGTCTCTCGATCGGTGGTGACATCGATGCCGCTTCTCTCGTTGCTGCACGTGAGCTGACTTCAGCCGTCGATGTCGGCGGTGAAACCGAGGGAACCTTTGATGCTGCCGGTGCGCTGCGCACAGGCATTCTCTCGCTTGGGGCAACAAGCGCAGTTTCAGCTGCGGCCGAGATCCGCATCGGCACCCTCACAT
This sequence comes from Novosphingobium subterraneum, assembly GCF_000807925.1. Lineage (GTDB taxonomy): Bacteria > Pseudomonadota > Alphaproteobacteria > Sphingomonadales > Sphingomonadaceae > Novosphingobium > Novosphingobium subterraneum. Next base: position 1,170 of record NZ_JRVC01000012.1, on the reverse strand, counting down.
TGGCGGGCCTTGATGGCACCTTCGATGCGGCAACGTCGCTTCACGTGGGTTCGGCGTCCGATGTGGGCAATCTGTCCCTCACTGCTGGGACTGCGGCCACGTTCGGAGATCTGGTTGTCGACGGCGATCTGTCGATCGATGCACAGGCAATCGAAGGCACGAGTGCAAGGGCGGGTGGTCTGCTTGCCATCACCGGCGATAACCTTGTTGCTGATCAACTGGAGGCGGCGGGCGACGTGACGCTGACCGTGACCGACACGGCAACGCTGGGCACGGTCACCTCGAGCGGCGGTTCGGTGTTCATCGACCCGGCGCTGCTGACGTTCGATGCGATCGGCGCTGCGGGCGGGATCACGCTGGCAGGCGGGACGATCACCGGCGGCACGCTCGATGCCGGCACCAGCATCGCCGTGACGGCAACCGGCGCGCTGACGCTGGCCTCGGCAACGTCTGGCACGACGATGACGCTCGGCGCCGACAGCCTGCAGGCAGGCACGCTCGATGCAGGCGGCGATCTGTCGCTTGCCGTGACGGGCGGCGCGGTGCTGGATTCTGCGCTGGCCGGTGGGGCATTGGCGATCGGTGCTGGCACGCTGGCGGTGCCGACGCTGCAGTCCGGAGCGGGGAACCTGACGCTGACCATCGGCGGGCTTGCCACGCTGGGCAGCGTGTCCGCGCTTGGCGGCGACATTGCGGCGACGACCGGGCGGGTGACCTTCGCGTCTGCCAGCGCAAGCGGGCAGGTGCAACTCGGCGGCGTGGTGATCAATGGCAGCACGATCGACGCCGGCACCTCGGTGGTGCTGACCGCGACGAGTGCCATGACCCTCGACACGATCACGGCAGGCACCAGCGTCGCGCTGGGCAGCCGCGACGCAACGGTCAACGCGGTGAATGCCGGAACCTCGGCGACCTACCAGGGGCGCGACATCCGCATTGGCGCGACCGATGCGGGGGCGGCGGTGCTTGTTGCTGCGCGCAACTTCACCTTCGACAGCCTGAGCGCGGGCGAGGGCGTGACCCTGGGTGCCACGCGGGCGATCACCGGCGGCACGATCACCGCCGGCAGCACGCTCGATCTGACTGCGGCCAGCCTCACGGCGACGGGCCTTGCGGCGGCGGGCGACGTGACGCTGACCGTGACCGACACGGCAACGCTGGGCACGGTCA
>NZ_JRVC01000011.1 GCF_000807925.1 Novosphingobium subterraneum | reverse complement strand
GGCAGCACGACTGACGGCATCGAACCGCGCCTGACCACATCCGACGGCCGAGCCCTGCCCTTCGAACTGCAAGACGGTCGCCTCGAAGCGCGCCTTCCCGCTGACGCTTCGCTCCTCTTCGCCTGGAAAGAGACCAAGAAATGATGAAGGCTGCGCTCAAGACCGACGAAGGCATTTTTACCATAGAGGAGGCGGAGCTTCCCGCGCTGCCGGGGCCGGACTGGGTCATGGTCCGCGTCCGCGTGGCCGGAATCTGCGGCACGGACCTGCGCCACTGGCAGAAGCACGAGCATGATCTGGCCGGCCACATCATGGGTCATGAACTTGCGGGCGACGTGGTCGAGATCGGCGGGGAAGTGGCCAACGTTGCCGCCGGAGACCGCGTCGTCGTCGAGACGGTGCTTGGCTGTGGCCACTGCGAATGGTGCCGCGCCCGCCAGTACAATATCTGCCCGGACCTCTACGCCACCCGCAGCAAATACGTCTCGCGCGCCTATGGCCAGTTTCTCGTTGCCCCGGCGAGCCATGTCTATCGCCTGCCGGACCACGTGAGTTACGAACAGGCCTCACTCATCGATACCTTCACCGTCTGCCTGCATGCACAGCATCTTTCCGGGCTGACGATCAATGATCGCGTGGCGATCGTCGGCGCGGGACCGATCGGTCTCGGCCAGCTCATGCTGGCCAAGGCATCCGGCGCCGACGTGCTGATCATCGACACGGTCTACCACTCGCTGGAGCTTGCCCGCGAACTGGGAGCCGACGTCATCGTCAATTCCACGCGCGACGATCCGGTGGCAGCGATGAAGGCCATGACCCATGGCCGGGGCGCGGACATCGTGTTCGAATGTGCCGGAGGTGAATCCATGCCGCAGACCCTTCCTCTGGCCACGGAACTGGCGCGACGCGGAGGCAAGGTCGTCATCATCGGCGGCTTCGATCCGGGTGTGCAGGAAATGCCGCTCGAATGGCAGCGCATCCAGATGAGCGAGATCCAGCTTATCCCCAGCGCCAGCTTTGCCTGGTGGCACCTCGACAAGGAACAGGGGCAGGTGCTCGAACTGCTCGGCAAGGGCAAGCTCGACGCTTCGCGCCTAATTACCCACCGCTACCCGCTCGACCGCATCAACGAAGCCTTCCACTGCGCCAACGACAAGGCGCGGACCGGCGCGGTGTTCATAGCGGTGGAGATGTAGCTGCTCAGCCCAGGGCAATGTCGAGGAAGCACATTACCACAAGACCGCAGGCAAAGGCTGAAACCGGTCGGCGGAACCAATCGATGTGCAGTCTCGCCGACGCAGCGTTCCGCGCAATGTCTGGCATGATCTGCCCGCAGACAATCAGGAGCATGGCGCCGGCAGCAAGCGCAAGGCCCCAAGGCAGCAGGTCCTGCGCAACCGTGACCAAAACAGCCGCAGCCGTCCCGGCGATTGGTTCCACCGCACCGGAGAGAGCGCCCCCTACAAAGGCATGCCCGCGCGACATGCCAGCCGCGACAAGCGCGCAAGCCACCGCAAGTCCCTCGGGAAGGTTCTGCGTGCCGATAGCAACTGCGGTCGACAGGCCGCGAACAGTGTCTCCTTCTGAATATGCCATGCCGACGGCCGCGCCTTCCGGGATATTGTGAAGCGTGATGGCCAGGACGAGCAGCCAGACGGACTTTGGCCCCGCCAGACCGGCGGTTGCTCGATCGCTACTGCGCGCATCTTCGCAATTGAAGACCGCTTCGGGTACCGGCAGAACCGCCCCGAGCAGCGCCATGAAAAGTGCTCCACCAAGCGTGGCCGACAGGACGAGAAGCAGGGCAGACGTCGGCGAAAAGCCCTGCTCCTGCGCCGCCGCGATACCGGGCAGGATCAGCGAGAACACGGACGCCGCCAGCATGACGCCCCCCGCAAAGGCGAGGAGCGCCAACTGGCCACGATCCGACAGGCGTCGCATTCCCAGAACCGGCAATGCCCCGACAGCCGTGGCCAGGCCTGTGCCAAGGCTGGCCATCATTCCGGAAACAATGGCGGGCTCAGGCATCACGTACGAGGCCTAATGACTGGCCGTCTTACCCGAACTTCGCAGCGCCAGATATCGCTGCACAACCAGAGGCAACGTCTCATCAAGGAAGGTGACCATGGCCTGCTCCTCACGAAGGGTTTCCTCAAGCAGTGGCAGGGCTGTGGTAAAACCGCCCTGCTCGGCCATGACGATAAGCGCCTTGTAGCTCGCAACCTCGAAAGCCTCGAAAGCGGCATTGGCAAAGCAGTTCTTGAGAATTTCATCGGGCGCCAGCGCATGCATCATCGCCGCGACATTGCCGCCCAGCTTCATTGTTACGTCCTTGAAGGCGCTCGCACTTTCCCCGAGTCCATCGAGGATCGTCTCCAGCCTCTCGATCTGACGCTCGGTCTCGCCACGATGGCTCCGCAGCCGCACTTCCACATCGGCATAATGGGCCAGCCGCTCGATCTGTCGATCGAGCAAGCTCAAGGCTTCTTCCTCCAGAGCGTGGGCATTGCGCAGCCCGACGACGAACGTGTGGCGGATGGCTTCTTGCTGTCCGGTCACGTCAGTTTCCGATCCTCGGAGCGGCAACGGGAAGTTCGGCGGCCATGGACCGGGCTTCGGCCATGTCTGAAGCTCCACCAAGATCAGCATCCTGCACGCGCCCTGCACCGGGGCCCGCGCCAAGTTCGGTACCGGTTGCAGGGTCGGCGTTCGGATCGGACTGCAGGCGCTGCTGCATCTGCGCGGCGATCTGCTTGTCCGTCTCGCTCAGGCCGACGGTTGCCTGCCCATGCGAACCATCAAGCGGCAGAGAGGGGGCAACATCGTCCAGTCGATCCCATTGCGGCCCGCTGTTCCACGGCCCACTGGCATCGCCTTCGCCCTGCGAGGTATTGACATAGAGGCTGGCGTATTCGGCCAAGCCCGGCAGCTTGCCCGGCGGGAAGTTGTCGCGGATGGAGTAGAGCGCTTTCTCGAAGCTTTTCTGGTGGGCAATCTCGCGCGTCATCAGGAAGCCAAGCGCATCCTTGATGCCTGGATCGTCGGTAATGTTGATCAACCGCTCATAGATGATCTTTGCGCGGCTTTCGGCAGCGATGTTCGAGCGCAAGTCGCAGGTCGGATCACCGCGGCTGTCTATGTAGGCCGCTGTCCAGGGCACGCCCGAACTGTTGGTCAGCGATGGCCCGCCGCCATAAAGCAGCGACTGCGTGTGGCTGTCGCCACCAGCGTTGATCGCCATGTACATGTCGGCCTCTTCCAGAGCCGCTTCGCTGAGCTGGCCTTTGACGCCCTTGTTGAGCATGGCCACGATCGAGCCGATCACTTCGAGATGGCTCAATTCCTCGGTTGCAATGTCGAGCAGCATGTCCTTCCGGCCGGGGTCGTCCTCGGCCAACCCTTGCGTGAAGTAACGCATCGCTGCCGCCAGTTCGCCATCAGGTCCGCCGAACTGCTCGAGAAGAAGCGACGCGAGCGCCGGATTGGGCTCGGCCACGCGGACGGTATATTGCAGGCGCTTGTTGTGCATGAACATGGTTGGCTCCCCGCCGCGGAATGCAGCCAGTGTCACACGCCAAGCATCGCGGCGGCTCGCCGTTCCGAGGCCCTCCCATGAGATAAATCTGCCGCAACGAAATCCTTCAGAACGGTTAGACGGCACGGTAAGCCGCTGGATGGGATCGTCGGAGCCTGGGGAACATAAGTTTCACCTACAAACATGACACAAGCACCGGGAACGAAGCGTCGCGCCAGATCCTCACAGACCTTCGTTTCACGACCAAGGTGGCAGATCTGCTCCTCGTGATCTGCGGTCGACCTCGCGCTCTTTGAAACAAACGGAATGCGCTGCAGACGAGCGCCAACGCCCACTCACTAAGACAGAATGGATCCAGGACAGCGAAGCGGTGCAGAGTGGTCATAGTCGGAGAAGGCTTTGGTCTGTCACTCGGCTTGCAAGCGCAACCGCGCCGGAAGGGCACGTCCGCTGCGACGGTAGGGTCTCGGTTATCCTTGACCGACCAGATCCAACGTCCTCTGGTCTCTTGCACCCTTGAACCAGCGTTCAAGCGCAGACGAGAAGAGACTCTCTTCCGGAGCGGCAAGAGCAAAGAGCGTTAAGGACGAGCGCAGCTGCATCGCGTCAACGCTGCAGAAAACGCCAACCGCGTCTGGGGTCTGCAGGTCCTGAAGTGCAGAAACGCATTCGCGAATGCGCGGACCTAGCACAGCATGGGCGAGATAGGCGCGTGCTTCACTCAGCGATCCAATTGCATAGCGCTGTGCCATGGCGCTGGGACCAAGTCCTGCGATCTGGGGGAAAATGTACCACATCCGGTGGCTCTGCTTGCGACCGCGCCGGATTTCACCGAGCGGTCGGTGGTATTGATCGTTTTGGGCCGTGACGAGGCGTTCGAGGTCGAAATTCATGGTTCTTCAATACCAGCTTTCTCTATGCTCCCTCTCGCAACGCTGTATGAGCCGCGCTCGATGCAGCCAACCACGGGTTCAGCATTCCTGTTGCTGCATGACGACCTCATCCCTCAAACTGGCTAATGCGAGCCGCATATCAGACGCCCGCGCCGGGCGACGAACTTTCAGGAGTGGCCGGACCCAAAGAATTGATCCGGCGTTGCCGGGTCATGTGCAACAACTACGAGCGCCACCTGAACTGGTCGAACCTGCAAGAGGCTCTGGCGGTAGCCGGGCTGAATGTGGCTCTGCGGCCCCCTGCACTCCTTCCACCAACCCGCGACGTCCGGGTCAGCGATGACGGTGCAGTACTGCGAGCCGCCGGAAACGGGGTCGAAGCGGTCACGATGCGGTGGGGTTTCAGGCCGGCCAGGACGAAAGCTGCGCCTGTCTTCAATTTCCGCGCCGACGGGCGAGATTTCTCGGACAGTCGGCGCTGCCTGATCCCGGCAAGCGCGTTCTTCGAATTCACTGGTGACAAGGCGCCGAAGTCGAAGTGGCGGTTCACAATGCGCGATGAGCCGATGTTCTGCGTGGCCGGGCTATGGAAAGATGAGGAGCACGGGCAAACCTGCAGCTTTACCATGCTGACGCTGCCGCCGAGGCCCGACGTTGCGCCGTTTCATGATCGCCAGATCGTCACGCTGGCGCCAAAGGAGTGGGCAAGGTGGCTCTGTCTCGAGGGGGCTGGATCGCTTGACGTTCCTCCCGCCGGGACATTGGCGGTATCGCTGGTCCGGCAAGGCAGGGACGAACCATCGGGCGAGTTGCTGGCCCTAGCGCACCCTGCCCGGTCAGCCGCCTGATGAAGATTGCGACCTACAATGTGAACGGCGTTAACGGGCGCCTTCCCGTACTGCTGCGCTGGCTAGCCGAGGCACGGCCGGACATCGTGTGCCTGCAGGAGTTGAAGTCCCCCGACGAACGGTTTCCTGCCGATGCCCTCTCCGATGCCGGATACCGCGCACTTTGGCATGGACAGAAATCGTGGAACGGTGTCGCCATTCTATCCCGCGCCGGCATGATCCACGAGACCCTGCGCGGACTGCCGGGCGAGCCGGAAGACACGCAGAGCCGTTATCTGGAAGCTGCTGCAAACGGTGTCATCGTTGCCGCACTCTACCTCCCAAACGGCAACCCCCGCCCTGGGCCCAAGTTCGACTACAAACTGCGCTGGTTCGAGCGACTGGCAAGCCGTGCGCAAGAGCTCCTTGATAGCGGGCTTCCGGTGATCCTGGCGGGCGACTTCAATGTGATCCCGACGGATCAGGATGTCTACAAGCCCGAGCGTTGGACCGAAGATGCGCTGTTCGTCCCCGAAGTTCGTGAAGCATATGCGAGGCTCCTGGATCAGGGTTGGACCGACGCGCTAAGGAAAATGCATCCCGGCGAGCGGATCTACACCTTCTGGGACTATTTCAGGAACGCTTGGGGTCGCGATGCCGGACTGCGGATTGATCACCTTCTGCTGAGTCCGGCGTTGGCGAAGCGGCTGAAAGCAGCCGAAGTGGACAGTTTCGTGCGGGGCTGGGAGAAAACCAGCGATCATGCGCCGGTCTGGGTGGAACTGAAGCCTGACCGCACCGCGCGCCGGTCGATCCGTGGATCATAGTCCGATGCCTGCAGTTGTCAGGAAAAGCCAGGACAGCCGGAGACTTGCCATGTGGACTGTGAGTTCGAAATTCAACGCCGTGGGCACGAGCGGAGCCGAATACGTGATCGTCGAGGAGCGTGACGAAGCGCGTGGGGCGGCCGGTGATAGCAAGGCCACGGAGGCGCGGCGTTATTCCCTGGAAGACGGACGAGAACTGAGCGCCGAGAAGGATGGCACGTTCATTCTAGGCGGCACCGATGAAGTGCTCAAGGCGGTCGCGCCGTCAGCCGTCCCGGAGCACGACTGAACCTTCGGCAAGGCCGCAAAGTCTTCTACGCGGGATGGATGTTCCAAAGTGATGGCGAAGCAGAAACCCTCGAAAGCACTTCGCCGTCCGATCTTGCGGCCCGTATCCCCGGTCGAGCCGATGGAAGCCTTGCTGGTCGAGAGCCTGCCCGAGCCGCCGGGCTGGTACTACGAGCCCAAATGGGACGGATTCCGTGCGCTGGTCGACCGCAAGGGCGATGACGTGGAGATCTGGTCCAAGTCCGGCAAACCGCTTGCGCGCTACTTCCCGGAAATCGCCAACGCCGTTCGCACCATCAGGCAAACGCGCCTGCTGCTTGACGGAGAACTGGTCATCCCGATCGGCAATCGCCTTTCGTTCGAAGCTTTGCAGGCAAGGCTGCACCCTGCAGCTTCGCGCATTGCCAGGCTGTCGCGCGAAACTCCGGCGCAACTCATCCTGTTCGACTGCCTGCACATCGGCGAGGCCGATTTGCGAAATGCGCCGCTCTGCGAACGACGAACGGCGCTGGAAGGGCTGGCTCGGGAAGCTGGTCACGACGACCTGATCCTCTCGCCAGTTACAACACAAATCGAGCAGGCCAGGAAATGGCTTGGCCTCAGTGGCGGTGCGCTTGATGGCGTGATCGCCAAGGGCCGGGACCTGCCCTACCTCGCTGGAGAGCGTGCCATGCGCAAGATCAAGCAGCGGCGGACGGCCGACTGCGTCGTCGGCGGTTATCGCAAAGACGCCAAGGGCGGTGTAGTCTCGCTTCTGCTCGGCCTTTACGACCCGAATGACAAACTGGACCTCGTCGGCTTCACCTCTGCCTTCTCAGGCGCGCAGCGTTCGGCCTTGGCTCGAAAGGTCTCACCGCACGATGGTGGGCCCGGTTTTACCGGTCGTGCTCCGGGAGGCCCCAGCCGGTGGAACCCCGACAAGAGCGGAGACTACATACCCCTGAAGCACGAACTGGTCGCAGAGGTTCTCTATGATCAGGTGACTGCAGGTCGATTTCGGCATGGCACTCGGTTCCTCCGTTGGCGACCCGACAAAGCAGCTCGGCAGTGCAGGTACGATCAGCTCGTCGTTGAACTGAGGCCAACGGAACTGCTGGACCTGGTAGAACAAGGCGAAGCCCGGCCAGACCCGAAACGATGATGTGGCCGCTCGATGCGATTGATTTCGCGGGCTTTTAACCGCTTCCTGCTTCCCAGGCGTCGAGTGCGTTACGATACACCTCTTCCTCGCGTGCCACGGCCGCACGCAGCCCCTCTGCCGCTACGATGCCAGTTTGGCGCAAGCTAACCCTGCGCTCGCGAAGCGCTTCGATCTTCCGGTCAATCTCGTTCAACGCTTCGGTCAATTCCCGTTCCTGCCTGTCGAGAGCCGCGCGGGCGGCGTCGAGCGCAGCTCGGCTCGGCCTTGGCGGACGCTTTCGAGGTTTCGACGAGGTGCCTGCAGGCGTCCGTTTCTTTCGTGAGGGACCATCGACTACCGGTCCTGCGGCAGACAGGTGCTGGGCCGCGGACGCGCGTGGCAGGCGAACGACTTCGCCTGGCTGCTGCAACGCTAGCGCCATAAGTTCCGGATCGGTGATCTGCTCTGCCGCTCCTCGTGCAAAGAGATCCTTGTCCGTCCCCCATGCTTCGAGTGCAGCGCGCCTGCTCGTGGTCGCGATATAGGCATCGTCGAAGCCCGTGCTTGTACGAAACACCTTGAGTGGTCGTTTGGTCATCTTTGCCGAACGCAGCGGCGCATTCTTCGCTCCCAGTAAAACTAGGCGAGCAGACCGACCGACGGATTGTCGGAAATGGGGTGTCCGGCCGTAAAGATCAGGACTGAGTGCCGCTTACCAATTCTGTTCGGCCCGCTGGCAAGTTAGCCCTGCCTTGGTATCCTGGACAAGCCGGCGAAGGCAGGTGCTACTGTTTGCTGCCGGACGGAACTTTGCGCGCCGTCAGCGCTTGTTGGTTGACAGTTCCAACATGAGGCAGGCCGGAAATGCGCTCAGCATCGATTGTAATTGCCTGCAGTCTCGTGATTGCCTGCAGCGCGAACAAAGCTCCTACTGTGATCGATGGCAGCAGCGAGGCCTCGTTCGAAAGCACTCTTGCAGCCGCCCGGCGCGATGTTGGACCGAAGGATCGCATCAAGCTTGAGGCTGCAATCCGCGAATTTCAGGCGCAGATGTTCGCAAAAGCCGATAACCGTCAGGAATACCAGAGACTGGTGAGGGAAGGCATGGACGGACTGACGGCGCCAGGCATCGTCAGGCAGTTCGACAAGGACGTTGACCGTGTAAGCGGACAGGCAGCGGATGCTGTGTTTGATGCGAAGCGCGCCATAAAGAATCTTTAAAGCAGCGTCGTTTAGCCTTGGCTCAAAACACGGTTTAAGAAAGGTTGCTTTCTAAGTCTACCGCGGACCGCCCTCAGCGGCGAGGATGTCAGTATCGAAAGCAGGCATCAACATGCTGACCCAGTCAGTTGCGACCGCATTTGGCCGTAAGAACATCCGCTGCAATGCTGTGGCTGCCTCGATGGTCCTGACCCCGCTTCTCATGAGTTTTATCCCGGAACCGCTGCTCAAACTCAACGAGGATGCGACCCTGACGCCGTTGCTCGGAACGCCGGAGGATATTGCCCGTATAGTGACCTTTCTTGCGTCAGACGATGCTCGTTGTCTGACAGGCCAGATCATCCAGGCTGACGGCGGAACCACTGCTCACTTGCCCACATACGCGGCAGCAAGAGAGTTTTTCGGCGACACCTGAGAGATTGCCGACCGCTGCGGTTAATGCAGGGGCGGCGGCCGGCACGGCTGGTTCACAGTTGCGTTACGCGAGCAGCGGAAGTGACCTGGGCGCTAAGAAATCCTTCACTATCGTTTGCGAATTCCGAGCAACGCCCCGCGCTTTCCCTGGACTCGCGGGATTGATCCTGCGCGCTTCTGAGCGGTCCAAAATCGTTGTTCTTTTAAAGGACTTGGGGCGCGAGAACCCTAGATCACGGCAGGCGGTATAGGGGCTAACCTTGGAAAAGATGCTCCTACAGGAGGCCGCGCAAGGTATTTACTGAGCCCGGCACTCGGCGAAGCCGCATTGATCACTTTGTGCGCCCATGCCGTGTAGGAGCTACAGTACTGCCGCGTGTGCTTGGGGGTCAGCGATAGACGCAGCGGGTCGTGTCCCTCGCGGTGATGTAAGAGGGTTCCCTGAGAGGTTGGCCACCGTCAATCTGCAAGTGAAACTCGATACCGTTAGAATCCCACCACAAGATATTTTATCATAATTTTTCAATGACTTATAAAGTTTTTTAGCGGAGGTGCGAGTTCATCAAGCTCCCTGACGCGGCGATTGCCGTTCCGGTTGCGCGTCATCGGGTGAACGCCTGCGCTCTCGGCATCCAACTGCGAGCGTTATCCCATGATCGAGCTTCAAACCATAGCGGAGGCGATCCCCCTTCCCGCGACGCCGGAAGGTTGGTTCGACTACGGGTACACCGCGTTGGCGGACGGGCGACTGGCACTCATTCGCACTCGGAAGGATGTTCATAGCGAGCACATGCGGTGGTGGGAGGCCGCAAAGGGTGGCTGGCGGTCGCCGAAATACCCCAAGGTCTGGGACGACGACATGCGTCTGTCGATCTTCGACGGAAGCACGGAGTCCAATGTGGCGGTGATGCCATCGGGAGCGCATCCTATCGTTGATCGGATGCCTGACGGTCGATGGCTGGTTGCAGGCTCTCGCGCCGACAGGGGAGAGAAAAACGGCGTGATCTATTCTGCGGATGGGCGGAAAGAGTCGGAGATGATCCTCGGCGACGGGATCGAAACCTTGCTAGGCGCCTCTGACGCGACGATCTGGGTTGGCTATTTCGACGAAGGCGTATTCGGCGGAGAGAACAAGGATGGAAGCTGGCCTGTGTCATCGGGTGGTCTTGTTCAGTTTGACGCCACTGGCCGTGTTTTCTGGTCATTCAACGAGCAGCATCGCGATGAGGGCGGGATGGACGACATTTACGCTATGACGCTCGTCGGTGATAAAATCTGGGCCTGTTATTACTCGGGCTTTCCTATCGTTCGGATCAGCGGAGGTAAGCCGGTGTTCTGGTCGAACAGCGTCGCCGGAGCAAAGGCCATTGCCGTGAAGGACGATATCGTGATGCTGGGCGGCGGCTACAGCGACGATGCCAACCGCATCACGCTCGTGAAGCTCGATGGGAAATCAAGTCACGAGCTTGGTAGCTTACGGTATGGTAAGGGCACGCGCGGCGCAGCCAGTCTGCGTCAGGGACGGGGAAGCGTGATCCACATCGTCAGCGATGGCGTTTGGTCCAAAGTGCCGGTCTACAAGGCGGCTGCGGCCATCAGCCGGGATCGCCGCCCTTAAGTGCCCGATAGGCGCTGGCGCGCCCGATTTTCAGGCGCGTGGTAATCTCCGTTGCGCCTGCCCCCCTCGACGCCAAGCCCCCGAAGGAGCGGTTCCTAAGTCGCCGGGACGCGCCAAGGTCTCGCGCGCGACCACAAGTGCAGGCCACAGTCGCTAAAATGACTAAAATGACAGGTCCCGAACCGCATGTTCGGACCTGACTAGCTCCGCAACTATTTATCTGATCTTACGAGAAATGCCTGGTAGCGGAGGAGGGATTCACACGAAAAACATAAGATACTGATTTATAACAACGTTCTTGATCGTCGTGCCGATAATTCCGCTCAATCCACCCCCAATTTTACCCCTTCGCGACAGGCCGTGCCGAAATATCGACAGGCCGACATGCGCGATCCCTGCTACGCCCGAGAACGCGGCTGTTTACAGTGTGATCGCAGAAAGGACCGCAGACTATCGACAAACACCACGGTTGCACGGCCGACCTTGGCTGCCTCGATGTCGCCGGAAGCGATGAGCTGGTAGATCTTGGATTTGCTGAGCCCCGTCATCCGTACTGCGTCGGGAATGCGAACGCTTATCGGCCCAATCGGGGGCGCGTCGTCGCCATTCGTTGCAGGCTGCCGGGCCGACATCGGACTATTTCTTACGTGCCCGGCTGAACGAGCGGTCGCTCGCCAGGAAGCCGCTAAGCATGAATGGAATGAGGTCCGGTACGGACTCGCGTCGGCCGTAGGCCGCCTCATAGGCCTCGGCGTAGTCGTTCAGCGCTTCGATGAGATCCGGCATGACGTTGATCGTGATCTTAGCCGGCGTCCGATCGGGCAGCCTTGGCAGCTTCAAATCAGCCATGACGGCCTCCCCAGGGTCCGGGCAATATGATGTCTTTGTGCACGACCACCCGTAGCGGCCAGCCGGGACGCACGCGCAAGGTCGGCTGGATATTGAGATTGCGCGTGACGAGCTGATCGCCGGCGCGCGCGCCGCTCTGCTGCGCTGACTCGCGGATCGCCCGGACAAGGTCGCTTTCGGTGCTGCCGAAGCTCAATTCAGTGCCGACGCCCAGCAGTGTCGACAGGGCGACGCCCTTCAGAAGTTGCCAAGTATGCCGGTCGATCCGGTCGGACAGACCCGCATAGCCCTGCGTATCGGTCGCCGGCACATTGTCGATACGAATCGACGAGCCGTCGGGCAGGATAATCCGCTGCCAGACGACCAGCGCACGGCTCTGCCCAAACGCTACAACGCTGTCGTAGCTGCCGATCAGCCGCGATCCTTGCGGAATGAGCAGACCGCGCCCGGTCACACTGTCATAGACGTTCTCCGTGATCTGCGCGGTGACGAGCCCGGGAAGATCCGAGTTGAGCCCGGTTATGAGGCTCGCGGCAATGATGCTGCCGGCCTGCAAGGTCCAAGGCGATACGGACTGCGCCAGCGCGTGCGGATTGATGTCGTCGTCGCGATTGGCGTGGCCGACCAATTCGTTCTTGCGCCCCTGGGCGTTAGGATCTCGGTCAGGGTCGAGGAGCGGCTTGGCAGTCTCGGCCGATGCTGGCGGAACACTTGCATCGGTAGTCACCGGTGCAGGGGCGGCGGCGCGACCGCCGCCCGCCAATTGCAGCATGACGCCAGACTCGCGTGCGGCCTTCTGCTCAGCGGCGATGCGCTGGCGCTCGGCTTCGGCTTCCTGCGCGGCCCGGCTCACCGCATCGGCAGCGGGGTCAGGGGGAACCATCCCGCCAAGCTGCCGCTGGCGCTCGAGGATCGGCCGCCCGAGATCACCGGGAAGCGGTAGCCCGAGCTTCGGCACGTCGCCATAGCTCGTCGGCGCGCCCGCGAGCGCATCAGGCGGCGCCTTCGCGCCAACCAGCTTTTCATCGCTTCGTGCGATCAGGCTCAGGGTCGCGGGCTTGAGCGCCAGCCAGGCGACGCCGATGATCGCGGTCGAGCCGGCGGCAGCGATGGCGACGATCGCACCGCGGCGAAAACGGGTGACGCGGCCCGGCGCCGCGCGCAGAACGAGCGTTTCGGGGTCGGCTTTGGGCGCCGCGATCGGCGCGGAAGAAGCGGTTGGATCGGTCACGCGCCCCTCCCGGCCTTGCGCTGCCGGCTCTTCGGCTGGGCGGCGGTGATACGGACAATCTGCTGTTTCTTGCCGCCAAGGCGCAGCTCGGCGACACCGAACAGGCGGTCGACCACATAATAGCGGCCGGCGACGCGATAGTTGACGAGCTGGGCCTCGCCATCCTCGCCAATCACGAACAGCGGGGGCGCCTCACCCACGGCGATCGCAGGCGAGAACTCGATGTAGGTCTGCCGCCCATCGTCGAACGCGCGCAGCGGCCGCCAGGCCGGCTTGTCGCCCGAGATCGCATAGTTGAAGTTGAGGCTTTCGACCGAGAGGCCCGACGCGATCGGCGTCGCCGCCACGGCTGCATCGCGCTGACGCCGGAGCGCGATCAGCTCGTCATGTGGATAGGTCCAGGAGATCGCCGCCATCGCGGTCGCGGGCGTGCTTTCGAGCTGGAGATGGTAGGTCCGGCGATCGGTAGCAATGACAAGGTTTGTGCGTAGGCCCGCCGAAAACGGCTTGACGAGGATGTGCACGCGCTTGCTTTCGCCGATGCCGCTGGTGGTATCGCCGACAGTCCAGCGCACGGTGTCGCCGGCGGCGACGGACACAATCGTTTCGCCCGGCTGCAAGGCAATGTCGGTGATGCGCTCGGGCGCGGCATAGAGCCGGTAGAGCACGCCTTCCGCCCAGGGATAGACCTGGACGGCATATATATATCCCGCGCTCGACGGCTCGCGCAGTGCCGCCCGGTTGGCGGCAGTGACGCGCGCGGTGGGTGACGCGGGTTCGCGGCTCTGCGCAGCGACGCCCATGGCAAGCGCCATCGCGCTCGCCGCCAGGATGAGGGCACGGATCATTGGTCGGTCCTTTCGGGGGATGGTGCGGCTGCGGGTTGAGCAAGGGTCGGATCGAGCGGCGAGCCCAGCGGAATGTCGGTGGGCGGCGCGACCGGGAGTGATTGTGCGGGATCGGGCACGGCCGATGGTTGCGGCGAAGGCGGCCGGTCCTGAGGCGTTTCCAGTTCGCGGCTCCAGTCGATCGCGTCAACATAGAGACCGAGCGGGTTTTTTCGGAGCACATCGGCCAAGCGCGGCGGCTTGATCTTCACCGTGAGCATCGCCGTCCAGCGTGACGTGCTGGCGAGGCTTCCCCGCTCATATTGCTGCTCGGTCCATTTGACCTGGAAGCTCGTATCCGACGCGCGGACGACGCTCGTCACCTGCACCGAAACCGTCTTGCGCCCGACATCGGCGAACGGATTGGAGGTGCGGGCATATTCGCCGAGGAACAGTGACGCACGTTCGGTCGCGAAATCATAGGCTGATAGCCAGTTTTCACGCATCAATACCGGATCGAGCGAGCGCGCTCGAACGCCGGTGATGAACCGGCCGAGGAACCATGCGATCTGCGGATCGGTCGGCCGATAGTCCTTGGCGGCAGGCGCGACGGCCTGTGCTTGCCCGAGTGCATCGACCTCGACCACATAGGGCACGACGCGGCTTTGCATCGATTGCCAGACCAGCGCGCCCGACAGACCAGTGGTCAGGAACAGGCCGCCGAAGGCCATCAGCCGCCAGTTCTTCGCCTGTGCGCGAGCCGAGCCGATACGCTCATCCCAAAGCTGGCCCGCTCGTTGGTAGGGTGTCTCGGGTTCGGGCGTTCGCCCATAGCGCTGCAATGCGCGTCGAAATTTCATCGCTCAGTCCCTTTCCTTGATGTCTGGAGTGGCGCCAGCGCCGCCGCGGTCGCCGCCCTGGATTGCGTGGATCGCCATCTGGCGGCGGTGGCGAGCATTCTGGCTGGCATGAAGCTTCTGCGCCCAGGCGGGTGTTCCTTCAGCTGCGCCTATCGGCGCGGCTGCGGGGGCGGCGCCGCCGGCACGGGTGCTTCCTGCTTCCCATGCGGCGCGCTGCCCACGATCGGCGGCAGCGCTAACGCCGAGACCGCCGCTCATCCGGTTGGCAGCCGCGCCGCGCATGGCGGTCGCAACGCCGCCGAGGCCCGCGCCGACGCTGGTCGAGCCCGAGGTTTCCTGCCCGAGCTTGTAGGCAGTGGATGCGGCAGACCCCATCGATGTACCGGCGCGGATCGCGCCGAGACCGGCCCCCGCGAGACCGCGTGCCGCGCCGACGGCGCCAGCGCCTGCCATCGCAAGACCTCCGCCGGCAAGCACGGTAGTGGCGATCACCGATCCGGCGCCGAGCTGCGGCGCGCCGGCGACGAGGCCGGATGCGATTCCCGGGCCGAAGATGGAGAGGCCAAAGATCGCGAGGCTCGCGAGCATCAGCGACACGGCCTGTTCGATCGACACCTCGTCGCCGGTGATCGCACTGGTGAAGTCGGCGAAATAGTTAGAGCCGATGCCGACGATGACCGCGAGCACCATGACCTTGATGCCCGAACTGACGACGTTCCCGAGCACCCGTTCGGCGAGGAACGACGTGCGGTTCCACAGCGCAAAGGGCACGAGCACGAAGCCGGCGAGCGAAGTAAGCTTGAATTCGAGGATTGTGATGAAAAGCTGGATCGCGAGGATGAAAAAGGCGGCGATGACGACGACCCAGGCGATCACCAGCACGGCGATCTCGATGAAATTGTCGAAGAAGGCGATCGGGCCAACCAACTCCTTCGCCTGCTCGAGGAGCGGCCATGCTGCCTCGAAGCCGGTCCCGGCCAGCTTGCCGGGTCGCAATAAATCGTCAGCCGTAATCGCGCTGCCCCCTGCGGTGAGGCCGAGGCCGGCGAAGCTGCGAAAGATGATATCGGACAGTGTCGAGAAGCTGTTGAGGATCAGGGCGAAGACGCCGACATAGAGGATCTTTTTGAGGAACTTGGCGATGACGTCGTCTTCGCCGCCGAGCGCCCAGAACAGCCCGGCGAGCGTGATGTCGATGCCGATCAGGATCGTGGTCAGGAAACCGACGTCACCGCCCAACAGGCCGAACCCGCTGTCGATGTAGGAGGCGAAGGCCTCCATGAACTGATCGATGACATTCAGGTCATCCATATGGGCGGGTTCCTGCTTGAAGTTGAAAGGTGTCGCGGGGACCGGCGGCCATGAGAGGGGCAAGCCCTACGGCCCCCGCGACGAGACAGGTTCGGACCCGGGGGGAGCTGGGGGCGCGGTCCTCGCCTGCCTCAGCTCATTGGCGTGGCGTGTAAGCCTTGCCGTCGCCGAGGAAGCGGCGCGTCGACTCGCGTGCCTCGCGCGCGATCTGGCCCCGCTGCGCCTGCTCGACCGATTCCGCCCGGAACTGCGCCGCCATCATTTGCTGAAGCTGGAGCTGCTGCTTGGCGGTGAGCGCGAGAAGCTGGTTCGTGGCCTGCTGCGCCTGAAGCGAGCCTTCCGCGCCCTGGCTGCGCGCGACGATGTCGGCGAGCGCCTGCGTGTCGCTCCGTACGTTGTCGACGATGCGGTTCTGGACCCCCATCGTCTGGCGAAACGCGGACATCGCGGTATCGAGTTGATCGCGTGCGCGAGCCACACGCTGATCGCGGCGGAACACCTGATCGAACTCCTGCGGGTAGAGCTGGCGGAAGCGCTCGTCGAGCTGATCGATGCGGAAGTCGACGCCCTGCGCCTGGCCCATGAGCTGGTCGATCTGCTGGAGGCGCTGGCGAAGCTCCTGAAGTTGCGGGAAATCGATCCGGGACAGGTTCTTGCCCTGGTTGATCAGCATCTGCGCTTCGTTCTGGAGACTCTGGATCTGGTTGTTGATCTGGGCAAGCGTGCGCGCGGCGGTGAGCAGGTTTTGCGAATAGTTCGATGGATCGAACACACTGAGCTGGGCCGCGACGGGCGTCGAGGTCAACGCGATGCCGATACCGAGCGAGCCGACGGCGCCGAGCGCGAGAGCGGAGAGGCACGCATATTTGCGGATAGGGATACGGGGCACGGGAAATTACTCCTTGTCTTCTGGGGGGCGGGCGGCAGGGTGACGCCCAAGCAGGTCGGCCGCCCAATCGAGGCCGGCTTGGGAGACAAAGGTCGCGGCGAAGTCGGCCTGGCCCTTTTCGGCCAGCACCGCGTCTATGCGCTTCTGGCTGTCGGGATCGGACGCGCCGCACAACGCCAGCGCGATCGGGCCTAGCCCAAGCTCGAACAGCCGGTTGCCGCGCGCTGATTGCAGATAATATTGCCGCTTGGGCGTCGCGCGGCTGACCAGTTCGATCTGGCGCGCGTTGAGACCGAAGCGGACGTAGACCGTCTGGCCCTGCGGCTCGATCGCCCGATCATTGGGCAGCAAGATGCGCTGCGGACAGCTTTCGATGATGGCCGGCGCGATCGTGCTGTCGGCGATATCGGCTAGGCTCTGTGTCGCGAACACGACGCTGACGTTCTTCTTGCGCAGCACCTTCAGCCACTCACGGATGCGCGCGGCGAACAGCGGGTGGTCGAGGAACACCCAGGCTTCATCCAGTACGAGAAGCGTCGGCCGCCCGGTGAAGCGCTCCTCGAGACGATGGAACAGGTAGGTCAGCACGGGCGCAACGACGCCCGCCTGCCCCATCAGCGCTTCAGTCTCGAAGCACTGCACGTCGGCGATCGCTAGATCGTCTTCGGCGGCGTCGAGCAGGCGGCCGAACGATCCTTCGAGCGTATAGGGCGCGAGCGCCGATCGCAGCGGTGCCGATTGCAGCAGCAGCGACAGGCCGGTGAGCGTGCGTTCCTCGATCGGGGCGGTCGCGAGATTGGTGAGCGCCGACCAGACGGCCTCCTTGATCTCGGGTGTGACCAGTACTTTCTCATGGGCGAGCAGCGCGCCGATCCATTCGGTCGCCCAGGCGCGTGCGTTGGAGCGATCGATGTGGCGCAGCGGCTGGAAGGCGATCGTTCGCCCGCCCACGTCATCGGCATGACCGCTCTCACCGCCAAGCCCGAGCGCGTGATGCGCGCCGCCCATCGCCAGCACGGCCGCGCGCGCCGAAAATCCCTTGTCGAAGACATAGACCTGGGAGTCTGGATATCGCCGGAACTGAAGCGCGAGCATTGCGAGCAGCACCGACTTTCCGGCCCCGGTGGGTCCGACGATCAGCATATGACCGACGTCGCCGACATGCGTGCTGAGACGGAACGGCGTCGAGCCGCTGGTTTCCGCATAAAGCAGCGGCGGACCGTCGAGGTGCGGATTACGCGCCGGTCCTGCCCATACCGAGGACAGCGGCATGAGATGCGCGAGATTCAGGGTGTGGACGATCGGTTGCCGGACGTTCGCATAGACATGGCCCGGCAGGCTCGACAGCCACGCCTCGACCACATTCATGCCCTCGCGGATGCAGGTGAAGCCGAGCCCGTTGACGATGCGCTCGACCGCGCGGACCTTTTCCTCGACGCGGGCGCGGTCGATATCGGCAACGGTGATCGTCGTCGTCAGATAGCCGAACGCGACATGATCGCCGCCGAGCGCCTGCAAGGCGAGGTCGGCATCGACCACCTTGTTGTCGGCATCGCTGTCGAGAAGCTGGACCGGCTGGTTGTAGATGACTTCGCGCAGCAGCGCGGTGATCGACTTGCGCTTGTTGAACCACTGCCGCCGCAGGCGAGTGAGCGCTTTGGTTGCGTCGGTCTTGTCGAGCGCAATGAAGCGCGTCACCCAGCGATAGCCAAAATCCTCATGGTTGAGTCCGTCGAGGATGCCGGGACGGCTCGCGTTCGGAAATCCGAGGATGGTGAGCGTCCGCAGATGCTCGTCGCCGAGCATCGGTTCGAGCCCGCCGGTCAGCGGCGTGTCGGCGAGCAGCCCGTCCAGATAGATGGGCGTTTCGGGCACGGCGACGACATGGCGGCGCGCGGAGATCGCACCGTGGAGAAAGGTCAGCATTTCGCTGTCGCCGAGCGCGCGCACCTCGGGCATGAAGCCTCTGAACAGGTCAAGCGCACGATCCGTCTCGGCGATGAAGCCGGCAAGCGCTTGTCGCCAGTCGCGGCCCTTCGCGTCGTCGCTGCGCTCGATCAGCGCTCGGCCCGCCGTGTCCGCCTGATCGGGCGGAGGCAGGAGGGTGAGCGTCAGATAATAGCGGCTCTCGAAATGCGCGCCCGCGCTTTCGAACGCCGCGCGCCGTTCCTCATCGACCAGCCACGACGCCGCATCGGGAAAGCTGCTGTCGGGATAACCCAGCGCTTCGCGCCGCTCGGCCTCGAAATGGAGTGCCCAGCCCGAGCCGAAGCGCTTCAGGACATTGTTCGCCCGCGCGCAGGCGGCGACAAGCTCGGCTTCGGTGGCGGATTCTAGATCGGGGCCGCGGAACCTGAGGACGCGCAAAAAGCTGCCGTCCTTGTTGAGCACCACGCCGGGCGCGACAAGCGCCGCCCATGGAAGATGATCGGCGAGCCGGTCGGCCTTCTGACGGTATTCGCGCAGATTCAGCATGACAGATGCCCCTTCTGGCGAAGGTGGCGGACAAGGACCGGGGCGAAGTCGGGATCGCGCTTGGCGGCGAACACCGCGAGAGTGTGCCCGAACGCCCACATGGCCAGCCCGGCGATCCACTGCTGGAGACCGAGTCCGAGCGCGGCCGCGATCGTACCATTGACGATCGCGATCGCTCGCGGCGCCCCGCCAAGCAGGATCGGCTCGGCAAGCGCGCGGTGCATCGGCGCCTCGAACCCCTCGATATGGCTGGCGCCATAGGAATTTGGCGCGTTCACGAGATGAGCGCCCCGCCGCCGAAGCTGAAGAAGCTGAGGAAGAAGCTCGACGCCGCAAACGCGATCGACAGGCCGAAGATGATCTGGATGAGGCGCCGGAACCCGCCTGCCGTCTCGCCGAACGCGAGCGTCAAACCGGTGACGATGATGATGATCACCGCGACGATCTTGGCGACAGGACCCTGGACCGATTCGAGGACCTGCTGAAGCGGTTCCTCCCACGGCATGCCCGAGCCGGCGGCCTGCGCGGTGGCGGCGAGCGCAAGCCCGAGGCCGATGGCGGCGCCGGTGAGGAAGATGCTCCGACGATCGGGAATACGGGCAGGAATACGGGACAAGCGCATGGTCATTCTCCTTGGGGTTCGAGGGCGTGGTCGGGAGTAAGGTCGAGGACGGCGTAGCCGCCGTCGGGATCGAGGCCGGCGACGCGCGCGATCGTGTCGACGCGGCGCGCGAGGCCGCGCCCGGCGATGAACACGATCATGTCGATGGCGTCGGCGATCAGCCGGCGCGGAACGGTGACGACGCTTTCCTGCACGAGCTGCTCGAGCCGGTAGAGCGCCGACACTGCCGAATTGGCGTGGACGGTTGCGATGCCGCCCGGATGCCCGGTGTTCCAGGCTTTGAGCATGTCGAGCGCTTCGCGCCCGCGCACCTCGCCAACGACGATGCGATCGGGGCGGAGCCGCAATGTCGAGCGGACAAGATCAGCCATCGTGACGCCGCCGGCTCCGGCAGTGCCAATCGTACGCGTGCGCAGCCCCACCACGTCGGGCGCGGCGCATTGCAACTCACGCGTGTCTTCAATGATGATGACGCGTTCGTCGAGGTGCGCCA
This sequence comes from Novosphingobium subterraneum, assembly GCF_000807925.1. GTDB lineage: Bacteria > Pseudomonadota > Alphaproteobacteria > Sphingomonadales > Sphingomonadaceae > Novosphingobium > Novosphingobium subterraneum. The sequence goes on along the minus strand of NZ_JRVC01000011.1, from coordinate 138,972 downwards.
TCTCGGCGAGCAGCGCGTTGGCAAGCGTCGTCTTGCCCGAACTGGTGCCACCCGCGACCAGGATGTTCTTGCGCTCGACCACGGCCATCGACAGCAGTCGCGCCGTGTCGGCGGGCATGATGCCGTCCCGCACATAGTCGAGCAAAGTGTAGATGCGCGCCGCGGGCTTGCGGATCGAGAAGCACGGCGCGAGGCTGACCGGCGGCAGGATACCCTCGAACCGCTCGCCCGCGCCTTCGCCGTGCGGTGGCAGCTCGGCTGACACGATCGGCGCATTGCCATGAACCTCTGTCCGTGCGTGGCTGGCAACCAGGCGGATGATCCGCTCGACCTGCGCGGGCTCATATTTGGTGCCGGTATCGATCCGGCCTTCGCCGAGTCGATCAAGGCGCAACACGCCGTCCGGGTTCACCATGATCTCGATGACCACCGGATCGGCCAGCGCTGCGGCGATGGTCGGCCCCATCGCGGTGCGCAGCATCGCGCGCCGACGCCCTGCGGAATTATCGGAGCCGAAAAGCGTGTCGCTCATCGCCCACCTCCATTGTCTTTCGCGGAGGCAGCAAGCGTGCGCTGGCCGCTGGCGAGCGCTTCGCCGACGCGGGCAATGAACGCCTCGAAGCGGTCTCGGCCGATCGCACGCGCCGCTTCGTCGGCTTCGGCCAAAGGGGCCTGCACCATCAGTTCATAGCGGATGAACAGCGCCAGGCTCTCGAGCAGCACATGCCCGTCACGCTCGACACGCCCCAGCGCGAGCGACATGCGATCGAGCCGCTGGCTGAACTTGTTCTCCAGCTCGCTCGCCGCCTGCCGGTTGAGCCAGGCGGTGAGCGCGTCGGTGAGGATCGCCGATTTGGACGCGCCGGGCTGGCTCGCCAGCGCCTCGAAGCGGTGGCTCAGATCTTCGGGCAGGAAGAGCTGGTAGCGGACGCGGTTGGGTTTGATCGCGGCCATTGTCAGAAGTCCGGCAGCATGTCGGCGCTGCGACCCTGATTGATCGCGTGAGCGCGGATCAGCGTGCCGGTGGCGCCGGCGCGGTCCATCGCGTGCTTGTCGGCGATCGTGTCGGTGTCGTCGCTGTCCAGGCCGAGCAGGTCGAGCTGCTTTGGCGGCTCGGGTTTTTTGGCGGGTTCTTCGCCGAGGCCGGGGTGGCGCTGCTGTTGCAAGCCGCCGTCCTCATCCGCCTTCGCATCGTCATCGGGCTTGCCGAGCCGGGTATCGGGCGCGCGGACCAGTCCGCTCCAGTCGTTGGGGCGTGCCTGCGGCCGGTCGGGATAGTCTCCGGGCGCGGGCTGCGGCGGCGGTGCGATCCGCTCGCGGAAATTGCGGTCCTCGTAATAGCGCAGCTTCCTCGCGCGGATCGGGGCCATGCCGGAGACAAGGACAAGCTCATCCTTGGGCGGGAGCTGCATCACCTCGCCGGTGGTCAGGAGTGGCCGGGCGGTCTCCTGCCGGCTGACCATGACGTGCGCCAGCCAGGGCGCGAGCCGGTGGCCGGCATAGTTGCGCATCGCGCGCTGTTCGGTGGCGATGCCGAGCGCGTCCGAAATCCGCCGCGCCGTGCGCTCGTCGTTGGTCGCAAACGCGACGCGGACATGGCAGTTGTCGAGGATCGAGTTGTGCTCGCCATAAGCCTTCTCGATCTGGTTCAAGGACTGCGCGATCAGGAAGGCGCGCACTCCATAGCCCGCGAGAAAGGCAAGACTGGTCTCGAAGAAGTCGAGCCGCCCCAATGCCGGGAACTCGTCGAGCATCATCAGGAGCTTGTGCTTGCCCGCCCTGGCGGGATCGGCATCGAGCTTTTCGGTGAGGCGGCGGCCGATCTGGTTGAGCACCAACCGCACCAGCGGCTTGGTGCGGCTGATGTCCGATGGCGGGATGACAAGGTAGAGCGAGACCGGATGGCCGGCCTCGACGAGATCGGCGATCCGCCAGTCGCAGCGCGATGTCACCGCGGCGACGGTCGGGTCGCGATAGAGCCCGAGAAACGACATTGCGGTGGAGAGGACGCCGCTGCGCTCGTTCTCGCTCTTGTTGAGCACCTCGCGCGCCGCCGAGGCGACGACGGGATGGATCTGCGGCGCATCCTTCGTGCCGAGGTGATTGGTGGTCATCATCCGCCGGAGCGTGGCGGTGAACGGCCGCTGCGGGTCCGACAGGAATGTGGCTACCCGTGCGAGCGTCTTTTCTTCCTCCGCATAAAGGACGTGGAGGATCGCGCCGACCAGGAGCGAATGGGAGGTTTTCTCCCAGTGGTTGCGCCGTTCGAGCGCGCCTTCGGGATCGACCAGGATGTCGGCGATGTTCTGGACGTCGCGGACCTCATGCTCGCCGCGCCGGACCTCCAGCAGCGGGTTGTATTTGGCGGAAGCGGGATCGGTCGGATTGAACAGCAGGACGTGGGAGAAGCGCGCGCGCCAGCCGGCGGTGAGCTGCCAGTTCTCGCCCTTGATGTCGTGAACCACGGCGCTGCCGGTCCAGCCAAGCAGTGTCGGTATGACCAGCCCGACGCCCTTGCCCGAACGGGTTGGCGCGAACGCCATGATATGTTCGGGGCCGTCATGCCGGAGATAGCGGCCGCGCGAGCGGCCCAGGAATACGCCGGCATCACCGTAAAGGCCGGCCCGCTCGATCTCGTTCGGCCTGGCCCAGCGCGCCGAACCATAGGTGGTGACGTGACGCGACTGCCGCGCGCGCCAGAGCGAGCCTGCGATCGCCGCGCCGCAGCCGATGAAACCGCTCGCGCCGGCGAGCGCGCCGGCCTTGTCGAAAACATGCGGCGCATAGGCATCGTAGTGATACCACCAGGGGAAGAGCGCCCAGGGACGATAGACCGGCGTGCTTCCAGCCATGAACCAGGCCGGACCAAGTTCGGGCTGGTAGGCGAGCATCGCCGCCGCCCATTGGGTCGCCGCCCAGAGGCCCGCGATCACGATTGCGAACACGACAAGGATCTGGCCGATGAGCAATTTGGTCGGGGTCACGTTGAAGCTCCCGCCCATACCGCCGGATGCGGTCGGGGCGCGGCTTCAAGACTCGGCTATGGGCCGCCCGAAATGAACGGAGCCGCTGGGGGCTGGTGGGTGACCGAAGGAGATCACTCGTCGGCGACTGACTCAATATTCCAGCTCTGTTCTTTTGATCGAGCTATGACCCGAGTTGATGATTCTGCCCTGTCGTTGTCCCTCGAGGTGGCACTGACCACCACACCGCACCGCCGATGACCCGCTACACCCTGCAAAAATCCGAGCTGCAAATTCGGGCTTGCGTGTCGGATTATCAGACATTATATCGCATTTAATGTAGTGAAATCGTGCGAGGCATGCATGGCGACAATCGCTCCTCCGCAGCCCGCGGCAACCGCGTTTCCCAAAGCCGACGCCATTAGGGCGTTGGTCGACGAACTGCTGCAAGTGGCCAGGGCTGAGGCACAGGTGCGCGGAATTGCCCTGCCTCCGGAAAACCCGAAGATCATCCAGGCGCCCGTGCCACTCGACTCCTTGTCCGTGGTCGACACGCTTTGCGCGGTGGAGCAGGTCCTCGACATCGAGCTTCGCGACAGCATCGTCCGCACCGGCGGCTACAATTCGATCGAGAAGGCGATTGACGACCTCCTCCCTAAGATCGAACGCGTCTGGGTTAAGAAGAAAGGGTCGAAGCCATGACCAATCTCGCACTCCGCCAGGAAGGCGACGAGCAGGAGCGGCGGCGCTTGGGCGACCGTCTGCGCGAAGCACGGAAATATCTCGGCCTCAAGCAGGAAGAAGTTGCTGCCTATCTCAAGATTCCCCGGACCGCGCTTACCGATATCGAGAATGGCCAGCGCCGCGTTGAAGCGATCGAACTGACGCGGCTTGCCCGTCTTTACCGCCAGTCGGTGGCCTATTTTACCGGCGAAGACGAGGCCTCCGCGAGCCTTCCCGCCGATGTCGCCCATCTGGCGCGACGCGTTGCGGCCTTGTCGACTGAGGACCGGGCCGAGCTGAGCCGGTTTGCCGAATATCTCCGCTCGCGGTCTGGCGGCGAACGGAGCTGATCGATGGCGTCGGATTATGCGAGCGCGGTTCGCGCTGGTACGATGGCAGCGGGCCGCCTGCATCGCGAACTCGATACGCGCGCACTGATCGAGACCCAAGGCGGCAGCGTCGATGTCTTCGGCGCGATCCATGCCGTGGGTCTACCCTTGCTGCTTCGTCCTCTGAAAGGCCTGCTCGGCGCCTATCTCAGCGCACCTGCTCCTGGCGTTCTCGTCACGACGGAACGACCGATGAGCATCCAGCGCTTCACGGCCGCGCACGAACTCGGGCATTTTTCGATGCGACACGAGCCGAGCCTCGACGATGAGAGCATCCTGCGCCGGATGCCGATGTCGCCCGAACCGGGAAACAACTTCGAGGAAACCGAAGCCGACGCCTTTGCGATCGCCTTCATGATGCCGAAATGGCTGGTGCTCGCGCACAGCGCGCGACAAGGATGGCAGATCGATCATTTCCGGCGCCCCAATGTCGTCTATCAGCTCTCGCTGCGGATCGGCGCCAGCTATGAGGCGACGTGCCGCACCCTGGTTCGCTACAATCTGATTTCGCCATCGGTGATGACCGACCTGCTCCGGACGCAGCCGCGCAGCCTGAAGGTCGATCTCCTCAAGGACTATCGGCCCGACAACTATCGCGGCGACGTCTGGCTGCTGACCGAGCGCGATGCCGGCTCGCGGATCGATGGCAGTCGCAATGATCTTTTCGTGCTGCAGCTCGAAGAACATAGCGGCGGTGGGTATCTCTGGGATCTCGACCAACTGATCGCCAGCGGCTTCGCCGTCGTTCGAGACGAGCGTGAGGCAATCGACGGCGATGGCATCGGTGGTCCCGTTGTCCGCCGTGTCACCGCGGCGCCCGATGCGCCGCGGCGCGGCCGCATGTCGCTCGACGAGCGGCGGCCGTGGCAGCCTGCGCCGGCCCTCACCAGCCTGACGCTCGATTTCGACCTCACCGGCCCGGAACAGACGGGCCTGTCGCGCGCCGAACGGCGGCACCTGCTCGAGGCCGCCTGACGCCCCATGATCGATATCGTCCGTGACCTTCGGCCGCTGTTCGGGCCTGCGCGCGATCAAGGCGCGCGGCCGACATGCCTCGCATTCGCCGCGAGCGACACCCACGCCGGGCTTCGCGACGGCTGGGCACCGCTGTCGTGTGAATTCGCCTTTTATGCCGCGCAGAAACGGGCGGGCAGACCGCCGACGAGCGGCGCACTGCTATCCACAATGCTGGACGCGCTACGGCTCGATGGCCAACCCGACGAGAAAGGCTGGCCGTATCTGGCAGCGGTTCCAGCCGATCATCGACTGTGGACGCCGCCGGCGACCGTTGGCCCGCTCTATGGCCGCAACGGACAGAGGGATGGAACCGACCTGTCATCCATCCTTGCCGCGCTGGATCGTGACACGCCGGTGCTCATGCTGACGATGCTGTCACGGTCTTTCTTCCAGCCGCGCGGTGATGGCGTCGTCGATCCGGCGAACGACGAACTCCCCGAGCCAGCGCAACGGCACGCGGTCGTCGCGGTCGGGCATGGAACCGTGGACGGCACCCCGGCCATTCTCATCCGCAACAGCTGGGGACCAGGTTGGGGCTTGGAAGGCCACGCCTGGCTTACTGAGCGCTTTCTAGCGCCGCGCCTTTTCGCCACGGCAAATTTGACGGAGGAAGTCGATGTATCTTCCCATACCGCCGCAGCCTGACTGCGTTGCTGGCTGGCGCGAGGCGGTCCGGCTCGTCGACCTCGCCACCGGACACCAGGCGCAGAATGTCGTCATCTCCGTGGCCGAGCCGACTGCGCGCGCAACACTCGCCGATCCCGTCGTGGCGGAAGTCGATGCCTTCCTTTCGGGCCATGGCAAGAAGCCCATCGAGACGGTCGCCAACACGATTTTTCCGGCAGCGCTGTACAGGCGCTACGGCGCGCCGCAATTCTTCGACCGGTTTCGCGACAACGTGCTGCCGAAGGTCCGGAGGTCGGGCGCTTGGTCGGGCTATTATTTCGAACGGATGATGGAATTGCCCCGCGCCGACGGCCAGCCAATCAATCAAATCTGGGGCATCGTCGAGCGCCTGCGCAACCCGAACGTCCGAGCGCTCAACAAATTCGAACTGCTGATCTTCGACCCCGCCCGCGACGTGAATGACTCGCCCTACGGCGGTCAGTGCCTGAGCTTTGCCAGTCTCAAGCTGATCGGCAAGGGCGACGATCGTCGCCTCGGCATGACCGCGCTCTACCGCAATCACTACTATATCGAAAAACTGCTCGGCAATCTGATCGGCCTCGGCCGTCTGCTCGAATTCATCGCCAAGGAAGGCGGGGTCGCGCTGGGTCCGCTCACGATCGTCTCGACCAACGCCACGGTCGACACCGCCAACTGGAACCGCGGCGATCTTAAGCAACTCTTTGAACGCTGCGATCAGGCGAGCGCACATCTCCGTGCTGCGGCGTGAGGCGCGCCCAACGGCAGTTCTAGCGGCTCATCGTTGTCATCCGCGACACCGTACAGGCTGAACATGCCCTCGATGAACTCGCGCTGCCCGCCGTAGCTCGGATGGCGGACCGCGGTGGTCGGAATGTCGAGACCGTCCAGCGCCAGGTGAGCGTCGCGCCCGATCGCGACGATCTGGCGGGGCCGGATCATTGACACGAGGGCTTGCAATATCGGCCAGGTCGCCTCGCGCTCGCTTCGCGTGTGGCATCGGTTCGACATCGGATCATCCGCTTCATGGGGATGGAACGGGAAAACGTTCCAGAGCATGACAGGCTGACCGATCCGCTCTAGCACACGCCAGACGATCGCCGCGGTGCGCTCCGCCACGGCGGGTCCCTGCGTCGCACGTTCAAATGCGATGCCGCCCATCAGCGTGCCGGCATGTCCGAGGTGAATTTCGTCGGTCAGCGGTACGCCCGTACGCCGCCCCCCGCGATAGCCGAGATCACGCGCGATCCAGATCGTTTCGACGCGATGATCAAGCGCCGCGGTGAGCAGCATTTCGAGATTGTCGCGGCGCCGGGCGGCGGCGTCGCTGCGGTCATGGACCGTGCAGCGATCGCGCCAGGGATTGAACACTGAGGGAAGTTCGGTCGCCGCCAGGGTGGACACAAAGGATTTCGGGGTCATGACGGCAATTCCTTGATACGCAGGCGGCGATTGGCGAAGTCGATCAGGACGCGGCCGCGCCGATGCTCCTGAAGGAAGCGGAAAGCCGTATAGCCCTGGAGGATCGCTTCCTCCCAAAGCCACAGCGGACAGCGTTCTGATTCGTAGCCGGCGACGAACTGGCGGACATGCTTCAGCATGTCCAGCGGAAGGCCACCGCGCTTCACGTTTTCAAAGTACCGGAGTTGCTGCGCTTGTCCGAAAATCCAGGAAGTTATGCCCTCTTCGATGAGAATCGCCCGAGCACCGTCTTCGGCGTCGTCGAGTTTCGGATCGCTCTTGCGCTTGAGACGGAGCAGCGCACGCAGCACTGGCGACCAGCCAAGCACCGCGACATAAGCGTAGTGAAAGACATCGTGGAAACGATAGTCGTCGGGTTCGAGCGCGTTGTCGGTGAGCCGGTCGCCGACATACACACCGCTTGAGCGTTGATACACGAATGTCTGCCCGCGAACGGTGCGTTCATAGACGTCGATCGCCATCCGCCGCGGCAATTGCTCTTCTGGGTCGAGCGCCGCATCGGTCGGCGCCGGATAGATGCGCTCGCGCGGCCAGCGATCGAAGATCTTGTGAAGATTCTTCACGGCGGCAGCCTCGATGGTAACACCGGATTCGTTTGCCGCCTGGATCAACCGGCGCATGACCGCGACCAGCCGGCCCGCGAGTGCTTCGCGGTCCTTCGCAAGACCGCCCGCCTGGAAATCGTTGATGAGCAGCCCAACGTCGCCTGCCAGCGCGAGCAGGCTATGCTCGAACTGCGGCATCGGTGCCTTGGCAAGCGGAATGTGCTGCGGCTGCAGCGCATGGAAACTGAGCGTTTCGTTGCCGCCCGTCTGCCATTGTCCGCCGTTTGTCGCCGCGGCGGCAGCGATGTCGCTGAGCGCCATGCGGCTGCGCCGTGCGATCGCCGCCAGATACCAAAGGACGTCACCAAGCTCTTCCGCGACGGCGTGAGCGTAACCCAGGTAGGAGGCATCGTCGCGCTGCTTTTTCTTGGCCTCACTGAGCAAGCTGCCGACTTCGCCGAAAAGGCCAAGCATCGAGAAGCCCAGTGCGCGGCCACCGCTGCGTTGATCAGTCCGCGCGGCCTGCTTCGCATAATCCGCAACAGTGAGAGCTTCGAAATCCTCGCTCATCGCCTGCCCTTCCGGCGATCCGATATCGCGTCTGCGGGGACGCTCACGCCATAGGCTTCAAGTGCCCGCAGTACGATCATCCGGATCGGCTCGCGGGAATCGAGCGACCGTTGACCGAGATCGCGTTTCGTAACGGCAGGAATCTGCACCTGAAGATGCTCGTCGCCGACATCGGTTTGCGCTGCGATATTTTTCATGAATCCATGAAAACATAATTTCATGAAAATAGAAAGCCCGAATCCTCCGGATCAGGAGACGCTCGGCCCGCTGCGCTGCCGCCCGAGTGTCCAGTTGATCCCGCCGTCGCGCATGATGCCCGAGACCGATTTACCGACATGGCGATCGAGAACAGAGCGCCACGGCACCAGCGTGAAATCGCGCGACCGTTCGATGAGCGCATGGCGACCACTCGTCATCTCGACTGCGCGCACGAGCCTGCCTTGAACAGCCTCCCCCTCTCTGGCCTCGGCGAACGGAACGCCTAACTTGTCGGAGAGCTGGCGGGCGACACGCAGCAATTCTCGCCGCTGGAGCGCGGCGAGCATCCCTCGCCGATAGACCGTCTGCCCATCCTGTTCGTCTGCAAGCTGTTCGGTGATCAGCCATTGCCGTCGCATCGCCTGCGCTGAACGAACCTCGTGCCCGAACCCAGCATCGCGCACTGGCACCGGCGCTTCGGCGACCAGCTCGCGATCGAGCCAGGTCGCGGCATCGGTTCCCGGTAATTTGTCGAGCGGGATCGCCGACAGGGTTTCAATGGCAACGGGGTGGTCGCGGAACTGCATGGCTTCGAACCTCTCGACCCTGGCGAGATGGTCCGGCGCGATGATCCAGCTTCCGTCGGGCTCGCGCTCGACGACGCCCGAGATTTTTCGCATCGCTTCAAGCCGCCGGACATGCGTTTCGGCGAAGCGTTCGCTGGCGGTCGGATCGTGCTTCAGATGGGCGTCGATCGAATAGCGCCCGCCGTTCGCCGCCGCGATCTCGTCGATCGTCCGATCGACGGCGCGAATGCCGCCCTCGCGTGGCGCGATCCGGACGATGGCATTTTCGGGGATCGTGTCGACCAGCTCGCCCTTGCCGATCTCGGCATAATGGGTGCGCCCGTCGATGCCGTCGACCAGCAGATAATGACGGTCTTCATGTTCGTCGGCGAGCCCGCGCATCACGACGCGGCCGATGATCGGCGTCGCCTCCTTCGCGACCGGGTCGTAGATGACGCGATCGACCGCAGCACGATCGAGCTTCCGCGCGGTCAGCTCGCGCTGCATGGTGCGGATGATGTCGCCGCGCTCGCCGATCTGGCGCAGTGTGTTCGCAAGGTCGGGCTCAAGCCGCCAGGTGCCGTTGCCGACATGCGAGGCGAGTCCCATGCGCCCGAGTTTCTGCAGGCGACCGACGCGAAGCGATTGCTGGAAGGGATCGCCATCGCTCGCGCTGACCAGCCGCGCGGTATCCATGTCGCGGATCAGCCGTCTGTCGATCGCGGTCAGCCGCTCGGCACCCGTATCGCTGCGAAGCCGCTCTTCGATTTCAAGGTCGGTGCGCGGCCCCAGGTCGAGGTTGACGATCTCGATCGCCCGCTGCCGGCTCCCGTGCGAGATATACTCGCGCGCGATCAGCAGATTCTCACCCCGATCGTTTACGCCGCGCACCACGATATGCGTGTGCGGATGGCCGGTATTGAAATGGTCGACCGCCACCCAATCGAGCTTTGTCCCAAGATCCTGCTCCATCTGCGTCATCAGCCGGCGCACGAACGGCTTCAAGTCGGGATACTGGTCGGCGTCCTCGGCCGACACGATGAACCGGAACTGGCGGCGGTCGCCGTCACACCGTTCGAGGAACGCCTTGCCATCGGCGACGTCGCTGTCGGGCGAGTAGAGCGCACCAGCCTCGCCCTCACGGGTCACGCCGTCGCGCTGAATATAGCGAAGGTGCGCCTTCGCACCGCCCATGCCTTTCCCGCCAAGGCCGACAGGCCGTATCTTGACGATCACGCGGCGCGACCGGAACGCGCCCAATCGGTCGCGCGATCTGAGCACCCGCGCAACACTCGCGCCGCGCCCGATCCGGCTGCCGTCGAAACGGCCGCGCCTGCCCGTTTTCATGCCGGCCCGCTTTGCCGCTTTCACGACGCGGCTCAGGTAGCGCTGCTCCTTGCCCCGGCCGCGCATCCGGCCCAGCTGCGGTTCGAACTCATCATCGCGCATAGCGGCGTCCTTCCATGCCGGAATGACGCTCCCCGCCGATAAGAATGGCGCGTCCTCGCCAGAGCGCAAGGAGTCTCGCGATTGGGATCGGAAAAGCCCAGAAAACCGCCACTCCTGGTAACCCTGTCTCGCACTCAAAGGGCGAGTCTCGCAAAAGCCTTCAAAAAACGATGTGCAGACAAACACTTACAAAATCGCGAGATTTTGCCTCTATCTTGCCATCGAGCCCGACTGCCACCTGCCGCCCCAGACGCCCGCTTTGCCTTCCCGCCTTCCCGATCAAAAAAGGGGAGCGGCGCCATGCGGCACCACTCCCGCGAACCTGCCCCTTCAACAGCGCATCGCCTTATTGCCAGCCTGCCTGTTCGGCCTGACGCAGCGCCCGATTGCACCGCTTCAGCCTCTTCTCAGCGGCCCTTAATTCGGCTTCGATCTGCCGCCGTTCTCCCGCGTCATCGCACCATGAAAGCTCCGCGCGAAGCTCCTCGATCTGTTGTTCAACCGACATCTCATCCTCCTGATACAAGCGAAAGATGAGCCATCGCCCGGCGGGGAGCGGGCGGGGTCAACCACCGCGCAGCGGCCGCGAAGCGGGCGACGGGGGAGCCGATTTTCTCGTCGCCGGAGTGGAGCGAAGCGGAACGCAGGTGGCGTGAAAATTGGGGGAACCGTCGATGGTTGAGGCGGTCCGTTCGCCGCCGGATACTCGGTGCTTGCTGAGCGGATTTCTTCCTCTCTGCAGGCCCGCAAGCGCGTTCCGGTGCAGGAAAAGGCCCACGCCAAGCCCTCAAGGCATGAGGAAAGCCCCGCGCCGGGTGACCGGCGCGGGGCCGATCCGGCTCAGTCGCCGGGGTTCCAGATAACGGCGAACGCGTCGTCGTCGTCCTGCCCGGCGGCGCGGCCGAGATTGGCGTAGAGGGTGCGGCCGCCAAGTTCGGGGGCCGACATGGCGAGGCGGACATATTCGCGCTGGCTCACCTCGCCGGTGCGGATCCAGCCGCCGCCCAGTTCGACGCCGTTCGACAGCACGCGGTAGTCGGGCTGGTCCCCGGTCTTACTGCGGTTGGGGATGATGGCGATCTCGGCATTGACCGAAAGCGTCTTCAAGGCGCCCCGGAACGAACCGTCGTTCTGGCGCTGGACATGACCGATTGAGGGCATTTCTCGTCTCCTTGCACATTCGCCCGACCCGATGCCGGGCGATGGGCGGACCGAAGGGACGGCCCTTGAGCGCGCTGCGAACCGCAGGCCGAAGCGAAGCGGAGGACCGGAAGCGCGGGGCTGATTTGGAGCGAAGCGGCCGCGAGGAGCGCCGCCAAAGCGGCGCGGGGAAATCAGTTCCGCGCGATGGTTTCGCGAGGCGCGCGGCCGTCCCAGGTCATGCGCCCAAGGAGCCGGCGACGGGTTGGTGAGACACGAAAGGACGAGATGCGCGCGCGGACAGGAAGCCCAGTCCGGCGTCTTTCCGGGAAGCCATGATTGCTTTCGCGGCCACGAGGCCGCGGCTATAGCCTCACGGCGATGAACGAAGGAACGACGATTGCGGGGCAGATCGAACGGCTGATCGTGCGGCTGGACGGCGCGGCGGTGTGCGATGCCTGCGTGACTGACCGGCTCAACCTGTCGGTTACCGCACAGGCCAATGTCGTCACCTGCGCGCTCGGCGGCACGCGCGGATTCGAGCGGCAGAAGGACGAATGCACGTTATGCGGAAGCGCCCGGACGGTGATCCGCCGCACCGCCCGGTAGGTCAGGCGGCAGGGGTTTTCGGCACGCGAGCGCGCAGTGCGGCGCGATTTGGGCTAGTTGCCGTCGCCCGCGAGCGCGCGCGACAGCGCCTCGTTGGTCGCGTCGATCTCGATGCGGTCTGCGAAAATCGCGCACCAGCCGCCACCGAACTCCCCGATGCGGGGCTTGGAACAGGTCATGGCCCATTCAAAGCCGATCGGCCCCTTGGCGAGCGTTTCGGGGCAACATCGCTGGATCACCACCGCGATGGCAGCGGCATCGAAATCGTCCATGCTGGCGAAACACACGATCCGCGCGGATGGATCGTCGGGGCAGGTTTCAGCGATGAAATCGGCTCCGATGGTGGGAAATTCGGGATCGTTGAACGCCTCGCGAAACCCGCTCCACCGCGCGTTCGCATCGTCCGGCGGAAAGGCTGCGAGCAGCGCCGCGCTCGGCGGATCGGGCGCGTCGTCATTCGCTAGCGCGTAGCCAGCGTTTGCGACTTCCTCGATCAGCGCGCACTCGGCGGCGGTGCAGCGAAAGGCGAAGCTGCCCTGAATCCAGATGTCAGCCATTGCTCGCCTCCTCCCGTTCGGGCGTGATGACAAGCGGGGGCACCGCGAAGTCGGCCGCATCGAAATGCGCGATGATCGCCGCATAGCTGCCCAATCGCTCGGCGGTGCAGCGCCCCATGAGGATATAGTCGTCCTCGTCGGCAGCGTAGCTTTGCGGTTCGCCGCTGCCGGTGAACACGGTGCGTTCCGCACCCCACTGGCAGGCATAGGCGCCCGACCAGCGCGCGAAGAAAAGCCCATGCGCGATGCAGAAGGCTTCGAGTCCCTCGAACCGCCCCCAGGCGACCTCGTGCGCCATGAGCGCCAAGGGCTCGCCCTCGGGCAGATCGCCGAGCGCGAAGGGTTCGCCGTCCCATTCGGTGGACAGCCCTTCGTTCGCGATGGCCTCGGCGAAGGCGGGAAGCTGGCTGGCGGGGAGCGTCCCGCCGATGGTGATGGATGCCGAAACACGGTCGGCCATGACAAGTCTCCTGTCTGAAATCCGCGCCGCGAGGGCCGCTTGCGGCCGAGCGGCGCGGCGATTTTATGGGGGACGGAACGGGCGGCGGGTGCGCCGCCGCCCGTCCAGTTTCATGCGGCTTCGCGCTCGGGCTGTTCCTGCGGCTCGGCCTTGGCAGGGGCCGGAAGCGCAATCACCGCGCCGGGGCCGGTCGGTTCCGGCTCGCGGTCGGGGCGCGCCGCGAGCACCTTGGCATGAGCCGCGACGGTGCCGACGCCGCCGCGCGCCGTATAGGTAGCGGGCGGGAACGCCATCCATTTCGGCACCCAACCCTCGACCTTGGGCCGCCCGTTCGCACCCTCCAGATGGTCGCGGACGATGCGCTTCAAGACCTTGCCCGGTTCCTTCGCATTGGCGGCGGCGACAGGTTCGCCCGCCACCTCGGCGACGATGCGGGTCAGCACCTCCTTGTCGCGGACACACTCGAAAAAGGCGTCGTCGGCCTGCCAGTAGCGGGCCATATCGACGCCGATCTCGCCGCCGACCGCCTCGATGGCGGCGCTGCCGCTGGCGAGCGTTTCGCCCATGACGATGACGATCACGTCCATTACGGCGCGGTCGGGCACGTCGAGCAAGCGCAGGAACACGCCGACCAGTCCGAAGTCGTCGCCGTTGCCGCCTGTGACGGTCGGTTCCTCGGGCGAGAAGCCGAGAAGGTCCAATACGGCGCGGCGCTTCGCGTCGAAGTCGGTTTCCGCGCGGCAAGTTTCGACGCTTTCGCGCACATCGTCGTTGCGCGCGGTCTGCGGCTCGGGCTTGACCGTCCACAGTGGCGACCCGACGATGACATGGGCGACCATCAAGCGCAGCGCGACCTTGGGATGACGGGTCAGCGAGGCGCGGACAGCGGCATGACGGTGCAGGTTGATATAGGTCTGCATCGTGCTCGTCACTTCGGGGCGCGGCACTTTGGGGCCGGTTTCGATTGCCTCGCCGCGTTCGAGCCGCTTGGCCTCCTTGCTCGTCACATAGCCTTCGTGGACCTCGACCTCGCCGCTTTCGCGCACATCTATATACACGCGCCCGCCCTTGCGCTTGGGTGCCTTGGCGAACTCATAGCGGTAGAAATATTCGCCGGGCGGGACGATCACCACGTCGAACCATCCGGCATCCAGATAGTCCTCCTTGCGCGCGTCGATTACGGCGTTCTGCGCGGTCCAGAACGCGTCGGCATCTGCAAAATAGCGGTCTTCGCCGAACAGATCGGCGACGATCGCAAGGCCGCTCGCATCGACGTCGAACAGGGCATGTTCGACCTTGATCGACTGCCCGCCGAACAGCCATGCCTTCAATTGCTGGCCGGTCGGGCAATAGGCGTCGTCATCGTCGTAGAGCGCCAGCCATGCCTTCTGCTGCTGCTTGCTCGCCAGCGTCAGATGCCGGACGGTCGCCGCGTTGATCTTCTCCTTGCGGTAAAGATCGCGGATGCGCGGAAGCAGGTTGCCGAGCGCTAGGATACGCTTCACGCCAAGCTCGGGAATGCCGAACGTCGCGGAGATATCCGCAATGTCGCGGCCCTCCTTGACCAGCCGTGCGAAGGTTTCCCATCGCGTCACCTCGTCGGGATCGAGCCGGGTGTTCTCGAGAAGCGATGCCTCGATGGCGTCGGCGTCGTCCCCGGCGTCGAGGATGGCGACGGGAAGCGGGCCGTGGTCGATGCCCTCGACAAGCGCGATGGCGTTCGCCGTCCAGCGCCGCCGCCCGGCGACGATTTCGTGGACGCCATTATCGTTGCCCGCCTGCGGGCGCACGATCAGCGGCACGATGACACCGCGCTTGCGGATCGAGGGCAGAATGTCGCCCACGTCCGGGGGCTTGGGTCCGTGCCGCATGTTCACCTTGGACGGAACCAGCTTGCTATGGTCGATAAAGTCGAGTTTCATTGGTCTGCTCCTTCTGGAGCGCCGGTCCCGTTTGTCTTGCTGGATGGGCGGGACCGGCACTCAATGCGGCGAAACGCGCCGCGCGTCATCCGGCCCCTCGATCATCAAGAGGCGGCGGAAGCTCGTTGCCGTTCCGGCTATCGGTGATGCGGCGAAGTTCGGCTTCGGCCAGAACGATTGCACCCATGCGCCGCGCGGTATCGGACCATAGCGAAAGCGGGGCCAGCGGCTCGAAATGCTCGTCGCGCTCGATGAACAGGCCGAAGGGCAAGCGGACGCCCGCAATCTCGGTAAGCGAGAACACGCCCATTTCCGGGCATCCGAACCCCAAGTCGGCGAGGCCGAACAGCGTGTCTCCATCGTCGTAAAGCTCGGTGGCGATCCACGTCGCCGCGCCGACCGGATTGAAGAATTTGACCACCGGGAACGGGTCGAACCGTTCGTCGCGCTGCTCGTGGAGGCGGCTGGCGCGCGCATTCGCGCGCAGCGCCGAAAGGATCGCATGGGGGAGCGTAATCATGCCGCTTCCCTCCCTTCGTCCTGCGTCTCGGCGTAGCGGGCAAGCAGCCAATCGGCGGCCTTGCTCGCCTGACTGGCCGCGCGAAAGATCGCGCGATTGTCCTCGCGCAGCACGTCGAGCCATGATGCCAGATAATCGGCGTGACGAACGGTCGGCACGATGCCGAGCGCGGCGCAAAGGAAGGCCGATCCCATCTCGGCGATCAATTCTTCGCGCGCATAGTCCTTGCTGCCGAACGCATTGCGCAGATTGCGATTGAGGCGCGACGGGTGGCCGCTGGCATGACAGAGTTCGTGCAGCGCCGTCCGGTAGAAATTGATCTGTTCGTGGAAGGCCGGTTGCGGGGGCACCTGCACATAGTCGGCGCTCGGGACATAGTAGGCCTTGTCCCCACCGATGCGGAAATCGACGCCCGATGCCGCAATGACCGCTTCGGCGATCGGCACGACTTGGCGTTCGGGAAGCGGTGCGGGGTCGGTGGCAAGGCCGGGGCGCAAGCCTTCGCACTGTGCGACGTTGAACACGGTGAAGCGTTTGAGGAACGGCACCGCGCGGGCTTCGCCGCCGGTCTGGCGCGCGCGTTCCTTCTCGGCTTCGGGGGTGAAGCGGTCGGCATAGACAACCCTTGTCCCGCGCTCGCCTTTCCTGACATTGCCGCCCGCCTCCAAGGCTTGGCGGAAGGTCAGCCACGATTGCGACGGATAGCCGTTCTCGATCACTGCTCCCCACAGGATCAGGACATTGACGCCGCTGTAATTGCGGCTGGTGAGCCCGTTGCGCGGGAGGCCGGGGGCGGCGGAGAAGCCTTGACCATTGGGGCGGCCCCAAGGCTGGACCCAAGGGAAGCGGCCCGCCTCAAGTTCGGAAACAATGCGGCCCGTCACCTCGTCGTAAAGATTGGCGCGCTCCGCCGGGGGCTGGCGTTTGCTGCCCTCTGCGCGCGCGCGTTGGCTGCCGGTCTGGTGCATGGCTATCCTCCAATGCCGCCCCAAAAACCCCAGGGCCTCCCCCGGAGCGGGGGTGGGCGGCGAATTGCGACCTGCCGGGCGCGGCCAGGAGGCGGTCCGCACCCGCAGGGCCGAAATGCAATGGAGGAGCCGGACCCGAGCGCAGTCGAAGGCCGGCTTGCGGGACGCCGGGCCGGGCCCAGAAGGGAGCGCCGCCCACCCGCGCGACGAGGGGAAGGCCCAACGAAAAATGCCGCCGCGCCGGTCAGGCGCGGCGACGACAGGCCGGAGCAAGGCTCCGGCATCCCGCCAGTCCGATCGTCACCTTTGGCCGGGACGCGCGAAGCGTGGCCCGGTGGAGCTTGGCGAACGGATGTGAGCCTAGCGGAATAGAGCGGCGGTCGCGCCGCAGGCGCGAGGCGCCTGAAAACCCGGATGCGTCAGGTCAGACCCTGCCGTCTTGAAGCACTCTCGTCGTGGTCGCCATGCGCGCGGTGACACGAGGAGCGAGCACTCGGCCCACTGGCCCCAACAGATCAACCGTGCAGCGGGGATCCGTTCGAACCGGTGCAAGCGGTCATCGCGGGCAACAGGCTCATCATGGCGGCACCGGCGATGATGATCGCGCCGACCGCCGCGGCGATGCCGGTCGCGGTCGGCCCCGCACCGCCGAGCTGCATCAGGCTGGAGACGACACTGCCGCCGGCGATCCCGGCGGGCACGGCGAAGAGAAGCGCGATCGCTCCGCGAAGCGGAACGGGCAACCGCGACGCGATGAGCATGCGTCCGATCAGCAAGACCGCGACGCCGACGACGAGGCCGAGAAGCAGACCGAGCAACGGCCCCAGTTCGCCACCCCCCGCCCACAGAAATGCGGCCGCACCGAGCCCGACCGGGAGTGCGAAGACGGCGAGCCGGAACATCGCCCAGGCGAAGAGGACGATGCCGGTGGCGGACAGGATCAGACCGAGCAACATCACGACCAACTCCATAGGCTCGGAACATAGCAGAAACACGATTCGGCATGAAGCCCCGATCGGCTCGCACTATGGGCGGTCTGGCGCGTTCTTCTCGGGCGACGTCGATCGCAGCGCGACGAACAGCGTGGCCGCACCGGCTTCGCTCCGGCCGGCAGGGGGCCGGTCGCCGATCGCGAAGAAGATGGCATTGACGGTACGCGGCGTTGCACTGGCGGCCGTGACAGCCGACCGGGAATTGACGGGCACTCCGGCGACGCTCGCGAGATAGGCGCGGGTCTCACCGGGCAGCGCGCGGCCGGTCCGCACGTGCTCGGCATAGCGTGCCGGTCCCGCGTTATAGGCTGCGAACAGTCCGGGATAACCGAAGCGGTCATACATCAGACGAAGATAGAGCGTCCCCGCCAATATGTTGTCGCGCGGGCTATGGGGATCACGTCCGAGCCCGAGCCGCGCGCGCATTTCGGACCAGGTGCCGGGCATGAGCTGCATCAGTCCCATCGCGCCGGCGTGGCTGGTAATCGGGCGCCCGTCCAGCACCGTGCGCCCGCCGCTCTCGGCGCGCATGACGCGCTCGATCCATTCTACCGGCACGCCGAAACGCGCCGAGGCTGCCTCGATATAGGGCCGCCAGTGAACGACCGACTGCGCGTCAGCCGGTGCCGCCGCCAGCAGCGCCAGGGCGGTGATGGCGACCCTCAGCCCAGCCACAGCAGTCGCACCTCGCCGATGACGTCGCCGCGCGATGTCGGTCCGAAATAACGCCCATCGAACGAATCCGGGCTGTCCATCAGCAGGAACAATGCGCCCGAACGCAACATCACGCAGCCATTCCACCACGGCATCGGACGGTCGCGGCCATCGGCTTCGCGGCGTTCGGCCACCGGGTGGCCGTTGACATAGATCTCCCGCCCGCGCGCACAGACGCGATCGCCGGGCGCGGCCGCGACGCGCTTGACCAGCGGGATATTGATCGGAATGTAGCGCCGCTCGGCGGCGAGCCGGCGCCAGCGGTCGGGCACCCGGACCAGCACCATGTCGCCCGATGCGATGTCCTGCCGTCCGCTGACGGCATAGAGACCGATCGGCGCGCTGGCCGATGCGTTCCAGACCAGCCACGGCGTTGGCGGCAGCGCGATCGTGGTCGCCAGCGCGGCCGCGCCGAGACCGATCAGCGCGGTGGGTTTAGCCGGCAGACGGGAGGGTAGCAGCCTAGCCATTGCCTCCCTCCCGCATGTTCGCGCGCGACCAGGCCTCGATATCGTCGATATGGTAGCGCCAGACGGTGCCATGCTTTCGGCACGGCGGGCCGCGCCGCTCCCGGCGCATCTTCTTGAGCGTGTCCCCCGCGAGACCGAGATGGAACGCGGCCTGCTTGGTTGTCAGAAACGGGCAATGCTCGCGTGCCCGCCGAGCGCGCTCCGCGGCCGACGACGCCGTGGCTCCACCGTCCACAGCGGATGAATCCGCCTCGATCCGTGTTCGCGCGCCGCCGCCTGCTTCGGGGTTTGGATCGTGTGTCATGAGTGCAGCGCCCGGTCCGACGAACCCGCGTTACCCGCCGATCAGGCCCGCACGCGCGGCTTCCTGTTCGGCGACATAGGCATCCAGCATGTCGGCCTGGCCGGGGAGCAGCGCGTCGATCGCAGGGAGGCCGTCGATATCGTCCCGGTGAAGCAGCACGGACGGGCACTGGCCTTCGACATTGCCGAGATTGGGGCGATGCTGGGCATAGCCGATGAGCGCGGCCAGATCGGGATCGAACGCTCGAGCGATGGCGGGCGGATAGACGAGATACTGATTCTCGAACGTCCGCAGCCATCCGAGGCAATAGGAGGTGATGACCGCGCGGCGCACATGATCGGACTGGTTAGCGCCGGCACCATGCAGGATCGATCCGAGGAACAGCAGCGCGGAGCCGGGTGGCATTTCGGCGGCGACCGGACGTGCATCGCCCGGTTGCGATGCCGCATCGTGATGGCTGCCCGGCCAGACCAGCGTCGCGCCACTCTCCAGCGTGAACGGATCGATCGGCCAGATGACGTTGATCTGATAGTGCATCCCGGTCTTGACGCCGCCCCAGAGATCCTGGTCGCGGTGCGGCACCTGCGCGAGCGCGCCGGGATGGATTTCGATCGCCTGGGTGAGGTTGAGAACGATACGATCGCACCATTCCCCGAGCACCGTTTCGGCGATACCGCGGATGATCGGGTGCAGCACAAGGCCGGCGATATGCCGTGAACGCCGCAACAACGCGCCAAAGCGCTTGGTGCGGGCTCCGTAGAATCCGCCTTCGCAAAAGGGCGTGGCGACGAAGCGCGGTGCGAGTTCGGCTTCGAGCGCGGTGATTAGCTCGGTCGGCACGGCGTTATCGACAATGACATAACCGTCGGCGAGCAGCATCGCGGCGAGGCGGGCGGGGTCGTGCATCGCCATTCCCTTCACGCGGCTCTTGCCGCCGCATCGGGAGTGATCGCACCCGGTACATAGATGCCGTTCGACGCCAGCAGCGCAGGCGTACCGGCGCAGATCTCGATGCGGAACGCTCCAAGGAACGCGCCATCGATGCGGCGCGCGGGGCCGAGCGGCGCTGCGCGCCAGCCCATCGCCAAAACCTCCTCGCGAAAAGCAGCGGTCACGACGCCGGTTAGCATGGTGATTCCGCTGCCGAGCGCATGATCGACCATCGCCGAGATGAGCCGGTTGCGGACACGCAGGCGTCCGGGGGCGCCCAATCGTTGCGGCAGGCAAAGTCGCGTAATCTCGCGAACCTGCTCCCCCCGGGGCGCATCGCACTCGCAGAGCGACGCGAAACGATCGGCGAGAAGATGTGCGCCCTCTGTCGATAGCAGCCGCATCGACCCCTGGTGAATGCAGCCATCGTCGGTGGCGATCAGATAGACCGCCTTGTCGCCGTCATAGCTGTCGATTTCATAGCGGCCGCCGACGACCGGAACATCCCAGCCCAGCAGATCGACGAACAGGGTCTTGCGGTCCTCGAACATCGAGGCGGCGCGCGCATCGGTAAGCGAGCACCCTTTGACAATATGGATCATGGCAGTAGCTCCCGTTCAAATTGAACAGTCGCGAAGGGAGCAGAGATGAAGGGCTCAAACAGTCGTCAATATTGAGGATGCGGCGATCCCGCTCAGAACCGCGGGACGATCTCCTCGATGCAGACGATTCCGCAGGCGAGCGCGATCGCCGGGAGCTGCGCGCGGGAATAGATTCCGAAATGTTCGCGCAGGTCACGCATGTAGGTGCGCACTGTCGTCGGGGCGATGTTCATCATGATCCCGATCTCGACGTCGCTCTTGCCCATCGCCGCCAAGCGAAAGCATTCGAGCCGCTTTGGGCTGAGATGGGGTAATTTCAGCGGGCGCGCCGGAAAGCCGTGCAAGCGCCGCGCCTCGGTAAACGCCTCGCTCGCCATCAGCGTCGCGATCCGGCAGATATGCGATGGCGGCAATTGCCCGTCGCGCGTTGCGAACGTACAGCATCCGGGCGGCTCGCCGGCGACGCCAATCGGAACGGTGAGGCCGTTGCGCAGGCCATGACGCGCGGCTTCGCGCACGATGCGCGCCTGTCGCCGCGTGAAGCCGCCCAGCAGTCGCTCCATTTCGTGCCAGCAGAACGCCCGGCTTGTCGAGCGCGCCGCGAGCAAGGCGGGATCGTCGCGGTAATAGCCTTCGGCGACGAAAACGTCGCCCCAGCTCTGGAAATTGTCCATGCGGAAATATCGCCCACCGGGCTGAAAGAAGGCCATGCTCTGGACGATCGCGAGCCATGGGAGGCCGAGCTGGCGTGCGGCGGCCTCGCTGCAACTGAACAGCTCGCGATCACTGTTCGCGCGCCTGGCCTGCTTAATATAGGCATCGAGGTCGCGAAACGGCACCGAGGGGCACTCCTTTCGACGCGCGCGTTGCGGGCGCGTCTATCGGGCGCGTGGTTCCAGCCCACGCGCGTGCAGCCCCCGATGATTTACTTGGTCTTGCTCGGCCGCCCCGTCGGCTTGTGCGGATGGCGCCGGAGCGTCACCGCCGGGCGCGCCAGTATCGCGCCGATTTCCAGTTCGTCGTCCGAAACGATCGAGATCGATATCCGGCCGGACAAGAGATAGACGGCATTAACGCCGAGTGCCTTCGCGAGCCGCTCCATTGCTTTCAGCGTCGGGCTCGACCGGCCATTTTCGATCGCACTCAGATAAGAGCTGCTCGTGCCCGCATCATGGGCGAGCGCTTCTTGCGTGATGCGCATCGCAAGCCGCAATTTCCTGAGATTCAAACTGAAGGACTTCGACGCATCCATAAGGGCGTAAGTTCACGCCCTGCGACCATTACTCCACACTGGATACAGGTTGGAGTTATTATCTATATTATTACGTTTTTACAAATATTTAAATGAGATTCCCGAACAACGCGCACTCAACTCTGATGCGGATTCTCAGGCGCGCCAAAAGACCGCATTCGGACGGTCGAATCGGTCGATGACCGAAGCCCTCACGCCAGGACATTGGCCGTGGACGCCGCAGTGGAAATCCCATCGGCGTCGTCACATCCGGGGCGAGCATTGATTTCAAGCGCCGAGCGAATCACGATGCGAACAACGTCCCGTGGACACGTCCGCAATCGCCGTTCCGGCGTGGCGTACAGGAATCATCGGATAGTTTGACGTGCCTGTGTGTCGTTGTCTCCTTTGATTTGAATGCAGCGCAGCGAAGCGGAGCGTCGCATTGGTTCATAGTTATGAAATCACCGTTCGTGTCGGGCCGCTGGCCGCCCACCATGCCAACCGACTACTCGCAACAGTCGGTTCTGGCGGTAATCCCGCAGCGGTCCGGTTTGCTCCAGCCCCGCCGAATTGTACTCGGATCTTCATGATGCAGCGGGATCGGTCCGGGGATCGGTAGTGACGAGCCCGAAAAACGTGGCGCCGGCATTGCCTGGAGGATATTGTCGATCTCCCGATAGACGCCTCGCGCTGCCATATGAGGATGGCGCGCCGCTTCGTCCGGATCAAGCACGGGGGCAAAGCAGGCATCGCTGCCTTCCAGCAGTGTGCGCCATTCTTCCCGTGTCCGCATGGCGAATATCTCGCTAAAACGCTGCTTGAGCTCGGGCCAGGCATCACGATCATAGCCGTCGTCAAAACTGCTATCGCCGGCCAACCCCAGCTTTTTGCAAAGCAGCGCATAGAACTTGGGCTCGAGTGATCCGACTGAGATGAAATTCCCGTCGGCGCACCGATAGGTCGAGTACCAGTGAGGGCCGTCAAGGATGCTGCAGCCGCGTATGCTGGCAACCTGGCCGGCGGCCTTCAGGCTCAGGAGCAAGTTCATCATGTGAGCGCTCCCATCGACGATCGCGGCGTCAACCACTTGCCCATTCCCGGTATCCCGCGCGTGCATTGCCGCTGCGAGGACGCCGATGGCCAAATAGAGCGCTCCACCCCCAATATCGCCTACCAGGCTTGGCGGCGCCATTGGCGGTTCACCGGGATGCCCAGCATACCAAAGGGCTCCTGACAGCGCGATATAGTTGATGTCATGGCCGGCCGCTTGGGCGAGAGGTCCCTGCTGCCCCCAACCCGTCATGCGACCGAATACAAGGCGGGGGTTACGCGCTAGGCAAACCTCGGGACCAAGGCCGAGCCTCTCCATCACCCCAGGCCGCATGCCTTCGATCAGTACATCGCCCCTTTGGACGAGATCCAGGACATGCGCGACGCCTTCGGGGGACTTCAGATCCAAGGCAATTACACGTTTCCCGCGGTTCACAATGGCGCCGCTGCCAAGATCGATATTTTCGGAGTTAGGGCTTACGCGTTCAATGACGACGACATCGGCGCCAAGGTCGGCCAACAGCATTCCGCAAAACGGCGCCGGGCCGATGCCCGCAATTTCGAGTATTTTGAGGCCTGCAAGCGGACCAGTTTTCGTCATTCAGGCATACCTGCGTCTGAGACCTTGGCGCTTTGATCCAGGCCGTTTCGCCGCTCCAGATTTCGAGACGGGTTGCAGTCGTGCTGGGCGGCAGTGTCGAAAGTAAGATTGGCAAAATGACCTTGATTCGCCTAATTCATTCTCTGGAGCAATTATTCCTGTGGGGCATGTCCATGCTCGATTCTCGCCTCAAGCATGCCGTCGCGGTTGGTCAGCTTCGTTCCTTCTCCAGGGCAGCGGATGCGGTTGGTGTCACGCAGTCGGCGGTGACCAAGAGTGTCGCTGAACTCGAACGGCATCTTGGCTATTCCCTTTTCCATCGGACCTCACGGGGCGCGATGCCGACAGAGGAGGGACGCGAATTTATTGATCGCGCAGCGCGCTTGCTTGCCGACGCAGCTGAACTACTCGGAGATACAGCCCGCCGCGCCGACGCCTATGCGGGCCCGCTTCGAATCGGACTGTTCCCAGGGTCAATCGACTGGTTGCTCACCCAACCTCTGGTTTCTTTGCTGCGGCGCCATCCGGCAGTGCGCGTCGAAGTCGTTTCGGGCAACAGCGAAAGGGGCGTGCGACTCCTGTCGCGCGGCGATATCGATGTCGCCTTTGGACTTGAAGCGGCCTTTGCACGCTGGCCGGAATTCAAGTGCGAGCGGGTCGCCTCGATCGAAATACTGCCTTTTGTGCGGAACAATCATCCCATTCTGGGGATAAACCCGACCAGCAAGGAGCCGCTGGTCCAGTTCGAATTCGTAGTGCCCTCATCTTCCGAACCCTACACATCGATCATTCAGCAGATGTACGAAAAAAGCGGTAAGCGTCCCGCTGACTGGATCCACATGACAGACTATTTTCAATTGGTTCGACGGATCGTTGCCACATCCGATGCTATCGGGATGGTTGCAAAACAGTTCACCGAGAACTCATGGTTTCGCGCCAATTTCGTGGCCTTGGAGGGAATCGGTTTATTCGATCCATTGACGCTTTGTTATGCTGTGCGTAGCCGCTGGCAGGTAAAACCGGCTGGCCGTGCGCTCGTCAGCCTTGTTCGTCAGGCATGGCGCACCGCATCATCGGATTAACGGCAAGGGGGCGGGGTGCGATCGGAAATCCGCTGCATCCGTCGCGATCAGCTAGAGCATTTCGCGCAGAAGTGGGAACCGGCTTTCCGGCAGGAAATGCTCTAGCAAATTGATCTTGGGCATTTTCCGAGTTGGCGGGTGATTCCACTCGCCTCGAAAATGGCCTAGAAGCTAATCGCCACTTCTCCGCCGATGACGCGCCCCCTGTTTAGCGGTGAAAGGCTTGCACCCGTGCCCCCGAAGGCCGCCGGCAAAGGTGTATCGCCGCCAATCGTCACCTCATTCAGGAGGTTTCGGCCATAGATGGAGAAGCGCCAGTGCTTGTTGTCGGTCGCCAATGTGAGGCTCGCATCGAGCATATCGGCGCCCTGAAGGAAGCCGACGTTGTTGTCGGTGAATGCCGCCTTGTCGCGATGCGTGAAGCTGACACGCGCCGTTGCTGTCCCCAATTCGCCAAGCTGCTGATCATAAGTCAGCCCCACGCCATAGGTCCATGGCGACAGCCTTGGCAATTTGAGCGCACGATCCACATCGTTGATGACGCCATCACCGCTGAGGTCGAACTGGACGTTGCGATACTGGCCATTCACGTAGCCGAGCTGACCCGAAATCACGAGGTTGGACAAAAGAAAAAACTGCCCCTCGGCCTCGACGCCTTTGATTGTGGCGTCGGCGGTGTTCCGTATGACCTGGCTGACGCCAAGCGGTCCGGGCAGGTTGATCTCGCGCTGCAGGTCCTTCATGCGATTGTAGAAGGCCGCCAGGTTGATCCGGTGGCGCCCGAATTGCTTCTTGGCGCCGAGTTCGAAACTGTCCTGGGTCTCTTGATTGAATGGCCCCGGCGGCACAGCGGGATCGGTGTTGCGCAAATTATATCCGCCGCTGCGGAACCCGCGCGTGTAAAGGCCATAAATCTGCGTGTCGTCATCCGGCTTCCACTGAAGGCCGATTTTCGGCGTAAACCCTCGCCATTTTGCCGCGTCGGCGAAATTGGTTGCACAGATCAGCGTGTCTAGATTGCAACCATTTGCGCGTAAGGCCGAGACCCGAACGGCTTTGCGTTCCCAACTATACCGCGCGCCGAGATTCAAGGTCAGCGTATCGGTGAAATGCCAGTCGGTCGAAGCAAAAATGCCCCATGTTGTCTGGTCTTGCGTACCCCCACCGGAAACGATCCGAGCACCGCCCAAAAGATTCCGCAGCTCGGCGTAACGAAGATCCTGGGAAAAATAGTATAGACCGGTTGTCAATTCGACGTCACCGAACCTTCCGGCATAACGAAGTTCGTCGCTGAGTTGATCCTGGTCGATTTCGAAAAAGGCATGAAAGAAGGACTGTGGTGTTCCATCGATATCAGCGCCCGCGGAGGATCGGAATTTCCGATAGCCAGCGATGTTGGTGAAGACGCCTTCGCCCAGACCGACATCGATGTTGGTTTCCACGATCGCCTGGTCCCATTTGGCATCATAGAAACCTGGGAAATTGATCGAAAACCTGAAGCTGTCGCGGGGAAACAGCGCGTGACTCTGGACAGGGGCTCCATCGCTTTCGACATCGCCATGCTCATAGCGGAGATCCATTCGGAAGCGGTCGCCACCCTTGAGCGAAAGTGCCGGGCGAATGATAAGGTCATGTGATTTACCGAAGCTGCGATTGTCGAAGCGGTTGCGAAACCAGCCATTGTCGTCGCTGTAGTAGACGGCCAATTTGGCAGCCAAAACGTCATCGACGATAGGTCCGGTAACCGTGCCGCTTACGGTCTTTTTCAGTCCCGTTTCAATGGATAGCTTGGCTTTGGCTCCAAAATCGAAGCTGGGCCGCGTGGTCCGCACAACCACGGCACCGCCGGTAACGTTGCGACCGAAAAGCAAGCCTTGCGGTCAACGCAGAACTTCGATCCCCTCAAGGTCGAAGTTGTCCAGCACGACACCAGCGTTGATGCCGAGGTAAATACCGTCAGTGAAAACGCCTACGGTGGGGTCGATCGATGGGATCGTGCTGTTGATGCCGAGGCCCCGGATAGTGAAATTGGCATAGCCCGGTGCCGTACCCACATCCTCGAGCTGGACGTTGGGAACGTCGTAGCTCAGACTTTGAAGATTCTGGACGAACTTGGCATCCAGCTGCGCTTCACCAAAAGCCGTGACCGCCATCGGTACTTTCTGCACGCTTTCGCCATAGCCCTTTTTGGTGGCGGTAACGACAATGTCCTCAGCCAGCGCTTCCGTGGCGCTCCCGGTTTGGTCGTTCGCCTGGGGCGTTGCTTCCTGGGCAAATGCTGTTCCCGAGCACAACAACGCGGCAGAAGCCAATAGACATCCTCTCATGGCTGATCCTCTCTTCCCAGGAGATATTGTGTAGTTCATGCCGTTTGGCGGCATTTGAGGGCCGTCGTCCAATTCAATTCGCTGCAGAACTATTCCTGCTGCTCATCGATATCTGGCGGCAGCACGACGCCATCGGCAGCCCGACGGCCGCTCAAAAATATCATGGTAATTCATCGGGTTGATTACGCTCTCAGCGCCCGTTCTACCGCCTCAAGGCTGTCATTCAGCCCGAGCGGGTGCTCGGCATCCGTGAAGTCGACAATTCTACCCCAGTGCCGGGCGACATCATCGAGCGTGAACGCCCTGTCCGCTCCGAAGGCGTGCCCAAGCGCGCGCTCCCACCTAAGCTTGGCGATATAGCCGGCTCCAACTTCAAAAAGCCCTTTGGTTTCGCTGCAATTCTCGTGCGCAAGCCAACCGACCAATGGACTGATCGCTTCCGCTCTGAGATTGGCGAGAAACTCTTGTGGAAAGGCAGTCGCGGTCATACGCGATGCGGCGATTGGGGCGATCGTATTAACCTGGATGTTTCTGGACCGCCCCTCCTCCGCCAGCGCGTTCGCAAGCCCCAATATTCCGAGCTTGGCTGCGGCATAGTTGGCCTGACCGAAGTTGCCGTAGATTGCGGCTGCAGACGTGGTCATGACGATGCGGCCATAGCCCTTGTCGCGCAGTATCGGCCATGCTGCCTGCGTCACTGCCCGCGTCCCATTCAGATGGACCCGCTGAAGCAGTGTCCAGTCTTCGTCGGTCATTTTGTGGAAGCTCACATCGCGCAGGATGCCGGCATTGTTGATGACGACGTCAACGGTTCCGAAGTTGTCAACCGCGGCTTGGATGATCAGCGCGCCCTCCTCGACCGACGCATAATTTGCCACCGCCTGACCGCCCGTGGCTCGAATTTCGTCGACCACATTGTCAGCGGCTGTGGAGCAGCTGCCGCTCCCTTTCTCGTCGCCACCCAGATCATTCACCACCACCTTGGCTCCGCGCCCGCCAAACATCAGCGCGTACTGGCGCCCAAGTCCGCCTCCGGCTCCGGTCACAACCACTACCCTGCCATCGAAACGAAGCTCTTCGTCCATCGCTTGTCTGCCTCTTTTACCTGAGCGACGCATCTGCGCATTTGATCCTGTGCGAGTCAGGCACGCGGCTCCATTTCCGTCGACGCTGTCGTTTTCGTCTGAGCCTTACCGAAAGGCTTGAATGCCGGTCAGGGCGCGCGAAACAACAAGCTTTTGAATCTCCGTCGTGCCATCGGGGATGGGGCAAATGATCGCCTCACGCACCAGCCGCTCAACGATGAATTCGCGGGTGACGCCGTTGCCGCCATGGATCTGAAGCGCATCGCGCGTCGCTTCGATCGCCATTTCGGTGGCGTACCACTTGGCCATCGAGCATTCCGTCTCTGCGCGCGTGCCCGCCTGGACGAGGGATATTGCCCGGTGCGTCAACAGACGGGCTGCGTCGATCTTGGTCGCCATGATGGCGATCTTGTCGGCGATCAGCTGATGGCCGGCGATCTTCTTGCCATGCTGCGCGCGATCGCGAGCGTACGCGATCGCCTCATCCATTGCTCGCCGTGCGATGCCGATACTCCACATCGCCATATGGCAGCGGGCAATCTCGAACACTTGCAACGTATTGCGCAATCCATCGCCGACCCGGCCGATCGTGTTTGCCACCGGTACGCGGCAATCGGACAGGAATATCTGTGCAGTCGATTGGCCGTTGAGCGCCATCTTCTGGATATCGCGCACCTCATACTCACTCTCGTCACGATCGACCAGGATGTGAGTGACTTCATTTTCGCCAGTCTTGCACGTACAGATGAAGATGTCCGAGTAGGCTCCGTTGGTGATCCAGGTCTTTTCGCCATTGATGACCCAGAAATCGCCGTCTCGTACGGCGCGTGTCTTGATGGCGGCGACGTCCGAGCCGACATCGGGCTCCGAGATGCCGAGCGAAACGAACTTCTCGGCCGCGACGAGGTCGGCAAGATAGCGTTGCTTGATCGTCTCCGGGGCGAAGCGGCGGATGAGTTCTGCGCCAACCGCGTTGATGAAGCCGGGTATGGCCACATCGAGCGAGGAATAGGCGATCTCCTCGAAAATGAGCAGATGAGTGAGCCATCCCATATCAAGCCCGCCCCATTGCTCCTGATGCGGTGCGGTAATATGGCCATAGCCGGTCAGTGCTTGAGTCCATTCCTTCATGAGCGGTTTGGGGATGAATCGCTCCCCATGCCGGCGGATTTCCGGCTCAAGCTTGTTGTCGAGAAAGCGGCGGACGGTTTCCACCGCCATGCGTTGTTCATCGGACAGCTCAAAGTTCATATCGTGACCCCGTGTTTCCCTAGGCGCGCTCTGACAACTACCGGCCCAGGATCGTGACGGCGACCACCGCCTCTTCCACCCCGATGACACCTCCGCCGTTCTGCGCGATCGCGAACCGGGCATTCGGAACCTGTCGATCTTCCGCCTCGCCGCGCAATTGCAGCGCAAGCTCGTAGATTTGGCCGAGCCCGGTGGCGCCGATCGGATGTCCCTTGCATTCAAGCCCGCCCGACGTGTTTACCGGAATACGCCCACCCAGCGCCGTCTCACCGCGCTCTGCCGCGAGTCCGCCCTCGCCAGGCGGCGTCAGGCCGAGCGCCTCGATTTCAATGATCTCGCCAACCGCCGTGGCGTCATGCACCTCCGCGACGCCAATATCTTCTGGCCCCACGCCGGCCATCGCATAGGCCCGGTTCGCCGCAAGGCGGCTGACATGGTGGTCATAATCAAAGGGATCGCGCGCGGCGCCGGTTTGCAGCACAGACGCCAGGATTCTTAGCGCCCTGTCCGGGGCTGCCGACAGTTTGCGCCGACCGGCTTCGCTGCAGATGATCGCAGCGGCGGCGCCGTCGCTGATCGGGGAGCACATCGGCAGTGTGAACGGGTAAACGATCGGAGGCGCAGCGAGTACACTTTCGACGGTATATGGGAGGCGATACTGGGCAAGCAGATTGCGCGTCGAATGCATGTGATTTTTCGCCGAGACGGCCGCGATTTGCGCTTGCGTCGAGCCGTAGGTCTTCATGTGCGCGCGTGCCATCGCGGCGTATACATCCATGAAAACGCTGTAAGGCTGACTCGATGTCGTTCCTTCCGGAACATCGACGCCATTGCCCATGGCCAGCAGCTGCGCGCGGCCCGACTCGGTTTCATGCACGTCCCAAGCGCCATCGAATGCACTGAACATGAGCGCCTTGTCGGGCGAGTACATCTTCTCCGCGCCGAGCGCGAGTACGACATCCGCTGCCCCCGATCGAACATAGGCGGCGGCCATGTGCAAGGCCGTGGAAGCCGTCGCACATGCGTTTTCGACATTCACCACGGGAACGCTTGAGATGCCCATCGCTCGCGCCACGATTTCGCCGCGGATCATGTCCTGGCCCTCCATATGCCCCTGGACGCAATTGCCGAAGAAGATGGCTTCGACATCGCCGGCGGTGCATCCTGCGTCGGAAAAGGCCTGCGACGAAGCTTCGGCGCAGAGCATTTTCAGGCTCTTGTCGAACTGTTTTCCGAACGGGGTCATCCCAACCCCCATGACGAATATGTCGGTCATTCGTTGATCCATTCTTCCAATGTGTTCCGCATCCGATCAGGTCTCACCGGTCGGAAAAATCGGGCTTCCGCTTCTCCCGGAATGCCGCCAGTCCTTCGACAATGTCGTTGGACAAGGCGTAAGCAGCCATGGTTTCGAGTTCCTGACGCAGCCCGACTTCGAGCGAGCTATCCTGCGCAGCGCGGACTAGCTGCTTCATGTAGGCGAGCCCTGGCCGGCTCTTTTCTGCAAGAGATTCTACCAGCGCTTGCGCTGCCGCAATGAGATCCTCGGGAGCAACCAGTTGGGTCACGAGTCCGGCTTCCTTCATCTCGGCAGCCGAGATGGTCCCGCCGGTCATCATCAGATGTTTCGCACGCGCTTCGCCGATCTTCCTAGGGAGTCGAACCGACCCTCCACCGCCGGGCAACAGGCCGTAATTTGCATGGGCGTCGCCAAATCTGGCCGGGTGCGCGGCAATGACGAGATCACAGCACAACACCAGTTCCAAGCCGCCGGCGAGCGTAAGGCCGTTGACCGCCGCAATTATCGGAAGGCGCGACGTCTCGATCCTGTTAAAAGCCTGACCGAGCGGCGGCAGAAACAGATTTAAGCGTTCGGCGAGAGTTTGTCCGCCTGTTCCATCGCCAATTGCGAGCAGATCCGCGCCAGCGCAAAACGCCCGTCCGGCGCCGGTAAGAATGCAAGCGCGCACCGTCGCATCTGCTTCCGCTGCCTCGATCGCTGCGGCGAGTTCCTCGGCCAAAGCCAACGACAGACTGTTCAACGCTGCCGGCCGGTTGAGGGTCACCCAAAGCGCTGGGCCGCGTTGCTCAACCAGGATGTATTCATAGTCCATTGCAGTCTCCCGCGCGCCGGCAGGCGGTCACCGGAATAGAGGATGTGGCTAGGATGGCTGCGTCGGTCATGCCCCCGAAATGCGCCGGTCCTGGCCCGCCCAATAGGGCTCTCGAAGCTTTGAACGAAGCACCTTTCCGACATTGCTCAACGGCAGTGGCTCGGCGGTAAAAACGACCTTGCTTGGCTTTTTTGCGGAGCCCAGACGCTGGCGCACCAAATCTATTATCTCGGTCTCCGTGATTTGTGCTCCGGGCTTGACACGCACCATTGCAAGCGGCGTTTCACCCCATTTTTCATGGGGCACGCCAAAGACCGCGACCTCGAGTACACCGGGATGGTCGGCAATTACGTTTTCGATTTCGGTGGGATAGATATTGAAGCCGCCTGACACGATCATGTCGTTGTTGCGATCGAGCAGATACAAAAATCCGTTTGTGTCGATCATGCCGACATCGCCGGTTTTGACCCAGCCATCTTCCATGCGCCGGGCGGTTTCCTCCGGATCGTTCCAGAATTCCTCCATCTGGCCATTTTCGAACCGTGCGACGATCTCGCCGGGCTCGTTTGGTCCCAGCACCTTTCCGTCCTCGTTACGGATTTCGATATCGGCGCCACTCATGGGACGTCCGACCGCCCGAATTGGGGCAGAACCTTCAAATTCGCCGAACCACTCGTTGGGCCCCATAGACGCGATGGGCAGGATTTCGGTCTGTCCATAGCCCGAATGAAGAACATGATTCCCGAATATCTGGCACGACTTGCGAAGCGTCGGCTCGGAGATCGGCGCTGAAGCACTCAGCAGAAACTTCAAATTCGGAAAGTGGCGGCCATATGCCCCGTCGTGATGCACTATGGCATTGAGCATGGTGGGGGCTACAAAGGCATGGCTGATCCGTTCCTGCTCGAGAGTGTCAAGAAAGGACGCTGGATCGAAGCCGTCCATCATCACGTTGCGGGCGCCGCAATACCAGGCCGGCACGAACAGGAAGCCCGATGCATGGGACAACGGGCCGACATGCAGAATGGCATCCCCTGGGGCCACTTGGGGGCCGATGCTGAAAAATGCGGCGGAGATCGTCATCCATGAACGGTGCCGATAGGCAACGCCCTTGGGTTTGCCCGTCGTGCCGCCGGTGTGGCGGATGACACAATAGTCCTCCGGCGCGACGACGGGATCAGGATCCCGGTCCGAGGCTGTCGCCAACCAATTCTCATAGTTGTGATCGCGGATAATGATCCGCTCAAGCGTCGGAGCTTGGGCATCCAGCCCCGCCAACTCCGAAGCCAATGCCTCATCGACCAGCGCCAACCGAGATCCGGTACTCGCGATCATATGGGCGTGCGCTTCACATCGGTTGCGCGCATAGAGAGGAACACGCGTATAGTTTCCAATGGCAGCCGCCAGTATGATGTCGGCGGCCTCGATGGAGTTCTTCTCCAGCGTAGCAATCCGGTCACCCGGTTGAAGGCCGCACTCCGCAAGAGCATTTGCGAGCTTCACGCCGCGCAACCAGGCTTCCGAGAAAGTCAACCGCCTGTGGCCGTGAACGAGAGCCTCTTGCTGGGCGAAATAACGTGCGGCGCGACGTATTTGCGTACGGACGTCCATCAGCCGCGCTCCTCTAAGGCGCTCGCCCACAATGGCGCAGTCGACACATAATAAACTGACATGCGATAGGCCTCTCCGGACTTCTTTTCGTAAGCATCTGTGTCTGCAGCATTGATCCAATCGTCCAATTCAATATTCTGCGATGCTATTCTTGCTGCTCATATTATCGTGCCGGATCATGTCGGCGGCTTTCTCGCCGATCATGATGCAGGTTGCATTGGTGTTGCCGTTGACGATTGATGGCATGATCGAGGCATCGGCCACGCGGATATTTGCGAGGCCGTGAACGCGCAGGCGGTTGTCGACCACCGCCATCTCGTCGGTGCCCATCTTGCATGTTCCCACCGGATGATAAGCATGATTGGCTTCTGCCCGGATATAGGCGTCGATCTCTTCATCAGTTTCAAGGTAGCGGTCAGGATAGAGAGGCCGTTTCATCATCGCCTTCATGCGATCCGAATGCAGGATCTCCTGCACGACACGGAAGGCATTGCGCAACGTCTTGAGGTCGTCGGGATGACTCAAGAGATTGAGGTCCATCTTGGGATCGGATTCGGGGTTTGAGTCATGTAAGGCAACCCAGCCGCGGCTCTTTGGGCGCCCAATATTGAGAATGATCGCATAGCCCCATTTCGTCATCAGCTTGTAGTCGCGCGCATGGTCGCGATAGGCGAGCGGCACGACATGGACCTGGCAGTCCGCCCGGTTCTGCCCCGGCGCGGATCGCAAGAAACCGCCTGCAGCCGTGGGCGGCGATGCCAGCCAGCTTTTCCTTTGCGTGAGATACTGGAATAGGTCTCGCACGGTCTTGAGCGCGCCAACGACATTGAGTGCGATCCCGAGCCGCTTCTTCGACTGGTAGATCAGCATCAGGTCAGGATGGTCGTGAAGATTCTGGCCGACACCGGGAATATCATGAATCACTTCGATTCCATGCTTCTCCAACTCATCACGCGGTCCGATACCGGAAAGCATCAACAGTTGGGGCGAATTATAGGCGCCGCCGCTGACAATGACTTCCTTTTCGCACGGGATCGTCTTCAACTGCCCGTCCTGGGAATACTCGACTGCCACCGCGCGGTTGCCCTCAAACCTGATACGATGGACGCGGGCATGTACTTCGACGCGGAGGTTGCCGCGCCTGCCCATCACCGGATCAAGGTAACACGCCTTCACGCTGGCGCGCTTCCCGTCCTTCACGGTAAACTGATAGATGCCGACACCTTCCTGGCTGGCACCATTGAAGTCCGGATTGGCTTGATGGTCCAGTCCAGTCGCCGCCTCGATGAAAGCATCATAGACATCGAATTCGCGCTTGCCGTTGGATACGTGAAGCGGTCCCGACGAGCCGTGAAACTCATCCTCACCGCGCTCATTATTCTCAGCCTTGCGGAAATAGGACAGGACATCGTTGTAACCCCAGCCGTCGTTGCCGAGTTCGGCCCAGTGGTCGAAATCCGACCGGTCGCCGCGGATATAGACCATCCCGTTCATACCGCTCGATCCACCCAGCATCTTCCCGCGCGGATTGTAGAGGCGGCGGTCGTTGAGCGCCTTTGAAGGGTCGGTGTTGAACCGCCAGTTGAGCGTATTGATCCGATAGTCTTGGATCAGCGCCCCAAAAGCGCCGGGCGTGGACACAAGCGGCGAGGTGCCTGGGCCGCCTGCCTCGAGCAGGCAAACGGTGACATCGGGGTCCTCGGACAACCGGCTGGCGATAACGCCGCCCGACGACCCACCTCCAATAATTACATAGTCAGCCATTTGCTTCCCTTGTCATTCGACCCATGCTGGCGACCCGGCGTCATGCAACATGCCAGCATCAACCGCCGCAGCCACGTCAGAGGATCTTTTCGAAGATGTTGAGTAGTCCTTCGGTCTTGCTCGAATAGGGTGGCAGAAGTTGACCAAGCAGGCTGAGTTTCGGCTGAGAGAACACCGGCTTGTAATGAGTGAAGCGCTCGAAACTGGCGACGCCGGTATAGGCACCGATGCCGCTCTGTCCGATGCCACCGAAAGGCAGCCGGCGCTGGAAGACGTGCATGACCGTGCCGTTGAGAGTCACGCCGCCAGCGTGCGTTTCGGAAATGATCTTGCGCCGTTCCTCACTTTCGTCGCCAAAATAATAGAGCGCCAGCGGGCGCTCATGCCGGTTTACGTAGCGAATGAGCTCGTCTTCGGAGCGATATGGCATGATCGGCAGGATCGGTCCGAAAATCTCCTCCTGCATCATCGCCATGTCATCGGTAACGTCGAGAACCGCCAACGGCACGATCCGATGCCGTTCAGGAAGCGTTCCATCGCCGTTGTCCGAGAGGTTGAGCACCGTCGCGCCCTTGGCTTCGGCATCATCGAGCAAACCTTGGAGCCGCGCGAACTGTCGGTCATTGATGATACTGGTGAAATCGGGGTTGCTTGCCGCGTTGGGGTAGCATTTGGCAACCTGAGCGCGGAGTGCGGCGACGAAGCTTTCCATCTGATCGACATGGACGAAGGCATAGTCAGCGGCGATGCAGGTCTGGCCGGCGTTGAGCAGCTTGCCGAACACTAAGCTTTCACAGACTTGTGCAAGCGATGCACCCTTGCCCACGATGGCAGGGCATTTGCCGCCAAGTTCCAGAGTAACAGGTGTAAGGTTGGCAGCCGCCGCTTCATAGACTTTGCGGCCAACCGCGGGTGAACCGGTGAAGAGAATATGGTCGAAAGGTAGGGCCGTCATCGCCTGTGCCATGTCGGGCCCGCCCTGGACAATCGCGAATTCCTCTTCGGCGAAATACCGGCGCACAAGCCGCTCGCTGGCTTCGGCGGCGTTGGCGGAAACTTCGCTCGGCTTTGCGATCACGCGGTTGCCGGCCGCCAATGCACCGGCCGCGCCAACGAATATGGTGCCGAGCGGATAGTTCCACGTGCCGAGAACGCCCACCACACCTAGGGGCTGGGGGACCAGGCGCGATGAACCGGGAAGGCCGAAGATGTCAGTCTTCACCCGCCGCGGCCTCAGCCACGTCTTCAGATTGCGGCGCGCAAATTTAATTTCCGATATGCCAAGCATCAGGTCGAGCAGGATAGTCTCGTAGCGGGATCGAATGCCGAAATCGGCGGCAACGGCATCGACCAATTCGTCTCTGTGCTGCTCAAATATCCGGCCAAGGCGCCCGAGCAGGTCCATGCGTTCTTCGTAGCTGCGCGAAACCTGCTCACGCGTCCCTTCGCGTTGGGTCGCGAAAATTCGTTCCAGCTCAGTTCTGTTCCGAGACGCATCCACGTTAAATCGTCCGGAGGCGCGCTGGCCGCTCGGCGCTGCTCGCCTGGGCGGTGCTTTCAGCTGCGCCGATCTCAGTGATCACAGCGCGCTCGATTCTGTACGCCGTGCCGATGAATGAGGGACCGTTGCCGGTGGAACGCATTATGGATGCTCCTCGGTCTGAAAGTCAGGTCGAAAAAATCGGGGGCAGCGGGCGGGAGAGGATGCCCGCCGCCCCCGTCGCAGCAGCGATCAGAACTTGACTGTCGCTTCGACGCCATAAGTGCGCGGCATGCCGCGGTTCAGATAATCGTAGCCGAACACGTTCAGGTTGAGGCCGTAGGTGTAGTAATATTTGTCGAACAGATTCTTCGCCCACAAGCTAACCGACATATTGTCGTGCGCATAGGTTAATCGCGCATTGGCGAGCCAGTAGCCCGGATTTGCGCATGTAATCGCCTTACCCGCGAGCGTTATGTTCGATCCCGCTGGGGGTGTATCGCACGGTGTCTGCCCATAATTCTTGAACGGATCAAAATAGTACTTGCCCATGTAGGACGCATCACCGCGCAAGGTCAGCTTGTTGGTGCCGTCATCGATCATATCCCAGTCGAATCCGGCCTGGAACGTAACCTCCGGCGCGTTCGGGAAGGGATTGCCGTTGACGTTCAATGTCGGGCTGGCCGGGTTTGCCGGATCGATCACATTGCCTTTGTACTTGCTGTTGAGATAGCCCAGCGAAGCATCGAAACGCAACGTATCGGCCACCTGCCAGGCGAGTTCGGCCTCGCCACCGAACAGGCGACCATTGGCGCTGCGCGTGAAGGTTGTAGCGCCGACCGCCTGCGTTACTTGGTGATTCGAATACTCGTAGTAGAAGCCCGCGAGGTTAAGTTGGACGCGGCGATCGAACAGCCGGGTTTTGAGCCCCGCCTCATATGCATTCACCTTTTCAGGCTGGATATAATAGACTTGATTGACGCCCTGATAGGCAAGCCCGTTGAAGCTGCCGCTGCGGTAACCGCGACTGTACTGGAGATAGCCCATGATATCATCGGCGAACTCATAGCTGACATTGATACGGCCGGTTAGCCTGTTTGCCTTTTCGCGCTGCTCAAGCGGCGCGAGATTGGGGTTGTATGGATTGCTGTAGGGGATCAGGTTGACAACCGGCGTCGTACCGTCGAGCGCATAGAGGAAAGTGCTGCCGTTAAGGTAATTGACCTTATCCTGGGTGTAGCGTGCACCCACCGCCACGGTCAGCCGCTCGGTCGCTTTCCAGGTTACGTCGCCGTAGATCGCCTTCGAGGGGCGCGACACGTCAAAACGCTGTTCGCCGAGGATCGGGGTGAACGGAGGCGCGCCTGCCCCGGCGCAGCCCGCCGAAAAGCTACCCCCCATGCCGCCATTGCCCGTATTATTGATCGCGATGTCGGTCTGGAGTGCAATCAGCGAGCGTGCATCAAGGAAGCCGTTGGGATTGATCTCGATCGCGTCGCAGAATCCGGCATCGCCAGGCCCCAACGCCGGATTGGCGGCAAAGGCTGGGATATAGCGGATCGCGTCGGGCGTTCCGATTGCGGCGTTATTGTAGCTGCCCGGAAGACCGGCGCCAAGCAGCAGCGGCCTCAGCGCCCCGAAAAAGTCCGGGTAGTTGACCGTCTTGACCTTGTCCCTGCCATAATAAAGGCCGGCAATGATATCGAGGCGGTCGTTCGAATAGCTGAAACGCAGGTCCTGGTTGAAATTCTTGCTCGTCGACGTGAGGCCGATCGAGCAGAGATCGGCTGGGCCGCCATCGCAATCATCAGGATTGTTGATATAGTCGCCGGTGTCGTAGCCGGTAATCGAGGTGACGGAGAATTGGTCGCTGACATCCCATTTGATGTTGAGGGCTATCCCTTTCGACTTGCTGATGTTCTTACCTACCCGATCAACTGCGACCTCATTGTCACGCAGCAACCGCCCGCCTAGGAAAGGTTGCGGATCGTAACGCGAATAGCCGAGCGCATCCTGCCCGCCCGCGAGTTGACCACCTGCATAGGGCGCGGTGCCCCATGGATCGTCCTTCGCGGCATAGAGCTTCAAATTGATGTCGAGATCGGGATCGGGCCGGAAGCGGATCGAGATGCGACCGCCGATCGTATCGGTGGTCCCTAGGTCGCGCTCATTCCCAGGCAGTACATTGCGCTGCCAACCATCCCCTTTTGCAAAAGTACCGGCGACGCGGACGCCCAAGATGTCGGGAACCAGCGTCGCTTCAGCGGCGCCCTGCACCGTGAAAGTGTCGTAATTGGCATAGCCGGCGGTCAGATAGCCATTGGCCTCTCCCAGATCCGGCTTGCGCGTGAAGAAGCTGATCGCGCCACCCGTGGTGTTGCGACCGTAGAGTGTTCCTTGCGGTCCGCGCAGTACCTCGACCCGGTCGATGTCATAGAGTTGCAGGCCATGGCTCGCCCGGAAGCTCTGATAGACTTCATCGACATAGACGCCAACCGGCGACGCAGTGGAGGCGGAAAATTCGTTCGCCACTGAAATCCCGCGCAGCGAGAAATTCGGTTGGGTGCGACCATAGGGAGTGGTGACTTGCAGGCTGGGGATCGCGCCCATCAAGTCTGAGGTCTCCGTGATGCCGCGCGTGCGCAGCGTCTCGCCGCCTATGGCGGAAACGGCGGCTGGAACATCCTGCAAATTCTGTTCGCGCTTCTGCGCCGTGACGACGATTGTCTCAAGGCCACCTTCCTGCGCCTCGGGCTTTTCGCCCTGCGATGCAGCGTCCTGGGCATGTGCCGGCACTGCAAGCGCACACGCGATCGATAGCGCGGTGGCACAAAGCAAATTTGTCCTAAAGGCTGTGACCATGACTGTCCTCCCCACGGCATTTTTTGATTTGGCGCCATTTGCCGCGCCTTGGGGCTCATCGTCCAATTCAATTTGTTGGCGAACTATTCCTCCCACTCATTGATTAAGGACTGATGAGCCTGCACCGCTGACGCTTCGTGGCGACGCAAATAACCCCATATATTTCATTGAATTAGTCACGCTGAGCGCGTCCATCGGGACGGATGCGCGCGTTCTGCTCGCCCCAATCGAGCCCTTCCAGACGATGTATCGGCGTAATTGGCGGTCCCGGCGGTTTCCCTTGTCGAGTTGCAAGGGGAATCAGCTATGATGAGATGTAGTGAGATACGGTTTCTTGGAGTTCATTCTACTATTCGCGGATGCATCTAAGTAGCTGATATTTCTAACAACTATGGCAGAAAACCGCGCCTCTAAATCGGCGGTTCTGACTTTTGAGGCTCATCGCGAAGCCGCCCGAAGGGGGCGTTGCCAATACGGCTGTCTCTGGTCGCTTGGTGGCAGGTGCTGGATGGGAGCGGAACAGCGCATGAATTGTGAGAACTCGATAGGATTCTTCTCGACATTCGACACTGCGGTTGCCGCGTCGATCACGTCGGCCCAGTCTTGGAGCATCCGCCTTCGCGGTGTGAGATAGAGCGCACTGTTGTAAGCGCCGCGCACCTCATCCTCGTCCTCGTGAGCGAGCGCCATCTCGATCCAATCCGGCTTGTAGCGTTCGGCTTCGTTCGCCCAGGTCGAGCCGAGCCCCCTAAACCCATGTACCGTCTGCCGATGGAGATACCCCATCCGATAACAGGCATAGATCATGGTGTTCTCGGAAATAGACTTTCCAGGCTTGGCTCCGGGAAAGAGGAACGCATCGTTCGTCGCCTGCAAGCGGCGCTGAACGATCATTGCGGCCTGGCGGGACAGCGGAACAAGATGCTCACGTTCCATCTTCATGCGCTCCGGCGACAGACGCCATAGCGGGTTCGGTCCATAGAGATCCTCGAACTCGTCCCTGGCCGCGAAGCGGGTTTCGCTGGTTCGGACCCATGTGAGCAAGGTGAACAGCAGCGCGTCACGGGTGATCTCGCGGCGGCGCGGCGTGTCCTCGCCGTCATAGGCGAAGATCGCTCGCACCAGCTTCGGAAACTCCGCGAGCGGCACGCGCGCCATGTGCCTGACGGGCGGCTTGGGCTTGAGCGCATCGTTGAGGCCGAGCGTCGGATCGATGGTCGCCCAGCCGCTCGCGATCGCGAAGCGATAGATCTGGCTGACGTTCTGCTTGAGGCGACGGGCGATATCGAGGGCGCCGCGCGCTTCGACCGCGCGGATCATCTCGAGAATCTCGGGCGGGTCGATTTCCGTGATCGGACGCTTCCCGATGACCGGAAAGACGTCGCGCTCCATCCGGTTGATGACGCGCAGGGCATGGGCCGAGTCCAGCCCTTCAATACGATTGGCGTGCCAGGCCCGCGCAATCTCTTCGAACAGCTTGAGCGCGGCCCTCTGCTTCTTCGCCCGCTTCCTGGCCTCGGCGGGGTCCTCACCCTGATCGAGCAGCCGCTTGGCTTCGGTCCGCTTCTCGCGGGCGATCGCCAGCGTGACGGTCGGATATTTGCCGAAGCTCAGCAGTTTTTCCTTGCCGTCGAAGCGGTATTTCAGGCGCCAGAGCTTCGATCCGTTCGGCTGGACGAGCAGGTGCAGGCCTTCTCCATCGGACAGCTTGTAGGGGCGCTGCCGCTTGGTGGCGTATTTGACCTCAAGTTCTTTCAAAGCCATCTGGGGGTATCGCCTGTTTTGGGGACAGCCGAAAAATACCCCCAAAATACCCCCAATCCAAATCGCCGTGGGTGGCCGCAGCCGGTCGCACCGGGACGCCGGCGTACGCAACGGGACGCGAAAAATATTTGATTTTCCTCGAAAAATGTCTGCCAGTGGCCTCAGTGGGTCACTGGTGGACAATCCGGGTTGGTAGCGGAGGAGGGACTCGAACCCCCGACACGCGGATTATGATTCCGCTGCTCTAACCTGCTGAGCTACTCCGCCCCGGTGCGCGAAACTGAAGTCCGCTGGGCAGGTCGGGCCTCTAGCTGTGGCTGCCTGTCCGGTCAACCGGGTAAGCAGGATTTTTTCCAGCCCTTGTGGCTGCGCTCCTCCGACCGGCGCCGACGTCGCTAAACCACTCCATTGCTGCCCGTTTGCGCATTGGCGCGCCGTGACTGCCACGCCTTGAACAGCGGCACGAAGGGGAAGACCCACTGCTCGCGGATAGACAGCCGCCTGCGATCGTCCTGCCCGACCACACTGGCCTCGCCCTCCTTGTAGGTGCCGAAGATCCGGTCGCACAGGATCAGCGAATTGCCGTAGTTGCAGCGCGTATCCTCGTAGGGCACCGAGTGGTGCAAGCTGTGGTGGCGGATCGTGGTGAAGAAGAAAGAATAGAACTTCGGCGGGTCCGACCGGACATTGGCGTGCGCAAAGGTCGAGATCACGTTGGTTGCGCCGAATGCGCCCAGCACTGCTGCCTGCGATACGTCAAACAGCACGACGATGCTCAGGCTGATCAGCACCAGTTCGATCGGGTTGCCCACCGCGCCTTTCATCGCGTTGAGTTGCGTGATGTGGTGATGCGGCGCATGGGTCAGCCAGAACGGCGTCGAATTGTGCATTAGGCGATGCATCCAGTACTGGCCAAACTCATAGACGAACAAGATCAGCGCCACTTGCGCCAGAAACGGCATCTCTGCCGCCCAAGGCGTCTCGATGCCCGCTGCCTTCTTGAAAGCCATGAGCGGGGCTTCCCCAACAAGCTGTGAAACCTTCGATATCAGCGTCGCGTTCAACACCATGTAGAACAGGTCGGTGAAGAACTCCTGGCGATTCATCCGCCACCCGGCATGACGCTCGAACACCATCTCGAGTCCCAGCACCCATGTCGTCACAAGCGCGGTCATGATGATTGCGGTCCAGGTGTTTTCCACCCAGGCTTTCGGAGCAAGTCCCCAGAAGGAAACGACAATCGCCAGCGTCACCGGCGGCAGCATATCGACTGCAAATTTCCTGATGTTCATGTCGCTTGCCCGCAAAACCCCTGAACGAAGCAGATATAACGCACTTAGGCCCAACCCGCCAAACCGGGCGCTACGTCAATCGACGTATCCGCACTTTCGGCCGGGCGGGTATTACCAAAGCAGCTGATCGTAATACCAGGGACCAGCCGGTCCGGGGCTGCGACAACGCTTCACTCCATCAAGGGGAATGGCTGGTGCTACATGCCTTCGCGACGCGCTTGCGGACTCATATCGGAAAAGTCGGCAAGACCGCGCTGATCGGTGCGGCACTCGCCCTCGCCTCGTGCTCGGGCGGTGAGAAGGCCGCCGAAAAGCGCACCGAATTCAGCATCGGCTGGTCGATCTATGCGGGCTGGATGCCATGGCCCTATGCCCAGCAGGCCGGCATCGTGAAGAAGTGGGCCGACAAGTACCACATCAAGATCAACGTGGTGCAGGTGAACGACTACGTCGAGTCTGTGAACCAGTACACGGCCGGCAAGTTCGACGGCGTGACGGTTGCCAACATGGATGCACTCACCATCCCCGCCGCCGGCGGCAAGGACACCAGCGCGATCATCGTCGGCGATTACTCCAACGGCAATGACGGCATCCTGCTCAAAGGCGCAAACGCTCTGGCCGCGATCAAGGGCCGCCAGGTCTACCTCGCCGAACTCTCGGTCTCGCATTACCTGCTCGCCCGCGCGCTCGGCAAAAACGGCATGGCGCTGACCGACGTCAAGACAATCAACACGTCCGATGCGGACATCGTTGCCGCCTTCGCTTCGCCCGATGCAACGGCCGCTGTCGCCTGGAACCCGCAACTCTCGGTCATGGCCGCGCAGCCCGGCGTGTCGAAGGTCTTCACCTCGGCGGACATCCCGGGTGAGATCCTCGACCTCCTCGTCGTGGATACCGCAACGCTCAAGGCCAACCCCGATCTCGGCAAGGCCCTCGCCGGCATCTGGTACGATACGATGAAGGTGATGACTGCGCAGGACGAGCAGGGCAGGCAGGCCCGCGCCGCGATGGCAAAGCTCGCCGGGACGACACCGGACGTCTTCGAAGCCCAGCTCAAGACCACCTACCTCTACGCCCAGCCCAAGGACGCGGTAGCCGCCACGCAGGACGCAAAGCTCATCGAGACGATGACCCGCGTGCGCGACTTCAGCTTCTCCAAGGGCCTGTTCCCCGGCGCATCCTCCGCCGATGCAGTGGGCATGGCCTTCCCCGGCGGCAAGACGCTGGGCGATCCAACCCACGTCACCCTGCGCTTCGATGACAGCTTCATGAAGCTTGCCGCCGACGGAAAGCTCTGATCTCCTAGATACTTCGGGACAACTCCTCATGCGCTGGGTAAACCGCGAACCGGACCGCAAACAGCGCCTCGCGCTCGGCGCCGTGCCGATCCTGCTGCTGGTCATCGTCTACCTCTTCGCTGCCTATGGCCGGCATGCGGGGAACCCGGCAGACAAGATCCTGCCGCTGCCTTCGGGCATGGCGACGGCGCTCTGGGCGCAGATGACCAAGGTCGACGTGCTAACGGGCAGCGTGGTGTTCTGGGCCGATACCCTCGCCAGCCTCCAGCGTCTGGGCCTTGGCCTTGCCATCGCCACACTGATGGCGCTGCTGGTCGGCCTTGTCCTGGGCGCGCTGCCCCCGGTGCGCGCCACCTTCGGACCACTCGTAACAGGTATTGCGGTGATCCCGCCGATCGCGCTCCTGCCCATCCTGTTCGTCGCGCTTGGCCTCGGTGAAACGGCCAAGGTCGCCCTGATCGTCATCGGCATCGCGCCGGTCATGATCCGCGACGTCGCCGGCCATGTCGGCACCCTCCCGCGCGAAATGCTGGCCAAGGCGCAGACCCTTGGGGCGGGCTCATGGCAGATCCTCATCCGCGTTGCCCTGCCTCAGGCCATGCCGCGCCTGATCCTCGCCCTGCGCCTCGCGCTCGGCCCGGCTTGGGTATTCCTCATCTCGGCAGAGGCCATCGCGTCCGATGTCGGCCTTGGCTACCGCATCTTCCTCGTCCGCCGATACCTCGCGATGGACGTGATCATTCCCTACGTCGCGTGGATTGCCCTGCTCGCGATCGCCATGGACTGGGGCCTCAAGA
Organism: Novosphingobium subterraneum; assembly: GCF_000807925.1. Taxonomy (GTDB): domain Bacteria; phylum Pseudomonadota; class Alphaproteobacteria; order Sphingomonadales; family Sphingomonadaceae; genus Novosphingobium; species Novosphingobium subterraneum. The sequence goes on along the minus strand of NZ_JRVC01000011.1, from coordinate 94,625 downwards.
ACCTGAGCCAGAGGGCGTTCCCCTGGGCACACGGAGCAAGCCATTGAGCGCGCTCCTTTCCCTCCGCAACGTCTGGGTCGAATACGGTGACCGTGTCGTCCTCGAAAAGGTCGATCTCGACGTCGCAGAAGGATCGTTCGTTTCGGTCGTCGGCCCTTCGGGCGCGGGCAAGAGCACGTTCCTGCGCGTCGTTCTCGGCCAGGAAGTGCCCACTTCCGGCACGATCACCCTCGACGGCCAGCCGCTCGCCCGCGAATGCGGCCCAGATCGCGGCGTGGTGTTTCAGCGCTACTCGGTCTTCCCGCACCTCACCGTCCTTCAGAACGTGATGTTCGGCCTCGAATGCACCAAGGCCCCGCTGCTCGCGCGTCTCTTCGGCGATGCAAAGAAGCGTGCCGCCGACGAAGCCACAGCGATGCTGCAGGCGGTCGGCCTCGGCGACAGCCTGAACCTTTATCCCAGCCAGATGTCGGGCGGCATGCAGCAGCGCCTGGCCGTCGCGCAGGCCCTCATCATGCGCCCGCGCATCCTCCTGCTCGACGAGCCGTTCGGCGCGCTGGACCCCGGCATCCGTGCCGACATGCACGTGCTGATCCGCCAGCTCTGGAGGGACTTCGGCTTGACCGTCATCATGGTCACGCACGACATCAAGGAAGCCTTCTCGCTCGGCACCCGCGTTCTCGCGCTCGACAAGCGCCGCCACGATCCCCACGCCCCGCACCGCTTTGGCGCAACGGCAGTCTACGATCTGGAACTGCGCAAGGACGAGCCTGCGCCTGAACCAGAACCGGAAGCGGCGTGATGTCCAACGAACCCGCCAGCCTCGCCCGCCTAAGCATGAGCCTGCCGGCAGACCTGTTCCGCAAGCTCGACATGATGGTCGAGGAACGCCAGCTCCCCTCGCGCTCGCAGCTGATTGCGGAGCTGATCCGCCACGCCCTTGCAGCGCACGAGGCACTGACTCGCCCGGACGAGATCCTCGCCGGCACCATCACCCTCGTCTACCGTGGCGACCGGGGCCGCGTGCGCCAGCAACTCGCAAGCACGCAGGCCGATTTTCAGACCGAAGTGATCTCCACCCAGCACGTCTTTCTGAAGGACGACCAGTCGCTGGAAGTCCTGCTGGTGCAAGGCCCCGCCGCCCGGCTCAAGGGTCTTGCCGACGCTCTGCGCCGTGTGCGCGGGGTCCAGCAACTCCAGCTTGTCACCACCACCGCCTTGTTGCCGCCTCTGTCCGAGGCTGGCCCCGGATCGAAGAAAGGAGCGGCCGCATGACCGACGCCCCAACCAGCACACTGGCAAACCCCAACGCCGCCCGCGATCACGCCCGCTCGATGGCGGGAACGGTCGTGGAAGCCATGCCGATCCTTCCCCCAATCGCGGCAGACCTTCCCGATGGCGTCAGCGCTGACGACCTGCTCTGGGAAGAAACCGTTGCCCCCGGCGGGTATGCCACGCGCCGCATCGCTCGCGGCACCCGTCTGCGGCTGATCGACGTAAAGGGTGATGCCTGCGCCTCGCTCAACATCTTCAACGCCGAAATGCCGACGGAGCGGCTGAACTTCGCCGATACGGTCAAGGTCCAATGGAATGCGTACCTCGGCACCGGCAAGCTTCTCCTGTCCGACATGGGCCGCGTGCTGATGAGCATCGAGGCGGATGATGCCGGCACGCACGATTGCTTCTGCGGCACCTCGAACGCCGCCACCAATGCCGCCAAATACGGCGAAGGCCGCAATAGCGGCAGCTATCCCAACGGGCGCGACCGTTTCCTGCTGGGCGCTGCCAAGCACGGCCTCGGCCGCCGTGATGTTCACCCCTGCGTCACCCTGTTCAAGGGCACCCGCATTGAGGATGACGGCACGATCACGCCGCAGGTTGGCCCCTATGCGCCCGGACGCAGCGTGGTTTTACGCGCAGAGATGGACATCATCGTTGTTGTCACGAACTGCCCGCATGTCCTTGATCCAAGGCCGGAATACAGTGTCACTCCGCTGCGCCTCACCGCATGGCGCGGACTTGTGACAACCCAGAGCGACCCCATCCGCAACGCGACGCCGGAGGGCCAGCGGGCCTTCCTCAATGTCGAAGACTACTACCGCCGCTGAAAAGGACAGGACCGATGACCGATCCCCACATCTCCGGCCTTTCCGGCAAGATCGTCCACGACGAGATCGTCCCCGCCCGCGCGCCGTGGGCGCACCACGTGAAGCAGGGCGAGACGCTGCGCATCGTCGATCTCGAAGGCAACCAGGCGGTCGACTTCCTGATCTACAGCGCCGCCGATGATTCCGAACGCTACAGCGCGCAGGATACTGTCGCCGCACAGGGGAACCTGTTCCTGCGCGAAGGCACCGTGCTGCTTTCCAACGAAGGCCGCCCGCTGATGACCCTCACCGGCAGCGCGGTCGAGTATCACGACACTATCGGCGGCGCATGTTCGTGCGAATCCAATACCTTGCGCTATGGACATCACACAAAGTCGCAACATGCCTGCGTCGAGAACTTTCTGGAGGCCAACCTCTGGGAAGGCCGCGGCAAGCGCGACATCGTCTCCAACATCAACTTCTTCATGAACGTGCCGGTCGAGGCGGACGGTGCGCTTGGCATCGTTGACGGCATTTCCGCCCCTGGCCTCACAGTGGACCTGCGCGCAGAGATGGACGTGATCGTCGTCGTTTCCAACTGCCCGCAGATCAACAACCCCTGCAACGCCTTCAACCCCACCCCCGTCCGCATGATCGTTGCAGCATGAGCATGGCCCCCGCATTCGACACGGTACTGATCGCCAATCGCGGCGCCATCGCCACACGCATCATCCGCACCTTGCGAAAGATGGGCCTTCGCTCGGTCGCGGTCTATTCCGAGGCCGACGAAGCCTCGCTCCATGTTGCGCATGCTGACGAGGCCGTGTGCATTGGCGGCGCGAGACCTTCGGAAAGCTACCTCAACATCGCCGCGATCATCGAAGCGGCCAAGCGCACCGGCGCCGGTGCAATCCATCCGGGCTACGGCTTCCTCTCCGAAAACACCGAGTTTGCCGCCGCCTGTGCCGAAGCCGGCATCGTCTTCATCGGCCCCACGCCCGACAACATCCGCACTTTCGGCCTAAAGCACAGCGCCCGCGAGCTTGCCGCTGCCCATGGCGTCCCCCTTGCGCCGGGCAGCAACCTGCTGACCAGCGAGGACGAAGCGCTCGCCGCAGCAGACGCCATCGGTTTCCCGATCATGCTCAAGGCCACGGCAGGCGGTGGCGGCATCGGCATGCGCGTGTGCGAAACCGCTGACGACATCCGCGAAGGCTTTGCCGCCGTTGCCCGCCTCGGCCAAAGCAATTTTAGCGACGCCGGTGTCTTCCTCGAACGCTTCGTCCGCCGCGCCCGCCATGTCGAAGTTCAGATCTTCGGCGATGGCGAGGGCCGCGTTGTCGCCTTGGGCGAGCGCGACTGTTCGCTCCAGCGCCGCAACCAGAAAGTCGTCGAGGAAGCCCCCGCCCCGCTCCTGCCCGAAGAGGTCCGTCAGGCGCTTTACGCAGCCGCCATCCGCGTCGGCGAAGCAGCCCGCTATCGTTCGGCGGGCACCGTAGAATTCCTCTACGATTCCGAGCGCAAGGAGTTCTTTTTCCTCGAAATGAACACCCGGCTACAGGTCGAACACGGCGTGACCGAAATGGTCATGGGCGTCGATCTGGTGGAATGGATGATCCGCGGCGCTGCCGGGGACTACAGCTTCCTCGATAGCGCCCCCACCACCCCCAGCGGCCATTCGGTTCAGATCCGCCTCTACGCCGAAGACCCCGCGCTCGATTACCGCCCCACTTCGGGCACCCTGACCTGTGTCGAGTTTCCGGCCGACATCCGCGCCGAAACCTGGGTCATGGCGGGCACCGAGGTCAGCGCCTGGTACGATCCGATGCTTGCCAAGCTGATCGTCCACGCGCCCACTCGCGATCTCGCCGTCACCGCGATGCAGGAGGCGCTGGCGCGGTCCCGCGTCGATGGCATCGAAACCAACCTGCGCTGGCTGCGCAGCGTCGTCGCCGCGCCTGCCTTCACTTTAGGTGAAGTCTCAACACGCGCACTCGAAGACGTTGTTTTCAGAACCAAATCAATCCGCGTGCTGAGTGGCGGAACGGCCACCACCGTGCAGGACTGGCCCGGCCGCCAGCACCTCTGGGCCGTGGGCGTGCCGCCCTCTGGCCCGATGGACGACCAGTCCTTCCGCCTCGGCAACCGCCTGCTCGGCAATCCTGAAGGTACCGCCGGGCTGGAGATGACCGTCACCGGCCCCACGCTCCAGTTCGGCGCCGATGCAACCCTGTGCCTCACCGGTGCGGACTTCGGCGCAACTCTCGAGGGCAAACCGGTAACTCCAGGGCAACTCTTCGAGGCAAAGGCAGGGCAAACGCTGGTCGTCGGCAGGGCAAACGGTGGCGGCATGCGCGGCTACCTGCTCGTCGCCGGAGGGCTCGACATCGCCCCCTACCTCGGCAGCCGCAGCACCTTCGAACTCGGCCAGTTCGGCGGCCACGCGGCGCGCCGCCTCGTCGCCGGGGATGTCCTTCACCTCGCCCATGAACCGACTGGCAAACCACTCGCTCCTGCCGCGCTCCCCGCTCTCCCCAATGAATGGTGCGTTCGCGTGCTTTACGGTCCCCATGGCGCGCCGGACTTCTTTACCGAAGCCGACATCGACATGGTGGTCACCGCCGAGTGGCAGGTGCACTACAATTCCAATCGCACCGGCGTGCGCCTTGTCGGCCCCAAGCCCGAATGGGCGCGGCGTGATGGGGGGGAAGCGGGCCTGCACCCGTCCAATATCCACGACAACGCCTATGCCATTGGCGCGGTGGACTTTACCGGCGACATGCCGATCATCCTCGGCCCCGATGGTCCCTCGCTTGGCGGCTTCGTCTGCCCCTTCGTGGTGATCGCGGCTGATCGGTGGAAGATCGGCCAGTTCGTTCCGGGCGACCGGGTGCGCTTCGTGCCCGTAACAATGGAGGAGGCGACCGCCGCCGACCGTGCCCAGCAGGAATACCTCGCAACTGGCGCCAAGCCCGCCTCCAGCCGCCCCTGCGATGCCGCCACCCAGACGCCGATCCTCGGGGCAATCGAGGCCGCGCCCGGACGCCCCGGCGTCGTCTATCGCCAGCAGGGCGATCGCAACATCCTCGTCGAATACGGGCCGCTCGTCCTCGATCTGGAACTGCGCATCCGCGTCCACGCGCTGATGACGGAGTTGGAGCGCATGGCCCTGCCCGGCGTGATCGACGTCGTGCCCGGCATCCGCTCGCTCCAGCTGCATTTCGATGGACGCAGTCTCACGCAAGCCGCTGCCCTTTCCGCGCTCATGGCGGCAGAGGAGCGCCTCGGCGATCTCGAGGACTTCGCCATCCCCTCGCGCATTGTCCACCTGCCGCTCAGCTGGCGCGATCCGGCCACGATCGAGACCATCGAGAAGTACATGAGCGCGGTCCGCGACGATGCGCCGTGGTGCCCGGACAATATCGAGTTCATCCGCCGCATCAACGGCTTGCCCGACGTGGCGGCGGTGGAGAACCTGATCTTCGAGGCGAGCTATCTCGTCATGGGGCTGGGCGATGTCTACCTCGGCGCGCCGGTTGCCACGCCGGTCGATCCGCGCCACCGCCTCGTCACCACCAAGTACAACCCCGCGCGCACCTGGACGCCGCCCAATGTCGTCGGCATCGGCGGCGCCTACATGTGCATCTATGGCATGGAGGGACCCGGCGGCTACCAGTTGTTCGGCCGCACCGTGCAGGTATGGAACACGCACCGGCAGACGGCAGACTTCATCGAGGGCAAGCCCTGGCTCCTGCGCTTCTTCGACCAGATCCGCTTCTATCCGGTCAGCGCCGAGGAACTGGCCGAGTGGCGCCGCGATTTCCCCAGCGGCAAGCGCTCCCTGAAGATCGAACCGTCGGAATTTCGCCTGTCGGACTACCGCAAGTTCCTGTCCGACAACGCCGATGACATCGCCGCGTTCGAAGCGCGCCGCACGGCCGCGTTCGATGCCGAGCGCGCCGAGTGGGAGCGCCGGGGCGAGTTCGACCGGGTCAGTGCGCTTGCCGAGAGCGAGGCTCCGGCAGAAAACGCGGTGGACGTGCCCGAGGGCGCGGACCTGATCGAAGCACCCTTCGGCGGCAGCGTGTGGAAGCTGCTCGTTCAGCCCGGCGACACGGTTCAGGCGGGCGAGACCATCGCGGTGATCGAGGCAATGAAGATGGAATGCCCGGTCGAAAGCCCCGGCGCCGGCACGGTGGCTGCGCTCTACATCAAGGAACGACAGCCGCTACAGCCCGGCACGCCGATGCTGGCCCTGCGGAGGAGCGCATGACCGTGCTCGACCGCCGCAGCGCCGCAGCCATCGCTGCCGGCGTCAATGCCGGCACGACGCCCGCCGTCTCCGTCATGGAGGAAACGCTCGCCCGCATTGCCACCTACGATGCGGTCCAGCCGCAAGTGTGGATCAGCCGCGCCACGGCGGAGGACTTGCTTGCGCAGGCCCGAGCAGTCGACGCCCGGATTGCAGCCGGCGAAGTCCTCCCCCTCGCCGGTGTGCCCTATGCCGCAAAGGACAACATCGACGTGGCGGGGCTCCAGACCACCGCGGCCTGCCCGGCCTTCGCCTATGCGCCCGCGGAAAACGCCACGGTCATTGCCAGGCTCAAGGCCGCAGGCGCGATCTGCGTGGGCAAGACCAACCTCGATCAGTTCGCTACCGGCCTTGTCGGTACGCGCAGCCCCTATGGCATTCCGCGCAATGCCTATAACCGGGACTACGTCAGCGGTGGGTCCAGCTCCGGCTCAGCCATCGCGGTTGCCGCTGGCCTGGTGCCCATCGCGCTTGGCACCGATACCGCAGGTTCGGGCCGCGTGCCCGCCGCGTTCAACCACTTGATCGGCTTCAAGCCGACCAAGGGCCGCTGGAGCACCAGGGGCCTTGTTCCGGCCTGCCGCTCGATCGACTGCATCACCGTGTTCGCCTGCGACACCATCGACGCGCGTCTCGTCGACCATGCGCTGGCCGGATTTGACGTTGGCGATCCATGGTCGCGCCAACTCACCGAAGCCCCGCTCAACCCCAGGCGCATCGGCGTGCCTCGCCGCGATCAGCGGGCATTCTTTGGCGATGGCGAGTCCGAGTTCTTCTATGATCATGCCCTCGCCACGCTGGCGCAAGGTGCAGAAGTGGTCGAAATCGATATCGCCCCGCTGCTCGAAGCCGCGCAACTGCTCTATGGCGGACCGTGGGTGGCCGAACGCACCGCTGCCATCGCCGCACTTCTCAAGGACAACCCCGAAGCTGTCGACCCCACCGTGCGCACCGTGGTCGAGGCAGGGTGGGACAAGACCGCCGTCGAACTGTGGAACGGCTTGTACCGCATGGCCGAGCTGAAACGCCATGCGGATCAGTTGTGGCAAAGCGTCGATATGTTGGCCTTCCCCACGACCGGCACGACCTATCGCGTGGCCGAACTGGCGGTCGCCCCTGTCGCCTTGAACAGCAACCTCGGGTTCTACACCAACTTCGTGAACCTGCTCGACATGGCCGCCGTCGCCGTGCCGGCCGGCACCCGCCACAACGGCACCGGCTTTGGCATCACCCTGATCGGCCCGGCCGCCACAGATCGCGCCCTGCTCGATGCCGCCGATGCGTGGCTCGCTGCCGCCAACCTTTCTCCCCCACCCCCGCTCGATCTGGAGGGCAAGATGCAGACCGTGAAACTGGCCGTTGTTGGCGCACACCTCGAAGGCATGCCGCTGCACTGGCAGTTGACCTCCCGGAATGCGAAGTTCGTCGGCGCCTTTGAAACCGCACCGACGTACAGGCTCTACGCGATCGCCAACAGCGTGCCGCCGAAGCCCGCGCTAGTATTCGATGAAGGTGGGGCGGCAATCAAGTTGGAGGTCTACGAGTTGGGCGTCGCCGAGTTCGGCAGCTTCACCGTCGAGGTTCCGCCGCCGCTCGCCATCGGCACCGTCACGCTGGCGGACGGCAGCAGCGTAAAGGGCTTCGTCGCCGAACCGCGCGCCCTTACCGGAGCCGAAGACATTACGCACCTTGGCGGATGGCGCGCCTATATCGCCTCGCGTAGCTGATCGGGCAGAAGGACGCACACATGATCCGCAACCTGCTTCTCGCCGCCGCCGCCCTGTCCCCCACCCTTGCTCATGCGCAGGTCGAACAGGCGCAGACCGTTCCCGGTTTCGCCGATTTCCTCGCCGTCGATGGCGACGCTGTGTGGGCGACCAATCGCGGCAAGGTCGAAAAGTGGTCACGCACCGGCAAACTTGCGGAAGTTGCCGTCGCCCGCCCCTGCGGTGCGCTGACCGTGGCGTTCGGTTCACTGTGGGTCGCCAACTGCGGCGATGGCTCGCTGGTGCGGATCGATCTCGAAACCGCGAAGATCACCGCCACGATCCCCACCGGAATTGCCAACCAGAAGCAGGGCGAGCTGATCGTCGCCAATGGTGCCGGCTCGATCTGGCTGGCGAGCAAGCCCGAAGGCGCGGTCGCTCGTGTCGATCCTGAGACCAACACCGTCGTCGCCTCCATCCCGGTCGATCCCGATACCTGGTACGTGACCTTCGGTTATGACGCCGTCTGGGCGGTCAGCGCCACGAAGCAGACGCTGCAGAAGATCGATCCCGCCACCAACACCGTCGTCGCCCGCGCTGCGCTCGGCACGATGCCGGGCTTCCTCGCTGCGGGCGAAGGTGGCGTGTGGGTGCAGGAACAGGGTGATGGCACGCTCGTTCGCGCCGATCCGGCCACGGGCCAGGTCGTCGGACGGGTCAAGGTCGGGGCCAACCTCAAATGGGGTGATATCGACACCGGCGGCGGCAAGGTCTGGCTGCGCACCACCGACGATCAGGTCTGGGCGGCAATCGATCCGGTGACCATGACCGTCGCCCAGCGTGGTGGAAAGCCAGCGGGCAGCGGCGCACTGCGTTATACGCCCAAGGGCATCTGGACCTCGGCGCACGATGTGCACACGCTGTCTTGGTGGCCTGCAAACGGATTGGCGACCGCGGCCAAGCCATGACCTGTCGCAGCTCATCGCAGGTTCGCTAACCTATGTTGTGACATGCGCGCCAGCCGCGTTTCACTTTGCCATAATTGACGCTTTTTCAAGGGTTCAGCATCGCGCAGGGATTGCCACGCAGGCAAACTCGGGCAAGATGAGCATACGCAGTCATCCGGCTGCGCGTGCACCTGCCGAAAGGGTGATGGGGGATGCAATCGGGTCGCCAGCAAGGCGAAGCGCACCTGTTTGGTCGATGGCCGTTCTCACTGTGCCATGTTTTTCTCGGCCGCCCCGTTCCTGGCGTACTGTCCGCCATCGGCCTGATCGCATTCGCTCTCGTGGTTCGGCTCGCCATGGGCACGCCGCCACCTGCGCCGCTTCTGCCCTTCTATCCGTCAATTGTCATCGCGACTTTTCTCGGAGGCCGCTTACCAGGCTATATCGCGGCGACTCTGGCATGGATATGCGCTGGCTATCTGTTCCTGAATTCCGGGACGGGCCTTGGCATGCAGCCGGGCGCGCCGGTGGCCATGCTGGTCTATATTCCCAGCACCATAATCGTGCTCGAAGTCGTCCACTCGCTCTGCACCAGCGCGATGAACCTCATCGCCGCAAAAGAGGCGCTTGAACGCGAAGGCCGCGATCAGGCCGAACAGAAAGCCCATCTTCTTGGCGTGATCGACGAGTTGCAGGCAATCTATGACGAGGCTCCTGTCGGCCTTGGCCTGCTCGATGGCGATCTCAAATTCGCGCGCATCAACGCGGCACTTGCGGATATGAACGGGTTTTCAGCCGAGGATCATCTAGGGCAAAGCGTGTGGGATCTTCTCCCCGACTTGCGCTCCTCGGCGGAACCGCTCTTGCGCAAGGTCCTGGAAAGCGGCGAAGTGCTGCGCGGGGTGGAGATCACCGGCGAGACACCGGCAAAGCCAGGCGTGAAGCGCACTTGGTCGGAAGTGTTCTACCCCGTTCACGGCCCAGACGGATTTCGGCGGGGCGTAGGTATTTTCTGCGTCGAGATCACCGACCTCAAGCAAGCGCGCGAACGTGAGGATCTGCTCACGCGTGAAGTCGATCACCGCGCCAAGAACCTGCTCGCCGTGGTCCAGTCGATCGTCCAGATGATGAAAGCGCAGGGCACAGTCAGCGAATTCAAGGATGCCCTGATCGGTCGCATTTCCGCCATCAGCCGCGCCCACAGTCACCTGTCGGAAAACCGCTGGAACGGGGTGCCATTGCAGGCGCTCATCTCAGACGAACTGACGCCTTACGGAATCGAGTTTGCACTTGGGGACGAAACCTCCAACCTCATTCTGACGTCTGCCACGGCCCAGGCGCTGGGCATGGTTCTTCACGAATTGGCGACGAACTCGGCGAAGTATGGCGCGCTCTCGACCGAGGGCAGCGTCGAGGTTACCTGCAGCAGTTCGTCCGAGGACGACGCGGCGCTGGTGCTGAGATGGGCAGAAGCGGGCGGCCCCGCCGTTGCAGAGCCTTCCGCAAAAGGCTTTGGTACAAGGCTGATAGAACGGTCGGTCACCCACGGCATCGGGGGGAAACTGGATTACCAGTTCCGCCCCGAAGGTGTATTCTGCGCGATCAGCATTCCGCGTACGGCGCTGCGTTAAGGTCAGATCATCCGTGGCGTGGTCGCGTTGTGGCCGCCATTGCGGTGCAGGATTTCCGTTACTTGATTACTGTCGGCGAAGTCGTCCTCGACCGTCACAAGAACGGCTCCATCCTTCATCCGGTCGTTGTAGTAGGTCGCGTCGGCCTCATCGATGCCGTGCTTGGTCAGCACCTCGTTCAACGAACCGCCAATCGCGCCAAGCGCCGCGCCGATGCCGATAGCCTCGGGCACCGCCGAAGCCGCGATCGCGCCAGCCGCAGCCAAGGGTCCCACGCCGGGTATTGCCAAGGCTGCAACGCCCAACCCTGCGCCCAATGCGCCGCCGCCGATTATGCCGCGCAACACATTGCGGTGATGTTCGTCCGTCACCTCGCCATCGCCAGAGCGTGTCGTGGTCGTGCCTCCGTGGTGCGCGATGACTGACATCTGGCTGTCGCGCACGCCAAGGCCGCGGAGATCTCCGACGGCGCGTTCCGCTTGTGCGTGGTTGTCGAAAATGGCGGATGCGGGCATTGCTGTCTCTCCTCAGGGTTTGAGCCGAGAGAAGCTTCTGTTCATCCACCAGTTCCGCCCCGAAGGACCAAGCGGTCACCCTGTGCGATGGCCATGCTGGCAAGCACGCCGCAAGCCAACATGGATCAATGGTTGGAGATGTGCGAACCGAGATGCTTGCCCGCCAGATAGCCGAAGGTCAGCCCCGGCCCCAGCGTACCGCCGGCACCGCCGTAGACCTCGCCCAGCACGGCCGCCATGGCATTGCCCGCCGCGTATAGTCCGGGAATGGGATTGCCGCTCCAGTCCAACACTTGCGCATCGGCGTTGGTCTTCGGGCCGCCTGCCGTACCCAAGGCTCCCGCCTCCATCTTCACCGCATAGAACGGTCCCTGATCGATCACCCCGAGCGTGCGGTAGGGAGGGTCGAACGCCATGTCGCCCCACATGTAGAAGTTGTCATAGGTGGTATTGCCGCGGTTGAAATCGTCGTCATGACCGTTGCGAACCATCTGATTGAAGCGCGCAACTTCGGCCTCCAGCCCTGCCGGATCGATGCCGGCCTTCTCCGCCAGTTCGGCCAGCGTTGCCGCCTCGATGGCGTAGCTCGGTGTCGGGCTTCCCGGCTGCGAATTGAACAGCGGGTACTTGTCGCGGTAACGCTGGTCGATGATCAGCCAGTAAGGCAGGTTGGCATACTCATGCGTGCCGCCCTCGAAGGCATGGAGCGACTTGCCCAGCGCGTTGTAATTCGCCGCCTCGTTGACAAAGCGCTTGCCCTTGCGGTTGACGAGGATCGCCCCGGGGCGTGCGCGCTCATCGGATCCCAGCATGTAATTCGGCTTGGCATTGCGGTGCTGTGGCTTGAATTCCAGCGCGCTTTGCATCCAGAAGGCGTTCTGCATGTTGCCTAGCTGCGCCCCGGCTTCGATTGCCATGAGCAGCCCATCGCCTTCGTTTTCGGGCACGCTCACCGGGCCGGTCAGCGGTCCGCGAATGAAGGCCTTCACCAGCGTCTCGTTCCATTCGAACCCGCCAGTGGCGATGACCACGCCGCGCCGCGCCCGCACGCGAAAGTCCTTGCCGTTCGCGTCCTCGGCCACGACGCCGATTACCCGCTCACCATCCTTGACCAGCTTGCGCGCGCGCTTCTCGAATTCCACCGGAATGCCCCGTTCGATCACGCCAAGGAACAGTGAACCGACCAACGCCTGCCCCAGCCCGCGATAGTCACCCGCCTCGCGCTCGGCCAGGGTAGCCTCGTCCAGCGTGCCGCGCGTCGCCTCGATCAGGCTGCCGCGCAAGGGGTAGGCCATCTTGCTGGGGTTCACCCGTGCTGCCCACTTGCCCAGCCGGGCAAAGCTGAATGCCTCGTTGTCGAGCGAGCGCCCGCCGTCGGGCTTCGCGCCCGGGGAATAGGGCTGATAGTCCGGGAAGTCTGAAAAGGAACACATCCGCACTGGCGTATTCTCTTCCAGATAGCGCAACATCTCGGGCCCGCCCTGCATGAATGCCCATAGGGTTTCGGGGTCAAGCGCCCCCGGCGCAAGACCGTCAAGGTAGGCAACGACGTCCTCGTCCGACTCTTCGATCCCTGCGGCGAGCTGGTGATGATTGCCCGGAATCCACAGCATACCACCGGACATCGCAGTGGTGCCACCGACCATTCCGGAGCGCTCGAGGATCACCACCTCCTTCGCGCCGTGGTCATGCGCCGCAATCGCCGCCGTCAGTGCTGAACCGCCCGAACCGAGCACGACAACATCCGCCTCGCGATCCCACGTCATCTCATCACCACTCATCGGGTCTCTCTCCGGGAAATTCTTCTTTGCTTGATGGTGTCAGCGACCTTGCCGCCCTTCGATCCAGTCGTTCAGCACTTCGTGGAAGAACCGGATGCGCGTCTCCTGATCGGAAAGATAGGCGTCGGTGTACCCACGCGAGTGCATCCCCGCCTGCATTGCCTCGGCCAGTTCCATGTCCTGATAGACGATCTGCCCGGCAAGTTCCGGAACCCCGCGTCCGCCATCGAACACACGGTGCTCGCACTCGGCCACCTCGCGCAAGGGCTTCATGCCGGCCATGATCGACTGCACCTCGGTCTGCCCCTCGACCGGGAAAGCCATGCACCACAGGTCGAAGTAGCACTTCTCCGGATCGGTCGCGTGCGGTTCGCTGCGGAACAGGATCAGGTTGTCGGGCAGGAAGCTGATCGTCACGTTCGGGAACATCACCGTATGCGGGCTGTCGGTGATCTCCTCGTCATCCATGTGCTCGTAGTGGAGATAGCCCTTCTCGCGCCACAGCTTCTGCTTGGCCGCCTTGAGGTCGAGCCAGCCCTGCAGCGCGAAGTCCTCGTAACTTGCGTAGGACGCAGGATCGATGTCCCACTTGGCCAGCTCCGCCTCGAACATGGCATTGCCGCCGCCCTCAGGCCGGTCAGTCAGCGACGGGCGCATCGGCTGAACCGTGCGGCCATGGCCCTTGGGCCACATCTCGTGCCGCGCCGAATCCACGTCCTGATCGATCCACGGCGGCACCTGCGGGTGCGCGGTACGGGTGTGATAGCTTTCCGAGAAGTTGTCGGTAACGAACTTCCAGTTGGCGTTGATCTCGATCCGGTACCACGCCACCCGCACGGCCTTGTCCATCGGGTAATTGCGATAGAGCTCGGGCATCGGCTCGAGGAAGTCCATCAGCGACGGGCTGTCGTCCGCCATCGAATACCACACGAAGCCGCCCCAGATGTCGCAGCGCAGTTCCTTCAGCTTCAGCTTTCCGCAGGGGTTGCCCGCCTTAAAATCGACATCGGCGTCCTGCGCGTGCCTGAGCACTCCGTCGATGCCCCACTTCCAGCCGTGGTAGGGGCAGTGGAACGCCTCGACCGAGCTTGAATCATGGACCATCCGCATCCCGCGATGGCCGCAGGAATTGTAGAAGGCCCGGACCGTGCCATCTTCTTGGCGAACCGCGATCACCGATTCCTTCATGAAGTTGTGGACGAGGAAATCCCCGGCTTCGGGAATGTCGGCGGTGCGCCCGGCAATGTGCCAGATGCGCGTCCACATGTGGTCCCATTCCTTCTGCGCGAACTCGGCGGAGAAGTACCGGTCACCGGTTATCGGATCGCCGCGCAGGTGCGAAGGATCGCGCCCGTCCATCGGCAGGGGAACGTGTCCGCGAATGCTCATGCGTGCCCTCCTTCAAGCCGCCCAGTGGGCGTAGACCGGGTCCTGCCGCCCGAAGCAGCCCCGGTTGGTCAGCGCCTCGTAGAAGCCGTCGCGCTGCATCGTCGATTCGTGCGAATGGCTCCAGTCGGCCACGAAAGTCCGGCTCTGGATCAGCCAGCGCCCGTCGCGGCGGACATAGCGGTCGATATAGCGCCCGCCGGTCAGCACCTCGGTCCCGGCCTGGACCATTTGCGCGATGACGTAATGCTCGCCCACCGCCTCGTCGCCGCGCACGTCGACCCATTCGTTCGCCACCGAATGGAAGCACATCTCGAGATTGGCGGACACGAACGCGGTGATCTCGCGGGCGAAATCCATGCCCGATCCGTTGACAACGCCCGAAATTACGGTCGAATCCTCGGTGAAGATCGAGGCGAGCAGTTCGGCATCGGCCCGGTCCACCCCCCGCGCATAGGCCATGCACAGATCGTGGATCTCGGCGCGGGCGAGCGCTGCCTCCAGCGCGGCTTCCTTGTTCGGTGACGTGGACATCGTAGTATTCCTTGCACTTGCGGCGTGAAAGGCGAGCAGCGCCCGGCCCGGATCGGCGGCGCCTTTGCCGCCTGCGGGGACGAAATGTTCAAAGCCTGTCGGCGGATCGGCGCGCACGGCGCTGTTCGGGCGGTTCACGTTGCCGTCGAGCACATAGGTCCGATGGCTAAGCCGCCATTCCCCGTCGCGACACTCGTGCCGGTCAAGATAGCGCCCCAGCACGAACCGCTGCAGCTCCGCTTCCTCGACATAGGCGATCACATAGGATTCCGAATTCGCCCGCTCACCCTCGACCCTGATCCAGCAGTTCGAAGTGCGATGCAGCGTCGGCAGCGCCCCCTTCTGCGCGCCCGCCAGAATCTCCACCAGCGTCGCCGCAGGCCCGGCATAGAACCCGTAATCTACCGTCGCATCGGCATGATAGGCCGAACCCAGCAGGTTCGCATCCGCCCGGTCGACGCCCCGGCTATGATTGGCCAGCGCATTGAGAATGCCATGGCGCGCGATCAGATCGTCGGCAGTCAACACCCGGCGCAATTCCCCGCTCTCCCGGCCCTGAAAAAACAAGACCTTGCATTGCGGCCACCTGTAAATCCGGCAACCTTGCCGGTTTCATCGCAGACAGGCGCGCGCGATGCCTACTGTCCCTTTTGGCAGGATGGGATGAAGCGAGCTCGGATCCTCCGCTAAATCCTCCCCATTTGTGCTCCGCAAAAACAGGGAGGATCAGCGGCGGCTTCCGGGCAATCTGATCCATAAAGCAGTCAGTCAGGACACGACGCCATTGCGGACATTCGGGACATGACGCAGAACATAGTCATGACTGTTCACACGCGCGAGGATTTGGAAAGGATCAGCCGGTTTACACGGCGGCGGTATAGTCACGCACTCATGTCGGACACCAAATGGCGTAAGTTGTTCGACGCCGTGAATCGATCGGGTTGGCATCCCAGTCGGGTCGTAATTAAGTTCGTCGACACCGATGAGCCGGAGGATCAACTGTGGACATGGCCCGGCGAGCACAGCTTCTGGGGTCCGCGACAATGGGTCGACTCTACTGAATTTGGTGGGCCAATCGAGCTTCGATCGATCGAGTGGTTGATCATCCCAGCAACCGTTGTGCCGCCATTCACGGCACATGCTGCCGCTGCGCCTATGCTGCCACAGGACTTCACGGCCATCTAAAGCGCTTTGTCGAAGGTGGGCCAGTTTCCGATCGAGGAAACGCCGGAAGGGCTGAAGATCATCGGATATCGTTAGAGCGGGTGTCGGTTAGGTGGCGGGCACGTATAGCTCGCTAGCTATTCCGCGACAGCTTTCCACCCCGAACCAGCCATTCAGCCCGCAACGGTGAGTACCCAAAACCCGTCGTCCCGGACCTGATCCGGGACTTGGCTTTTCTTGCTTCGCACGCCCGCTCAAATCGCAAGCGCGCCTCCCGCGTTACCAAAGGCCACCCTCACCCGATCATCATCAGACTCGCATTCCCCCCCGCCGCTGTCGTGTTGATCGAGGTCGAGACTTCCTCCAGCAGCCAGTCGCAGTTCCACGCCAGCGGCGCTCCCGGATCGGCCGCATGGACGGTCACGATCGGCCCTTCCATCCCGGCAACCTGCGCCAGCACCGCTCGCACCCGCTCCGTCCCGCCTTCGACCAGCGCGACCGAATAACCCTCGCCCCCGGCAGCAAACCGCCGCGCCACGCTTTCCGGCAGCCCGTCCGGCAGGGCCATCCCCTGCACCACGCCGCGATTGCCGGTGGCGAGCACCGCCGCCATCTGCTCGAGGAGGCCCTCGCGTGTCTCAGGGACAAGCAGCACGGATCCGCGCGGATGCAGCGCATAGAGATTGCGCTCACCCACCGGCCCCGCCAGCTCCAGCTCCGCCCCCAGCGCCGAGGCTTGGGCATAGCGTCGCGCCTTGCGCGCAAGGTCAGCTTCGCACTGCGCGTCGAGCCAGTCGGCAAGGTCCTGCGCTGCGCCCGGCACGCGCCCCCCGCGCCCGGCAAACACTGGCGCGCGGCTGACCAACCGCCCGAGATAGAGCGGCCCGCCCGCCTTCGGTCCCGTTCCCGAAAGCCCGCGCCCGCCGAACGGCTGCACGCCGACAATCGCGCCGATCACGTTGCGGTTGATGTAGATATTGCCGACGCGAATGCGCGCGGTGACGTTCGCGACCGTCTCGTCCAGCCGCGTGTGCAGGCCGAAGGTCAGGCCATAGCCGGTGGCGTTGATCTCATCGATCAGCCGGTTCAGCCCTTCGCGCCGGAAGCGCAATACGTGCAGCACCGGCCCGAACACCTCGCGGCCAAGGTCTGCCATGGAGCCGATCTCGATGATCGTCGGCGCTACGAACGTCCCTTGCGCGCACTCGTCCGGCAGCGCCAGCTGGCTCACCGCAAGTCCCTTTGCCCGCATCATCTCAATGTGTCGCTCGATATGGCCCTTCGCCTCAGCGGTGATGACCGGCCCGATATCGACATCGAGCGCATCGGTCCGCCCGATCCGCAATTCCTGCAACGCCCCCTTCAGCATGGCGAGCGTCCGGTCGGCCACCTCTTCCTGAAGACAGAGCACCCGCAGCGCCGAGCAGCGCTGGCCGGCGCTGTCGAAGGCCGAAGCGATGACATCGGCCACAACCTGTTCGGCGAGCGCCGAACTGTCGACCACCATCGCGTTCTGTCCGCCCGTCTCGGCGATCAGCGGGATCGGCCTGCCATCCGCCGAGAGCCTGCCCGCCAATTGCCGCTGGATCAGCCGGGCCACTTCGGTCGATCCGGTGAACATCACCCCAGCCGTCTGCTCTGCGCCCACCAGCGCCGCCCCGATCGCACCATCTCCGCAGACCAGCTGCAGCGCATCCTCCGGCACGCCCGCCTCGTGCAGCAGGCGCACGGCTTCGGCAGCGATAAGCGGCGTCTCCTCGGCGGGCTTGGCCAGTACCGCATTGCCCGCCACCAGTGCCGCCGCGACTTGGCCGGCGAAGATGGCCAGCGGGAAGTTCCACGGGCTGATGCACACCACCGGCCCCAGCGGCACTTGCGCCGCGCCGAACGTGGCCCTCGCCTGCGCGGCATAATAGCGCAGGAAATCGATCGCCTCGCGCACTTCGGCAATCGCGTTGGGCAACGACTTGCCCGCCTCACGCATGATCAGGCCGAGCATCACCGGCATCCGCGCCTGCATCGCACTCGCCGCCCGCTCCAGCTTCGCCGCCCGGCTCGCCACCGGTTCCTGCCACCATCGCGAAGCCGCCGCCCGCGCCACGGCGGCGACCGCCTGGTCGGGCGAGACTTCGGCTACATGCCCCACAACGTCGCGGTGATCCGCAGGGTTGAGCACTGCCCGCCCTTCTCCCTCACCCGCGCGCCAGTCCACCGCCGCGCTCGCTTGCAGATCCCGCGCCAACTTCTCCAGCACTGCTTCGGAGGCCAGATCCAACCCCGCCGAATTGCGCCGGTCGGGATAGATGGCCGTGGGCAGTTCAATCCCGTCATGGCGCGCCCCGGGGTGCGGCATCGCCTGCACCACCTCAACCGGGTCGGCGACAAGCTCGGCCACCGGCACTGCCGGGTCGCCGATGCGGTTGACGAAGCTGCTGTTTGCCCCATTCTCCAGCAGGCGCCGCACCAGATAAGCCAGAAGCGTCTCGTGCGTCCCCACCGGCGCATAGATGCGGCACGGCCGATTCAGCTTGTCCGCACCTACGACCTGCGCGTACAGCGGCTCGCCCATGCCGTGCAGGCACTGAAACTCATAGTCTTCCGGCCGATAGCCCGGCCCAGCCAGATGGTAGATCGTCGCCAGGGTCTGCGCGTTGTGCGTGGCGAACTGCGGGAACACCGCATCGGGCGCCGCCAGCAATTTGCGCGCGCACGCCACATAGGCAACATCGGTGTGGACCTTGCGGGTATAGACCGGGAAGTCCTCCAGCCCTTCCACTTGCGCCCGCTTGATCTCGGCGTCCCAGTAGGCGCCCTTGACCAGCCGCACCATCATCCGGCGTGCCGACCGCCGCGCCAGATCGACGATCCAGTCGATCACCGCCGGGCAGCGCTTGCCATAGGCCTGGATCACGAAGCCCAGGCCATTCCAGCCCGCCAGCTCCGGATCGGTCGCCAGGCTCTCCAGCAAGTCAAGCGACAGCTCCAGCCGGTCGGCCTCCTCGGCATCGATGTTCAGCCCGATGTCATAGCCCATGCACAGCTTCGCCAGCGTTTTCACCCGCGGCAGCAGCTCTTCCATCACCCTTCCCGCCTGCGCCCGCGAATAGCGCGGATGCAGCGCCGAAAGCTTGATCGAGATCCCCGGCCCCTCGATAATGCCGCGCCCGGCCGAAGCCGCGCCTATCACGTGGATCGCCTTCTCGTAATCGGCATAATAGCGTGCCGCATCCGCCGCCGTCGTCGCCGCCTCGCCCAGCATGTCATAGCTGTAGCGGAAGCCCTTCGCTTCCAGTTCACGCGCGCGGCCCACCGCCTGCTCGATGGTCTCGCCGGTCACGAACTGCTCACCCATCATGCGCATGGCCAGGTCCACGCCGCGCCGGATCACCGGCTCACCGGCCCGCGCCACCAGCCGTGTCAGCGCCGCTCCAAGGCCGCGATCGTCGACGCTGCTTACCAGCTTGCCCGTCACTGCCAGGCCCCAAGATGCCGCATTGACGAAGAGCGAGCGCCCGCCGCCAAGATGCGCGCTCCAGTCGCCATCGGCAATCTTGTCACGGATCAGCGCGTCGCGCGTCGCCGTATCCGGAATGCGCAGCAGCGCCTCGGCCAGGCACATCAGCGCCACGCCCTCTTCGCTCGACAGCGAGTATTCCTGCACCAGCCCTTCAACGCCCGTGCCGCGATGCTCGCTGCGCAGCGCCGTTACGAGATCGCCTGCCGTCGCACGAATGGCCGCGCGCATGTCCTCGGGCAACGTCGCCGCGCGCAACGGCGGCGCGAGAGCCTCGGCCTCATCGATCCGCGCGGCGGCGGTGATCGCGCGGCGCAGTGGCGTTGCAGGACGGACAGGCGGAGCGAACGAGGCGAAGGGCGTGGTCATGGGCATTGACATAGCACAAGGCTGAACGGCAATCTGACCGAACGCGCTTCAGTCTCAAGCCTGATTACCTTTTCTTGAGCCATCCAAAGGACGATAATGCCCAAATTCGGCCTTACCGCAGTCGATCTGGACGATCACGACCGCAAGATCCTCAAGGTCCTGCAGGCCGATGGTCGCATCCCCGTCACCGCGCTCGCCGAAAAGGTCGGCCTGTCCAAGACGCCCTGCCAGGTCCGCCTCAAGCGCTTGGTCGAAGGCGGCGTGATCCGCGGCTTCACCGCGCAGGTCGACTACGCCCGCCTCGGCATGGACCACGTCGCCTTCGCCGAAGTGAAACTCTCCGACACCCGCGACAAGGCCCTCGCCGAATTCAACGCCGGCGTCCTGCGCATCCCGGAGATCGAGGAATGCCACATGATCGCCAGCAGCTTCGACTACCTCCTGAAAGTCCGCACCCCCGACATCCGCCGTTATCGGACCGTGCTGGGCGAAAAGATCTCGAGCCTGCCGCACGTGGCAAGCACCTCGACCTTCGTGGCGATGGAGACGGTGAAGGAGTAGCCCGGCGCAAGGCGGATCAATAAGGACGGAGCGCTTTATCACTCATTGTTCCGCAGCGGCCAAGGCCTGCGACAAGTCGGCAACGATATCGTCGCGGTTCTCGATCCCGATCGACAACCGGACCGTTGCATCGCGCACGCCGAACTTGTCGCGCAACTCCACCGGCACGCCGGAATGGGTTGTCGTCGCTGGGTGGCTTGCCAGCGATTCTGTACCGCCGAGGCTGACCGCCAGCTTGAAGATCTGCAGTGCGTTGAGGAAGCGGAACGCCGCCGGCTGCCCGCCACGAATGTCGAAGGAGAAGGTCGATCCCGCCCCGCCGCATTGCCGCGCGAACACCTCCGCCTCCATCGAACCTGCGTCGGCGAACATGGGTGTGGCCACGCTTTCCACCGCCGGATGATCCTTTAGGAATTCTGCTGCCGCGACGGCATTGGCATTGGCCCGCTCCATCCGAAGCCCTAGCGTCTCGAGCGAGCGCCCGAGCATCCAGCAACTGTGAGCGTCGAGCTGCGTTCCGATTGCGCTGCGCAGCAATCGGACGTCGCGCATCAGCTTGGCGGAGCCCAGGGCCGCACCCGCGACAAGGTCCGAATGCCCACCGACGTACTTGGTCAGCGAATAGACCGAAATGTCCGCACCATGCTGCAGCGGCTGCTGGTAGACTGGGCCAAGCAACGTGTTGTCGCAAACCAGCAGCGGCCGCTTCTCCTGACGCTGCCCGATCGCTTCGCAAACCCGCGCCACCATCGCGATATCGACTAGCGCATTGGTCGGATTGGCCGGGCTCTCGATCATCACCAGCGGAACTGGGCCGCGCGCCAAGGCGCGCTCCGCTGCTGCCCAGACCGCGCTCTCGCTGAGACCATCAGAAAAGGCTTCGGCCCCGATGCCGAGGTTGGCAAACGTCTTCGCCAGCAGGGTCTCGGTCCCGCCATAGAGCGGCTGGGAATGCAGGATCACTTCGCATGGCCGTACGAAGGCAAGCAACGTCGTGGTGATCGCAGCCATGCCGGATGAGAAAACCACCCCGGCATCGGCCCCTTCGTAGACCGCCAGCCGGTCCTCCACGATTTCACTGTTGGGATGGTTGAAGCGCGAATAGACTAGGCCGCGGCCCTGCCCCGGCGGCGGCTCCTTGCGCCCCGCAACGTAGTCGAAGAAGTCGCGTCCTTCCTCGGCCGTGGGGAACACGAAGGTGGAAGTCAGGAACACCGGCGGCTTGACCGCGCCTTCGGACAGGAACGGGTCGTATCCGTAGTTCAGCATCAGCGTTTCGGGATGCAGTTCGTGATTGCCGATAGCGGTCTTGCTCTCACGCGGTGCGTTCATGGCGTCCTCCTCCTGCCTTGTCGATCTTGTGCGTACAACGCCTGAGGCAACGCCCGGTTGCATCCTGGCGACAAGGCCTTCGCATGGGTCTTGCCTTTGCCACGCACCACCGCCAATCAGCCGCCATGCGCATTGCCCTGTTCGAACCCGAAATCGCTGGAAACGTCGGCGCCGTCATGCGGACCGGCGCCTGCCTCGGCGTGGAGATCCACCTGATCGAGCCGCTGGGCTTTCAGTGGGAGGACAAGCGTGTACGCCGCGCCGCAATGGACTATATCGACCACGTGCGCGTGATCCGGCACCCCAGCTTCGCGTTCTTCCGCGAGGCGGCTGGACCCGGCCGTCTAGTACTCTTCACAACCAAGAGCAGCGCCTCGATCTACGACTTCACCTTCGCGCCCAGCGATATCCTGCTGTTCGGCAAGGAAAGCGCTGGCGTCCCTGCAGAGATTTCGGACATCGCCGACGCCCGGGTGCGCATCCCGATGCGGCCAGAGGTCCGCTCGATGAACCTCGCGACCTCCGCCTCGATCGCCGTAGCAGAGGCCCTGCGACAGACAGGCGGCCTTCCCTAGAAGATGAGCGAAAGGGTAAAGGGCTCGCCCTCGACCAATCCCTCAGCCTTGCGCACCGCTGACTTGATCGGCACCATCCATCCTAGCGCCTTCGAGGGAAATGCCGAGGTTCGCCACTCGGTCTGGCCAGCCTTTGCCACGACCTTGACCGACCCCCACCCCGAACGCCGCCCGCTTTCCAGCCTGTGCATCACTGCGGTCCCCGAAAGCGCCTCACCCACCGGGCCGTCGATGGTGGCAAAGAACCAGTCGCCGCCATTTGCGCCGCCCACCCAGCGCCACAACGTCGTAGCCAGGCTGTAGACTTCGTCGTTCATTTGCGGCGACGCACCGGCACCTTGAGATTGCAGATGTCCACCCCGCCGGCTGGCTGCACGTAGAACGGCTCGCGATGGTTGGCGCTCGCCTCGGCATAGCTGCGGAACGATGCGCTTTCGGTTGACAGGAACTCGTAAACCGGCAGGTCCGCCACCTCGCTCGCCGGACGGACCGAGACAATCGGGGTGCGCTCTGCCGGATCGGCATAGACGCCCATCGGCGCAGGCCCGCGCGGCAGCGAGGACATGAACTGCATTCCCTCGATCACCCGCCCGACCACCGCCAGGTTGCGATCCAGCTGGCGCGGCGCATGCCCGATGGCGACATATAGCTCGGCCCCGGTCCCGGTATCGGGCGGCATGTCGCGCGCAACGCCAATGCTGCCATAGCAGTGCACCGGCCACGCGCTCGGTCCCGCTTGCGATGCCGCCACCGGCCAGCCGCGATAGAAGAAGGTCTCGTCGGCGTAAGGATCGGAATCCTTGACCTTCGACCCCTTCCGCGCCAGCGCATGCCACGCCGCATGCGTGCCCTCGATCGTCGCCAGCCACGTATCCAGTTCTTCGTGGGTGGCGCTGCGCTCAGGCCCTTCAGGCCGCACGACATAGCGCTCCTGCGGCACCTGCTCGATACCTGCGGGCAGAAGCTTGGCCTTGGCCTTGTCTTCGCCATCGGCATCGCCCCATTGCGACACCCAGTTGTCCTGCACACGGTAGACGGTCAGCCCGTCCCACCAGTGCGCCGCCGCAAGCTTGCGCACGTTACCTACCCAGCCTTGCGAGAAAGGCTCTGGCATCAGCTGGATCACCACGCGTCGGGGTCTGCCGTTGGAAGCGGGTGCGAGGTCCATCACCAGCAGGTCATCGGGCGAAATCGCTTGCCAGTCCGGGGCCGGAGAAGCCGCAACGACCTCCCCCGGCGACAGCGCGGCGGCAGGCTTGGCAGACACAGGCGAAGCCGCAACGGCGGCCAATGCAAGAAGAAGCGACATATCTTCATCATTGCAGGAAGCCACGCCTTGCGAAAGCGATCTTGTGCGGCTAGTGGGCGCCTTCCAGAGCAATGCGGAGCGGTGGCCGAGTGGTCGAAGGCGCTCGCCTGGAAAGTGAGTATACGTCAAAAGCGTATCGAGGGTTCGAATCCCTCCCGCTCCGCCAGATACTGCATTTCAGCAGACTATCACGAACCAACATGAACGCTTAAAAAGCCGAGATTTTCGGACTTTTCCAAGCGCGATGCGTTCGCGGCGGTTCGTCGCGGATCGTCTCGAGCCAGTGCTTAAACTATGGCTGAAACTCGGCCTAGCAGCCCCTGCCTTAAGCTGCTAATCAGCGAGAATCATGTCCTCGCACGCGCGTAACAAGCTTTCGGCTAGGCAAGTGGCCACGCTCAAGGAGACCAAGGTCTACGCTGACGGTGGCGGCCTCTATCTCCGCGTCCGCAAAACTGGCCGATCGTGGCTATTCATCGGCACCCTGCCCGAGCGCTTCCAGGCTGCAGAGATTGAGAAGAAGCTGGCGGAGTGGAAGAAAAAGCTCGAGGAATGGGAACGCAAGAAAAAGGAGGATGATGAGACCGATCCACCCGAAGAGCCGCGCAAAAACAACATGGTTCGTTTCGAACTGGGGTTGGGCAATGCGCTCGATGTACCATTGGCCAAGGCCAGAGAACGCGCGGCCGAGATTCGGGCTATGCTGGTCGATGGCCTCGATCCCCGCGTTGAGCGCACCAAGACCAAAGTCGTGGAGAGGCCGGTAGTCACCTTCGGCGCTTTCGCGATGGAGTTGGTCGACGACATCGAAGAAGGCTTTAAGAACCCCAAGCATCGCCAACAGTGGCGCAATACCCTTACGACCTACGCCAAGCCCCTGTTCGAAGTGCCGATTAATCAGGTGACCACCGAACAAATACTCGGGGTTCTCCAACCCATCTGGCTGAGCAAGGCCGAGACGGCCTCTCGCCTCCGTGGCCGTATCGAGCGAGTTCTCGATGCGGCAAAGGTCAAGGGGCTGCGCGATGGCGAAAACCCTGCACGTGGGCGGGGTCATCTTGATCTTCTGCTGCCCAAGCGCAGCAAGGCCTCGGTCCGGCACCACCCCGCCTTGCCCTTCGCGGAGGTCGCGACCTTCATGACGGCACTGCGAGCACGTCCTGCTGTTGCAGCTCGCGCGCTGGAGTTCACCATTCTGACGGCTGCACGATCTGGCGAAGCGCGCGGCATGACTTGGGGTGAGGTCAACCTTGTGGAAAAGCTGTGGACCGTTCCGGCAGAACGCATGAAGGCACAGGTTCAACACGAGGTTCCGCTTAGCGATGCCGCCGTCGCCGTTCTTGAGGCGATGCACGAAGACGGCCTCAAGCCGACGGATTTCGTGTTTCCAGCTCCGCGCGGCGGCTCACTTTCCGACATGGCACTGTCACAGCTTCTCAAGCGCATGGAGTACTCGCACATCACTGTGCACGGGTTCCGTTCAACCTTCCGCGATTGGGCAGGCGAAAAGACTCAGTTCGGACGGGAAGAGGTGGAAATGGCTCTAGCCCACACCGTGGCATCGTCCGTAGAGCGGGCATACCGGCGCGGTCGTGCGTTGGAAAAGAGGCGAGAGTTGATGGCTGCTTGGGCAGCGTTCTGCGGCAAGTGACGACCAGCCCTGATCGGTCGG
Source organism: Novosphingobium subterraneum (assembly GCF_000807925.1). Taxonomy (GTDB): domain Bacteria; phylum Pseudomonadota; class Alphaproteobacteria; order Sphingomonadales; family Sphingomonadaceae; genus Novosphingobium; species Novosphingobium subterraneum. The sequence goes on along the minus strand of NZ_JRVC01000011.1, from coordinate 69,230 downwards.
ATCAGTTGGCGTCAGCGTCGGTGCCAGCCGGGAACTGCCGATACCATTAATTGACCTGTGTAGCATCTGGTACGTTGTAAACATTCTCCGAGAACGCCGATGACAACCTATGGTCAAGAAGGGCGGTAATAATGTCCGAGCAGGTTTCGTCAGTAGGCTGGATTCGCCCATTTGCGTCAAACACGAGATTGAGCTGGTATTCCGCATGGTGTTGTCGGAGTCGAGCCATAAAGGCCTGATCCTGATAGTGCCCCTTCTGACGAATAGCGCAAATCCGCCGAAGCTGTATTTTGTTAGTCCCAACAAACGCCACAAGGGGTGCGAGGTCTGTGAAAAGGCCCGCGAACAGGGGCTCGGCTTGTAATTCGGCAAAGTCGTTCTCATGCGCTTGGCGATAGCTCACGATCGACTCAAACTTATTCTTCTCCTTGATCAGGATTTGGTCATCCACGATGAAGAAATCTACGTATTTGGAAAGGGAGAATTGCGGAGCATCGTCAAGTTCCAGACCTTCGTCGCGGAACAAAACATCAATGTAGTTTCCGCGTCTGCTCGACCGCCATGAAGCATCTGTCTTGCGCACAGCGTGCAGGACGTCACCACCGCTCGTTAGCTTGATGACGTAAAAGTCTGTATTTTGTATCTGCCGCAGGTTTCTGACCTTCCGCTGTTGCAGAGCATCGGCGGAGGCGGCGACAATCCGGTCGGCATGCGTCTCAAGCGTTCCTATATTGAGGACGCTAGCCTCATTGTTCTGGGCCAGAAGGTTGTAGGGGTTGACCTCCTCAATAGCGTCGCGCGCCTCAGCTATTGCCTCTTTAAGCGCTGCCTCCAGCTCGTCCGTAGTCGCGATCCAATGACCGGTAAAGACGGGGGCGACGCCACCAGCACCGCCCGACTTCTTAAACAGCCAGACGGTGACACCTGCATTGGGAATGTCGAAATCTGCGAATTTTTGGGGTAGCGGCATTTCAGGCTGGAACCTCCGGCTTCATGATCTGGATTTCCTGCAGTGGATATTGCTTGTGACTGCCTGGATTCAGGTGACCTTTGGAGAGTGCGCTCGTCTTGAAGACGTTGGGGCTTCCTGCGAAGCGATAACTGATTGTGTAAAGCCTCCACCCGAGCGCGATCAGGACAGGGTTAAGGATTACCTGTCCGGCCCGGTACGTGATCCAGAACATCCAAACGAGAAACACGAGAAACCCAATGAACTTTCCTGTCTCTTGATAATCAATGCTCATAAACGAGACAACGTAGGGCAGGGTGTAATTCATCAGATCCGTCGGAACGTACTCGGCTTCTATGACCTCCACATCAATTGATGGGCGAATAGCTCGTAATGCCACGAGGGTGACGCCTAAACAGAGGAGAGTGAGCGAAAATAACCCGATCGAGAATATTGGACTTTTTATTGGGATTACACATGCATTCTCATTTATCGGCCAGCAAAACTGATTTCTAACAGCCGAAAAATCAAAATTCTGCGCGAGGAGAATCAGGCTCAGCGGCAGATAGGATCCAATGAATACGATGAGGGCCGTAATAAGTCGGAATTGCACTACACATCCCTCGCGTTATATCCAGCATGGATATCAACTCATGCTTCTCTGTTCAAACCCCAAATGACGGTTACAAGTTTATGGGATAGACTGGCGTGTACTCCAAGTGGGCGCCGCCAAGAAACTGTATGCACAGAGGGCTAGCAGAGTGGTCTCGCGCCAAAATGTGACTCGGTGTTACGTTCTACCGCCGCTCTACTCTTCTCTGCCATCCAAGCTCCGGTCCGCTGCCGACCGATTCGCGGTGTCAGTTCTCCCGGGCGGACCGACCTCCGAGCGCAGGTTATGTCGATAGACCGTGCCGCTCACCCCTTCGCGAGGGAACGGGCCTTTGTCCTAGCCTCGGTCGTTTCTGCATCGGCTCGACCCACTCAAGGGTAGCTGCGAATCGGCACGGCTGGGCGTCAGGAACTACGTAAAATTCGGAACTCAGGCCCAGCCATGCGCAGCCAGCAAAAACCAACCACTTTTGACTTTTTTGGCAGTTTCCCATATGCTTGCGCTGCACCGGATATGGCATTTGGCTCGCAACACCGAGCGTCTCGGCAGGCCAATTCCCGCTCCGGCGCACTCTCGAAAATTGAGGTCCATGAAGGGACGGTCAGGTGATCCTGACCGGGTATTCGCTTGCGTGTCTATCGGGTGATCCGAGGATGCCGCAGGCTTTGCTGCAAGACCGGCGCGTGCCGGAGGAGTGCCCTTCAGGGGCCTCCCTCTGCACAAGGATACAAGCAGCATGGACCACGAACAGCGCGCCAAGGCCACCAACCGCCAAGACCCGGAACTCGCGGCGAAGGTTGTCCGCAGCATAGGTGAGATCGAGACACAGTTCTTCCACGCCGCAGGCCCTCTCAGTGAGCGCATGATGTCCGAGGCGCTCGTCGCAATCGAAAAGGTCGTGACCAGCCCATGGGAGTTCATTGAGAACGAATGGACGCCGCAGGTGGTGTGCCCCGAGTGGAAGATGACGCGCGGCGTCGGCACTGGGGATATGTGGCTGCAGGTGGCCGAGATATCCGCCGACGAGGACGAATACGAACATACCTGGATCGCGGCCGTCACGAAGACGGTGCCATCACAACTCTGCGTTCAACTGATGTTCCGCAGGGGCCTACAGGAGCACGCCCAAGCAGCCATCAAGGACATGAAGGTGATCGGCCCAGTGCTGGAAAAGGGCTTCGTTCGCGACGATGCTAATCTGGCACTGTTTGTGCCGATCCATATCCCCGCCGAGAAGCTGGCGCAGGGCTTTGCCCAGAACGACCTGACGCCGACAGTGCAGCCTTTTGCCAAGGCGATGCAGACAGCACTTGCGGCCAAGCCAGTTCTCGACAAGCTGCTCGAAGGGATCAGGGCAGTGGCCAAGACCAAGTAGCCAGCAGGCGTGTCGCGCGGCTGATCGCCATCAGCCACCAACTCTCGATCCGGTCGCGCGGCCGCTGCCCCTCAGTGCCGGAAGTCCGGCTCCCCGCAAGATCATCAAAACAAGGACCGTTGGCATGGATCGCCACGAAGATGCGTCGCGCCTGCAGCGCACGCGAAAGATACAGGAATTGAACGACCGGCTGCGCAAGACCGGCATCGGCGGCAAGGTCGTCCTCACCCGCGCAGTGGCGGCCATGGGCGCCCCGGAACTGACCGACCTGCTGCGAAGGGTCCGGGAGTTCGACACTTTCACGGGCGGCAATGACCCGTGGGGTGAGCACGACTTCGGAGAGGTCATCATGGATGGTGATCGCTACTACTGGAAGATCGACGCTTACGACGTGAACAACCCGGGGTTCGGCTCACCTGATGCGGCCGATGAGACGATCACCATGCGGGCCATCACCATCATGACGGCCATGGACCTTTGACCATGGCCCGCCAGCATCTTGAACAATCGGCGCGTCCGCCGCATAGCAACGCCACCTGCTCTCAATCGAGCAGGGGAGGCGTAGGAACCTCTAATTGGGGACGCCGGTCGAGTTCACTCGGCCGGGTGGCCGCGTTATGTCCAGGGGTTTGCGCCTTAAAAGCGCGGCGCCCTGGGTCTCCTAGGGTTCCTAACACCCGGCTTTGCCCGGTGCCTCCGATACATGGGGAGGCGCATTTGGGGCTGGGGGAACGACACAACAATCTTGGTGGGCGACAACGCTGCTCCCTCTGGGACTCAGTGCGAGGTGCAGCATGAGCCTGCACGCTTCCGGCACCAACGCCACCATCGACCTGTTCGAGCACCATCTTGTCATCACCCGGCGGCAGCGCGGCTTCCTGTTTGACGGCCCAGATGCCGAACACATGATCCCGCTGGCCAGCATCAAGTCCGTGCAGTTTTTCCGCCCCGGCTTCCTGTCACCGGGCAAGATCGTTCTCGTGCTGGCTGCGGGCACTGCCACACGCACCGGCACGCCCACCGACCCCAACACGGTCTTTTTCTCCAAGCGGCAGTTGGTGCCGTTCGAGAACGTGTTGCGCGCCATTCAGGCGGCAATTGCAACGCCTTCGATCGAGCGGCTGGCCATGGCAGCCCAGCAGCAGCGATCTATCGACAGCTACCAGCCAAGTCCGACCTCGGAGGGTCTCAAGCGCATCGGCCCGGCGATTGGGTCCAGAGAACACTCTGGCCACTGGTCGAACTCGGAATCGAGCAGACAGGGTAGCGCGCAACGCACCAGTTCAGAGCCTGCATCAACGGGGGGCGTCTGGCGAGATATGCCGGTGATCGGCAAGGTTGCTGTAGTCCTGTTCGGCCTCTTCATGTTCTTGATTGTCATCGGCATGAACAGCCCCGACGCCGGAGAGACCGAGGGCGGCGACATAGGTGCGACCTCCCCGGCTGAAAGCGGACCTCCGGCAGACCAAATGCTGGCGGATTGGTCGGAGTTCGTGACGGGCGAATCCAGCAGCGGGCCAGTCGCCCTCATCGATGGCTCCGGCAAGCCCGGCGAGTTCTGCAACGGTAGCGACGGCAAGGTTGGAATGCAGTTTGGGCGTGCGCCATCGGATACGGGATTGCGGATTTCCGACTACTTCTACCGGTCCGACGTGGGGCGCTCGACCAGCTACATTGGTGCGTTCTCCTTCGACCCGGCGACCAAGAGCCTCTCGGCGCTTCGGCTCATGAAGATCCGCACCGGAACCGATGAGGGCGAGGATGCGCCCGACATGGTGATGACCGTCGAACAGATTTCGCCCGGCGTGGTCTCAGTGGACGGCGCCCAGTTCCACGCCTGCATTCTCTGACCGATCAACCGGCTAACCAGACATCACGAGGTATTCCCATGAAGGTTCGTTTCCCCATGGCGGCGCTGCCGTTCGCGCTCGCCAGTTGCGCGCCCACGGCTGACCAAGCGGTGACCGACGCGGTTGTCGCCTGTCAGCGCGCCGACGTTCAAGACGTTTTGGGCAAGGAAGTCCGCAACATGATGCTGAAAGCGGCTGCCGATCGGGTACTCACCGCCGCCTTCTTTGGCATCAACATGACCCAGTCACTGGAACAGGCCCGCACCACGTTCACCGAGGTGGGCGTCTATACCGGAGCCACGCCCTCCGGCGCGCCCTTCAAGCAGATCATCTGCGGCGGCACCCTCCAGATCGATGCCAGCACCGCGACATCGGGCCAGGACATTGTAACCATCCCGCGCCTGCGATGGTCCGTGAACTTTACCCAGCCGACCGAGGAGCCGGGGACTGCGGCCTTTACGGTCGCCGTCGATCCCGCCAGCATCCGTGACGGATTGCTGGTCAATGGTCAGGCCCCGGCCGAAAGCGGGCAACGCGATACCTCGTCCGATGAAGCTGGTGGCGCAAGCTCAGCCGAGAGCAGCGCGCGCTCCGAGGCGGACAGCGCGGCGAACGATGCCGCCGATGCTGGGGACGCCGCAGCAGATGTAGCAGCTGCTGCCCGCGAAGCTGCCGCTGCCAGCGAGGCGCAGCCCCCATCACGCCGCCAGCCGACCGAGGATGAACTTTACGCCCCGCACGGCAACTGACCAGCGCAAGGCTGCCAAGTCATGATCCGAATTGCATCTATCGCTCTTGCCGCAGGTCTGGCTTTGCTGGGTGGCAACGCCGCCGCAATGGACGCGGCAGTGGCCTCGCAGCTCTGTCTGGACAGTCGTATCCGCGCCAATGCCGCCCGTCTGATCGGGGAATGGTCGCAGAGCTATCCCTTCGCCCGCGTCATCATCGGCGACGATGGCAGGTTCGGTGACGTCGGCATACCCAGCCCCGCCGTCACCGGGGCAAGCTTTGTGGTGTGCGGGGCCTCGTACAATCTGGTCAAGACTGGTCGGGATGGTAGGGCTTTTAGGGTTTCCATCGACCGGTTCTACTTCCGCGTCACCGACAATGGGTCGGGATATCAGGTCAGCCTCGAAGACCTACCCGCCACGCTCGATGGCACCACCATGACCAGCCGCGAGCTGATCGGCCGGTTCAAGATCGACGGCAGGCCCTACACCGACATCCTCGCTGAGAACCAGCGGCGGATCGGCCTCGGTCAGTAACGACAATCTACGCTTGGCCTTGTCAGCCTTTCTGAGGTCGGCAAACCACTTTTCCACCCGCTTCGGCTCGCCTGCACGTTTGCAGACCTGCCCGATGCCGCCTGTCTGCATGAGGAAACCAATTAGGAACTCGGGCGGCACCCTATGCCGCCGGGCATAGTTTAGCTGTTGGGCAAACCGCGTAACGTTGCTCTTACTGAGGCTGAAGGTCTTGATGGTTGTCCCTTCAAGTCCGAGAAGGATGTAATAGAATGTGTTCGTCTCGCACGCTTTGCGGAGCGTGCGCAGGACACGCCGATCTCCGAACGGCTTTCCGACTTCGTGAGCGACACGAATATGGTCAATCAGATCGTCGATCTTGTCTGACATTCCGGCATCTTCAAGATCAAGAACCAGTTCATATACGCATCGTTTCAGGACGTTGGCGGGTTGGTAGTATGGAGCGGTATCTTCCCCCGCCAGAATGCCTACTGCTTCTTGCAGTTTTGCGTTGAGGCTCTCGACGAAATCGTCCCAGTCGCCTTCGAAGCCGGTCCGGCCATGGTTCGATCGGTAGGCGTTTCGGAACCGCGCAGCGACATCTGACTTCGGGATTCTGCTGCCGCGAATCACCCCACCTTTTTTGGTCCTAGCCACACCAACTACCTCCCGATTCGCCCCGAAATTTGGGTCTTTCTTGCACAGATAGCCCGTGCATCGTGCAACTTAAATCTGCCAAAGATGGTTCTGTGGGTATCACCGACAGCAACGGGAGGGGGGCTAGAGGCTTCTGCGATTTGCACCCTGTCCCAGCTGCCCAGGGGGCCTCGGAAGTTGATCTAAAAATGAGCCTCCACAACCAATGGAGAGCACCATGCATCAACTCAATCAGTCGGACTTTTCCGAAGACCTGAACACTTCCCGTTACCGGCCCGGGGCGCTGCCCCATGACCCGCCTCACTTCTACTCCGTGAAGGAAACCTGCCGGATTTTGTCGCTGGGCAGGACCACCGTATTCGGACTCCTGAAGAATCAGGTGCTTAGCCGCACCCGCTACGGGCGCAAGACTTTGGTTTTGCGCAAGAGTGTCGACAACTATGCCTTTGTCCTGATGCTTCGCAAGGAGGGCGGCCATGCGGCTTAAGCTCGCTGACATGCGTCGCGCCAAGCGCCCGTTCCGTCCGGACCTCGACACCGGCGACGCCAAGGGGCTCATCGTGGGGCGCACCTCCAAGATGGCCCACCGCGAAGACCGGGTCCGGCTGAAGGCCCTGCGTGAGGCACACCTCCACTGTCCGGAGTTGGCGGCTGCGGCGATGGACCTGCATGATCGCATCGCCCGCGCCGTCGCCAGCGGCGAAATCCCGAACAGCCTCGCGTCGGCCCTGTATTGGCGCGAGGCCTGCATGGGGCCGGTCGGGCACGTTTGGAAGGGGGCCGAGGAGTACGGGGCAGAGCGTACGGCTCTGGTGACGCTCCGCCCCCGGGACCTGCTGTGGGAGGCTGAGGACTTTATGGGGGTCAATCCCATCGTGCTGAAGGCCCGCCTCCGCAACAGCCTCGATCGTGCGGGGGTCACCGGGGCACCGGGCTGGATGCTGATGGGCTTCGATCCGGAGTTTGACAGCAATCGCGGCAGGGCTGGTGTCTGGGACGGCCACTGGCACGGCATCGTGGGAGGCGAGAAGATCGAAGCCCTTGAAGCTCTGCGGGGACGCCGGGCTTTCAAGAATGCCCGTGTCCATCCCCTTGAGCGGGGCATGAAGGAACAGCCTCGTGTCCATGTCGTGGAGGGTCTGGTCAATCTCCCTCATCCCATCTGCTACTGCTTCAAGGGCTGGGCGTGTCATCGCCCCAGCTGGCCCAATGCCGAAGGCGTGCTGGTGAGGTCAAAGCGCAAGGGACGTGTCCCTACGCCCAACCTCATCCAGTGGATGCTGTGGATGGACATGTGGGCACTTGATGACCTGGTGCTGCGGAACGGGCTGCTGATTACTCGCAACGGGTTCCTGATGAGCCCCTGAAAAGTGAGTGACAATGGTTTGGAAATGGGTGGTGTGGGCGTGTTGAGATCTATGATCGGGGTATGAAAACCCACTGGTAGACGGTGTAGTGGTGGCAGAACACGGTTGCTACCGGCCACAGCCCTCCGCCCAGCACGCTCCCCCACCGCTCACCTGCCCGTCACCCCTGACCGAATGTGGCCTGAACACGGCGGGATCGTAGGGATTTTAGGGACGATCCCGGCCAGCCCGGCCCCTCCACCATCTTGAAAATGCCTCTGCGGCCGCACGCCTGCGGCTCGCACTACCCCCTCTACGTCTGGAGAACTTCCATGAGCACTCAGATTCGTATTTCCGGCCACCGTGCCGCCAGTGGTCAGCGCTACATCCATGTGGAAACCGATCAGGGCTCCGCAACGCTGCGCCTCGAACAGTTTAGCCTCGCCAACTCCCGTCTGGCCGGGGACCTCGCCGCGGCAGGGTTTCCGGTATTCACCAAGAAGCAGCTCGAAGAAGTTGTCGGCGAGGTCCCCTACGTCACCGATTTTCAGGACAACCGCGTCGCAGAGCACCCCGGCTGGAACGGCAAGTTTTTCGTCCAGCAGGACGGCTCCGCGATCGGGTCCGATGCCGCGCCGTGGGTAATGTTTACCCCCAAGCCCGGCGCAACCCGCAAGCGCGGCACCCTGAGCGCGTGGCAGGCCGAGGTTGCAAACAGCGTGAAGGCCCAGCCGCTGGTGGCCTCGGCGATCATGGCAGCTTTCCTACCCCCGGTGCTGCATCTCATGCCGCAGGCCGTCAACGCCACGATTGAGATTGTCGGCCCTAGCGGGACCGGCAAGAGTACCGCCCTGATGCTCGCCGCGTCCGTCGCGGGTCCGGTGTCCAGCATCGCTTCCATGCGTGATGTGCTGACCGATCCTGAATCCGCACGGCGTGATGGTCGCGACCACCTTTTGATTGTGGATCACGTCCACCCTGCCGTCATCACCACGGCCAAGACCAAAAAAGCTGACCTGTTTGTGTCGACCGCCTTTGATCTGGTGAGGGCACCGGGTGGGAGGGTCACCCTGCTCTCGGGGCGTTGGCCGCTCGCCGATGCCTGTGACATGGAGCCTGAGGGCAACATCCTGACCTTGCGGGCCAATGGCGATGGCTTGGGGGTGTTTAGCGCCCTGCCGCCGGACGCCGAGAATGCTCCGGCGTTCGCGGCCAAGTTGGTCTCGGCGGCTCGCAAGAACCACGGCCATGCGCTTCCCGCCTTTGTGGCCCGGCTGCAGGCAGATCTCATTGAAGACGCCGCAAAGGTGCGCGCCCGCCTTGCCAAGCACCATGACGATTTCCTTCGCCATTCCCGCGTGGCCGCAGCTGGCGGGGCCGAACGACAGGCCGCCGGCATCTTTGCCTCCCTCTATGCTGCCGGCTGCCTTGCCCGCCGCTATCGCGTCCTGCCGCGCCAGTTCCTGTGCAAGCGGCTGGCTCTGGCGGCTCTTGACCACTACCGGCGCGCGCAGGCTGCGCAGGTGCCGTTTGTGGACCGCTTGGAAGCCCTGATCGCAAGCGGTCAGATCGTAGCCCTGAACGCCGGGTCCGATCCCGCGCTGCAGGCACAGGCCGTGAGCGCCGCGCTTGGAACCGTGGTGGTGCGCGCCACCAGCCGCATCGTCCGCATCGCTCCCGAAAGCATCCTGAAAGCCTTCCCCGACTGGTCACGTATCAAGGGTTCTGCGGAAGTCCGCGCGGTCCTGAAGATGGACGGCAAGAACTCTGCCGTCTGGGGCAAGCTGGCACCGGGCATGGAGCGCGTGCGCCTGTTCCAGTTTGAGCTCCCGGTTCATCCCGAACTCACGTTGTTCACCGGCACGGAGACTGGTGCAGGCCCAGACGACCGCGAGTAATCTAGTGACTGGCCCCGTCGAGTTAAGGCGGGGCCAGTGTTTAGCTGATGTCGACCACTTCCAGAAGTTGGCAATTCAGCGCGCAAGCGGCGTCGCATGCCAAAACCCGCCATTCCGTTCCCTTTCTGTGACCGATGCCAAGCACAGTCCTTGCCGTCTCGCACACTCACGCTAAGCGCTTTACCGTCGAGAACGGGCATGATACCCGTTCTCGACAGGAGGATCGGGTATCATGCCCGTTCTCATGGGGATGACATTGTGCGCTTCGTGCCTACGCCTATCGCGTGCAAGCTGACCGGTCTGTCGACCGAGAAACTGCGCGAGTGGACGAGCCGGCGCGCGATCGTGCCGGCGGATGTTCGCCCCAAAAGCAAGGGCACGCCGGCGAAGTTCTGCTGGCAGTCTATTCTCGTTCTGCGTGTTGCCGTGTTACTCCGCGACCAGTTCAACGTGGAACTTCAGGCGCATAAATCGTCCTTTGAGGGCCTACGCAAAACGCTCCGCGAGAACTCTTTCCTGAGCTTGTGGGGAAGTCGGCTCGTCCTGCATCCCGGCGGCACCTGGTCGCTCATCGAAGCCGATAGCGTGCTAGTTGCCGGCGATGGCATCCTAATTGCCCTCGATCCCCATCTCGTCGTCTTGCGGGACGGCTTTGCCCTGCCGGACGCGAGCGAAGGCCAGCTCGACCTGTTCAGCCTCCCCGCAGTTCGCCGGGCACGACGCACCGCATTAGCCCCCGAAGCCACAGCCAAGCGCCGGTCGGCATGATCTGCACCAATGCCCGGCTCGAGTTTCACCGCGATCTGCACTTCTCTAACTCAAATGTTCCTGATATGTTCTCATTCGATTCCGTCGATTGGAGCGCGTCTTGAGTTCGGACCACGTCACCAGCTGGCTTGAGAAGCTCGGCTATGCGGCCGAGCCGAACTTGCTGCACATGGCGGACGAGACGATCCCCGATGCCCATCCATATGGGCTTGAAATCCGCACGCTGCTCAATGCCGATGGCGCTATTCGCGCGCGTGCAGTGTTCGAAGTCGAAGGCGTCCCAACCGTCGTATTCGTTGGGCGGGACGACACACCGCTTACCGGTGCCGAACTCGACCTGGCGCGCAAGAAGATCTGGAACCAGAATCTCGCGACGATCGTGATCGAGGTCATGGGCACACAGGCGCTGGCGGTGCCCGCGCGCAAGCTCAAACAGGCCGGGGAAAAGCTAGCGCTCGACGAAGCGCGGCCCGACGGCCCGTTCTCCGCGCTCGACGTCGCAACGGCGAACCTGTCGCGCCGTATGCCCGAATGGTTCGACGTCAAAGCACGCGTCGACCGCAAGCTGCTCTACAATCTCTCGACGACGGTCAAGAAATTGACCGAGACCGGATTTGCGGACGCGGTCGATGCACGGACGCGCAGACGACTGGCCGAGCTGCTCATGGGGCAGTTGCTCTTCATCTCATATCTTGAGCATCGCGAAATCGTCGGCGAAACCTATCGCGATCGCCGCAAGGTCAGCCAGCTGCCATCGCTCGTAGGGGACGGAGATCGTGATGGACTGCGGTCGCTGATCGACAACCTGCGTGCCGACTTCAATGGCGACTTTCTCGGCGACGACCGTCACGACCCCTGGCAGAGTTTGAATGAGACCGGCTTCGGGTTGCTCAATCAGTTCCTGCGGCGCACCGATATGGAGACCGGCCAAGGCGACTTCTGGAACTATGATTTTAGCTACATCCCGGTCGAGTTGCTATCGGGTCTCTACGAAAAATTCCTGACTCCCGAGGAACAGGCCAAGGAAGGCGCCTATTACACGCCGCGCAACTTGGCGATGCTTGCGGTCGATCAGGCGCTGCTGCAGTCGCCGGACCCGCTTTCCGAGACGATCTTCGACGGTGCTTGCGGATCGGGCATCCTGCTGACCACGGCTTATCGCCGCCTGCTGGCGCTCAGCGAGGCGGACAAGGGACGCAAGCTCGGTTTCGCCGAACGCGGCGCCCTGCTCAAACGGCAGATTTTCGGCGGCGACATCAACTTTATGGCCTGCCGCGTCACGGCGTTCAGCCTGTACCTGTCGCTGCTTGAAGGCCTAGACCCGACCGATATTCTCGAAGCGCAGGAGCGTGACGGCACCAAATTGCCGTCGCTCAAGGATAGCAATCTCGCGCATGGCCGCGCCCACGCGGACTTCTTCAAGGCGGACCATGTGTTCGCTGGCAAACGTTTCTCGCTGATAATCTCCAACCCGCCTTGGGCCGAGCCAGAGGGCGAGAGCCACACGACCGCCGACGACTGGGCAGCGCAAGCAAAGATGCCGTTCGTGCGGCGACAGATCGCCGGCGCCTATGCGCTACGTGCCAGCGAATTTCTGGCGCCGGGCGGACGCATCTGCCTGATCCTGCCGATCGGGCAGTTGCTGGGCGCCTCTAGCGCCGATTTCGTCGCTCAACTGCTCAGGCTTTATTGCCCAGAACGGCTGATCAATTTCGGTGACCTGCAGGGGCTGTTGTTCCCGACCGCCGAGAATACGTGCCATGTGTTTCTGGGCTGCGTGCGCGATCGGAACGCCGGCGATCTTGTGCCGTTCGGCGAGACCTTCGAATATCTCGTTCCCAAGGCTGACCTCAGCCTAGCCCTCGGCCGCCTGACCATGCAGTCTGCCGACCGGCACCAGCTCCAGACCCGCTCGGTCACCGAGGATCCGCAACTTCTCGTCACGATGATGTGGGGCGACGCCAGCGACCTGGCGATCTGGTCTCGGCTGAGCGTTCGCGGCACGTTCGGTGACTTCTGGGGCGGCCCGCGCAAGACGCGCCGCTGGACCAATCGCAAGGGCATCCACCTTCAGGACAAGAGCCGGGATGCTGTGGACGCTGCCCCTTTGCGCAAGCACCGCTTCATCCCGATCGCTGCGCTGAGCGCCGGCTCTCCTGTCCTGCACCCTGCATTGCTTACGGCTTGGCCCGCCAATTTTACGACTGTAGTCGGTCTCAGCGAAGAAGTGCGGGCCGTATTCGATGGACCTCGCGTTGTGTTCCCAGATGGCTTTTCGCGCGGCGAGCAGAATATCCGCGCGGTCTATTACGACAAGCCTGCGAGCTTCACCCACAGCGTCGGCGTAATCGCCGGTCCCAAGGAAGACGCTGCGCTCCTCAAATTCGCGGCGGTCTACCTGCGTTCGACGCTGGCGCGCTATTTCCTGATGATGCGTGGCTGGAAGATGCTGTGCGAGCGCAACAGCCTGCATCTGGCCGATGTCGAGCCCTTCCCGTTCTTCGCGCCCGAACATGCCCCCGATCCCGACGCAGCGGCCCAGGCGATCGCGCAGGTGGCCGCGCGTGTCGATGCGATCGCCGGGCTCGAAGAGATCGAACAGGCGCCCTATTATCAAGCCATCCGCGACGAACTCGACGAAGCCATCTTCACCTATTTCGGGCTGGAGGATCAGGAGCGCGCGCTGATCCGCGAGACCGTCACCTTGTTGATGCCATCGATCCGACCGCGCAGCTTCAAAAGCCTAGACACCCCAGCCCAACACCTCGTCGAGGAGAAGCAGCTTGGCATCTATGCCCGGGTGCTCGCGCAGGCGCTAAGCGAATGGCGCGAGCGCATGGGCGGCCGGGGGCGCTTCAAGGTCGAGGTCGCGTCGAGCGATCCATCGCGCGCTGGCCCGTCCGGCATCGTGCGGGTTCTCTATGAGAACGTGATGCTGCACGGCGCGGAATATGCCGCGCAAGTCAGCGACGAACTCGTCCTGCTGACACTGGATCAACTCCGGCGCTCGGGTTTGCGCACGTTGCACAGCGGCGACTTCCTGACCTTGGTACCGGATGCTCGCTTTTGGGTGGACGGCACGCTGTATCTGGTCCGCCCGCTCACCAAGCGAAGCTGGACGGTGCGTCAGGCGCTGCGCGATGCGACGCGGATTGTGCGTGACGTCCAATCGGCCGGTGGTGCCGGCAAGCCAGTGATCGCCGCATGACCGCGACGGCTGGCTGGCTCACAGCATTCCCGATCCAGCCGGCGTCCGCTGCGGTCGACGCGTTGATCGAAGGCTGGAGGGAATTGAGCGCGCGCGAACTGCCGCACTTCAATCACAGGACCAAGGAAGGGGCGCTCACCAAGACGCTGAAAATCTATGTCGAGAATCATGTCGCGCCCCGTCATGGTCTGCTCGGCATGTGGTCGGCGGAAAGCGTAATCGGCGATGTCGATCCGGCGACGGGCGAGCGGGTCGAGGAACGGCGCACCGACATCGTCTATGGCTGGAATGATGCGACGCAGGGCATCCAGCTGGTTTTCGAGTTCAAGCGTCTTGGTCGCCAGAAAAAGCACCGCGATCATTATCTGCGCGATCAGGGCCTTGGCCGATTTGTTACCGGCATCTACAGCCGCAAGCAGGCTGTCGCGGCGATGGTTGGCGTTCTGCTCGATCCGGAGCCAGATGTCGTGCCGCAGATTCGCGACGCACTAAAGGACACGGCACTTGGAACAACGCTGCGCTTGATTGCTACCGCTGCGGGCGACCCAATCTCGAAACCATCAAACCTATTTCCTGCCGCTGATTTCGATACCGAACACACCCGGGATACCGCGCTGGCCCCGACGCATGGGTCAATCCGCGTATCGCATTTCTTCTTCGCCTTCGGCTATCCGACCACAACCGTGAAACCGAAAAAGGTTGCCGCACCCTAAGCTTGAACGCAGTCGCCCCTGCCCGAGCACGCCAAAGTCCTCGCCACAACGCCATTCGTGCGCATGCTTGGCGAGATCATCATGCGGCTGCCGCCTTTCGGCCGCTACCGCAGCACGCCACAGCGGGCAGGCCACGTAATCACCAAAATCCTAACAGATCGGTCGGGCAGGACCGGCGTGTACTATGACGAGAAGGGCCGGCCGATGTCGGGCCCAGCACTGGTCCACGATCCGGCGTTCCAGGATCGGGTGCTGGGCGAGAACATGACCTCGTCGCCGCGCACGACCATCCGTGTTGATCGGCCGCTTCCGGCACTGCCTCGGCGTGCCTGAGCGTCAGAGTTCGGTCGCTAACCCACCAGCAGGTTATGAGCCGGAAGCCGCCATACAGCGGAGCCACAAGGAATGGCAGCAAAGTCCCAATCGTCGTCAGAAGAGGTTAGGCCATCGCGCAGAAAAAATGCATGACTGTACTCAAAATGACCGTTTTCGACACAGCTTGACCCACTGTATCGAAACATAGCTTGCTCCAAGTTTCGATACAGCGTACGTTACGACACACGTTTTCGATACAGGTGTGTCATGTCACGAGTATTTGCCTACACCCGAGTAAGCACCGGTCAACAGACCTCAGACAACCAAGTTTTGGAGATCGAAACTGCGGGCTTCCGGCTCGAACCACGGCGGGTTATCGCCGAGACCGTTTCGGGTTCTACCGCAGCCATGGAACGGGAGGGCTTTCGCAGGCTGATGGATCGGTTGGAAGGGGATGACGTTCTGGTCGTCACCAAGCTCGATCGACTGGGCCGCAATGCGATGGATGTCCGCGCCACGGTCGAAAGGCTTGCCGAGATGAATGTCCGCGTCCATTGCTTGGCCCTCGGCGGCGTTGACCTGACCAGTCCGGCTGGCAAGATGACCATGTCGGTGATCGCAGCAGTCGCAGAGTTTGAGCGGGACCTTCTGGTCGAACGAACGCAGGCCGGTCTGTCTCGCGCAAAAGCCCAAGGCAAGAAGCTTGGGCGTCCGCAATCGCTGACAGACGAGCAGCAAGCCGCCGTCCGACAAAGGCGAGGCGAAGGTGCATCGCTCGGGCAGTTGGCCAAAGAGTACGGTGTCAGCCGTTCCCTCATCCAACGGGCAAGCCAAACTGCCTGACCGGACGGCTATCACGCTTCCACCAATCGGCCTGCGTTGGGGTCGTAAACCCAATCTAGAATTGAACGATCGCGAATGCGTTCCACTGCCTCGTCGACGACGTGCAGAGGCACAAGGAACCACTCCCGTGGCTTTACCATGTGGCCGAACCGATCCGGGATCGACAGGTTGATCTGCGCGGACGCGAATACCTTGTGCATGAGGCTTTCCAGCTTTTGGCAGTTCACCCCATACACTTTGTAGGTCGCCACAATCTCCACCCCGGCCAGCAGGTAAGTCGAACTCTTCTCCGCCCCTGAGATTCGCGCTTCGACTGATCCGCTGGTGACGCCGATCTTGTGCATGACCTCTCGATGCTCAGCTACAACCGGATGGTCTGACTTGCTTCGCAGGACGTAGATCGTGCCGGTTTCGGCCTCGCCATCATCCGCCTTGTCTGCAAACAAGGGACCGGGGGCGGGGTCCGTGATACGCCTGCCCGCGTCATCCTCGTTCAGTTGGCGTTGAAGGGAACGCATGAGCATTCCGCTTTCCGTCTTGTTGTCGAAGATGACGCGAAGTCGCGCATCGGTTCGCCCTTGGGGGTTGGTGAACACCTCGCCCATTTCCGCGACGTAGCAAATCTGGCCAAACACAATGAAGAAAGCGCCAGGCCGAATCTCCGCCTTCAGCTCGAAGGGCCGAGTGATGCGGCTACCGTTCGCCAGGTCATCCTTTACCTGCTTGAACAAAGGTTCGAACTTCTCGAAGTCGTGACACTTGTCCCGCCGCGCCACCTCCTCAGCCGCCCGCTTTTCCTCGGCCGATCGAACGTGGCGCAGCGTGGTGATATCATCGCCTTCGCCCAGCCCTGAAAGCTCAGCCATCAGGTCATCGGGATCAAGGTCATCCTCGTCCATCGAAACGACAGCGGCGCGATCGAGAAGAGCGTGCTTGTCCAAGCCCGCAAGCAACGTGCGGCAATCCTCAAGCTCCCGTAGCCGGTCTAGCCGCACCGCATGGAGGCGTTCGAAGATGTCGCGGTCTTCGCCGTGCTGGGGCAGGCGGCCGTGTTCCTCATAGAAGCGTTCGATATCCTCGAACCCGGCGATGATGCGTTCCTCGCGCGCCGTGTAGGTGGCTTGCTTCTTTTTGGCGGGGGCAAAATCGGCAAGCTCCGCAGCCAGATCGTCAAGGCCAAGGTCACTCATAGCGTCCCTCCTCCTTGAATCGCATGAAAGCTGCCGCACCCTCGGCCAAACGCTGCTCCCACGCATCCGCTGCGGTGATCGAGGGTAGCCGCCCTCGTTCCCTTTTGAACCGAACGGCACGACCGGCAAGGTCTTTGGCTTCTTCCGGTGTGATCTTGGTTCGCTTGGCCGAGATCGCCGCCTGCACTTGCTTAAGGGTGCTTTCGCTCATCGACTTGGCCAAGACTGCATAAGCCGCCTGCCATGGGTTGATGCTATCGATCAGGTCTATATCGAGTTCGCGTACGTCCATGGCAAACTGCCGGACACCATCGATAAGCGCAGTGTTCGCCCGGATTTCCCCGTCTTCGTCACTAACGGCCCCCATGGCCAGCCCCTTGGCCTTCTGGGTTAGGTTAAGGGCCGCGATCGCGTGCTGGCGAACAGCTTCCTGATCCTCCGACGACAGTTCCGGGTATCGATCGCGAACGATCTTGCCCATGGCCACTTGCGTCAGTTCCTGGGGTGGAGTTTCCTCATCGAACATGCCGCGTTCGGCAACGGTCTTGGTCTGGACGAAAGCAGCAATCACTTCGTTCAGGTCTTCCTGCACGATGCGGCTTGCCTCGGGGCTCTTCGGTTCGACCAGCCCGGCGATCTCGAAGTGGTACTGGCCCCGTTCCTCGTTCACGCCGATGTTGGTCTTGCCCTCCTGATAACCGGCTGGGCCATAGTCGAAATCGGGCAGCGGCCCCTTGTTCTTCGGCGTGAAGGTGAAGCGCGGCGCCAGTACTTGCTCCATGAGCAAGCTGGCGGCGATGGCTTTCAGGGTGTCGTTGATCGCGTCCGCCACGGCAGCTTCTGAGGCATCCGGCTCCGCGATCAGATTGGTGAAGGTGGCGACTTCCTTTCCAGGCGCATCGCGAGTGGCGCGGCCGATGATCTGGATGATCTCAGTCAGGCTGGAGCGATAGCCGACCGTCAGGGCATGTTCGCACCAAATCCAGTCGAAGCCCTCTTTGGCCATACCCAGCGCAATGATGATGTCGACATGATCGCGGTCGTTTTTGTGCGCAGGGTCTTTCAGCGCAGCGAGAACCTTTGCGCGGCGGGCTGGATCACTGTCGTCCACCAGATCGGCAATCTTGAGTACCCGGCCATCGGGAAGCGCCACCAATTCAAAGCCTGTCACCTGGTCGGCCCCTGTCCACTTGCCGAGGTAGTGCAGGATTTCATTGACCTCGGCGACCTTGTCCTTGGTGCTCTCTCGTGCGTTGACCGAGGGGATGTGGACGATCGTCTTGCGGCTGGGATCAAGGCAGTGTTCGATCGCCTCAAGGTAGCGGCCCGTATAGAAGAAATAGCCGATGTTGAGCGCTTTGAGGTGCTCGTACCCGTTGAGCTGCTCGAAATAGGTGAAGCTCACCGTCTCGAACTTCGCCTCATCCTCGGGTGTCAGCACGGGCGCGGCATCGCCACGGAAATAGCTGCCTGTCATGGCGACGATATGCGCCTTGTCGCGCGCGATGAAGGCGGCGAGCTGGCTGCCAAGCCGGTTATCCGGGCTGGACGAGACATGGTGGAACTCATCCACTGCGATCAGCCGGTCGTCGAACGCCTCGATGCCCAGCGCCTCCACCGCGAAGCGGAACGTGGCATGGGTGCACACCAACACCGGATCGCCACTGGCAAGGAACTGGCCGACAGCCTTGACCTTCGAGGAATCCACCCGCTCCTCGTCCACACCCGGTGCGTTGCACAGGTTCCACTGCGGCTTGACCGTCCAGTCTGCCCAGAAGCCATGCCTGCTCAGCGGTTCATCAACAAAGCTGCCGCCGATCGACTTTTCCGGTACGGCGATGATCGCCTGCTTCAGCCCCTGATTGTGCAACTTGTCGAGCGCGATGAACATGAGCGCCCGACTCTTGCCCGATGCTGGCGGCGACTTGATCAGCAGGTACTGTTCACCCCGCTTGTTATAGGCACGCTCCTGCATCACGCGCATACCCAGCGCATTGGCCTTGGCCGAGACGCCTGAGCGCGCTGTCTGGAAGCTGACAGCGGGGATAGGTTTTGAGGTGGTCATGTTAGT
Source organism: Novosphingobium subterraneum (assembly GCF_000807925.1). Taxonomy (GTDB): domain Bacteria; phylum Pseudomonadota; class Alphaproteobacteria; order Sphingomonadales; family Sphingomonadaceae; genus Novosphingobium; species Novosphingobium subterraneum. Next base: position 50,190 of record NZ_JRVC01000011.1, on the reverse strand, counting down.
TTTTCATCTCAGCGAGCTCTTCCAGAAGTGCTCTGTTAGAGGCCCGTTCGGCTGCCCTCAAATGCAAAACTTCGCCCTTCTTTTGGCGAAGGAACTTCGTCGAGTCCCAATCAGGATTGCCGATCGCGATTGAAGATTGGGGCAGATTGAACTTGCGCCTCAGCGCGTCAACAATGCTGAGTGCCTCAAGACCGAGGTCAGCATACCCTTCCCAGCGAGCTTGGAAAAGCTCATCGTAGCCGGGGGGAAATGAATGTTCAGAAACTGCTAAGATGAACCGTTCGGTCCCAAGCGCCATATTGGGTAAAGCAAGGATGCGATACATCAAGTCTGGGCTTATGCTTGTCCAGTCGATGTCGTCAGGAAAGACAGGTGGTTCGGGCGGGTCGACCTGCGCCTCGTAGTACTCTTCGCCGCTCGCGGTCCTGCCCGCCGGCCTACCTTCCGCAGTGCCATCATCCCCAGCGACGTCGACACACTTCTCAGCAAACTGGTCGAGGATGCAAACGATACGAACAGCCGCATATCGTCCAGAGTTGCGTCGTCCGATCCAATAGGCAACGAAATCTTTTCCGATGGTCGCAACGACGCCAACAAGCACACCGACAAAGCCAATGACCGCGTCGTTCATGTTGCCACCCGCCTATCAATGAGCCCGATCATCAGCGCCTTCCCTCTCGTTCTTTGCGGAGCGCGCGATCGAGCCACTTCGGCACCTCAGTCACCTGAGAGAAGAAGATGTTCTCTGGCAGTTCATTCCAGAAAGCAGTGATCGAATGGGCAAAGCACGCCAGATCATCATTGCAGACGGCTAGTGACGAGTAGTCCAGCGCAGAAACAAAGAACGCTGGTAGTCCGTCGGTTTTACCCACCAAATCTGGCGCGACAACCTTTAAGGTCTTGAATGATGGCCCATTCCCATGCTTGTAGACGTTGGTGACTAACTGGCAACGGGACAGTTGGTCAAAGAATCCCAGCGTGCGCACCGCCCAACCGCAGGCTTCGAAAAGATCGAAGAGTTCATCGAGCTTCACCGACCAAACTGCCGCATGTGCATGTTTGCCGAAGCCGTGGTGGCCAAGCTCCCGGCCCAACCAGTCGCGCAACTGCTTTTCCCACTCGTGGAACATGCCTGCGATGATGCTCAGTCGCGTATTGTCTCGCAGATCAGAGAGCCTTTGATAAAAGCCGATGCTCTCATCCCATGATTGCTCATAGTCGGAACCGGGATCGTCGCGATCGGGGTCGAAGGGCTTACCAGCGAGCCATGCGTCTGCGAACGCGTTAGCGTCGGCCTCCATGCTTTCGTCTGTGAACTGGTCGAGCAGACGGCGCTTGGCTTCCGCCACATAGAACTCGTGGCTGGCAATCAAGTGTTCACGCGTAGGCCCCCACATCTGCAAGAAAACGCGATCAGGCTCAGTCATGCCGCTGCCTTCTTACCCGTCAATTTGGTGTAGAGTTCGAAGAGTTTTTGCAGCCTTTCGGTGTCGTTACCGAAGCTGAGGCCGATGCATGCGCGCTCTCGCATCAAGCGCACGCCGAGGGTGTTGGCCTCGACGGAGACGCCACTGCGCGAAGTCTGGAAGCTGACAGCGGGGATAGGCTTTTTGGTGGTCATCTTATCGCGCTTCCTGCCGTATTCTTCCCCATTGCCCAAGCTCGTTCGATCGCTTCACCATCGGCAAGGAAGAACTCTCCTCCGAGCGATTGCCCCGCATGGGTCAGGTCGGTGACCATAGCTTGCTCGCCGGCCTTGGCATGAGCGGCGACGGGATAGGGTTCCAGCCCCTCGTCCAATGTCGATTTGAGGACCCGCCACGAAAAAGCGCCAGCAGGCAGCGCGCGGTTGTGGTCATCCCTGCGCACCGCCGGGCTGCGCGAAAAGCCCACCTTGATGATGCGCCTACCCGCGCTGGGGTAGCCTAGAAAGTGATCCGCGCTGCCTTCCAGTTGCAGAATGTAGAGGTGCTTTGGACCTTCGGCCTCTCGGACCACGTACGCCGATTGGGACACAGGGCCAGGTCGGCTTGGCTTCAACGCCTCTCGGCCCGGCTCCAGCACGAAATCCGAAATCATGTCCGCGCCGAACAGCGGCCTCGGCACGAGTTCCAGATCAAGAATTTTGCGGGCCTCAGCTCTCGTCAGGAAGGCGCCGTACCGGCTGATCGCCATGCCCCTCTCGGTCGCATAGGTCTCGTTGGCAAAGTCAGCGACCAATGGCGCGCTGTCTGGGGCAACCTGCCACGCGCGAAGCGCGCGGAAGGCGTGATTCCATGAACCTGCTTTGGGCTCCACGGCTAGCTTGCGCTTCAGCCCGGCTGGCGAGAGGAACGCTTCAGTGTGCCCCGTCCGATGCGAGAGTTGATAAATGCCGATCACTCTGCCGCGCATTTCCTTGGGCACGCTGGCGGTATTGTTGCCATAGACCACGCCCAGAAATCCCGGCTCGGTTTCGGCGAGGATCGTGCGCAAGCGGCCCTCGTCGGTGAATGTGAGGCAAGGCCAGTCTTCGGGGGTGAACCCCCAATATGCCGTTAGCACGACCTTGGGATAGGGCTCCTCCAGCGCGGCAAGCGGATTGAGGACGTAGTTGCCCGCAACGCCCCGTTCATGCGCGCGCTCGAACGCCTCGACGCTGCCGTAGACACTTACGATCCGTTGTCCCTGCGCTGGCATCATGGATTGGCCGCGCTCCGGCCAACCGTGCGCCTCGAATAGGCTGGCGAGCCGCCCGCCATAGTGCTGCGCAATCACCGCGCTTATCGACTTGGCATCCCAGCCCGGTTCGCGTCGCGAGATCATGCTGCCTTACCGCGACCGCCCTTCGCGGTCATTTTGGTGTAGAGTTCGAACAGCTTTTCCAGCCGTTCGGTATCGTTGCGGAAGCGGCGGCCAATATAGATGCGTTCCAGTACCTCGTCGTTGCGATCGTGCGCAGCTCGCAGGTCGTCGGGCATGGCTTCGGAATCATAGAGGTCCGCGATCGTCGCCGGGAAATGCGCCTCGCGTGCAAGAAGGATATCCTCCGCGCAGCGGGTGAGGTCGACCTTGTTCTGGTCGGTCAGACTGGGAACAGGGAAGGTGTTCCAACCGAGGGTGTTGGAGTAGCGGAAGTCAGTTTTAAGCTTTCCGCAAACGGTAGCGATCCACACCAAATGCAGTCGCGAGGCAATCAATGCCATGTTCCACAGGGGGGCGTCAAACAGTGCAAACGCAAGGTTGGTTAGTGCAGTGTTACTGTCCAAATAACCGACGGGCAAAAATGGCCGTCGTTCAGAAGATACTGCCGGCACAATAATGGTCGCATTATTTCCTATCTGGAGCGTTTTCATCTGATGAGCCCTCCTTGCGAGTGCATTAGCTCCCTTGTCGGAACTGCTCAGCCGAAATTTCTTAACCATCTCAATTCGTTGCGCAAAATCAGAGATGCCGAGGGCTTCTTGCAGATGTTGGTCTTCGATCCAGATCGCGTATCGATGCTTCCCATTAATGAAATCGTCCGAGCCGATAATTTTACGAATAAACTTCGATCTCTCATCATCAGACAGTTCAAGCGCAGCCAACTCATCGCTTGATAAGAGAAAATTTCCAGCGTCGTACGGCATGTTGCCGCGCGTCATTGTGGAAACACAGGACATTGGAATACGAGACTTCTCGACCACCACATTTTCACCTGCGGTGAGGTAGGGGTTTATATTATCTACCACGCGCCTTGTATGGACATCACCATCCGAAGTCTCAAATAACACGGGACTAACTGCATCGGTTGAGAGCCCAACAATGACGACAATCACACCTGCATTATTTGATGCAAGGTTTTTCCACTTAAAAGATTGATAGGCGAAGGCCAGGCGCACCTTGTCACTGAGAATTATTGGCCATAGAATTGGAACCATTATTCCTTGGCAAATGGAGTTAGTGCAAACAAACGCAGCCTTCCCATCAACAATCTTGATGAAGTCTGCCGCCTTCATGAGCCATCCTGCGATGTAATCTAAAAAACCCGGAGAGTTTGACCGGCCATTCGCGATGTCGCGAATTTCCTCTTTTTGCGTTCTATTTTGTCCAGTACTGCCGAGGTACGGCGGATTTCCACAGATATACGTCTCGCCACCCTCATTCTCAAAATCGATCTCAGCCTGATCCAGCGGCGTACTGAAAAGATCGTCGGCCTGCACTCGGACTGCTGTTCCAGTGGGGGGGCAGATGCTCAACCAGTCCAGCCGAAGGGCATTGCCGCAGGTGATCCAATTCTGGCTGTCTAGCGGAAGAAACTCGGCCAGCGCCTCCTTTTGGCCGCGATAGAGCACGTCGCACTGGTATTCGGCGATGATCAGCGCCAGCCGCGCGATCTCGGCCGGGAAGTCGCGCAGTTCAATGCCGCGAAAGTTGGTGAGGGGAATGTCGCTGCGACGATCTGGCTCGCCGCGCCGCTTGTTGATCTCCGCCTCGATCGCTCGCATTTCCTTGTAGGCGATCACAAGGAAATTGCCCGAGCCACAGGCCGGATCGAATACCCGTATCTTGGCCATTCGCTGACGCAGATTCAGCAGCTTGCGCGGGTTGTCACCCGCCTCCTCAAGCTTGGCACGCAAATCGTCAAGGAACAGCGGGTTCAGCACCTTCAGGATGTTGGGCACCGAAGTGTAATGCATCCCGAGCGCGCCGCGCTCCTCGTCATCTGCTACGGCCTGGATCATCGAGCCGAAGATGTCGGGGTTAATCTTCTGCCAGTTCAGGCTGCCGATGTGCAGCAGGTAGGACCGGGCGATCTTGCTGAATCGCGGGCACTCTGTGGAGCCGGAGAATAGCTGGCCATTCACGTAGGGGAACTGGTTGGCATAGCGCTTGATGCCAGCAGCCTCGCGATCGGCGGGCTTGGTGTCCATAGCCCGGAATATCTCGGCCATGACGAGGTGCGTGTCGGAAGAATCCCGCGCGCTCATCTGCTCAATGGTCTTGCTGAACAGGCCTTCGCCGAGAAAGATATCGGTATCCTCGGCGAAAAAGCAGAAAATCAGGCGGGCCATGAAGTGATTCATGTCCTCGCGCCTGCTGGCCCAGTCCGGATTATCCTTCAATAGCTCCACATAGAGCTTGTTGAGCCGCCCGGTCGCCTTGATGTCGAACGAGCTCTCACGGATTTGCTCGACTGTGGTGATGCCCGCCAGCGGCAGGAAGAACCCAAAGTGATCCGGGAACTCGGCATATGAACAGGCGACCGTGCCGCCGCCGTTCATGTCCTCGGCTTGAAATGCCTCGCCATCGGTGGCGAGGATAAACTTGACTTTCTGCGACGCTGTCTTCGGGCTCTCGCGCAACGCCTTCAAGGTATCGTCGACTGCCCCGGGGGCGCAGGCAGCGATGTGGATGTTACCGCGCTGAAGCACCGCGCCGGGTACATCGGACTGGTTGGTGTTACCCGCCTTCAGCCGCGCAATCGCCGTGTCCTTGTTCCCGAACGCCCGAAGGAACTGGAACGGGAACTCGACCCGATCGAACGGCTCAAGTGCAAGATTGGATACAGCTTCTTCGATCTCTACCGGGTTCATGGCGCGAACCTAGCGTTCGAAGGCAGAAGCCGTCCAGCGATGCAGGGCACATTCTCTATCGTTCACCACAGATTCCCGCCATAGACCTCAGACAGGTCAGAGCCCTTCGCAGCGAACCGTCACCAACCGATTTGAAAATATGACCAAAACTATGACCAAATCGAATACCCTTGATATTTACATTATAAAACAAAGATGTTTGTATACCTCCCGCTCCGCCACTTCATACGATGGGATGCCGGCCCTCCAATGACCTCGTGGCGTCGTTTACCTGACCCGACGTAGCGCGGCGAGACGTGACAGGTTAGCCGTAAGGCACTAGCGCGATTGTGTTGCCCGCTCCTCGATGGTCTCGTCGAGACAACTCGATGGATGGTCGGGTCGGGGACGGAGGCGCGCAGAAACGCTGTGACCTTGATGATGACGATGTTCGGAATCCCCGGAGTCTTCAGCGTACCCTGAGGACCTTCTCCACCTCGTCGCAGATCTGCTGGACGGAGAAAGGCTTGGCGAGAAAATGCATGTTCGGGATATCGATCTCGCGGCGTAGCTGCTCCTCGGCATAGCCCGACATGAAGAGGAACGGCATGTCCGGGCGGAGTGCCCGGATCTCACGGGCCATGGCCGGGCCATCCATCGTCGGCATCACAACGTCGGACACGACCAGATCGAACTGGCCCCGGCCGATCGCCTCGAGCCCTTCCTCGCCATCGGCCGCCGTGGTCACCTCATAGCCCTGGCGCACGAGCGCACGCTCGGCAACGGCACGAACGGTGTCCTCGTCCTCAACCAGCAGGATCCGGCCGCCGCCTGACCATTCCCGCTTCGGTTCGGGGCTTGCTAACTGGCGCGCGGGCGCTTCGCTGGCATCGGGTACATGGACCGGGAGATAGATGCTGAAGCGGGTAAACTTGCCCACCTCGCTTTCGGCAAAGATGAAACCGCCGGACTGCTTCACGATGCCGTACACGGTGGAAAGACCAAGGCCGGTGCCCTTGCCTTTCTCCTTGGTGGTGAAGAACGGCTCGAAGATCTTGCCGATCTGCGACGGCTTGATGCCGTGACCATTATCTTCGACGACAAGCGCAGTGTAATCCCCGAGCGGCAGGATCTCGCTTTTCATCGCGCGCACGTCAGCCGCCGTCACCCGCCGGGTCATCAACTTGACCACGCCACCGCCCTTGGCCCCCGTAGCGGCAAGCTTGTCATTGATGGCGTCACGCGCGTTGACGGCCAGGTTCAGCAGCACCTGTTCAAGCTGTGTGGGGTCCGCACGAACAAAGCCGAGGTCGCGATCGTGCACGACTTCAAGCGTGATCTTCTCGCCGATCAACCGTTTAAGAAGAGCGGAAACTTCGGCGACCACGTCGGGCAACTGCAGCACCTGCGGCCGCAATGTCTGCTGACGTGAGAACGCAAGAAGCTGCCGCGTGAGCGATGCTGCGCGGTTCGAGTTGGCCTTGATCTGCTGGATATCGTCGTAATCGCTGTCGCCAGGCGTGTGGCGCATCAGCATCAGATCGCAGTAGCCGATGATCGCGGTAAGCACGTTGTTGAAATCGTGCGCAACGCCACCGGCAAGCTGGCCAACGGCCTGCATCTTCGTCGCCTGCGCGATCTCACGCTTGAGCCGGGTTTCTTCCGAGGAATCCTTGAGGCTGAGAAGGACGGCCCCTTCCCCAAGCCCGCGCACACCCGCAAGGCTGAGCGAGACCGGCTCGTCCGGTGCGGCACGCAAGCGCACGGCCACGTCGCCTGCGGTTGCCTGCCCTTGCGCATAGCGGCGCACGGCATCGACCAGCGCGCCCTTGTCTTCCCGGATGACAAGGTCCGACGGATATGGCGGCGGGATCGTATCGTCATGCCCGGCAGCGCGCAGGAATGCGGCGTTGGCGAAAAGGAAGCGCCCGTCACGGTCGGTCATCGCCAGACCCAGCGGCAGGCGGGCAAGCAGCGCCTCGATCTGCGGAAGGCCCGCCGTGACATCGCCGATGCCCTGCCCGAAGCCGCCGTTATCGATCAGCAGGAACAACGAGGTTGTGCGTGATGGATCGGTGTTGGCGACGCCATCGGGGTCGGCCACCGGCACGTGGACGAGCTTGACCGGCGTGCCCTTGCCGCCCTCGCGGGCGTAGTAGATGCGGTCGCTTTCGTCGCTGGCGAGGAACGAGACGAAATCGGCGCCTGCCATCTGGGCGCTGACCGAACCCGTCGCGCGCTGGGCGAAGGCTGCGTTGGCCGCGAGGATCACGCCTTCGGGCGAGACCACGGCTGCCTGCAACCCTTCGCGGGCGAGAGCGCGGCCGACCTTGCCGGCGATGTGCCCTGCCATGTCTGCCACAAGATCCTGCGTGACGACCGGCACGAAACGCCAGACGAGGTAGTCCTCGCCCCGGCCGACGCGCTGAATCTCTGCCGTCCACGTGCCTTGGCTGTACGCAACGCCGTCGGCCTTTGCAGAGCCATCTCGCCACGCAGCTCGCGTTGCAGCTTCGAGCAGCTCGACCGAGCCGCGCTCGACCGGAAGACGTGGCGGTGCGGCGGTGATACCGAACCAGGCCCCCATCAGGCCATTGGCGCAGACCAGCCGCCCTGCCCTGTCGGTGATGGCGATGCCCACATCGTCGCGCGCGATCGCGGCATTGGTGACCGTCCAATCCGGAACGGCGAAATCCTCGGTAACTGCATCCTGGCGGGGGCGAAGCAAAACGCGCAAGGCTGCGCCGATGACAGTGACCCCTCCTGCAAACCCGGCGGCGAGCAGCGGTTGGCCGGAGATCCCCCAAAGCGCTGCAGCGCTTACCGTAACCGCGCCTGATAGCATGAGCCAATCGCGCAAGGGTACGGTCGGCGTGACCACAGCCGCCCCTTCGCTGGCCACGTTCGCCATCAGTCGGGAAAGTCCCGCGCGGCGGCCCGCATGTTGCGCACCTTGCGCTTGTGCGCGGTCCACCAGCGCCAACCGAACGCTGCAAGGACATAGCCGATTGCGGCCGAAACAATCGAGATCAGGAAAAGCCCGATGACAAGGGACGGCGCCGCATCCGATCCAAGCCAGACGAGCCATTCGCCGATGCCCGCGCCTTTGGTAACCATGGCCTGCACGGTGGAGAAGTCCGCGTGGAAACCGAAGCTGTTGCCCACGGCAATGGCGCCTGGAAGGAACACGAACAGCGTTGTCGGCGGGATCGAGATGAAGGTCATCAGCACGGCAAGCGGGATGTTGCCCCGGCACGGCACGCACATCAAGGCCGCACCGATGATCTGGATGCCGGGAATCAGCGCGAAGATGCCTATGAAAAGTCCGGCGGCGACTCCGCGTGGCACCGAACGGCGCGTGAAGCGCCACAGTTCATGCCGGGCGGCAAGCGGGCGCGCGAAGCGGTTCTGCTCCATCTGCTCGCGCGTTGGCATGTTGGCCCGCGCCCAGTTGACGATCCGCTCGAACATTGCGCGTCTGTTGTATCCGTTTCCCGTCCGCCCCGCCACGGGCCCGTTTGTTCGCTTAGACCGGATTTCCTTGCCGGTCGGTGAAGTGCCTCACCCCGGATCGACCTAGCCGTGGTCCTTCATGATCCGCGCCTTGTCGCGCTTCCAATCGCGGTCCTTCATCGTCGCGCGCTTGTCGGCGACGTTCTTGCCCTTGCACAGCGCGAGCTCGACTTTCGCGCGACCACGGCTGTTGAAGTAGATCGAAAGCGGAACCAGCGTCATGCCTTTGCGCTCGACCGCGCCGGTAAATTTGGCAATCTGCCGTTCCTTCAGCAGCAACTTGCGCGGGCGCTTGGGCACGTGGTTGAAGCGGTTGCCGTGGCTGAATTCGGGCACGTTGGAGTTGACCAGCCAGACTTCGCCGCCCTTCACCTCGGCATAGCTTTCGGCAATCGATCCTTCACCGAAGCGTAAGGATTTGACCTCGGTCCCGGTCAGCACGATGCCGGCCTCGTACTTCTCCTCGATGAAGTATTCGAAGCGGGCGCGCCGGTTTTCGGCGACAATCTTCTTCTTGTCGAATTCGGGATGTACGGGACGTGCCATGATGTGGCTGCATGTAGGCGCTGGCCCGACAAAGCGGAAGGGGAACTTCGCACTTTGTCGGGCAGCAGTTTTCCGGACGCGACGCGTCAGATCAGGCCGGCATGCTGCAGCGCCGCGTCGACCGCCTTGCGGGCCGCGTCGTTGCAGGGAACCATGGGCAGGCGCAGTTCGTCCGAGATATCCGGGAAGACGCGGCTCAGCGCGTACTTGACCGGGCCGGGCGAGGCATCCTCAAACATCGCGTAGTGGAGCGGATAGAGCTTGTCGTTAAGCTCGCGCGCCTTTTCGAGATCGTTGGCGGCACAAGCGGCCTGGAACTCGGCGCAGAGCTTCGGCGCGACGTTGGCGGTGACCGAGATGCAGCCCACGGCACCGGCAGCGTTGGCCGGGAGCGCCAATTCATCGTCGCCCGAAAGCTGGCAGAAGTGCTTGCCGATGCCCATGCGATGATCGGTCACGCGCGACAGGTCGCCGCTGGCGTCCTTGATGCCGATGATCTTCTCGGGATAGCGCTTGGCCAGCTCGCACACGGTTTCCGGCAGGATGTCGGTCACCGTACGGCCGGGCACGTTGTAGAGCACGATCGGCAGGTCGTTGTGCTCGGCAAGGTAGCTGAAGTGAGCAATGATGCCCGCCTGGCTTGGCCGATTGTAATATGGCGCGACGCAGAGCGCCGCCTGGGCACCACACTTCTTCGAGAAGTTCATGTGCAGCAGCGCGTTCATCGTATCGTTGCTGCCGCAGCCGGCAATTACCGGAACGCGGCCCGCGGCCTGTTCGACGCAGACTTCGATGACGCGGTGGTGTTCGGCATTGGACAGGGTCGATGCCTCGCCGGTGGTGCCGCAGGGGACCAGCGCCGACGATCCGTTCTCGATCTGCCAGTCGACGAGGCGGCGAAACGCTTTCTCGTCAAACGCTCCATCGCGAAATGGAGTCACTAGGGCCGGAATCGAGCCGGAAAACATGGACAATACCCCTCAATTTACCCCATGATGCAGTTCGGTTCATCGTGATCCGAACCCGCTGGGGGCCTGTTCAGCGCGTGATAAGGAGCCGCTCCATAGTATGTCCAGCATGGACGTGAAAGCCTTGATGTTGCGCTGGGGATTTGCCGGGGTTCTGCTCCAGACGGTGGTCGCCTCGAGCGCAGTGCACGCGAGCGGCGCCGACGGTGCCGATGGATCCGACTGGGACCGCGCCCGCGCCAATCTCACCGCCAGTCAGGGTGGGCCGATGATGGCTGCTGTGGAACGATGGAAGCTGCTGTCCAGTTCCAACCGCTTCGGCTTTTCCGATTACTCGAATTTCGTGCTGTCGTATCCCGGCTTTCCCGACGAGGAGAAGCTGCGGCGCTATGCCGAGCTTTCGCTGGAACGCGATTTTGCCGAGCCTTCGCGGCTGGTTGCCTATTTCAGCCAGAAGCCGCCGCTGACCAACCTTGGCCGCGCGCAATATGCGCTGGCCCTGACGCAGCTCGGCCGACCGGAAGCGCGGGAAGCCGCGCGGGCGGCTTGGCGCGGCGGGGCGATGACCGATGCGGCCGAGACTGCGCTGCTTGCCGCATGGGGCACCAGCTTCACGCCCGACGATCACGATGCGCGGATGGATGCGTTGCTGTGGTCTGGATCGACTGATCAGGCCGCACGGCAGATCGTGTGGGTCAGCCCTGCGCGCAAGGGCATCGACGGGGCGCGGCTGGCGGCGATGCAAGGCGGCGATCCCTACGGCATTCTGGCGGGCGTTCCCGCGCGGCAGTTCAATGCCGATCCCGGTTTCATCTTTCAGCGCGTGCGGCAGTTGCGCAAGTCTGGCCAGGGCGCAGCAGCGCGCGATCTGCTGTCCAACCGTCCATTGCTCTCTCGCAAGCCGCTCGATCGCGACAAGTGGGTCGAGGAACTTCTGGTCAACGCGCGTGGCGCAGCGACGTCGGGCGATGCCCGCGCGGCCATGCGCATCGCAGCGGGGATCGACGATGCCTTTGCTCCTGGCGAGGATGTCAGCCAGCTCAACTATGGCCTGCGTGACGATTATACCTCGCTGATGTGGCTGGGCGGCACGCAAGGGTATTTCAACACCGGCGACTATGCCGGGGCGGCGCCGTTGTTCTGGCGCTATGGCGCCGCGGCGCGCACGCCGGGGACGCGCTCGAAGGGTTTCTACTGGGCCGGAAAGGCCGCAGCACGGGCCGGGCAGCAGGCCGAAGCCCGGCGGTACTTCGAGATGGCGGCGCAGTATGGCGACCAGTTCTATGGCTTGCTGGCGCTCGAGAGGCTGGGCCGTCCGGTGCCGCAATTTGCCAGGGACTCGAACGTCCAACCCTCACCCGATGAACGTAGCCGCTTCTACAGCCAGCCACTGACACTGGCCGTGCGCGAGGTCGCCCGCAATGGAGACTGGAAGACGACCGTACGCTTCTTCAAGGAAGTGGCCGAGCAGCAGCAGACCGAAGCGCAGCACATGATGGTGGCGAACCTGGCGCGTGAGTTGGGGCGGCGCGACCTCGGCGTGATCGTCGGGCAGGCAGCGGCGGCGCGCGGCTACCTCGATTTCCAGCACATCGCCTTCCCGCTGATCCCCGTGCCGCCGGGCTATGAGGCGAAGTGGACCGGCATTCACGCCATCAGCCGGCAGGAAAGCCAGTTCGCGCAGAACGCGGTCAGCCATGCCGGCGCGCGCGGGCTGATGCAGCTGATGCCGGGCACGGCCAATGAGCAGGCGGGCAAGCTGGGGCTGTCGTACAACGCTTCGGCGCTGACGCAGGATGCAGGATACAACATCCAGCTCGGCTCGGGCTATTTCGCGCGCATGCTCGACTATTATCGCGGCTCTTGGCCACTGGCCGTGGCGGCCTACAACGCTGGCCCCGGCAACGTGAACAAGTTCCTGCGCGCCAATGGCGATCCGCGCAATGGCGGTATCGACTGGGTGGAATGGATCGAGAAGATCCCGCTTTCCGAGACACGCAACTACGTCCAGCGCGTGCTGGAAAATGCGGTGGTCTATGAGGCGATGAACCCGCAGTATGCAAGCTATCGCGGGAGCAATCCGATGAGCTACTTTATCGGGAAGCGGGAACCGGGGTGAGCGAGGCTACGCTGATCTTGGGCAGGTATTTTGAGCATGGTATACGGTCGGAAGAAGAGCTTCATGCTGCAATGGTCGGACTGGACCAGTTCGACAATGGCGAGATCGCGTCTCTGACGATTGAACCGAAGAGGTACATTCGCGCCAAGCGTTGCGGGTTGTATTGGTCAGTCACGGCACGCAGTGGCAGCTTATTAACGCTTGCCTCATTCACGGCAGATTCGACCACCGAGTATTCGGCGCGTGTTGTGCAAGAGGCACAGGCCATGCCTTCACTACGGGATCGGATACGGGCCGCCTTTAAGAGGGTGCCGGAGCAAAGCCTTTCGACCGAGCAGGTGAGAACGCTGTTCGGAGAGTTTTTCGGCGGCCGAAGGTATACAATCCCTCGGTCTGGCGCTTGAGAAGCGGGATCCCGGGTCAAGCCCGGGATGGGTTAGTGTTGAGGCCGCAGTTCTCTATCCTACCTGTTTTTGCGGAGCACAAACGGGGAGGTGTCAGCGGTGCAGCCGGTGACGGAGGCATTCTTTCTCTTGCCCCTCCACCAACCGCTTCGCGGGCGGCCCCCCTCCCCATTTGTCCTGCGGAAAAATGGGGCGGATTTGTTGTTTAGATTCTCGTCCTCGCCCACAAACGGGGCATGAAACCTGACGGTCACCCCATCACTCCCGCCGGATTTGCGGCACTACGCGCGCGCTATGACCACCTTCTCGGCACTGAGCGCCCGGCCATCGTCGAAATCGTTAGCTGGGCTGCCGGCAACGGCGACCGGTCGGAGAACGGCGATTATCTCTATGGCCGCAAGCGGATGCGGGAGATTGATCGGGAACTGGCGTTCCTTGCGCGGCGGATGAAGGCGGCGCGGGTGGTCGATCCCGCGCGGCAGGAGGATCGGTCGCGCGTGCTGTTCGGAGCCTGTGTCGAGATTGCCGACGAGGACGACAACCGCAAGGTTCTGACCTTGGTCGGCGATGACGAGCAGGATGCCTCGAAGGGGCTGATCGGATGGAGCGCGCCGATTGCCAAGGCCTTGCGCGGGGCGCGGGTTGGCGATTTGCGTGTGGTGCGGTTGCCTTCGGGCGAGAAGGAGTGGGAAATCATGAGCGTTTCCTATCCCGAAGCCTAGCGCTATGAGCGTTCCCATGAAACGGGGTCGCTTCTACATCATGCGCCACGGCGAGACGGTCTATAATGCGACGCGTCGGCTGCAGGCGAACCACATCCACACGCCGCTTACGCGGCAGGGCTTCGAGCAGGCGGTGGCGATGGGCTGCGCGCTGCGGGCCGAACTGGGCGAGCGACCACAAGTGACGCTGCATATCTCCGACACCGGGCGCGCCTTGCAGACGGCGGCGCTGATTGCCGAGGAACTGGGGCTAGACTGGTTCGCCGGGCAGCGGACGATGGATCTCAAGGAGATCGACATGGGATCGTGGTGCGGCCGATCCTACAGTGATGTCGAGGACGAGGTCGGCCCGATCGTGATCGAAGACCACCTGCTGCGTCCGGCGCCCGATGGCGAGGACTACCCGATGATTGCGGCGCGGCTGAACCGCTGGCTCGAGGGGTTGACCGACGAGAGCGGCGATCACATCGTCGTGATGCACGGCATCTCCAGCCGCGTGTTGCGCGGGATCATGGCGGGCTATCCGGTGCATCCCCTTCACGGCGCACCAATTGCGCCGTCGCTCGTGCAAGGTTCAATTGCGCTGATCCAGGACGGCGAAGAATCGGTCCTGTTCGGCTCGGAACGCGGGATCGAGCACGCCTGATGGGCGATGTCGTCAATCTCCGAGCAGCGCGCAAGGCCAAGGCGCGGGTTTCGCGCGAGGTTGAGGCGCAGGCCAACCGGGCCAAGTTCGGGCGGACCAAGGGCGAAAAGCTGCGCGAGGCGCAAGAAGCGGAACGAGCAGCAAGACAGCTCGATGGCGCGAAACGGGAGGAGCCGTGAGGCGGCTGCTGGTTCTGGCAGCACTGGTGCTTGGCGGGACCGCCGTCGCGCGCGACAGCTTGGGCGTGTTCGGCACTTGGGGCGCGTTTCGCGATCCGGGTGTGCCGCGCTGTTATGCGATTGCCATGGCGGAGAAGGTCAACGGGCGGGAGCAGACTTTCCAGCCCTACTTCACCGTGGGCTACTGGCCCAAGCGCGGCATTCGCGGTGCAGTGCATTTGCGCCTTGCAAGGCGCCTGGCGCCGGGGTCGTCGGTCAACGTCTCGTTTCCCGAAGCCAACTTCACGCTGCAGGCGGGACAGGCCGATGCCTGGCCGATGGACCAGCGCGCCAACGCCGGGATCGTAGCCGCCTTGCGCAGCGCGCCGCGCGTGGTGGTGACAGCGCAAGGGGCGGACGGACGGAGGTTCCGCGATGTATACACGCTTGGCGGTGCAGCCTCTGCCATGGATGCAGCGGCGCTGGGGTGCGCCGGATAGGAAAAGGGCGAGCCTTGACGGCCCGCCCTTCCCTTTGTCTTCAAGCTTGACGCTTAGAAGCGGATGCCGACGCCAGCAGTCACCGAGTGACGGTCGGTGTCGATGTTGAAGCGGCTCGAGTCTGGCGTGTCGCCGTTGAAGTCGAATTCACCTTCGCTGTAGTTGGCGTACTTGTATTCGAGCTTCACGAAGGCGTTGGTGCCGATGTTCTGCTCGACGCCCGCGCCGACGCGATAGCCGTCGGTGTCAAGGCGCTGGCGCAGATTGGTCGTGCCGTTCGTGCCCTGCAGGTTGTAACGGGCGTTGCTGTAACCACCCTTGACGTAGACCATGGTGCTCGGGCTCATCGCGTAACCAAGACGGGCACCGACATAGTACTGGCGACCGGCTTCTACGCGGCCAAGATTGAACACGTTCGGCTGGTCGTTGTTGTTGTCCCAGCTGGCGCTGCTGTCGGTGATTTCGGCTTCGGCGCCGGCAACCAGGTTGGTGCCAAGCGGGATATCGTAACCGATGGCAGCACCGTATTCGACGCCGTCGATCGACTGCTTCAGATCACGGTCGCCGTCGACGTCTTCGCTGCTGCCCGAGCGGTTGTGGTCGTAGCCGACGAGAGCTTCAGCGCGAAAGCCGCTGAACGCCTCGGCAGGGGTAGCGTCCTGCGCGTACGCAGGGGCGGCGGCGATGGCGGTGCCGGCGGCGAGAATTGCGCAGATCTTCTTCATGTCTCACTCCATTCGAAAACTTCCTGCCGGTCCTGTTGTCGTTGCGACCCGACAGTGACCGGTGGAATGAGCGGAACTGCATCCGGTTTCCTGAACCTCACACAACAGGAAACCGTGACATTTCAGCCACATAAAATGCGATGAAGTGCAGTACACGGGCGATGAAATACTGGAACACCGACGCCCCCAAGGCGTTCGCGCGAGCCTCGGTTTGCGCCCGGGGCCTCGAATCACTATATGCGCGCGATGCAGAGCCAGATCGATCCCAGCCCTTCGCTTCCCGCCAACATGCCCATTGCTGGGCACGTTGATCCCGTTCCGGTGCCGCGCGAGGTGACGCCGCGCGAGGATGGACGGGTGGACCTCATCGGCCTGCCGAAGAAGCAGATCGCCTCGCTATTCGAAGCCGCGGGTCTTGATGCCAAGGCGGCCAAGCTGCGCGCGAAGCAGGTGTTTCACTGGCTTTATCATCGCGGCGTGACCGACTTCGAAGCGATGACCGACATCGCCAAGACGATGCGTCCATGGCTGGCGGAGCGCTTCGTCATCGGCCGCCCCGATATTGTCGAGGCGCAGGTTTCGACCGATGGCACGCGCAAGTGGCTGCTGCGCACGGCAGACAAGCACGATTTCGAGATGGTGTTCATCCCCGATGCGGATCGCGGCACGCTTTGCGTTTCGAGCCAGGTCGGCTGCACGCTCAATTGCCGCTTCTGCCACACTGGCACGATGCGCCTGGTGCGCAACCTGACACCGGGGGAGATCGTCGGCCAGGTCATGCTCGCGCGCGATGCGCTGGGCGAATGGCCCAAGGCTGGCGGTACGATGGCCGGGCTCGACTTCGACGATGAAGACGAGGAAGCTGCCAGCGCCTACACCCCCGATGGTCGCCTGCTGACGAACATCGTGATGATGGGCATGGGCGAGCCGCTCTACAATTTCGACAATGTGCGCGATGCGCTCAAGCTGGTCATGGACGGTGACGGGCTTGCCCTGTCGAAGCGTCGCATCACGCTCTCGACCAGCGGCGTCGTGCCGATGATGGAGCGCTGCGGCGAGGAGATCGGGGTGAACCTCGCGGTCTCTCTCCACGCGGTGACCAAGGAAGTGCGCGACGAGATCGTGCCGATCAACCGCAAGTACGGCATCGACGAACTGCTGCAGGCCTGCTCCGACTATCCCGGCGCTTCGAACGCCCGCCGCATCACGTTCGAGTACGTGATGCTGAAGGACAAGAACGACAGCGACGACGACGCGCGCGAGCTGGTGCGCCTGATCCGTCAGTACAAGTTGCCGGCCAAGGTCAACCTGATCCCGTTCAACCCCTGGCCCGGCGCACCCTACGAGTGCTCCAGCCCGGAGCGGATCAAGAGCTTCGCGAACATCGTGTTCGAAGCCGGGATCAGCGCACCGGTGCGCACGCCACGCGGGCGCGACATCGACGCAGCTTGCGGGCAGTTGAAGACGGCAGCGGAGAAGAAGAGCCGCGCCGAACTCGACCGTCTTGCTGAAGAGAAGATGGCCGCGCTAGGCTGAGAAGTCATCCCACCTTGCGCTGAACCACCGGCTCGGGTTCGTTCTTGACCGGTGGAATGCCCGATACGGCAGCAATGCGCCCGCCCTCGTCGAGCCGCAGCGGCATGGAGAATTCCACGCCCATGCGGTCATCGCTTGACCAGCGGCAAGTTGCCGTAACCACGTGGTTCTCTGCCAACAGTACCCGGAAGATCGTTCCCGGAGGCACGTTCCACAAGCCTTCGATCAGCGCCCCGGTCTGGCTGATATTTCGGACCATCGCGTTGTAGCGATGGCCGCCGTGATCGAGCACGACCTTGCGCAGCATGGACTGGCGCGCGGCGCGCGCGGAACGTGGCCCTTGCGCGATAGCCATGAGGCCGGTCGAAAGACGGGCAGCGGCGTTCATCGCCGACAGCGGACGCTCGTAGATATAGCCCTGCACGTGGCTGCAGCCGAGCATGCGGACCAGATCCAGTTCGTCCAGCGTCTCGACACCTTCGGCCGTCGTTTCCATCCCCAGTGCCTCGGCAAGGCTGACGATCGAGGCAATGATCGCGCCGTTGCGGCTGCCGGGTTGGGTTGCGCCGCGCACGAAGCTCTGGTCGATCTTGATCTTGTCGAACGGCGCAGACCGCAAGTAGCCCAGCGAGGAATAGCCTGTGCCGAAATCGTCCAGCGCCAAACGCACGCCGATGGCCTTCAACGACTTGAACATCTGGTCGGTGCCCTCGTCGTCATTGAGGAACACGCTTTCGGTGATCTCCAGTTCGAGGCGTTCTGCTGCAACCTGCGAACTCGCCAGCGCGTTTGTGACGATCACCGGAAGCGACGGATTGGCGAACTGTAGCGGCGAGACGTTTACCGCCACGCGCACGTTATCGGGCCAGCGCGCCAAGTCCTGACAAGCGGTGCGCAGCGCCCATTCGCCAATCGGCGCGATCAGACCGGTATCTTCTGCGATGGGTATGAACCGGCTCGGGCTGATCCAGCCGTGCTCGGGGTGGTTCCAGCGCAGCAGCGCCTCGAATCCGGTAATCTTCTCGGTCGCTGTCTGCACGACTGGCTGATAATAGAGCTCCAGTCCCCCGTTCGAGACCGCATCGCGCAGGTCTTCTTCCATCTGGCGGCGCTCTTCGGCATCGCTGTGCAGGTCCGGCGCATAGAAGTGGAACCGTCCGCGACCGCCATCCTTGGCTGCATAAAGCGCCAGGTCGGCATTGCGGATCAGCGCCTCGCTGGTCACGCCATCGTCCGGCGCCAGCGCGATGCCGACCGAGGCGCCGATCATCACGCGGCTGCCCTCGATTGAGTAGGGTTGCGACAGGCTCTCGATGATGCGCTGGGCCAGATGGCCAAGTTGCTCGCGCTCGATCTTGCCAGGCAAAATCACCTGGAATTCATCGCCACCGAGGCGGCCGACACGGCCCATCTTGCCCACGACCCGCTCCAGACGCTGCGCGACCTGCTTGAGCAGCGCATCGCCGGCAGGATGGCCTAGCGTATCGTTCACCTGCTTGAAGCGATCGAGGTCGAGCAGGAAGACCGTGCAGGCGCGCTGATGCAGTTGCGGAGCGAGAAGGATCTTCTCCAGCGTCTGCGACATGCGGAAGCGATTGGACAGGCCTGTCAGCGAATCAAAGTGCGCCAACCGCGAAGCATGCTCCTGTGAACGACGCTTTTCGGTAAGATCCGTGCCAGATCCGCGGAAACCGGTGAAGTTGTTGAACGTGTCGTAGGTCGGCCGGCCGGTGATCGACCACCAGCGCTCCTCTTCCGCTGTCGCTGCCCGCACCGCAAGTTCGCCGAAGCTGGATCGCGCGGAGAGGTGAAAGGCCAGCGTACGTTCGCCTTCGCCCGATTGCTCGGACAGGTTGAACAGCTCGGCAAAGGGACGGCCGATCAGATCGTCGACCTTGCGACCGAGAATCTCGGCAACGGGTGTGGAAAGATATGTCAGCTGACCACGACGATCAGTTTCCCAGAACCAGCCCTGCCCCGTCTCTTCATAATCGGAAAGAATTTCCTGTGCGCGGGTGGATGCGCGCTGGTCGTTCTCCAGCTTCTCGCGAAGCAGCAGGTCGATCTTGCGCTGGCGCAGGTAGGCTGCGACGGCAATCGCAACACCTACCAGCAAAGAGAAGTAGCCGCCGAACGTGCTGGCTACGCAGGTGACACCCGACCACACGGAGATCTGAGCCGCCAGTACGCCCACCAACCGGCCTGAGAGCACCACTGTCGCCAGCAACGAAATAGTTGCCACTGCGACGAGGCAGTAGAACCAATCGATCTGACCCGAAGTGCCCCAGACGCCCATGGCAGAGCCAAACAGAAACATGGGCAAGGCAACTGCCACGCCCATCAGCGCCATCCGCTGCCCGGTCTCCATCTCGCTTTGCGCTTCACGGCGCACCGCGAGCTTCGAAAGGTGCGCCGCAATAGCGGCGACAACCGCCAAGAGTGCTGCAAGCGGGTTCGGGATTACCAGGTTGAAACCGGCAACCAGCAGCGGAAGCACCAGCATGACATAGGCCATTTGCGGCCATTCCGGCGCTATCAGGCGGTTCGCCGAATCGCTGCCAAACAGAAAACTGGCCCCTGCTTCGGGCGCTGCCGGGACGACAGGACGTTCCCGCCGGCGCGTACGCGCGAAGTCGCGCGTGGCAGTTTGCCTGTTTGGTTGAGTTTCAGCGTCTCCCGGCATGGCGCGTGTTTGCACGACGGTGCTTTGAGAAAGCGTTAAGCGATCCGCATTCGTGTACTTTTGCTGCGAGTGCGAAGGTGCTAGTCAGCGGCTGTAGCGTGGGGTCATAGTGAACAGTACACCGAAACAATCAAAGATTGGCGTTGCCGGACGTCGTCTCAACATTGCGCGCTGGCACGAAGGGGCCGGAAGAGGCCAATATCGCCCTCTGCTCATGCTCAACGGTATCGGCATGAACCTCGAACTGCTTGCCCCCGTCGCCCGGGCGCTGCCAGAGCGCGAGGTGATCTGCTTCGACATGCCGGGCATCGGTGGCTCGCCCGATCCAGTACTGCCCTATACGATTCCGAGCATGGCGCTGACCACGGCGTCGCTGCTCGATCTTCTGGGCATCGAACAGGTCGATATCCTCGGGATCAGTTGGGGCGGCGCGCTGACCCAGCAATTCGCCTTCCAGCACCGCGCACGGACCGGGCGGATCGTTCTTGCGGCCACGGCATCCGGCGGCGCGACCATGGTGCCCGGCAATAGCTCCATGCTCGCCCACCTTTCCGATCCACGTGAGTACACGGTAGAGCGGACACTGCGCCGAAACCTCGCCTCGATCTATAATGGTGGGGGCAGCGGAAAGGTCTCGCTCAATGCGGCCAAGGCGCCCTCGCCGCTCGGCTTCTCATATCAGATGATGGCGTTTGCGACATGGAGCAGCGTGCCGTTCCTGCCGCTTCTGTCCATGCCGGTGATGATCATGGCCGACGAGGAGGACCAGCTGGTTCCGGCCTCTAATGCCCATTTCCTTCACAATGCCATTCCCCACAGCCGGATCGAGATGTTCCACGGCGGTGGTCACCTGTTCATGCTGTCCCAGCGTGACCGCTTCATCGAAAAGCTGCGCGCCTTCCTGGACGAGGATATCCACCGCGGCTGATCGTGAACCTCGCTGGCCCGCTTTCCTTTTGCTGTCTTGACGATAGCATCGAAGAAAGACTCGAAAGGCTGAGGAGAGGCCATGCGGCATATCGCGATCGTCGGTTCGGGACCGGCCGGGTACTACACCGCGGAAGCCGCGCAAAAGCAGTGGGGCGATGACGTCCGCATCGACATCTTCGACATGCTGCCGGTGCCCTACGGCCTCATTCGCTTCGGGGTCGCGCCGGATCACCAGTCGATCAAGGGCGTAACCCGGCGCTATGAACAGACCGCGCTTGCCGACAACGTGCGCTTCGTCGGCAACGTCAAGGTTGGCCAGGACGTCTCGATTGCGGAACTGCAGGGCCTGTACGACGCGGTCGTGCTTGCCACTGGCGCGCCACGTGACAAGGACATCGGCGTTCCGGGCGATCATCTGAAAAACGTCTTCGGCAGCGCGGCCTTTGTCGGATGGTACAATGGCCACCCCGAATTCGCCGCGCTCGATCCTGATTTGTCCGGCCACACCGCCGTAGTCATCGGCATGGGCAACGTCGCACTCGACGTGACGCGCATCCTTTCCAAGACGCGCGAGGAGTTTGCCGGAAGCGACATCGTGGCGCACGCGCTTGAACGGCTGATGGCCTCGAAGATCAAGCGGATCGTCATCCTCGGGCGGCGCGGACCTCACCAAATCATGATGACACCCAAGGAACTGGGTGAGCTTGGCCACCTTTCCCGCACCGCCCCGTGGGTGGATCCGCGCGACTTGCCCGAAGAAGTGGAAGACGCGCTGCTTGAACCGGGCATCCGCAAGTCCGTGACACATTTGCGCTCTTTCGCGGCCATCCCGGAAAGCCATCGCGCCGACCTGCCGCTGGAGGTGGAATTCGATTTCTTCGCCTCGCCCCGGGGGCTGATGGGCGAAGGCCAGGTGCAGGCGATTTCCGTTGAGCGCACGCGTATCGAGGCGGGCCGCGCGGTCGGCACAGGCGAGTTCTACGAAATTCCGGCGAACCTGGTGATCTCGTGCATCGGATACCAGACTTCGCCGATCGAAGGCGTGCCCTTCGATGATCGCGCCGGCCGCTTTGCCAATGACGAAGGGCGCATCCTCCCCGGCCTTTATTGCGTGGGCTGGGCGCGGCGGGGGCCTTCGGGCACGATCGGCACCAACCGTCCGGATGGCTTCGGCATCGTCGAAATGATCGCTGAGGACTTTCCCCAGAGCCAACGCAAGACCGGGCGCGTTGGCTTCGATGCCCTCGCAGCTGCCCGCAAGCTGGACGTGGTCAGCTTCGACGACTGGAAGAAGATCGAGGAAGCCGAAACGTTGCGCGCACGGGACGATGCTCCGCGCGAGAAATTCGTGGACGTCGAAGAGATGATTAGGGCCAGCGGCCATGATTGATGCAACGCCCTGCCCGGACAGTTGACCGTCGGGCAAACCTCTGACTTAATCGCCCGGTTAACGCGACAGGCGACCAGCTTGAGTCGGCCTGCGCGGGGAGAAGGAGCCAGCTTATGCCAGCCTATGACCTGATCATCCGCAATGGGACGATCGTCGACGGAACCGGCGCGCCGCGCTTTACCGGCGACGTTGCCGTGAAGAATGGCCTCATTGCCGCCGTCGGCACTGTGCGCGGCGATGCTGCCGAGGAGATCGATGCCACCGGCCGTGTCGTTGCGCCGGGGTGGGTGGACGTACACACGCACTACGATGGTCAGGCGACTTGGGACGCCGAAATGGCGCCTTCTTCCTGGCATGGTGTGACCACCGTGGTCATGGGCAACTGCGGCGTCGGCTTCGCCCCCGCCGCGCCTGATCGCCACGATTGGCTGATCGGCCTGATGGAAGGCGTGGAAGACATTCCGGGCACTGCGCTGGCCGAGGGCATGACCTGGGACTGGGAGACTTTCCCCGAGTACCTCGATGCGCTGGAGAAGATGCCGCGCGCGGTCGATATCGGCACGCACGTGCCGCACGGGGCGGTACGCGCATATGTGCTGGGTGATCGCGAGAAACCGGGTGCAATCCCGACCGAGGACGACATCCGCAAGATGGCAGAGATCGTCGAGGAAGGTGTCCGTGCCGGCGCGCTCGGCTTTTCGACCAGCCGCACGGTGATCCACAAGTCGGTCGACGGTGAAGTGGTCCCCGGCACCACGGCCACGGCGGAAGAGCTGATCGAGATCGGGCGCGCGATGGGCCGTGTTGGCCATGGCGTGTTCGAAATGGCTTCCGACATGCGCCGCGAATGGGATGAATTCGGCTGGATGGGGGCGCTCAGCCGTGAGACCGGGCTGCCCGTCACCTATGCGGCGCTGCAGTCCATCGCCAAGGAAATGCCGCTCGAGGAACAGATTGCGGAAATGCGCCGCCAGAACGCGCAAGGGGCAAACATCGTCGCCCAGATCGCTCTGCGCGGAAACGGCGTGATCATGGCCTGGCAGGGCACGATCCACCCCTTCCGCTTCCGGCCAAGCTATGTGGCGATTGCCGACCTGCCATGGAAAGAGCAACTCGCCCACCTCAAGGACCCGGCCTTCCGCGAGAAAGTCCTGTCCGAAGCAAACGAGTACCCGGAAAGCGACATCATCGGCCTGCTGATGATGATCTCGCAAGGCTGGCACAACCAATTCATCATGGACGACGGCTTCGATTACGAGCCGCAGGCCGAAGCCAGCGTGCTCGCTCGTGCAAAGTCGGCAGGCGTTGCGCCGGACGCCTATGCTTACGACAAGCTGATGGAGAATGACGGAACCGGCTTCATCTACCTGCCGATCCTGAATTACGCCGATGGCAACCTCGATTTCCTGGAGGCATTGCAAGCATCCGAAGATACCGTGAACTCGCTCTCCGATGGCGGAGCGCATTGCGGAACGATCTGCGACGCGGCCAGTCCGACGTTCATGCTACAGCATTGGGTCCGGGATCGCCAGCGTGGCGGCAGGATCAGCCTGGAACATGCCGTGAAGCGCCAGTGCCACGACACGGCGAGGCTCTACGGGCTGGACGATCGCGGCATATTGGCACCGGGATACCTGGCCGATATCAACATCATCGACTTCGACAACATCAAGTTGCTCAAGCCTTGGTTGGCGTTTGACCTGCCTGCGGGCGGCAAGCGCCTGCTTCAGAAAGCCGAGGGGTATGACTACACCATCAAGGGCGGCAAGGTGACGTTCCGCAAGGGAGAATGGACCGGGGCGACGCCGGGCGTGCTGATCCGCGGCCCGCAGCGGGCGGAGCTCCTCGAAGCAGCAGAATGACGCAGGCAGGCCCGCCCCTTCGTTCGGGGGCGGGCCTGCCGGCTTTCACGCTAATTCAGGCAGCGTTGCGGAACGTTGCATTCGCAGAATGGCCGAAGTTGCCCTCAAGCCTGAATTGCGAAACCAGCGAAGACAGGCGGTTGGCCTCGCCCGCAAGGCTTCGTGCCGCTGCCGTGGCTTCCTCGACCATCGCAGCGTTTTGCTGGGTCATGGTGTCCATCTCACGCACGGTCTCGCGAACCTGGCCAATGCTGCCAGCCTGATCCTGCGCCATCGCGGCGATGCTGCTGGCAAGCTGGGCGACATGGCCGACCTGCTCCACGATCAGGGCAAAGGTATCCCCGGTCTGCCCTACAAGGCTCACCCCGCGCTCTACCTGTGTCGAACTGGCCGTGATCAGGTGCTTGATATCGCGGGCGGCGTCCGCAGTGCGCTGCGCCAGCGCGCGAACCTCGGTGGCCACCACCGCGAACCCGCGGCCGGCATCTCCGGCACGGGCCGCCTCTACGCCCGCGTTCAACGCAAGCAGATTGGTCTGGAACGCGATGCCATCGATGACAGAAATGATCTTGCCGATCTCCTGCGCCGAATTGTGTATATCGTTCATGGCCTGGACCGCTTCGCTGACGACTTCGCCGCCCCGCATCGCCTCGCCATGCGCCTGCTGAACCGAATCGTGCATGTGCGCCGCATCGCCGGCCGTCGTATTGACGGTTGAGGCCAGCGCAGTGACCGCCGCCGATGCTTCTTCCAGGCTCGCCGCCTGCTGTTCGGTACGGCGCGCCAGATCGTCGGAAGCCTGGCGGATCTGCTTGGCCCCGACGTCAACCGAGCCAGATGTGTCGGCCACGTTGCGCAACACGCCTGAAACCTGGACCCGCATGCCGTCGAGATGCTTCTGCAGTTCCGCAAACGCGGTTGGCAAATCCGGCACCGGAGTGGCAAAATCACCTTCCGCCATCGCGCGCAAGGTTGCGCTCACTTCGTCGATGACCGCAACTCGCGCAGCTTCCTCGGCCTTGAAGTACGTCGAAAGCGCCACCTCCATGTCCAGCAGCGCCAGCTTGATCATGGAACCGACAGACTTGGCCACCTGCCGCCGACGGAAGATTGCCGTGAAGCCTGCGAACATCTTGTTTACGATGTTCTCGAGCACGGAGGCATAGGCGCCAATATACCAGCCCGGCTCAAGTCCGATCCGGGCATGCACGTTGCCAATCCGCTCGGCGCTGTCGAAATAGGCTTTGTCGACAGAGCCGCCAAACATCCCGGCCCAATGCTCGATCTGCTTGTCGCGAGCATGGTTCATCGCAGCGCGCGAACCGAAGAAGCGGGATGTCTCCGGGGTTGCGGAAATCTGGTCGTAAAGATTGTCCAGTGCAGGCGGTGCGTGCTTGCGCAACGCCGATGCGATCTCAGGGAAGCGGGCGAGATCCTCGCTGCCGATGTTGAAGAAAGCCAGCTTCTTGGCCACCGCCTGCGGATCGTGGGAACTCTGCATCCTCGACACTCCTGTTCGAGCAGACAGTATCAACCGACGCTTCAAATACGGTAATTGGCACTACAGTGGCACTACGAGAGGCAAAACTTACTTTCGTTAACCCAACATCGTGTCTTGTGACGATGGTGATCAGACCGGTGCCGGCCGCCGGTCCGTGCATCGCACGGACCGTAATAGCATCAGACGCGCATCGGCATCAGCACATAAAGCGCAGGTGATTTATCATCGCGGCGGATGAGCGTCGGCGCTCCGGCATCGGCAAGGTGCAGTTCGACTGTGTCGCCGTCGATCTGGCTGAGGATGTCCTTCAGATAATTGGCGTTGAAGCCAATCTCGAAGCCGGAGGCAGCATAGCTTGCCGGGAGTTCTTCCGCAGCAGTGCCGTTGTCAGGACTGGTGACCGAAAGCGTCACGCGGTCATTCTCCAAGGCCATCTTCACGGCGCGGGTCTTCTCGGTGGCGATCGTCGCCACGCGATCGACGCCTTCGAAGAACGAGCGCGGATCAAGCTTGAGCAGCTTGTCGTTGCCGGTCGGGATGACTCGGCTATAATCCGGGAAGGTGCCGTCGATCAGCTTGCTGGTGAGCACTACGCCGTTTTCACCGCCAAGGGTGAAGCGGACCTTGCTGGCGGAAAGGTCGATCAGCACGGCCGAATCGAGCACTTCTTCCAGCAGCTTGCGCAGCTCGCCCACGCATTTGCGCGGCACGATCACGTCGGGCATGCCCTCTGCGCCTTCGGGGCGAGCAATGGTGAAGCGGGCAAGGCGGTGGCCATCGGTGGCGGCGGCCTTGAGAACGGGCTGCGCATCGTCCGAAACGTGGAGGAAGATACCGTTGAGGTAATAGCGCGTCTCTTCGGTCGAGATCGCAAAGCGGGTGCGGTCGATCAGTTCGGCCAGCGTGCGCGCGGGAACTTCGAAGCTGGTGGGCAAGTCACCCTCGACGATCACCGGGAAATCATCGCGCGGCAGCGTCGGCAGTTGGAAGCGGCTGCGGCCAGCCTTCACGATCATGCGATTGTCCGACGTCTCAAGGCTGACCTGCGAGCCATCCGGCAACTTGCGCGCGATATCGAACAGCAGGTGCGCCGAAACGGTAATGGCCCCCGGGCTCTCGACCGAGATGGCAGCCATGGTCTCGACGATCTGGAGATCGAGGTCGGTCGCCATCAGACGGACCGTGTTGTCGGGCGCGGCCTCGATCAGCACGTTGGACAGGATCGGAATCGTGTTCCGGCGCTCGACCACCGACTGGACGTGGGACAGGCAGCGCAGGAGCGTCGCGCGTTCGATCGTCGCCTTCATTCTCGTCTCGATCCCCCCGGGAACGGCCGGATGGCCCTGCCCCGTGAATATGGCTGAACCGGGGAATCACGCTCCCCGGCGTTTGGTTCGGACTACCTGTCTTAACGCAGAGGCGGGACTCGGCAAGCACCGGCCCCGCTCTTGTCCCCTAAGTTGGGGATAAAACCGCCAGAATCAGCCTGTGGCGGGGCTCAGGAGAGCATTACGACATCATCGCCATGCCGCCATTGACGTGCAGCGTCTGGCCGGTGACGTAGCCCGCCTCCTTCGAGGCGAGATAGGCGACGGCAGCGCCGATGTCCGAACCCTCGCCCATGCGCCCCATCGGGATGCGGGCGTTGAGCGCGTCCTTCTGGCCATCGGGCAGCACATCGGTCATCGCCGTGCGGATGAAGCCGGGCGCGACGCAGTTCACGGTGACGCCGCGGCTGGCGAGTTCCTGACCCAGCGACTTGGACATACCGACGAGTCCGGCCTTGGCCGCCGCGTAGTTGACCTGGCCGGGATTGCCGGTCGCACCGACAACGCTGGTGATGGTGACGATGCGGCCGAAGCGGGCCTTCATCATCGGCTTGGTCGCGGCGCGCATCAGGCGGAACGCGGCTTCGAGGTTGACGCGGATGACCGCGTCCCATTCCTCGTCCTTCATCCGCATGGCTAGGTTGTCACGGGTGATGCCGGCGTTGTTCACCAAAATGTCGAGCTTGCCCAGCGTGTCCATCGCCGCCGGGACGAGATGCTCGACCTGCTCGGTGTTCGAAAGATCGCAGGTGATTTCGACGTGGTCATGACCGTATGTGTCGTTCAGTTCCTCGCGGAAGGCGCGCAGCTTGGCGGGATTGGTGCCCGACAGGGCGATGCGGGCACCCTGCTTTGCCAGTGCATGGCAGATCGAGGAGCCGATGCCCCCGGCAGCGCCGGTGACGAGGGCGGTCATGCCGCTAAGGTCGAAAAGACGATTTTCCATGGGCTCAGAGCTCCTTGAGGATGGCTTCGATGTCGGCCATGCCGATGACGCTGGTGACGGACACATCGGCGACCGAGCGGTTGATCATGGGCCCAAGGACCTTGCCGCCAAGTTCGACGAACTGCTCGACGCCGGCATCCTTCATCGCCATCGCGCTTTCGCGCCAGCGGACGCGGCCGGTGACCTGTTCGACCAGAAGGCGCTTCACTTCCGCAGGATCGGTCACCACTGCGGCGGTGACATTGGCGAAAAGCGCGACGCGCAGCGCGGACGGCGGAGTCTTCTCGAACGCCTCGGCCATGGCATCGGCCGCAGGCTGCATCAGCGGGCAGTGGAACGGCGCGGACACCGGCAGCAGCACGCCGCGCTTGATGCCATGATCCTTGACCATCGCCACCGCGCGCTCAATCGCCGCCTTGTGGCCGGAAAGCACGACCTGCGTCGGATCATTGTCGTTGGCGACAGTGCAGACTTCTCCTTCGGCTGCAGCTTCAGCCAAGGCAGTCGCCTTCTCGATGTCGGCCCCCAGCAGCGCGCACATCGCGCCCTGTCCGACAGGCACCGCAGCCTGCATCGACTGGCCGCGCAGCTTCAGCAAGCGTGCGGTATCGGCAAGGCTGAACGCGCTCGCAGCGCAAAGCGCAGTATATTCGCCAAGGCTGTGCCCGGCCACGAAATCGGCCTTCTCTGCTAGCGTGATGCCCCCTTCCTTCTCGAGCACGCGCAGCACGGCGATGGCGTTGGCCATGATCGCGGGCTGGGCGTTTTCGGTAAGGGTCAGAGCGTCTTCCGGGCCTTCCTTCATGATCTGGAAAAGCTTCTGGCCAAGCGCGTCGTCAACTTCCTCGAACACTTCGCGCGCCACGGCGCTGGCTTCGGCGAGTTCGAGGCCCATGCCGACCTTCTGGCTGCCCTGCCCCGGAAAAACGAAAGCTCGCATTGCAACTCTCCTCAATCGCGCCCGAATTGGTTGCCGTCACTACTGTGGCGCGCGCCCTATTGCCGCCGTTCTCTTCAGGCAAGCCCGAACGGGACGATCTTGTTGTCGATATCGTGGCCGATGTCGGCCTGCCCGAGATAGGCGATCCCGGTGCGCGAGCACCAGTGTCGCGCCATGTCCTCGACCTCGCAACCGAAGGGGCGGTCGTTTTCAGGCACGTCGCTGACGCGGCCAAGGCGAAGCCCTGCCACGCCAACCAAGGAAAGGCTGCCGGTGACATGGAACAGCAGCCGGTCCACCGCATAGAGGTACTCGGCAACTTCCTCGACCATCACGACGTGCCCGGAAAGGTTCGGCATCAGTGGCGTTCCGCACAGCATTGCGAGCGTCATCAGGTTGAATGCGACGGCGGGCTTCCCGCCGGCAAGCGAAGGTTCAAGGCCGGCACGACCTCCGTTTAGCCAATCCAGCGTGCGCAGGACAGCAGCCTCGCCGCCCGGCCGGCGCAGATCGACCGGCATAGGTGCATGGACCTGCCGGCCAATGCCGGCGCGGTACAGCAGTCCGAGCAAAGTCCCGCCGTCCGAGTAGCCCAGATACTGCTTGTCATAGGCCGACGCGCTGAGCTCGGGCAGCGCATCCATGGCGATGCGATTGGCGCCGTAACCACCGCGCACGAACCAAACCGCCTCGAACGCGGGATCATTGGCGCATTCGACGAATGCTGCGCGCCGCAGTGCGTCCGATCCGGCGAAGTGCCCATCGCTGACAAAGCACTGTTCGTGGAAAACAAGTTCGAGTTCGGGGGATTCCGCCTCGGCCAAGGCAATCACGCGCGCGGCGTCTTCCCGTGTGAACGGCGTCGAAGGCGCGCAGATGGCGATGCGTCTGGTCACCCGCATTCCCTAGCCGGTTTCTCCGCTGCGGTAAAAGCGGCAATCGGATGGTTGTCACCAGCCGCGCGGGCGCATACCGCAAGGGCATGACCACGACCGATCCTGCAGCCCCTTCCGATCTCACCACGCGCAACTGGTTCTTTTGCGGGATCGGCGGCTCGGGGATGTTGCCGCTCGCGCTGATCCTGCGGGGAATGGGGGCCCAGGTTGCAGGGTCTGACCGCAGCCGCGATCAGGGCAGGACGCCGGAGAAGTTCGCATGGCTGGAAACGCTCGGCTTTAAGCTGTTTGCGCAGGATGGTTCAGGCCTGACCTCGGCAGGCCAAGTGCTCGTAGCCTCGGCGGCTGTCGAGGATACTGTCCCCGAAGTCGTCAAAGCCAAGGCGCTCGGCTGTGAGCGTATGAGCCGCGCAGAGTTGCTGTCGAGACTGTTCAACGCGAGTGCGCATAGCATTGCGGTGGGCGGCACCAGCGGCAAATCCACCGTGACGGGGATGATCGGATGGATCCTCACCGCCGCAGGGCGGGATCCGACGATCATGAACGGCGCGGTGATGAAGAACTTTGTTGCGGCGGATGCACCGTTCGCCTCCGCAAGAGTCGGCTCTGGCGGCATTTTTGTTTCGGAGGTTGACGAGAGCGATGGCTCCATCGCGCTCTACGAACCTTTGATTGCAGTGCTGAACAACGTCAGTCTCGATCACAAGAGCCTTGAGGAACTGCACGAGTTGTTTGGCGATTTCCTCGGCCGGGCGGCGATTGCAGTAATCAACGCCGATGACCCGGAAAGCCTTGCACTGGTACATCGCGCAAACAAGGCAGTGACGTTCGGGTTTGCAGGCAATGCGCGCATCTTCGTAGAACCAGGCACGATTGCGGAAGGGCCCACTTCAATCTCCGCGACGGTCATCGACCGCAACGACGGCGCCGCCTATCCGCTCACGCTCAAGGTGCCGGGCCGCCACAACCTTGCCAATGCGCTGGCGGCCCTTGCTGCAGCGCAGGCCGCCGGAGTACCGCTGAACGACGGTGTTCGGCACCTTGCAGGCTTTTCCGGCTTGGCCCGCCGCTTCGACATCGTCGGCACCAGCGCCGGCGGGATCACGGTCATCGACGATTTCGGTCATAACCCTGAAAAGGTCGCGGCCACTCTCGCCACCCTCAAGGCCCACCCGGGCCGGGTGATCGCGTTCTTCCAGCCGCACGGCTATGGTCCGCTGCGACAGATGGGCCACGAACTCGCAGAAGTCCTGGCGACCCGACTGTCTCCGGAAGACGTCACGATCCTGTGCGATCCTGTCTACTTCGGTGGAACGGTGGATCGCTCGGTCGGGTCAGAGCGCATCGTCGGCATGATCCGCGAGCACGGCGGGCAGGCCGAATACCTCCCCTCGCGCGATGATTGCGCCGACCGAATCGTTGTCCTTGCCCGCCCGGGCGACCGGATCGTAATCATGGGCGCGCGCGACGACACGCTTTCGCTGTTTGCGCGGGATATGCTCGCCCGATTACCCTGAGTAACAAAAGCCGGAGCAGGCCTTCCCCTGCC
This sequence comes from Novosphingobium subterraneum, assembly GCF_000807925.1. Taxonomy (GTDB): domain Bacteria; phylum Pseudomonadota; class Alphaproteobacteria; order Sphingomonadales; family Sphingomonadaceae; genus Novosphingobium; species Novosphingobium subterraneum. The sequence goes on along the minus strand of NZ_JRVC01000011.1, from coordinate 18,794 downwards.
CCGGCTGCAGCCTCGATGCGACCCGAGGAACTGCGTCAGTCGAAGCGCTTTTCCAGCAGCAAGAGGCGCGGGTCACCATCGATGGCACGGGGCACGAAGCCGCGTTCGCGCTCAAGTTCGATGGCGGCATGGTTGTCACGATCCTCGATCGAGATCACGCGCCGCAGCCCGCGCTTGCGCGCTTCTTCACCAAGCAGGTCGAGCATCGCCCAGCCGATGCCGCGACCGCGCCAGTCGTTGCGGATCGAGACAGCGATTTCCCCGGTCTCCATCTTGGCGTCGCAGGCGAGTACCGCCGAGGCTACGAGCACCCCGCTCTCATGATCAAATGCCAGGAAGCTTTCGGTGCGCCAGTGATCGCAATGGGTCAGTGGATAGAGCTGGTCGTGTCCGACATGGCGGCTTGCTGCGAGAAAACGGAAGCGGCGGTCCTCAGCGCTGACGTTTTCGAAGAAGCTTTCCAGCACCGCCTCGTCTTCGGAAAAGGCCGCACGCACATCCAGGCGCGTGCCGTCGCGCGTTGCAAAGGGACGAAGCGGGGCGAGTTCGGCAAGGCTTGCGGCGGTCATGAGGATCTCCTTGGCATCCTGTGAAGCTGATGCGTGATTAATGCCCTCAACAGTCGGAGCCTTGATCCAGCGCAAGCTGGCCTCGCGTTACACTTGCAAATCAAGCTGTGCCGCTTGCAACTGACGCACGGGTCTTGTGGCAAACACGTACCGCCCTGAAATCCTGTCCCGACGCTCCGTCCTTATCCATGTGGTTAAAACCAGAGGAGGACCTGTCATGTGGCTGGATACCAGTTCCGAAGAACTCGATGTAAAGCGCCGCGCCTCACGCGTGGGAATCGAGCTTCCGGTTCGCTGCAAGCACGGCGCAACACGGTCAACGGTTATGCTTAAGGATCTCAATCCTTACGGCGCGCGGATCGAGGGCCTCGAGAAGCTGCGGATCGACGAACCGCTCTACCTGATGCTGCCGGGCCTCCAGCCCAAGCTGGCGTTCGTGGTGTGGAGCCGGGATCGGGTCTCGGGGCTGGAGTTCGAACATCGCCTGCACGACGCTGTGTTCGAACGCCTGGTGAGCGAGTTTGCCATCCGCCACTATCGCGAGGGGCATTCGCCGAAGCAGGCGCCCGTCCGCCGCGCAGCCTGAAGCGTCAGTGCTTTCCGCGCGCCTTGCCTATGGCATGCACGACAAAGGCGACGATCGTACCAAGCGCCACGCCGACCAAGGCAGAAAGCACCGCGTAGGTGAGCCAGCCCAGCACTCCACCAAGTGCGCCCGTTGCATGCTCCACCCAATCCTGCGCCTCGTGTGCAAGGTGTGCCGGCCCCGAGATGCCCAGAACCTCCAGCCCATGGAGGATGATGCCGCCGCCGACCCAAAGCATCGCCGCCGTGCCGACCGTGGCCAGCACTGCCAGCAACACTGGCATCGCTCGCAGAAGAAACCCGCCGATGGCCTTGGCCGTGGCCGAGGTCCGCTTCACAAGATGCAGTCCGATATCGTCCATCTTCACGATGAAGCCGACGGTGCCATAAACCGCGATGGTGATGACCACACCGACGAGCGCCAGAATCAGCGCCTGCTGAATGATGCCCTGATCAGCCACTTCGGCTAGGGCGATCGCCATGATCTCGGCCGACAGGATCAGGTCGGTCCGCACTGCACCGGAAACCCGTTCATTCTCGAATGACGCTGCGTCAGCCGGTTGGTCTTCCAGGGTCTGGCCATGTTTCTCAGCCCCCAGCTTTTCCAGAAGCTTCTCCGCCCCCTCGAAGCAGAGGAACAGCCCCCCGGCCATCAGCAGGGGCGTGATCGCCCATGGCAGGAACGCGCTTAGCAGCAGTGCCGCAGGCAGCAGGATCACCAGCTTGTTGAACAGGCTGCCCTTGGCGATGCGCGCGATGACCGGCAGTTCGCGATCCGGGGTGAATTCGGTCACGTATGAGGGGGTCACCGCCGCGTCGTCGATCACTACGCCTGCGGCCTTGGTCCCGGCCTTAGCTGCGGCGGCACTCACATCGTCAAGCGAGGCAGCAGCGGCACGGGCGATGACGGACACGTCGTCAAGCAGGGCGACAAGGCCGGTAGGCATTCTGGTTGGGATCCTTGCAGAGGCGGAAAATCGAAAGTGCGATGTGCGGGAACGATGAGACGAGTGCAAGGGTCCCGTTCAGCGCAATTTTGTCAGGTTCTCTCGCGCGAGCCCGGCACGGCAACCTGGATGAAGCGTGGTTTGCCTTTCGGTTCGGCAGCAGCGCCCGCAGCTTGTAACGTCGATGGCGGCACCCGGTGACGTGTGCACAAGCCACCAGCGCCATCGCTGGTCAGGGGCTGTTCGAATTCGACGCCGATCACCGCCTCCTCCGAACGCACCACCATAGAGACGACCAGCTGCCCCCCGCCCAGGTCGACGACAAGGCTGGTCCCTACCGGCACGCCGAGCAAGCCGTCGATCCGCGCACCGGTACGAGAAAGGTCGCGCATGACGGCTTCGTAGCGGTGGTCCTCATGGATCACTGTCACGCGGCGGAATACCGACCTTCTCTCCGGGCGATGCCGCTTCGGACCGTTGGGCTCTAGCTTCAGATCGCCGCTCTCGAGTTTTGCCTCCACCTCGGCCAGAGGCATGGCACGGGCAAACAGGTGTCCCTGCACGAGCTTGGCCCCCCGCTTCTTCACCACGTCGAGCTGGTCGAACGCCTCGACGCCTTCAACCGTCGTCTCCATGCCGAGCGCCTCGGCCAGACCGATGATCGCGGAGATGATCTTGGCGCTGTTGTTGTCCTTAGCCGCACAAGTCTCGACAAAGCTGCGGTCGATCTTGAGCTTGTCGAACGGAGCCGAACGCAGATAGCTGAGCGAGGAGTAGCCCGTTCCGAAGTCATCGAGGGCAAGGCGCACACCCAGCCCTTTCAGCGACGCAAACACCTCGTCAACCGCTTCGCTGTCCCGCATGAACACGGTTTCGGTCAGTTCGAGCTCCAGACGCTCCGGATCGATCCCGCTCGTCGCCACTGCAGACGCCACTGCATTGACGAAACCGGACACGGCAAACTGCACGGCCGAGACGTTGACCGACAAGCGCACATTGTCCGGCCACTGGGCTGCATCGGCGCAAGCCTGCCGCAAGGCCCATTCCCCCAAGGGAACGATGAGGTTGCTCTCTTCGGCGATCGGAATGAACACCGAAGGCGCGATGGGTCCCCGTTCGGGATGATTCCAGCGCATCAGCGCCTCGAATCCCACCACGTAGTTGTCGGCGATCCGGACGACAGGCTGGTAATGCAGTTCCAGTTCACCGCGCCCCAGTGCTTCCCGCAGATCTTCGGTGAGGATCGTGCGCTCCTGCGCCTCGTCCTTGAGCTCGGCCGAAAAGAAGCGGAATTGCCCCCGACCGCCGTTCTTGGCGGCATAGAGCGCAAGGTCGGCCGATGCCACCAGCGCTTCGCGGTCCTCGCCATCGTGCGGCGCCACGGCAACACCAACCGAAGTGCCGATGACTGCACGCTTGCCTTCGATGGCATATGGCTGCGAGATCATCTGGATCAGCTTGGAGGCCAGCTCGCCCAAACGGCCACGATCTTCGATGTCGGGCAGGATGACCTGGAACTCGTCACCGCCGAGGCGGCCGATATCGCCACGATCCCCGACTACCTTGCGCAGGCGTTCGGCCACCTGGCGCAGCAGTTCGTCCCCGGCGGGATGGCCCATCGTATCGTTGACGTGCTTGAACTTGTCGAGATCGAGCATCAGCAAGCTGCAGCAGCGGCCGGAAGCGCGATAGGCCGCCAGTATGGCATCCAACCTGCGCGTCATGCGATGCCGGTTGAAAAGACCGGTGAGTGAATCGAATTCGGCGGCGCGCTCATCCTCGCGTTGCCGCGCATATTCCTGCGTCACGTCACGGGCAAAGCCCACGTAACCGGTGAATGTGCCTTCCGGCGTGTACCTTGGCTGTCCGGACAAGGACCACCAACGCTGGTCATCACGGCGGACGGCAAAGCGCACGATGACATCCGATATCCGGCTGTGGGCAGAGAACTGGAAAGCCAGGGAACGCGATGGCTGGCCTGCGGCGGCGCTGTTGTCGGTTTCGACCACGCTCGGAAAAGGGCGCCCGATATACGACTGTGCATGGTCGAGAATCGTCTGCGTGATATAGCTCAACCGGCCTTCGCCGTCCGTGGCCCAAAGCCAGCCCAGACCGCCCTCTTCGAACCCGTCCAGAACCGCAAGCCGGACCGCTGAATCGACATGATCCATGGCCGGAGAGCCGGCAGGGGGCTTCGCGGAAGGGCAGTCAGCGCTTGCTACTGCCCCCGGCTTTACCAGGCCCCTGAATATGCCTCTGACCATCAGACAGTTTCGTTCAAGCAAAAGTTGCAGGATTTTCAGCGTCTCAGGCTAAACGGCGGTGGTTACTTTCACCCTAACGCCGTCCGCCCGTCGACGATGCCACCGATAGGAATGCCTATCTCGCTTAGACGGGCGGGAACCGCTAGAGCGCGACGATGTCCTCGCCCGCGAAACGCCTGCACCATCTCGATGCCGCCCGTGCCTTGCTGCTGCTGCTGGGCCTGCCTTTTCACGTCGCGACCAAGGCGATCTTCGAGAGCGCACCGCCCGCAACAGACTTCCAGCAATCGCTGGTGATCGGTGGCTGGGCCTCGCTGACACACGTGTTCCGCATGTTCGCCTTCTTCATGCTGGCCGGGTATTTTGCAGGCATGATCCGCGAACGGAAAGGCACGAAAGCGTGGCTGGCGGAGCGGGCCCGGCGGCTTGGCCTGCCATTCGCGGCGAGCCTTATCACACTCGGCGCGGTGCAGTTCCGCTTGCAGGACCTGCTACTGCACAAGGCATCGCCGACCTTTCTCGGACTGCCCCTGGCGCTCGATCACCTTTGGTTTCTGGTCGTGCTGCTGGGCTTCTGCGTCACCTATGCCGCCATGCCGATGCAGCGCTTGAAGCCCGGCTCCGGTGTCCGGCGCGCCATGCTGCTCGAAGGCCCCGGAGGGCTGGTCTTGCTGGCCTCGCTCGCGCTGTGGGGCCTGTTGCGTTACGCAATCGAACAGGTCCCGCCGATCCCGAACGCGCCGAGCGAGACCCTGCTGTGGCAGCAATACGTGTTCCACGCCGCGGGGTTCGCGCTTGGTGTGGTGGCCTGGCACGGCCAGCTTGGCGAGCATATCTTCGCGCTGCGCAGCCGCTGGATCATTCCCGGCATCGCAGTGCTGCTGGTACCCTACGTCCCGCTCGATCCGCTTATGCGACCTGCGCTGGGCAAGGAAATCTATCCTGACCTCGCCGGGACGCTGGCGCTGCGCGCGCTCGAACTGCCGCTGGCCTATCTCATGTCGCTTGCGCTGTTTCGCCTGCTGGCCTGGGCAGTGAGAGGACCGAGCAAGGTCGTGACCTTCTTCGTCAACGGCGCACTGGCGATCTATCTCTTCCACCTGGTCTGGGCGATGATCGTCCTGCCGCAGGCACGGTCACTACCCCTGCCGGCCGAGGCCCAATGGCTGGTCAGCGCCGGCGCTGTCCTGCTGCTGGCGGTCTTGAGCTACCTCGCCGTCCGCACCACAAACCTGACCTCGATCCTGTTCTGTGGCGCCCCATTGAAGCAGACCGCCTCTGCTGCCCCGCCGGTTTCGCCTGCGCGCTTCTGACGAGCATGGCCGGCGGCCCCCTTACCCCTGCGCGCGGCCCCGCTCCATTACCTCGCGGCGGCGCGCTTCGACTTGCCTCGCATCGACCTTCCCGTTCATTGCTCGGGAGACCTGGCCTTCAAGCGCCAGTGCCTCAGCGAAGGCCAAGGCGTAGCCGTCGTCGATCAAGGCCTTGTAAGCCGTTGTCATACGCGGCTCGATGCTTGCCATGTCCTGCGCCAGCGCAATGCATGTGGACAGGAGGTCTGCTGTCGGAACCACGCGGTTCACCAGCCCCCAGGCGCAGGCCTGATCCGCACTGATGAAGTTGCCCGTCAGCGACAGCTCTTTCGCTCGCGAAATGCCAATCATCCGCGAGAGCTTCTGCGAGAGCCCCCAGCCGGGCATGATTCCGACGCGCGCATGGGTATCGGCAAAGCGCGCATTCTGGCTGGCGATCAGCACATCACATGCCAGCGCCAGTTCGAAGCCACCGGTGATGGCCAAACCATTGATCGCACCGATCACCGGTTTGCGGCACTGCTCCACCGCCTTGACCGGATTGCGTTCGGCCTCACCGGCGTTGGCATCGCCCAGCTTCGAGGTATCGGACCCAAGCTCCTTGAGATCGAGCCCAGCCGTGAACGCACGCTCCCCTGCTCCCGTCAGCACGACCGCGCGGATGCTTTCGTCCGCATCGACATCGCGCATCACCTGCGCCAGTTCGGCGCGCATAGCCGAAGACAAGGCGTTCATCGCTTCCGGGCGGTTGAGCGTAACCACGGCCACGGCATCGTGGCGTTCGACTTTGACCAGCATCCTGCATCTCCCTTAATGGAGCGATTAAAGGCAAGTCATCAGGCCTTGGCAAGCCACTGCCGACCAAGTTCAGGCTTGCTTTCCACGCCAGAATCGCTATGCGCCGCCCCTTCGCGGGATGTCCCGTGAAAACCGAAGAAAGCCGGAGGGGCCCCGCAATCCCGCGGACAAGCCAGCGATCGGTTAGTTAGATAAGGAAGCACGAAGCATGCCGCTTTACGAGCATGTCTTTCTCGCGCGCCAGGATCTGAGCCAGGCTCAGGTTGATACGCTCGCGGCCGCCGCCACCGAAATCGTCGAGAGCAACAACGGCAAGGTCACCAAGACCGAGACCTGGGGCCTCCGTTCGCTGGCATACAAGATCCAGAAGAACCGCAAGGCGCACTTCGTGCTGCTGAACATCGAAGCTTCGGGCGACGTGATCGCCGAGCTCGAGCGTCAGACGCAGATCAACGAAGACGTGATCCGCTACATGACCGTCCGCGTTGACGAGCATGAAGCCGGCCCGTCCGTGATGATGCGCAAGAACGATCGCGAGCGCAGCCGTCGCCGCGAACGCGAAGGGGAATAAGACATGGCTCGTCCGTTTTTCCGTCGCCGCAAGAGCTGCCCGTTCTCGGGCAAGAACGCGCCGAAGATCGACTACAAGGACGTGCGCCTGCTGCAGGGCTTCATGTCCGAGCGTGGCAAGATCGTTCCGTCGCGCATCACCGCCGTTTCGGCGAAGAAGCAGCGTGAGCTGAGCCAGGCGATCAAGCGCGCCCGGCACATCGGCCTCCTGCCCTACATCGTGAAGTAAGGAGCGCTACCCATGCAGATCATCCTGCTCGAGCGCATCGAGAAGCTGGGTTCGATCGGTGACGAAGTCACCGTGAAGGACGGCTACGCCCGCAACTTCCTTCTTCCCAACAAGAAGGCCCTGCGCGCCAACGAAGCCAACCGCAAGGTCTTCGAAGCCAACCGCGCCCGCATCGAAGCCGAAAACGCCGCCCGCCGCGAAGACGCCCAGAATGAATCGGGCAACGTCGAAGGCAAGGAAGTCGTGCTCATCCGCGCCGCTTCGAACGCTGGCCAGCTTTACGGCTCGGTCTCGGTTCGCGACATCGCCGACGCTCTGGTCGAACAGGGCGCCAAGGTCAGCAAGGCCATGATCGTGCTCGAACGCCCGATCAAGACCCTCGGCGTCTACGACGTCAAGGTCTCGCTGCACCCGGAAGTCTCGGTGAACGTCAAGGTCAACGTCGCGCGTTCGCCCGACGAAGCCGAACTGCAGTCGAAGGGCGTCAACGTCATCGACGCGATGTTCGACAACGAGACCGGCGGCTTCACCGAAGCCTACGATCCGAACGCAGAACCGGGCGAAATCCCGGCCGAGCTGCTGGAAGGCGGCGAGGAAGCGACCGAAGCGTGAGGCTTCATCGCTTTTTGGCAACAGAATTGGGGGCGTCCTTCGGGGCGCCCCTTTTTCTTTGGCCTTACTTCGCGGGTTCCAGCCGCAGGAAGCGCGCGGCATTGTTGTAGAGAATGTCGCGCTTCTGCTCTGGGCTCAGATAGTCCGCGTTCTGGATCAGCCCGATCGAGTAAGCCATCAGCCCAGGCCATGCGAGCTGGTCCGTCCCGTACAACACGCGGTCGCCAAAGCCCGCATCGACCAGCCGCTCGATGTAGCGGTTCACGTCCTTGCGCGGGTAGCTCCAGATCAGTCCGGCAATATCGACATAGACGTGGCTGTTGGCCTGCAGCAGCGTCAGCATGTTGTCGATCATCGGATACCCGGCATGCATCACCTGCACCCGCAGCTTCGGATGTCGCGCCAGCAATTCCTCCAGCAACAGCGGGTTGCCCATCGAGCCGCGATACGTCGGCATCGCAATGTTGGCGCGGCCAGAACCGCCCGTGCCCATGTGTATCGCCACCGGAATGTCCAGCTTCTCTGCCAGCGCGAAGTACTGATCGACGCGCATGTCCGATGGCGAGATGCCTTCGTACTGCAAGCCGATCTCACCCATGACCTTGAAGCCCTCCTTGGTGAAGGCAACCTCCAGCATCTTGAGCTGATTGGCTGGATCCCCGCCTTCGACCCGGCCGAAAGCAGTTCCTGGAATGACGCGCGCCGGCGCCGCCGCCTGCCAAGTCTTCACCGCCTCGACATCGCCGAAGACGACGCCGCGCACATTGAGGCGCTCCATCTCGGCCAGGACTGCCTTCATGTACTCGCCCTTGGGTGCCGGATAGAGCTTGGGCGAACACTCCTCGCTGGACCAGCCGAACGGTGCTTCGGGTCCATTCTTCGGATCCGAGGCTTCGAAGCGCGCCTGATTCGGGCAAACGGGCGTGGCCCAGGGCGCTTCGGCCATGGCGTGCATGTGAACATCAATGATCGGTGCCACGGCGGCAGTGGTGTTCTGGGCCGAGGCCGAGCCGGCTCCCATCAGCGCGATTATCGCAAGCGAACTCAATCCAAGGCGCATCTTCGTGGTTCTCCCAATATTTGACAGCGTTATCATTCGAACGCCTGCAAGGCGCAAGACCTGTTTGGATTGCTGACTTCGTGCGCATGGCTGTGTCTTTGCAGGGACACGCAGCCGCGCTAGACAAGTGGGGATGGAAACAACTGAAACGATCGTCGCCGAACTTTCCCGCATCTACGACAACGCCGTCGCCACGCTCAGGGCCGACATAGCGGACTACGCCAACCACGGCACCCTGCCCCCGTCTCAGCGGCGGACCGACGGCAGCTACTGCTACCCCGAACTGCACGTCCGCCTCAATGCGGAGCCAAGCCATGAATCGACAGGGAGGGCGTTCGGACGTCTCACCCAGCGTGGTGACTATTCGTGCACGGTCACGCGGCCCGCGCTGTTCGACGATTACCTGAAGGAGCAGATCGACCTGATCCGCGAAGGCTTCGAGGTCGAGATCGCGGTCCGCCCCTCGCGGCAGGAAATACCCTTCCCCTATGTGCTCGACGGTGCCTATGGCGCCCAGATCGGCCGTATAAACCCGCAGGAACTGGCGCAGCACTTCCCCGCCACCGACCTAGCCCACATCGGCGACGAAATCGCGGATGCCGATTATGACGTGGGCGATGGCCCGCTGCCGCTGTCACTGTTTGACGGCTTGCGCACCGATTTCAGTCTCGCCCGCCTGGCGCATTATACCGGGACGCAGATCGACGATTTCCAGCGCTACATCCTGTTCACCAACTATCACCGCTATGTCGACGAGTTCGTCGATTGGGCCGCGCAGCAGATCGATGGCGAGAATTTCATCGCCCTCACCGGCGCGGGCGGCCTTTCCCTGGATGCACGAACCGAGAATGCCCGCGCCCGCCTGTCCGACACCGCCTGGCGGCGTCATCAGATGCCCGCGTACCACCTCGTGGCGCCGGACAAGTCGGGCATCACGCTGGTGAACATCGGAGTCGGCCCCTCCAACGCCAAGACGATTTGCGACCACCTCGCGGTGCTGCGCCCCGAGGCTTGGCTGATGATCGGTCATTGCGGCGGCTTACGGCCGACCCAGAAGATCGGCGACTACGTCCTCGCCCACGCCTATCTGCGCGATGACCACGTGCTTGATCCCGTCCTGCCGCCCGAAATCCCTATTCCCGCAATTGCCGAAGTGCAGGTGGCACTGCAGAAGGCGGCGGAGCTCGTGTCAGGCGAAGGCGGCACCGATCTCAAGAAGCGCATGCGCACCGGCACGATCGTCACCACCGACGATCGCAATTGGGAACTCCGCTACACCCATTCCGCCCGCCGCCTGTCGCTATCGCGGGCTGTAGGCATCGACATGGAGAGCGCCACGATCGCCGCGCAGGGCTATCGCTTCCGCGTGCCCTACGGCACCCTGTTGTGCGTCTCGGACAAGCCTCTGCACGGGGAGATCAAACTGCCGGGCCAGGCGAACCGCTTCTACGAGGAAGCCATCGCCGCCCATCTCGCCATCGGCACGACCGCTTGTGACCTGCTACGACAGGAAGGCCCCCGCCTCCACAGCCGCAAGCTGCGCGCCTTTAACGAACCGCCGTTTCGTTAAGTCACAAAAGAAAAGGCAATCCGAAGCAGCTAGCCCTGCTTGCGGATTGCCGAGGTTGCGTCCCTTCGCTTCGGGGTGGCCGAAGCGGGGTCCTGATTACTTGAAGACTTCCGCGCCCAGCGTATCCATGGCGCTGCGGAACATATCGACCGAGTTGGAGAAAACCTCGAAGTCTATGCCCTTCCCGGTGACCATGTCCCATGTCATCATCACGGCATCGTCCTTGCCCAGTGAGACCGAGGCAAAACGGGTATTGCGGTTGAAGCGCACGGCGTCTTCGGCAGTGAACTTCTTCTCGGGCGTGAAATTCGCCACGAATTGCAGCGACTGGCACCCGTCATGGGTCTTTTCGTTGCATTCGTAAAACAGCAGCGCTGCCTGCCAGCCCCCGATCTCTGTGTTGATCAGTGGATCGCCGTTGGCGTCTTTGGCGAGTTCGGCAGTATACCCCAGGTTCTTCAACGCTTCAGCCACACCTTCGGGCTTTACCGCGCTGACGGTGGCAGTTGCCGCCTCAGCTGCCGAAGGGGCAAGAACGCTGACGGCAGCCGCCGCCAGCAGGCTCTTCCAGATCATTCGCATTCTCAATCCCGAAAAGGGCTCTTGCCGGCCCGTTCGTTTGTGGGATCGAAGCTGCCATCATTGCACGCTGTCGGCAAGAGGGCTCTGACAACCTTTTTTGCGTCCCCTCAGGCGAGGAATTCGGCCAGACGCTCCCCCATTTCCGGACGTGTCACGCAACTCATATGCGTGCCGGGGATGAACGTCAGCGTCGCATCGGGTAGGGCTTCGGCCAACCGTTCGGCCGATCCATTGTCATTGTCCTGATCGCCGCACAGCACCTGTGTGGGCATGGTAATCGCGGAAAGCTCTGCCGGATCGGTGTCCGCCATGGTGCCGAGCAGCATCCGCGCCGCCAGCCGGTCAACGCCCATGGTCTTTAGGAACTGCTGCGAGAAGTATGCCGGATCGTCGCGCTTGATGGTGCCGAACCGATTGATGACGTCGAGGAAGAAGTCCTGCCGCCGCGCCCAGCCGGCAAGCCCTTCGAGTCCCATGCCCGAAAGAACCAGCTTGCGCGGTCTCATGCCACCAATCACTGCGCGCGCTGCGGTTCGCGAGCCCAGCGAAAAACCGACAAGATCGAAGTCTGTCAGGCCAAGATGCGCCACCAAAGCCTCAAGATCGCGCACCAGCACGTCCTGGGGATAGGCGGCCGGGTCATGCGGTGCAGCGCTGTGCCCATGCACGCGCAGATCGGGCATCAGGCATTCGAAGCCCGCCTCGACCAGCTTCGCCGCCGTTCCGAACTTGATCCAGTTGACCTCGGCGGAGGAAAACAGGCCATGCAGAAGCACCACCGGTCTTCCCGCGCCTAAGCGATGCAGCGCCAATTGCGCTCCGCCAAAGCCTGGGAAGAACTCGGTGGTTGCTTCCGTCATGCGATGATCAGCCCTTCTTGAGGTGGCGACGGCCGAGCAGCTCGGCGATCTGCACCGCGTTCAGTGCCGCACCCTTGCGCAGGTTGTCCGAAACGCACCAGATGTTCAGGCCATTGTCGATGGTCGAATCCTCGCGCACGCGCGAAACGAAAGTGGCGAAATCGCCCACGCATTCGACCGGCGTCACGTATCCGCCGTTCTCGCGCTTGTCGATCAGCATCACGCCCGGCGCTTCGCGCAGGATGTTCTGCGCTTCCTCGGCCGAAATCTCGTTCTCGAACTCGATATTCAGCGATTCCGAGTGACCGATGAACACCGGCACGCGCACGCAGGTGGCCGTGACCTTGACCTTGGGATCGAGGATCTTCTTGGTTTCGGCGACCATCTTCCACTCTTCCTTGGTCGAACCATCGTCAAGGAAGACGTCGATGTGCGGGATCACGTTGAAGGCGATCTGCTTGGTGAACTTCCTGGGCTCGACCGGGTCGCCGACGAAGATCGCACGGCTCTGTTCGAACAGCTCGTCCATGCCTTCCTTGCCCGCGCCGGAAACCGACTGATAGGTCGAGACGACGACGCGCTTGATCTTCGCAGCATCGTGCAGCGGCTTCAATGCAACGACCATCTGCGCGGTCGAGCAGTTCGGATTGGCGATGATGTTCTTCGCGGTATAGCCGTCGATTGCATCCGGGTTAACCTCGGGCACGATCAGCGGCACGTCCGGGTCCATGCGGTAGAGCGACGAGTTGTCGATCACTACGCAGCCTGCGGCGGCAGCGCGGGGGGCATGAACCTGCGTCGGGCCCGAACCCGCTGCGAACAGGGCAATGTCCCAGCCGGTGAAATCGAAATTGTCGACGTTCTGGACTTTCAGCATCCTGCCCGTTTCGCCGAACTCGATCTCGGTGCCCTGCGAACGCGACGAAGCAACCGCCGCGATCTCGTCGCAGGGAAACTCGCGCTCGGCCAGAATGTTGAGCATCTCGCGGCCCACATTCCCCGTCGCACCGACCACTACAACCCGGTAACCCATTTCCATTCCCTTCCTGCGGCCCGCCCTTCAACAGCGGACGGGCCGTTCCCTAGCGGCTGGTTCCGACCAGCCAAGTGTTTTGGGCTTTAGGCCCATGAAGTGAGGCTACTTGCCACTCCCTGCGCCATTACGGTCAAGGAAGCGGAAAATCGTCTCGTACAAGTGCTGGCTCACCTTCGGCCCGCTGATGCGGTGCGTGTAGCCGGGATAGAGCATCATCTCGAACGGCACCGCCTCGGCCTGCATCTTGGCGATGATCGCCGACGCATTCTCGAACACCACGTTGTCGTCGGCCATGCCGTGGATGACGAGCAGCGGATCGCTTATCTTGCCGGTGTCGGCCAGCGCGTTCGACTTCTCGTAGACTTGCGGCAGCTTGTTCGGATCGCCCAGGTAACGCTCGGTATAGGTCGTGTCGTACATCTGCCACTTGGTCACCGGCGCCACGGCAATGCCCGCCGCATAGGCGCCTGGATTGGCCTCGAGCATCTTGATCGACATGTAGCCGCCATAAGACCAGCCGAAGGTGCTGATCTTGTCGGCATCGACGAAGTTCTGCTTCTTCAGCCAGTTGGCGCCTGCCAGCTGGTCCTCGACCTCGACCGTGCCCATCGCGTGGTGCAGCGCCGAGGCGAACTTCACGCCGCGGTTCTCCGACCCGCGATTGTCGATCGCGAAGTAGATGTAGCCCTTGTCGACAATCGCCTGTGCCAGCGCGCCCTGGAAGCCCTTGGCTACCACTTGCGCGGTCGGCCCGCCGTAGTGGTAGGTGAACACCGGGTACTTCTTGCCGGGTTCCAGCGGTGGCGTGATCATCATGTAGTGCAGCGGCGTGCCATCAGCCGCTGGGATGGTGCCGAATTGCGCGGGACGATGGCTGGCAAGGTAGGGCGCATAGGGGTGCGAGCCAGTGACCTTGTTCTCCTCGATCCACGCCAGGCGCTTGCCCGTGGTGTCCGCAATATAGGACTGCGCCGGCTGTGCGTCCGACGATCGCGTGATCATCAGCGTCTGGCCGCTCTTGTCCATGCCCGCGCTGTTGACCCAGCCGAGTTCGGTAAGACGGGTCAGCTTGCCCGGCGCCTTGAGATCCATCGCATAGACCTGTTGCGCCAGAACGTCGTCCTTGGTGCCCGTCAGGTAAAGCTTGCCGCCCTTCTCGTCGACGCTGACCAGGCCGGTGACGACCCACTCACCCTTGGTCAGCTGGCTCCACTTGCCCTTGTTGAAGCGGTACAGATGCCCGAAGCCATCGCGCTGCGACCACCAGACAAGGCTGCCGTCCGAAAGAAAGCGATAGCTGTCCGAAAGATCGATCCAGTGCCTGTCCGCCGCCTTCTCGCTGAACAGCACGCTCGACTTACCGGTCGCAGGATCGACCTTGAGCATGTCGAGCACGGTCTGCTCACGGTTCATGCGCTGGACGTAGAGCGTCTTGCCATCGGGCGCCCAGTCGACGCGGGCGAGGTAGATGTCCTTGTCCTTGCCCAGATCGACCTGCACGCGGTTCGAGCCATCCGGCCCCATCACGTAGAGCGAGACTTCGGCGTTGGGCGTGCCCGCAGCCGGATAGCGCTGATCGAAAGTCTTGGTGCCTTCCGCACCGATAGCGGCGCGCGTGACCACGCCGACCATGCTTTCGTCAAAGCGCTCTACCGCGATGCGGCTTTCATCGGGAGACCACCAGAAGCCGTTGAAGCGGTTCATTTCCTCCTGTGCGACAAACTCGGCCTCGCCCCAATGGACGTCGGCATTCGCCTCTTCCGGTGTGATCGCCTGCGCTGCCCCACCGGTCACCGGCCCTGCCCACAGACGGCGGTCGCGCACAAAGGCGATGTGCTCGCCCTTCGGCCCCAGCTTCGGCGTCAGCTCGCCCCCCTTGGTTCCTTCAACCTTGCGCAGCGATCCGTCGAGCCCGGCCAGCAGCAGATCGCCGTCCACCGGCACCAGCACAGACTTGCCGTCCGCGCTCCACTCGTACGACACGATGCCCTTGAGATCGCCGATGCGCTGGCGTTCGCGCTGCATCTTCTCGGCCTCGCTCAACTGGCGGCCGGACGAGAGCTTGAGCGAATCCACCAGCATCTTCCACTCAGCCGTCTGGCGGTCGAAGCCCCACAGGTCATAGCGCTCCCGGTCGTCGGCGCGGTTGCGCAGCAGCGTCAGGTAGCGACCATCGGGCGATAGCTTCACCGCCCGCGGCGCCGGGCCATTGAGGCTCGGACTGGCGAACACGCGCTCGAACGTCAGGTCTTTCGCTTCGGCCGGGGCTGGAGCGGACTCGGCAGTGGTCATCGGGGTTCCCTGTTGGGCAAGCGCAGGCGCAGCGACGAAAGAGACAAGCGCGCAGGCGGCGAGCAGGCGGAAGTGACGCATGGGTTTTCGGTATCCTCTGGCCCGGCTCCACGTCCGGGGCGTGTTTGCGATGCGCCTAGGTGGCCCGAAATGGTTGCGTATGAAAGCAGAAAAGGCGCCCTGGCTCTGAGCCAGGACGCCTTTCTGAACACGTTATCCGCGTCGGGGCGTTGCTCAGGCCTTGGTGACCTTACGCTCAGCAATACGCGCCGATTTACCCGTGCGGCCGCGAAGGTAGTAGAGCTTCGCACGACGCACGACACCACGGCGCACCACGGTAATCGAATCGATGTTGGGCGAGTAGAGCGGGAACACGCGCTCCACGCCTTCGCCGAACGAAATCTTGCGAACGGTGAAGTTCGAGCCGAGGCCACGGTTCGAACGCGCGATGCACACGCCTTCGTAGGCCTGGACGCGGGTACGCTCGCCTTCGACGACGCGCACGCCAACGCGGACAGTATCGCCAGCGCGGAAGTCCGGAATTTCCTTCTTCGCCTTGAATTCGGCGATTGCTTCAGCTTCAAGCTGCTGAATCAGGTTCATTTTCAATCATCCTGCACTTCATGCTGCGCGCCAGAGGCAGACTGGACCCGAACGCCGATGTGGCGCTCCCAAAGGTCCGGCCTGCGTAACCGTGTATCGATCTCGGACTGTGACTTGCGCCAAGCCGCGATCTTCGCATGATCCCCCGATCGCAGCACTTCAGGGATCGTGCGCCCTTCCCATTCCTGGGGTCGGGTATAGTGCGGGTATTCGAGGAGGCCGTTCTCGAACGACTCCTCATGCCCGCTAGAAGCCGCGCCCATTACGCCGGGAAGCAGCCGAATGCAAGCGTCCAGCAGCATCAGCGCGGCACATTCGCCGCCGGACAAAACAATATCGCCGACCGAGACTTCCTCGACGTCGCGGCCTTCGAAAATGCGCTCGTCGAAGCCCTCGAAACGGCCACACAGGACGATCACGCCCGGCCCCTCGGCAAGCTCCCGCACCCGCTCCTGCGTCAGCGGCTTGCCGCGCGGCGTCATGGCGATCACCGGGCAGCCGGGATGCTCTTCCCGCGCATGGTCGATCGCCTTGGCGAGCACATCCACCCGCAACACCATCCCCGCCCCGCCGCCTGCCGGCGTGTCGTCAACGGTCTTGTGCCTGTCGATGGCAAAGTCCCGGATCTGCACCGCATCCATCGCCCACGTCCCCTCACGCAACGCGCGTCCGGCAAGGCTGACGCCGAGCGGACCCGGGAACATCTCGGGGTAGAGGGTCAGGACGGTGGCGGCGAAGGTCATTTGAATCTACTGAATTTGGAGGTCAGGAAGAATGCCCCGTAGATCGAGACTGGGCCCAACAGAAGCGCCAACAGCGGATAGCCAATGACATCGCTAGATGCGCACTCTTCTACGCCGGGCACGATCATGGAGACTACGACAGCTAGCGCGATGGTCAATCCAATGGGAGTAAGACAGCCCAGCCCGAAGCCGGATAAGGACACCGGCTCAATCGGTGGACCGAGCCAAACGAGGGACGGCAAGACCTTCGCTCCCGCCCCTAAAACAGCGCCAATGAACGCCGTACATGCGGCAACGAGTAACTCGTCGGCTCCAGATACATCACAGAGGGAGCTGAGATCGAACATCAATCCGTCCAGTTCTCAACCACCAGCCCCGGCACATCCCGGAAGTCCGCCTCGTTGTCCGTCACCACGATCAACCCGTGTGACAGTGCATGCGCCGCGATCAGCCGGTCATAGCTCGCGCGCTTGAACGGGAGTGTGGCATAAGCCTGCGCCGCCTTGAAATCGAAGTCCAGTATGGGCACTTCCTCGACAAGCGCGCGAAGCTGTTCAGTCGCAGGCGGCTTCTCGTTTGCAGAACCGTAGGCGACTTCGGCATAGCAAACGGCGGACGTCACCATCTCACCCGCCTCGCATTGCGATGCACGTGCATAGACGCCCGAATCCTGGTTCATGACCAGTGCGATGATGATGTTGCTGTCGAGCAGGTACTTCACTGCTCGTCCTTTGAAGAGTCACGACTGCGCAGCGGGCGGTCTTCGAAAATACGATCCTCGCGCCGGATCGGCTTCAGGCTCGTAGCCGACCCCGCCACCTTGTCGATATTGAACATCCGCTTGGGCTGCTCGACAGGCTCGTAGGACAGGAACTGCCCATCCTCGACCAAAAGGTCCATCTCCATTCCGGCGGAAAGCTTGGTGCCAGCCGGGATGCGGACGGCAAGAGAGTTACCCGACCTGAACACCTTGGTGCGGTGACGCTGCTTCTCGATGGCTTTCAGCCAAGGGGCAGAACCGAACACCCGCATGTTGAATTTCTTGCGTTCTTCGCGGACCTTGTCGTCTTGTGCCATCACGGCCTCCGTATATACGCGACGTATATACTACTCGACCCAGCCCGCCTCAATCACAATCCGCTCGTCGGTCCATTCCGGAACCGCTTGCGGTTTCATCGGCACCATGAACTTCTTGCCATCGGCCTTGCGAATCTCGATCACGTCGCCCGCGCCGAAGTTCTCGACCGCGATGCATTCGCCAAGCGCCTCGCCATCGGTCGAGACTGCCGGCAGGCCGATCAGGTCGGCGTGATAGTACTCGCCCTCGGGCAGGGGCGGCATTTCCGAGCGGCGCACGGTCAGCGCCGTGCCGCGCAGCTTCTCCGCCGCTGTGCGATCGGGCACTTCGGCAAAGCGGGCGATCGCGCCGCCCTTGCCGTCGTCCTTCAGCTTTACGACGGTCAGCCCAGAACCATCGCCAGAATCGTTGAAGGCGCGGTAGCGCTTGAGCGCCGCCACGCCTTCACCGAACAGCTTCAAGCGGACCTCGCCCGTCACCCCATGTGCGCCAGTGATGGCGGCGAGCGTGACGGGCCGGTCGCGCAAGATCAGGCTTCCGTCTGCTCTTCAGCAGCAGCTTCGGCAGCCGGAGCTTCCTCGGCCGGAGCAGCCGAGGCGGCAGCAGCGGCTTCAGCAGCTTCACGAGCCTTCTCGGCCTTTTCCTCGGCGCGCTCCTTGGCCTTCTTGCCGGGTTCGCCAGCCTGCGGGTTGTTGGTGGGCTTGCGCTCCTTGATGCCAGCCTTGTCGAGCATGCGGGCAACGCGATCGGTCGGCTGCGCGCCAACGCCGATCCAGTAACGCACGCGGTCTTCGACCAGGCGCACGCGGTTCTCGTCGTCCTTGGCGAGCAGCGGGTTGTAGGTGCCGACCTGCTCGAGGTACTTGCCGTCACGCGGGGCGCGGCTGTTGGAAACGACGATCTTGTAATACGGGCGCTTCTTCGAACCACCGCGCGAAAGACGCATAGAAACGGACATTTGAACTACCTTTCAATCAAACTGTGTGAACTGCGAAACTCGAAATCACTTCTTCTTGAGCAGGTCGCCGAGATTGCCCGGCAAGCCGCCCGAACCCAGACCGGGCAGGCCGCCCCCACCCAGAC